>NZ_SJJR01000001.1 GCF_004331455.1 Micromonospora zingiberis
GGCGATGTTCACCGTGGCGGTGGCGCCGAAGACTTCCAGGTTCTGGTGCCGTTGGGCCAGGTTGACGTGGGTGACACCGTTGTGCCGACTGGTGAAGCTGGACAGGATGCTCAGATCACTCAGGTCGCCGGCGGTCACGCCGTACTGGACCGGGTTGGCCCGCAGGTAGTTGATGGCGATGTTGTCCGGGACGCCCTCGTTCGGAGCGGTGAGGAAGAGCGGGTTCGACTTGCCCGCCCCTTCCTCCGGTGCGGCCGAGGCCGGCGTGGACAGCGACGTCAGAGAAACCACGAGGCTCGTGGACAGCAGCAGCGCGGCAGTGCGCCGGCCACGGTTCGATCGGGGATAAAGGTTCACAGGTGCTCCCTTCGTGGGGAGGACGGGAGGGAGCGCTCCGTGGTGTGGAACGCTCCCTCCTTCGCTCTAGCTGGATTGCCGGTCAGGCGATGAACTTGAAGTAGCTGCGGTACTGGAATCCGTTGTCGAGGGTCAGGACGAATTCGCGGCAGGTGCCGGCCCAGGCGGGGTCGGTCTTCCAGACGTAGTTGTACTGGCCGTTGGCGCTGACCGACATGGTCGAGTTGCCGGGGTTGACGGCCTTGACGGGGCTCGGTCGGGGGGTCGTCGGCCCGTCCGGGTTGACGGTCCGCAGGGTGTCGCAGTCGACCAGCCGCGAGTACGGCGAGTTGCTGGCCAGGATGTCCAGGCCCCGGTTGGTGGCGAGCTTGAACTTCATCGGTGCGGCGTCACCGGCGGGAAGGGTGTTCAGGCCGGGTTGGGCGCTACGGCCGATGAAGTCGGCGCGGCAGGACGGGTGGGTGTCGAACGCCTCGGTGTTGTCGTCCCGGTTGGTGGTGCCCTGGACGGCGCTGTAGCCGAGACCACGACGGGCGAACGACGACCACAGGGTGCAGGAGTTCTCGCCGCCGGTCAGCGCCGCGTCGGCGGCGATGATGGCGTTGCGGCCGGTGACGAAGCCGGGGCCACAGCCCTGCATCTTCAACCCGTCCATCACCAACTGCATGGCCAGGTTGTTCCCGCCGGTGTTCCAGGCGTCGTAGACGTTGGGGTTCAGACCGTGCTTGTCGATCAGGTCCCAGGTCATGTCCCACAACACGGCGGCCCAGCCGTGACCGATGCCGTGCGGCGCGGCCAGCGAGGTGCCGTTGAGCCAGCCACCGGTCTTGATGCTGTCGTAGGTGAACGGCTGAAGATCCATGTTGCGCGAGTACGGCCGCGGCCGCAGCCCGTTGCCGCTCCGGTCCTCCTGGAACAGCACGTACGGCACCAGGCCGCGCGTACCCTCCGCGGTGTCGAGCTTCGGGTCGAGCAGCGTGGTGATGGCGAAGTAGTCGCTCCAGCCCTCGCCCATCTGCTCGTTGCCGGTCAGGCAGTTGATGCCCGGACCGCCGGTCAGCCGCAGCGAGATGCCGTGACCGTACTCGTGGATGACGATTCCGGCGTCGAGGTCACCGTCGCGGATGCCCGGGTGGCTCGGGTGCTTGCGGACCGAACCAGCGGTGGGACCATCGGCGATGGCGGCCTTGATGGTGTTGCCGTCGGCCTGGCTGACCGCGACCGCCGGGATGGCGACCGGCGCGGTGGTCATCGCACCGGTCAGCACCGGCGCGGCGCCGGTGGCGTTGTGCGCCACCACGACCGCCTTGGCGCCCAGCGACTGGGCGACCTGGGTACGCAGCAGGTAGGTGCAGGCGGTGGTGCCGCCGTCGACCACCGCGATCCAGTTGCCACCCGGCAGGGTCGCCGGGTACGCGGAAGTGGCGCAGCCGTTGCCGGCGTACACGAACTGGTGCCCCGGCAGACCGGCGACCGTCGGCGCCGGGCTGAACCGCGACCAGGTGGCGTCGAAGGAGCCGACGCCGTCGACGACGATCTGGTTCTGGGCGCCGAACTGGTTGCCGGGCCACAGGTACATCTGCATGCGGGGGGTGCCGCCGTCGGCGGCGGGGGTGGAGAAGTTGGCGTTGTTGCTGCCGCCACCGTCGGCGGCCTCGGCGCGGACGTAGTCGCCGCCCACACCGCCACGGCCGTAGTTGTTCATCTGGAAGTTGCCCGACGCCTCGTCAAAGCCGTAGCGGTACGCGACGTCGTGGATGATGTTGTTCCAGTAGAACAGGTTCGCCGTCGCGGCGTCCCGGTAGTTCTGGGCGTGCTCGTCGAGGTCGAGCGGGAAGTTGAAGGTCAGACCCGGGCCGCCGTCGGGGCTGCTACCGAAGTCCGGCTGGTTGTTGTTGTCCTGGTCCTGGTAGGCGTGGGCGTTGTTGCCCTGGGTGGTGGTGAACTCCGGGCCGGGCACCCCGTTGGTGTCGTGCCAGCCGTACGGCGAGGCGAGCGCGTCGGCCGGGTTGGTCACCACGCTGCGCGGGCCGTCGTTCGGGCTCTCGGTCGGGTAGCCGTAGACGTGGTAGCTGGAGCCGTCCTGCACCGGGTCGGGCGTGCCGAGGCCGGAGCTACCGGACGCCAACTGACGGCCGGAAACGTGGCCGCCCAGCGTCGAGTGCAGCTCGTCTTCGTCGTGGTGCACGGTCCAGTCGTCGGTGTCGAGCAGTTCGCCGGTTTCGGCGTCGACGGTGGCGTTCCAGAGGTGGGCGTCGGTGGCGTCGTCGATGACGAGTTGCCAGGCGAGGCGGAGGACGTCTTCGGTGGGTTGCCAGCCGAGTTTGGCGGGGATGGGTTCGTCGGAGATGCCGCTTTCGGAGACGACGGTCTTTTGTGCGGCGCCGCCGGTGCGGCTGAGTACCTTGGGGCTCTTCGGGGTGGCGAGGTCCAGGCCGTCGGCGGCGGCTTCGACCGCGTCGATGGCGTTGAGGGAGGCCGCACCGGAGGTGCTCTTGGCGAGGTCGGCGACGAGGGTGTCGCCGACCAGGATGACGCTGCCGTCCTTGGCGATGTTCACCGTGGCGGTGGCGCCGAAGACTTCCAGGTTCTGGTGCCGTTGGGCCAGGTTGACGTGGGTGACACCGTTGTGCCGACTGGTGAAGCTGGACAGGATGCTCAGATCACTCAGGTCGGCGGCGGTCACCCCGTGCGGAGCGGGATTGCCACGCAGGTAGCGGATCGCGATGTCTTCGGGCGTGCCTTCGTTGGGGCCGGTGAGGAAGACCGGGTTCGACCGGGTGTCAGCGTCCTCAGGTGCGGCCGATGCGGGATTGGCGGCGATTGTGGTCAGGGACGCGGCGAGGGTGGTGGAAAGCAACACCGCCGCGGTACGTCGACCACGTGATCGATGGGGCTGTAGGGGCACCTCTGCTCCTTTTGGGGGTTGAAAGGACAGCACGGGGCTCCGATCCACCACCGCCGGAGCGGTCCGTCGCGGAGTCCCACGACGCTCGCACGGTGACCACGTTCAGTGATCGAGCCCGTGCGAGGTGAATCGCGTTGACGCTACGGCGCAGCTCACGGCCGGTCATCCGACGGGTGACCAAACATTTCGATGATTCACTTCTACAGATGTCGGGCCGCCGTGGCCGTGGCAGGATGAGGTGTGCCCGAGCCATCCGGACCCGTCATCGCCTTCGCCACCACCTGCGTGGTCGCCGCCACTGTGGACGAGGTGTACCGCCACCTGAGCGACCCGCACAGCTACATCGGGCTGTCGCCGTTGGTGGTGGCCGTGCGGGACGTACGCACCAGCCGGGACGCCGAGGGACGTACGGTGACCGACTACGTCGCCGTCGAGCGGTTCCGGTTCCTGCGACTGCTGCGGTGGGACAACCCGATCCGGGTACGCATGGTCGCCACCCGGCCGAACGGTCAACTGGTCAGCGACGTGCGCAGCCCCGGCCGGGTACGGTTGCGGGCAGTGGTGGACCTGACCGCCGAGGCGGCCGGCACCCGGGTACACGAGCAGGTCACGGCCACCGCCCCGGCACTACTGCGGCGCTTCGTGTCCAGCCAGGCGCGGCAGGTCGCGGCGTACCGGGCGGCCGAGCTGACCCGCCGCATGGCGACGTAGGACTGTCCGCCCGGACGCTGGCCGACGCAGGCGTGGGTCAGGCCGCACCCGCCTGGTGCAACAGCCGGAGTTGGCCGATCTCGGCGACGTTCTTCATCAACTCGGCGTTGACCCAGGCGAGCAGGTGCGCGACGGTGTGCTCCGGGTCGTGCGGCCACGGGAACGGCGCGATCTCGTCGAGGTCCGCGTCGGTCAGCCGGCCCAGGACGTCGAGCCACTCCGTCCGCAGGTCACCCAGCCAGGCGATGGTGGCCGTACCGTCGCCTGGCCAGTGGACCGTGGTGCGCTCGCGCGGCGGCCGGCCCTGCAGGTGGTCCAGGGTGACGCCCCACCACCAGCCGATGTGCCAGGTGAGCCAGGCGATCGTGGGCACCGGTACCGGATCGGGTTCGGTGTCGGCCCAATCCGGTACCCACCGGCCCGCCGCGTCCGGGCGGACCGTCCAGCAGTGCGCGACCGGCTCCCACCGGAAATGGACCGGTGCCAACCGTTGCAGGTGGTAGTCGAACAACGACCAGGTCAGCTCGAACTGCCAACGCAGCAGGTCACGACGTGAGGTGGACATCGCCGGATCCTCACATCCGCCGGGCTCCCGGTCGAGCGGTTATCGGTCGGCACGCGCGCCTCACCGCGCGGCGGGTGCCGGCGACCACGGCCAGGGCACGTCCTGGACAGCCGCCTCGACCAGCAGCGCCTCGATGCCGCGCAGGAACGGCTCGACCCGCTGCGCCGGGAAGTACCGGGTGTCGGCCGTGACGACCAACTCGACCGCACCGGGCGCGTCGAGCACCTGTACCCGGCAGCGCCACGGGAACTGTTCCAGCTCGGTCAACCAGCGGAAGTCGCTGCCCGACGTCATCGCCCGCAGGTCGGCCTCGTCCGGGCCCGGCTGTGCCGGGTCGACCTCACGGGACAGCCGGGCGTCGTTGAGATAGCAGTAGTGCGCCAGGAAGGTCCGGTGATCGTGGCCCAGGTCGGTGAAGGTGCTCTCCCACACGGCCGGGTCGTAGTAGGCGTGCCGGTAGGCGTTCAACGCCGCCCGTCCCGCCCGGGACAGCAGTTCGGCGAAGTCGGGCCGACCGGCCAGGTCCAGCCGACACAGTCCGATCTGGTTGAGCGTGCCGATGGCCTGTTCGTGGCCGGGCTGGAAACGGTTGTTGGCCATCACGACGATCCCGCACGTCGGCTGTCCACCGTCGCCGCTCAGCCCGGCGGCGGTGGCCGCCAGGATCGCGTTGGCGGTGCTGGTCCGGTACCGGGCGGCGACCAGCCGCACCGCGTGGTGTACCGCCGCGGAGACCAGCGAACCACGGCGGTAGCGGGGCGACGGCGCCGACCCGACCGGCTCGGACAGGCTGGGGGCGAGACCGTCCAGTTCACGGACCCAGTACGCCACCGCCCGCTGCGAGCGCCGCTGCTCGACGTCGCGTTCCCGCTCGGCGAGATCCAGTGACTGGAGTCCGGGTGCGCGGTGCGCCGTTGCGGACAGCAGCAACGCCCGCAGGTCGCGCAACACGAGGTCGCTGGCGTGGAAGTCGACGGTGGCATGGCTGAAGACCGCCACGACCTGCCGTACCCGGTCGGCGACGGTGACCAACGCGATCCGCAGCGGCCACTCGGCGACGTGGTCGAAGCGGGGCGCCCGCAGCCGGGCGGTCAGCGCGGCGGCCGCGTCGCGGCCGTCGGGATCGTCCTGCGGCCGGGGCACCGCGTGCACGAGCACGGGCAGCCGCCCGGCCCCGGTCGCCTCCTGGTGCAGCTCGTCGTCGCGGCGGCGGAACCGGGTGCGGAGCGACTCGTGCCGGGCGACCAGCGCACCGACCGCCTGAAGCGCTCGCGCGACGGTCACCTCGGACCGTGCGGGGACGGGCAGCTTGCGGGGCAGACTCAGCACCCGGTATCCGGCGGGGGAGTCGAACTCGTCCATGCTCCGCCACATGGCCCGCTGCCCCCAGGTCAGCGGCGCGCTCGCGTCGCGTCCGCCGTCGAACGGCACCGACACGATCTCTTCGCCGTCGACCGCGACCGGCTCGGTGGCGACCCTGGTCGACCCGGAGGCGGCAGTGGCGGTGGTCGTCGACCAGGGCCACGGTACGTCGGTGTGCGCCGCCCTGACCAGCAGCTCCTCCATGTCGCGCAGGAACGGCTCGATGGCGTCCATCGCGATGAGCCGGGTGTCCGCGGTCAGGGTGATGCCCACCCCGCCCGGCTCGTCGACCACGTGGGTCAGCAGGTGCCAGGACGCCTGGTGCAACCCGGCGGTCCAGGAGAACGTGCTGCTGGCCATGGCGGCCCGCAGGTCGTCGGCGGTGGCCTCGGGTGCCGACTCGCCGCCGCCGACCGAGAGGCGGACGTCGTTGAAGTAGTAGTGCGCGCGGAACGCCGGGTCGAACTCGATGCCCTGCTCCTCGAACGTCTGGCGCAGCGCCGGTGGCTCGTAGTACGCGTGCCGCAGCCCGTTGAGCGAGGCGGCCCAGACCCGGGACAGCACCTCACCGAAGTCGGGCCGGCCGGCCAGATCCACGACGCAGAAGCCGATCTGGCCGAGGTTGGCCACCGCGTTGGCGTACTCGGTGCGGAACCGGTTGTGCGCCATCGGGAACAGACCGGACATCGTACGGCCGGAGTTGCGGGCGGCCATCGCGTAGTAGCCGGCCGCCAGCACCGCGGGAACGCTGACCCGGTGTCGGGCGGCGATCAGGCGGGCGGCGGTGTCCACGGCGGACGAGACCAGCACGCCCCGGCGAAACGGCGGGTCGAGCCCCGGCCCGGTCGGCTCCATCGGCTCCTGCGGCAGTCGCTGGTACTCGCGCAGCCAGTACGCCACCGACCGCTCGGAGCGCCGCCGGTCCGCGCCGTGCTGGAGCCGGGCCACCTCGGTCGACTGCGGGCCGGGCGGGGTGGGCAGGCTGCCACGTAGGAGCAGTAGCCGGAGATCACGCAACACCACCTCGGCGGCGTGGGCGTCCACCGTGGTGTGGCTGAACACGAGCACGACCTGCCGGACCCGCTCGTCCACCGTCACCAGCGCCATGCGCAGTGGCCACTCGGCGGCATGGTCGAACGCGACGTCGCCGAGCCGGCCGGCGGCCGCTCGGGCCGCCTGCGCGCCATCACCCGTCCCGACGCAGACCAGCAGCGGCAGCACCCCGGCCGGCACCGCCTCCTGATGTGGCTCGCCGTCGCGCAGTGGCAGCCGGGTGCGCAGCGCGGCATGCCGGCTGACCAGCGCTCCCACCGCCCGGGTGGCGGTGGCCACGTCGATCCCGGCCCGCGCCGAGATCGCCACGGTACGCCGCAGGTTGAGGAACTGGTGGTTGGAGCCGAACCGGCTGATCGAGCGCCAGAGCACCTGCTGGGCCCAGGTCAGCGGGGCCGTACCGGCTCCGGTGCCCGAGAACTCGGCGTGCAGCAGCGGCTCCGAGGCCCACTCGACGGGGATGACGACGTCTGCGAATCGCATTCCCGACCGTAGAACGGGCCGTCCGGCTGCCGGATCGATCGATCGAGTGTTACACAGTGGACCGATCAGCCGATCCAACCTGTTGGATGCGGCATGCACACTACTGGCTCCCATCCGTCATCGGAGTGAGGCGCTGCGTGACCAACGTTGACGTGCCGGCAGTGATTCGTGCCGGCTCGCCGGAGATATACCGTTCTGTCGATCCCCCTCGCCTGTCGTTCGGCCAGGAGCGGATCTGGTTCACCGAACAGTTGACCCCCGGCACCGCCGCGTATGTCGTCTACTCGACGGTGCGGCTGCGTGGGCCGCTGGACGTCGACCTGCTGCGCGCCGCCCTCGACGCCACCGCCGCCCGGCACGACAGCCTGCGCATGCGCTTCACCGAGAACGCCGACGGCGAACCCGTCGTGCAGGTGGTCCCCGAGGTACGGGTACCGGTCACGGTCACCACCGCCACGTCCGAGGACGCCGCCCGGGAACTGGTCACCACGGCCGTGAACACCCCGTTCGACCTGGCCGCCGCCCCGCTGCTGCGGGCGCTCGTCGTCCGGATCGACGACGAACGGCACCTGCTGCATCTGGCGATGCACCACATCGTCAGCGACGGCTGGTCGCTGGACATCCTCCTCGGCGAGGTGGCCGCCACCTACGGCGCGCTGCGCGACGGCGGCACCGCACCGTCGGCCCCGACGACCGGCTACCTCGACTACGCCGCCTGGCAACGGGCCCGGCTGGACGGACCGGCGACCGGCGACGGTTTCGCGTACTGGAGCAAGGCGCTGGCCGGCGTACCACCGTTGGAGTTGCCCACCGACCGGCCCCGCCCGGCCGTGCTGTCGTACGCCGGGGGCACCCACCGCTTCGCCTTCGACGCCGACCTGACCGACGGGCTGCGCCGACTCAGCCGGGCCCATCGCAGCACGCTCTACATGACGCTGCTCACCGGCCTACAGGCCGTCCTGTTCCGCTACAGCGGCCAGCGGGACTTCGCCATCGGCTCCCCGGTGGCCGGCCGGGTCGTGCCGGAACTGGAGAACCTCGTCGGCCTGTTCGTCAACACCCTCGCCCTGCGTGCCGACCTGTCCCCGGTCGGCGCGAGCGCCGACGCCCCCGCCACCGAACCGAGCTTCGCGGCCCTGCTGCGGCGTACCCGCACCACCGTCGTACGGGCCCTGGCCCACCAGGAGATCCCGTTCGAGCGCCTGGTGGCCGAACTCAACGTGGTGCGGGACGTCAGCCGTACGCCTGTCTTCCAGGTGCTGTTCACCCTGCAGAACTACGACCAGGGTGGGAACGGGTGGCCGGCCGGGCTGCGCGCCGAGGGCGTCGGCACCGACGCCTCGACCGCCCGCTTCGACCTGTCGCTGTACGTCGGCGAGAGCGCCGACGGCCTGCGCGGCATGTTCGTCTACAACAGCGACCTGTTCGACGCCGCCACCGTACGGCGACTGGCCGCCAGCTTCGAGACGCTGCTGCGCGGCGCGGTCGCCCAACCGGACCGGCCGGTGGTCGACCTGGACCTGCTCGATCCCGCCGAGCAGGAACGCACGCTGGCGCTCGGCCGGCCCGACAGCGACGACACCACCGGCGTCACCGACACCGCGAGCACCCTGGCCGACCTGATCGACCGGCACGTCGCCGCCACCCCCGACGCCCCGGCGGTGGTCGGTGAGTCGGAGGCGATCAGCTACCGGGAACTGGACCGCCGGGCCAACCAACTCGCCGCCTGGCTCCGCGGCCGTGGCGTCGGACCGGACGATCTCGTCGGGGTGCTGTTGGAACAGTCGGTCGAGCTGGCCGTGACCCTGCTCGGGGTGCTCCGGGCCGGCGGCGCCTACCTGCCGCTGGACCCGGAGCAGCCGGCCGCCCGGCTGGGCCTGATGCTCGCCGACGCCCGCCCGAGGATCGTGCTGACCAGCCCGGAGCTGCGTGACCTGCTGCCGGCCGAGGTGACCACGGTCTGCCTCGACGCCATCGCCGCCGACGTGGCCACCGGGCCGGACACCGCACCCGGCACCGGGGCCACCGGCGACAACCTCGCCTATGTCATCTACACCTCCGGCTCCACCGGCACCCCGAAGGGGGTGGCCGTGGCCCATCGGCAGGTACTGCGTTACCTCGACGGGGTGGCCGACCGGTTCGAGGTCGTCCCGGCCGCCCGGTACGGGCTGATGCAGTCGATGTCGTTCGACTTCAGCGTCACCGTCTTCTACCTGGCGCTGGCCACCGGCGGTGCGGTGCACCTGCTGCCGCGCCGGTGCACCGGCGCCGAACTCGCCGAGCGGCTGCGGGCCCGGCAGATCGACTACCTGAAGATCACCCCGTCGCACCTGACGGCACTCACCGCCGACGCCGAACCGGGCGACCTGCTGCCCGCCCGCGCGCTGATCCTCGGCGGCGAGGCGTCCGACCTGGACCGCGTCGTGCCGCTCGCGGCCGCCGGCCCGGCCCGGGTCTTCAACCACTACGGCCCCACCGAGGCCACCGTCGGCGTCGCCACCTACGAGGTGACCGCCACCGAGGCGGGTACCGGTCCGGTGCCGATCGGCCGACCCCTGCCGCACGCCCGGGTCTACGTGCTCGACGAGCGGATGCGCCCGGTGCCGGTCGGCGTGCCCGGCGAGCTGTACCTCGGCGGCGACCGGCTCGCCCGTGGTTACCTGCACCAGCCGGAGCTGACCGCCGAGCGTTTCCTGCCCGACCCGTACGGCCCGCCCGGCGCCCGCCTCTACCGCACCGGCGACCTGGCCCGCTGGCGCGGTGACGGGCAGCTGATGTTCCTCGGCCGCCGCGACCACCAGGTGAAGATCCGTGGCTACCGGGTCGAGCTGGGTGAGATCGAGGCCGCGCTGCGGGACTGCCCCGAAGTCCGGCAGGCGGCGGTGCTGCTGCGGGACGACCGGCTGGTCGCCTACCTGGAACCGGCCGCCGACACGGACCCACCGGAGCCCGCGCGGCTGCGGCGCCGGCTCGCCGACCGGCTGCCCGAACACATGCTGCCCAGCCGCTGGGTGCTGCTGGACCGGCTGCCGTTGCAGGAACACGGCAAGGTGGACCGGCGGGCCCTGCCCGACCCGACCGACGAGCCGGCGACCAGCGCCGAGCGGGTCGCGCCGGACGGCCCGGTCGAGACCCTGGTGGCCGGGATCTGGCAGGCGGTGCTCGGGGTCGCGGAGGTGGGCGCCACCGACGACTTCTTCGACCTGGGCGGGCACTCGCTGCTGGCCACGCAGGTGGTGGCCCGGCTGCGCCGGGAACTGCCCGAGGTCCTCGGTGCGAGCGCACCGACGGTCAGCGTGATGGACCTGTTCCGCCACCGCACCGTACGCGAGCTGGCCGAGTTGGTCTGCGGCGACGGCGCCGGCAGTGCGGGCCTGCTGCACGAACTGACCCCGCCGGTGCCCGCCGCCGAGCGGATCGCCACCCTGGTCTGCGTGCCGTACGGCGGTGGCAGCGCCGTGGTGTACCAACCGCTGGCCGACGCGCTGCCGCCCGGCCACCGGCTGCTGTCGGTGGCCGTACCCGGACACGACATCGGCGTCGCCGACGACCCCGCGCCCATCGCCGAGGTCGCCGCCGACGTGGTCGCCGAGATCCTGGACCGGGTGAGCGGGCCACTGATCCTCTACGGCCACTGCGGACCGGGTGGGGCCCTCGCGGTGGAGGTGGCCCGCCGGCTGGAGGCCAGCGGCCGGGAGTTGCAGGCGGTGTACCTCGGCGCGGTCTTCCCGTTCGGCCGGCCCGCCGGCGGACTGCTCGGCCCCCTGCTGCGTCTGCGGCTGGCCGAACGGCTGCGCAGCGACCGGATCTACCGCACCTGGCTACAGGCGCAGGGCACCAACATCGGGCAGCTCGCGCCCGACGAGGTCCGGTTCCTGATCCGGGCGATGCGCCACGACGCCGAGGTGTCCGAGGAGTACTTCACCGACCTGATGCGCCAGCGGGTCACCCCGCTGCGGGCGCCGATCATCTCCGTGGTCGGCGAGCGCGACCGGGGCACCGACTTCTACGAGGAGCGCTACCAGGAGTGGCACTTCCTCAGCGACCGCACCGCGCTCGCCGTGATCGACGAGGGCGGCCACTACTTCCTCAAGTACCGGGCCGCCGAACTGGCCGAGATCGTCACCGGCGTACACCGGCGGGTCGACGCGCCCGCCCCGGCCGCCCCGGTGAAGCTCGCCCCGGCCGCCCCGGCCGCCCCGGCCGCCCCGGCCGCCCCGGCCGCCCCGGCCGCCCCGGCGGAGCCGGATGCCACCGAGCCGGCCTGGCAGCTCGCCGCCGTCTCCCACCGTGGTCCCGACCAGCCGCCGACCACCCGGACCAGGACGGACAGCGCACCGCCGCCGAGCCTGCGCCGCTTCGGCCTCGTCGCCGCCGGTCAGATCCTCTCCGGCATGGGCAGCGCGCTGACCACCTTCGCCGTCCCACTGTGGATCTACACGCAGACCGGGTCGCTCGCCCGGTTCGCGCTGTTCGCCGTGCTGGCCCTGATGCCCGGCCTGCTGATCTCGCCGCTGGCCGGTGCGCTGATCGACCGGTTCAGCCGGCGGGCCGTGCTGCTGACCGCCTGTGTCGCGGCGGGCGGCGGCAACGCGGCGTTGGCCGTGCTGGTGCTGTTCGACCTGGCCGAGGTGTGGCACTTCTACCCGTTCACCGCCTGGCTGTCCGTGGCGCTGGCCTTCCAACGCCTCGCGTTCGTCTCGGCGGTGCCGCAGCTGGTGCCCAAGCGGTTCCTCGGTCACGCCAACGGCCTCGCCCAGACCGCCGTCGGCCTCACCCAGTTCGTCGTGCCGCTGGCTGCCGTGGCCCTGCTCCAGGCCGTCGGGCTGCGCGGCATCCTCCTCGTCGACGTGGCCTTCTACGCCTTCGCCATCACGGTGCTGGCGGTGGTGAAGTTCCCCCGCACCCTGGCCCTGCAACGGCGCGAGAGCATCGGCGCGGAGATCGTCGCCGGCCTGCGGTACGCACTGCGGCGCCGGGAGTTCCGGGCCATGCTGACCTTCTTCGCGGCGCTGAACTTCTTCCTCTTCCCGGTCCTGTTCCTGCTCTCCCCGCTGGTGCTCGGCTTCGCCGACCTCGATCAGGTCGCGCAGGTCGCGCTCACCGGTGGGGTCGGCGCCGCCACCGGCGGCCTGGTGATGCTGGTTTGGGGCGGACCCCGGCACCGCCGGATGCGCGCGGTGCTGCTGGGCACCGTCGGCATCGCGGTGGCCGCCATGCTGACCGGCCTACGACCGAACCTGCTGCTGATCGCCGCCGGCGCCTTCGGCATGTACGCGTCGCTGGCCATCGTCAACGGCGTCTACAACACGATCATCCAGACCAAGGTGCCGCCCCGCGTGCACGGCCGGGTCTTCGCGCTCAACCAGATGGTCGCGCAGTCCACCCTCCCGCTGGGCTGGGGCCTCGTCGCCCCCGCCGCCGCCCGGATCGCCGAGCCGATGCTGCTGGCCGACGGCGCGCTGGCCAGCACGGTCGGCGTGGTCCTCGGCGTCGGCCCGGGGCGCGGCCACGGCCTGCTCTACGTGCTGTTCGGGCTCTGCATCGCGGTGACGGCGGTGGTGGCGCTGGCCGCGCCGGTGCTGGCCCGCTTCGACGACCAGGTGCCCGACGCGCCACCGGACGACCTGGTCGGCATCGAGGAACGTCGGGCCCGGGTCGCGGCCGTCGCCCCGAGCCCGGCAACCTCCGGCCGAGAGGCGGCCTGAGGTGCCCCCGACGACGCCCGAGCGGGCCCCGACGACGCCCGAGCGGGCCCTGCCGGCGCCCCGGACGGTGCCCGACCTGCTGGAGTGGCGTACCGGCCTGCATCCGGACCAGGTGGCGGTCGAGGTGCACGGGGTGGCCACCCTGACCTTCGCCGAATGGTCCGCCGGTGCGCACGCGGTCGCCGCCGCGCTGCGGGCGCGTGGCCTGCGCCGGGGGGATCGGGTCGGCCTGCTGTTCGGGGCCCGCGACTGGACCCGCTTCGCGGTGGCCTACTGCGGCGTGCTGCGGGCCGGGTGTGTGGCCGTGCCGCTGTCCGACCGGCTCGCCGCCGGTCAACTGGAGTACGCGCTGACCCACTGCGCGGCCACCGCCGTCGTGTACGGCGACGACACCCCCACCCCGCCCGTGCCGCCCGGCCTGCCGGTCTGGACCTGCGCGGACCTGCTCACCGAGGCACCCGCCGCCGACCACGTTCCCGTCGAGGCCGACCACACGGGCGGCGGTGGGTCGGCGGCCCGCCCCGGTGACCTCGCGCAGATCCTCTACACCTCTGGCACCACCGGGCGTCCCAAGGGGGTGGCGGCCAGCCACGCCAACCTCACCGCCGGGGCACCGAGCCATCCCCGCCGGCTGGCCCTGGCCCACTCGCAGCGGTTCCTGCACGCCTTCGCCATCGGCACCAACGCCGGGCAGACCATGCTGCTCAACGCGCTGACCGCGAAGGCCGGCGCGCTGACCCTGCCCCGCTTCACCCCGGTCCGGTTCGCCCGGCTGGTCGAGGCCCCGGGCACCGGCACCGTCTTCGTGGTCCCGTCGATCGCCGTCGAACTGCTCGACTCCGGCGCGCTGCGCGGGCGCGACACCAGCGGCGTACAGCTGATCGGGTCCACCGCCGCGGCGCTGGCCCCGGCGGTCGCGGCTCGGCTGGCCGAAGCCTTTCCGGAGGCGACAATCGTCAACTACTACACCTCCACCGAGGCGGCTCCCGCGCAGACCACGATGATCTACGATCCGGCGCGTCGGGACGCGGTCGGCCGGCCGGTCGGCGGGCAACTGATGGTCGCCGACGCCGACGGTAACCCGCTGCCCGCCGGGACGACCGGTGACGTGTGGCTGCGCGCCCCCTTCCCCCGCGCCTACTACCGGGACGAGGCCGCCAACCGGGCCACCTTCCGTGACGGGTGGGTCCGGATGGGCGACGTCGGCCGGTTGGACGCCGACGGCTACCTGTACCTCACCGACCGGCACCAGGACGTGATCAAGACCGGCGCGTTCAAGGTCTCCACCCTGGAGGTGGAGGCCGCCCTGTACGAGCACCCCCTGGTCGCCGAGGCCGCCGTGCTCGGCGTACCGCATCCGGTGCTCGGGTCGGCGGTGGCCGCCGCCGTGGTACCCCGCCCGCCGGCCGGCCCGGACGACCTGTCCCTGCCCGTGCTGCGCGGCTTCCTCGCCGACCGGCTGGCCGACTACCAACTTCCCGCCCGGCTCCTGGTGCTCGACCACCTGCCGCACAACGAGGGCGGCAAGGTGCTCAAGCGGCAACTCACCGACCTGTTCGACAACTGACCACCACCAGCACAAAACCTTGGGAGCAGATGTGGGCACCGCCGAGGCGACGTACGCACAGCACGCGGTCTGGTTCACCGAGCAGGCCGGGGCCGCCGGCACGGCGTATCACATGGCGCTGGGCGTACGGTTCGGCGCCGAACTCGACCGGCGGGCCCTCGTCGCGGCCTGCGCGGCGCTGACCGAACGGCATCCGATCCTGACCGCCCGGATCGCCGGTGACCACGACGGCACCCCGCGCCTGGCGCCAGCGGACACCCGCACCTCGGTCGGCTTCGGGGAACTGACCGACGCCCGGATCGCCGAGGAGATCGCCCGCCCGTTCGACCTCGGCACCGGACCGCTGGCCCGGTTCACCCTGCTCACCGGCGCCGACGGCGGTCATCTGCTGCTGGTCACCGCACACCACCTGGCCTTCGACGGCACCTCCAAGGACGTGCTCGCCCGGGACCTGGCCACCGCGTACGACGCCGCCCGGCAGGGCGCACCGACCGACCCGCCGCCCCGCGCCGACGGTTACGCCGGCCTCGCCGCGGCCGAACAGCAGCGGGTCGCGGTCGACCTGCCCGCCGCCCGCGCCTACTGGGCCCGGCACTGGTCCGGCCCGGGTGACGTGGTCCTGCCCGGACTGCGCCGGTTGCCCAGCAGCGCGGAGCCCGGCGTCGCGGTCGCCGCCGACCTGCCCGCCGACCTGGTCGACGACGTCGACCGGGTGGCCGGATCGCTTGGGGTGAGCCGCTTCGAGCTGCTCTTCGCGGCGCTGCACGCCCTGCTCGCCCGCTACGGCAACCGGGGCATCCCGGTCGGGGTGGCGCTGTCCACCCGTACCCCCGACGAGGCCGACCAGGTCGGACTCTTCGTCAACGAGCTGCCGGTCGCCGCCGACGCGACCGAGGGAACCTTCCGCGAGCACGCCCTCGCCCTGCGGGCCCGGCTGCGCGAGATGTACCGGCACCGGGCCGTGCCGCTGGCCCACGCCGTGACCGGCCTGCGGCCCGCACCGGCACTGACCCCGGTCAGCATCGGCTACCGGCGACGCGGCGCCGAGCCGGTCTTCCCCGGGGTGACCAGTCAGGTGGAGTGGACCCTGTTCAGCGGTGCCGCCCGTAACGCGCTGCACGTACAGATCGTGGACGCGCCCACCGGCATCACGGTCAGCCTTCAGCACAGCCCCACGGCCATCGACACCGACGCGGTACGACGCATCGGCGCCCACCTGCGTACCCTGCTCGCCGCCGCGCTCACCGATCCCGATCGGCTGGTGGCCCAACTGCCGCTGCTGCCCGACGACGAACTCGACCAGGTCACCCGCGCCTTCAACGACACCGCCCGCAGCTACCCCGCCGAGGCCACGGTGCCGGCGCTGTTCGCCGCCCGGGTCGCCGCGGACCCGGACGCGCCGGCCGTGGTCGACGGTGACCTGACGTTGAGCTACCGCCAACTGGACGAGGCCACCCGGCGGCTCGCCGCGTCGTTGCGGCAGCGCGACATCGGCCCCGGTGCGCTCGTGGCGGTCACCCTCGACCGCTCCTGGCAGGCGGTGGTGACCCTGCTGGCGGTGCTGCGCAGCGGCGCCGCCTACCTGCCGATCGACCCGGCTCACCCGCCCGCCCGGCAGGAGACGGTGCTCGCCGACGCCGCCCCGGCGCTGGTGGTGACCGGCACCGCGACCGCATCGGACCGGCCCACCCTCGCCCTCGACACCGTCGTCCTGCTCGACGGCCCGGTGCCGGCGGCGCCGGCCGAGGCAGCGGACGCCGACGCGCTGGCCTACGTGCTGTACACCTCCGGCTCCACCGGCCGTCCCAAGGGCGTGGCGGTGCGCCACGCGGCCCTGGCCAACATGCTGTTCGGCGTACGGGACCTGTTGGGCAGCGACCCGACGCACCGGTGGCTGCACCTGACCTCGCTGTCGTTCGACATCTCCACGGTGGAGGTCTTCCTGCCGCTGGTCACCGGGGGCCGGGTGGTGGTCGCCTCGACGGTCAGCGCCCTGGACGGCGCGGGTGTGCTGGCGCTGGTCGGCGCCGCCGGCGTGACCCACGCCCAGGCCACCCCGTCCGGCTGGCGGGTGCTGCTGGAGGCCGGCCTCGGCGGGTCGGGCGAGGCCGCCGCGCCACCGCTGGTAGCGGTCGCCGGCGGCGAGGCGCTGCCGGTCACCCTGGCCCGGGAGCTGCGGGCCCGCACCGCCCGGCTGATCAACGGGTACGGGCCGACCGAAGCCACCGTGTACGCCACGATGGCGGACCTCCCCGCCGACCCGGCCGAGGTCACCATCGGCCGGCCGTTGCCGAACGTGCGCGCGTACGTCCTGGACGAGGCGGGACATCCGGCACCGATCGGGCTGCCCGGTGAACTCCACCTGGCCGGCGCCGGACTGGCCGTCGGCTATCTGCGGCGGGACGATCTCACCGCGCAGCGGTTCGTGCCGGACCCGTCCGGGTTGGTCGGCGGGCGGCTGTACCGCACCGGCGACCGCTGCCGCTGGCTGCCGGACGGGCGGATCGAGTTCCTCGGCCGCACCGACCACCAGGTGAAGATCCGGGGACACCGGATCGAGCTGGGGGAGATCGACGCCCGGCTGCTCGACCATCCGGGGGTGGCCGAGGCGGTCACCGTGCTCTGGTCGGACGGCGACGAGCCGCGCCTCGTCGCCTACCTGGTGCCCCGGCCGGACACCGCCGTGGAGCCGGCCGACCTGCGCCGGCATCTGGCGGCGAGCCTGCCGCAGGCGGCCCTGCCCGCCGACTACGTGCCGCTCGACCGGTTGCCGCTGAGCCCGAACGGCAAGGTCGACCGGAACGCGCTGCCCGCCCCGGCTCCCCGGACGACCGGCCCCGCCGACGCGGCGGTGGCAGACACCGCCGACACCGCACCGGCCGACGACGACCCGCTGCTGGCGCAACTGCGGCTGATCTGGCAGGAGGTGCTGCGGATCCCCGACGTCGGTGTGCACGAGGACCTGTTCGACCTGGGCGGGCACTCGTTGACCATCACCCGGATCAGCGGCCGCATCCAGCAGCGACTCGGGGTCGAGGTGCCGCTCGACGCCTTCTTCGAGACCCCGACCATCGCCGAGATCGCCGAGATCATCCGACAGTCCGAGAAGGAGTCCTGACAGTGGATGGCACCGAACTGCGTACCCGGGTCGCGGCCCTGGTGAGCGAGGCCACGGCGGGGGAGGTGTCGGCGTCCGACGTGCTGGCCGGCGGCTCCATGATCTCCCTCGGCGTCGACTCACTCGGGTTGCTGCGCCTGGTCGACGCGATCGAGCTGGAGTACGGCGTCGAGGTCGAGCTGAACGACGGCGGCCGTACCCTGGACAGCCTCGACGACCTGGTGGCGTTGCTGGTCGCCGCCCGGTCGGAAGATTCGCCAGCGGCCCAGGGCTGATCCGCGGGTACGCCGAGCCGCAGGCCCGACGGTGGGGCGCTTTCGTCTAAGTGGACGAAAGCGCCCCACCGTGCGTCGTAAGTATCGACGGTTGTGGCGGAAAGCGTTAGTCTCCCAGCCAGGCGGCCATTGAGGTGAGGAGTGCCATGTCCCGAAAGACCGGAAGGCCCTCCTATCTGCTCGCTCCGCCGGCACGGACATCGCGTCCCACCACCCGGCTGCTCCTCGGTGCCGCTGCGGTAGCGCTGAGCGCGGGTCTGCTCGGCGGGCTGATCGGATACTCCGTGGGACGGCCGAGCCAGGCCGAGGCGGGCATCGCGCAGTTGCAGGAGGCCGAAGCCGAGCGCGACGTGCAGCAGATCATCGAACTCACCGACCTGGCACATCGGACCGGGGGCGAGCTTTCGCCGATTCTCGCGGCTATCCGGCAGGCGTCGGACGCGGGACGTCCACCCGAGGCGGCGCAGGTCCGTCAGTGGCAGCAGACCATGCGGAAGTTGACCGAGCAGTTCGCCGATCCGCCCTCCGGTACGACCGCGACGAACGTCGCCCGAGGCGGTCTGCGCAGCGCGGTGGCCCAGGCCGCCCTCGCCGTCGACGCCCTTGCCCTGCCCGCTGCGGCCACGGGAACCGGTGAGCAGTTGGCGCTGGTCGCCCGACAGGCGGCCCTCGCCGTGACCATGTGGTCGGTGGCCGCCACCCAACTCGATCAGATCAACATCGATGCCGGGCAGGGTCACCAGCACGTGCACCTCGACACCGGGGGAGCCGACGGCGCCTTCGCCCCGGACGGCACGCCCGAAGGGCACAACGACTGATCTTCCGCCGGCTCCGATCGCCGCTGACGCGGCGACGGATTCCGGCTCCCCAGGCGCCGGGCTGACCCGCCCCTGCCCCAATCGGCTGACGCTGCCGTCGCCGCGTGCTGCTGTCCCGATCTGATCCGGCTGCGGTGCCGCTCTGGTCCGGCGATGTGGCGGCCGGAAGTTCCGATAAACTTCCGGAAGTCATTGACGCTCATGAAACAACGCTGAAATACTTCGGGGCCAGTAAGGCCGATGCGATCCCTTTGTCAGGGAGTCGTGGGCATCATCCCTATCCCGCGCGTCCGGATTCATGCTGCCCGAAATTGGGGGACCGGACCCGGAAGGAGCATCAGATGACCAAGGATCCTTCCCGAGCAGCCGGACGGCCGAGACGACTTCGGGCCGCTCTGGTCCTGTCGGCCGTCGGCCTGCTGGCAGTGGCCGGTGCGGTGGTGCTGCCCGGCAACGCCAGCGCCGCGAGCACCCTCGGTGCTTCCGCGGCTGAGCAGGGCGGACGGTACTTCGGCACCGCCGTCGCGGTGAACCGGCTCAACGACTCGGCGTACACGACCATCCTGAACCGCGAGTTCAACCAGGTCACCGCCGAGAACGAAATGAAGATCGACGCGCTCCAGCCGAACCAGGGCCAGTTCAACTTCGGCAACGGCGACCGGCTCGTCCAGCACGCGCGCAGCCGCGGCATGCAGGTCCGGGGCCACACCCTGGCCTGGCATTCGCAGCAGCCCGGCTGGATGCAGAACATGTCCGGCACCACCCTGCGCAACGCGATGCTCAACCACGTGACCCAGGTCGCCACCCACTACCGGGGTCAGATCGCGTGGTGGGACGTGGTCAACGAGGCGTTCCAGGACGGCTCCAGCGGTGCCCGCCGCGACTCCAACCTCCAGCGCACCGGCAACGACTGGATCGAGGCCGCGTTCCGGGCCGCCCGCCAGGCGGACCCGAACGCCCAGCTGTGCTACAACGACTACAACATCGACAACTGGACCGACGCCAAGACCCAGGCCGTCTACCGGATGGTCCAGGACTTCAAGAACCGTGGTGTGCCGATCGACTGTGTGGGTTTGCAGTCGCACTTCACCGGCGGCTCGAACTACCCGTCCAACTACCGCACCACGCTGTCCAGCTTCGCGGCGCTCGGCGTCGACGTGCACATCACCGAGCTGGACATCCGCAACGCGCCGAGCGACGCCTACCGCAACGTGGTCAACGACTGCCTCGCCGTATCGCGCTGCAAGGGCATCACCGTGTGGGGCATCCGCGACTCCGACTCGTGGCGCTCCAACGAGAGCCCGCTGCTCTTCGACGGCAACGGCAACAAGAAGGCCGCCTACAACGCCGTACTCACCGCCTTGAACAGCGGCAACCCGGGTGGCGGTGACCCCACTCCGACGCCCACGACCCCGGCGCCCGGCGGCTGCACCGCCGCGATCACGCCCGGCCAGGTCTGGGGTGACCGCTACAACACCTCGGTGACCGTCAGCGGCGCCAGCACGTGGTCGGTGGTCGTCGTCATCACCTCGCCGCAGCGCATCTCCGCCACCTGGAGTGGCAACCCCACCTGGGACAGCAGTGGCAACGTGATGACGATGCGCTCCAACGGCAGCGGCAACACGTTCGGCTTCACCACGATGATGAACGGCAACTCCAGCGCCCGCCCGCAGATCAGGTCCTGCACCGTCGGCTGACCTCACACGCTCGTCGGCCGTGCGGGTTCCCCGCACGGCCGACGTCGTATCCGGCCTGGCCCGGCGTGGCGCCGCGCGGTTACGGCGGTATGGCGGTAACCCGATCGCTCCAACCCCGCCACTTCGCCGGAACGGAGTTGACCAACGCGCCGCACCACCGCCAGCGCGTCGAGGTCGTGGTCCGGCGTGCTCACTCCATGGGGTGCCGAGGAACCCAGTTGACGAATCTGTCCAGCAGGGGAGCCGGGGCGTGGGACGGACGGATGTCACCGTCGCGTGCGGCGAGTTGCACGACCGCCTCGGCCCAGAGCGTCGCCAGATAGACGAGAAGATCCGTCCGGCGGGGGCCGCGCCAAGCTATCCGGGGCTGGACGGGCCGTTCGTCATCGCCGACCTGCCCGGTGGTGCGAGGGCGGCGCATGTGGACGGTCCGGCTCCCGCGCAGATCCTCGACCAGCCGTCTGACCTTGTTAACCTTGAGCGACGGTGGGAACGCATCCGTGGCGAGGCGCTTCCCCGGGGCCGGAGTCTGGATCTCCTGAGAGAAGCGGCGGCATCATGGACCTGACCGGGGCGCGGTGGCGCAAGAGCAGCAGGAGCGGCGGCAACGGCGGGAACTGCGTCGAGGTGGCCGACAACCTGTCCGGCGTCGTCGGCGTACGGGATTCGAAGGATCCGGCCGGGCCGGTGCTGGCCTTCACTCCGCAGGCTTGGCGGGCGTTCGTCAGAGAAGCCGCGGCATCATGGACCTGACCGGGGCGCGGTGGCGCAAGAGCAGCAGGAGCGGCGGCAACGGCGGCGACTGCGTCGAGGTGGCCGACAACCTGTCCGGCGTCGTCGGCGTACGGGATTCGAAGGATCCGGCCGGGGCCGGTGCTGGCCTTCACCCCGCCGGCGTGGCGGGCGTTCGTCGCCCGACCCGCGTTGCGGCCCTGACCTGCTGCATGCACCGCGAGCACCCGGCCCCGCCAAGGGGCGGGCGCTCGCGGGTGGAGGGTCAGCGCGGCGTCGGGCGGTAGTCGAACCAGTCGAAGGACGCGCTGCCCTCGGTGACGTAGAGCCCGAACACCCGGCCGGTGAACCCGGCGGCGACTTCGGTGGACAGGTACCGGCCGTCGAGTTCGGCGAGTACGACCGGGCCGGTGTCGGCCAGCACCTCAAGGCTGACCGTGTCGCAGGCGGCGGGGCGTACGCCGAAGGGGGCTCCGGGGGCCGTGACCTGGTCGGCGGCGGTCACCGTCGGTGGGAGCAGGTCGACGGTACGGGTGGCGATGGCCAGGGTGACCGGGCCGGTCGGTACGGTCAGCTCGCCGAAGACCTGGCGGAACGGTCCCACCCGGCCGACGACCTGCACAGTGCCGCCACAGACCTCGATGTCGTAGTGGTGGGCCTCGTCGATGCGTACCGTCAGACCGGCCCGGCCGGCACCGGGGTCGACGTGGACGCTGGCCCGGCAGTCGTGGTGCTGCTGCCGCCGGACGACCATTGTCGCGCCGGCCCGGTCGAGGGTGCTCCCGGCGGCGTGCAGGGTGAGCCAACCCGGCCGGTCGGTCAGCGACCAGCTGGCCGGCGGCCGGTCCCGCAGCGACATCCATTCCGGCGCGAGCCCGGCGGCGTCGAAGTCGTCCCGGTACCCACCCGGCCCGGCCGGCCCAACCCCGGGGGACGGCGCGGCCAAACCGGCCGGCACGGCCCCGGCGGAGGGTGCGGCCCCGGCGGACGGCCCGGCATCGGCAGACGGCGCGGCCAGGGCGGGCGGGCTGCCGGCGGGCGCCGCCATCACCTCCTCGACCGGGTCGACCACCGGCCAGCCGTCCACCCAGCGCACCGGTACCAGGAACGTCTCCCGGCCGAGCACGTGGTACGGCGGCCACTGGCCCTTGGCCCGGATGCCGAGCAGCACCAGCCACCAACTGCCGTCGGTGGCCTGCACCAGGTCGGCGTGACCGGTGGCCTGCACCGGCCGATTGGTGCTGCGGTGGGTGAGGAACGGGTTGACCGGGCCAGGTTCGAACGGGCCCCGGATGCTGCGGGAGCGGGCGACGGAGACGGCGTGCCCCGTGTGCGTACCGCCCTCGGAGACCAGCAGGTACCACCAGTCGCCGATCCGGTACAGGTGCGGGGCCTCCGGGTACTGCCCGCCGGTGCCCGACCACATCGGCACCGGCCCCTCCAGCACCGTGCCGGCGTCCGGATCGATCCGGTACGACTCGACCCCCGAGAGGGTCAGCCAGCAGTCCCCGTTGTCGTCCCAGGTCAGCGACGGGTCGATGTGCGGCAGGTCGAAGTAGACCGGATCGGACCACGGGCCAGCCGGGTCGGTGGCGGTGACGAGCAGGTGGCGGCCGATGGTGACGTTGGTGGTGATCATCCAGAACCGACCGTCGTGGTGACGGATGGTCGGCGCGTAGATGCCACCGGAGGCGTCCGTGTCCGCCGGCAGTTCGAGCTGGCTGGTCCGGTCGAGCACGTTGCCGATCTGCCGCCAGTTGACCAGGTCACGGCTGTGGAAGATGGGTACGCCGGGGAAGTACTCGAAGCTGGAACAGACCAGGTAGTAGTCCTCGCCGACCCGGCACACACTCGGATCGGGGTGAAAGCCGGCGACGACGGGATTGCGGAAGGTGGCGGCATCGGTCATGCGTATCGATGCTAGGCGTTGACCGGCGGTCAGCAGGCCCTGCGGACGTACGAGCGGGAACCCGGAGCCGTGACACCGAGGTCACGCAGGACGATCGACAGTCGACTGCCGTGCGACCGGCACGCCTTGGCGAAGCCGTTCTCGGTGTACTCGATCACGATGACCTGCGGGGAGGCGCGTCCTGAGCGCCGTCGTTGACTGCGGTTCAGGGCTGTCGTACCTTCACAATGACATCCATCGATTATGGGCATGGTGGCTGAGCCGGCGCCTTGTCCGCCGGGCGGCCTCGGGCACAGTCGCCGGGCGAGATGGGCCGCGACCGTCACTGACCTGCGCTTCGGCGTCGGTCCGACCGTCGCACACGCCGCCGCCGGCTGCCGCAATCGGTACGGGGCCATTCCAGGTGGGACGGTCACCGGGTCGATGTGAACGCAAACATGCCGAGTTGCTTCGGTCGGCGGTCCGCTACCGAAGGAGAGATCCATGGCGAAACGTCATCGCCTCGCGCTACTGGCCGCCACCGCGGCCGTCGCCGTCGTCACCGCCACCGTCGGGGTGGCCGTCGCCCATGCCGCCGCGGTCGGCTGCGCCGTGCGGTACGCGGTCTCCGCCCAGTGGCAGGGCGGCTTCAACGCCGACGTGACCATCACCAACCTCGGCGACCCGGTGTCGTCCTGGCGGCTGACCTGGTCGTACGGCTCGGGCCAGCGGGTGACGCAGGCCTGGAACGCCACCGTGACCCAGGCCGCCGCCCAGGTGACCGCGACCAATGTGGCGTACAACGGCGCGATCGGCACCAACGGCACGGTGAGCTTCGGCTTCAGCGGGTCGTGGAGCGGCAGCAACCCGGCGCCGACCTCGTTCACGGTCAACGGGGTGAGCTGCACCGGCTCGGCCAATCCCTCGCCCACGCCGACCACCCCGCCGCCGATCGGCGACTATCCGCCGAGCGCACGGCTGTGCAACAGCAGCGACCTGATCGACATCGGCAAGTACTGGATTCCCAACAACCAGTGGGGCGCGACCGGCGCCACCGGCAGCCAGTGCATCTGGACCAATGGTGGTTCCGGCGACCAGATCCGGTGGGGGACCAGCTACACCTGGAGTGGCGACCCCAGCAGCGTGAAGTCCTTCGCGGCGGCGATCCTCGGCTGGCACTGGGGCTGGCGGCGGCCGAACACCGGCCTGCCGGTGCAGGTGTCGGCGAACCGCAACGTCAACACCTCGTGGCAGTTCAGCGTCACCGGCAGCGGCAACATGAACGTCGCGTACGACATGTGGTTCCACCCGATGGCCAACCCGGGCTCCGGGGACCAACCCACCGACGAACTGATGATCTGGTTGTACCGGTCCAACGCCTCCCCGGCCGGCAGCCGCCAGGGCACCGTCACCATCGCCGGCACCACCTGGGAGGTGTGGCGCGGCTACGTGGGCACCTGGAACGTCTACTCGTACGTGCGGACCAGCAACACCACCAACGCCACGCTCAACATCCGCGACTTCACCAACGACGTGGTCTCCCGTGGCTGGATGAGCAGTTCGAAGTACCTCACCAGCGTCCAGGCCGGACCGGAGATCTTCACCGGCAGCGGCCAGGTGCAGACCGGTAACTACTCGGTCACCATCGGCTGACCGGCATCGAGAAGCATCATTGACCGCTACCGTTAACACTCTTTAAGATTTGGCTGCCTCGAGGAAACCGACCCTGTCCATCCGTACGTCCGGCTCGGCGCTGTCATCGGCGCCGGCCCGGACGGCACGGCTGTCGCCACCTCCCAACGGGAAGGCCCTCGATGTCCTCACCACGTCCCCGGCCCCGCTCGGCCCTGGCCGCCGGCCTGCTCGCCCTGGTCACCGCCGGCGCCACCCTCGCCGTCACCCCGACCGCGGCGCAAGCCGTGGTCCTGCCGAACAACTTCAAGAGCGTCGGCTACATGCCCTCCTGGACCGGCAACGTCAACTCGGTCCAGTACAACAAGCTCACCCACATCAACTACGCCTTCGTGCTGCCCAACAGCAACGGCACCCTGCGCGCGGTGGAGAACCCGAGCAAACTCTCCTCGCTGGTGTCACTCGGCCGGGCCAACAACGTGAAGGTCTCCATCGCCATCGGCGGCTGGAACGACGGCGACGACTCCGCCTTCGAGGCCCTGGCCGCGAACGCCAGCACCCGCACCACCTTCGTCAACAGCGTGGTCAGCTTCGTCAACCAGTACGGCCTCGACGGCGTCGACATGGACTGGGAGTACCCGGACCCGGGCGCCTCGGCCAACAACTTCAGCCTGCTCATGCAACAGCTCAGCAACGCACTGCGCCCGCAGGGCAAGCTGCTCACCGCCGCCGTGGTGGCCGAGGGCTACTACCGCGACGGCGTACCGACCGCGGTCTTCAACTACGTCGACTTCCTCAACATCATGGCGTACGACGGCGGCAGCCCACACGCCAACTACGACTGGTCGATCAACGCGGTCAACGGCTGGAAGGCCCGTGGCCTACCGGCCAGCAAGGCGATCCTCGGCGTGCCCTTCTACAGTCGGCCCGGCTACTACACCTATTCCCAGTTGGTCGGCATGGACCCGGCGAACGCCAACCGGGACTGCACCACCGCCGGTGGCGCCCAGCAGTGCTACAACGGCATCCCCACGGTCAAGCGCAAGACCCAGTGGGCGATGGCCAACGCCGGCGGGATGATGAACTGGGAACTCACCCAGGACACCAGCGGCGCCACCTCGCTGGTCAGCGCGATCTACGACACCGTCATGGGTGGCACCCCGCCGCCGACCGGCCGCACCGGCCAGATCACCGGCATCGCCGGCAAGTGCGTGGACGTCGCCGCCGCGAGCACCGCCAACGGCACCGCCATCCAGCTCTACACCTGCAACGGCACCAACGCACAGCGGTGGACGGTCGCCAGCGACGGCACGCTGCGTGCCCTCGGCAAGTGCCTGGACGTCACCAGCGCCGGCACCGCCAACGGCACCCCGATCCAACTCTGGGACTGCAACGGCACCGGTGCCCAGGTCTGGCAGGCCCAATCCAACGGCACGCTGCGCAACCCCGCGTCGAACCGGTGCCTCGACGCCACCGGCAACAGCTCCGCCGACGGCACCCGACTCCAGATCTGGGACTGCTTCGGTGGCGCCAACCAGGTCTGGCGCCTACCCGCCTGACCCCACCTTCCGGGCCTGACCTCGCCTACCGGCCCGGCCTTCGTACCGGCCTGGCCCTGTCTACCGGGCCGGGCCTGGCCGGGCGGCCTCGACCAGCGCGATGGTCGAGGCCGCCCGGTGTGCGGGCGCGGATACCGGTCAGCGGCCCCAGAGCCGCCAGGTCTGGTGACGTCCAGGCACTTGCCGGTCTGCTGGTTGACCAGCGTGTACGTGTTGGCCACCCCGGCGACCGGCGTTGGACGTTGCCGTCGGCGGTGCTCCGGTCGGGTCACGGTCGTACGGCGTAGAAACCCCGCCACGGCGCGCCGCCACCCCACAGCTGGTAGCCGCCGATGAGCGCCAGCAGGTAGGCCGCACCAGGCGGGCCGGCCAGCAGCCAGCCGCCCCCGGCCAGGGCGGCCAGCGCCAGCAGCATCTTCAGGTGCCGGCTCGCCGGCTCGGTGAAGCCCAGCGAGCTGAGCTCGACCGGACTCAGCTCGTAGTTGATGGGCGGCCGGCTGCGGGCGGTGCTCGCCGGCCAGAGGCGTCCCACCCCGGCCACGTCGACCAGATACATCCGCCGAAATCCTGGGCACCGGCGCAGTTCGACGGATGACGGCAGCCGCTCGGCACTCCACGGGTTGCGGTGCAGCCAGTGCACCAGTCGGCTATCCCAGACGACCCGCTGGTACCAGGTCCGGTCCTCGCTGCGTAGCTCAAGCCAGTATGACGTCGGCTCGGTGCCCCAGTGCAACTCCGCCACCCTGACGCTGGCCTGTGCGGGCCGGCCCCGGCGCAACGTGCCGAGCGTCCAGCGACCGAGCCGCCACGTCCACGCCCACGCCAGCACGAAGCCGGGCAGCAGCGCGATGTGGGCAAACACGATCCGCTGTGGTGGCTCGAACTCGAAGAACTCGGGGTACTCCGGCATGACCTCGTCCGGCCGGGTCGGGTCGTAGCGCAGCGGCACCTGGCCGCCCTCGCGATAGCTGTCGGCGTCTCGTGGCCTCCACCGCACTCGCCATTCGTCCCCCGCGTCGTCGTGGTAGGCGACCTCGATCCGGTCGTCCGCGCCGAGCCGCGTCGCGGTGACCGTGCCCAACGCGCTGGCGGTCAGCGGGGCGTCCTGCTGCCGTTCCCACTCCGCCAGGTACCACAGCGTGCCGGCGATGGTCGACCCGAGCAGCAGCCAGCCGGCCAGGACCTTCCAGATGACGAGGTTCGCCCGCTTGGGTCCGGCTGCCGTCGGCGCCCCGGCGGCGGTCACCTCCCGGGCGGACGGCGGGGGTACGTCGTCCCACTCCGCAGGGAGGCTGCGGGACTGGTCGGCGACCGCGGCGTGGGCGGGATCAACCGTGGGCGGCGTCACCACGTCGGTCCCACCGCGCAGGATGGGTCGGAGAAAGTGAATCCCGATGCCGAGGAAGGCGACGGCGACCCCGGCCAACCACCACCAGAGTTGGTCGTCGGTGTACAGGGTGTCCGCCGAGGGACCGCTGACCGTGCCCGCCACGGTCGTACCGTCTTCGAGGGGTGCCCGGAAGCGGTCGTGCAGCGTCACCGCGTCGATGCGGACGGCGCCATCGGCCGAGACGAACGGGCCCGAGCAGGTCCATTCCGGACCGTCGTCGGTGTCGGCGAAGACGCAGTCCTCGATGGTCACGTCGCCGGCCAGACCGCCGTGCTCCGCCCGGTACGAGTCGACCGCGATGACGGACATCCAGATCGCGCCACCGAAGCAGACCACGACGAGCGGAAGCAGCAACCAGTCGTGATACTCCAACCCCCGTACCCGACGCACCGTCCCCCCTCCCCCCGGATCGCCGGCATGCTGGCCCGACACTGTAGACGACCCCAGCGACCAACAGGCAGGACTCCCCGTCGCGCCGAGCGCCGTTGATCAAGAAGTTTTCGTCACCAAACCCCTGCCCCCGTGACGCAAACCTCTTGATCAACCCCGGATGCGGGGGAGGGTGGGGGTGGGTCGATATGCTCGTGTTTGTGACGTCGCGGTTGGATGAGATGCCTGCGGAACTGCTGGAACTGTTCGGGGGCGAGGGGGCGCGGACGCTGGGCGTGCCGCTGCCGGCCGGGCGGACGGTGCGCGGTGACGAGGGTGCCGGCGAGCGGCCGGTGTTGTGGGTCAGCGACGACCCGGCACCGGCCGGGCTGTGGACCCGGCTGCACGCGGCGCATCCGCAGTCCGGGCTGTGGCCGCTGCTTCTGGACGGCCTCGACGGGGACGCCGCCCGCCCCTGGGACACCGGCGAGTTCTGGCCGATGCCGGCCCCACCCGCCCCGCACGACGCCGAGCGGCTGCTCGCCGGCGGGTGGGCCCGCTACACCGGCACGGACGACGACGACATGCTGGAGCCGGCCCAGCGGGAGGCGGTCACCGCCCCGTACGGCCGGGTCTGGCCGGGACTGGCCCCGACGGTGCCGACCCGGGTCGCGGCGCCGCAGCATGCCGACCACTGGGCCGAGCAACTGTCCCAGGCCCAGCCCGGCATGCGGCTCGGTCTGGTGCCGGCGCGGCGGGGCAGTGACGCGTTGGCCGCCATCGGCTGGCAGGGCGCGATCAACTACACCGGCCCCGCCGAGTTGTGCGCGGTGCTGGGTAGCTGGGAGGAGCGGTTCGGTGCCCGGGTGATCGGGGTCGGCTTCGCCGAGTTGTATCTCAGCGTCGCCGCGCCACCCGCCGACGTCGCCGAGGCGCTGCCGGTCGCCGCCGAACACTTCGCCCTCTGTCCGGACAACATCTGGCAGGGGCAGCGCCCGTGCACCCTGGCCGCCTACGCCGACCGGCTCGTCGACGCCCCCACCTGGGCGTTCTGGTGGGACTGAGGAGCCTGGTCAGGCCGCCGGGTCCGGCTGCCGTTCGGTGACCAGGGTGACGAGGAACGCGGCGTGGTCGGTGGTCTGGTTCATCCCGATCGACCGGGTGGACTCGATGGTGACGTCGGGCGTGGCGATCAGCTGCTGCACGCCGCCGTCGTGCCGGTGCCGGTAGCCCGCGGGCACGCAGGAGCGCACGTCGGGTGAGCCGCCGTGGCGCAGGTTGAGGTCGCCGCTGACCAGGGTGGGCTGGTAGCGGGACCGGGAGTGCAACGCCGGGATGGCCGCGTCGAGCAGGTGCGCGCACTGGGCCAGGGCGAGGTCGGCGCTGGTGTACGCCAGGTGCGTGGTGCAGGTGAAGGAGACACCGAGAGCCTCGACGCAGAGCCAGGCCCGCTGCTCCGGATCGGCCGGGTCCTGCGCCGGGTAGAAGCCGTTGTGCACGGTGTGACCCCGGTACGGCGCGGGGACGTGCGCCACCACCCCGACGCCGTACTGCTCGCCGTTGACACAGCGGTACGGCTCGCCGGTGCGGCCGTTCCGGGCCGGCTGGAAGGCCGCCACCACGATGCCGTCGTGCACCCGCGTCATCGCCCGTTCCAGCACGTCGATGTCGCCGGCGCAGATCTCGTTGAGGGTCACGATGTCGGGCCGTTCGGCGCGGATCACCTCGGCGGCCCGGTCGACCGCCCGGCCGGTGAAGCAACCCTTCGCCATGCCGCTGTTGCACAGGTTCATCTGGAGCACCCCAAGCCGGATGCTCTCGGCGGGACGGGCCACCGAGCAGCCGGCCAGCAGCGCGGCGACGAGGAGCGGGCCGACGACGGCCCGCAGTGACCGGCGAATCTGGTACGGACGAACAGCCATGCACCCGCCCTGCGCGTAAAGGGGTGGCAAGCCTATCGGCACCTCCGGTCCGGCCAGCCGGCGTCATCGCCCTCCGCGATCAGGTGGCCGCACGGGGTGATCAGCCGCCGCTCTGCCGGTAGCGGAATTCCCTGGCCCGCCGACCGGTTGGCCGACGCCCGACTCGTCACCATCACCGCCGGTCATCTGGTGCACGTCACCGCGCCGGAGGCGTACCTCGACGCGGTGAACACGTTCCTCGCCGGGTGACGGGGTCAGCCGCGCAGCGGATAGGGGATGAAGGTGCTGCGGTTCTCGTCGAGGTCCAACTGCCGGCTGATCGGTGGGGCGGCGCGTTGTGGGCAGGTCATCCGCTCGCAGGTCTTGCAGCCCGGCCCGATCGGCGTGGCGGCCTCGGCGGCGTGCAGGTCGACCCCGGTGGAGTAGACCAGCCGGCTGGCGTGCCGGGTCTCGCAGCCCAACCCGATCGCGTACACCTTGCCGGGCTGGCCGTATCCGCCGTGGTGTCGGGTGATGGTGCGGGCGATCCACAGATAGCGTTGCCCGTCCGGCATCGCCGCGACCTGGGTGACCACCCGACCGGGGGAGCTGAACGCCTCGTACACGTTCCACAGCGGGCAGGTGCCGCCGGTGCGGGAGAACGGGAAGCCGGTGGCGGACTGCCGTTTCGACATGTTGCCGGCCCGGTCGACCCGGACGAAGGAGAACGGCACCCCGCGCGCCCGGGGCCGCTGCAACGTGCTGAGCCGGTGACAGACCGTCTCCCAGCCGATCGCGTAGTGCTGGGTGAGCAGTTCGATGTCGTAGCGGCGCTGCTCGGCGGCGGTCAGGAACTGTTCGTACGGCAGGATCAGCGCGGCGGCGAAGTAGTTGGCCAGCCCGACCCGGGTCAGGATCTGGGTCTGCACGTCGTCGAAGCTCTCCGACTCCACGATCTCGTCGATGACGTCGGCGAACTCCAGCAGGGCGATCTGCGCGGCCATCCGCATCGCCTCCTGCCCGCCGCGCAGCGAGGTGGACAGGTGCAGGGTGCGGGTCTGTGGCCGGTAGCGGTGCAGGTCGCCGCCGAGCGCCCCGTCGTCCTCGCGCAGGATGCGTACCCCGTGTCGCTGCGCCAGCCGGTCGCGCAGCCGGCCACGGACCTCACCGCGTCGTAGCCCCATGGCGGCGGCCAGCCGTTCGGCCTCCTCGTCCATCTCCGGTACGTAGTTCTGCCGCCGGTAGAAGAATTCGGTGACCTGGTCGTGCGGGCTGCGGCCGAGCCGTTCCCGGTCGCCGACCAACTCGGCGAGTTGCTCGTCGGCCTGCTGGTAGCGGCGGTGCAGGTCGATGACGGCGGCGGCCACCTCGGGCAGCCGGGTGGCCAACTCGGTCAGCTCGGCGAGGCCGGCCCGGTGGGGCAGCGCCTCGCGTAGCCCGGTGACCAGGCGCGGGGTGTCGTGGGCGGCGAACACCGTGGGGTCGACGCCGAAGAGTTCGGTGATGCGCAGCAGCACCGGCACGGTCAGCGGTCGGGTGTCGTGCTCGATCTGGTTGAGGTAGCTCGCGGAGATGTTCAGGTGCCGGGCGAGTTCGGTCTGGCTGAGCGCGCGTTCCTCGCGCAGCCGGCGCAGCCGCGCCCCGGCGAACGTCTTGGTAATCGCTCCCACCTCCCGTCCCGGCGGTTTTGTCGAACCACATTAGCACTGCTGCCAATAAGGGCTTTAACAACTTCGCAAAATGGCTCGTCAGGTTTTCAAGAATTGGCATTTTCCGTCTCTCGACCCGATCGGCGCACCGTGTGACCGTGGGCTACACACCGGCGGCCCGGCAGCGGCGCGCAGCGGCCACGGTGTGGCCACGAATTGTGAAGGGATGAGAAACGATGCCTACTCCGGTCGAGCAGTTGCAGCACGAATGGGACACCAACCCCCGCTGGCGGGGAGTGCGCCGGAGCTACCGCGCCGAGGACGTGGTGCGGTTGCGCGGCGCGATCCAGGAGGAGCACACCCTGGCCCGGCACGGGGCGAACCGGCTGTGGCGGCTGTTGAACAGCGAGGACTACATCCACGCCCTCGGTGCCCTCACCGGCAACCAGGCCGTGCAGATGGTCCGGGCCGGCCTCAAGGCGATCTACCTGTCCGGCTGGCAGGTGGCCGCCGACGCCAACCTGGCCGGGCACACCTACCCGGACCAGAGCCTCTACCCGGCCAACTCGGTGCCGGCCGTGGTCCGCCGGATCAACAACGCGCTGCTGCGCGCCGCCCAGATCACCACCGCCGAGGGGGACACCTCGGGAATCGACTGGCTGGCCCCGATCGTCGCCGACGCCGAGGCCGGCTTCGGTGGCGTGCTCAACGCGTACGAGCTGATGAGCGGAATGATCGCGGCCGGCGCCGCCGGGGTGCACTGGGAGGACCAACTCGCCGCCGAGAAGAAGTGCGGCCACCTGGGCGGAAAGGTGCTCATCCCGACCGGCCAGCACATCCGCACCCTGGAGGCGGCCCGGCTGGCCGCCGACGTGGCCGGGGTGCCGACGGTGGTGGTGGCCCGCACCGACGCCCAGGCCGCCACGCTGCTCACCACCGACGTGGACGAGCGCGACCGCCCCTTCGTCACCGGTGAGCGCACCGCCGAGGGCTTCTACCGGGTGCGCAACGGCGTCGAGCCGTGCATCGCCCGAGGGCTGGCGTACGCCCCGCACGCCGACCTGCTCTGGATGGAGACCAGCACCCCCGACCTGGAGGTGGCCCGCCGCTTCGCCGAGGCGATCAAGGACGAGTACCCGGACCAACGGCTGGCCTACAACTGCTCGCCGTCGTTCAACTGGCGAAAGCACCTCGACGACGCCACCATCGCCAAGTTCCAGCGGGAACTCGGCCACATGGGCTACAAGTTCCAGTTCATCACCCTGGCCGGCTTCCACGCCCTGAACTACTCGATGTTCGACCTGGCCCGGGGCTACGCCACCGACGGCATGCCGGCCTACGTCTCGCTCCAGGAGCGGGAGTTCGCCGCCGAGGCGGCCGGCTACACCGCGGTCAAGCACCAGCGGGAGGTGGGCACCGGCTACTTCGACCTGATCAGCACCGTGCTCAACCCCGCCGCCGAGACCACCGCGCTGCGCGGCTCCACCGAGGAGGAGCAGTTCTCATGAGGTACGAGATCATCGGCCCGCTGGCCGAGCGCTTCGACGAGGTGCTCACCCCCGAGGCGCTGGAGTTCCTGGTCACCCTGGACAGCGAGTTCGCCGCCCGGCGGGTGGCCCTGCTGGACACCCGCCGGGCGCGGCGGGACCGGTTCGCCACCGGCCAGCTGCCCGACTTCCTGCCCGAGACCGTCGGCGTGCGCGCCGACCCCACCTGGCAGGTGGCGCCGCCGGCACCCGGGCTGACCGACCGGCGGGTCGAGATCACCGGCCCGCCGGACCGCAAGATGACCATCAACGCGCTGAACTCCGGCGCCCAGGTGTGGCTCGCCGACTTCGAGGACGCCACCGCCCCGACCTGGGACAACGTCATCGGCGGTCAGCTCAACCTGATGGACGCCCTGGACCGGCGGATCGACTTCACCGACCCGCGTGGCAAGCGGTACGCCCTCGGCGAGGAGTTGGCCACCATCGTGGTCCGCCCGCGCGGCTGGCACCTGGTGGAGAAGGGCATCGTGGTGGACGGGCGGCCGATCTCGGCCAGCCTGGTCGACTTCGGGCTCTACCTGTTCCACTGTGCCCGCCGGCAACTCGCCGCCGGTGCCGGACCGTACTTCTACCTGCCGAAACTGGAGTGCCACCGCGAGGCGCGGCTGTGGAACGACATCTTCGTCTTCGCCCAGCACTACCTGCGGCTGCCGCAGGGCACCATCCGGGCGACCACGCTGATCGAGACGATCACCGCCGCCTTCGAGATGGAGGAGATCCTCTACGAGCTACGGGAACACTCGGCCGGGTTGAACGCCGGCCGGTGGGACTACATCTTCAGCATCATCAAGAACTTCGGGCAGTGGCCGGACTTCGTCCTGCCGGACCGGGCCGCGGTCACCATGACCGTGCCGTTCATGCGCGCGTACACCGAGCTGCTGGTGCGGACCTGTCACCGGCGCGGCGCGCACGCCATCGGCGGGATGGCCGCCCTCGTGCCCAGCCGGGACCCGGAGGTCAACGAGACCGCGCTGGCCCGGGTGCGGGCGGACAAGCAGCGGGAGGCCGGCGACGGGTTCGACGGCTCCTGGGTGGCCCACCCCGGCCTGGTGCCGACCTGTCGGGAGGTGTTCGACGCGGTGCTCGGTGAGCGCCCGAACCAGCTCGACCGTCGACGCGACGAGGTGGAGGTGACCGCCGCCGACCTGCTCTCGGTGGACAAGACGCCGGGCCAGGTCACCGAGGCCGGCGTACGGTCCAACATCGCGGTGGCGCTGCACTACATCGACGCCTGGCTCGGCGGTGCCGGCGCGGTGGCGCTGTGGAACCTGATGGAGGACGCCGCGACCGCCGAGATCGCCCGCTGCCAGGTGTGGCAGTGGCTGCACCACGGCACGCCGCTGGCTGACGGGGGCAGCGTCACCTCGGACCGGGTGCGGGCCATGCTCGCCGAGGAACTGGCGGCGTTGACCGAGGGGCGTGGGGACGCCGAGCGGCAACGCGCCGAACAGGCGGCGCGCATCGTCGAGGAGACCGCGTTGGGTGAGGACCTGCCGGCCTTCTTCACCACCGGCGCGTACGCCCGGCACCTGGGCCCGCGTCGTCGGTCCGTCGCGGCGGCCGGCTGACCAACGGCGGTGACGTCGGGGCCGCCCTGCCCGGCCCCGACGTCACCGCCTCAACCGTCGATGCGGGTGATGTTGCGGATCTTGTTGGCGGCGTCCAGCGCGGCCACCTTGTACGCCTCGGCCAGTGTCGGGTAGTTGAAGACCGCGTCGACCAGGTAGTCGACCGTGCCGCCGCAGCCCATCACCGCCTGCCCGATGTGGACGATCTCGGTGGCGCCGGTGCCGAAGACGTGTACGCCGAGCAGGCGCCCGTCGTCCGGCGAGACGAGCAGCTTCAACATCCCGTACGAGTCGCCGACGATCTGACCCCGGGCCAGCTCGCGGTAGCGTGCGATGCCCACCTCGAACGGGGTGGCGCTGTCGGTCAACTCCTCCTCGGTCTTGCCGACGAAGCTGATCTCCGGAATCGTGTAGATCCCGATCGGCTGCAGCCCGTGCATCGCGCGCACCGGCTCGCCGCAGGCGTGCTGCGCGGCCAGCCGGCCCTGCTCCATCGACGTCGACGCCAGCGCCGGGAAGCCGATCACGTCACCGACGGCGTAGATGTTCTCCACGCTGGTGCGGTAGTTCGCGTCGACCTCGATCCGGCCCCGCCGGTCGGCGGTCAACCCGGCCGCCTCCAGCGCCAGGTCGTCGGTCTGGCCCTGCCGTCCGGCGGAGTACATGACCGTGTCCGCGACGATCTTCTTGCCGCTCTTGAGGATGCACAGCGCGGCGGTCTGGTGCTTCTCCACCGCGGCGACCTCCTCGCCGAAGCGGAACGTGACCGACAGGTCGCGCAGGTGGTACCGGAGCGACTCGATGATCTCCTCGTCGCAGAAGTCGAGCATCTTCTCGCGGCGCTCGACCACCGTCACCTTCGTGCCGAGCGCGGCGAACATGGAGGCGTACTCCATGCCGATCACCCCGGCGCCGACCACCACCATGCTGCGCGGCACGGCCTGTAGGTTGATCACTCCGTCGGAGTCCACGATGGTCCGGTCGTCGAAGTCGACGCTGTCCGGGCGGGCCGGGCGGGTGCCGGCGGCGATGATGGCCTTCGCGAAGGTGACCTTTGACTCGCGGCCGGATCCGCCGTCGACCCAGACCGAGTGGGCGTCGGCGAACCGCCCGGTGCCGGTGATCATCGCGATCCGGTTGCGGGCGAGCTGGTTGCGGATCACGTCGGTCTGCCGGTTGATCACGTGTTGGGTGCGGGCGGCCAGGTCGCTGACGGTGATCTCGTCCTTGACCCGGTAGCTGCTGCCGTAGAGGTCCCGTTGGCTCAGCCCGGTGAGGTAGAGCACGGCCTCGCGGAGCGTCTTGGACGGGACGGTGCCGGTGTTGATGCACACCCCGCCGATCATGTCGGGCCGTTCCACGAGGCCGACCCGGCGGCCGAGCTTGGCGGCGGCGATGGCGGCCTTCTGACCGCTGGGTCCGGAGCCCAGCACCAACACGTCGTAGTCGTACACGAGCGTAAGCGTCGCAAGATGTGCTGGCCGGCGCCAGACCTGCCGCCCGCCTGGGACAAGGGTTTACCTACCCGGAACGTTGCCGGCGCCGGTGGTGCCCCGGACGAGCTTGACGTGCAAGCATCTGCTTGCCTATTGTTCGGTGGTGGGCGACGTGTACAAGGCGCTGGCGGATCCCACTCGACGGGCCATCCTCGACGAGTTGCAGGACCGCACCGGCCAGACACTGTTCGAGCTGTGCGTCCGCCTGACGCACCAGGGATTCACCTCGACGCGGCAGGCCATCTCCCAGCACCTCACCGTGTTGGCCGGGGCCGGGCTGGTGGTGCTGCGGCGCGAGGGCCGGTACACCTTCATCGACCTTGACACGTCTCCGCTCCAGCAGATCTACCAGAGATGGCGGGTGGGACCGTGCGAATCGGACACATGAGCATCCTCGTCGACGACCAGGACAAGGCCCTGGCCTTCTACACCGGCGTGCTCGGCTTCATCAAGAAAACCGAGATACCGCTCGGTGAGCACAGGTGGCTGACCGTGGTGTCGCCGGAGGACCCGGAGGGCGTGGAACTGGTCCTCGAACCCGACCAGCACCCGGCGGCGGCGGCCTTCAAGAAGGCGCTCGTCGCGGACGGGATCCCGTTCACCATGTTCACCGTGCCGGACGTGCCCGCCGAGTACGAGCGGCTCACCGGGCGGGGAGTGACCTTCACCCAGGAACCGCTGGAGATGGGGGGCGTGACGACCGCCGTCTTCGACGACACCTGCGGCAACCTCCTCCAGATCGTGGCACAGCAGGGCTGACCGCCCCGGCGTCGGCGATGGGTCAGCCCATCGCCGACGCGGCTCTCAGGCGGTCGCCGCGATCGGCACGGCGTCGGTGTCGAGCTGGAATTCCGGGTCGATCTGGGTGGTGAGGTCGATCCCGGTGCGCGCGTTGGCCCAGGCCTCGGCGTTGCGTCGGTGGAACTCGTGCGCCAACCGGGTGAACGCCGCCCGGTCCTGGTCGGTGCCGTCGACGGCCTCGGTCAGCCGGCCCAGCACGGCCCGGTTGCTCTCCTCCAGTTCGGACAGCGGACCGACCGTGCCGCGCTCGGCCCGGCGTACGTAGGTCGAGCGGCCGAACCAGGTCAACAGGTCCGCGCCGACGTGCTCGCGCAGGAACTCCACGTCGGTGGGGTCCTCGACCTTGTTGCCGACCACCGAGAGGGCCACGTCGTAGTCGCGGGCGTAGCCGGCGTACTGGTGGTAGACCCCGACGCTGCGGGTGGTCGGTTCGCAGACCAGGAAGGTGCGGTCGAAGCGGGTGAACAGCCCCGAGGCGAACGAGTCGGCCCCGGCGGTCATGTCCACCACCACGTACTCGCCCGGCCCGTCGAGCATGTGGTTGAGCAGCAGCTCGACCGCGCCGACCTTGGCGTGGTAACAGGCCACGCCGAGGTCCTCCGTGCTGAATTCACCGGTCACCGCCAGCCGGATCCCGGCGATGTCGCGCACGCAGGCCGCGTACACCGGGTTGTTCTCGGCCACCCGCAGCAGTCGGGAGCCCCGCCCGGGTGGGGTCGTCTTGACCATCTCGGCGGCGGAACCGATCCGCGGATTGTCGCCGCGCAGGTACTCCTTGATCGCGGGTAGCTGCTCGCTCAGCGGGGTGATCGTGGTGTGCGCCGGTCCGCCGAGGGCGACCGCGAGGTGCTGGTTGATGTCGGCGTCGATGGCCAACACGGGTCGGCCGGAGGCCGCGAGGTGGCGGACGAACAGCGCGGCGAGGGTGGTCTTGCCGCTGCCGCCCTTGCCGACGAAGGCCACCTTCATCGCACCCACCTCGCCTTGACGCTAACGATTATCGTTTCCATGTAGCCGATGCTAGCCGCCGCCCGGCTGTCGCGTGGCGCAACCCGCCCGAACCGGGCCGCCGCGCGGGCCGGGCGGGAGCGACTGTCCCGCCCGGCCCGGCCCGGCTCAGCAGTCCCGCAACTCGGGGGACTGGTTGAGCAACTGCCCCCGGACGGAGACGAACCGGCGGTACGTGTCGGAATCGACGGCGGACGGCCGGAACGCCGCCACCCGGTGACAGTTCTGGAAGGCCAGCTTCACCCCGAAGTGGCGTTCCAGGCTGGACCGGATCGCATCGCTGGCCAGCGCACGCAGCAACTGGCCCCGCTCCGCCTCGCTCGGCGGCGGGATCTCGTTGTCGGCGAACTCGGCGCCGGTGGCGGCCAGCTCGGCCGTCACCCGGCTGACGGTCTGCCAGGCGTACGGCAGGGATTCGCGTACGCAGGCCGCGAACGCCTCGTCATCGACGGACCCGGACTCGGCGGCGCGCAGCAGGCTCGGCGACACGGTGAGAGACATGCTTCTCCTCAACAGATAACGACCATCGTTTTCATTACCGCTTACGGACCGAGCACACCACGTCACGATCGGCACTGTCAACGCCCGCACCACGCGCGTGTCGCGGCGGCGCGGCCCGCCCGTCGAGTCGACCGGAGGGCGCAAGCGCGCCGGCCAGGGCACGCTCGACAGCGCAGAAACGGCCTCATGGTCCGGGCCTCGTTGGGATACTCGCTCAGGTGGCGGTCGGGGGACGGCGGTGGGCGTGGCTGGCGGTGCTGCTCGTCGGCGTCGCCCTCGTCCTGCTGGTGCTCGTGGCGCTGATCGGCACCCGCAACGTCCTCCTCGTGCCGGTGCTGATCGTGCTCGGCGCCGCCGTCGTGCCGGCCGCCTTCCTCACCTTCGTGCAGGGCCGATCCGGCCAGTGGCAGGTGCCCGGCTCGGTGGTGACCGTGGCGGCCCTGCTCGGCGGGCTGATCGGCGTGATCGCCGCCGCGGCGATCGAGTACGACACGCTGCGTCGGCTCGGCGCGCTACCGGCGGTGCTCATCGGCCTGACCGAGGAAACGGCGAAGCTGGTCGTACCTGCGTTGATCCTGCTGCTGTGGCGGCGGCGGCCCCGATCGCCGGGCGACGGCCTGGTGATCGGGGTAGCCTCCGGCGCCGGCTTCGCGGCGCTGGAAACCATGGGCTACGCCTTCACGGCCCTGCTCGCCTCGTCCGGCAACCTCGGCACGGTCGAGCAGATCCTGCTGGCCCGGGGCCTGACCGCGGCCGTCGTGCACCCCAGCTGGACCGGGGTGGCCGCCGGAGCCCTGTTCGCCCTGGCCGCCGGGCCCAGTGCCGGCCGGTGGCTGGCGTTCGCCGTGACGCTGCTCGCCGTGGTCGCCCTACACGCCAGCTGGGACGCCGCCGGCTCGCCACTGGCGTACGCGGTCATCGCACTGGTCTCGCTCGGATGGTTGCTGTGGCAACTTCATCGGCACCGCCGGCCGACCGTACCCACACCGGAGCCGGGCGGCGCAGCCTAGTCGATCGCGGGGTCGCTCACGCGGCGAACCTCGACCGGCGGGCCGTTTGCGCCCGGCCCGGCCGGGAATGCGACAGCTGCGGGGCGGGCAAATCGCCGCCACCGACGGTACGGGGAGGTCGACATGGGTGACCGAGAGATGCTGCACGAGCTGCGGCAGCAGGCCCACAATGCGGGCATCGAGGGCAACTCGAAGATGACCGAGGACCAGCTGCGTGACGCGCTGCGCCGGGTCGGCAAGGGTGAGCCGGCCCAGATGGCCAAGCAGCAGGCCAAGCGCTGAGTCGTCGCGGTCGACGCCGAGTCCGGTGGTACACCGGGCTCGGCGTCGACCTGTCATACCGTGACCGGCGTGGCCGTGCCGGGGGTGAGCCAGTGCAGGCTCTGCTGGACCGTGCGCGGCGCGGTGGCGAAGGCCGTCTCGACCTCCCGTCGACCCTCGGTGAAGTGGCTCCAGCCCTCGTAGTGCACGGGCACGACGGTGCGGGCGTCGATCAGCCGGCACAGTTCGGCACCGTCGGCGGCGGTCATCGTGTAGCGCAGCGGACCGGTCTGGCCGAACTGCACCGCGCCCAGGTGCAGCACCATCGTGCCGACGTCGAACCGGTCGGCGACCTGCCGGACGCCGTCGTACAGCACCGTGTCGCCGGTGATCCACAGTGCTCCGTACCGCTGCCCGGCCCAGCGCAGCGCGAAGCCGGTGACCTCCCCGGCGACCGGCCGGCTCAGCGGTGGTCCGTGCCGGCACGGGGTCGCGGTGATCTCGATCGTCGGCCGGTCCGGCGCGCTGAGTTCGGTACGCTGCCACCGCGCCAGGCCGGTGGCGCCCGCGCCGAGCCGCCGGGCGCCGGCCATCGTGGTGACCACCCGGCCCACGGTCGGCAGCAGGCCGCGACCGGCGTCGTCGAGGTTGTCGGCGTGGTGGTCGTGGGTGAGCAACACCGCGTCGATGGTGCCCAGGGCGGCTGCCGGCAGGGCCGGGCCGGCGAGCTTGCGCGAGGTGGTGCCCCAGCCGAACCCGTAGGTCCGGCCGGGGGCGTCGAACGTCGGATCGGTGAGGATCCGCCAGCCCTCCACCTCGATCAGGGTGGTCGGGCCGCCGACGTGGGTGATCTGGACAGCTGTCATCGGGCGTGCTGTACGGCCCAGTCGAGCACCTCGTCCGCGATCTGCTCCCAGCCCTTCTGGGCGGGCAGCAGGTGGGCGTAACCCGGGTACTCACGGCGTTCGGTGACCGTGTTGGACTTGTAGTGCTTGGCGTTCGACTCCTGCACGGCCGGGGGCATGATGTGGTCCTCGCCGCCGGAGACGAACAGCAGCGGGGCCCGGTCGTCGTTGTGGTAGTCGACCCAGGTGTCCTGGTGGCCGGGCTGGAAGTTGGCCAGCACGCCGCCCCACACGATCCCGCCGGGGGCGGGGATGTGGTAGCGCTCGTAGAGCGCGCGGGCCTCGTCCTCGGTGAAGGTGTTGGTGAAGGCGTACCGCCACTGCTCGAAGGTGAGACCGACCGCCTTGTGCCGGTTGGCGGGGCTCTTGAGCACCGGGAACGTCGACTTCACCTGGGACAGCGGCACGACCCGTACGCCCTCGGTCGGCGCCGAGTTCAGCGCCACGCCGGCCGCGCCGTAGCCCCGGTCGAGCAGGATCTGGGTGAACGCACCGCCGGCCGAGTGCCCCATGATGATCGGGGGTTCCGGTAGGGCCCGGATCACGTCCTCCAGGTGCGAGATGATCGTGGGTACGGTCGACGTGGCGATCGGCGTGGGGTCGGCGTTGAGCGCCTCCACCTCGACCTCGAAGCCCGGGTAGGCGGGCGCCACCACCTGGTGGCCCTTGCTCTCGTAGTGGGTGATCCAGTGTTCCCAGCTGCGGGGCGTGACCCAGAAGCCGTGCACCAGGACGATCGGTTTCATGGCTGGTACTCCTCCAGGAAGGCGAGCAGGTCGTCACCGAGCTGCTGCTTGTGGGTATCGGTGATGCCGTGCGGGGCACCCGGGTAGACGATCAGCCGGGCGCCCTTGATCCGGGCGGCGGACGCCTTACCGCCGACCTCGAACGGCACCACCTGGTCGTCGTCGCCGTGGATAACGAGGGTCGGTACGTCGATGGCGTCCAGGTCGGGGCGGAAGTCGGTGGCGGAGAAGGCGGCGATGCACTCGTAGGCGTTGCGGTGGCCGGCGGCCATGCCCTGGAGCCAGAACGTGTCCCGGATGCCTGCCGAGACGGTCGAACCGGGACGGTTGTGGCCGAAGAACGGGCCGTCCGCGAGGTCCCGGTAGGTCTGCGACCGGTCGGCGAGCGAGCCGGCGCGGATCCCGTCGAACACCTCGATCGGTACGCCGTCGGGATTGTCGTCGGTCCTGAGCATGAACGGCGGCACCGCGCTGACCAGGACGACCTGGGCGACCCGGCCGCTGCCGTGCCGGCCCACGTAGCGGGCCACCTCGCCGCCGCCGGTGGAGAATCCGACCAGGGTGGCCTCCCGCAGGTCGAGGTGGTCCAGGACGGCGGCCAGGTCGTCGGCGTAGGTGTCCATCTCGTTGCCCTGCCAGGTCTGGCTGGAACGACCGTGGCCACGCCGGTCGTGGGCGACGACCCGGTAGCCGTTGTTGGCCAGGAACAACGCCTGGGCCTCCCAGCTGTCGGAGTTGAGGGGCCAACCGTGGCTGAGGACGACCGGCCGGCCGGCACCCCAGTCCTTGTAGAAGATGTCGGTGCCGTCGAAAACGGTGACGTGTGGCATTGGCTGCTCCTGCCGTACGGGTACCTGGATGACGGCGGCTGCGGCGTCGGGCCGGGTTGCCCGCCGAAGCCAGGAAAAATCTCGCATCCAGGAACCGGCGAAAGTGTGCTGAGAGCGCACCGTTCTGACGCCAGCGTGCAGTGTTGGCGACGCCCGCTCCGCAGGCGCGAACCGATGGGCGCGGGGGCCGGCCCGGCACCGGTCAGCGGTGGGGTTCGGCGAGCGTGGTCAGGGGCCGCGTGGACGCCATCTGTCGTGGTGTGACGCCGAAGAGTTCCCGGAACTTGCTGGAGAAGAAGCTCGGGTTGGAAAATCCCCAGGCGCGGGCCGTCGCGGCGATCGAGGTGTAGCGCGGCCGGGCGGCCGTCAGGTCGGCCCGGGCACCCTGTAGCCGCTGCTCGATGATCGACTGTTCCAGGCTCTGGCCCAGCGTCTCGTAGAGCTTGTACAGGGCACGCAGTGACATGGCGTTGGCCGCCGCGATGCGGGCCGGTGTCAGCTCCGGGTCGCGCAGGTGCTGACGGATGTAGGCCTGCACCCGGGCCTGGGTCGAGGAGTGCATGGCCTCGCGCAGGCGGCTGCCGTCGGCGGCGGCGGAGGTCACCAGCGCCCGCATCAACTCGGCGGAGGCGGCGCCGATCTCCGGCGCGGCACCACTGTCGACCAACTGTCCCGCCTGGCTGGTCACCCGGGCGACATGGTCACGGACCAGGTCGTAGAGCGGGCTGGCGCGCAACTCCCGGGCCGCGCGGTGGATGGTGTCGCGAGGAAGGCCCAGGTGGTCCACCTCGACGTGCAGGGCGTACGAGGCCCCGGTGCCGGTCCAGCCGTAGACGTAGGGGACGGACAGGTCGACCAGCATGAGGTCGCGGGGCCCGAACATCCGGTCCTCCCGGGCCCAGCTCAGGTGGTTGTCGGTACGCATCGGCAACGCCAGGACGATGGAGGACTCGTCGCTGGCTCGGGCGATGCGCGGGGTACGCCGCAGCGTGGTGCCGGACGCCTCGATGTTGAACACCTTCGCGCGCCCGAACCCGTACGTCGTCATCCGGGCCCGGATCGAGGCCGGGTCCTCGAAGGACGCCATGCTTGCCGAACAGTTGCCGCTGACCGTGGCCTGGAACGCTTCGGCGCGCTCCCGGGGTGACAGCGAATCCGTGTCAAGAACGAGCATGACGACCCTCTTCATACCTGAGCAGGCAGCCGAAGACTCATATTTGTAGCATTCGCGCAACGGCACCGAATTGACTGGCGCGTATGCGCAATAATCCGTCGAGGATGTTTCGCCAGTGGTGTGACGGCGCAATTCCGAACCCCACGTCGAAGCGACCTCAGTATGCGCCTCGACCCCCGGCGCGCCAATAGCTGAGGTGCCCCGGTGGCGCCCGCGTGACGCCTTGTTCCGGACCGGCTACCGGGTGCGCCGCGCCGAGGTCCACGCCTGCTGCTGCAACCGTTCGATGCCGTCGAGCAGCAGGTCCAGCGCGAACTCGAACTCGAACTGGTCGTCGCAGCCCTGCCCCACGACCGACGCGTCGTCGTGGGACGCGGCCGTGGCGATCTCGGCGAGGTGCGGAAACCGGGCCGCGACCTCCGGCGGCAGGGCGGCGGTCGGTGGGGCCGGCGTGGTCCTGCCGGACCGGCCGGCGTCCCGGGCGGTGTCGAACAGTTCCTGGCTGAAGCCGAGGATCCGGCTGCCCATAGCGTGCATCACGTGGTGGGCCAGGTTGGCGGAGAACCCGCCGGCCCGCAGCGTCCCGACCACCGAGTCGAGGTAGGCGAGCAGCGCCGGGGTCGCCATGTTCCGCGTCTCGATCGCGAGCGGCGCCCAGGGGTGGCGTCGCAGTGCCTGTCGTGCCGACAGAACCCGTCTCCGGAGGTCCTGCTTCCAGTCGGCGCCGGGTGTCGGTGGGTCGATCTCGCCGACCACCAGGTCGATCATGGCGTCGAGCAGTTCGTCCTTGTTGGCCACGTGCTTGTAGAGGGCCATCGGCACCACGCCCAACTCCTGGGCGAGGTTGCGCATGCTGAGCGACTCGATCCCGGCCGCGTCGGCGAGCGCGACGGCCGCGCGCAGGATCCGATCCCTGCTCAGCGGCGCCCGGCGCAACGTCTCAGCCTGCTCAGCCATCTTGATCCTCGTCCGTCGGTGGCGGTTGAAACCATATCCGTCTTGACAGGTGTACGGCGTACACCTACCGTCGTTCATAACCGAGGTGTACGCCGTACACCCGTGAGGGGAGGGCAGATGAAAGCCATCGTCCAGGACCGCTACGGCTCGCCGGAGACGCTCGACCTCGCCGACGTCGACGTGCCGGTACCCGCCGCCGACGAGGTGCTCGTGCGGGTCGAGGCGGCCGCGCTCAACGCGTACGACTGGCACGTCATGCGCGGCGACCCGCGACTGGCGCGGCTGAGCCTGGGGTGGTCACGGCCCCGGGCCCGCATCCGCGGCCGTGACTTCGCCGGCCGGGTGACCGCCGTCGGCGCCGGAGTCCGCCAGGTCCGTCCCGGCGACGCCGTCTTCGGCGACCTCGGTGACGCCAACGGCGCCTTCGCCGAGTACGTGTGCGTACCCGAGACCCTGGTCGCGCCCGCCCCGGCGAACCTCACGCCACAGCAGGCCGCCGCCCTGCCGCTGGCCGGGGTCACCGCGCTGATGGGGCTGTCCGACGCCGGTCAGGTCGAGCCCGGCCAGCGGGTCCTCATCAACGGCGCGTCCGGGGGAGTCGGCACCCTGGCCGTCCAACTCGCCAAGGCCCTCGGCGCGACCGTGACCGGGGTGTGCCGCACCCGCAACGTCGACCTGGTCCGCTCTCTCGGCGCCGACCACGTCGTCGACTACACCCGGGACGACTTCACCCGCGACGGGCGCCGCCACGACCTGGTGTTCGACCTGGTCGGCAACCGCTCACTCACCGCGCTGCGGCGGGCGCTGACCCCGACCGGGACGCTGGTGCTCTCCGGCGGTGGTGTCTACCGCGGCGGCAGCCTCGTCGGCCCGGTGCGGCTCCTCGCCCGCGGCCGGTCGCTGGCGCCCTTCGTCCGGCACCGCATCGTCATCCTCACCACCGCACCCAGTCGCCGGCACCTCGACACCCTCCGCGCGCACGCCGAAGCCGGCCGCCTCACCCCGGTCATCGACCGGACCTACCCGCTGCACGAGGTGCCCCAGGCCATCGGGTACCTCGAAGGCGAGCACGCGCGGGCGAAGGTCGTCATCACCACCTGAGCCATCCCGTCGCCGGACGGGATCGTCGTCGGCGTGGCCGTGGGGGTCCAGGGGAGAGCGGATTCTTGAAGACATGTAACTCATCGGTTACGCTTTGGCGGTGGACGAGGTAGCCGCAGCCATCGCGGATCCGGTGCGTCGGCGCATCCTGGAGCTGCTGCGGGAGCGCCCGCTCCCGGCCGGCCGGATCGCCGAGCACTTCGAGATCAGCCGGCCCGCGGTCAGTCGCCACCTGCGCGTACTCCGCGAGAGCGGGCTGGTGCGCGACGCCGTGGTCGGTCGCGAGCGCCGCTATGAACTGGCGCCGGCCCGGTTCCGTGACCTGCTCCGGTGGCTGTCGCAGTTCAGCCGGGCCGAGCTGTGGGAGCGCCGGTTCGACGCGCTGGAAACCGAGGTTCACCGTACCCGCCGCGAGCGCCGCACCGGTGGCTCGCCGAACTCCTCTCAGGAGCGGACAGCTTGATACCCACACCATCCGGGCGCCTCTTCGGCACCGACAGCGGGCCGGACCTGGTCGTCACCCGTGAATTCCGTGCCCCGATCGACGACGTATGGGCCAGCCTGACCGAACCGGATCGCACCGCCCGGTGGTACGGCCGCTGGACGGGCCGGGCCGCGCCCGGTCAGCGCGTCCGGGTGCAGTTGGCCTTCGAGGAGGGGGAGCCGTGGTCCGAGATGCGGATCGACGCGTGCGAACCACCCCGTCGGCTCGCTCTCTCCGCCCTGGACGAGTCTGGCGCCTGGCGGTTGGAGTTGCTGCTCACCCAGCGGGGTGCCCGCACGGAACTGCGCTTCGTCCAGCACTTGGACACGGTCGAGGGCATCGGCGAGATCGGGCCCGGCTGGGAGTACTACCTGGATCGGCTGGTGGCCGCCCACCAGGACACGGCGATGCCCTCGTTCGACGACTACTACCCGGCGATGAAGACCTACTTTGATCAGTTGAGCCCGTCTCGCTGATCTTCCGCGCCCGGAAGCGGCCGGTCATCCAGATGTGACCGAGGAGGCGGCTTCGAGCGTAGTTCGGCCCGTTTTGCGCTCCCTGACCCGGGTACCGCCCTTGGAGTCTGCTCGTTGTGCTCCAGGAAGGTACCGGTAGAGATGGAATCCCGTAATCCCGCCAAGGCGGTCAAGGACGTCGTGGAGTCGGCGGCGGAGAAGGTGGCCGACGTGCTGAGCCCCGACGTGCCCGGCGCGCCGGGCAGCGCCTCGCCGACGGTCGAGGAGCCGACCACCCCACACGGTCCGCTGCCGCCGAAGCCCGAGCAGGGTTCCCCGCAGACCCGTACCCCGACCGGTGCCCGTACCGGCGCGCCGGCCACCGCGAAGGGTCAGCAGGGCGCCTACCTGACCACCTCCCAGGGGGCCCGGCTGCGCGACACCGACCACTCGCTCAAGGCCGGGCCGCGCGGACCGGTCCTGCTCCAGGATCACCACCTGCGCGAGAAGATCACCCACTTCGACCACGAGCGGATCCCCGAGCGGGTCGTGCACGCCCGGGGTGCCGGCGCGCACGGGGTGTTCACCGGGTACGGCGCCGCCGAGAACATCACCCGGGCCGCGTTCCTGGGCAAGGGCCGCGAAACCGAGGTCTTCGTCCGGTTCTCCACCGTGCTCGGCTCGCGCGGTTCGGCCGACACGGTACGCGACACCCGCGGCTTCGCCACCAAGTTCTACACCGACGAGGGCACCTTCGACCTGGTCGCCAACAACATGCCGGTGTTCTTCATCCAGGACGCCATCAAGTTCCCGGACATCATCCACGCGGCCAAGCCGCACCCCGACCGGGAGATCCCGCAGGCGCAGAGCGCCCACGACACCTTCTGGGACTTCGTCTCGCTGCACACCGAGGCGCAACACCACACCATGTGGAACATGTCCGACCGGGGCATCCCGCGTTCGTACCGGACCATGGAGGGCTTCGGCGTACACACCTTCCGCCTGGTCAACACGGCCGGGGAGACGGTGCTGGCGAAGTTCCACTGGAAGCCGAAACTGGGCGTGCACTCCCTGGTCTGGGAGGAGGCGCAACTGCTCAACGGCATCGACCCGGACTTCCACCGCCGCGACCTCTACGACGCCATCGAGGCCGGCGCGTTCCCCGAGTGGGAACTCGGCCTCCAGGTCTTTCCGGACACCCCGGAGGAGACGTTCGCCGGCATCGACCTGCTCGACCCGACGAAGATCGTGCCGGAGGAACTGGCCCCGGTACAGCCCGTCGGCAGGCTGGTCCTCCACCGCACCCCGACGAACTTCTTCGCCGAGACCGAACAGGTCGCCTTCCACCTCGGTCACCTGCCGCCCGGCATCGACGTGACCAACGACCCGCTGTTGCAGGGCCGACTCTTCTCGTACGTCGACACGCAGTTGACCCGGCTCGGCGGACCGAACTACCCGCAGATCCCGATCAACCGGCCGCACGCGGCGGTCAACGACATGTTGCGCGACGGCTTCCACCAGCACGCCGTCCATGCCGGCGTGGCGCCCTACCGACCGAACTCCCTCGACGGCGGCAATCCCTTCCCGGCCGGCGACGACGACCACCCCTTCGTCGACGTGCCGGTCCAGGTGGCTTCGGCACCCAAGGTCCGGCAGAGCCCGGCGTCCTTCGACGACCACTTCAGCCAGGCCCGGCTGTTCTGGCTGAGCATGTCGCCGGTCGAGCAGGAACACATCATCCGCGCCTACACCTTCGAGTTGGGCCGGTGCTACCACCAGGCGATCAAGGAACGTCAGCTCCGGTGCCTGGCCAACATCGACCCGGTGCTCTGCGCCCAGGTCGCCACCGGTCTGGGGTTGCCCGCGCCGGAGCCGACCATCCCGCTGGCCGAGGTCACACCCAGTCCCGCGTTGTCGCAGGTCGGTCGGCGGTGGCCGGTCGACGGCCGGCTGGTCGGCATCGTGGTGGCCTCCGACAGCGACCTCGACACCGTCCACCAGGTGCGCCGGGCCGTCTTCGCCGCCGACATGGTGCCGCTGCTGATCGCCCCGCACGGCGGCAAGATCGCAGACCTGCCGGTGCAGCGCACCTTCGCCACCGGCCGGTCGGTCGAACTCGACGCGCTCCTGCTCGCCGCGGCGCCGCCACCCGCCCCCGACGCGCCACCCGCCCCCGACGCGCTGCCCGCCCGTGACGCCAAGGCCGGCGCGGCGACCGCCGCCACCGTCGACCCCCGGGTGGAGTTGCTGATCGAGGAATGTTGGCGGCACGCCAAGGCGATCGGTGCCTGGGGCCCCGGCATCACCGCGCTGGAACAGGCGGGAGTCGACGGAACACCCGGCGTCGTCACCGGTGACACCGGCGGCGATGTCTTCGCCGACCTGCAACAACTGATGACCCACCACCGGGTCTGGGAGAGGTTCCCCGCCTCGGTCGGCTGATCCCGCCCCGCCGCTGGTGGCGCAGCGGCCGGGAGGTGGTCGGTGCTGGACGGTGACGCGAGCCGGTGCGGCCGGGCCCTGCCCCCGGGGTGGCGGCTCGCGAGCACCGTCCAGCCGGAGGGTTGGTCGTCCGGGCGGGCCGGATGGTTCCCGCCGACTGGTCAGCGGGTGCTGAGCTGGGCGGTGCTGCGGCTGGCGGACGGCACGGCGATCAGGAGGCCGCTGGTGGGGCGGGTCGGAATGCGGTGCAGCGGGATGTCCATGTCCTGTGCCGGCACCGCGTAGTCGAGACGGGCGAGCCGTACCGCCAGGGCCCTCAGCAGCGCGACGGTGATCTGTTCACCGGGGCAGCGGTGCCCGGTGCGCGGATCACCACCGCCCTGCGGTACGAGGTCGAAGGGGCCGATGTCCCGCCCGACGAAGCGATCCGGGTCGAACCGGTACGGGTCGGCCCAGAGCCGGGAGTCGTGGTTCTGGCCGTACAGATCGAGCAGGACGATCGCCCCGGCGGGGATCGCGGTGCCCTGCCACGTCAGATCGGTGGCGGCCCGCCCACCGACGAAAGGTGCGAACGGGTAGAACCGACGCACCTCGTTGGCGAACGCCTCGGCGAACGCGGCGTCGCCCGCGCGGAGCCGGTCCCGGTGCTCGGGCCAGCGGTGCAGGGCGTGGCCGGCGAAGGTCACGAACCAGGTCACCGCGACCGTCGGCCGGATGATGTTGAGCAGCTCCACGGCGGCGGTCCGCGGATCCAGCAGTTCACCGTCGCTGTCCCGATGCTCGACCACCGCCGCCAGCGCCGAGCCCGGCGACACGGTGAGCTCGCCCTGCCGGACCTGGTCGACGAGCCCGGCGAGCCACCGCTCCCGGCGTCCCCGGGCCCGCCGGGCGTGCCAGTGCCGAGGCCCCGCCGTGGCGAAGCCGTCCACCATCGCGATCAGGTCGGCCGCGAGCGCCGAAGTGTCCTGCGGCTCCACCGGCACACCGGCCCAGTCGCAGACGGCGCTGGTTAACACCGGCGCGGTCTCGTCGAACAACACGACCGGTCGCCCTGACCAGGATCGGGCCGCCGCGTCCCACGCCGCCTCGGCCCGCGTCACCAGGCCGTCGAAGCCGCCGCCCATCAGCAGCGCGGTGAACATCGCCTTGCGCACCCGGTGCTGCTCGCCGTCGAGGCTGTGCACGGCACCCTTGCCGAACAGCGTCCCGCGCAGCGGTTCGGGAATGGCACCGTGCCGCCGAATGTGGCGCTCGTCGTAGAAGAACCGCACCGCGTCGGGCCCCCGCAACGCCACGGCGGTCTGACCAAGAAGACGGGTACGCACCACGTCCGTCGGGCTACGGCGCAGGCGGTTGGGCAACCACCCGTAGCCCTGGATCGCGAGCGTCAGCGTGTCGTCCAGACGTCCCACCAGGTCAACCAGCATGGGGCTGGTCCTGCCCACTGCGACCGCAGTCAAACCACCACCGCCGAGGCAGAATGGTGCCGCCGCGACACGCGCGGCCAACGGCTCACCGTTGCGCACCCGCCAGGGACTTGCGCATCTGCTGGGTGACCACCCGGTAACCAGACCTCGCGTAGAGCCCGACGGCGCGGGCGTTGTCGCCGAAGACGTTCAGTTCGATGGCCGCCACACCGTGCCGGCGAACGACATCCTCCCCGGCGGCCAGCAGCGCCCGCCCGTACCCCGCCCCCCGGTGGGCCGGTTCGATCTCGATGTCGTAGAGGAACGCACAGTCCGGGGCGCCACGCGGATGGGTGAGCCCGATCCACAACACCCCGACCGGGGTTCCGTCCCGCAGTTCACCCTTCAGGAACAGCATGCCCGCCGTGGTGAAGCCGGCCGGCAACAGGGCCTCGTTACCCTGCCGAGCCAGTTCCAGGGCCGTCTCGGCGGCCCAGTTGTTGGCCGCCACCTGCTCGTCGGCAAAGGCCCGCACCACACCTACCTGCCACCGATCGAACTCGGCTTCGGTCATGGCCCGCACAGTCAGCTCAGACATGCGCGCGATGCTGACACAGCACCGCCCTGCGGGCGAAGGATTATCGATCCTCAGTCGCGGGTGAGGCCGGGCGGCAGGGCGTCCTCGTCGGGTCCGACCCGTCGGGCGGCGACGAGCGGATCATGCTCCAGCGCGCCGATCAGGCCGCTGCTGCCGCCGACGCAGGACCAGGTGTCGTCCCAGAGGGCGGAGACGAGCCACGAGCGATCGGCGGGAAAGAACAGGTCCGGCAGCGTACCCTCGCCCCGCATGTGACCCGTCCGCCAGGTGAGCGCCGCTTGCGGACCCGCCTCCACCAGCACGTACGACCACTCCCAGTAGAGGGACACCCGCGCGGCGTCGGGGAAGACGATGTCGTGGGCGCCCGTGTCGAGATAGCCCAGCCACCACGGCTGATCAGGGGTGTGCCGGACGAGTTCCTCGACCACGGCGTGTTCCTGGGCCCTGAGGTCGGCGTCGCCGGCCGGGTGGAAGGTGGCATAGGCGTCGAACAAGGGCGGAATCGCCGTGGTGACCGAGAAGCCCTGGCTGGTCTGCCCAGCGAGCCACGCCACGTCGCCGGCCGTACCGATCCGCCAACTCCGCCCGTCCCTGGTCACGTACATGCCTCCCATTCAAGCCGATCCGCCAACCGGCGCGGACCGCTGTCACTGCTCATCGCCGCCAAGGCTCCGAAGTCTTTCTTGAACGAACGCCAGGTCGCGTTGGGCTTGGGCGTTGGTGGGGTCGTTGTCGGCGAGGTGTTGGGTGATGGTGAGGGCGGTGTGGTAGGCGGTTGCTGCGGTGGTGAGGTCGCCGCGTGTTTGGGCGAGGTCGCCGGTTTTGTTGTGGGAGATGCTGAGGTCGCGTTGGGCTTGGGCGTTGGTGGGGTCGGCGTCGGCGAGGCGTTGGGCGATGGTGAGGCTGGCGTGGTAGGCGTTTGCTGCGGTGGTGAGGTCGCCGCGTGCGTGGGCGAGGTCGCCGGTTTTGTTGTGGGAGATGCTGAGGTCGCGTTGGGCTTGGGCGTTGGTGGGGTCGGCGTCGGCGAGGCGTTGGGCGATGGTGAGGGCGGTGTGGTAGGCGTTTGCTGCGGTGGTGAGGTCGCCGCGTGCGTGGGCGAGGTCGCCGAGCCTGTTGTGGGAGATGCTGAGGTCGCGTTGGGCTTGGGCGTTGGTGGGGTCGGCGTCGGCGAGGCGTTGGGCGATGGTGAGGGCGGTGTGGTAGGCGGTTGCTGCGGTGGTGAGGTCGCCGCGTGCGCGGGCGAGGTCGCCGAGCCTGTTGTGGGAGATGCTGAGGTCGCGTTGGGCTTGGGCGTTGGTGGGGTCGGCGTCGGCGAGGCGTTGGGCGATGGTGAGGCTGGCGTGGTAGGCGGTTGCTGCGGTGGTGAGGTCGCCGCGTGCGCGGGCGAGGTCGCCGAGCCTGTTGTGGGAGATGCTGAGGTCGCGTTGGGCCTCTGCGTTGGTGAGGTCAGCGTCGGCGAGGCGCTGGGCGATGGTGAGGTCCGCTTGGTAGGCGTTTGCTGCGGTGGTGAGGTCGCCGCGTGCTTGGGCGAGGTCGCCAAGCCTGCCGTGGGAGATGCTGAGGTCGCGTTGGGCTTGGGCGTTGGTGGGGTCGGCGTCGGCGAGGCGTTGGCGGATGGTGAGGGCGGTGTGGTAGGCGGTTGCTGCGGTGGTGAGGTCGCCGCGTGTTTGGGCGAGGTCGCCGGTTTTGTTGTGGGAGATGCTGAGGTCGCGTTGGGCTTGGGCGTTGGTGGGGTCGGCGTCGGCGAGGCGTTGGGCGATGGTGAGGCTGGCGTGGTAGGCGGTTGCTGCGGTGGTGAGGTCGCCGCGTGCGTGGGCGAGGTCGCCGAGCCTGTTGTGGGAGATGCTGAGGTCGCGTTGGGCTTGGGCGTTGGTGGGGTCGGCGTCGGCGAGGCGCTGGGCGATGGTGAGATCCGCTTGGTAGGCGGTTGCTGCGGTGGTGAGGTCGCCGCGTGCTTGGGCGAGGTCACCGAGCCTGTTGTGGGTGATACTGAGGTCGCGTTGGGCTTGAGCGTTGCTGGGGTCGGCGTCAGCGAACTTTTGCGTGACGGCCAGCAGCTTGAGGGTGCGGTGGTAGGCGGCGTCGAGGCTCCCCGTTGCCATCAGCGCTGCGGCTTCCCGGTCGGCCAGGGGTAAGAATCTGCGGTCGTCGGTTGGCGCCCATCCGATGACGTCGCCGAGGAACGTCGCGACCGACAGCTCACCAAGCTGACGGGCGATCATTTCTGCGGCGGCCAACGCGAAGCTGATCATCTCGGTGTTCTCGTTGAGCTCGGCATAATGGCGGGCTATCTCGACGAGGTCGGTGAACGCGCCCCGGTTGGCCTCCAGTCGACGGAAACGCATCGCGATCGCGCGGCGGTGGCGGTTCGGGCCGGTCGGTCCCTGGTGACGGGCGAGGGCCTCGGCGACCCAGGCGAGCACGATCAGGTCACCGTCGGCGGTGCGGCTCAGCAGCGTACTGTCGATCAACCGTTCGACGGCCGCCTCGCCGTCGGCGTCGCGGACCGGGCTGTTGGCGCCGTCGTGGCGGTAGGCGGTGAGCAGGTCGGCGACGGTCATCTCGGTACGCGAGACGGCGGCTTGCAGCAACAGGTCTCGTTCGAGTTCGGTCAGGCCGGCCAGCAGGGTGTCCAGCAGGATGTCCCGACTGCCCAGCACGATCGCTTGGGCGACCGCGTCGTCCAGTGGGCGGGGGCGGGTGACGTCGACGCCCTCCGCCCTGGCCAGAGCGTGCAGCTTGAGGGTGGCGGTCTGCAACACCGCCCGTCCGTGGCGGCGCCGTAGCGCGTCGACGAACTCGACCAGCCGGGGATGGCCGCCGATGGTGGCGGCGAGCGTACGACGTTCGTCCGGGTCCAGTTCGGTGAACCCGTCGAAGCGCAGCATCATGCGTCGCAGTTCCGAGGCGGTAAGCGGCGGGATCGCGATGTGATGCAGCAGCGCCGCCCCGCCGGGGACGGGGTACCGGCAGGTCACCAGGATCCGGCCGCGTTGCGCTGCCGCGCACAGGGCAGGGAACACGTCGGCGAAGCTGGCGTCGGTGAACTGCTGCCCGTCCTCGGTCAGGTTCTGCTCGAAGTCGTCGAAGAGCAGCAGCACCGGCCACTGGCGCAGCAGCTCGCCGATCACCCCCAGCATCCCGACGTCGTCGCCGGCCGCCGCCAACGCCCCGCGCAGCGCAGGCAGGGCCTGCCCGACGGCGCTGGCCAGCGCCTGGGGGCTCCACGCGCCGACGTGCACGACGGGCACCCAGCGCTCGGCCGCCAACCGGGACTGGATCCGCCCGGCCGCCGCGGTCTTGCCGATGCCGCCGATGCCGGTCAACACCACGCCGGACACCGCCCCGGTCCGGCTCACCCACTTCGCGTCGCCGCCCAGCACCCCGATGGCCTCGCGCATCACCGCGCGCCGGCCGATCAACTCGCCGATCCGCAGCTGCCGCACGGTGCCACCGGCCGGCATCACGGTCCGCCGGGTCAACGGCAGCGCCGGCCGGTCCGCATCCCGCAGCGCCGTGTCGTCCCCGACGCCGAGGAGCATCGGAACCCCGTACTCCGGTGGGCCCGGCTGCCGGGCGGCCCGGCGCTGTTCCTCCAACTGGCGTCGGGCATCGGCCAGCGCCTGGCCCGGCGTCACCGTCGCTCCGGCGGCGAGCGCCTGGTAGAACAGCCGGGCCAGTTCGGTGGCGTACCGGTCGGTGACCGACGCCTGCATGGCCAGCACCCGGTCGGCGCCGGCCCGTACCAGCATGCTGGCCAGGTTCGCCGAACCACCCGCGCCGCTGCGGCACGACGACAACACGATCAACGGCAGCGGTCGCTGCCCGGTCCGCAACGCCTGCACCAGGTCGGCCGCGCCGACCTCGACCGGGGCGCCGTCCTCGTCCTCCAACATCACCCCGGTCGCCGAGCCGTGCGCGGACAGGTGCAGCACGTGGTACTGGTCGTCGCGCAACGCCTCGCCGATCTGCCGTGCGCCGGCCACCTCCAGCACCCTGACCTGGCCCGCTTCGGTCTCCGACACCGGGGACACCGCGTCCAGCACGGCCTGCATCTCCGCCTCGACGGCCAGCGCCGGCGCCGGCGTACGCGACTCGTCCGGCGCCGCCACCGCGACCAGCAGCTTCAACGGGCCGGCCTGCGGCGCGACCGCGTCGTGGTCGCAACCACGCAACCGGCGGCGCATTCGTACGCCCGCGAGTGTGCCCAGCAGTCGGCCGTCGGCGAACCGCAGCAACTCGTACGGCAGCGCCGACGCCGCCTCGTCCACCACCACGACGACGTCCAGGGTCGAGCCCAACTGCCACCGATCCACCAGTTGCTCGATCCGCGCCGCCGACGCCCCCAGCAGCAGCGTCCACAACTGGCTGCCCACCTGGGCGAGCCGATCCGCGACGGCGAGCGGATTCCCCTTGCTCAGCCCGTCCCAGACCGACCCGACACCGACCGGCAAGCCGCCGGTCTCCTCTGACAGGGCGCTGCCCGACAGGGAGGCCCGGCAGGTGACCACGGCCCCGGCGAGGGTGACGTCCAGGACGAGCTGGTGAGCCGAGGCGAGCCCGACCCGCCGGCTGGGCTCGGTGCTCCGCGACCCGCGCGGCGCCAGGTCACCCAGCGGCGGCTCCACCTCCCACGGCTGCCCGGTGAGCACCCGGAACAGTCGATCCACACCCTGCTCCGAAACCTCGGGGAGGACGTAGCGGGTCGTCGCGGCCCGCCCGAGAAAGGCGGGAATGTCCTCGACCGAGGCTCCGGGTAACACCACCGGCAGGAAACGCAGCCGGCCGGCGGCCTGATCCTCGTAGAACGCGTCGCGGATCAACGCCGCCTCGAACTGCACCCCCCGGCCCACGTCGGGCGCGGCCCGCCCCTCAGCCCGCAACCGGTACTGCGGCGACGCGATGACCAGCACGAAGTCCGCCTCGCGGACCTGCTCCATCATCCACAGCGACCAGTCCACCGGCTGCTCGGCGGCCGGCAGGTCAAGCCGGGCGTCCACTCCCAACCGTCGCAACAGGAGCCAGAGGTCCCGTACGGTCTCGCCGAACTCCGGGCTTTCGTGGGCGTACGACAGGAAGACCCGCACCCCAGGATCGCGCTGACCCACGACCGCCCCCCAACATCCCGGCGCCGACCTGAACATTCCACTCTGATCACCGGCGCCCGGCCAACCGTGCAGCTGTCGTAAGCATGACAACGAAACTTCCCATGGGACCGGGGGTGCCCGGCCACGCGACCGGAACGGTGGGCGGGCCCGGCCGCGACCGGGTACGCCCACCGTCGGTGTCACCCGGTGCGCAGCGCCCCGTGTAGCCGGCGGGCCTCGGTGACCAGGCGACTCGACCCGCCGCGCCCGGCGACCTCGGCCAGACCGGGCACCTCGATCCGGACGCCGCTGGCGGTGGCCGTCCCGGTGGCCAGGGTCAGCAGGTCGGGCAGCCCACGCAAGGTGGCCGGCGCGCCGAGCAGGGCCGGCAGCGCGGCGGCCAGCAGCCGCCACACGGTCAGCGGCGCACCGGCCTGCGCGGCGTCGCGCAGCGGCTCGACCACCCGGGACAGCTTCACCAACTGCCCGGCAGCAAGCTGCCCGAGTTGCTCGCCGGTGCCCGCCGGGTCGAACTGTCCGCTGGCGGCGAGGCTGAGCAGGGCATCCAGGGTGGCGATCCGGTCGGCGGCGTGCCGGGCACCCAGGCCGTACGCGACGGCCAGGTCGAGGGCGATCCCACCCGGGCCGGTGGCCTCGGCCAGCAGCGGCAGCACCGCCGTGCCGTCGCTCCCGTCCCGGTCCGCGGTGCTGGCCACCATCGGTAACAGGTACGCCGCCGTCACGCCCCGGTGCCCGGGCAGCAGCGAGGGCCAGATCCGCGCGCAGTCGCAGTAGTCCACCGCCAGTGGTGCCGGGTCGGCGGTCAGCAGGCCGAACCGGTCCTGATAGCCGTCGGGCGGACGCAACTCGACCAGGATCCGCTGTGCGGGCATCTGGAGGTACTCCCAGTCGAAGTCCGACCGCCGCGAGCGTCGGCCGATCAGGCTCGCCCGCATGACCGGCTGCGGCAGCCCGCCCTCGCGCAGCCAGGCGGCGATCCGGTCGCCGGTCGGTGTGCCCAGCGCCGCGGCCTTGCCGGCGGCCGCCTCGTCGCCGCCGGTGGGCAGCCGCAGCAGCGCCTGGTGCAGGTCCCACGTCCACGGCCGCTGGTCGCCGAGCGCGGCCACCCGGTCGACCAGGACGAACGGGTCGAGGGAGCCGTTGGTCGAGGTGGGCGTGGCGAGCAGGCCGGGTAGCCCCGGGTCACCGAGGCGCAGTCCGATTTCGGCGAGCCGGGCGCGCATCAGCCGGTGCGGTCCCGGCACCCGGGGATCGTCGCTCACCGGCTCCGGCCCGGGGCGGGCCGGATCGAACCGGCGTACGGTGGCCAGCAGCGCCTCCCAGCGGCTGAGCCGGCGAGGATGCCGCTCGGCGGCGGTCCGGAACACGCCGACCACCAGGCCGCACAGGCAGCGCGGGTCGTCAGCGTCGTCGTCGCTCCAGGACCAGTGCCGCCGTTCGACGACCGGCCCCAGGGCGTCGGCGACCCCGGAGCCGTCGCGGGCGGCCAGCCGGACCACCCCGTCGAGGATGCGTTCCAGCCCCACGCCCGGCGACGGGTTGCCGAGCAGCGCGGCCACCTCCTCGGTGAGCTCGTCCACGTCGGTGATGGGCGGCAGGGCCGGCGCGGGCGGGGTGGGCGCGGGCAGGTCGTCACCGCGTGGCTCGACGACCGCCGGAGCGGGTCGGGGCTGGTCGAGCCCGTGCCGGGCGGCCAGCACCCCGGCCCGGTCCCGTACCTCGATGGCGGGATGCTCGGCGGCCACCGCGATCACCTCGGCGATCTCGGCGGCCCGGTCCCGATGCTGCCGGGCCAGCCGGTCCAGCCAGGCCAGTTGGGCCCGGACCAGGGTCTTCTCCGGGCGGCCGAGCACCTGCCGCGACGTGTCGAGGAGCGACTCCACCGGCAGGTCGGGCAGCTCCCGCAGCGCCTTCTGGGCCAGCGTGGCCACCGGCGCCGGGGCGTCGGTGAGCAGCCGCAGGTAGTCGCCGCGGCGGGCGGTGACCTCGGCGGCGGAGGGCTGGAGCAGGTCGAGCAGGGTGGTGAAGGCGCGCAGCGCGCCGGGCCGGTCCCCGCGCAGCAGCCGACCGATCGCGCCGTCGATGAGCAACGCCCGGTCGACCAGTTGCTCTCCGGTGAGCCGGACCAGCGCGGTCAGCAGCGCGTGCCGTTCCCGGTTCTCCCAGTTCCGGTAGACGACCGCGAACATCATCTGGCTGCCGATGCCGTCCACCTCGAACAGCCGGGGCAGCATGACCGGCAGGAACGGGTCGCCGCGCAGCAGCTCCACCACCGGCACCGGCCGGCCCCGGTGGTATCGGTCGGGAATCTGGAGCGCGTTCAGCCACAGCTGCACCGACCGGTCGTCGGTGGGGGGTGCGGCACCTTCGGCCCGCAGCAGCGCCGCGACGAACTGCCACCGGTCGGTCCAGGACTGCTGGCTGAACCGGGCCGCCATCCGGTAGGCCAGGTCGACGAGCCAGTCCACCCCCCGCTCCTGGGCGACCCCGCGGACCAGTTCCGCCGCACGACGGCCGGCCAGGGCGATCGAGTCGCGGCCGAGGATCGCCGCCGCCTGGGCTGCGGTGGGTAGGCAGCCGACGACCAGGACCGCCAAGGCGGTGCCGGTGCCGTCGTTCCACCAGGTGTCCCGGTCGCGTCGCTTGAACCAGACGGTCAGCTCCCCGGCGATCTCCCGCCGACGCTGCTCCGACAGGCCGACCAGGGCCGCCGCGATCACGTCGGCGTGGCCCTTCGACACCAGATCGAACAGGTCGCTGGTGCCGCCGACGGCCAGTTCCTGCTGCCGGCGCGCGGTGCCCGGCAGGAATTCGACGCGCGTCACACCCGCTCCTCGACCTGGTTGCTGGTCAACATCCGGGCGGCCAGGGCGTGCCGGCACGGCCCCCGCTGCCCGCGATGCTTGGCCCACCAGTGGCAGGTGCAGGTGAGCGCCCCGTCGGCGAGTTCGCGCACCCGGTACACCTGGCCGTCGCTGCGTACCGTCACCGCACTGCCGTCGTGCTGCACCGCCCCGGCCTCGATCAACGCCCGCGCCCCGACCAGTCGGGGGTTGTCCCGCTCGGCCCGGCCCGCGTCGTACGGCATGACCCGGTGGAAGTACGCCGCCTCGGCCACGTCGTAGCCGACCCGACCCGCGGTGCCCAGCTGTGCCAGGGCACCCCGGACCCGACCCGCGTCGACGCCCGCCTGGGTGGCCAACCGGTCCACGTCGACCGTCGGGTCCCAGGACAACAACGCCGAGATCAGGTCGGCGTCGTCGACCACGTCGTCGCCGGCCAGCGCGGTGAGCGCGGCGCCCTCACCGGAGAAGCCCCGGTACGGCTCGGGGGAGAGGGTGAGCGACAGCCGCAGTGCGCCGGTGTCGAGCTCCCACACGCTCGGCACGGCGGCGGTACCGGCGGTGACCGTCGGCCCGTACACCCGCAGGGTCTTCGCGAAGCGCAGCATCGGGCGCAGCGCGGCCAGTCGGCCCGCCCCGGCCAGGCAGACCGCACCCGGAACCGGCCGCGAGGTCAACCGCAGCGACCGGCCCGCCGGCACCACCCAGAGCACCGACCGGTCGTTGCCGGTGGGCAGCCGGCGCAGGAACGCCGCCGCCTCGGCCGCCGGCACCTGCGCCCGCGGCTCGAAGCGCGCGGCCAGCACCTGCACCTCGGCGAAGCCACGCAGCCACCGCACCGGCAGCGGCACCTTCTTCTCCACCACCTCGCCATCCATTGTGGACACTGTCAGGTCGTCGGGGCCGACCGACAGGTGCAGCGGGTCCAGGCCGCCGACCCGAGACAGCGCCTCGCGTAGCGGGGTGTTGACGTCGACGTTGGTGGTGCCGTGCTCGACCACGTCACCGTCGAGCCCGTCCGGCAGCGCGTCGAGCCGCGCGTACACCCCGCAGCAGCCGGAGAAGGACTCGAAGCGCAGCCGGTCCCGGCTGCCGGTGACCACCGGGTCGAGGCTGGCCGGGCTGACCGGCCGGTGGTAACGGGTGCGGGCGACCTCGGCCACGGCCAGCAGGCCGACCGCCGCCGCCTGTGGGGTGGTGAGGAAGCCGGTGAAGAAGCGGGGATTCGGCGCGGGCCCGCCGCTGGTCTGCAGGGCGAGCGAGCCCTGACCGAGCGTCGAGGAGGCGAGATAGCGGTACGTCTGGACTGCGTTCACGCCGCCGGACGGTAGAGCAGGACTCCGACAATTATTCCGTCGGAGCGGTGTCCAGGAACGTCGGCGGTGTCGCCTCGGCTGGTCCCGGTCCTAGCCGAGATCTTGGTACGGAACGGCCTTCACGGGGGCCGCTTCGTACCAAGATCCGCGAGATGGAACCTAATGGGTGGCGACGGCTACCGCGTCTGGTTCCACCTCGACGGTGGACAGCCGGGTGGGACGCACCACGACCAGCAGTACGACCAGTGCCGCGACCAGGCCACCGGCGATCACCACGGCCATCGCCACCGCGCCGGTGCCCAGCACGCCGACCAGGGGCGCGGCCACCGCGCCGATGCCGAACTGCACCGCGCCGAGCAGGGCGGAGGCCGTGCCGGCGGCCTCTCCGTGCCGGCTCAGCGCCACCGCCGGAGCATTCGGCATGGCCAGGCCGGTGGCGGCGAGCACCACCCACAGGGATGCGAGCAGGGCCGGCAGGCCACCCAGCCCGGTGGCCGCGACGCCGAGCAGCACCAGGGCGGCGGCGGATCCCACGAACAACGCGGCCGTCAGGATCCGCTGCGGTGTATAGCGGCGCAGCAGCCGTACGTTGGCCTGGGTCGCGGCGATCAGGCCGATCGCACCGGCGCCGAACGCGAACCCGAACCGCTGCTCGTCGAGCCCGTACTGCCCCTGCAGGACGAAGGAGGAGCCGCCGACGTACGCGAAGATCGCCGCCATGGCCAGGGCGGCGACCAGCACCAGCCCGACGAAGGGGCGGTCCCGCAGCAGCGTGCCGTAGAGCCGGACGGTGGGCACCACGCCGCCGCGCTGACGGCGCTCGGGTGGCAGGGTCTCCCGCAGCCCGAAGATGGCGACGAGCATCAGCAGCACCCCGAAGACCACCAGCGCCACGAAGACCCCCCGCCACTGCGTCCAGCGCAGCAGTTCGCTGCCGATCGTCGGCGCCAGCACCGGCGCGGCGCCCATCACCAGCAGCAGCCGGGAGAGCAACCGGGCGAAGGACGAGCCGCTGAACAGGTCCCGTACCACCGCCATCGCGATCACGGCGGCGGCCGCCGCGCCCAGTCCCTGGACGACCCGCAACGCCCCGAGCACCGCGATGCTCGGGGCGAGGGCGCAGCCGACCGAGGCCACCACGTGCAGCGCGGTGCCCGCGATCAGCGGTGTCCGGCGGCCGACGGCGTCGGAGAGCGGGCCGATCAGCAGCTGGCCCAGGGCGAGGCCGACCAGCGTGCCGGTCAGGGTCAGCTGCACCGCCGCCGAACTGGTGGCGAAGTCGTCGACGATCGCCGGCAGCGCCGGCAGGTACATGTCGATGGTCAGCGGACCCACCGCGATCAGCGAGCCGAGCACGAGAATGAGGCGCAGGCGCTGCCGAGGGCTCATCAGGTCACCCGGCATCACCCGCTGCGGTGGCGCCACGGCGGGGTCGACGGCGGTCATCGGATGGGCTCCGGGTGGCGCGGATTCGGGGCAGGCTGCGGTACGACGATCACACCTGGCTGCAACCCGTGCCCGGCGAACTGATTCCCGGTCCGGTCATTGGTAACGCAGGTCACAACCCCGTGCACCGCCGCCACGTTCCGCCATCGCACGACCTATCTGCCTAGGATGCTTTACGGATGGTGGCGCAGCCCGCACCGGTCGCGGGCCCACCGGAACACCGCTCCGCCGAGAGAATCGACGGCATGGAGAATGCCGTCGTACGGGCCGTGTGTGGGGCGGTGATCCAGGACACGGCGGGTCGCGTCCTGCTGATGCGGCGCAACGGGGAAGGCACCTGGGGCCTGCCCGGCGGGGGAGTGGAGCCCGGCGAGACCTGGGAGCAGGCCACCCTGCGGGAGTGTCAGGAGGAGACCGGCTGGCAGGTCAACCTGCGCGGACTGCTCGGCGTCTACAGCGACCCGGCCACCCAACTGCACCGGTACCCGAGCGGCCTGCTCACGCACTTCTTCGGGGTGGTGTTCCTCGCCGACCCACGGCACCGGGTCGGCGAGCCGGACGGCGAGGCCTCGGAACTGGGCTGGTTCGCTCTCGACCGGCTACCGGAACCGGTCTTCGCCCCGGACGTGCCGGTCCTGCGAGACGCCGCCGGCTACGACGGGTACCCCTTCATCCGATAGCCGGTACGGCCCGCGCCGAACCGGCTGTCGATCAGGGCGCGCTCTGGTTGGCGCTGGTCCTTACCATCGAGGGCAGTCCACGTCGCTACCCTCTGCGAGGCGTCGATGTCATATCGTGAGCGCCCGGTCAGGTTCCTGTTGTCGCTGCTCACCACCGACATCGTGGTGCGCCTGGCGGCGGTGGTGCTGGCGGGACTCATCGTCGTCCGGGTGTTGTTCGCCGGGGCCGACGGGTTCCTCTCGATCGTCCTGGTCCTGGCGGCGTCCGTCCTGCTCTGGGGTCTGGTCTGGCTCTCCGGGAAGTTGCGTTCGTTGCTCACCCGCACGCCGCCCGAGCCGGGGGACTGGTTGTCGACGTCCCGGGTCGCCTCGTTCCTGACCACCCGCTCCCGCTCCCGGCTCGCCGCCGTGCTGGCCCTGCTGATCCTGGTCGTCCATGCGGGGATCACCGGCTACGTGAGCGTGTGGACGATCCTGGTGGCGATCGCCCTGGCCGCCATCGCCACGGTGCTCAGCCCCGACCTGCGGCTGGTCGCACTGCTCGGCGGCACGGCCGTGGTGTTCGCCGCCGCCACCGTCTTTCTCGCCAGTGCGTTCAGTGGCAGCACCGAGGCTCGGGCCCTGGCCGTCTCCGTCGCCGGTGTGGTCCTCCCCGTGCTGGTCTCCAGCAAGATCGGCCAGGCCATCAAGCGGCCGGCGCTCACCGTCACGCACCACATCGTGCTCGCTTCGCTCACCCTCACGCTGAGCTTCCTGGGGTGGACCCGCGAGGACTGGCTGCCCGGCGTCATGCAACGCTGCTACACGCTGCCGACATCGAACGGGATCACGTTCCTGCGCGCGTCCGCCGAGGACGGCCGCTGTTACGGACTGCTCGACACCGCCGACCCCGGGGTGTTCGCCACGGCTGCCTTCGGCGGAGACCCGGTCACCGTCGAACTGCAACGTCAGATCCTGGCCAAGAACCGGCCGCAGCGCGACGACGACCTCACTGTGGTCTGGCTGGGTTCCCTCTCCTGTGACCCGCTGCCGACCGACAAGACCCGGTGCGCGGACGGCCGCGACTATCCGTCCGAGCGTGACCAACTCCGCGCGCTGCTGCTCATGCAGGAACAGATGGCTCCCAAGGATGAGAACGAGGGCGGCGCGCTGCACGTGGTCATCGCCGATGCCACGCAGGATGTCAGGCATGCCGACGAGGTAGCCAAGATCATTGTCGAGCGGGAGCGGGAACTGGGTCCACGCCGGGTCGTCATTGGCGGCGGTGACAGCCGCGACGTCACGCAGCGCGCCATCAACCGGTTGCTCGACGCGGGCATACCCTTCATCGCCCCGAATCTGCTGGCCGATCTGGGCGCGCCCGGCAAGCCGTTCGTGGACCGAGACGGATACCTGCAACTCGCCCCGCCCAACCTGGAGTACGCCAAGGACACGGTGGCCCGGCTTCAGGAGCGTTATCGGGACGGGTTCCGGCTGGACATCTACCAACACGTGGAGGCCACCGACCAGTACACGACATCGCTGGTCAACGACCTGCTCACGGCGGTGAGGACGGCATCCGGCGCCAGCGCGAGGCATCTCGCCAGCCTGGACCGGATCGACGAGACCGCCTGCACAGGCAGTAGCCGGCAGGGGCCACCGACGGCGCTGTACTTCGCGGACCGGTGGACCCGGTTCGCCGACTTTGTCCGGCGGGTCAACGAGGTCTGCGGTCACTCGCAGCCCCAGTTGGTGATCGCCGATGTCTCGGTCAGCCGCTTCATGGCCAACCATCAGCTACGCGCGGTCAGCAACGCGGACTGGCCGGTCAACTTCTACGTCAGCGGTCCCGGCTGCATGAGCCTGCCCCGATCGACGTACGAGCTGCTCCGCGGACAGGTCGAGGAGGCGCGCGACCGGCTGGGCCTGCGCCCGGGGGCGGCGTTCGAGTGCCTCGGCCGGGAACAGCATCCCGAGCCGGGGAAGGACCGGCGTGCCTGCACGCTCGACGCGTCCGCGAAGTTGACCAGTCAGCCGTGCGAGGCCAACGACCTGGGTACCTACCTGATCCCGACGCGGGACGCGGTGCTGTTGGCCGATGCGCTGGTGTTCCCCGATCCGTCGACATCGGGTCTGGACGGGCTCTATGCGGCGAAGACCTGGTTGAGCACGGGTGCCGCAGCCTCCGTGACCGGGGGCAGGCTGGACAGGCACACCATCGACGTCCTGATGTGGCATGCCGATGCGCTCTACGACCCGACCAGCGTGGTGGAGACGCCCAGCGAGGAGCTTCGGCTACCGGACGATCCGGCAACCGGTCTTCGAGCGCAGTGATCGCAGTTGTTGACCCAGGACGGCAGCGCTGCTCGCCGTAACCGCAACGGTGCGCCTGGTAACCGCCAGGCCGTGGCGCGCCCGTCCACGCGAAAATCCGGCGGACCAGTGAAACCCGGCGCCATCCTCCCGCGTCATCAAGCTGGATCGACCGGGGACCACCAGCCGGCAAGGCTGCTGGCCGCATAGTCGAGCAGCCGGGAGGAACTGTGTTGGTGAGTAGGTGGCTCGCTGGTGTGGGCCTGGTGCTGACCGGCGTCGCCGTGACGGCCTGCGGCCCGACGTCGCTGTCCGACGGCGATGCGACGAAGATCGAGGCGGGACCGGCGGTCGAACCGGGGCCGGTGATTGCGGCCGGGCCTGAGCCGGTGTCAGCGGTGGTGCCGCCCGCGAAGGCCCAGGCGAGGGCGTCCGGTGGGTCGGCCGCGGCCGCACCGCCGTCGAAGCCGAGCGCGGATCCGGTGCTCTCCGGCAAGCGGCGGATCACGATCGTCCGGGTCGGTGCGTTCGAGTCGGGACTGGCGCTGCTCGACGGCGGGCGGCTGGCCGAGGTGGACGACAACCAGGGCCGGCAGGTGTTCGTGCCCACGCCGCTCGGCTCGGGGGAGTTTCTGATCAAGGCGTACTACGGCGGGGGCACCGGCACGCCGATCTGCTGGCAGGTGCGTAACCCGAACAACGGCCAGCCGCTGTTCGTCCGGGGCGCCGCCTGTCGGGCGGACGACCCGGCGCAACGGTTCGTCATCGCCGCCGCCCCGGCCGGAGGTCCCCGCGAGTACGTGATCAGCAACCGGTGGGCGTACCTGCGCGATTCCGCCCGATCCGGTCTGATCCTGGAGGAACTGGGCGACGCCGCACCGTTCAGCAGCTTCCGGTTCAACGACACTGGCCCGGCTCCGCGCCAGCAGTGACCCCGGTGCGGCCCGACCGGGCGAACTCGCCTGGTCGGGCCGCACCGCCGTGGCCGGTTTCTCAGATCAACCAGGTCGGGTGGAGACTTTGACCGATGCGTGACGCAGCGGAGTTCGACGCCTTCTACTCCGCGTCCGTGCAGCGGGTGCTGGGTCAGTTGTACGCGATGATCGGCAACCGGGCCGAGGCCGAGGACGCGGTGGCGGAGGCGTACGCCCGGGCCTGGGACCGCTGGGCCGTGGTGCGGGAGTGCGACAGCCCGGAGGCGTGGGTACGTCGGGTCGCCTACCGGGTGGCGGTCAGCGCGTGGCGCAAGACCGTCAACCGGCTGCGCGCCCATCGGCGGGAGGCATCCGACCAGCCGGTCGAGGCCACCTCGGTCGACCATGTCGCGGTCGTGGCGGCACTGCGGCGCATCTCCAGCGAGCAACGCCGGGTCGTGGTGCTGCACCACCTGGTCGGGCTCAGCGTGACCGAGATCGCGGCGGAGGTCGGCAGCAACGAGAACACGGTCAAGACGCGGCTGGCCCGGGGCCGCCGGGCGCTCGCCACCCACCTGACCGAACAGGAGCATGTCAGCATGGACGGAGGGCGCAGCCGTGAGCTCTGACCACCAGCTCGACGACGCCCTGCGGGCGCTGGCACGGCAGGGCGGGCAGGGCGGCCCGATCCCGGCCGTCACCGACATCCGGCGACGCGGCGACACCCGCCGCCGACGTCGGCGGACGGGCTCGGTCGCGCTCGCCGCCGTCGCCGTCGTCGCGCTCGGTACGGGTGTCGCGCTGGCCCGCCTCGGCGAGCCCGCGCAGCCTACCCCCGTCGGCCCGCCCGGCCCGGTCATCGAGTCACCCGTCGTCACCGATCCGTCGGTCGATCCGTCCGCCGGCCCCTCGGTCCCGCCCAGTTCCCCGCCCGTGGTCCCCCCGAACAACGATCGGCTGCTGTCCGGCAAGCGGCAGGTCACCATCGTGCGTACGGGGGCGTTCGAGGCGGGGCTGTCGCTGCTCGACGACGGCCGGCTGGCCGAGGTCGACGGGGACGAGGGGCGCCAGCTGTTCGTGTTCACGCCGTCCGGGCCCGACACGTACCAGATCCGTACCGCCGAGCCCGGCACCGACCTGACCGACACCTGTTGGGAGGTCCGGTCGTCGGGCAGCCAGCCGCTGCGGGTCGAGGCGGCCCCCTGCGCGCAGGACGAACCACGCCAGCAGTTCACCGTGGTCCGCGACGGTGAGGCGACGTACGCGATCAGCAGCCACTCGGCGTACCTGCAGGAATCGCGGACCTGGGGACTGATCCTCGAGGAGGCCGGCGACGCGCCGGCGACCACCTGGTTCCGGCTGGTCGACAACGGTCCCGCGCCCGAGTGACGGTGCCCGACCGGGCGCGGCGGGTGGAAAGCGGGCGGCGTCGGGCCCGATTCGGGCAGACAGATTGCGGCTCATGTGCCTGATGCCCGTTATCTCCCGCCCGTTCGGTGCCGGCAAGCGGGCAGCAAAACCACCGGATTGACCGACATGTGACCGGGGTCACCGGCCGGTGAACAGTGTTACAAAAAGACACACAGGCCGACGGGAGGTGCACAGTGGACGCGAACCAGCGCCGACACCACATCCTCGCGTCGGCCCGCCGCCAGGGCGACGTCGACGTGCGCAAACTCGCCGCCGAGCTGGCGGTCGCGCCGGAGACCATCCGACGTGACCTGGCTTTGCTGGCCCAGCAGGGTCTGGTCCGCCGCACCCACGGCGGCGCCTACCCGGTGGAGACCGCCCGGTTCGAGACGACCCTGGAAACCCGGGCCACCCGGATGGTCGTGGAGAAGCGGCGGATCGCCGCCGCCGCGGTCGAACACCTCGGCGACGCCGAGTCGGTCTTCATCGACGAGGGCTACACCCCGCAACTGATCGCCGAGGCGTTGCCCACCCACCGGCCGCTGACCATGGTGACCGCCTCCCTGCACACCGCGGCGGCGCTGGCCGCGTACCCCAGCATCACCGTGCTGCTGCTCGGTGGCCGGGTCCGCGGACGGACCCTGGCCACCGTCGACCACTGGGCCACCGGCATGCTCGCCGGCTTCGTCATCGACCTGGCCTACATCGGGGCCAACGGCATCTCCCGCAAACACGGCCTGACCACGCCCGACCCCGCCGTCGCGGCGGTCAAGGCCAAGGTGCTGGCGGTGTCCCGGCGGGTGGTCTTCGCCGGCGTGCACACCAAGTTCGGCAGCCACAGCTTCTGCCGCTTCGCCGACGTGGCGGACCTCGACACCATCGTCACGGACAGCGCGCTACCGGCGTCCGAGGCGCACCGTTACTCACTGCTCGGACCGATGGTGCTGCGCGTCTGAGCGCCACCGCCCGAGCCCTCATTTCCCACCACCACACCACCATGGAGGTTCGCTGTGCCCAAAACACGATCTCCGCAGCGATGGCGCGGCGCACTCGCCGTGGCCCTCACGGTCGTACTGACCTCGACCGCCTGCTCCGGAGCCGGCGGCGGCTCGTCCGGCGACGGGACCGCCATCACCGTGCTCATGGTCGGCAACCCGCAGATGGAGGACCTGGCCCGGATCACCGCCGACAACTTCACCAAGGAAACCGGCATCACCGTCCGGTTCACCATCCTGCCCGAGAACGAACTGCGTGACCGGGTCACCCAGGACGTCGCCACCCAGGGCGGCCAGTACGACGTGGCCACCATCGGCGCGTACGAGGCGCCCATCTGGGCGCAGAACGACTGGCTGCACGAACTCAGCTCGTACGCCGACGCGGACACCGGATACGACAAGGGTGACCTGCTCGACCCGGCGGTCGCCTCGCTCTCCGGCGCGGACGGCAAACTCTACGCCGCCCCGTTCTACGGCGAGTCGTCGTTCCTGATGTACAACAAGGAACTCTTCGCCGCCGCCGGCCTGACCATGCCGGAGCGCCCGACCTGGCAGCAGGTCGCCCAGTTCGCCGCCCGTCTCGACGACAAGCAGGCCGGCATCGCCGGCATCTGCCTGCGCGGACTACCCGGCTGGGGTGAACTGTTCGCCCCGCTGACCACGGTCGTCAACACCTTCGGCGGCACCTGGTTCGAGCAGGACTGGACGCCGAAGGTCAACGCTCCCGAGTTCACCGAGGCGACGAAGTTCTACGTCGACCTGCTGCGGGCACACGGCCAACCGGGCGCCCCGCAGTCCGGCTTCACCGAGTGCCTCAACACCTTCGGCCAGGGCAAGGCCGCCATGTGGTACGACGCCACCTCCGCGGCCGGCACGCTGGAGGACGCCAACTCCAGCACCGTGGCCGGCAAGGTCGGCTACGCGTACGCGCCGGTCCACAAGACCGACTCGTCGGGCTGGCTCTGGGTGTGGGCCCTGGCCATGCCGAAGACCACCAAGAACGCCGACGCCGCCTGGCAGTTCATCTCCTGGGCCACCGGCAAGGAGTACGAGAAGCTGGTCGGCTCCTCGCTGGGCTGGTCCCGGGTGCCGGCCGGTAAACGCCAGTCGACGTACGAGATCGCCGAGTACCGCGAGTCCGCCGCCGCGTTCGCCGACATCACCCTCAAGTCCATCCAGGAGGCCGACCCGGTCAACCCCGGCGTGCAGCCGCGACCCGCGCTCGGGGTGCAGTTCGTCGGCATCCCCGAGTTCGCCGACCTCGGCACCAAGGTCTCCCAGGAGGTCTCGGCCGCGATCGCCGGCCAGGTCAGCGTCGACAAGGCGCTCGCCGACGGCCAGCGGTTGGCCGAGGAAGTCGCCAGTAAACACCGGTAGTCGCCAGCCGGGGCCGGCCCGTCCGGCCCCGGCCCTGCCCCGAGGTGGATCGATGAGTACGACCATCACCACCGGTGCGGACGCGACACCGCGCCCCGCCGCCCGCCCCACCCGCCCCGACCGCAAACAGCGCTGGTCCCGCCGCGCGCCGCTGCTGCCCGCGCTGGTCTTCGCCATCGTGGTGACCCAGGTGCCGTTCCTGTTCACCGTCTACCTGTCCACGCAGAGTTGGAACGCGCTGCGGCCGGGTAGCCGGGAGTTCACCGGCCTGGCCAACTACGCCACCGTGCTCAGCGACGACCGGCTCCGCGCCGCGCTGGTCAACACGGTGGTGCTCACCGCCTCCTCGGTGCTCGTCTCGGTGCTGCTCGGCCTCGGCCTGGCGCTCCTGCTCGACCGCAAGTTCCCCGGCCGAGGCATCGTGCGCACACTGCTGATCACCCCGTTCCTGGTGATGCCGATGGCGGTGGCGCTGCTCTGGAAGCACGCCATCTACAACCCGTCGTACGGCCTGATCAACGGCATCTTCGGCGGCAACACCGACTGGGTGTCGCAGTACCCGATGGTCTCCGTGGTCGCCGCCCTGGTCTGGCAGTGGACCCCGTTCATGATGCTGATCATCCTGGCCGGGTTGCAGGGCCAGTCCCTGGAAACCCTGGAAGCCGCCCGGGTCGACGGCGCCGGGCCGTGGCAGACCTTCACCCGGATCACCCTGCCCTACCTGCGTCCCTACCTCGAACTGGGCGCCCTGCTCGGCTCGATCTACCTGGTGCAGACCTTCGACGCGGTCTTCACCATCACCCAGGGCGGCCCCGGCCGGGCCACCACCAACCTGCCGTACGAGATCTACCTGACCACCTTCCGCAAGTTCGAGTACGGCGAGGCAGCCGCCGCCGGCGTCGTGGTGGTGATCGGCACCATCCTGGTCGCCACCTTCGCGCTGCGGGTGATCTCCAGCCTGTTCCGGATGGAGGACGCGCGATGACCCGTACCGCCAATCCGGCCCGCCGTGGCGCGGGCCTGACCGGGGCCGTCTGGACCGTGCTGGCCTGGCTCGCCGGCCTGCTGTTCTTCCTGCCGGTGCTGTGGATGGTGCTGACCGGCTTCAAGCGGGAGGTCGACGCCGCCAGCAACCCGCCGTCCTGGTTCTTCACCCCGGTCCTGGACGGCTACCGGCAGGTCTTCGACCGGGACCTGATGCCGTACCTGCTCAACTCGCTGATGGCCAGCGTGATCTCCACCCTGCTGGTCCTCGTGCTGGCCACCCCGGCGGCGTACGCGCTGTCCATCCGGCCGGTGGCCCGCTGGCGCGACGTGCTGTTCTTCTTCATCAGCACCAAGATGCTGCCGGTGGTCGCCGCCCTGCTGCCGGTCTACCTGCTGGTGCAGAACCTCGGCATGCTGGACAACGTCTGGACCCTGATCGTGCTCTACACGGCGATGAACCTGCCGATCGCGGTCTGGATGATGCGGTCGTTCCTGCTGGAGGTGCCGACCGCGCTGATCGAGGCGGCGGCGATGGACGGCGCCAGCCTGCCGGTCACCATCCGGCGGATCCTGCTGCCGATCGTCGCACCCGGCCTGGCCGCGACCGCACTCATCTGCTTCATCTTCAGCTGGAACGAGTTCTTCCTGGCGGTCAACCTGACCGCCACCCGGGCCGGCACCTCACCGATCTTCCTGGTCGGTTTCATCACCTCCGAAGGGCTGTTCCTGGCCCGGCTCTGCGCGGCGGCGACGATCGTGTCGTTGCCGGTCGTACTGGCCGGCTGGATCGCCCAGAAACAACTCGTCCGAGGACTCTCCATGGGGGCGGTCAAGTGAAGGCAGCAGTCATCGTCACGCCAGGCCAGGTCAGCGTCGAGTCGACGCCCGACCCGACGCCCGGCCCCCGGGACGTGGTCGTCGAGGTGGCCGGCTGCGGCATCTGCGGCACCGACCTGCACATCATGGACGGCGAGTTCGCCCCCGCGTACCCGATCGTGCCGGGGCACGAGTTCGCCGGCACGGTGGTCGCGCTCGGGCGGGACGTCACCGAGCTGCGCGTCGGCGATCCGGTCGCCGTCGACCCGTCGCTGCACTGCGGCGAGTGCTACCAGTGCCGCCGGGCCCGAGGCAACCTCTGCGAACGGTGGAACGCCATCGGCGTCACCGTTGCCGGTGGGGCGGCCGAGTACGCGCTCGCCCCGGTCCGCAACTGCGTGGTGCTGCCCGAGGGCGTCGCGCCGGCCGACGCCGCGCTGATCGAACCGCTCTCCTGCGCGGTACGCGGCTTCGACGTGCTGCCCCGCCGGCTGGCCGACCACTACCTGATCTACGGCGCCGGCACCATGGGCCTGATGATGCTGGAACTCGCCAAACGCTGCGGCGCGGCAACCGTCAGCGTGGTCGACCCGAACCCCGACCGTCTCGCCACCGCAGTACGACTGGGCTGCTCGGCGAGCGCCGCCAACGCCGACGAGTTGGACCGCCCACGCGGCTGGGACGTCGTGATCGACTGCACCGGCGTGCAGGCCGCCATCTCCGACGGCCTGACCCGGGTCGCTGCCGCCGGCACGTTCCTCCAGTTCGGCGTCTCCGAGTACGCCACCCGCGTCCCGGTCGAGCCGTACCGCATCTACAACAAGGAGATCACGGTCACCGGCTCGATGGCCGTCCTGCACAGCTTCGAGCGCGCCGCCGAGCTCTTCGCCGCCGGCGTCCTGGACCCGGCAGTCTTCATCAGCGACAGATTCCCCCTCGACAAGTACGCCGACGCGATGACCCAGTTCCGCGCCGGCATCGGCCGCAAACTCCTCATCACCTGACGGCCGCTGTCTCCCGGATCTTGGTACGAAATGGCCCCCACGGAGGCCGTTCCGTACCAAGATCCGCGGCTATTCCCGGCGGCGCCGAGTACGGAGAGCGGGTCGGCCAGGTGACCCGGGCGGGTGGTACGCCGATCGGTCAGCAAGGCGGGACCGACGGTCGGCCGCGCCCACTGACCGTCCGAGCGTCGGCGTCGTCGACATCTGACATGCTTCGGGGCGTGACGACCGGCCACCCCCGATCCCACCGGCGCAACCGCCGCCGGCTACCCCGTCTGCTGCTCGCCATCGGCGTGGTGGGGGTGCTCGCCGCCGTCGCCTACGTGGTGGTGCCGCAGTTGTTGCCGCCCGGGCCACGACCGCTGTTCCAGATGCCCGTCGGATGCGGCGAAACCTGGCAGGTGGGCACCTACCCCGGTCACGGCGACTACGACGTGGACTTCTTCCCACTGAAGGGCGACCAGTGGGGGCAGCCGGTGCTCGCCTCGTACGCGGGCACGGTCACGGTGGCCGGGATCAACGGGTCGTTGGGTGGTCGTACGCCGGACAACCCCGAGGGGCCCCGGGGTCGGGGTGGCGGCTACTGGGTGAAGATCGACCACGGCGGGCGGTGGGAGACGCAGTACCTGCACCTGCTCGAACCGCCGATGGTCGCCGTCGGCGACCAGGTCGTCCAGGGCGAGCAGATCGGCCGGATCGGCAGCACCGGCAACTCCGGCGCCCCGCACCTGCACTACGAGCAGCGGGTGGGCTGGCGGAAGGTGGAGACCTGGTTCGACGGGCAGCCGTCCGGCATCACCCACGACGATGCCGAGTACACCATGCGGTTGACCAGCAACAACTGCGCTGGCGCGCAGTCGTAGCCGCCGTCGGCCCAGACGATCGGAACGCCGGCCGGCTGGCGGTGGGCGGGCGATGTCGTACCCCTTTGTTGGGATGTCGGGCATGGGTGTGCTGTACGACTACTTCCGGGCCGTGGACGACGCCACGGCGGTGCAACTGATGGCGGATCTCGATGGTGGCCCGGTCGTCACCGTCGACGGACGCCCCGGGATCGACGCGATCGACCTCAAGGGCATCGACCCGGCCGTGACGTTGGGTCAACTGGTGGCGCTCGCGCGTGGCGTGCCCTGGCAGGACGACCTGGTCGGCGAGCGGCTGCTCTGGAACGCCGGCGAGGAGGGCCCCTGGTTGACCTCCCTCGATGACACCACAAGGGACACGCTGGCCTCGATCACCCCTGCCCAACTGCCCGAGCTGTCGGCCGGTTGGGGGCGGACGGAGGAACTCGCCTGGGACGGTCCGCTGCCCGCCGACCAGATGCAACCGGTGGTCGAGGCGGTCGCCGCCCTCGCCCGACGGGCCCGCGACGCGGGCGAAAGCCTCTACTGCTGGTGCTGTCTGTAGCGCCGACGGACAGCACCGTGCCCTGCCGGCTGGGCGGTTTACGGCTAGCGTGGGGCGAGGAGCCGAAGAATCCAGGGGAGGACCATTGTCCAGCACCAGATTCCGGTTGGCCGGCGCCACCTGCGCCCTGATGCTCGTCGCCGTCGCCGGATGCACCACCGGCGAGGGCGTGGACGTCGACGGGGCCGACGGGGCGAGCGCGGGCGGTGTCCTCAACGCCGCCATCGGCGGCGAGCCCGATCAGCTCGACCCGCACAAGACCTCGGCCTACCACAGCTTCCAGGTGCTGGAGAACGTCTTCGACACCCTCGTCGAGCCGGACGCGAACCTGGCGCCGCAGCCGTCGCTGGCCACCGGCTGGACCACCAGCGACGACCAACTGACCTGGACGTTCACCCTCCGCGAGGGGGTCAAGTTCTCCGACGGGTCGGCGCTGACCGCCGAGGACGTCGTCTACTCCTACCAACGGATCATCGACGAGAAGCTGAACACGGCGTACAAGTTCGGCACCGTCAAGTCGGTTGCCGCGGCCGACCCGACCACCGTGGTCATCACCCTCAACGCACCCACCCCGAACCTGCTGGCCAACCTCGGCGGCTTCAAGGGCGTGGCGATCGTGCAGAAGGCCAACGTCGAATCGGGCGAGATCACCACCAAGCCGATCGGCAGCGGCCCCTTCGCGCTGGGCAGCTACACCTCCGGCGACAACATCCAACTGGTGCGCAACGACAACTACTGGGGTGAACGGCCCAAGCTCGACGGGGTGCGGTTCAGCTTCGTCAGCGACCCCACCGTGGCGTTGCAGAACCTGCGCGGTGGCGAGGTGCAGTGGACCGACAACCTGCCACCCCAGCAGGTCGCCGCCCTGCGCGACGGCGACGATCCCACGGTCGAGTCGCTCCCGTCGACCGACTACTGGTACGTGGCCCTCAACCAGGCCCGCAAGCCGTACGACGACGTCAACGTACGCCGGGCAATCGCGTTCGCGTTGGACCGGGAGGCGATCACCAAGGCCGCCAAGTTCGGGCTGGCCACCGTCAACCAGACCGCCATCCCGCAGAACAGCGCCTTCTACTACGAGTACGCCCCGTACCGGCACGATGTGAACCAGGCTCGGCAACTGCTCGACCAGGCCGGGGTCAGCGACCTCACCATGGACCTGATGGTGACGAGTGAATATCCGGAGACGGTCACCGCCGCGCAGGTCATCGCGTCGCAGCTCGCGGGCATCGGCGTCAACGTCAACATCCGTACGTTGGACTTCGCGCAGTGGCTCGACGAGCAGGGCAACGGCAACTTCGACTCGTTCATGCTCGGCTGGCTGGGCAACATCGACCCGGACGAGTTCTACTACGCCCAGCACCACAGCGGCGGGACGTTCAACTTCCACAAGTACCACAACCCCACCGTCGACCAACTGCTCGACCGGGCCCGCACCGAGACCGACCAGGCGGCGCGCAAGCAGCAGTACGAGCAGGTGGCCAAGCAGATCGTCGACGACGCCAGTTACATCTACCTCTACAACCCGGACGTGGCACAGGGCTGGTCGAAGCAGGTCACCGGCTACCAGGTACGCCCCGACCGGGCGATCCGCTTCCGCGACGTGGCGCTGGCCCGGTGAGTCGGCAGGGGACCGCAGGTGGCCCGCTTCGTCATTCGTCGGCTGCTCCAGTCCGGCATCGTGTTGCTCGGCGTGACCCTCGTGGTGTTCCTGCTGCTCCAACTGGTCCCGGGTGATCCGGTCCGGGTCGCCCTCGGCACCCGGTTCGACCCGCAGACCTACGAGGCGCTGCGCGCCCGTGCCGGGCTGGACCAGCCGCTGGTGGTGCAGTACTTCGACTATCTGCGGCGGGCGCTGACCGGCGACCTCGGGGTGAGCTTCCGCAGCGGACGGCCGGTCACCTCCATCGTGTTGGAGCGGCTGCCCGCGACGCTGTCGCTGGCGCTCACCGCGGTGTTGTTCGCGCTGCTGATCGCCCTGCCGTTGGGCATCCTCTCGGCCATGCGCAGCGGGTCGTTCGTCGACCACGCGGCGCGGGTGTTCAGCCAGTTCGGTGTCTCGGTGCCCGACTTCTGGATGGGCATCATGGGTATCCTGCTCTTCGCCGGGGTGCTCGGCTGGCTGCCGCCGTCGGGTTACGTGGCGCTCACCGAGGACCCGGCCCGATGGGCGTCCCACGTCGCCCTGCCGGCGGCGACCGTGGGCCTGGTCACCGCCTCGATCCTGACCCGGTTCATCCGCTCGTCGATGTTGGAGGTGCTGTCGGAGGACTACGTCCGCACCGCCGAGGCCAAGGGGCTGCGTACCCGCGTGGTGGTGCTGCGGCACGTGCTGCGCAACGCGCTGATCCCGGTCGTCACCGTGGTCGCGGTGCAGGTGGCCAGCCTGCTCGGCGGGGTGATCGTGATCGAGGTGCTGTTCGCCTGGCCCGGCATCGGCCGGCTTACCTACGACGCGGTCCAGGCCCGTGACTACCCGGTGCTGCAGGGCGCGGTGCTGCTGGTCGCCGCCCTGTTCCTGCTGGTCAACCTCCTGGTGGACATCCTCTACGCCCGCCTCGACCCACGGATCACGGTCAGATGAGCGAGCAGACCGTCGGCAGGAGCGAGGGGTCGCTGCGGCGTGCCCTGTCGGCGCTGCGCCACGACCCGCTGGCCCTGACCGGCAGTGCGGTCCTGGTGCTGCTGGTCGTGGTGGGTGTGGCCGGGTCGTGGCTGGCGCCGTACGGCGTAAACGACGTGGACGTCGACCGGATGCTCCAGCCACCCAGCGGGGCGCATCCCTTCGGGACCGACGAACTCGGCCGCGACGTGCTCAGCCGGGTCATGGTCGCGGCCCGGGTCTCCCTCCAGGTCGGCCTGGTCAGCGTCGGCATCGCCCTGGTCGTCGGCGTGACCCTCGGACTGTTCGCCGGCTACTACCGGGGCTGGCTCGACAACGTGCTCATGCGCTGCATGGACGTGTTGTTCGCGTTCCCGGTGCTGCTGCTCGCGGTGGCGATCGTGGCGGTGCTCGGGCCGGGCCTGCTCACCGCGATGATCGCGATCGGGGTGGTCTACACGCCGATCTTCGCCCGGGTCACCCGAGCCGGCGTGCTCTCGGTACGCGAGCAGGTCTTCGTCCGGGCGGCGGTCTCCATCGGCGCCTCCGACCTGCGGATCATGCGCCGGCACGTGTTGCCGAACATCGCGGCGCCGCTGATCGTGCAGACCTCGCTGTCGCTGGCCTTCGCCATCCTGTCCGAGGCGGCCCTGTCCTTCCTCGGGCTCGGCGTGCAGCCACCGGCGCCGGCCTGGGGGCGGATGCTGTTCGACGGTCGTGGCTTCGTCACCGACGCGTGGTGGCTGGGTGTGTTCCCCGGCGCCGCGATCTTCCTCACCGTCCTGGCGTTCAACCTGGTCGGCGACGCGCTGCGGGACGTGCTCGACCCCCGCCAACTCACCGTCAACGAGGCCAGGAGGAGCACCGGATGAGCGATGCTGCCGTACTGGCCGTAACGGACCTCACCGTCACCATCGGCACCCGGCGGGGCCCGGCTCGGGCGGTGGCCGGGGTCGACTGGTCGGTCCGGGCGGGGGAGACCCTCGCCCTGGTCGGCGAGTCGGGCAGCGGCAAGAGCATGAGCGTGCTCGCCGCCACCGGCCTGGCACCCCGCGCCGCCCGGGTGACCGGTCAGGTACGACTGCTGGGCACCGATTTCACCGCGTCGTCGCCGGATCGGCGGCGGCGGATGCGCGGCCGGCACGTCGGTTTCGTCTTCCAGGACCCGATGACCTCGCTCAATCCCGTGTTGACCGTGGGCCGGCAGGTCGCCGAGGCGGGTGAGGAGCACCTCGGGCTGACCCGGCGTGCCGCCCGGGCCCGCGCCGTCGAACTGCTCGACCTCGTCGGCATCCCGTCGGCGGCGCAACGGGTGGACGCCTACCCGCACCAGTTCTCCGGCGGCATGCGCCAGCGGGTGGTGATCGCCATGGCGTTGGCCTGTGAACCCGATCTGCTGATCGCCGACGAGCCGACGACCGCGCTCGACGTCACCACCCAGGCGCAGATCGTGGAGTTGGTCGCCGACCTGCAACGCCGACTCGGCACCGCGGTCGTCTGGATCACCCACGATCTGGGCGTGGTCGCCGGCATCGCGGACACGGTGGCGGTGATGTACGCGGGACGAATCCTCGAACAGGGGCCGGTCGACGCGGTGTTCGGCCAGCCGGCGCACCCGTACACGACGGCACTGCTCGCCGCCCGACCAGATCCGGCGGCCGGCGGTGGCGACCTGGTCACGATCGCGGGGGCGCCGCCGAGCCCGTTGGCGCTGCCCGCCGGCTGCGCCTTCTGGCCCCGCTGCCCGGTCCGGGGCGATGCCCGGTGTGAGCACGAACTGCCACCGTTGCGCCCGGTCTCCACCCGCCACCACGTCCGCACCTTCTACCCCCAGCACGCCGACGGGAGGGCCGGGCATGAGTGAACGGCAGCGAGCGAATCCCCGGCTCGGCGCGGAGGGCCGGCATGAGTGAGCATGAGCGACCGGACCGTCAGCCAGGTGACTCCCCGCCCGCCGGCGAGGTGGTGGCCGAGCTTGACGAGTTGTGCGTGTGGTTTCCGACGCCGGCCGGGGTGGTCCGGGCGGTGGACGGTGTGTCGTTGCGGGTGCGGCGGGGGGAGACGTTGGGGCTGGTGGGGGAGTCGGGCAGCGGCAAGTCCACCACCGGTCTGGCGCTGCTCCGACTGGTCGATCCCACCTCCGGCACGGTTCGGGTGGCCGGGCAGGAGGTGACCGGCTGGTCGCGGCGTCGGCTGCGTGCCCTGCGTCGCCGGGTCGCCATGGTGTTCCAGGATCCGCAGGCGTCGCTGGATCCGCGTCTCACCGTCGGGTCCAGCATCGCCGAGCCGTTGATCGTGCACCGGCTCACCGGCGGTACGGCCGCGCGCCGTCGACGCGTCGAGGAGTTGCTCGACATGGTCGGTCTGCGTCGTGATCTCGCCGACCGGCATCCGCACGAGTTGTCCGGCGGCCAGCGGCAGCGGGTGGGTATCGCTCGTGCGCTGGCCGGCGAGCCGGATCTGATCGTCCTCGACGAGCCGATCGCCTCGCTCGACCTCAGTGTGCAGGCGCAGATCATGAACCTGCTCCGGGGTCTGCAACGGGACCTGCGGTTGACCTATGTGTTCATCGCCCACGATCTCGCCGCCGTCGAGCACATGAGTGACCGGATGGCGGTGATGTATCTGGGCCGGATCGTCGAGAGTGGCACGCCGGCGCAGGTCTGGCGGCAGCCCGCGCATCCGTACACGGCGGCGCTGTTGTCGGCGATTCCGGTGGCGGATCCGCAGGTGGAGCGGCAGCGCCGCCGGATCATCCTCAGTGGTGACATACCGAGCCCGGTGGATCCGCCGACGGGTTGCCGGTTCCGGACCCGCTGCCCCCAGGCCCGGCCCGAGTGTGCCGCCACCGATCCGGTCCTCGCCGAGGTGGCCGCCGGACACCGGGCGGCGTGCCTGTTCGCCGGGGATGCGGTGCGGGCGATGCGGGCGTCCTGACGGCGTCAGCGCCGGGCCCGGGCCGCCGCCGATTCGCCGGCATGTCTTGACGTACGATCCGAGTTTGCCCATTATCCCTATATGTTTGATGGAGTATGTGGAGCATCGGGGTGTGCTCGTGTACGTCTCCGCGCGATCTGACTACGCGGTGCGGGCCATGCTGGCGGTGGCGCAACGTCATCCGGAGGTGGTGAAGGCGGCGGCGCTGGCGGCGAGCCAGGACATCCCGTACTCCTTCCTTCAGGGCATCCTGCTGGACCTGCGGCGTGCCGGCCTGCTGCACAGCCTGCGTGGTGCCGACGGGGGGTACGCGCTGACCCGGGCACCCGAGCAGATCACCGTGGGGGACGTGCTGCGGGCCACCGGCGGGGCGCTGACCACGGTCCGTGGGGCGCCGGCCGAGGTGGCGACGTACCACGGCGTGGCCGCCGGGCTGGGGGAGGTGTGGCTGTCGGTGCACCGGGCGATCGAGGGGGTGGTCGACCAGGCCAGCCTGGCCGACCTGCTCGCGCCGGGTGGCCCGGCCGGTCGCGGCGCCGCCGGTCGTCCGCCGCGCGTGGCCTGACGGTGTGCCGTCGACAACCGATCGGGCCATCGCGTGGGACCGCGCGCATTAAGGCTTGAAAACCTGTCGAGTTAGTGGGATATTCGGTGCGCGGTCGGGGCGACTGATCGACGCTGCCGCGCCGGCACGGGCCGAGCGTGACGGCGGATCGTCGCCGTCGAGGTGCGGCCTGCCGGGCATCGGAGCCCGGTCCGCGACCGCGACCCACCCCCTGTTTCTTCGCTGGCAACTCAAATCGGGCAAATTCCCTATCTAATCGGTCGGATTTATATAGTGCGGGCGCGCACTGGATGGAGGACACGACTGCGATGAGGCACCGGATCAGAACGGCCATCGCTCTCGCCATGGTCACCGGCCTGGCCCTGTCTGGCTGCGGCGGCGGCACCGCCGCGAGCGACTCCAGCACGTTGAACATCGTCGGTTTCGCGGTGCCCGAGGCGGCGAACAAGGCCATCGCCGCGGAGTGGACCAAGACCGAGGCGGGCAAGGGGGTGCGCTTCAAGACCTCGTACGGCGCCTCCGGCGACCAGAGCCGCGCGGTGGTCTCCGGCCTGAAGGCCGACTACGTGCACTTCTCCGTGAGCAGCGACGTGACCCGCCTGGTCGACGCCGGCCTGGTCGACGAGGGCTGGGACGACGGCTCGAACAAGGGGATCGTGTCGTCCTCGGTGGTGGTCCTGGCGGTACGCAAGGGCAACCCCAAGAACATCCAGGGTTGGGACGACCTGATCAAGCCCGGCATCGGCATCGTCACCCCCAACCCCGCCTCCTCGGGTGCCGCCCGCTGGAACGCCCTCGCCGCCTGGGGACACATCTCCGCCAACGGCGGCACCGACGCCCAGGCCGAGGAGTACCTCACCAAGCTCTTCGCCAACGTGGTGTCGCTGCCCAACAGCGGCCGGGACGCCACCACCACCTTCCTCGGTGGCACCGGCGACGTGCTGCTCGCCTACGAGAACGAGACCATCCTGGCCCGGCAGAACGGCGAGGAACTCGACTGGGTCCTGCCCGCCACCACCATCCTGATCCAGAACCCGGGCGCGATCCTCAAGGACGCCGACCCGAAGGCGAAGCAGTGGCTGGACTTCGTGCTCGGCCCGCAGGGGCAGCGGCAGTTCGCCCTGACCGGCTTCCGTCCGATCATCGACGGGGTCGACACCAGCGGCATCGAGGGCGCGCTCGACCCGAGCAACCCGTTCCCGGCGCCGCAGAAGCTGCTCACCGTCGACCAGGACTTCGAGAGCTGGTCGGCGCTGTCGAAGAAGTTCTTCGATGAGAACGAGGGCATCGTCACCAAGGTCATCGGGGCCTCTGGGAAGGCGAAGTGACCTCGGCCACCCTTGCTCCGGACCGGCCGGCGGGCAACCGCCGGTCGGTGCGGGGCGGCCTGCCGCTGACCCGGGTGTCCGGGCTGGGCCTCGGTGTGGCGATGGTGTGGTTCAGCCTGCTCGTGCTGATCCCGCTGGCCGCCGTCGCGGTGACGGCCGCCGGCGGCGGATGGGACGGCTTCTGGCGGACGGTGACCAACGAGCAGACCGCCGCCACCATCCGGCTGACCGTGGGCACCGCGCTGCTCGTCACCCTGGTCAACATCGTGATGGGCACCCTGATCGCCTGGGTCCTGGTGCGCGACAACTTCTTCGGCAAGCGGGCGTTGGAGATCCTCATCGACGTACCGTTCGCGTTGCCGACGATCGTCGCCGGCCTGGTGCTGCTGTCGCTGTACGGGCCGGGCAGCCCGCTCGGGGTGAACATCGCCAACACCCGGATCGCGGTGTTCCTCGCCTTCCTCTTCGTCACGCTGCCGTTCATCGTGCGGACCGTGCAGCCGGTGCTGGCCGAACTCGACCCGGAGGTGGAGGAGGCCGCCGCGTCGTTGGGGGCCAGCCGGTACACCACCTTCCGGCGGATCGTCCTGCCGAGCCTCACCCCGGCCATCGCGGCCGGCGCCGCGTTGTCGTTCGCCCGCGCGGTCGGCGAGTACGGCTCCCTGGTCCTGCTCACCGGCAACCTGCCGATGCGTACCGAGGTGGCCTCCGTACGCATCCTCAGCAGCATCGAGAACGACAACCTCGACAGCGCGGCGGCCGTCGCGGTGGTGCTGCTGGCCATCTCGTTGGCCGTCATCGTCGTACTCGACGTCATCCAGCGGAGGGTGATGCGCCGTGGCTGAACATCTGATCGCCGCCCGCACCCAGGTCGGCCGTCGTCCCGGGCGGTACGTGCTGCGGATCGTGGTCACCGCGTACCTGTTCTTCCTGGTGGCGTGGCCGCTGTACCTCGTCGGCCGGAACGCCTTCGCCGACGGCCTGACCAGTCTGAACGACATCCTCACCGATCCCGACGTGACCCACGCGCTGCGGCTGTCCGTGGTGATCGCGGTGGCCGCTGTCGTGATCAACACGGTGTTCGGCGTCGGCATCTCGATCCTGCTGGTCCGCTACGACTTCCCCGGCAAGCGGACCCTCAACGCCCTGCTCGACATGCCGCTGTCGGTCTCGCCCATCGTCGTCGGCCTCGCCCTGGTCCTGGTCTACGGCGGTCGGGAGGGCTGGTTCGGTCCGACGCTCGAATCGGCCGGCCTACAGATCATCTTCGCGGTGCCGGGCATGGTGCTGGCCACCGTGTTCGTGGCGTTGCCGCTGGTCATCCGGGAGGTCGTACCGGTCCTTCAGGAGGTCGGCGACGAGCAGGAGCAGGCCGCCCGCAGCCTCGGCGCCAACGCCGTGCAGACGTTCCGCCGGATCACCCTTCCGGCGATCAAGTGGGGCGTCATCTACGGCGTCGTGCTCAGCCTGGCCCGCTCCCTCGGCGAGTTCGGCGCGGTCAAGGTGGTCTCCGGCAACGTGCTCGGCGAGACCCGTACGGCCACCCTCGTCGTCGAGGAGAAGTACCTGAACTTCGATAAGGGCGGCTCGTACGCGACCGCGTTCCTGCTGGCCCTCGTCGCCGTCGCCTGCATCATCGTCGTGTCCGTCCTCAGGCCGAAGGAAGACCGTTGAGCATCGAAATTGTCAACGTCGGCAAGCGTTTCGGCGACTTCGTCGCGCTGGACGACGTGTCGGTGAGTATCCCGTCCGGCCGGCTCACGGCCCTGCTCGGTCCCTCCGGCGGCGGCAAGTCCACGCTGCTGCGGATCATCGCGGGCCTGGAGCGCGCCGACACCGGGAAGGTGGAGATCGAGGGGGTGGACGCCACCCGCCTGCCACCGCAGAAGCGCAACGTCGGTTTCGTGTTCCAGCACTACGCCGCCTTCAAACACCTGACCGTACGCCGTAACGTCGCGTTCGGTCTGGAGATCCGCAAGCGCCCCAAGGACGAGGTCCGAAGCCGGGTCGACGAACTGCTCGCGCTGGTGCACCTGGAACAGTTCGCCGAGCGGCTGCCCGCGCAGCTGTCCGGTGGGCAGCGCCAGCGGATGGCGTTGGCCCGGGCGCTGGCCGTCGAGCCGACCGTACTGCTGCTGGACGAGCCGTTCGGCGCCCTGGACGCCAAGGTCCGCAAGGAGTTGCGGGACTGGCTGCGCCGGCTGCACGACGAGGTGCACGTCACCACCGTCTTCGTCACCCACGACCAGGAGGAGGCGCTGGAGGTGGCCGACGAGATCGTGGTGATCAACGAGGGTCGAGTGGAGCAGATCGGCTCGCCCGACGACCTGTACGACCAGCCGGCCAACGAGTTCGTCATGCGCTTCCTCGGCCCTGTCACCCAGCTCGGTGACCAGCTGGTGCGCCCGCACGACCTGCGACTCTCCACCGACCTGACCGGCACCACCGGCGCTGCCGCGCGGGTCACCCGGGTGACCCGGATCGGCTTCGAGATCCGGGTGGACGTCGCCACGACCGGCGGTCAGCCGGTGACGGTGACGCTCACCCGTAACGAGTTCCTCGCCCTGGGCATCGAGGTCGACTCCGACGTCCGCGTCTCGCTCACCCCCGGCAGCCCCACCACCACCGTGAGCGCCCCCACCCAACCTCCCACCAAGGCCCCCGCCCTGACCCCCACCCCCTGACCCTTCCCCCCGAACCCCCGCCCAACCCCGCCGCTCGGCTTGGTCGAGGTTGCGGGGTTTCGGGGGTTTGCGGGCAGTTGGGGAGGGATTATTGGGGTCAAGTGGGGACGGGGACGCGATGGTGGGTGGCGGGTGTGCGGGAGACAGCGGTTGAGCCGGTTGTCCGTGGCGAGGACGGCAGTCTGGCCGAGCAGGTGTGGCGCAACGCGGCGGAAGATCCGGACGCGGTGCAGTTCATCCGCCCGGACCCGGACCCCCGGTCCTGGCCGGTGCGGCGGTCCGGCCGCGGTGGCGCCCTGCCGGTGACCTGCCGACAGTTCCGCGACGACGTGCTCGCGTTGGCCCGTGGTTTCCTCGCCGCCGGGCTGGCCAACGGCGACCGGGTCGGGTTGCTCTGCCGCACCCGCTACGAGTGGACGCTCGTCGACTACGCGCTCTGGTCGATCGGCGTGGTCACCGTACCGATCTACGACACCTCCAGCACCGACCAGATCCGGTGGATCCTCGCCGACTCCGGCGCGGTCGGTTGCGTGGTGGAGACGGCCGACCACGCCGCCACGGTCGACGGACTGCGGCCGGAACTGCCCGCGTTGCGGGAGAGCTGGCGCGTCGACAACGGCAGCCTCATCGAGCTGGCCGCCCGGGGGCGGACCGTCGACGCCGGTGCGGTCGACACCCGCCGTTACGCGGTGACCGGCGACGACCTGGCCACCATCGTCTACACCAGCGGCACCACCGGCCCGCCGAAAGGCTGCATGCTGACCCATCGCAACATCTCCGCCGACATCGGCAACGCGACCGTGGTGCTGCCGCAGCTGCTGCATCCCGGGGCGTCGACGGTGCTGTTCCTGCCGCTGGCGCACGCCTTCGCCCGGCTGATCCAGGTCGGCATGGTGTGCAACCGGGCCACGCTGGTGCACAGCGCCGACGTCTCCGGGGTGCTCGACCAACTGCGCCGGTTCCGGCCCACGTTCATTCTGGCCGTACCGCGGATGTTCGAGAAGATGCACGACCAGGCGCGGCGCACCGCCGAGGACACCCACCGGGGCGTGCTGTTCGCCCTCGGCGAGCGGACGGCACTGCGGTACAGCCAGGCCCTGGACCGGCCGGGCGGACCGGGCCCGTTGCTGCGCCTGGCGCACCTGCTGTTCGACCTGGCCGTGTACCGCCGGCTGCGCGCCGCGCTCGGCGGCCGGTGCCGGATGGCCATCGTGGGTGGGGCGCCGCTGGGGGAGCGGCTCGCCCATTTCTTCCGGGGCGTGGGCATCACGGTGCTGGAGGGGTACGGCTTGACCGAGACCTCCCCGGCGTTGACGGCGAACCTGCCCACGGCGATGCGGATCGGTACGGTCGGCCGTCCCCTGCCCGGCGTGCGGATCCGCATCGCCGACAACGGGGAGGTCCTCGCTCGTGGACAGGTGGTCTTCCCCGGCTACTGGAACAACCCGGACGCCACCCGCGAGGCGCTGACCGACGACGGCTGGTTCCGCACCGGCGATCTTGGTCGGCTCGACGACGACGGTTACCTGCGGATCACCGGCCGGACGAAGGAGATCATGGTCACCGCGGCGGGCAAGAACCTGGCACCGGCGCCGATCGAGGAACGCATCCGAGCACATCCCCTGGTCAGTCAGGTGATGCTCGTCGCCGACGGGCGCCCGTACGCCGCCGCGCTGGTCACCGTCGATCCGCAGGCCTGGCAGCGGTGGCGCAACCAGCACGGGCATCCCGGCGCCTCGCTGGCCAAGCTCCGCGACGACCCACAGCTGCGGGCCGAGATCCAGGACGCGGTCGACCAGGCCAACCGGACCGTGTCGCACGCCGAGCAGGTGAAGACGTTCCGGATCCTGCCCCGCGACCTCACCGAGGCCGACGGGGAACTCACCCCCACCCTCAAAATCAAACGGGAGGCGGTGCAGGACCACTTCGCCGACGACGTGGCCGTCCTGTTCCGCGGGCACTGAGCTGGGAGCTTCCCGCCCCGACACGCCGAACGCTCTGCGGTCGAACCGTTGCGGCACGTTAAGGTGCGTTCGCATCTGGTGACTCGTGGCATGGAGAATTCGGTGACGCGTCGACGGCGAGGGTGGCCGAGCCGTACCCTGCTGCGGCTCGGATTCCTGGCCGTCCTGGCCGGCTGCGCCTGGGGGGCGCACGAGATCGCGGCGGTCGACGTCGCCCACGCCGCCGAGTCGCCGAAGGCGACCACGTCGGACACACCGATCGACCAGTTGGCCGACCTGGTCCGTGACATCGTCGTCCCGCTGGCCCGCGTGGCACCCCTCGGAGACCGCAGCGGCGACGCCCTCCGCCCACCGGCGGCCACACACCCGCCACACGATCCGCCAGCCCCGGTGCCGCCACGCGAGCCCGAGGCGCAGACACCGCCGCCGCACCAGCCACCGGCACCGCCGCACCAGCCTGATCCGCCGGCCCAGCCACCGGCGGCGGCTCCGCCGCACCGGTCTGAGCCGCACGTGCCGCCGCAGCAGCCGCAACTGCCGCCGCAGCAGCCGCCAGGGCAGACGCCGCCGCGCGAGCCCGAGGCGCAGACGCCGGATGAGCGGCCGGCGCAGGAGACGGGGACGCCATCGCGCCGCGACGGCGCGCGGCCGGTCGAGCCGACCCCGCCGCCCGCCGTCGGCAAGGGCACCCGGTCGGATCCGGTCGGAGCGCTGCCGGCACTGCTCGCCCCGATCGTGACCGGACTCGACTCCATCGTGGCCGGGCTCGACCCAGTTCTGACCGGGCTCGACCCGATCCTGGCTGGGCTCGACCCGCTCCTTCGGGACCTCGCTCCGATCCTCGGCCCGCTCGAACCGGTGCTCGACATCCTGGATCCGATCGTCGCCCTGCCACGGCCACCCGCGCCCGGTCCGGCCGTGCCCGAGCCCGACCCGGCACCGAATCCGGTGCTGCCGCCGGAGGCACCGACGCCGCCGGGCGAGACGCCGCCATGCTGTCCGCCGCCGTCCGCCGAGCCGGACGCGCCCGACGGGCCCGCTGACCTTGCCGAGGCCGCTCCGGAGTTCACCGACCACGTCGGGGTCCGGTTTGTTCACCAGGTTGCGGCGCGTTGGCTCGCCGGTGGGGCGAAGGCCGCCCGTGGAGATTCCTCAGACCAGCGCTCCGAGTACGCCGTGACGCAGGCACCAGTGTCTCCGGGGCCGGCGACGAGCCGGGTCGACCCGACGCCGACCTCGCACCACAGCGCCGCCGAGTCGGGTCCGACGGCGTGGGCGCCGCCACCGGCGCGCAGCCAGTTGACCCGTCCCGCGCGGGCCCGACGGCGGCTGTCCCGATCGCCACGTCCCCGGAGCAGGCCGGCCTGACCGGCGGAGTCGACGCGACGCGCCGTGCCGCCGCAACCGTGACGGTCGGCCAGCGCACCACCTGACGGCTGCGATCGCGGCCGTGCGTCACCGGTCCGCCCGCCGCCCGCGTACGTGCGCGCGACGCCGGACCAGCGCCCCCGCGCCACTCGGACTTTCGCCTCACCAGGAGTTCCCATGCACCTTTCCCCGCCGGTCAACCGCGCCCGATGGCGCGACATCGACTGGATCGTCGACCTCGTGACCGCCACCGTCGCCCCCACCACACTCGGGGCCTGGCTCGTGCCCGACCAGCGGCGGCGTCCCGCCGTGCTGGCCGCCGCCGCCCGCATCTGGATCGAACACGCGCTACTGTTCGGCGACGCGTTCCTGCTCAAGGACGGGGCGGCGGCGACCGTCTGGTTCCACCGCTACCGTCCGACCCCACCACCGCCCCGCTACGAGGAGCGCATCGAGGACGCCTGCGGCGAGCACGTCGTACGCTTCCGCCGGCTGGAGCAGGTCCTCGCCGCGCGACGACCGCAGGAGGCCCACAACCACCTGGCGATCCTCGCGGCACCGCCGGACGCCGACCGGGCCGCCCAGGCCGCAGCGGTGCTCACCGGCAGCCACCGGCTGATGGACACCCTCGGCCTGCCGATGTACGCCGAGACACACAACGACGCCGACCGTCGCCTCTACCGTCGCCTCGGCTATCGGGAGCGACACCGGGTGTCACGGCCGGACGGTGCGCTCCTCGACGTCCTCTGGCGACCTGCGCCGTCGTTGGGCGTCCGCACCGTCGCGTACCCGCAACCAGCGGCCCGGCGCACCGCCCGAGGTGGCGGAGACCGGCTGGCTCTGGTGGCGGATCGGAGCGCCGACACGTCGTCCGGTCGCTGAGCTGACCGGGCCAAGCTCACCGGGCCGCTGGTGAGCAGCGGACCTCTCCGGTGCGGGTGGGCTCTGAGCGGTCCACCCGCACCACCTGAGGTGTTCGTCACCGAGGGCCGGCTCAGTCGGGCAACAGGGGCATCTCCGGGCCGGTGTCGTGGCCGAGCAGCACCGCACGGGTCAGGGCGGTGGAGCCGAAGCGCTCGCGGACCGCGTCGACGGCGGCGTCCAGGTCGGCGGAGGGGTCGGGGTGCCAGGGCAGCGTGAGTTGGACGTGCCCGTCGCCCAGATTGCCGACCGCGACACCGATCAGCGTGACGCCGCGCCGCTCGATCTCGGGCTGCGCCGTCCGCAGCAGTGCGCGGGCGGCGCCGAGCACGGTGCCGGTGTCGGCGGTCGCCTTGGCCAGCGTGCGGGAGCGGGTGGCCCGGGTGTAGTCGGCGAAGCGCAGTCGCAGGGTGATGGTCCGCCCGGTTCGGGCGGCTGACCGTAGTCGCCGGGTGACCCGGTCGACCAGGCCCGCGAGGATCGCCTCCAACTCGGCCGAGGACTGCCCCGATCGCCCCAGAGCGTGTTGCGCGCCCATCGAGCCCCGGCGTCGACCCATCTGCACCGGGCGCGGGTCATGGTTGTGCGCCAGCGCGTGCAGGTGCCGCCCGGCGCCGCCACCGAGCAGGGAGACCAGCGTCGCCTCGCCGAGGCGGGCCACCTCACCGACGGTACGGATCCGATGCTGGCGGAGCTTCCCGGCGGTGACCGGCCCGACTCCCCACAGTCGCTCGACCGGCAGCGGGTGCAGGAAAGCCAGTTCCCCGGCCGGCGGCACGACCAGCAGGCCGTCCGGCTTGGCCACTCCACTGGCCACCTTGGCGAGGAACTTCGTCCGGGCCACCCCGACCGTGATCGGCAGTCCGACCTGGTGCCGGATGGCCTGGCGTAACTCGGCGGCGATGTCGGCCGGTGGCCCGACCAGGCGGCGCAGGCCGCCGACGTCGAGGAACGCCTCGTCGATGGAGAGTCCTTCGACCAGGGGTGTGGTCTGCCGGAAGATCTCGAAGACCGCCCGGCTGGCCGCATTGTAGGCCGCCATCCGGGGCGGTACGACGACCGCCTCCGGGCACAGCCGGCGCGCCTGCCCGCCTCCCATGCCACTGCGTACGCCCCGGGCCTTGGCCTGGTAACTGGCGGCCAGCACCACGCCACCGCCGACGATCACCGCACGGCCCCGCAGCCGTGGGTCGTCACGTTGCTCGACCGAGGCGTAGAACGCGTCCAGGTCGGCATGCAGGATGGTGGCCTCGCCCAACACCCGGCCATCCTCGCACAGGTGTACTAAAAGCGGGTGTGACCTGCCGCGAACTGTCGCGCGACGAGACCGGACAGGGCCTCGTGGGTCTCCTCGTCGGCCGCCACGAGCAGGCCGCCCACGCCGGTGCGCGGCGGTTGCCCGGCCAGCCCGGTGACCACGCAGCCGGCGGCCCGGCACAGGGCCAGGCCGGCGGCGAAGTGGACGCTGTCGCCCACCGGGCCGTCGGTGACGTACCCGGCGCGCCGGCCGGCGGCCACCCAGGCCACGGCCAGCGTGGTCGACACCACCCGGGGCCGGAAACGCGCCACGAAGTCCGGCTCGGCGAGCAGCCGGACCGCCCGGAACACCGGCGCGTTGGGATGGGGCGGATCGAGGTTGACCTCGACCAGCCCGGAGGCGGCCGACGGCTCCATCGGCTCGTCGCGTCCGTCGCGGCGTACCCGGGCCTGGTTGCCGTCGGTCCAGAACACCTCGGCCGCGAACGGGTCCGCGCAGGCGGCGACGGTCGGCGTCCCGTCCACGCGCAGGGCGACGTTCACCGAGGCGAGCATCGTACGTGCGGCGTAGTTCAGCGTCCCGCACAGCGGATCGACCAGCCAGGTACGGCCGTTGTCGCCGGCACCGGTACGCCCGCTCTCCTCGGCCAGCACCTGGTCGCCGGGGCGGACCTCCCGGAGCACCCTGAGGATGGCCTGTTCCGCCTCGATGTCGGCGACGGTGGCGAAGTCACCGGCCGCCTTCGCCGTACGGGCCAGTGTCGTCCCGTAGCGGGCAAGGACCACCGCCGCGCCGCGCTGGGCGGCGGTGACGGCCAACTCCGCGTCGCTCAGCGCCATCGGATGCCGCCGCCGCTGCCCGACCGGGCGAGCCCGCCGGGGCGACCGGGCCGCTGAGGGCGGCGGTGTCGACGACGACCAAGGCGAGTGGGTGTCACCCCGCCAGCATGGCACCCCACGGCCGGCCCGCTGGGGTGCGAGGTCAGCGCCGAGCGGTCGGCGACGGGGTGGCGCTGCCACCCTGCGGTGCCTCAAGGGACATCAGGTCCACGATGGCCGCCCGGTCGGCCGCCGACGGCAGTCCCCACCCCGGGCGGTAGCCGTACACCTCGCGAAGTGGGGTGGAGGTGGTTCGGCCGCCGAGGATCTCGACGGCGTCGGCGTCGATCAGCCCTGGATGTTCGACGCCGCACGCCTCGGCGACCTTCATCAGGTCCCGCCGCAGGGTCTTCACGTAGTGCGCGGCCCGGACCGCCTTCGACCTCGGGTCGAGGCCACGGGCCAGCCAGGCGTTCTGGGTGGCCACACCGGTCGGGCAGGTGTCGGCGTGGCACTTCTGAGCCTGGATGCACCCGATCGCCAGCATCGCCTCCCGGCCGACGGCCACCAGGTCGCAGCCGAGCGCGAAGGCGACCGTCGCGTTGTCGGGCAGGCCCAGCTTGCCGGAGCCGACGAAGACCACCTGCTCGTGCAGATCACGTTCGGCGAAGGTCGAGTAGACCCGGCTGAAGCCCTGTTGGAACGGCAGCGACACCGAGTCGCTGAAGATCAGTGGCGCGGCGCCGGTGCCACCCTCGCCGCCGTCGACGGTGACGAAGTCGACGCCGCGACCGGTGTCGCGCATCAGGTCGGTCAGTTCGGTCCAGAAGTCGAGATCACCGACGGCGGACTTGATGCCGACCGGCAGGCCGGTCTCGGCGGCCAGCAGTTCCACCCAGTCGAGCAGGCTGTCGCAGTCGGAGAACTCGGCGTGCCGCGACGGGCTCACGCAGTCCCGGCCGACCGGGATGCCCCGGGTCGCGGCGATCTCCGCCGACACCTTCGCCGCCGGTAGCAGGCCGCCGAGGCTGGGCTTGGCGCCCTGGCTGAGTTTGATCTCCAGCGCCCGCACCGGCGCCTCGGCCACCAGGTCCTTCAGGCGGGCCAGGTCGAAACGGCCCCGATCGTCGCGGCAACCGAAGTACGCGGTGCCGAGCTGGAAGACCAACTCACCGCCGTGCCGGTGGTACGGCGACAGCCCACCCTCGCCGGTGTTGTGCAGGCAACCGGCGAGCGCCGCGCCACGGTTCAACGCCTCGACCGCCGGCCCGGACAGCGAGCCGAAGCTCATCCCCGAGATGGTCACCACCGATTCCGGCCGGAACGCACGGGCCCGTCCCCGGGGCGCGCCGAGCACCTTCGCGCACGGCAACCGCACCTCGTGCCCGACGGTCGGCGCGGACGGTGGCACCGCCCGACCGAACGTACGGTGCTTGATGATGGGGTAGCCGGGGGTGAACTCGATGTCGTTGTCGGTGCCGAACCCGAAGTAGTTGTTCTGCTGCTTGGCCGAGGCGTACACCCACCGCCGCTGGTCGCGGGTAAATGGTCGTTCCTCGTCGTTGCCGGCCACGATGTACTGCCGCAGCTCCGGCCCGACCGATTCCAGCAGGTAGCGGACCCGGCCGAGGAGCGGGAAGTTGCGCAGCAGCGCGTGTTCGCGTTGCAGCAGATCCCGGGCGGCGAGTGCGGCGACGGCGGCGACGGCGGCGGCGGGTACGGCGTGACGGGCCCATCTCATCTCGCCACACTTTCCGCCGCCGTGCCTGGCCAAACGTGCCGTCAGCGGGTGTCGTCCCGCCCGTGGCCCAGCTTCGGGCCCGCCGGGCCCGGTACGGCTCGGCCGGTGGCGTTTCCTCCGTGGGCCAGCCGGGTAGGTCGGGCCGGACGAACCATCCGTCCCTGTGGAGGACCATCCGATGCGAGACAATTTCGGTGACGCGGTGGGGGAGACCCTCCGTTCGATACTTCTTTTCCTGCCCAGAGCCGTCGCCTTCGTGGCGATCCTGGTGGCCGGTTGGCTGATCGCCAAGGCGGTCCTGAAGATCGTGGACCGGCTGCTGGAGCGCGTCGGCTTCGACCGCGCCGTCGAGCGCGGCGGCATCCGTCGGGCCCTGGCCCACTCCCGGTACGACGCCAGCGACATCGTCGCCCGGCTGGCCTACTACGGCGTCCTGCTGCTCACCCTCTACCTGGCGTTCGGTATCTGGGGGCCGAACCCGATCTCGGACCTGATCGCCGGCGTCATCGCCTGGCTGCCGCGCGCCTTCGTCGCGATCGTCATCGTGGTCGTCGCGGCGGCGATCGCCAGCGCGGTGAAGGACATCATCTCCGGGGCACTCGGCGGCCTGTCGTACGGCCGGCTGCTGGCCACCATCGCCTCGGCGTTCATCCTCGGTCTCGGCATCATCGCCGCGCTCAACCAGGTGGGGGTCGCCACCGCGGTGACCACTCCGGTGCTGATCGCCGTGCTGGCCACCGTCGGCGGCATCCTGGTCGTCGGTGTCGGTGGCGGACTGGTCCGGCCCATGCAGAGCCGTTGGGAGTCCTGGCTGTCCCGCGCCGAGCAGGAGTCGCGGACCATCACCGAGCACGCCCGGGCCTACTCCGCCGGCCGCCGCGACGCCGAGCAGCGCCGCGCCGAGCAGCGCCGCGCCGAGCAGCGCCGCGCCGAGCAGCGCCGCGCCGAGCAGCGCTTCGCCGAGCCGGCCGGCCCCGCTGCCACCACCGAGCCGAGCTTTGCCGCACCGGCCGGCACCGAGCCGAGCTTTGCCGCACCGGCCCCCGCCGAGCCGAGCTTCAGCGCGGCGGCCCCCGCCGCGACCACCTCGGCCGCGCCGCTGCACACCGGGCCGGCAGGCGTCTCCGGGTACGACGATCCGGAGGCCACCCAGGTGGTCAACGCCCCCGGCATCGACAGCGACCCGACGACCCCGCTGCCGCGCCAGGACGACCCGGAGGCCACCCAGATCACCGCACCGGCACCCGAGGTGCCGGCGCAGCGCGGCTCCGACGACAGCGACTCGACGATGATCCTGCCGAGGACCGACGAACCCCGCCGCTGACACCCGCGCGGTGACGGGGTCCGGGCGGTCCCGTCACCGCGCGAAATGCGGGCAGCGTCGCGCCCCGCCGCCCGCTACCATCGCCGCCATGAACTGGCGACATTGATGCCCCACCCGAGGCCGTGGGCCGCCTGCGGTCGCCGTAGCACCGGCGTCCGTCAACCCGTCCCACCCGGAAGGCCTCATGATTCCCACCCCCGCAGGTGGCCGCCGCCTGGCGTCCACCCTCTACGCGTACGCGTTCCTCACCGACCTGGTCCTGCTCTACCCGGTGTACGCCCTGCTGTTCGCCGACAGTGGCCTGTCGGTCGGGCAGATCTCCTCGCTGTTCGTGATCTGGTCGGTGGCCAGCATCGCCCTGGAGGTGCCCTCCGGCGCCTGGGCCGACGCCACCTCGCGGCGCCTGATGCTCTGCCTCGCGCCGCTGTGCACCGCCGCCGGCTTTGCCCTCTGGACGCTCGTGCCGACCTATCCGGCGTTCGCCATCGGGTTCGTGCTCTGGGGAGCCGGCGGTGCACTCGCCTCTGGTGCGCTCGAAGCACTGGTCTTCGACGAACTCGACCATCTCGGCGTCGCCCACCGCTACGCCCGCACCATCGGCCGGGCCCGCACCGCCGGCACCATCGGCGTACTCGGGTCGATCCTGCTGGCCGGGCCGGTACTCGGGCTCGGCGGTTATCCCGCGATCGGCCTGGCCAGTGTCGCGGCGTGCCTGCTCGCCGCCGCCGTCGCCGCCCGCTTCCCCGAACACCGCCGGCCCGCCGGCACGGTCAGCGAAGCACCGGACCCGGCCGCCGACGAGCCCAACTGGTGGCAGGGCCTGCGCAGTGGGGTCGCCGAGGCCCGGCGGGACCGCCGGGTACGCGCCGGCGTGCTGCTGGTCGCGGTGGTGACCGCGACCTGGGGCGCACTGGAGGAGTACACCCCCCTGCTGGCCCGGGACACCGGCGTCGCCCTGACCACGGTGCCGCTGCTGCTCCTGCTCCTCGCGATCGGGCAGGTGGCCGGTGGCCTGCTCGCACCGGTCGGCGAGCGGCTGCACACCCGGGGGTACGCCCTCCTGCTGGTCGGTTCGGCACTGGCCCTGGCCGGTGGCGCGTTGTTGCGGCATCCGGCCGGCTTCCTGCTGCTCGCCGGGGCGTTCTGCGGTTTCCAACTCGCCTCGGTCCTGGCCGACGCACGGTTGCAGGCCAGGATCACCGGCACGGAACGGGCCACCGTCACCTCGCTGGCCGGAATGTCGACCGAGCTGATCACCATCGCCGTCTACATCGGGTACGGCGTGGTGGCCACCGCTACCGGCAACGAGGTGGCCTTCGCCGTCGCCGCCCTGCCGTACCTGCTGATCGCGGTGCTGATGCTGGGCGGGGGCCGACCGCATCCGACGCGAGCGGTGACCGACCCCGTGCCACCCGCCCGGAGCGTCGCGTGATCCCCGCTCGGCCGCCGGGGGCCGGCGTGACGAGCGTGGCGGCCTGGGCGCCGCCACCGGCGTGCCGGCCCGAAGCGTCGCGTGGCCGGAGGGCGGCGTGACGAGCGTGGCGCCCTGGGCGGTGACCGGCGTCCGGCCCGGGCGTGGTGACCGTCAGCGGTCTGGGCCGTGACCGGCGTGCCGGCTTGGGTGGTGGCGTGGCGTGCTGCGGTCTGACCGGCGTGCGGGTAGCAGGCGGGCGGTCGTCAGGGCTGGTCGACGTCCAGGTAGACCCATCGGCCGTCGGCGCGGACGAAGCGGCTGCGCTCGGTCATCGTGCCGGTCTGGGTGCCCTCGCGGTAGTGGGCGCGGAACTCGACGGTGCCCGTGCTGTCGAACAGCCCACCCTGCTCGGTGGCGACGACCTCAAGCCCGGTCCACCGCTGGCCCGGATCGAGCGGCAGCCGCGCCGGCCGGGTGCTGGTGTGCCAAGTGCGCAGCAGGTAGTCCGAGTCACCGACGGCGAAGGCGGCGTACCGGGAACGCATCAGCGCCTCGGCCGTCGGCGCCTGCGCCGCACCGCTGTGCAGCCGCCCGCAACAGTCCGGGTACGGCAGGCCCCGCCCGCACGGGCAGGCCCCGATCGGGTCGACCCGCGCCGACCCTCTGCTGTCTTGTCTGGCCATCCCGCCATCCTCGCCGCGCGCATCTGGGCCGGACACGCCGGGGTACCCCGTCACCCAGGGCATCGGGAGCGATGGATGGTAAGTTGCGCCGATGGCGCGGTCACCCGTAATCGCCCTCGCTCCCGGCGTCTGGCGCATCCCCACCGTCGGCCGGGCCTTCATCAACTCGTACGCCCTGGAAAGTGACGACGGCAGCGTCACCCTGGTGGACTGCGGGGTGAAGCGGGCACCGGCCCGGATCGTGCGAGGGCTCGCCGCGATCGGCAAACGCCCCGCCGACGTCACCCGGATCGTGCTCACCCATGCCCACCCCGATCATGTCGGTGGGGCGGCCGAGGTGGCCCGCCGTACCGGCGCCACGCTCGCCCTGCACGCCGCCGACGTGCCGTACGCCGAGGCGGGCGAGTCGCCGCCGCGCGACCCGACGATCCGTGGTGCCCGGTTGTTTACCCGGCTGGCCTCGGGGCGTTTCCCCGCCTTCGAGGTGGCCCAGCCGCTGGCCGACGGGGACCTGCTCGACGACGTCGGCGGCGGGCTGCGCGTACTGCACACCCCGGGTCACTCACCGGGGCACGTCTCGCTGCTGCACGAACCGACCCGGGTGCTGATCACCGGCGACGCGTTGTTCAACGTGTCCGGCGTCCGGTGGCCGGTGAAGCTGTTCTGCACCGACTTCGAGATGACCCAACTCACCGCCCACGTGCTCGGTGAACTGGAGTACGACGTGGCCGCCTTCACCCACGGCCCGGAGATCACCGACCGGGCCCGGGAACGGGTGCGGGAATTCCTCACGCGACTGTCCCGCGAGTAGGACGGCAGAACCACCGATCACGCCCCGGACCGGGCCCGCGCCTCCCCGACGAACGCCGGGGCGCTCACCGCGATCCGGTACGCGCACCCCGCCGGCTGCCGAACGACTCCATCGTCGTCGCCTTCTTCGCCGGTGTGGTGCTGGCCGCCCGGGACCGTGACGCCGCTGCCTGCGAGGCCGTCGTCTTGCGCGTCGCCGTCTTCCTCGTGGTCGTCTTCTGCGCCGGCGCCGTCGAGCCGGCGGCCTTACCGACCGGGGCCCGCTTCGCCGCCGTACGCGTGGTTCCGGGAGTCTTCTTGGCCGCCGTCTTCGTGGCTCCGGGCGCCTTCTTCGCGGCCGTACGCGTCGCTCCGGGCGCCTTCCTCGCGGCTGTACGCGTCGCTCCGGACGCCTTCGCCACCGCCGCCGCCTTCTTGACCGCCGGCGCCGTCTTCGCGGCGTTTCCCGTCTTCGGGGTGGTGGTCTTCTTCGCCGCCGTCGCCTTCGCGGTGGGCCGACGGGTCGGCGTGGCCGTGGCGGAGACGGCCTTCTTGCGGGCGGCGCGCGGGGACGTCGCTGTGGGCCTACCGCCCGGCGACTTCGCGGCCGTGGCCCCGGTGGCCCGTTTCGACGCCGTGGCCACCTTCTTCGCCGCCACCTTGCGCGGCGCCGGAGCCTTGCGTGCTCCGGTGTGCTTCCTGGCTCGTCCTGCGTCCGCCATCCGTCGCTCCTCGGGATCTGCCGTGGACGCACGGTCTTCCCGGCACTGCGACGGTCAAACGCCCGCGACCGGCCGTAGGGCCTCACGCCGTACGGGTAGCGAACACGATCACGTTGTCGACATACTCGCCGCTGCCCTGGTCGAACCGGCCACCGCAGGTGATCAGGCGCAACCCGGCGGCCGTGCCGGGACCGTAGACCAGGTCGGTGGGGAAGCTCTCCTTGGGGTACGCCTCGACAGCATCGACGGCGAACCGGACCACGGTGGCGTCGGCCCGAGCGATGTGGACGGTGTCGCCGGGACGCAGCCGTCCCAGCTCGAAGAAGACCGCCGGCCCATCCGGAGCGTCGACGTGGCCCACGAGCACCGCGTTGCCGGATTCACCCGGGCTGACCCCTGGCCGGTACCAACCAGCCACCCCGGGCCGATCCAACGGTGGCACCTCCAGCGCCCCCGCCCGATCAGCGGCGACCGGGACCAGCGGCGCGCGTACGCCGATGCGGGGAATCCGGACCTCGACGGGGTCGGCGCGGAGCAGCGGCGGCAAGCTCGGCGCGGTGACCAACTGCGGCGGCGGACCGGTGCCGTCGGGCTGTGGCGGCCGGGCTGGCAGCCTCGCCAGGCCGACGCCGACCAGCGCGAGCCCGGCCACCGCCAGCAGCGTGACCAGGAGGCGACCCAGCCCTCGCACCACGTACCTCCCGTTCCCGCGTCCGGCGGCTTGCCTTCGTGAGGGGGTGCTCAGATGCCCGTTGCCGTTGCCGTTGCCGTTGCCGTTGCCGGGCGGGCACCCGGCACCGGGCCGTGACTCGGGTGCCCGTGCCGTGGCGCGGCGCGGGCACCCGTGGCCGGATGGAGTGTGAGTCGGTCAGAGCGTCGCGGCCTGGGCCGCGTGGCGACGGCGCCGGGCCAGGATGACGGCGCCGCCGAGAGAGGTGACGAGCAGCGTCGCCCCGACCGCCAGGGTTCCGCCGCCGCCGGTGCCGTCCCGTCCGCCGGCCTGCGCACCGCCGATCGGGGTGACCGTGAAGGTCGCGCTGCCGTCGGGGGTGCCGTCGCCGCAGGTGGCTGCCACGGTGTACGTACCCAGGGTGAAGCCGGCGGTGAACAGTTCCGCGCTCAACCCGCCACTGGCCGCAGCAGTGGTGGACCGGACATTCTGGTCACGATCGGGACCGGTGACGTGGAAGATCGCGTCACCGGAGTTCGGGTTGCAGTTGGTCGCGGTGAGCACGACCGTGCCCCCGACCGGAGTGGTCGACGGTGACACTGTGGTGTCGGCGAGCGCGGTGCCCGGCAGCAGCAGCGCCCCGAGGGCGATACCGCTCGCCACTGGTACGAGAACTTGGGTTGCCTTCATACGCGTCTTCCCTCACTTTTCGTCCGCTGACTGCGTAGGACGTCGTTCGGGTGGCCAACTCCGCGACTAGCACCGGTGTGCCCAACACTAGGTGGGCTTGGGACCCGATCCGGTGAAAATGAGAAATCCTTGTTGCCGTCCCGTGTCCACCGTCGGAGACGCTGGCGACATGCTTGCGTCCCGCCCGGGCCGCCTCGCGGTGATCGACTCCGTTGCGCCGGAATGGCGGTTTCTCGCTGCCCCGGATGCCGCCGTTCCGGCGTAACCGTGGCGGCGACCGGGCGGATGCCCCCGGTAGGTCCTGGGCGGGCGGTGGGTGTTCACCGCCGGGCTGGGGGTTGATCGGTGGGATGTCCGGTTCTGGAGGGTCGATCGGCCGCGGCGACGGGAATCGGTCCCGGGGCCGGGGCGTTATACCCTCCGACCGACCGAGCAAGAGACCCCACCCCCAGAGGCTCCTGGTCACGACCACCGCCCGCTTCGGTGGCGGTGCTGGTCGGTGTGGTCGGCGGGCGGATTTCGGAATGACCTGGCCCGGCCGGTCGTTACACATGGTCCCGGCGCCGCGAGGCCCCCCACCCCGCGAGTCAGCCGGACCTCTTTCCCTCTTTTGTCTTTTAGCGCCTGACGGCGTTTGCGTTGCTTGCCGTCCCCTTGTGGCGGGTGGCGTCTACCCCCGAATGGAGCTTTGGTCATGACTTCGTTGCTGCGTAAGACTGTTCTGGGTATCGCTGGTGTCGCGTTCGCCGGTGGGGTGTTCGCCGGCCCGGTCGCCGCCCACGCCGATATCGCGCCGGTGAAGACGGCCCCGGTGGGGGTGCAGGCCGACAAGCCGGACACGAGCAAGTTGATTCCGCATGGTGTGCAGGGTGCCCAGTCCCGTATCGACCTCGACGGTGAGCAGGTCGCGAGTGTGAAGGCGATCATCTCGGCGACGAAGAAGGCCGGTATGGACGAGCGTGCCGCCGTGGTCGCGATCGCCACCTCCCTGCAGGAGTCGAAGCTGGAGAACCTCGGCCACCTCGGTGACCGTAACGACCACGACTCGCAGGGCCTGTTCCAGCAGCGCCCCTCCAGCGGTTGGGGCACGGTCGAGCAGATCACCGACCCCGAGTACTCCACCACCGCGTTCCTCAAGGGCCTCAAGCAGGTCGACGGGTGGCAGGACATGCCGCTGACCAAGGCCGCCCAGACGGTGCAGGTGTCGGCGTACCCGGATCACTACGCCCAGTGGGAGCAGCAGGCCGCCGACCTGGTCACCCAGCACTGGAACAGCTGACATTCCTTCACAGGGGGAGCAATAAACCGTTGGCCGGCACCCGAACCCGGGTGCCGGCCAACGCCGTCTCCACCACCCCCGATCCGGCTCCCCACCACCCCCGATCCGGCACAGCCCCGCCTGGCCCGGCCCGCCTGGCCCGGTGCACGACGCCCTGGTGGGCGAGGTGCTCGCCCTGCCTTCCCCGGCCCGGCCCACCCCGGCCCACCCCGGCCCGGCCCACCCCGGCCCACCCCGGCCCGGCCCACCCCGGCCCGGCCCACCCCGACCCGGCCCACCCCAACCCGACCCGGCTCGGCCGGGCGTCGGCGCCTCTGCACCGGCTGGGCCCGGGCTGTTAAAAGGGGGCCCTTCCTCTACCTCAGACGTTAAGAAGGTGCCCTTCCTTCAGCCTGGGCGGGTGGGTATGGGAGCGTGGGTGGGTGGGTTGTGCGCCGGTCGACGTCGACCTTGCCCTGGTCGGCGGGGGTGGGGCTGCTTCGCTCGTGTTGGCTGCGCTGGCCCGCCACGGCGTGGACGACCTACGCGTCGCTGTCGTCGATCCGGTGCACCGGCGGGGCCAGGACCGGACCTGGGCGTTCTGGGACCAGCCGGGCAACGACCTGGACGAGTTGCTCAGCGCGAGCTGGTCGCAGGTCGAGGTGGTAACCGCCGAAGCGCAGCGCACTCTGGACGTCGCCCCGCTGCGGTACGCCATGCTCCGCTCCGCTCCGATCTACGACCGAGTCGCCGAGGCCGAGCGGCGGCTGGGCGTGATCCGCGTTGCCGCCGGTGCCGACAGCTTGTCCGACCATGGCGACGGTGTGCTGGTGGGCACCGGAGCGGGCGGGCCGGCGCTGCGGGCCGGTTGGGTGCTGGACTCCCGGCCGCGACCACCGGATCGGCCCGGGCGGACGAACTGGTTGCAGCATTTCCGCGGCTGGTGGCTGGCAGCGGACCGGCCGGTGTTCGACCCGACCCGGGCCGTGTTGATGGACTTTCGCACGCCGCAACCGGCCCGCGGGGTGTCCTTCGGGTACGTGCTGCCGGTCAACAGCCGGTACGCGCTGGTCGAGTACACCGAGTTCTCACCAGACCTGCTCACCGGGGCGGCCTACGATCGCGCCCTGGCCGGCTACTGTGACCTGCTCGGTCTGGACCAGGCCCGGTTCACCGTTCGGGAGGTCGAGAACGGCGTCATTCCGATGACCGACGGACCTTTCGTCGCCCGACCCTCGCCCCGGGTGGTACGTCTGGGCACGGCCGGCGGTGCCACCCGCCCGTCCACCGGGTTCACCTTCTCGGCCATGTACCGGCAGGCCGAGCAGGTGGCCCAGGCACTGTCCGCCGGAAGGCCGCCGGTGCCTTCGCCCGCGTACCCTCGCCGCCACCGGTGGATGGACGCGGTGGCGCTCCGGGCGCTGGACCGTGACCTGGTCGGCGGCCCGGAGTTCTTCGGCCGACTCTTCGACCGCAATCCGGCGTCACGGGTACTGCGCTTCCTCGACGGGGCCACCACGGCGGCGGAGGATCTGGCCGTGATGCGCTCGACCCGACTGCTCCCGATGGTCGCCGCCACGGTGGGCGATGCCGTGAGCCGCGTACGCGATCGTGTCGTGCCGTCGCGTCGACCGGCCTGGACGGTGCCGCCGCCGGTCGTCGGAACCGACCATCCGGCGGGCCCGCCACCGCGCGGGCGGGGGCAGCTTAGGTAGGTTTGGCGGCATGGTGGACGAGGCGACCGGCCGGGTCGTGCAGATCTGGACCGACGGCGCGTGCAGCGGCAACCCGGGGCCCGGAGGCTGGGGTGTGGTGTTGCGTTACGGCACCCACGAGCGGGAACTGTGCGGCGGCGAGGCCACCCCGACCACCAACAACCGGATGGAACTGACCGCCGCGATCAGGGCCCTGGAGAGCCTCACCCGCCCGGTCACGGTCGAGCTGCACACCGACAGCACGTACGTGCGCAACGGCATCACCAGCTGGCTGGCGTCCTGGAAGCGCAACGGTTGGCGGACTGCCGCCAAGCAGCCGGTGAAGAACGCCGACCTGTGGCAGCAACTGGAGGCGGCCTGCGCCCGACACCAGGTCACCTGGCTGTGGGTCAAGGGACACAACGGGCACCCGGAGAACGAGCGGGCCGACGCGCTGGCCAACCAGGGGATGACTGAGGCGCGGGCCGCCACCGTCTGACGCCCGGCCCACCACGCGCGCCGATCGCTGCCGGCAACGACACCGAGGGCATCGGAGTGGTCCTTGCCGGCGGGCGCGTCGGGCAATGGCACCGCGACAGGCGTTGCGCCCCTGCCCGGCCGTGGCGCCGGCCCTGCCCGGCCCGCCAGTCAGCGCCGTTTCGGGCGCCGGTCGGTGGGGCGTGGGGTCAGCGGCAGCGCCGACCAGTGGGCTGGGCGGCTGAGCCCGGTAGGCAGGCCGGTCTGCCGGTCGCCGCGGGCGGCATCGACCTGCGACTGGTGCAGGAACAGGGCGCCGGACAGGTCCGCGCCGCGCAGGTCGGCCCCGCGTAGGTCGGCGCCGGTCAGGTCGGCTCGGGCCAGGTCCACGCCACGCAGGTCCGCCCCGATGAGCGTCGCGCCGCGCAGGTTCGCCCCGCGTAGGCCGGCCCGGCGCAGGTCGCGGCCGACGAACACGCCGCCCCGGTGGTCGGGGCCGGCAGCGCCGCCGCGCGTCCGGGCCAGTTCGGCGGTACGCGACAACAGCACGTTCAGCTTCGCGCGGTGCCCGTCGACGTCGAGGGTGAGCAACTCCTGCGCGGTGCCCGAGGCCAACGTGTCGGTCTCGGCCCGGGCGGCCGACAGTTGCTCAGCCAGCTCGGCCGGCGGGTGCAACCGGAGCGCCTCGGTCAGGTACCAGAGCAGCTCGTGCAGCGAACGCATCACCGCGAAGACGTCGAACATCTGCCCGGCGCTCGCCGGCGCGGAACGCCAGTCCCGGCCGCCGAAGGTCTCCTGCGCCACCCGCTGGCCGGCGCCGAAGCAGTCGAAGACGGTGCAACCGGGGAAGCCACGCGCCCGTAGCTCGGCGTGAATGCCGCAGCCGAAGTCGGTGCGCAGGTTGCCGCACGGCTGTCCGGCGGGTTTGTCGACCGCGAAGTCGGCAGACGCGGCGAAGGCGGGAGCGACGCAGCACAGACCGAAGCAACGGGCACAGTCTCCCCGCAGCTCCCTGACGCCCGCCCCACTCATCCCGCCGATCCTCCCCACCCGCACGCCCCGACCTAGCCGCCCAACCCCCACCGAACTCCCAAACACTATTCGCCGCCCGCCGCCCGCCGCCCGCCGCCCGCCGCCCGCCGCCCGCCGCCCGCCGCCCGCCGCCCGCCGCCCGCCGCCCGCCGTCCGCCGCCCGCCGCCCGCCGCCCGCGTTGCCCGCGCCGTCGATCTTGCACTTCTGGTCGCCGAAATGGCACGCTCGCGGCTTTTGTCGAGACCGAAAGTGCATGATCGCCGCTGGAGTGCCGCGGCGCGGGGGCCTCGCCGCGTGTGGGGTGCCGCGAGGGTCACCGCGCCTGGGCTGTCGTCGCGTGCGGGGTGGTCGCGTGGGGGAGTGCCGTGCGTGTGGGAGCGCAGAGCGTGGGGGAGTGCCGTGGGGTGAGGGTGGGGTGGGCGGGGCTATTGCTTGGGGTGGATCCCTCTGGGATATTCCACCGTGGACGCTGCCAGTGACGGTCGCCAATCCGGCTTGCCGCGCTGCGGTGACGCCTTCATGCCGGAGGGACCCTGGTGAAGCGTAGACGTCGCCATCTGCTCGTTGGCTTGGCGGTCGGCACCCTGATGGTGTCGACCGGTCTCGTCGGAATCCACTATGCCGGCGCCGAGGTGCCGTCTCCCGCCGCCGTCGGCGACGGTGAGATGCCCAACGCGCTCGGCGCTCACCTGGAACGGCTACGCCAGGCCGTACCCGGCGATGGTGGCATGGCCCCGGACGGCCCCGGTGGCGCCGCCGGGCAGGAGTTCCTCGAGCGCGCCTATCCCGCCGACGCGATCACCATCGCCCAGATGGACCGGTCCAGGGCGGCGTACACCGCCGCCGACAAGCGGTTCAAGGGCAGCCGGCAGTGGACCAACATCGGCCCCAGCGAGGCCCTCTACCCGTTCACCGAGTACCGCAACGCGTTCAACTATGTGCCCAACGAGTATGTCGCGGGTGGCCGGGTCACCTCGATCGACATCAGCCCGGACTGCAACCAGCTGCTCTGCCGGGCGTACGTCACGCCGGCCGGCGGCGGTGTCTGGGGCACCCTGAACATCCTCGCCGCCGAGCCGAAGTGGTTCTACCTGGGCGGTCCGCTGGGCATCAACGCGGCCGGGGCGGTGACCATCGACCGCAACGACCGTACCGGGCTGACCATCTACGTCGGCACCGGTGAGGCGAACACCTGCGCCTCCGGCTGTGTCGCCGGGGTCGGCCTGTACAAGTCCACGAACGGCGGCCTGACCTGGTCCGGCCCGCTCGGCAAGGACGTGCTCGCCGGCAAGGGCATCGGTGAGATCACCATCAAGCCGGGCGACCCGAAGACGCTGTACGTGGCCACCACCACGGCGCTGCGCGGCATGTCGAGTTCCTGCTGCGGTGGGGTCACCCGACCGGTGCCCGACGCGGCGAAGTGGGGCCTGTACAAGTCCACGAACGGCGGCAAGAGCTGGACCTTCCTGCACAACGGCACGGCCAACGCCGCCGAGTGCACCGGCACCATCGCCGAGTACAACAACACCACCAGCTGCTCGCCGCGCGGCGTACGCCAGGTCAAGCTCGACCCGCGTAACGCCAACATCGTCTACGCCTCGTCGTACGCGCGCGGGGTGTGGCGTTCGACGGACGCCGGCAGCACCTGGACGCAGATCAAGCCGTCGCTCAACGCGGCGTTGCCGACCACCCGCCCGGCGATCGACGTGACCGCGCTGCCCGGCGGCAAGACCCGGATGTACGTCTACGAGGGCAACACCGGCACCCCGTACTCGCGGCTGTTCCGCAGTGACGACGTGGCCGCCGGCGCACCGGCGTTCGCCGACCTGACCAGTTCCAACCCGGCCGATCCGGGCTTCGCCACCTACAACCAGTGCACCGGCCAGTGCTGGTACGACGTCTTCGTGCACACCCCGCCGGGCCACCCGGACATCGTCTACACCGGTGGCAGCTACTCCTACGGCGAGAACGTGGCCAACAAGCGCGCTGTGGTGCTCTCCACCGACGCCGGGGTCAGCGGCACCGACATGACCTACGACGGCACCGACGAGCTGCACCCCAACGGCCTGCACCCCGACCAGCACGCCCTGGTCACCCACCCGCGTAACCCGTACCAGTTCTTCGAGGCCAACGACGGTGGGGTGATGCGCTCCAACGGCCAGTTCGTGGACCGGTCGTCGTGGTGTGACAACCCGGCCCGCAACCTGACCCTCCAGGCTCAGAAGGACCGCTGCCGGCAGATGCTGTCGAAGATCCCGGCCAAGCTGGAGGGGATCAACAAGGGGATGAACACCCTCCAGTTCATCAGCCTGTCGGTCAGCCCGCACGACGTGAACCTGTTGCAGGGCGGCACCCAGGACAACGGCACCTGGGAGAACAAGGGCAAGCGTGAGCGCTGGGTGAACACCATGATCGGTGACGGCGGCGCCTCCGGCTGGGACGTGGGCCGCCCCGAGTTCCGGTTCCACACCTACTACGACGTCACCCCGGAGGTGAGCTTCGCCGACGGCGACATCGGCAGTTGGATCTGGACCGCCGACCCGATCTTCGGGCAGCCGGGCAACCTGTTCTACGCGCCGGTGATCAGCGACCCGAAGGTCAGCGGGACCATGTTCGCCGGTACCGGCCTGTCGGTCTACCGCACCAAGACCTTCGGCCTGGGGGGCCGCAGCCTGGCCGAGGCCGACCGGATCTGCAACTCGTGGAACGGCACCTACGAGGCGGTCTGCGGTGACTGGGAGCCGCTGGGCACCACCAACCTGACCGGCGCCGGTTGGGGCGACCGGGCCGGCGGCGCGGTCTCCGTGGTCCAGCGGGTCGACTCCGACACCTCCACCGCGTGGGCGGCGACCAGCACCGGACGGGTCTTCGTCAGCCGGAACGCCGACGCGGAACCGGCATCGGCGGTGACCTGGACCCGGGTCGACACCGCCGCGACGCCGAACCGCTTCGTCACCAGCATCCACATCGACCCGGCCGACCCGGCCAAGGCGTGGATCTCCTACAGCGGCTACGGCTCCAACACCCCGACCACCCCGGGGCACGCGTACGAGGTGAAGGCCACCGGCAACGCGGCGACCTGGACCGACCGGTCGTACGACTTCGGCGACCAGCCGATCACCGACCTGGTCCGCGACGACGTCACCGGCGACCTGTACGCCGCCACCGACTTCGGCGTCCTGCTGCTGCCCAAGGGCAAGACCTCCTGGACCAAGGCGGCGGGCGGCATGCCCAACGTCGAGGTCGCCGGGCTGACCATCGTGCCGGGCGAGCGGGTGCTCTACGCCGCCTCGCACGGGCTGGGCGCCTGGAAGCTCAGCCTGAGGTAGGGGACGCAGATCATCGGCAGAATCCTGGCGAGGGGCCGCACCCGCGGCCCCTCGCCGCTGCCCGAGCGGGCCGCCCGACTGTGGCGTACGCTCGGCGCGGCCTTCGTCGTCCTGGTCTTCGTACCGCCGCTGCTGCTGCTCGTCGCCGGTTCCCTCACCGAACCCGGCCTGCCGCCGTCACCGACGCCGCAACTGGTACCCGACCCGCTCTCCACCACCGGCTACCAGCGCGCCCTCGACCTCGGCGGCCTGCTGCGCGCCGCGTTCAACTCGGTGCTGGTCGCCGTGCTGGCGGTGCCGCTGAGCGTGCTGGTCGCCTCGCTGGCCGGATTCGCGCTGGCCCGGCTGACCCGGCGAACCGCCGCCGTGGTGGTGGCGGCCTCCCTGGTGGCGTTGATGGTGCCGGCGACCGCGCTGCTGGTGCCCCGCTTCGCGATCTTCCGGTTCCTCGGCCTGACCGACACCCTCGTACCGCTGATCGCCCCGGCGTTGCTGGGCAGCTCCCCGCTCTACGTGCTGGTCTACTACCTGGCCTTCCGCGCCGTGCCGACCGATCTGTACGACGCCTGCCAGCTGGCCGACCTGTCTCCGCTGCGCACCTGGTGGCGGGTCGCGTTGCCGCTGGTGCGCCCGGTCACCGGGGCGCTCACCGCGCTCACCTTCGTGCTCACCTGGTCCAACTTCCTCGACCCGCTGATCTACGTCTACGACCGTGACCTGTTCACCCTGCCGCTGGCGTTGCGCTCACTGTCGTTGCTGGACCCGACCAACTTTCCCGTCTTCCTGGCCGGGGCGGTGATCGCCACGGTTCCCGCGCTGGTGGTCTTCGCCCTGGCCCAACGGCGCTTCCTGCGTTACGACGACCGATCCGAGGGATGACCATGAAACGCAAAGCCCTGCTCGCCCTCGCGCTCTGCGCCACGCTCGCCGTCACCGGCTGTGGCTCCGGCTCCGGATCAGCCACCTCGACACCGGTCAAGCTGCTGGTGTTCGGGGCGCCGGAGGAACTCGCCGCGTACCGCACGCTGATCGAGGCGTACCAGGACGCCCGGCCCGGCGAGCGGGTCCAGCTGATCGAGGCCAGCGACCGCAGGGACCTGCTGGCCCGGCTGGCCACCTCGGTCGCCGGGGGTGCCCCGCCGGACGTGTTCCTGATGAACTACCGCTTCTACGGCCAGTTCGCCGCCAAGGGCGTGGTCGAGTCGCTGGACGAGCGGATCGCCGGCTCGTCGCTGCTCGACCCGGCCGACTACTACCCGGTGGCGATGGAGGCGTTCAAGTGGGACGGCGCGCAGTTGTGCCTGCCGCAGAACGTCTCCAGCCTGGCCGTCTACTACAACCGCACGCTGTTCACGAAGTACGGGGTGCCCGAACCGCAGGCCGGCTGGAGCTGGAACGACCTGGTCGGCACCGCCACCCTGATGACCCGTGACGACCGTGGCCTGGTGATCAAGGGCACCGAGGCGGAGGGGGCGGCCCGGCTCCCGGCCGTGCACGGCCTCGGCGTGGAGCCGTCGATCATCCGGCTCGCCCCGCTGGTCTGGTCCAACGGCGGCGAGATCGTCGACGACCCGCAACGGCCCACCCGGCTGGCCCTGGACAGCCCGGCGGCCCGGGAGGCGCTGCGCAACCTGGTCGACCTGCGCCTGGCGTACGGGGTGGTGCCGACCGACGCCGAGGTGGAGGCGGAGGACGACGAGTCGCGTTTCCTCAACGGCCGGCTCGCCATGCTGATGACCTCCCGCCGGGCCACCACCAACTTCCGCACCATCACCGACTTCGAGTGGGACGTCGCCCCGCTGCCGATCTACCGGCAGCCGGTCGGGGTGCTGCACTCCGACGCGTACTGCATGACCACCGGGTCGAAGAACAAGGACGCCGCCTGGCGGTTCATGGAGTACGCGATGGACGCCGAGGGGCAGCGGATCATCGCGGCGACCGGGCGTACCGTGCCGTCGCACATCGAGGTGTCCCGCTCATCGGCGTTCCTGGATCCGAACCAGCCGCCGCGCAACTCGCAGGTCTTCCTCGACGCCATCCCCACCGTCCGGGCGCTGCCCACCGTCTCCACCTGGCCGGAGATCGAGGATCTGAGCTACGGAATCCTGGAGAACGCCATGCATCGCGGCGACAAGCTCGACGACGTGATCCGGGAGCTGGACACCAAGAGCCGGCCGATGTTCGCCCGTGGGGAGAACGGGTGAGCGGGCTGATCCTCGACGGCGTCAGCGCCGCCTACCGGGACACCACCGTCCTGCACGAGGTGGACCTGACCGTCGCCCGGGGCGAGCTGTTGGTGGTGCTCGGCCCCTCCGGCGCGGGCAAGTCGACGGTGCTGCGGGTGGTGGCGGGACTGGAACCGGTCACCGCCGGCCGGGTGCTCATCGCCGGCCGCGACGTCACCGACCTGCGTCCGGGCCTGCGCAACGTCTCGATGGTCTTCCAGTCGTACGCACTGTTCCCGCACCTGAGCGTGGCCGAGAACATCGCCTTCGGCTTGGAGGTACGGGACACACCGCGCCGGGAGGCCCGGCAGCGGGCCCACGCGGCGGCCGAGACGGTCGGCTGTGCCGGGCTGCTCGACCGCCGTCCCGGGCAGCTCTCCGGTGGTGAGCGTCAGCGGGTCGCCCTGGCCCGGGCACTGGTCCGCGAACCGGACGTGTTCCTGCTCGACGAGCCGCTGTCCAACCTGGACCTGTCGCTGCGCGCCGAGATGCGCAGCGAACTGCGCGCCCTGCACGACCGGATCGGCGCGACCATGGTGCACGTCACCCACGACCAGACCGAGGCGCTGGTCCTCGCCGACCGCATCGCCGTGCTGCGGGACGGCCGGGTCGAGCAGGTCGGCACCCCGGACGAGATCTGGCGTACGCCGGCAAGCAGCTTCGTCGCCCGGTTCGTCGGGTCACCGGCGATGAACCTGCTGCCCGCCGACGGCGTGCTGCGGCCGACCGGGGACGCCCCGGCGCTGCCGGACGAGCCACTGGAGCTCGGGTTCCGGCCCGAGGCGGTCACCCTCGACGCCGTCGACGGCGCACCGGCGACCGTCGACCGGGTCGAGGTGATCGGCGAGGACGCCTACGCGTACCTCACCCTGGCCACCGGGCATCCGGTGGTCGCCCGGGTGCCGGCCGCCCGCCGACCGGACCGGGCCGCAGCGGTACGGGTAGCAGTGCGCTGGGCCGACGCCCACCTGTTCCACCCCGCCACCGGTCACCGGTTCGTCCCGTGAGTGCGAGGAGTGAGCCGGGTTTGCGAGCCCCGCAGTCGCGAACGAAGGCCCGTACAGTGACTCGGCCTGACACCCGGTCGCGGCGGCAGTTGGCGCTGATGCTGGCGCCCTACCTGGTCGGGCTGGTCGGGCTGGTGCTGCTGCCCGCCCTGGTCACGCTCGCGCTGGCGTTCACCGAGTACGACCTGCTGCGTCCGCCGAGTTGGGCCGGGTTGGACAACTTCGTCGGCCTGACCGAGGACCCGATCTTCCGGGTCGCGTTGCTCAACTCGGTGGTGTTCGCGCTGGTGGCCGTACCGCTGCGGGTGTTGCTGGCGCTCGGCCTGGCGCTGCTGCTGCACCGCCGGGCGGTCGGTGTCGGCACCGCCCGCACCACCGTGCTGCTGCCCACCGCGGTTCCCGAGATCGCCTACGGCCTGCTCTGGCTGTGGCTATTCAACCCGTTGTACGGGCCGATCAACCAGCTGTTGCGCATCGGTGGCGAGCACGGGTTGACGGTGCTGGGGCGTACGCCGCCGCAGTGGTTGACCGATCCGACCAGCGCCCGCGCCGGCATCATCCTGATGAGCCTGTTCACCATGGGGGAGACCTTCGTGGTGTTGCTGGCGGCCCGGCGGGCGCTGCCCCGCGACGTGTACGAGTTGGCCGCGATCGAGGACGCCACCGGCTGGGACGTGTTCCGCCGGGTCACCCTGCCGTTGATGGCCCCGGTGCTGGCGTTGTTGGCGGTCCGGGACGCCATCGCCAGTCTGCACTTCACCTTCGTACCGGCGTTCGTGGTGACCGACGGCGGCCCGCCGCCGTACTCCACCACCTACCTGTCGTTGTTCGTCTACCAGACCGGCTTCGAGTATCTGCGCTACGGCTACGCGGCGGCGGCGACCCTGGTGATGATGGTGCTGACCCTCGCCGCGGTCCTGGTGCAGTGGCGGCTCATCCGCCGCTACCGCGGGCGCTACCTGTCGTAGCGACCCGTCCCGGCCCGGTGTTGATCGACTCCGTTTCGGCGGTATGGCGGCATCCGGCGCGAGCGGATGCCGCCATACCGCCGAAACGGCGGTGGCGAGCGGGCGGCGGCGGATGCCCAGGTGTAGTCGGCGCGCGGGTGGGTAGCCGCCGCGCGTGGAGCTGGTCGAGGAGTCGCCGTACCGTTTCCGGATCGACCGGCGTGATCCGATGCGGGTGCCGGGGGTGGTCTTCGCGTCCCGGGCGCTGCTGCCCGACCCGGCGGGCGACCGGTCGCTGGAGCAGGTGGCCAACGTCGCCACCCTGCCCGGTATCGTCGGCGCCTCGTACGCCATGCCCGACGTGCACTGGGGCTACGGCTTCCCGATCGGCGGGGTGGCCGCCACCGACATCGCCGCCGGTGGGGTGGTCTCGCCCGGCGGGGTCGGTTTCGACATCTCCTGCGGGGTCCGACTGCTCGCCGCCGACCTTGACCGTGCCGAGCTGCGCCCGCGCCTGGAGGCGGTGATGGACGCGCTGAGCGCGGCCACTCCGCGCGGCATGGGCAGCGGCGCGGTCTGGCAACTTACCAGCCGCGACGAACTGGAGGCGGTGCTGCGCGGCGGCTCCGGGTACGCCGTGCGGCGCGGCTTCGGCGTCGAGCGGGACCTGCACCGGTGCGAGGACTACGGCGCGGTGCAGGACGCGGATCCGGCGCAGGTCAGTGACCGGGCGATCGAGCGCGGCGCCCACCAGGTCGGCAGCCTCGGCTCCGGCAACCACTTTCTGGAGGTGCAGGCCGTCGAGCAGGTGTACGACGAGCCGGTGGCCGAGGCGTTCGGGTTGCGCCCCGACCAGGTCTGCGTGATGATCCACTGCGGTTCGCGCGGGCTCGGCCACCAGATCTGCACCGATCACGTGCGGGCCATGGAGAAGGTGATGGGCCGGTACGGCATCCACGTGCCGGACCGGCAGTTGGCCTGCGCTCCGGTCGACTCCGCGGCCGGTCGGGCGTACCTGGGTGCGATGGCCGCCGCGGCGAACTACGCGCGGGCCAACCGGCAGCTGCTCGCCCACGCGGTCGGCCGGATCTTCGAGCGGCAGACGGGCCGGCGGCTCGACCTGGTCTACGACGTCTCGCACAACCTGGCCAAGATCGAAGACCATACGCTGGACGGTGGCGTGCGGCTGTTGTGCGTACACCGCAAGGGTGCCACCCGGGCCCTGCCGCCCGGCCATCCCGACCTGCCGGCGGAGTTGCGTGGCGTCGGGCAGCCGGTGCTCATCCCGGGCTCGATGGGCACCGCCTCGTACGTGCTGACCGGGGTGGTCGGGTCGCCCGCCTTCGCCTCCGCGTGCCACGGGGCCGGGCGGGTGCGCAGTCGCAAGCAGGCCGTCGCGGTCGGCCGGGGCGGGGACCCGCGCGCCCAGCTCCAGGCCCGGGACATCGCGGTACGCGGCGCGTCCCGGCGCGGGCTGGCCGAGGAGATGCCGGCGGCGTACAAGGACATCTCGGCCGTGGTCGAGGCGGCCGAGGGGGCCGGACTGTGCCGGAAGGTGGCCCGGCTGGTGCCGCTCGGCGTGGTCAAGGGCTGAGTGGCCGCACCGGCGGCTGCGGCTCACACGTCCAGGGTCACCGCGCAGGACCAGCCCGCGTGGCCGCCGCCGAAGCGCAGCTCGTGCAGGGAGACCGCCTTCGGTACCGCGCCGATCAGCTCCACCTCGCCGGTCCGGGTGACGGCCCAGTGCACCCGCAGCCCGCCGACGTCCTGCGCCACCTCGGTGGTGACCGGCAGCTCGTCCGCCGTCTCCATCCGGAAGATCACCTCGTCGAGGACGGTGACCAGCAGGTCCTCGTCGGTGGCCGGCGCCGGATGGAACTCCCGGTCGGCACGGGGCCGGGCCCGGGCGAGGTCGGCGAAGGACTCGACCATCGCCCGGACCGCCTCGGCCAGGCACCCCGCCCGGTCCGGCGCCCACGCCTCGATCCGTACGTCGGCGGTGTGCGGCACCAACCGATGCCCCCGCGCTGTCCCCACGACCCGAATGATGCCGCCCCGCCGGGCTTGATCGTCTGCGCTTCGCCGACTCGACGCGCCCGGGGTGCACGTCAGCCAGCCGGTGTTCAGTGCGCGCCGAGTCGGGCGATCGGCTCCACCAGCTCACGTTCCTCGTAGGACAGGTGCGACAGCAGCGTGTCGCTGAGCAGGTCGACCGCGGCGCGTAGCTCGGCCATGCCGTCCGGGGTGGCGACGAAGGCGACCAGCGCCCGGTCCACCCCCTCCAGCACGTCGTGGATGGCGTGGTGTTCCTCCTCGAGCCGGTCGATGACCGGCTTGAGTCGGGGGTCGGCCCGGCGCAGGTGTGGGAAGAGTGACCGGTCCTCGAGGGTGTGGTGGGTGGTCACCAGCCGGCAGTACGACTCGCAGTAGGTGCCCAGCGTCCACTTGTTCTGCCGCATGGTCATCGTGTTGATGTGCGACCGGGCGGTACCCACGTCGATCAGGCCGGCGGCGACCTGCTCGATCAGGTCGTGGATCTGCGCCAACTCGGCCCGCAGCGCGTCGTGCACGTCGATCAGGTGCTGGGCGCCGGCCTGCTCGTGCGCCGTGTAGCTGCGGTCGGGATCCGGTGCCGGGCCGGTCGGCCGGGCCGACTCGTCCCAGACCCGTACGTCGCTGCGTCGGGCGCCGTCGTCCGGGGTCGGCACCACCGCGAACGACCCGGCGGCGACGCCGGTCGGCCGGGCGGCCGGCTGGTCGGGGCGGCTGGCGGTGCCGGCCAGGGAGCCGGCGGTGTCGCCCTGGCCGGAGCGGCGGCGGCGTTCGGCGGCGACCAGTTCCCGGGTGGCCGGTGCCACCTCGGCGGCGAACCGGCGCAGGTCGTCGGGGTCGTCGCTGCCCAGGATGAAGGTGCTGACGCCCTCGGTCAGGGCGAGGTCGGCCAGTTCCTCGGCCCACTGCTCGGCCGGGCCGTGCAGCTGGCCACGCCCGGTCGTCGTGAACCGTCCGTTGATGTTGAGCAGCCGGCGCACCTCGGCGGGGGACCGGCCGGCCTCGGTGGCGGCCTCGTCGATGAGGGCGTTGCCCTTGGCCAGGTCGCCGGGTTGCAGGTAGGGCAGCGACGGTAGCCACCCGTCGGCCCGGCGTCCGGTCAGTGCCAGCATCCGCGGCTTGTAGGCGCCGAGCCAGATGGGCACGTCGTGGGCGGGCGCCGGGCCACGTTTGGCGCCGACGGCGCGGTGGAACTCGCCGTCGACCCGGACGCCGCCGCGGGCTTCGGCGTCCCAGAGCTGGCGGATGATCTCGATGGCCTCCTCCAACGCCCGTACGCCCTGGCCGGGGGAGAGGCGTTGCCCGCCCATCGCCTCGATGGCGTCCCAGAACGCGCCCGCGCCCAGGCCGAGTTCGATCCGGCCGCCGCTGAGCAGGTCGAGGCTGGCGACGCTGCGGGCCAGTACGGCCGGCGGGCGCAGCGGCAGGTTCGTCACGTTCGCGGCCAGGTGTACCCGGGTGGTCCGGGCGGCGACGAAACTCATCAGCGTCCAGGTGTCCAGGAACGCGGGCTGGTAGGGATGGTCCTGGAAGGTGACCAGGTCCAACCCGACCTGCTCGGAGAGCATGGCGAGACTGACCGGCTGGGCCGGGTCGGCGTTGCCGGGGGTCAGGAACGACCCGAAGGTCAGGTCGTGTCCGTAGTCGCTCATCGCGGTCTTCCTTCCCGGTGGCGCGGCGTCCGCCACCACACCCCGAGATGTTATGCCGAGCAGAACATCTTTGCCCAATAAAATCTGTGATCTGCGCTAACCTGGGGGCATGAACGAGGACGCCCACACCGATCCGATCAACGATGACCTCGGGTGGATGCTCGGCGTCCTCTTCCGGGCCCACCTGCGTGGCGCCGAGCACACCATCGGTGACCTGCCCGGTGGGCCACGGGGCTACCAGGTGCTCGTCGCCGCCGACCGGGAGCCGGCCCGCAACCAGGGCGCGATCGCCGAGGAGTTGGGCATCGACCGCACCGTGCTGACGTACCTCATCGACGACCTGGAACGTGACGGTCTGGTCTCCCGCCGCGCCGACCCGGCCGACCGGCGCAGCCGGCTGGTCGTGCTCACCGACGCCGGCCGGGAGGCGGCCCGGCACCGACGGGAGGCGCTGCGGCACGTCGAGTCGCGCCTGATGTCGGCGCTGACCGTTGAGGAGGCCAGCAGCCTGAGGGCCCTGCTGCGGCGGGCGGCCTGCGCCGCGCAGGCGCGCGATCCGATGACCGACCTGTGCGCGGTGGCCGAGGAGGCGACGGACCGGCCACCGCCCCGTCGCCGCCCGCTGCCCCGGCCCGCGCCGCGTACCGGGGCCACCCGTCGCCCGGCCCAGCCGTAACCTGCCCGAGGTGCGGATAACCAAGTACACCCATTCCTGCGTACGCCTCGAACAGCACGGCCGAGTGCTCGTCGTCGACCCGGGCACATGGAGCGAGCCGCGAGCGCTGGCCGGAGCGGACGCCGTACTGGTCAGCCACGAACACGCCGACCACATCGACGTGTTGCGGCTGGCCGGCCTGGGCGTACCGGTCTTCGTACCGGAGGGTGCGGTGCTGCCGGACCTGGCCCCGCTGCCGGTGACCCGGGTCCGGCCCGGGCAACGGTTCACCGCCGCCGGTATCGACGTCACCGCGGTCGGCGGACGGCACGCCACCATCCACGGCGGGCAGCCCGACTGCGTGAACCTCGGCTACCTCGTCGACGACTCGGTCTACCACCCGGGCGACTCGCTGCACCCGCCCGGTCAGCCGGTGCGGACCCTGCTGGTACCGGCGCAGGCGTCCTGGCTCAAGCTCACCGAGGCGATCGACTTCGCCACCACGGTCGGCGCCGCCGAGGTCTTCCCGATCCACGACGCCCAGCTCAACGAGCGTGGCCTGAGCAGCGTCAACGGCTGGTTCGGTGCGAACGTCCCCGGCTACCGCTACCTCGCTCCCGGCGAGACCGCCTGACGACGGCGGCGGCGCGGGCCGAACTGCCCGGAGCCTTGCGGCGTCCTGGGTTCGACGCCGCCCTGCGGGCGGCCGGGCGGTGCGGATACGCTCGGGCGACCGCCGGATCAGGAGGCGCGCGATGAGCGACGAAACGGTGTCCACGATGCCGGCCGTGTTCTTCGGCCACGGCAGCCCGATGAACGCCCTGGAGGTCAACCGGTACACCGCCGCCTGGCGGGCGTTCGGGCGTTCGGTGCCACGGCCCCGGGCGATCCTGGTGGTCTCCGCCCACTGGTACATCGGTGCCACCGCGGTCACCGCGATGCCCCGCCCGAGGACGATCCACGACTTCTACGGCTTCCCCCAGGCGCTGTTCGACGTCCGGTATCCGGCGCCGGGCCTGCCCGAACTGGCCGAGGAGGTCAGTGACGTGGTGCACCCGACCTGGGTCGGGGCCGACGTCGACTCCTGGGGCATCGACCACGGCACCTGGTCGGTGCTGGTGCACGCCTTCCCCGAGGCGGACATTCCCGTCGTACAACTGAGCATCAATGCGTTCAAGGGCCTGGACTACCACCTTGAGCTGGGTGCGAAGCTCGCACCGCTGCGCGAACGGGGGGTGCTCGTGGTGGCCAGCGGCAACGTGGTGCACAACCTCGGCGGCGTCGACCGTCGGCTGCTCGACCAGGGATTCGACTGGGCACAACGCTTCGACGAGGCGGCCAAGGCGACCATGCTCGGCGAGCCGACCGAGGCCGGCCGGCTGGACGCCCACCGTGACTTCGGGCTCGCCGTGCCGACGCCGGACCACTTCATCCCGCTGCTCTACCTGGCCGGCCTGGCCGCGGCGGCCGACGAGGGCGCCGACGTGCTGGTGGACGGCTACGCCTACGGCTCGTTGTCGATGACCGCCTACACGCTGGGCCTGCCCGGTCGCCGCACCGAACCCCTGGCCGGCGCGCCCACCCTGCCCGACGCGGTACCCGCCGACTCCGCCAACATCTGACCGGAAAGGAAGGGCACCTTATTAACGCCTCGTGTAGAGGAAGGGCCCCTTCCTAACATCGGCCGGGCCGCGCGACACACGGCCCGGCTGGGCCGCGCGACGCTCGCCCGGCCGGGCCGTGTGTCGTGCTCACCCCGCCGCGCCGTTGGCGGTTGGTGGCTACCGTCGCCGGCATGGCAGCTCCGACTCCCTTCGCCCGAGGGCGGGAGGCCGACGTGTACGCCCTGGACGGCGATCGGGTGTTGCGCCGCTACCGCGACGGCGGGGACGTCACCGTCGAGGCCGGGTTCTTGGCCCACCTGCACGAGTCAGGCTTCCCGGTGCCCCGGGTGTACCACGCCGCCGGTGCGGATCTGGTCATGCGCCGGGTGTCCGGCCCGACCATGCGTGCCGCACTGGTCGCCGGCAGCGTCGCCATCGATCCGGCCGCCGAACTGCTCGCCGGCCTGCACCGCCGGCTGCACACGGTCGCGGCGCTGCCCGGCGCGGGGCACGGGGCCCGGATCCTGCACCTGGATCTGCATCCGGACAACGTCATCCTCGACCCGCAGGGCGCGGTGGTCATCGACTGGCGCAACGCCCGGCACGGTCCGCCCGGCCTGGACGTGGCGATGACCGCGCTGATCCTCGCCCAGGTCGCCGTGGATCCGCACCAACCGCTCGCCGCTGCCGCCGAGGAACTGTTGCGGGGCTACCTGCGGGCCATTCGGGGCCACGCCGTACCACTGGTCGACGAGGTGGTGGCGATCCGTCGCGCCAACCCCACCCAGACCCCGGCGGAACTCGCCCGGTTGCCCACCGCCGCCGCCCTCGTCACCGCCGCCCTTGTCACCGCCGCGCGATAGGCCGGTGCGCGGCTACGGGATATGGTCCGGGCAGCACCTCGCGCATCAGGAGGATGAGATGGCCCCGGACCACGTCGACGTGCTCATCGTGGGCGCTGGGCTGTCCGGCATCGGGGCCGCCTGCCAGCTGCGTCGCCGGTGTCCGGACAAGACGTACGCGGTGCTGGAGGCCCGCGACGCGATCGGCGGCACCTGGGACCTGTTCCGCTACCCGGGCGTACGCTCCGACTCCGACATGTTCACCCTCGGCTACTCCTTCGCCCCGTGGCAGGCCCCGAAGGCGATCGCCGACGGCGCGACGATCCTCGACTACCTGCGTCGCGTCGCCGACGAGCACGACGTCACCCGGCACATCCGGCTGCGGCACCGGGTCGTGCGGGCCGAGTGGGACAGCCGGCAGGCTCGCTGGACGGTGCAGGTGCACCGCGACGACACGGCGGACACGTTCACCCTCACCTGCTCCTTCCTGTACGCCTGCACCGGCTACTACCGCTACGACGCCGGGCACACCCCGCACTTCGCCGGGCAGGAGCGGTTCGCCGGGCGGATCGTGCATCCGCAGCACTGGCCCGCCGACCTCGACCACTCTGGCCGGCAGGTGGTGGTGATCGGCAGCGGCGCCACCGCCGTCACGCTGGTCCCGGCGTTGGCCCGGCACGCCGCCCAGGTGACCATGCTGCAACGCTCACCCACCTACGTCCTGGCGCTGCCCGCCCACGACGCGCTCGCCGACGCCCTGCGCCGCCGGCTACCGCCACGGCTGGCGTACCTGCTGGTCCGGGCGAAGAACGTCCTGCTCGTCACCGTCAACTACCAGCTCAGCCGGCGGGCGCCCGGGCTGGTTCGCCGGCTGCTGCGTCGGGGCGTGGCCCGCCGGCTGCCGGCCGGCTACGACGTCGACCGCCACTTCACCCCCCGGTACGACCCGTGGGACCAGCGGCTGTGCGTGGATCCGGACGGGACGTTGTTCGCCGCGTTGGCCGACGGGCGGGCCAGCGTGGTCACCGACACCATCGACCGGTTCACCGAGCGGGGCATCCGGCTGGTCTCCGGCGCGCACCTGCCGGCCGACGTGGTCGTCACCGCCACCGGCCTCGACCTGCTCGCCCTCGGCGGGATGACGCTGCGGGTGGACGGCGTCGACGTCGACCTGGCGCAAACCGTGGCCTACAAGGGGACGATGCTCTCCGGCGTGCCGAACTTCGCCCTGACCCTCGGCTACACCAACGCCTCCTGGACGCTCAAGGCCGATCTGGTCGCCGAGTACGTGTGCCGGCTGCTGCGTCACCTGGACCGCACCGGCACGCAGGTGGCCACGCCGCTGGCCCCGCCCGACGACCGGCGTGCGCCGCTGATCGGGCTCACCTCCGGGTACGTCCGCCGGGGCGTGGCGAGCCTGCCCCGGCAGGGTCACCGGGCACCCTGGCGGCTGCACCAGAACTACCTGCGCGATCTGCTGCTGCTGCGGCACGGGCGGCTCACCGATCCCGGGGTGCGCTTCACCCGGGCCGACTCGGCACAACGGAGGTCTGTCGATGCATAGGTTCGACTTCACCGGCGGCACGGCGGTGGTCACCGGAGCGGCCGGTGGCATCGGTGCCGCCCTGGCCCACGGCCTGGCCCGCCGAGGCAGCGATCTGATCCTGCTCGACCGCGACGGGGGCCGACTCGAGGCGGTGGCCGGTGAGCTGCGCGCCGCCGGCCGGACGGTGCAGACGTATCAGGTCGACCTGGCCGACGGGCCGGCCACCGCGGCCGTCGCCGAGCTGATCCGAGACCGGCACCCCCGGATCCGACTGCTGGTCAACAACGCCGGGGTGGCTCTCGGCGGGCGCTTCGACGAGGTGACCTTCGACGAGTTCAACTGGGTGGTCGAGGTGAACTTCCGGGCGGTGGCCCAGTTGACCCACGCCCTGCTGCCGGCGCTCAAGGCCGAGCCCGGCGCGCACCTGGTCACCATCAGCAGCCTCTTCGGTCTGATCGCCCCACCTGGTCAGGTCGCCTACTCGGCCAGCAAGTTCGCGGTGCGCGGCTTCACCGAGGCGTTGCGGCACGAACTTTCCCCCGACGGCATCGGCGTCACCTGCGTACACCCCGGCGGCGTGCGTACCCGGATCGCCGCCGACGCCCGGGTGGGCAGCGGGGTCGACCGCGCCCAGTTCGAGGACGGCCGCCGCCGCTTCGAGCGGTTGCTCACCATCGACCCGGCCACCGCCGCCGAGGTCATCCTGCGGGGCGTCGCCCGCCGCCGTGGTCGGGTGCTGATCGGCTGGTCGGCCCGGCTGCCGGACCTGCTGGCCCGGATCGCGCCGGTCGGTCACGGCCGCCTGCTGACCGCCGCCGGCCGCGCCGAGACCCGTCGGTCCGAAGCGGCCGGGCGGGCCCGGACACCAGCGTGAGCGGTCCGCTGCGGTTCCGGCACCTCACCGTCGACGGCCGGCGGGTCCACCACCGCGTCGACGGTGCCGGGCCGCCGGTGGTCCTGCTCCACGGCATCGGCCGTACGCTGCGCGACTTCACCGAACAGCACGAACTGCTCGCCGGGCGGTACCGGGTGCACAGCGTCGACCTGCCCGGCCACGGCGGATCGATGCCGATGGCCCAGCCGCACACCCTGCCGGCGCTGGCCCGGTTCGTCGGCCGCTACCTGGACGCCGCCGGGGTCGACGGGCCGGTGCACCTGGTCGGCAACTCGCTCGGCGGCGCCATCGCCATGCGTTTCGCCGTGGCCGAACCGACCCAGGTCGCCTCCCTCACGCTGGTCGCCAGCGCCGGCTTCGGCCAGGAGGTGACCATGGCGCTGCGGCTGCTCACCCTGCCCGGGCTGGGCCGGCTGCTGCTGCGGCCCAGCCGGTACGCGGCCCGCCGCACCGAGCGGGCGCTGTTCCACGATCCGGCGCTGGTCACCGCCGAGCGGGTCGGGCACACCCTGGCGGTGGCCTACCGGCCGTACGCCGCAAGGGTGGTGCTGGAGACCGCACGCGGCCTCGGCACGGTGCGTGGCGTGCACCGGCGCTGGCGCGACGAACTGCTGGCGGAGCTGACCGGACTCGACCTGCCGACCCTGGTGGTCTGGGGCGACCACGATCTGATCCTGCCGCCGTCGCACCTGGTTGCCGCCGGCACGTTGCTGCCGCACGCCCGCACGCATCTCTTCGCGAACTGCGGACACCTGCCGCAGGTGGAGTGCGCCGAGGAGTTCAGTGAGCTGCTGCGGGAGTTCTGGGCCACGGCAGCCGGGTCGTCACGACCAGGACGACCAGCAGCACCGCCACCGGGTACACCGGTTCCGCCGGGGCCAGCGGGGTGAGCAGCACCGCCACCACGGTCAACGGTGCTGCCAGCCGGGCGGCGCCCCGCCAGGCGACGATGCGCAGCAGCCACAGCACCAGCAGCACGACCGCCACGGGTACGGCCAGCGCGTAGCCGGCGACCAACCACGATAGGTGCGGTGCCGGGAGCGCCGGGCCGGTTTCGGACAACGACCCGACCCGGCCGGAACCTCCGGGACCCCTGAAGCGCATCATAGATACATGACGCATCCCTCTTCGGTCGGTCGAACCGCCCCGCCCTCGGCCGCCGAACGCGCCTACCGCCACCTCAAACGGGCCATCCTGGAACAGGTCCACCCTGGTGGGTCGCTGGTCAGCGAGGGCGAGATCGCCGAGGCGACCGGGGTGTCGCGTACCCCGGTGCGGGAGGCGCTGCTGCGGTTGGAGACCGAAGGGCTGGTCCGGCTCTACCCGAAACGGGGTGCGCTGATCCTGCCGGTCTCGGCCCGCGAGATCACCGACGTCATCGAGGCCCGTCGGCTGGTCGAGGTGCACGCCGCCGAGCAGGTCTGGCCCCGACGCGCCGAGATCCGGGCCGACCTGGCCGCCCGGCTGGCCGAGATGCGCGCCGCGCACGCCGCTGGCGACCTGACCGCCCTGATGGCCGCCGACCGGGCGTTCCACGCCACCGTCGTCGACGCGGCCGGCAACGAGATCCTGGCCGAGTTGTACCAGCGACTGCGCGACCGGCAACTGCGGATGGGCGAGACGACCTTCCGATTCTCCCCCCGCTGGGCCGACATGGCGTTGACCGAACACGCCGCGCAGTTGGCCGCCCTCGACGCCGACGACCCCGGGCCGTGGCTGGCCGCCGTGGCCACCCACATCGACAACGCCGCCCGTGCGCTGCGGGGCCTGCGGTGAACCAGGCCCTCACCCCGCGTGGGCCGGCGATGCTGGTGTGGGGCGTGGCGCTGAGCGCCTACATCGCCTCGGTGTTCCACCGCAGCTCGCTCGGCGTCACCGGGGTGGAGGCGGCACACCGCTTCGAGATCAGCGCCGCGACGCTGGCCACCCTCACCGTCGCCCAACTCGCCGTGTACGCGGTGATGCAGGTACCGGTCGGCATGCTGCTCGACCGGTACGGCTCACGCCGGCTGCTGGTGACCGGCGGCCTGCTGATGGTCGCCGGTCAGGTCGGCTTCGCCCTCGTCACCGACGTACGGCTCGCCGTGGCGGCCCGGGTGCTGGTCGGTCTCGGCGACGCGATGACCTTCATCAGCGTGCTGCGGATCGTGGCGTACTGGTTCCCGGGCCGCCGCAACCCGCTGCTGGTGCAGTTGACCGGCACGCTCGGCCAACTCGGAGCGGTCCTCGGCGCCGTACCGTTGGTGGCGCTGCTGCACCACACCGGCTGGACCACCGCCTTCCTGACCGCCGCCGGGATCTCGGCGGCGATCCTGCTGGTGGTCGTCGCCGCGATCCGCGACAGCCCGCACCGGGTCGCCGTGGCCCCCGCGGCCCCGCCGCAGCGCGGGCTGCTCGCCGCCGCCTGGGCGCAGCCGGGCACCCGCCTCGGGCTGTGGACCCACTTCGTCACCCAGTTCTCCGGCACCGTCTTCGCGCTGCTGTGGGGCTTTCCGTTCCTGGTGCAGGCGCAGGGACTCACCCCGACCGGCGCGGCGGTCCTGCTCACCGTGCTGACGCTCGGCATGCTGGTGACCGGTCCGACGATCGCGTACCTGTGCGCCCGGTTCCCCCGCCAGCGGTCGGCGTTGGTCTTCACCATCACCGGCGCCACCGCCGCGATCTGGGCCGTGGTGCTCGCCTGGCCCGGCGCCGCCCCCGGCTGGCTGCTGGTCACGCTGGTGCTGGTGCTCGCCCTCAACGGCCCCGGTTCGCTGATCGGGTTCGACTACGCGCGCACCTTCAACCCGGTCAGCCGGATCGGCAGCGCCACCGGGATCGTCAACGTCGGTGGCTTCGCCGCGTCGATCGTCCTGGTGCTCGCCATCGGTGTGGTACTCGACCTGCGTACCCCCGCCGGCCAGGACGCGCCCGGCCTGGACGCGTACCGCTGGGCCTTCGCCATGCAGTACGTGCTCTGGGCGGTGGGCGCGGTGCAGGTCCTGCGCTGGCGCAACGCCGCCCGCCGCCAGCCCGGCGGGCCCGACGCGCCCGCCGGTCGCCCGGAAGCTGGGCCGATCACCGCTGGCGGCGGTAGGTTCGCCTTCGGGCGTGATCGTCGGCGCCGCCGGCTCACCGGCGACGCCGCAGTACGGCGGCGGCGCGGCACGTCGGCGCGGACGAGGAGGAGAGCGTGAGTCAACAGGTCAGGGCAGTCATCTCGCGCAGCAAGGGCGCACCCGTCGAGGTCACCGACATCGTGGTGCCGGACCCCGGGCCCGGCGAGGCGGTCGTACGAGTGCAGTCCTGCGGGGTCTGCCACACCGACCTGCACTACCGCGAGGGTGGCATCAACGACGACTACCCGTTCCTGCTCGGGCACGAGGCGGCCGGCATCGTCGAGCAGGTCGGTGCGGGAGTCGACGCGGTCGCCCCCGGCGACTTCGTGGTACTCAACTGGCGGGCGGTCTGCGGGGTGTGCCGGGCCTGCCGGCGGGGCCGCCCGTGGTACTGCTTCGCCACCCACAACGCCACCCAGAAGATGACCCTGACCGACGGCACCGAACTCTCCCCGGCCCTGGGCATCGGCGCGTTCGCCGAGAAGACCCTGGTACACGCCGGACAGTGCACCAAGGTGGACCCGGCCGCCCGGCCCGCCGCGGTGGGGTTGCTCGGCTGCGGGGTGATGGCGGGCCTCGGCGCGGCGATGAACACCGGCGGCGTCACCCGTGGCGACTCGGTGGCGGTGATCGGTTGCGGCGGCGTCGGTGACGCGGCGGTGGCCGGCGCGGTGCTGGCCGGCGCGACGACGATCATCGCGGTGGACACCGACTCCCGCAAGCTCGACTGGGCCCGCAAGTTCGGTGCCACGCACACCGTGAACGCCTCCGAGGCCGACCCGGTGGCCGAGATCCAGGCCGCCACCGGCGGGTTCGGCGCCGACGTGGTGATCGATGCCGTCGGTCGGCCGGAAACCTGGAAGCAGGCCTTCTACGCCCGCGACCTGGCCGGCACGGTCGTGCTGGTCGGCGTACCCACCCCCGAGATGCGCGTCGAGCTGCCACTGCTGGACGTCTTCGGCCGGGGCGGCGCCCTGAAGTCCAGCTGGTACGGCGACTGCCTGCCCAGCCGCGACTTCCCGATGCTCACCGAGCTCTACCTACAGGGCCGCCTCGACCTGGACGCCTTCGTCACCGAGGAGATCCCGCTCGACGGGGTCGAGGAGGCGTTCGCCCGGATGCACCGGGGCGACGTGCTGCGCTCGGTGGTGGTCTTCTGATGGCCGCCCGCATCGACCACGCCGTCACCTCCGGCACCTTCTCGCTGGACGGGCAGACCTTCGACGTCGACAACAACGTCTGGGTGGTCGGCGACGACACCGAATGCGTCGTCATCGACGCCCCGCACGACGTGGACGCGATCCTGAAGGTGGTGGCCGGCCGCCGGGTCACCGCGATCGTCGCCACCCACGCTCACGACGACCACGTCCGGGTCGCCCCGCAGTTGTCCCGGGCCACCGGCGCACCGGTGCTGCTGCACCCCGCCGACCGGGTGCTGTGGGACCTGGTGCACCCCGACGAGGCGCCGGGCGGCCAGCTGGGCGACGGCCAGACGATCGAGGTCGGCGGCACCACCCTGACCGTGCTGCACACCCCCGGGCACAGCCCCGGCGCGTGTTGCCTGCACGCCGCCGAGCTCGACGTCGTCTTCACCGGCGACACCCTGTTCGCCGGTGGGCCGGGGGCCACCGGCCGCTCGTACAGCGACTTCGGCACCATCATCGACTCGATCCGCGACCGGCTGCTCACCCTGCCGCCGCAGACCGTCGTGCACACCGGCCACGGCGACAGCAGCACCATCGGTGCCGAGGCGCCGCAGCTGCCGCAGTGGCTGGCTCGGGGACACTGACCGTCGGGTGCGGTCCGGTCGGGTCCGGCAGTCCGGATGCGTCGGTACGCCGGCCCGGTCGACCGCCCACGGTGACGCCGGCGCAGCGCCACGCGCTGCGCCACGTCCGTGCGGTGGCGTTGCGCGACCGGCCGGTCGCGCTGGCCACCATCGCCCGGTTGCTCGCCGGCACCGACGTACGCGCCGACCCGGAACAGCTCGTCGCGGCGATCGGTACGCAGGGGCGGATCACCCTCAACTTCCATCCCGACCGGCTGCTCGCCGACGGTCGAACGGTCGCGCAGGCACTCGCCACCGAGGGCGTCTACCGCAGCCAGTTCGAGACCGGGATCTCCAGCGGCGGGTTGACCGCGTACCCGGGCGGGGACCGGGACCGCTGGGAGCGGCAGCTGTTCGGCGGCGCGTACCAGTTGCCGGGTGTGCGCCCGGCGGACCGGCCGAAGTACGGCGGCCTGAACCTGCTCGACCATCCGGACGGCGCCTCGCCGCGCTTCGGCTCCTGTCACCTGCGGCTGCGGTCCGAGGTGCTGGACCGCACCACGTTCTGTTTCGGCGACAGTCATCTCGGCCCGCGTGACGTCGGCACCGTCGACGTGCTCGACCCGGTGCTGGCCGCGCTCCTCACGGCGACGGTGGACACCGGCGCCAGCCTGGGTCGGCCGGGCGTGGATCTGGTCGCACTCACCGCGGCGCTGCTGCGACGCCGCGAGCACGTCGCCGCCGCGCCCCGGGCCGCCGGTCGGGCGCTGGACGACTACATCGAGGCGCAGGTGCACGGCGAGGTCGACCTGAGCCGGGACGTGCGGGAGTTGGTCGCCGACCCGTCGTTCCGGGGCACCGCCGTCGGGACGGCCCTCGGCGCGGCAGCCCGACGGCACGGCTTCCGGCTGCGCTGGCACGCTGGCTTCTCCCTGCCCGTGGACCGGGTCGACGCCGACTTCCGGGGCCCGGTGATCCCGCCGCTGGCCGCCCGGGTGCACGCCGAGTTCGCCCGGCCGGGCGAACCGCTCACCGCCGCACTGATCGGTCGGGCCGCCGCCTCGCTGGTCACCGACCCGGACCGCTGGGCCGATCGGGGACCGGTCGCGGACACCCGGCAACATCTCAAGCAGCTCTGGCATGTCCTGGTGCGGTTCGGGCTGCCCTGCGACGACCGGTGACCACTGTCCGGTCCGTCCCCGGCTGACCTCGCCTGCCCGACCCGTCGGGTGAGCCGGATCGCAGCCTGCGCCCTGACCGGCATTTCCGGAATGCCCGACACTTCGGCCAGGTTGTGTCCCCCATAGCGTCGGCAGGTAAACCTCGTCCGGCCACCGCAGTTCCCCCGAGAGCGGCTCAACCCCGAGCGGCTCGTAACGATCGAAAGGGCAACCATCGTGAAGCTCGACTTCACTCGATGGCTCCCGGCCATCGCGACGAACCCGAACCGCAGGACCGCACTGAGCGTGTTGGGCGTCACCGCCCTCGCCGGGCTGGCTTTCGGCCCGACGGCCGTCGCCGCACCGATCACCACCGGCCCGCACCAGGGCGCCGTGGCGGCGATCGACAAGGCCACCGGCCGGGACGCCACGGACGCCACGGACGCCACGGTCGAATCCGGGCTGACCACCGGCGGGAGCACCGACAAGCCGGCCGCCGGCAAGCCGACCCGCGACGAACTGGTCCCGTACGGCGTGCAGGGCGGGCAGTCGCGGGTCCCGCTCGACAACGCCCAGCGGCAGAACGCCAAGACCATCATCGAGGTGGCCAAGAAGACCGGCGTCGGCGAGCGCGGCGCGGTGATCGGCGTCGCCACCGCCTTGCAGGAGTCGAAGCTGTACAACCTCGGTCACCTGGGGGCGTACAACGACCACGACTCGCAGGGCCTGTTCCAGCAGCGGCCGTCCAGCGGCTGGGGCACCGAAGCGCAGATCACCGACCCCGAGTACTCCTCGGCGGCCTTCTTCCAGGCGCTGCGCAACGTCAACGGTTGGCGCGACATGCCGCTGACCGACGCCGCGCAGACGGTGCAGGTCTCGGCCTACCCGTTCCACTACGCGCAGTGGGAGGAGCAGGCGGCGGACGTCGTCTCGCAACTCTGGTGAGCTCCACAGAACCGGCCGGCCCTGCATGCGGGGCCGGCCGGTTCGTGTCTGCGGGGCGCCTCAGGCGTGCTGGCGGTGCCGGACGATGTCCACGAGGGCGGCGAGCAGGGCCAGTGTGATGATCCCGGCAGAGACCAGCAGCGAACGCTCGAACGCCTTCGACCAGTCGCCGCTGCTGCTCACCACCGAGAAGAAGACCGCGCCGACGGCGGCGATGCCGGCCGCCGAGCCGATGCGCTGGCCCGTCTGGAGCATCCCCGCCCCGCTGCCCGCCTGCGGTACCGGCACCTGGGACAGGGTCAACGTCTGATTCGGCGCGATCACCAGACCGCTGCCGATCCCGGCGAGCAGCAGGGGAGCGGCGGTCACCCAGGGCACCGGGGCGTGCGGCGCCAGCTCGATGGCCAGGGCCACCAGGCCGAGCCCGACCACCACGGCGAGCAGCCCGACGGCGACCAGCGGCCGGCCGAACCGGTTGACGATCCGGCCGCCGACCGCCGACGCGACGGCCGAACCGAGCGCGAACGGGGTGATCGCCAGGCCCGCGACGAGGGCGGTGTAGCCGTGGCCGATCTGTAGGTACAGGGTGAAGATGAAGAAGATCGCGGTGAAGCCGCCGAAGTAGATCAGGGCGATCAGCGCGCCTAGGGCGTACGACTGGCGGCGGAACAGGCGGACGTCGAACAGCGGGGGACCCTGCCGGGCGTACCGCCGCTCCCAGAATGTGAAGCCGACCAGCGTGACCAGACCGGCGGGCAGCAGCAGCCACTTCGCCGCACCCGGCCACTGTTCCCGCTGCACCAACGGCAGCAGCACCAGCGTCACGCCGACGCCGAGCAGCAGGACGCCGACCGGGTCGGACCGGCGGCGCACGGTTTGGCCCACCGGCCGGCGCGGCATCAACCGCCAGCCGAGGATCACCGCGACGATGCCCACCGGCACATTGACGAAGAAGACCCACCGCCAGCCGTGCTCCGGCCCGCCCGCGGCGATCAGCAGGCCACCGAGCAGCGGACCGACCGCCGTGGAGATACCGATGGTGGCGCCGAGCAGCCCGAACGGCCGGGCCCGTTCGGGCCCCTGGAAGAGTTGCTGGATCATCCCGGTCACCTGTGGGTTCACCAGGCCGGCGGCGGCGCCCTGGAGCAGCCGGGCGACGATCAGCCAGGTGGGGGACTGGGCCAGCCCGGCCGCCGCGCTGGTGACCGTGAACAGGGCGATGCCGAACACGAACGCGTTGCGTCGGCCGTGCACGTCACCGAAGCGGCCCGCCGGCACCAGCACCAGCCCGAAGGTCAACGCGTAGCCGGACAGCACCCACTGCAAGTCGGCCGGGCTGGCGTGCAGGGCCCGGTCCAGCGACGGGATGGCCACGTTGACGATGCTGATGTCCAGCAGCGTCATGAACGCCGCGACCAGCCCGACGCCGAGGGCCTGCCAACGCCGTCGACCGTCGTACGAGTCGGAGCCCGCCGAACTCATGGTGTCCCCCCGAGCGCCGTCCCGGCTACCCGGGGAACGTACCGTCCGGCGGTGCCCGTCACGCCAGTTGCTGCGCGCAGAACCGGGGACCGAAGTCCAGCCCGGCCATCGGCGAATCCTCCCGGTGCAGCAGGTTCTTCTCGGTGAGCAGGTGCAGCGGGGACTGCAACTGCTCCTCGGTCAGGCCGCACTCCTGGGCGATCAGGTCCGGGTACGGGACCTGTCCGCGCGCCTCCAGGGCCGCCACCGCGTCGTAAACCCGAGCCTCGACGTCCGACAGCTGCACCTGCTGCATGGTGTCCTCCTCACGCTCGACCCGCCTGCGGCAGGCGGTCTGCGTCGCGCGGTTACCCCCTGCGCCGCCGAAGATGCACCCCACCCGGCCGCCGGCCCGCGCTCGCCGTCCCCGCACGACCGTCCGCGCTGACCTACGCTGCATCGGTGACCGATTGGCAACTCGTGGTGATCGGCGGTGGCCCGGCCGGACTCTCGGCCGCCTATGTCGCCGCCCGGCGCGGTGTTCGCACCCTGGTCCTCGAACGGGCCGCGCACCCGCGATACAAGACCTGTGGCGGCGGGCTGACCGGCACCTCGCTCGCCGCCGTCGCCGACCGGATCGAGGTACCCGTCCACGACGTGGTCGACCAGGTCACCTTCACTTTGGACGGGCGTCGCCCGTTCACCCGGCGACACCGCGCCGGGCACCTGGTCAGCCTGGTGCGCCGGGAGGAGTTCGACGACCGGCTGCGCGCCGCCGCGGTGGCCGCCGGGGCCGAGGTCCGCGAGCGGGTCACCGTCCGCGCCCTGGACCAGACCCCCGATGGCGTACGCCTGCGGCTGGCCGACGGTGCCACGCTCCTGGCGCGTACGGTCGTCGGCGCGGACGGCTCGTCCGGGGTCAGCGCGCGACACGTCGGGGTTCGCTGCCGGCAGGTGGATCTGGGGCTGGAACTGGAGCTGCCGGTGCCGCCGCCGCAGCAGACCCGGTGGCGGCACCGGGTGTTGCTCGACTGGGGCCCGCTGCCCGGTTCGTACGCCTGGGTCTTCCCCAAAGGCGACCGGCTCACGGTCGGGGTGATCGCCGGCCGGGGCGAGGGGGAGCGGACCCGGGAGTACCTGCGCCGGTTCGTCGACCGCCTGGGCCTGTCCGGGCTGCCACCGGCGCATGACTCGGGGCACCTGACCCGGTGCCGGGCCGACGACTCGCCGCTGCGCCGGGGCCGGGTCCTGGTCGCCGGGGACGCCGCCGGCCTGCTGGAACCCTGGACGCGGGAGGGGATCAGCTACGCGTTGCGCTCCGGCGAACTGGCCGGTGAGGCGGTCGCCGACGGCGACCTGGCCGGCTACGAACGGGCGGTCGAGCGGCGACTCGTGCCCGCCATGCGGGCCGGGTACCGGCTGCTCGACGTCTTCTCCCGGCGTCCGGAGCTTTTCCACGCGGCGGTGGCCACCCCGCCGGGCTGGCGCGCGTTCACCCGGTTCTGCCTGGGCCGGGCCGACTTCGGCCAGTTGGTCGAGCGGATGCCCGTACGGACGGCGCTGGCCCTGGCCGCCCGGCTGCCCAGCCCGCGCGCATCCCTCACCCACCAGCCCTGACGCAAGCTCGCGGGTGACGTGGTCGATCCTGTCTGGCTCGCCCTGAAGGTCGCCGAGCCAGACAGGATCCTAGGATGCTCTAGCGGGTGTGCCGGCAGTCGTCACCCACGCACGCGTGCCAGTTGGCCTATTGCCAGTAGCTGTCGACGAGCAGGCCCCACGACCCGGCTACACACATCGGTGAGCCACCCACCCCGCTCGCCCGGCACCGGTAGGTTCATCACGTGCTTCCGATGAGCCTTCAAGAGATCACGGCCGTTGTCGGCGGAGCCGTCCATGACGTCGCCGGCCCGGTGACGGTGACAGCCCCAGTGGTGTTCGTGCGGATACGGTCCGCTCTGTTGCTGGCCGTAAAGAACGAACCGTGCCGCGAGAACCTGCGCGCATATGCCGCAGTGCTGGCCGGTGCCACTCCTCTATCGAATGGATAGACGACCGATGAAGCTGTTGAGCGTCAAGCCTGGTGAAGAAGTAATCGACGCGCTTACCCGACGTGCAGCAGAAGAGGGTATAACGAATGGCGCAATCGTCTCTCTCATCGGTGCTGTCGATGAGTGTGCAATCAGCAACATGCCTGCGGACGACGCAAGCACGGATATCGTCAACGAGTACCGGCAGCCGTTCGAGCTGAGCGGAACCGGCGAGATCCGAGACGGCAAAGTCCATGTGCATGTGGTCCTCGGCCGAGAGGGCGACGTTGCCCTGGCCGGTCACCTGCACCGGGCGCGTGTCGAAACCTTCTTCGTGCACGCGTACACGCTCCCGTTGCAACAGGGGTGACCGGTCCGCCGGAGGCGTTCGCACCCTCAACCTGGCCGAGCGCTGCGTGCAGGAGCCCTCGGCGGTAGGCGCCGAGGGCTCCTGCGGTGGAAGGGGCCGTCAGAAGACGGGAACGCCAGCGCGGACCAGGCGCCAGTTCGGCCGGAAGAAGTCGGCCGGGTCGATCACACCGCGCTCCTGCGCCCAGTCGATGAGCAGCTGGCGGATCTCCTGCTGCGCGTTGTAGACCTGCGTCTTCACGATGCCGGGGAAGTTGCCGCCGCCGCTGCGCCGGTAGTTGTTCACGGCCACCACGAACCGGGCGTCGTCGCCGACCGGAGTGTCGGTACCGGGCAGCACGAGACGGGTGATCCGCTGGCCGACCGGACGGGAGATGTCGATGTCGTAGTCGAGGCCGGAGAAGACGTCGTAGTTGTAGTCCGGCACCGCCGGGTCGCTGATCGTGTCCGGGTCGACCGGCGTACCGACGGCGTGGGTGCGGAAGAACTTCGCCGAATATTCCAGGTAGGCCCGCACCTCGGCGCCACGCAGCACCACCGCTTCGAGGGTGTTGTCGTAGACGTACAACCCGGCCACGTCACGGATCAGTACGTCACCGGCGGGGAAGACGGCGGAGCGGCTGAACGGCGCGGCGATCGACAACACCGGCAGGTCGGCGTACTCGCCGCCGGCCAGGGCCGTGGTGACCGCCTCGGTCTGTACGTGGTTGATGAAGTCCAGGATCGGGGTGTCCTGGTAGCGGGACGTGGCAGCCGACAGTTCCTCGGTGGACCGGGCCACCACCTGGTTGACGTACGCGACGGTCTTCTCGTGCTGCTTGCGCACCGCGGCCAGGACCTTCGGGTCCTCGACCACGGTGTTGGTGTTGAGCAGCGTGGCGCCCTTCTTGGTGATCTTCCAACGGCCGCGTTCCCGGGTCAGGGTGAAATCCATCCGGGTCAGCCGCTGGCCCCAGCGCGACGGCTCGGAGAGCAGCACCTGCTCGCCGGTGGTCGGGTTGGTCACGAAACGCTCGGGCACCTCGGCGTGGGCGTGCCCGAACAGGATCGCGTCGATGCCGGGCACCTGCGCGGCGATCATGGCGGTCGGGTTCTCCACCGGCAGTTCCGGGCCGTAGCTGGAGGTGCCGCTGTCGCCGCCGTGCGCCGAGATCAGGATGAGGTCGGCGCCGCGCTGCCGCATGATCGGCACGTACCTGGCCGCGGTGGCGATCATGTCGTCGAAGCGGAGCCGGCCCTCGACGTGCGCCCGATCCCAGATCGTGGTGCCCGGGTTGGTCAGGCCGAGGATGCCGACCCGCAGCGTCGGTGCGGCGAAGCCGAGCGAAACCTTCTTGATCACGTACGGCTGGAAGGCCGGCTTTCCGGTGGCGGCGTTGACCGCGTTGGCGGCCAGGGCGGGGAAGCCGAGTTGGCGGATCCACTTGTCCAGCAGCGGCAGCCCGTAGTTGAACTCGTGGTTGCCCAGCGTCACCGCGTCGTAGTCGATGATGTTCATCGCCCGGGCCATCGGGTGTTTCTCCCCGGTGACGGTGATCGGCTCCTGCTTGGCGTAGTAGGTGGCCAGCGGGGTGCCCTGGATCGTGTCGCCGGCGTCGAGCACCAGCGTGGCCCGGCCGCGCCGCTCGGCGCGGATCTGGTTGATCAGAGTGGCCAGCTTCGCCACACCGACATCGTTGCCCCGGCTGTCGTCGTACTCGGTGTCGCGGTAGTAGTCCCAGTTGTAGACGTTGCCGTGGGTGTCCGACGTGCCGAGCAGGGTGAGGTCCCAGCTCCGTGGCTTGCCGGCGGCGGCCGCGGGCGCGGCGGTGACCAGCGGTGCGGCGGCCGCGGCCGCCGCCGCGACGAGCACCTGACGGCGGGACGGACCGGCGGGGGAGGAGGTCATCTGCTGCCCTTTCCAGACGGGTTCGGCGCCTTATGAGCGCCGTGGGCACCTTAGACCAGACAAGTGACGTCAGCCTTGCCCACGATCGGCTGTTTCCGGGCAACCGGTGCGGGTAGGGCCATCCAGGACCGGATCGAATCGACCCGCACGAGGAGACGTCCGTGAGCCATGACCAGCACACCCAGCAGGACCCGACCGAGCAGTACGGCCAGCAGTCGGGACAGCCGAGCCAGCAGCAGTCGCCGCCGGGGCGTACCGGGGCGATGACGCCGAAGCCGGATCACGGCGAGGAGACCTACCAGGGCACCGGCAAGCTGGACGGAAAGAAGGCGGTCATCACCGGCGGTGACTCCGGTATCGGTCGGGCGGTGGCGATCGCCTTCGCCCGGGAAGGCGCCGACGTACTGATCTCCTACCTCGGCGAGGAGGAGGACGCCGACGCGCAGGAGACCGTACGGCTGATCGGGGCCGCCGGTCGCAAGGGCGTCGCGGTACGCGGCGACATCGCCGACGAGGACAACTGCCAGGCGCTGATCGACCGGGCGCTGTCCGACCTGGGTGGCATCGACATCCTGGTGAACAACGCGGCGTACCAGATGGCACAGGACAAGGGCCTCGCCGGGATCAGCACCGAGCAGTTCGACCGGGTGTTCAAGACCAACCTGTACGCGATGTTCTGGCTGTGCAAGGCGGCGCTGCCGCACCTGGACGAAGGTTCGGCGATCATCAACACGTCGTCGATCCAGGCGTTCGACCCGTCACCGCAGCTGCTCGACTACGCCACCACCAAGGCGGGGATCGCGAACTTCACCAAGGCCCTCGCCGCCGACCTGGTCGACAAGGGCATCCGGGTGAACGCCGTCGCGCCGGGCCCGATCTGGACCCCGTTGATCCCGGCGACGATGCCGGAGGAGAAGGTGAAGCAGTTCGGTACGGACACCCCGGTCGGTCGCCCCGGTCAGCCCGCCGAGCTGGCGCCCGCGTACGTCTTCTTCGCCTCGCAGGAGTCGAGCTTCATCACCGGCGAGGTACTCGGCGTCACCGGTGGCCGCTTCACCAAATGAGATGAAAGGAAGGGCACCTTGTTAACGCCTGCGGTAGATAAGGGGTCCCTTCTTAACGTTTGTGCGAGGGAGGGGCGCGGTGCCCGTCGATGTGGTCGGCCGCGTTGGTCGAGGTGGCCGTCGGCGGCTACACCCAGCGGCGCGCCGACGTCAGCGGGGCCAGTCCGTGAGCTGTCGCCGGATCTGGGCGATGTCGGCGGCGTCGAGGCCGTAGCGGGCGAAGCGGCGGTCCGGAATCCGGTCCAGGTAACGGCCGGCGGCCCGGACGTCCTCGTCGTCGAGCGCGGGATCGAGCTGCCGGGCCAAATCCAGCAGGTCGGCGACCGACCGGTGCGCCAGGGCGGCGGCCACGTCGATGTAGTCGCGGACCTCGCGACGGTTGACCAGGGCGGCGGTCTTGTTGGCGATCAGATCGCGGACGTCCATCACCGGCCCGAGGTCCATCACCACCGGGCTACGGTGCCGGTCGAGTCTTGCCAGACTGAGCCGGATCTGGCGGCCGTCCCGGGCGACGACGAAGTCCCGCATGTCCTGGTCGAAGCCGTCGAACAGGTTGCCGAGGTCGCTGTCCGGGTCCGCGTTGGTCACCTCGAACCCGGCCGCCTGCAACGCCGCTCGGACTCCGGCGGCTGCCGCGGCGGCAGCACCCTCCACGTCGGCGAAGAGGTCGACGTCTTCGGTGGGGCGGGTGACCAGCCCGTGGGCCGCCCACGCCACACCGCCGCCGAGCACGAAGCGGTGCGGACCGGCGACGGCCAGCGCCACCCGGGCCACCTCGCGGTAGAAGTCGTGCGGGTGGGACCCGGTCACGCTGACCGGAGACCCCGGTGCCGGCTCTCCCACGCCGCACGTACGCCGTGGGGCAGGTTCAGCAGCCGCCACACCCGGCGCAGTGTCCGGCCGTCGACCAGACGGCGCAGGTCGTCGAGGCTGGTGGTCTCGCGCAGTACGTTTTCGTACATCCAGAGCAGTTGGTCCGGATCGGCCAGGTCGAACGCGCGGTCGCTGCTCCACATCAGTCGCACCGGCAACTCCACCACCCCGCGGGTGGGCCCGCGCAGCTCGGCCAGCGTCCGGGCGACCACGGCGGGCCGGCCGGGCCGGGCGAGGTACGCCACGCCGGTCGTGACGGATGAGACGGCCTGCATGCTGTCAGGGTAACCCCGCACCGGCCGAAATCGGATCGTCCCGGCTCGCCGGCGTCGGGATCGGCGTACCGGCGGGCAGTGTGCCCGCCCAGTTGTCGGCAATTTGAGCCAGACGTCCGTTTCGGGGTGTGGGTGGCAGTGCCCTCGGGGTGGAATGCCGGCCGGGTCGGGTTGGTTGTACATGGCTGGCCGGGCCCGCTTCGGTGGCGGTGCTGGTCGGTGTGGTCGGCGGGCGGATTTCGGAATGACCTGGCCCGGCCGGTCGTTACACATGGTCCCGGCGCCGCGAGGCCCCCCACCCCGCGAGTCAGCCGGACCTCTTTCCCTCTTTTGTCTTTTAGCGCCTGACGGCGTTTGCGTTGCTTGCCGTCCCCTTGTGGCGGGTGGCGTCTACCCCCGAATGGAGCTTTGATCATGACTTCGATGCTGCGTAAGACTGTTCTGGGTATCGCTGGTGTCGCGTTCGCCGGTGGCGTGTTCGCCGGCCCGGTCGCCGCCCACGCCGACGTGACCCCCGTGGCCGGTACCACCGCTGTGGCGGTGCAGGCCGACAAGCCCGACACGAGCAAGCTGATTCCGCACGGTGTGCAGGGCGCCCAGTCCCGCATCGACCTCAACGGTGAGCAGGTCGCGAGTGTGAAGGCGATCATCTCGGCGACGAAGAAGGCCGGTATGGACGAGCGTGCCGCCGTGGTCGCGATCGCCACCTCCCTGCAGGAGTCGAAGCTGGAGAACCTCGGCCACCTCGGTGACCGTAACGACCACGACTCGCAGGGCCTGTTCCAGCAGCGCCCCTCCAGCGGTTGGGGCACGGTCGAGCAGATCACCGACCCCGAGTACTCCACCCTGGCCTTCCTCAAGGGCCTCAAGCAGGTCGACGGGTGGCAGGACATGCCGCTGACCAAGGCCGCCCAGACCGTGCAGGTGTCGGCGTACCCCGACCACTACGCCCAGTGGGAGCAGCAGGCCGCCGACCTGGTCACCCAGCACTGGAACAGCTGACATTCCTTCACAGGGGGAGCAATAAACCGTTGGCCGGCACCCGAACCCGGGTGCCGGCCAACGTCGTCTCCACCACCCCCGGCCTGCCCTGGCTCGGCTCCGCCGGTCCTGCCCTGCGTGGCCGGGCTCCCGCCCTGCGCGGCCGGGCTCCCGCCCTACGCCGCCCTGCGCGCTGCCGGGCCGGGTGTTAACAGGGGGCCCTTCCTCTACCTCAGGCGTTAATAAGGTGCCCTTCCTTGCACAGCAGAGCTGGTGGGAGTGAGTTGCTGGGGAGTGGGAACAAGGATGGAGGTGGGTCGGTTGTACCGAGCGTCGGTGTGATCCAGTGTCCCCGGGCCTCACCTAATTGCCTTCGCGGAATACCGTTCGGCTGGAGCCGCGTCGCGCCACTCGCCGAGAGGCGACCTGCACACCGACACCCACTGCCGCCCCCGGCCCGTCTACGGGTCGGGGGCGGTCCGGTTCTGCCGAGCCGGGTCGCCGACCGCGCTCGTCTGCCCTAAGGTCGAACTCGGAGGTGACGGGCGTGGGTCTGCGGGACGTGTTGCTGGGCTGGCCGGTCTACCGGCAGCTCACCGGCGCCGATCCGCTGGGCCGGGGCGCGGCGGCCCAGTCTGCCCGTTCGGCGGCGCTCACCCCGCGCACCGAGGCCGCCGACCGGGTGGCCCGTTCCGTCTGCCCGTACTGTGCGGTCGGTTGTGGGCAGCGGGTCTTCGTCTCGGGTAACCAGGTCACCCAGATCGAGGGCGACCCGGACAGCCCCATTTCCCGTGGTCGGCTCTGCCCGAAGGGCTCGGCCAGCAAGAGTCTGGTGACCAGTCCGCTGCGGCAGACGACGGTGCGTTACCGCCGGCCGTACGGCACCGAGTGGGAGGACCTCGACCTCGACACCGCGCTCGACATGATCGCCGACCGGATCCTCGCCGCCCGCGCCGAGACGTGGGAGGACGTGGACGCCGAGGGTCGGCCGTTGAACCGTACGTTGGGCATTTCCAGCCTCGGTGGGGCGACGCTGGACAACGAGGAGAACTACCTCATCAAGAAGTTGTTCACCGCGATGGGGGCGCTTCAGATCGAGAACCAGGCGCGGATTTGACACTCCGCCACCGTCCCCGGTCTGGGGGCCAGCTTCGGTCGCGGTGGCGCGACGGTTTTCCAACAGGACGTGGCGAACGCTGACGTCATCGTCATCCAGGGGTCGAACATGGCCGAGGCCCACCCGGTGGGCTTCCAGTGGGTGATGGAGGCGCGTAAGCGTGGGGCGAAGGTGTTCCATGTCGATCCACGGTTCACTCGGACCAGCGCGTCGGCTGACGTCTATCTGCCGATCCGGGCGGGCACCGACATCGCCCTGCTCGGCGGAGTGATCAACTACATCCTGACTAACGAGCTGGACTTTCGGGAGTACGTGCTGGCGTACACGAACGCGGCGACGATCGTCAGCGAGGATTTCGTCGACGCCGAGGACGCCGAGGGGCTCTTCTCCGGGTTCGATCCGGCCACCGGCAGTTACGTGCAGGACAGTTGGCAGTACGCCGGGCACGAGCGGGATTCCGGCAGCGGTCACACGGCGACCGCGCGGGAGACCGCCGCCGGGCTGCGGCACGAGTCGCATGGTGCCCCGATCGCCGGCCAGGTCGAGCGGGACGAGACGTTGCAGCATCCGCGCTGCGTCTACCAGATCCTCAAGCGGCATTTCGCCCGCTACACGCCGGAGATGGTGCAGCGGGTCTGCGGGCTGCCGCCGGAGAAGTTCCTGGAGTTGGCCCGCGCCTGGACGCAGAATTCGGGCCGGGAGCGGACCGGCTGCCTGATCTATTCGGTGGGGTGGACGCAGCACAGCGTCGGGGTGCAGTACATCCGCACCGGAGCGATCATCCAACTGTTGCTGGGCAACGTGGGTCGACCCGGTGGCGGGGTGCTGGCGCTGCGCGGGCATGCCAGCATCCAGGGCTCCACCGACATCCCGACGCTGTTCAACCTGCTGCCCGGCTACCTGCCTATGCCGCATCACGCCCAGCACCCCACCTTCGACGACTGGGTGAACGCCATCCGGCACCCCGGGCAGAAGGGTTTCTGGGGCAACGCCCGCGCGTACGCGGCCAGCCTGCTGAAGGCGTACTGGGGCGAGGCGGCCACCCCGGACAACGACTTCTGCTACGGCTACCTGCCTCGGCTCACCGGTGACCACGGCACCTACCAGCAGGTGCTCGACATGATCGACGGGAAGATCAGGGGTTACTTCCTGCTCGGCCAGAACCCGGCGGTCGGCTCGGCGCACGGTCGGGCGCAGCGGCTCGGCATGGCCAACCTGGAGTGGCTGGTGGTACGGGACCTGTTCATGATCGAAAGTGCGACGTTCTGGCAGCGCGGCCCCGAGGTGGCCACCGGTGAGATCGTGCCGCAGGAGTGCCGTACCGAGGTGTTCTTCCTACCCGCCGCCTCGCACGTGGAGAAGGAGGGCACCTTCACCCAGACCCAGCGGTTGTTGCAGTGGCGGGAGAAGGCGGTCGATCCGCCCGGCGACGCCCGCTCGGAGTTGTGGTTCTTCTACCACCTGGGGCGCCGGCTGCGGGAGAAGCTGGCCGGGTCGCCGCTGCCCCGCGACCGGGCGTTGCTGGACCTGGCCTGGGACTATCCCACCCATGGTCCGCACGACGAGCCGGACGCCGAGGCGGTGCTGCGGGAGATCAACGGGTACGACATCGCCACCGGTCGCCCGCTCGCCGGCTTCGCCGAGGCCCGCGACGACGGTACGACCGCCGTCGGCTGCTGGATCTACGCCGGGGTGTACGCCGACGGGGTGAACCAGGCGGCCCGTCGCCGGCCGGGCGGCGAGCAGGACTGGGTGGCCGCCGAGTGGGGCTGGGCGTGGCCGGCGAACCGACGCATGTTGTACAACCGGGCTTCCGCCGACCCGCAGGGCCGGCCGTGGAGCGACCGTAAGCGCTACGTCTGGTGGGACGAGTCGGCGGGGCGGTGGACCGGCCACGACGTGCCCGACTTCGAGGTGACCAAGGCGCCGTCGTACCGGCCGCCGCCGGGCGCCTCGGGGCCGGCGGCGCTGGCCGGTGACGACCCGTTCGTGATGCAGGCCGACGGCAAGGGCTGGCTGTACGCGCCCAGCGGCGTACTGGACGGGCCGCTGCCCACCCACTACGAGCCGGCGGAGTCGCCGGTGCGTAATCCGCTCTACGGTCAGCAGGGCAACCCGACCCGCAAGACGTACCGGCATCCGGTGAACTCCGTCAATCCCAGCCCGCCACAGGAACACAGCCAGGTCTTTCCGTACGTGTTCACGGTCAGCCGACTGACCGAGCACCACACGGCCGGCGGGATGAGTCGTACGGTGGCGCCGCTGGCGGAACTGCAACCGGAGATGTTCGTCGAGGTCTCCCCGGAGTTGGCGACGCTGGCCGGGCTGAACCATCTCGGTTGGGCGCACCTGGTCAGCGCCCGCGCGGTGATCGAGGCGAAGGTGCTGGTCACCGACCGGCTGGTGCCGCTGCGAGTGGACGGTCGGGTGATCCACCAGCTGTGGCTGCCGTACCACTTCGGGTTCGAGGGGTTGGTCACCGGCGACTCGGCGAACGACCTGTTCGGCATCACCCTGGACCCGAACGTACTGATCCAGGAGAGCAAGATCGGCACGTGTGACGTCCGTCCGGGCCGCCGGCCCACCGGAGCGGCGCTCGGTGAGCTGGTGGACGACTACCGTCGTCGGGCGGGCGTCACGCCGGGCGCCGTCCCGCCGGCGGTCACCCCCGGAGTGCCGATCGGGCCGCCCGGTTCCGGCGGCGACGGAGAGGGGAACGGCTGATGGTCGACGCGCAGGGCCGACCCGGTGGGCCCGCCACACCGGCCGCCCCGCCGCCGGGCGATCCGGCGGCCGGGGCCGGCTGGGTCGACGCGCCGCCCCGGATGGGTTTCTTCACCGACACCAGCGTCTGCATCGGCTGCAAGGCGTGCGAGGTGGCCTGCAAGGAGTGGAACGGCGTACCCACGTCCGGGCTGGACCTGCTCGGCATGTCGTACGACAACACCGGGGCGTTGACCGCGAACTCGTGGCGGCACGTCGCCTTCGTCGAGCAGCCCCGGCCGGCCGGGCATCGCGGCGGATCCGAGCCGACCGAAGCTCCGGCGTCCGGGGCCACCGAGTTCCTCGGGATGCCCGCCGCCGGTCCGCCGGGGCGTACCGGCACCGCCGAGGGGCGCAGCGACTTTCGGTGGCTGATGATGTCCGACGTGTGCAAGCACTGCACCCAGGCCGGCTGCCTGGACGTCTGCCCGACCGGGGCGTTGTTCCGTACCGAGTTCGGCACGGTGGTGGTGCAGGAGGACATCTGCAACGGCTGCGGCTACTGCGTGTCGGCCTGCCCGTACGGCGTCATCGACCGGCGGGTCGACGACGGCCGGGTCTGGAAGTGCACCCTGTGTTACGACCGGATCGGCGCGGGCCTGACGCCGGCCTGCGCGCAGGCCTGCCCCACCGAGTCCATCCAGTACGGCCCGCTGGACGAGTTGCGGGAGCGGGCCGCCGCCCGGGTCGCCACCCTGCACGAGCGGGGCACGCCCGAGGCGCGGCTCTACGGCCACGACCCGCACGACGGTGTCGGCGGCGACGGGGCCTTCTTCCTGCTGCTCGACGAGCCTGAGGTGTACGGCCTGCCGCCCGATCCGCAGGTCACCACCCGTGACCTGCCGAAGATGTGGCAGCGTGCCGGGGTGGCCGCGCTGGCCATGGCAGCGGGCGCGGTCGTCGCGTTCCTCGGCGGTCGCCGATGAGCCCCGAGCGACCGCCGGTGGGTGAGCGGTTCCGTCGGGAGATGTCGGGCGGGCGCCGCGGGCGGGGCGACGCGGGGCTGACGGTGCCGCCGGCCGAGTTCACCTCGTACTACGGGCGGCCGATCCTGAAACCGCCGGTGTGGACCTGGGAGATCGCCGCGTACCTGTTCACCGGCGGACTCGCCGCCGGGTCGTCGCTGTTGGCGGCCGGTGGGCAGCTCACCGACCGGCCGGCGGTACGGCGGGCCGGGCGGGTCGCCGCACTGGCCGCGATCACCGCCAGTGCCGGGCTGCTGGTCAAGGACCTGGGTCGGCCGGAGCGCTTCCACCACATGCTGCGGGTGGCCAAGCCGACCTCCCCGATGTCGGTGGGCAGTTGGATCCTCGCCGGGTACGGTTCGGCGGCCGGGGTGGCCGCCATCGCCGAGGCGGCACCGCTGTTGCCGGAACGGGGTCCGCTGCGGCTGGCCCGCCGGGCGCTGCCGCCGCTGGGGCGGGCCGCCGGGCTGGCGGCCGCGCTGACCGCGCCGGCCCTGGGCACGTACACGGCGGTGTTGCTGGCCGACACCGCCGTACCGTCGTGGCACGAGGCGTACCCACATCTGCCGTTGGTGTTCGGCGGCAGTGCCCTGGCCAGCGGCGCCGCGGTGGGTCTGATCGCCGTGCCGCCGGCACAGGCCGGTCCGGCGCGCCGGATGGCGGTGGCCGGTGCCGCCCTGGAACTGTACGGCGCCCATCAGGTGGAGACCCGTCTCGGTCTGCTCGGCGAGCCGTACCGGACCGGCCGTGCCGGGCGGCTGCTGCGGGCCGGCCGGACCCTGACCGCCGCCGGGGTGGCCGGCGCGGTGCTGGCCGGGCGTAACCGCACGGTGGCGGCGCTCTCCGGTGCGGCGTTGCTGGCCGCGTCGTTGGCCACCCGGTTCGGGGTCTTCCACGCCGGTGTCGTCTCCGCCCGCGACCCCCGGTACACGGTGCTGCCGCAGCGGGAGCGCCTGGCCCGGCGGCGGGCGGCCGAGGCACCGGACGGGTAGGGCCGGGCCACCTCCCGGTGCCGCCGTGACCGAGCTGTGATCCAATGCTCGGTGGAGGCGTTCAGGTGGCTGGTGCCCCTCCCGGTCTTCAAAACCGGTGTGGTCCGGGACCCGGGCCAGGCGGGTTCGATTCCCGTCCGTCTCCGCCAGCGCTGCGAGGAGATGACCCGATGGGCGACGGTCGCGCCGACCCGAGGCGTCGGGTGCCACGCACCGACGCGCTGCTGGCCGAGCCACGGCTGGCCACGGCCGCCGTCAGCCTGGGCCGGGACCGCGTCAAGGCCGCCGTCCGGCAGGCCCAGGACCGGGCCCGGCGCGGCGAGATCGACCCCGAGCAGGTACGTGACGCCGCGCTGGCCGCGTTGCCGGCGGCCACGCCACGGGCCGTGCTCAACGCCACCGGGGTGCTGCTGCACACCAACCTCGGCCGTGCCGCGCTCTCCGACGCCGCGGTGACCGCGATGGTCGCCGCCGCCGGCCACACCGACGTCGAACTGGACCTGCACACCGGTCGACGGGCCCGCCGTGGCCGTGACGCGCTGGACGCCCTCGCCGCCGCCGTGCCGTCGGCCGGGGCGGTGCACGTGGTGAACAACGGTGCCGCCGCCCTGGTGCTCGCCGCCACCGCCCTGGCCGCCGACGCGGAGATCGTGGTCAGCCGGGGTGAACTGGTGGAGATCGGCGACGGGTTCCGGCTGCCCGACCTGCTCACCAGCACCGGGGCCCGACTGCGCGAGGTGGGCACCACCAACCGGAGCACGCTGGCCGACTACGCCGCCGCGGTCGGCCCGCGCACCGGGTTCGTGCTCAAGGTGCACCCGTCCAACTTCCGGATCACCGGCTTCACCTCGGCCGTGCCGGTGCGGCGGCTGGCCGACCTCGGGGTGCCGGTGGTGGTGGACATCGGCTCCGGGCTGCTCGCGCCGGACCCGCTGCTGCCCGACGAGCCGGACGCGGCGAGCACCCTGCGCGCCGGCGCGGCGCTGGTCACCGCCAGCGGCGACAAGCTGCTCGGCGGTCCCCAGGCCGGGTTGCTGCTCGGCCGTGCCGAGTTGGTCGAGCGGCTGCGCCGGCACCCGCTGGCCCGGGCGTTGCGGGTGGACAAACTGACCCTGGCCGCGCTGGCGGCCACACTCGGTGATCCGGTCACGCCCACCCGGTCGGCGCTGCACGCCGATCCGGCGGCGCTGCGCGACCGGACCGAGCGGCTGCGTGACGCCGTCGCCGCCGACGGTCACAAGATCGAGGTGGTGCCGTCGGTGGCGGTCGTGGGTGGCGGTGGCGCCCCCGGGGTGGAGCTCGAATCGTGGGCGTTGAGCCTGCCCGAGCGGTACGCCGCAGCGCTGCGCACCGGCGAACCGCCGGTGCTCGGCCGGGTCGCGCACGGCCGCCTGCTGCTGGACCTGCGCTGCGTGCCCCCGCACGCCGACGCCGCCGTACGCGCCGCCGTGCTGGCCGTGCCCGGGGACGACTGAGCATGCTGGTGGTGGCCACCGCCGGGCACGTCGACCACGGCAAGTCCACGCTGGTGCGGGAGCTGACCGGGATGGAGCCCGACCGGTGGGCGGAGGAACGTCGCCGCGGGATGACCATCGACCTCGGGTTCGCCTGGACGGCGCTGCCCTCCGGTGCCACCGTCGCGTTCGTCGACGTGCCCGGGCATGAGCGGTTCGTGCCGAACATGCTCGCCGGCGTCGGTCCGGTGCCCGCCGCGATGCTGGTGGTCGCCGCCGACGAGGGGTGGATGCCGCAGTCCAGCGAGCACCTGGCCGCGCTGGACGCGCTCGGGGTCGCGTACGGGCTGCTGGTGGTGACCCGCGCGGACCTCGCCGACCCGGGACCCGCCCTGGAGCGGGCCCGAACGGAGCTGGCGGCGACCTCGCTGCGCGGCGTGGACGCGGTGGTGGTCAGCGCGGCCACCGGTGCCGGCCTGCCCGAGTTGCGGGCCGCGTTGGACCGGCTCGCGGCGCGGCTGCCCGCCCCGTCGGCCGACGCACCGGTCCGGCTGTGGGTGGACCGCAGCTTCACCGTGCGCGGCAGCGGCACCGTGGTGACCGGCACCCTCGGCGCCGGCCGGCTGCGGGTCGGCGCCGAACTGGAGTTGGCCGGCAGCGGCGAACCGGTGCGGGTGCGGGGCCTGCACCGTCTCGGCGCGCCCTGCCGCCAGGTCGACCCGGTCGCCCGGGTCGCGGTCAACCTGCGTGGGTTGGCCCGCGACCGGATCGCCCGCGGCGACGCGCTGCTCACCCCGGGCCGGTTCGCCCGCACCGACCTGGTCGACGTGCGGCTGGCCGGTGACCCGGCGGCCGACCTGCCGGCGACGTTGACACTGCATGTCGGTTCGGCGGCGGTGCCGGTGCGGGTACGCCCGCTGGGCGCGGACACCGTCCGGCTGCGGCTGGCCCGGTCGCTGCCGTTGCTGGTCGGTGACCGGGCCCTGCTGCGCGATCCGGGCCGTCGCCACGTGGCCGGCGGGGTCACCGTGCTGGACGTCGCCCCGCCGCCGTTGCGTCGGCGGGGTGCGGCGGCGGCGCGGGCGGCGGTGCTGGCCACCGTGGACGGCCGGCCGGACCTCTCCGGCGAGCTGCGCCGTCGAGGTCTGGCCCGCGCCGCCGACCTGCGCCGAGCCGGGGTGCCGGTGACCGTCGAGCCGGTGGCGGGGGACTGGCTGGCCGACCCGGAGCACTGGCGGCGGCTGGGCCGGCAGCTCACCGACGCGGTCGCCGACTACGCCCGAACGTATCCGCTGGAGCCGGGCGTCCCGGTGGAGGTGTTGCGGCAGCGTCTCGACCTGCCGGACCGGGCGTTGGTGGCGGCGCTGGTGCGGGCGCCGCTGCGGTTGGCGGCGGGTCGGGTCGGCTGCTACGAAGTGGATCCGCTGCCCGAGCCGGTGGCCCGCGCGCTGGCCCTGCTGCGCGACGAGCTGGCGGCGAGGCCGTTCCGCGCCCCCGACGCCGACCGGCTCGCCGCCGTCGGGCTCGGGGTGCGGGAGATCGGCGCGGCGGTACGCGCCGGGGCGTTGCTGCGGCTGACCGGCAACGTGCTGCTGCCCCCGGCCGCGCCACAGCAGGCGGTACGGGTGCTGGCCACGTTGCCGCAACCGTTCACGCTCAGCGCGGCCCGGCAGGCCCTGGACACCACCCGCCGGGTGGCGGTGCCGCTGCTGGAGTTGCTCGATCGGCAGGGCAGTACCCGTCGGCTGCCGGACGACACCCGGATGGTGGTGGGTCCCCGCCGCGAGGCGTCCACCGCCTGATCCGACGGCCCGGCTCGGCGGCATCGCCGGTCGGGACGCTGTCCCAGCACTTACCGTGACGGCATGGACCCGAGTGCGGTCTGGCGGGACAAGCAGCACCGATGGCGGATCGAGGCGTACCGCGCACCGGACCTGCGGTTCGCCATCTTCGCCACCAACGGCCCCACCGAGTCGGCGCCGTTGTGGTTGTTCGGCATGTCGGCGCTGGCCCGCTGGTTGATGAGCCACAAGATCTCGCTCGACGACCTGGAGTCCGACTGACCGCTTCGCCCGGTCGGGGGACATCCCGCCGGACGCCCGGAATGGCCGATTCGTCCGGTGTACGGTGCGAGCTGTGAAGGACCGAGGCATCCGCAAGCTCGTCGCGGTGTTGGCCGGCCTCGCCGTGATCTACTTCGGCACCACCGGCCGCTCCCCGGAGGAGGGCGGTGGGCTCTCCGGCGGGCTGGTGGTGTTGGCGTTGCTCGCCGCGTTGCTGGTGTGGCATCTGACCAAGCCCGGTGGCGACGCGGCCAAGTGACCCGCCACGCTGCCCCGGCTGGAGGTCACCGGCGACGTGTCGCCCGGCCGCTCGGTGCGCAACCCACACCGCAGGCGCGTACCGCCGGCCGCTCAGCCGGTGCCGACGCTGCTCTTGATCTGCCCGGCCGATTCCTCGCCCAGTGCCACCCGTACCAGCGCCGAGGCCAGCCGCCCGAACTCGACCTCGTCGACCAGCCCGGCCAGTCGGTCCGGGGTGGCGGGCAGACCGAGCCGCTTCGCCCCGGCGACCGTGCGCCGGTCGGCGTACGGTCGCAGCTCCGGCCAGACCGTCTGCGCCTCGCGGAGGAAGATGTCCGCGCCGGTGGGGCCGATGCCGGGGAACTCGATCAGCAGCCGGCGCAGCTGTTCCTGGTCGCCGCCGGCCTGCCGACGCAGCCGCCGCAGGTCACCGTGCCAGCGATCCAGGCAGCGGCGGGCGCCGGTGCCGAGCATCGTCGCGGTCCGCTCGTCGTAGCGGCGGTAGTGGCCGCGGCCGAGCGCGTCGACCCGCTGCTGCCAGCTCGCCGCCTCCATCGCCGCTGGGGTGCGAAACCCGGCGGCGAACAGTTCCCGGGCGGCGGCTACCGCCACCTGTGCCCTGATCCGGGTACTGAGCAGCGTGACGAGCACGAGCAGTTGGTACAGCGGTGCCGGCCGGTCGGCCAGGGAGATGCCGGCCTCCTCGGCGTACGTGTGGCGGGTCAGCAGGGCCCGCGCGACATCCCGTTGGTCAGCCATCGGCGGCGCTTACCCGCTGCGCGGCCGAGTAGGCCCGGGTCGAGGTCCCCGGTGCGGAATGCCGCCGACGGCGGCGGGTAAGCCGCTGGTGGACGACGGCGGCGTCGAGCCGCTGGTGGACGTGGTCCACTGCCGCGTCCCGCCCCTCGCGAAGGGAGACGACCGTGACGAACCCGCAGCAGCAGGAGTTCCGTCGCAACGCCCTGGGCGGCACGAGCCAGGACAACAAGGGTCCCGGCCCGGCCGGTCATCCCGGTAGCCGTGGCAGGTCCCGGGCGGACACCGGGCGCCCCGTCCCCCGTGGACAGGTGTCGCCGTACGGGCCGACCGGGCAGCCGGTTGCCGAGGACGAGAGCGACCAGGGCTAGCGCCCGGTCGCGCCGGACGGCCGCAGCCTGTTCCAGGTGGCTGCGGCCGTCAGCCCGTACGCGATGTGCGGCACCAGGTCGGCGAGCCAGTCGACGCGCCGCCAGGTACGCGGATCGGTGACGCCGAGCAGGGTCAACGACCCGTCGGACAGGGTCATCGCCCCGCCACCGAGCAGCGCGGCGGCCCGCAGCACCGGCTGCCGCCGGCCCCGGGTCAACGCCGCGAAGCCGACGGCCGCCGCCACACCGAGGCCGTAGCCCATCAGTGCGCCGAGGCCGGAGCGACGGTTGCCGGCCCGTTCCCGTGGCCCCAGGTCCAGGTGTGTCACGTCGGCCACCCGTCCGGCGCTCTCCTCCGGGCTCTGGCTGGCCGGGCGGGCCCGTACCACCATGTCCAGATAGGTCGCGACGTTCAGGGCCGCGGTGCCCACCGCTCCGGCGATCAGCCCGTCGGCCAGCGCGGTGCCCTTCACTTCGGGTCGCCCGGTTCGCGGTTGCCCTTCGGGCCGTAGGTGCGTTCGCCCCGGACGATGCCGCGCTGCCCCCGGTCGCCCTGCAGGATCCGGTTGGCGGCCTCGTCGGCCCGTTCGTCCGACGCGCCCCGCCCCGAGTTGTCGATGGCGTTGCGGATGCGGGCACGTTGCTTGTCGTAGGCGTTGCTGCCCGGCCTGGGTCCTGGCATCACGGTCTCCTCTGGTGGTCGCCGGTGATGTACGCGCCCCGTCTACCCGCCTGGACCGGGGCCAACCCCGTCGATCCACTCAGTCTCGGCTGCGGACCACCGCGACCGGACAGTGGCTGTGGTGCAGCATGGACCGGCTCACCGACCCCAGCAGCAACCCGGTCAGTTCGCCGCGTCCCTGACCCCCGACCACCAGCAGTTGTGCGCTGCGGGATGCCTCGGTGAGGATCTTCGGGGCGCGTCCGCGTACCGACTCGCGGTGGATCGGCACGTCCGGGTACCGCTCGGCCAGCCCGGCGACGGACTCGGCGAGGGCCCGCTCCTCGTCGGCCTGGAGCGCGGACTCGTCGTACACCAGGGGTTGGATGTCGCCGGGGCGGGTGGGGACGGGGTGCCGGTACGCGTGGGCGGCGATCACCTCGGCGCCGCGCCGGGCGGCGGTCTGCACGGCGAACTCCACCGCCTGGCGGCACAGCTGCGAGCCGTCCACGCCGACCACGATCGGCCCGTCGGGGCGGGCGGTACCCCGGACCACCAGCACCGGGCACGGCGCGTGGGCGGCGACGGTGACCGCGACGGAGCCGACCACGAGCGCCGCGAAGCCACCCAGTCCGCGATCGCCGAGCACCACCAGCGCGGCGGTGGTGGCCGCGTCGAGCAGGACGCCCGTGGGCGCACCGTCGACGATCTCACCGGTCACCCGCAGCCCCGGGACGGTGGCCTGCGCCTCGTCGACCGCGGCGGCGACCAGCCCCTGCGCCTGGCCACGCAGCCCACCGCCGGGTGGACCGTCGGTGGCCGGTGTGATCGGGGAGTGCAGCAGCGGCCAGATGAAGGCGTGCACCACTCGTAACGGCCGGTGCCAGCGGGCCGCCTCCGCCGCGGCGAGTCGTACCGCGGCGAGCGCGGACTCGGAGCCGTCCACGCCGACCACCACCGCTGCATCGGCCGAGTCCACCGTCACCCCCGTCTGTGCCGGCACCGGGACCGGTCTTTTCGTCAGTATCCCGGCCGGTGCTGCTCAGCGGGGCGATACCGGCCACGGGCCCGGTGTCGGTACGCTGGCCTGGACCGCCTGGGGAGGGAGCGTCGTCGATGGTGGAACCCGACCAGCCGAGCACGGCACGGATGATCGACTTCTGGCTCGGCGGGGAGCACCACTACCCGGTCGACGTCGCCGCGGCTCGGGCCTTCGAGCAGGCGTACGGGCCCTGCGCGCCGGTCTTCCAGTCCCTGCGAGCCTTCCTCGGCCGGGCGGTACGCGCGATCGCCGCGACCGGTGTGGACAGTTTCCTGGTCTTCGGCGCGGGGGTGCCGACGATGGGCAACGTGCACGAGGTCGCCACCGACGCCACGGTCCTCTACACCGATGTGGACCCGGTCACCATCCGCCTCGGTCAGCGTCTACTGGCCGGCAGCGACCGGGCCGGGTACGGCTTCGGCGACGCCACCGACCTCGGCACGGTGGATCCGGCGTTGCTGCACCGCTTCGTGCCGGGCTGGGGTCGGCGACCGGTGGGTGTGGTGTTCCTCGGCCTGGCCGCCTTCCTGGACGACGACACGCTCGCCCGCACGCTCGACGAGCTGTACGCGGCGACGGCGGTGGGCAGCCAGCTGGCGATCGACTTCGATACCGAGGAGTTGGCCGACAACCCGCAGGCGCTGGCCATGATGGGTCCGGCCTTCCGGATGCGGTCGCCGGCGGCGTTCGCGCCGTTGCTGGGGCGGTGGACGCCCACATCGGAGGGGATCGTGGCGGTGCCGCAGTGGCGGCCGGACGGGCCGCCGGAGCAGGTGCCGGACGCCTTCCACGGCGTGGTGGCGGTGCGGTCGGCCGGGTGACCGGGCGCCGGGCCGCCTCCGTATGATGCTTGCCCCAAGGCAAGTATTTTCGGAGGATGGTCATGGCGGATGCGCTCACGGGGGTTTCCCGCGCCCTGCGCGAGGCGCCGCCCGACCGTGTGGTCGAGGCCGCCGACCGGGCCATCCGGTCCGTGCTGGGTGCGTCGGGCACCGCTGTCTTCGTCGCCGACTACCGGATCAACGGTCTGTGGCCGGTGGTCGACTCGCGACAGCCGGAGGTCGCGGATCAGGCCGGGCAGAGCATGGTCCAGCGCTGCTTCAGCAGTCAGCAGCCCGTGCGCGACGGCGACGCGGGCGGCCGGTGTCGGCTCTACCTGCCGCTGACGGTCTGGGGTGAACGCCTGGGCGTGCTGATGGTCGAGTTGCCCCAGGAGCCGTCGGAGGAGGTCGCCGCTCGGGCGGTGGACGTCGCCGGTGAGGTGGCCATGGCGCTGCGCGCCGCCGACCAGGAGACCGACCGGTACCGGCGGGCCCGCCGCCGGGAACGGCTGAGCATGGCGGCCGAGTTGCAGTGGGAACTGCTGCCGGGGCGCAGCCTCAGCCATGACGCGTTCCACCTGGCCGGCCAGCTCGAACCGGCGTACACGGTGGGCGGTGACCACTTCGACTGGTCGCTGGACGACGACCGGCTCACCGTCACCGTGCTCAACGGCGACAGCATCGGGCTGGCCGCGGCGCTGCTGACCGCGGTGACGGTGAACGCGATGCGCAACGCCCGCCGCTCCGGCGGCGGACTCGTGGAACAGGCCGAACTCGCCTCCGACACGGTCTACTACCAGCATCGCGGTCATCGGCACGTGGCCACGGTGCTGCTCGAACTGGACTGTGTCACCGGTCGGGTGCGGGCGGTGGACGCGGGCTCTCCACATCTGATGCGGCTACGTGGTGGTTCGGTGACCCGGGTGGCGCTGGACCAGCAACTGCCGCTGGGCATGTTCGCCGAGACCCGCTACGACCTGCAGGAATTCGACCTGGATCCGGGGGACCGGCTGTTCGTCGTCTCCGACGGGGTGTGGGGCGCCGACCCGAGCGGCCGGGAGACGTACGGCCAGCGGGCGATGGCCCGGTCGATGCGGGCCACACGGTTGCAGCCGCCGACCGAGGCGGTTGGTACGGTGATGCGCGAGTTGCAGGCCTTCCACGCCGACGCCGACCTGCGTGACGACGCGGTCGTGGTGTGCCTGGACTGGCACGGTTCCGGCGACCGGGAGGGCGGTTGACGGACGCGGCCGAAGCCACAGGGCAGGACCAGCGGGACATTCGCAGGGGACATCGGGTGGAACGACCGGATCTCGCCGCGGCGGTCGACGGGGCCGCCGAGGCACTGGTGGCCGTCCTCGACTCGGCCGTGTCCCCGCATCGACTCTCCGTCTCGCCGACCCAGTTGCGGGTGCTGTCGTTGCTGTGCAGCCGACCGGCGACCAATGTCAACGGTCTGGCCGAGTTGTTGGACGTGGTGCCCTCCTCGGCGAGTCGGCTCTGTGACCGGCTGGAGGCGATCGGCCTGCTGCGCCGGGTGGCCGACCCCCGGGATCGTCGGGAGGTTCGGCTGGTCCCGACCACGGCGGCGCAGGCGCTGCTGGGGGAGGTGCGCTCGCGTCGGCACGAGGCGGTGCGGGCCGTGCTCGACCGGATGCCGGCCCGGATGCAGCAGGAACTGCTGCGTGCCCTGGTGGCGTTCGGGCAGGCGGCGGAGGCGGCGGACACCTCCGCGCGTACCGCCTGACCGCCGTCATGACTATTCATCCTAGGACGCTGTACACGTGGTGACCACCGTCACAACAACAGCCACGCACCGGGCGCGGTGCCGCTGGGCCAGGGGAGCGTCATGGCAGCCCGATATAGTGGCAGCGCATCCAGCCGGTCCGCGATCATCGACGGCGCGGACGGCAGGGCCAGGGGAGATTCCGGATCGGGATCGCCGGCGTGAGCCGGCAGGGACAACACGCACGACCGCAGGCGGACCGAGGGCCCGCGGTGGTCGAGCGTGTCGCGGAGGAGGTTCGGTGTCGCGTCGGCCCGCTGGAGCGGAGCAACCCCAGGCCGCCGACGCCGGCGAAGAGCAGCGGGTGCTGACCCTGCCGAACCTGATCAGTTTCGCGCGGTTGGCCGGTGTCCCGCTCTTCCTCTACCTGTTCCTTGTCGCCCGCGCGGACGTGGCGGCCATCGTGGTGCTGGCCATCGGTGGCACCAGCGACTGGGTCGACGGTTGGATCGCCCGGCGGCTGCGCCAGGTCAGCCGCCTCGGTGAGCTGCTCGATCCGCTCGCCGACCGGCTGTACATCCTCGCCATCCTGGTCGCCTTCACCGCCCGGGAAGTGGTGCCCTGGCAGTTCACGGCCGCCCTGCTGGCGCGGGAGCTGTTGCTGCTCGGTTCGCTGGTGGTGCTCCGCCGGTACGGATACGGCCCGCCGCCGGTGCACTACGTCGGCAAGACCGCCACGTTCCTCCTGCTCGCGGCCTTCCCGACGCTGCTGCTGGCGGCCACCGTGTCGGGCGCCGCCGCGGTCGCCGGCCCGGTGGGCTGGGCCCTGGCGTGGTGGGGGCTGGTGCTCTACTGGGTGGCCGGGCTGTTCTACGTGGTCCAGGCGCGTCAGTTGGTGCGGGCGGTACGCGGTCGAGGAGGGGCATGAGCGAGCGCGTGGGTGACGACGGCGAGGGCCGGCGCGGCGTACGGGCGTTCACCCCTGACTTCCTCACCGAGCTGTTCCGCAATCCGCTGGACCCCGGGTACGCCGATGCGGCGGCGCAGCGGGCGAAGAGTGGGCGGCCGGCGCGGCCGGGCTGGTCGGTGGGGCCGGTCAGCCTGGTGCTCGTCGTGCTGCTCGGTTTCCTGTGCGCGGTGGCGTACCGGCAGACGACGGCTGAGGAGCCGGGTCGCGCGCAGGCCCGTTCCGGGTTGGTGGCGCAGATCAAGCAGCGGCAGACCGACACGGACGCGTTGTCGGTGCGGGCGGACGAGTTGCGCGAGGAGGTGAACCGGCAGCGGGAGGCGGCGCTGGGCGGTTCGCAGGCGGCGCGGCTGCGTGACCTGGAGGCGAGCACCGGTCTTGGGCGGGTGCGTGGCGATGGTGTGGTGGTGCGGCTGGCGGACGGGCCGGGCGGGCAGGATTCGCTCAGTGGGGCCAACGTCGGGCCGTCGCAGGTGCTCTACAGCGACCTGCAGGGGGTGGCCAACGATCTGTGGGGTGCGGGGGCGGAGGCGATCGCGATCAACGGGCAGCGGTTGACGGCGACCTCGACGATTCGTAACGCGGGTCAGGCGATTCTGGTGGATTTCCGGCCGGTGACCGGGCCGTACGAGGTGTCGGCGATCGGTCCGGATTCGATGCGCAAGCGGTACGAGTCCAGCCGTAGCGCGTTGACGATGCGCAAGGTGGCGCAGGACACCGGGTTGTCGTTCGGTGTGCGGGACGTCGATGACCTCACCCTGCCGGCGGCTCCGGAGCCGCGGCTACGCTACGCGGAGCCTGCGGTGAGTCCGAGCGCGTCGCCGTCGGGTGATGACGAGTCGTCCGGCTCGGGTACGTCCCCCAGTCCCTCCGGAGGTGGTCGATGATCGCGGTGCTGGCTCTGCTGGCCGGTGTGGTTCTCGGTCTGTGGTTGGATCCCACGGTGCCGGCGGCGTTGCAGCCGTACCTGCCGATCGCGGTGGTGGCCGCGTTGGACGCGGTGTTCGGTGGCGTTCGGGCGAAGTTGGACCGGATCTTCGATGACAAGCAGTTCGTGGTGTCGTTCATCTCGAACGTGCTGGTGGCCGCGTTGATCGTCTATCTGGGTGACCAGTTGGGTGTGGGTGGGCAGTTGTCCACGGGTGTGGTGGTCGTGTTGGGTGTGCGGATTTTCGGTAACGTGGCGGCGATCCGCCGGCACCTGTTCCGGGCGTAGGTTTGTGGCGTGAGTGACGAGCACACCGAGACTGGTACGGGGTGGCCGCAGCCGGCGGGGCCGGCCCGGCCGGAGGGTCCGGCGGGTGAGCCGGATCCGCGGCCGCAGGCGCCGGATCCGGATGAGTTGAGTCCGTTGTCGCCGCAGGGGCAGCCGGCCGAGGGTGATCCGGCGCCGGTCGAGGAGGCGGACGAGCCGTCGGCGGCGTCGGCTGGTACGGCGTCGGCCACCGCGACGGCGGTGGCGGTTGCGGCGGCGGGTTGGCGGCGGTTCGGTTCGGCGACGGTGATGATCGGCGTGCTGCTGGTGCTGCTGGGTTTCACGCTCGCGGTGCAGCTGAAGACCACGTCGACGGATTCGTCGTTGGCGGCGGCTCGGCAGGAGGACCTGGTCCGGATCCTGTACGACCTGGAGGCGCGGGACATCCGGCTGCGGCAGGACATCACGGCGTTGGAGGACAGTCAGCGGCAGTTGCGTTCGGGTGAGCAGGGGCGCCAGGCGGCGTTGGAGGAGGCGACCCGGCGGGCGGACGAGTTGGGGATCCTGGCGGGTACGTTGCCGGCGCGGGGTCCGGGTCTGGCGGTGCGGTTCCAGGCGGGTACGAAGCCGATTTCGGCGATCCGGGTGTTGGACGCGGTGCAGGAGTTGCGGGGTGCCGGCGCGGAGGCGATGCAGATTTCCGGTGGTGACCGGGCGTCGGTGCGGATCGTCGCGTCGACGTACTTCCTGGATGGGGAGAGCGGTTCGTTGATCGTGGACGGGCGCCGGTTGACGGGGCCGTTCACGATCACGGTGATCGGGGATCCGGCGACGATGCGCACGGGGCTGAACATTCCTGGTGGGGTGGTGGCGTCGGTGGCGCAGGACGGCGGTAACGTGATCGTTGAGGATCGTGAGGTTGCCGAGGTTTCGGCGCTGCACGTGCCGAGGACGCTGGAACACGCCCGGCCGGTCGGTTAGGTCGGTGGGGGCCGGCACCGGTCGGGCCGGTGTCGCGATGGATGAGGACGCTGCTGGTGATTCCTGAGGATCTGCGTTACACCGCTGAGCACGAGTGGGTGTCGGTCGCTGACGGCGGGGCTGTGCGGGTCGGCATCACCCATTTCGCGCAGGATGCTCTTGGCGACATCGTGTACGTGCAGTTGCCGGAGTCCGGTGCGGCGGTCGCGGCCGGTGAGTCGTTGGGTGAGATCGAGTCGACCAAGAGCGTGTCGGAGTTGTACGCGCCGGTGGCCGGTACGGTGTCGGCGCGCAACGAGTTGTTGGCCGACACCCCGGAGGTGATCAACACGGATCCGTACGGGTCGGGTTGGTTGGTGGAGATCACTCCGGCGGATCCGGCGGCGGTTGACGGGCTGCTCAGTGCGGATGCGTATCGCGAGTTGACCGAGAGCTGAGCGTTTGCTGTGCCGGCGGGTCGGTTTCTGTGCCGCGCGTCCGGTTGCCCTGTTTTTCGGCGCTGGCTAGGCTCGCCCAGTCGACCGAGAACCCATTTGTTGAGCGTCGCGGACAGCCTTTCGGGGCACGGAGAGCCAGCCGCCGGGTGGATGTACGCCCGGCGGCCAGACCCGCCGTCTCCCGACGCCGACCGAAACAGATCCGTGAGGTGGTCCCATGACTCGCCCAGGCGACGAGTTCCCCCCGCTCGACGTCACGTCGACGCTCAATCTCGGTTCGCTCGAAGAAGCGTTGGAGGGGCCGGACACCGATGTGGTGCCGAGCCGGATGTCTGGTTCGTTGCCGCCGGGGATGGCGCTGCTGGTGGTCCGTCGGGGCCCGAACGCGGGTGCCCGGTTCCTGCTTGATCACGATGTGACGACCAGTGGGCGGCACCCGGACAGTGACATTTTCCTCGACGATGTGACGGTGTCGCGTCGGCACGCGGAGTTCCACCGTGATGGTGGGACGTTCACGGTGCGGGACGTGGGCAGCCTGAACGGCACGTACGTGAACCGGGAGCGGGTCGAGGCGGCGACGCTGACCAACGGTGACGAGGTGCAGATCGGCAAGTTCCGGGTGGTGTTCATCGCCGGTCCGCGCCCTGAGGGCGAGGCCGGCCGGGGGTGAACGAGCCTGCGGCCTCGACGCCGTCCGGGGCGGGTCGCCCTCAGCCGTTGATGAGTATCGGCGAGGTGTTGGCTCAGCTGCGGGTGGATTTTCCCGACGTGACCATTTCGAAGTTGCGGTTCCTTGAGGCTGAGGGCCTGGTGGAGCCGCAGCGGACGGCGGCGGGTTACCGGAAGTACGGCTGGGACGATGTGGCGCGGTTGCGGTTCGTGCTGACCGCGCAGCGGGATCAGTATCTGCCGTTGCGGGTGATTCGTGAGCAGTTGGCGGATTGGGACGCTTCGGGGGAGGCACCGGAGCGGTCCCGGCCGGCGTTGGTGGCGGTGGGGCCCGATGGTGAGGTGCCGGGGCGGGGTGCCGGCCAGTCGGCTGAGTCGGGTCAGGTGCGGCTCTCCCGGTCGGAGTTGGTGTCGCGCAGCGGGATCGACGAGTCGATGTTGGGGGAGTTGGAGCGGCTCGGGTTGGTGGTGTCGGATCCGCCGGGTTGGTACGACGGCGATGCGTTGATCATCGCGCGGGCGGTGGCGGGGCTGTCGGCGTACGGGTTCCAGCCGCGGCATCTGCGGGGTTATCGGACGGCGGCGGACCGGGAGGTCGGTTTGTTCGCGCAGTTGGTGGCGCCGTTGGTGCGGCAGAGTGATCCGGCGGCGCGGGCGCGGGCGGCGGAGACGGCGCGGGAGTTGGTGGCGCTGTCGCAGCAGTTGCATGCGGCGCTGGTGCGGGTGGGGTTGCGCTCGACGTTGGGGCGGTGAGGCGGCCGTGTGTGGCCGGATCGGCTGGTCGGTGCGTGGCGTAGGCTTGCGGGGGTAACCCCTCTTCTGGCGCGGTTGTTGGTGCGGGAAGCGCATGGGACGGCCGTGTCGCGGTCCGTGTACCGTGCAGGGAAGGGCGCGGTGCGGCGTAGGTGACAACGACACGGAGGCGGCGGTGCGCGAGCTGAGCGTGGTCGGGGTTCGGGTGGAGCTGCCTAGCAACCAGCCGATCGTCCTGCTCAGGGAGGTCGAGGGGGACCGCTATCTGCCGATCTGGATCGGCGCGGTCGAGGCGACGGCGATCGCTTACGAGCAGCAGGGTGTCAAGCCGGCGCGGCCGTTGACTCACGATCTTCTGCGGGATGTGTTGGCGGCGTTGAAGGCGCCGTTGCGGGCGGTGGAGATCACCGAGCTGAAGGAGAACGTGTTCTTCGCTGATCTGTTGATCGGTGACGGGGTGCGGGTTTCGGCGCGGCCCAGTGATTCGATCGCGTTGGCGTTGCGGGTTGGTGCGCCGATTCGTTGTGCCGAGGAGGTCCTCAGTGAGGCGGGGATCGTGATCCCCGACGAGCAGGAGGACGAGGTGGAGAAGTTCCGGGAGTTCCTGGAGCAGGTGCGTCCGGAGGATTTCGCCGGCTGAGCTGGTGGCCCGTGGTGCGGGCTGGTTCGTCGTCCCATACCGGTGTGTGACTCTCGGTGATGGTGATGCTCGTCGCTGTCGATGCGCGGCGTGTCGCGACGGTTTCTCCCGGGTAACCCTGGAGGGTCGCTATAGGGTTGCCCGTGTCGAGGGGTGCGCGTCCCGGATACGACGTGTCATCGCACTGACGGGGAGGTTGTCCGGATGCACGAGCCGCGAGATTCCGATCCGGTTACCGGGCTGGACGAGTCGGGTGGGATGCCCGGGTCGGCAACTGACGGTGACGGTGCGGTGGGGTACCGGGGTGTGACGGCGTGCCATGCGGTGGGGATCAGCTACCGCCAGTTGGACTACTGGGCGCGTACGGCGTTGGTGGTGCCGAGTGTGCGGGACGCGTCGGGGTCGGGTACGCAGCGGTTGTACTCGTTCCGGGACCTGGTGGTGTTGAAGGTCGTGAAGCGGCTGTTGGACGCCGGGGTGTCGTTGCAGAACATCCGTAAGGCGATCGAGGCGTTGCGGTCGCGTGGGGTGGAGGATCTGGCGGGTATCACGCTGATCTCTGACGGGACGACGGTGTACGAGTGTCGTTCTCCGGAGGAGGTGGTCGACCTGTTGCAGGGCGGCCAGGGGGTGTTCGGCATCGCGATCGGTGGTGCGTTCAAGGAGATCCTGGGGTCGTTGTCGCATCTTCCGGCGGAGCCGGCGGTCGGGGCGGCGGATCAGCCGGCGCAGGAGCCTGCGGCGGGGGATCTGGTGGGCGACGAGTTGGCGGCGCGGCGGGCCCGGCGACGCGCGGGTTGAGTTTCCTGCCGCCGCTGCGGTGGCCCGAGCACCTCGCGTGGCTGGTCGCTGGCGGTGCGGTTGGGGCAGCATTGGTCGGGTGCAGGATGTGATCGAGCCGGTCGCGCGTCTGATGGCCGGCGGTGGTGTGGTGGTGCTCAGCGGCGCCGGGTTGTCCACCGAGTCGGGGATTCCCGACTATCGGGGGGTTACTGGTGTTGCCCGCCGGCACACGCCGATGACGTATCAGACGTTCGTGGGGGACGCGCAGGCCCGCCGGAGGTACTGGGCCCGCAGTCATCTGGGGTGGCGGTTGATGGCGCGGGCGGTGCCGAACGACGGGCACCGGGCGGTGGCCCGTCTGCACGGTGGTGGCCTGGTGTCGGAGGTCATCACGCAGAACGTCGATGGTCTGCACACGGCGGCGGGTAGCCGGGACGTGGTGGAGTTGCATGGCCGTCTGGACGAGGTGGCCTGCCTGGGGTGTGGGCAGCGGACGAGTCGTCTGGATCTGGATGGGCGGTTGCGGCGGGCCAATCCGGGGTTCGCGGGGCGGGTGGCGGCGGTCAACCCGGATGGTGACGTGGAGCTGGACGACGCCGTGGTGGCGGGTTTCCGTACCGTCGACTGCCTGGCCTGTGGGGGGATGCTCAAGCCGGATGTGGTGTTCTTCGGTGAGACGGTGCCGGCGCAGCGGGTGCGGCGGTGTTTCGCGGCGGTGGAGCGGGCGCGGGTGCTGCTGGTGTTGGGGTCGTCGTTGACGGTGCTGTCGGGGCGGCGGTTCGTGCTGCGGGCGGCGCAGCGGGGGACACCGGTGGTGATCGTCAACCAGGGGCCGACGCGGGGTGACGGGTACGCCGAGGTGCGGGTGGACGCGCCGTTGGGTCGGGTGTTGCCGGCGTTGGCCGATCGGCTTCTCGGTGTTCAGCGGGCCGTGTCGGCCGGTGGGGTGCCGGTGGTTCCGGCGGCTGGCTGACGTCGGGCCGATGCGGGGGTGCCGGGGGTTCGCTGTGCGCCGGTGGGGACGCTGGTAGCGTTGATCGCGCCGGTAGCACCCACGTGGGAGAGACCGGCCTGGCGGGAGCCGGGTCGGCGCCGAAGGGGCAAATCCTCCCCGGAACCTCTCAGGCAAAAGGACCGCGTCGGGACAGGCACTGTGGAGCGCCCGTGGGTGTGACAGAGGGGGAGGGCCGACCTGTCGACCCCCACCCCCGCGGGAGCGCCACCCATGACCGCAGAGTTCTTCGCCGACCGTCACATCGGGCCGGGCCCGGACGACGAGCGCCGGATGTTGGAGACCGTCGGCTACGCGTCGATCGACGAGTTGATGGATGCGGCGATTCCGGAGGTGATCCGCTGGCATGGCCGGCTGGCGCTGCCGGAGCCGGCCAGTGAGCAGGACACCCTGGCGGAGTTGCGGGCCCTGGCGGCCGGTAACACGGTCGCCGTTTCGATGATCGGGTTGGGTTACCACGGTACGCACACCCCGGCGGTGATCCGCCGCAACGTGCTGGAGAACCCGGCCTGGTACACCGCGTACACGCCGTACCAGCCGGAGATCAGTCAGGGCCGGTTGGAGGCGTTGCTGAACTTCCAGACGATGGTGTCGGAGTTGACCGGGTTGGCGACGGCCAACGCGTCGATGCTGGACGAGGGTACGGCGGCGGCCGAGGCGATGACCTTGGCGCGGCGGGCGTCGAAGAGTGCCAGTGCGGTGTATGTGGTCGACGCGGACACGTTGCCGCAGACCATCGCGGTGCTCACCGGTCGGGCGGAGCCGCTCGGTATCGAGGTGCGGGTCGTCGACGTGGACCGGGACGAACTGCCGGCGGAGTTCTTCGGTCTGCATCTGCAGTATCCGGGGGCGTCCGGGGCGGTGCGTGACCATGCTCCGCTGGTCGGGGCCGCGCACGCCGTCGGGGCGTTGGTGACGGTCGCGGCGGATCTGCTGGCGTTGACGTTGCTGCGGCCGCCGGGGGAGGTCGGTGTCGACATCGCCGCGGGCACCACGCAACGTTTCGGGGTGCCGATGGGCTTCGGTGGGCCGCACGCCGGGTATCTGGCGGTCCGGTCGGGGCTGGAGCGGATGTTGCCGGGTCGGCTGGTCGGGGTGTCCCGGGACGTGTCGGGTGATCCGGCGTACCGGTTGGCGTTGCAGACCCGTGAGCAGCACATCCGTCGGGAGAAGGCGACCAGCAACATCTGCACCGCGCAGGTGCTGCTGGCGGTGATGGCCAGCATGTACGCCGTCTATCACGGCCCGGACGGGCTGCGGCGGATCGCCGCGCGTACGCATGCGATGGCGGCCCGGTTGGCGGCGGGGTTGCGGGCCGGTGGGGTGTCGGTGGCCGAGGTGACGTTCTTCGACACGGTGACCGCGACGGTGCCGGGTCGGGCGGCGCAGGTGGTCGCGGCGGCGGCACGGCAGGGGGTGAACCTGCGGCTGGTGGACGTCGACCGGGTGGGGATCTCCTGCGACGAGACCACCACCGACGCGCACCTGGCTGCGGTGTGGGCGGCGTTCGGGGTGCCGGCCGTCGACGGGGAGGTGCCCGAGGCGCTGCCGGCGGGGCTGGCGCGGACCTCGGATTTCCTGACCCATCCGGTGTTCCGTAGTCACCGCTCGGAGACGGCGATGCTGCGTTATCTGCGTCGCCTGGCCGATCTGGACTACGCCCTGGACCGGGGCATGATCCCGCTCGGTTCGTGCACGATGAAACTCAACGCCACCACCGAGATGGAGCCGGTCAGCTGGGCGGAGTTCGCCCACCTGCACCCGTTCGCGCCGGCTGAGCAGACCGCCGGCTACCGGGAGATGATCTCCCAGTTGGAGGGGTGGCTGGCGGAGGTGACCGGCTATGACGCGGTCAGTGTGCAGCCCAACGCCGGTTCGCAGGGGGAGTTGGCGGGTCTGTTGGCGATCCGTGCCTATCACCGTAGCCGGGGTGAGGCGCACCGGGACGTGTGTCTGATCCCGTCGTCGGCGCACGGCACCAACGCCGCGAGCGCGGTGATGGCGGGGATGCGGGTGGTGGTGGTCGGCTGTGACGCCGACGGCAACGTCGACCTGGTCGACCTCGACGCGAAGATCGACAAGCATCGGGACGCGCTGGCGGCGATCATGGTGACGTATCCGTCGACGCACGGGGTGTACGAGACGGGCATCGCGTCGCTGTGTGCGAAGGTGCACGAGGCCGGCGGTCAGGTGTACGTCGACGGGGCGAACCTGAACGCGTTGGTGGGGTTCGCCAAGCCGGGCCGGTTCGGGGCGGACGTGTCGCACCTGAACCTGCACAAGACGTTCTGCATTCCGCACGGTGGTGGTGGGCCGGGGGTGGGTCCGGTGGCGGTGCGTGCGCACCTGGCGCCGTTCCTGCCCGGTGACCCGGCGGGGGAGCCGGTGGACGGTCGGCCGGCGATCTCGGCGGCCCGGTACGGGTCGGCGGGGATCCTGCCGATCCCGTGGGCGTACCTGCGGATGATGGGGGCCGACGGGTTGGCCCGGGCGACCGGGGTGGCGGTGCTGGCGGCCAACTACGTGGCGGCGCGGCTGCGGGGGCATTTCCCGGTGCTGTACGCGGGCAACAAGGGCTTGGTGGCCCACGAGTGCATCCTGGATCTGCGGCCGTTGACGAAGGCGACCGGGGTGAGCGTCGACGATGTGGCCAAGCGGCTGATCGACTACGGGTTCCACGCGCCGACGATGTCGTTCCCGGTGGCGGGGACGTTGATGGTGGAGCCGACGGAGAGTGAGGATCTGGCCGAGCTGGACCGGTTCTGCGACGCGATGATCGCCATCCGGGCGGAGATCGACGCGGTTGCCGCGGGGCAGTGGCCGGCCGACGACAACCCGCTGGTGAACGCGCCGCACACCGCGGCGATGGTCTCCGGTGACCAGTGGCCGCATCCGTATCCGCGGTCGGTGGGTGGCTACCCGGCCGGGGTGGACCGGGTGGCGAAGTACTGGCCGCCGGTGCGGCGGGTCGACGGCGGGTACGGCGACCGGAACCTGGTGTGCTCGTGTCCGTCGCCGCAGGCGTACGCGGACTGAGTCACGGGGTGTGCGCCCGGGGCGGCACCAGCCGCCCCGGCGGTGCGCCGACCTGGGTGCGAACGGCGCCGGACCGGGGGACTAGCCTGGGGCGACGCGGGAAAAGGTCGTGACGGATCGTGATCGTTTCAGGCGGCGAGGGCGTGCCGGGCGGGTCCGCGGTGGGGTGCGATGCTGCTGCCGTCGGGCAGCAACTCGCCGGTGTCCTCGAAGACGATGACGCCGTTGCAGAGCAGGCTCCAGCCCTGCTCAGGAAAGCAGGCGATGGCCTTGGCGGCTTCCCGGTCGGTGGCTTCGGCGGAGGGGCAGGTGGGTTGGTGCTGGCACATCGGGTTCTCCGGACTGTGGGGGCACTGTGTCATGGTTCACATGACCAGTGACGCACAGTACCAAGCGGAAGCATGCGGCATCGAGCAGATGTCCGCGTGGTGCGCGGGAAATCCACTGAACGTATGAGTAACAACTACCCAGACGTCGTGGAAGCGCTCCCACGTATGGTGGTCGATCCACCGGCGGCACCCGCCGGCTGCCGCGGCCGACTCGTCGAACGCGCCCGCTGGGAATGGCGCCCCGCCGACGGCGGGGACCCCGCCGCACGCACCGAGGACTTCCTCGCCGCCCACGGCCTACCGCTGCACGACCTGACCCGCCCCGCACCCGCCCACCACCCCGACGGAGTCTGCGGCGCCGCCCTCTACGTCTCCGCCACCGCCGGCACCCTGCTCGTCGGCGGCGCCGTCGGCGCGCCCAGCCCCGCCGACCTGCCCGACATCGCGGTCGTCGTCTACGAACACACCGACACGCCGCCACCGCCCGCCGCACCGGCCGGCTGGTGGCGTGGACCGTGGACCGAGAGCTGGACCCCCCACCACCACGCCGCCGCCGTCGAGGCGGTCCGCCGGGGCATCGGCCGAGGCGAGGTGTACCAGGTCAACCTGGTCGGCCACGCCGCCGCCCCGTACGCCGGCGACCCGCTGCCCGCCCTGGCCCGCCTCGGCCGGCTACCCGGCGCCCGCTACGGCGGGGTACTCACCGGCCCCGGCTGGGCCATCGGCTGCGCCAGCCCGGAAACCCTCATCGAAGTCCACGACGGCACCCTGACCACCCGCCCGATCAAAGGCACCCGCCCCGCCACCGCCGCCGGCCGCACCGACCTGCTCACCTCCGCCAAGGAACGCGCCGAACACATCATGATCGTCGACCTGGAACGCAACGACCTGGCGCGCATCGCCCGCACCGGCAGCGTCCGCGTCGACGACCTGTTCGCCGTACGCCGCTGGTGCGACCTGTGGCAGGCCGAATCCACCGTCCGCGCCGAGGTCGCCGACGGCCTCGGCCTGGCCGACCTGCTCCGCGCCGTCTGCCCCGGAGGCTCCGTCACCGGCGCCCCGAAACTCGCCGCCCTGCACCACATCGCCGCCCTGGAACCCGTCGGCCGGGGCGCCAGCATGGGCGGCCTCGGCTGGGTCGGCCCCGGTCACCTGGACCTGGGACTGACCATCCGCACCGCCGCCGTCGACGGCGAATCCGTCCACGTCTGGGCCGGCGGCGGCATCACCTGGGACAGCGATCCCGACGCCGAAGTCGCCGAGGCGGCAGCCAAAACCGCACCCGTCCGCGCCGCCCTCGAATGACCACCACCAGACACCCGCCCCGCCGCCGCAACCGACTAGCCTTTCCACCATGACCATGCGGGACATCCGAATCATCGGCGACCCGGTGCTGCGCACCCCCAGCGAACCGATCACCAGCTTCGACGCCGACCTGCGCGCCCTGGTCACCGACCTGATGGACACCCTGCTCGGCAAACCCGGCCGTGCCGGCGTCGCCGCCCCCCAGATCGGCGTCAACGCCCAGGTCTTCGTCTACGAAGCCGACGGCCACCGCGGCCACATGATCAACCCCACCCTGGAGTTGTCCGACGAACTACAGGACGACGACGAGGGCTGCCTGTCCATCCCCGGCCTCTACTTCCCGACCCCCCGCGCCCTGCACGCCACCGCACACGGCTTCGACCAGCACGGCGAACCCCTCACCATCGCCGGCAGCGGCTTCCTCGCCCGCGCCCTGCAACACGAAACCGACCACCTCCTCGGCCGGCTGTACGTCGACACCCTGCGCGGCGAGGTCCGCCGCCGCGCCCTACGGGAGATCCGCGCCGGACGCTTCGACTCGCCCCGCCGCGCCTGAACGCGCCCACTGCTGCCGGGTGATCGCGTACTCCACCTCACCCTGCTCGGCGCCCGGCAGCGGATCCGACCACGACTGGTGGAAGGTACGCACCTGGCGCATCCCCACCGCCGCCATCGTCGCCCGCGACCCGACATTGACCGCCATCGTCTCGGCGAACACCCGCCGCAACCCGAGGTCGACGAAAGCGTGCCGGATCAACTCCCGGGCCCCCTCGCTGGCCAGCCCCCGCCGCCACCACCGGCGCACCAGCCGGTAACCCAACTCCGCCTGCCCCGCCACCGGCCCCTGATCGGGACGCCGCGGCGGCTCCAGCAGCCACCAGCCGACGAACTCACCGTCGAGCAGCCCCGCCCAGAACCCCAGACCCGGCACCTCACCGGCCACCGCCAACCGCCGCCGATGCGCCCCGCGCACCTCCTCGGCCGACCGCACCGGCCCCAGGAAACGCATCACCTCCGGATCCGCGTCCAACTCGACCTCACCCGGCAGATGCTCGTCAGCCAACGGCACCAACACCAGCCGGGCGGTACGCAGTCTCGCCTGAGTCATCCGCGCATCCTGTCACCGGCCCGACGCCGGCGACCACCGGAAATCCGCGGCCGGCTCACCCCACGGCAGCGGTCAACTCGAACTCCCCGTAGTCGGCCACCCGGCTGAAGCCCAGCCGCTCGTACAACCGCACCGCGGCAACTGCGCACGGCCCAGCAACTCCCCGGCCGGCTCCACCGCCGCCAACCGATCCGGCGCGGTCAACGCCATCTTCAGATGTGCCCCCGACGACGCCACCCGGAACGACCCGCGCAACGCCGCCTCCACACCGGGGGACAGATGCGCCTGCAACCGCGCCGGCAACACCGGCGCCAGCTCACCCACCAGCGCCGCCAACTCCCCGACGTCCGCCGGCCGCGCCAACGCCAACAACGTCGGCGGCAACGCGCCGTGGTACAGCAACGCCACCGCGTCCCCACGCCGAAACCACGACGTGTACGGCCAGAAGAACTCGTCCAGGTCACCCAACTGGTAGGCGTACAGCCACGGATCCCGACCCAACAGCCCCGCCAGCACCACCCGATCGTGTTCCGCACGCACCGGCATCCGCCGATGATCACACAGGAGTCGATGCCCCGGTCAGCCGGCCAGCCACTGGTCGTACCCCAGCTTCGCCACCAAGGCCAACACCACCACCAACAGCACCCCCCGCACGAACCCGGCGCCCCGACGCAACGCCATCCGCGCCCCCACCATCGCGCCGGCGATGTTGCACACCGCCATCGCCGCACCGAGCAGCCACCACACGTGCCCGGTCACCGCGAACACCGCCAACGCCCCCGCGTTCGTGCCCGCGTTCACCACCTTCGCCATCGCCGAACCGTGCAGGAAATCCGCCCCCACCAGCGCGGTGAACGCCACCACCAGAAACGTCCCCGTGCCCGGGCCGATCAACCCGTCATAGGTGGCGATACCCACCCCGGCCACCAGCACCGCCACCACCATCCGCACCCGGGTACGCCGCTGCGGCACCGCCAACACCCCCAGCTGGGGCCGCAACACCACGAACAGCGCCACCGACAGCAGCACCACCAACACCACCGGCCGGTACGCCGACGCCGGCACCGCCCCCGCCAACGCCGCACCCAGCCCCGCACAGACCACCGCCAAGGCACCCGCCGGCCCCGCCACCGCCCAGTCGATCTTCGTACGGCGGGCGAAGGTCACCGCCGCCGTCGACGTCCCCGCGATCGCCGCCAACTTGTTCGTCCCCAACGCGGTGGCCGGCGGCATCCCCGGCGCCGCCACCAGCAACGCCGGCAACAGCAGCAAGCCGCCACCGCCCACCACCGCATCCACCCAACCAGCCATCGCGGCAACGGCCAGCAGCGTCCCGACGGTCAACGGATCCAACTCCACGCGCCGCATTCTGCCCAGCCCAGCACGCCCGGCACGGCCTGCTGTGGCCAGCCTCACCGGCCCCGCAGCCGCCGCACCCAGATCCCGACCGCACCCACCGCCAAGAACAGCAGCATCGAACAGAACAGACCCTTCACCATTACCGAAACTGTGCCACCAGCGTCGCTAAGGTGACACCGTGCGCCTGGCCACGTTCAACCTGCTACACGGACGGTCCCTGACCGACGGACTGGTCGACCCGGACCGCCTCACCGCCGCCGTCACCGCCCTCGACGCCGACGTGCTCGCCCTGCAGGAAGTCGACCGCGACCAGAGCCGCAGCGGCAACCTCGACCTCACCGCCATCGCCGCCCGCGCCCTCGGCGCCCCCGAACACCGCTTCGCCGCCGCCGTGGTCGGCACCCCCGGCGAAGCCTTCCGCCCCCTCACCCACGACGACGACGGCCACGGCGAACCCTGCTACGGCGTCGGCCTGGTCTCCCGTCACCCCGTCACCGCCTGGCAGGTCACCCGGCTGCGCCCCGCCCCGGTACGCTCCCCGGTCTACGTGCCCGGCCCCGGCGGCGGACTGATCCTGCTCCGCGACGAACCCCGCGTCGTGCTCGCCGCCGTACTCGACACCCCACACGGCCCACTCACCGTCGCCGCCACCCACCTGTCCTTCGTGCCCGGCTGGAACATCCGCCAACTCCGCCAGGTCGTCCGCGCCGTCCGCACCCTGCCCGCCCCACGGATCCTGCTCGGCGACCTCAACCTGCCGGCCTGGGCCGCCCGCCTGACCTCCCGCTGGCACCTGCTCGGCCGCCGACCCACCTACCCGGCCGGCGCACCCCGCGTCCAACTCGACCACGCCCTCGCCGACCGGCAACGCTTCGACCAGCTACCCCCGGTCACCGCCGTACGGACCCCCCTGTCGACCATCTCCGACCACCGGCCCCTACTGGTCGACCTCGGCTGAGGTGAGGACAACCTTGCCCACGGCGTGACCGTTCTCGACGGTGGTGAGGGCCGCCGGGGCGTCGGCAAGCGGATGGACCGCAGTGACCACAGGCGCGAGAACGCCGTCCAGGGCCAGCCGGGCGGCCCGCTCCAGGCTCTCCCGGTCGAGGCGACGCTCCACGAAACGCCCACCGAGCTCCGACACCGACACATCACCCACGGCGATCACGTTGCGGGGATCCCGGACCAGCGGGACGACCGTCCGCAACGAGGCGCCGCCGACCAGGTCGACGATCCCGTCGAAGCCGTCCGCGAACAACTCCCGCGCCGCGGCGACGACATCCCCGGCCGAATAGTCGACGAACCGCACCCCGACGGCCTCGGCGTACTCCCGCTTGCCGGCACTCCCGGTGCCGACCACCCGCAGCCCACGCCCGACAGCCAGCCGGGCGACGGCGAGGCCGACCCCACCCCCGACCCCGTTGACCAGGACCGTCGCACCGGCCGGGAGGCCGAGCTGGTCGAGCGCATCCACCGCGGTCGTCCCGGCCACCGGCAACGTTGCCGCCACCGTCGCGGACAGGCCCGCCGGGATGCGCGCGGTGTGCGGCGCGGACAGCACCGTCGTCTCCGCGTAGGTGCCGCCACCGGTGAGGGCGAAGCCGAAGACCGCGTCACCCACCTCGAGCCCGTCGACGTCCTCGCCCCGGGCGAGAACGGATCCCGCCGCCTCCATGCCCAGCACGCGGGGGAACGGACGCCCACCGTCGAGCCCGGAGACCAGACCCGAACGCAGCAGGTGGTCGAGGGGATTCACCCCGGCGACGTCGACCCGGATCAGCACCTCACCGCGACCGGGTACGGGATCGGGACGATCGAAGAACTCCTGCACCTCGGGCCCGCCGTACCTGCGGAAACCCCACGCCTGCCCCATCTGCTGCCGCCTCCCGGGTGACCGACCCCGGTGCTTCCGGGGCGCTGCGGCCATCCTCATCGCTCACACCGATGTCAGAGGCAACCGGCTGAGGCACAGGTCACAGCATCAGGACGCCCGGGTCACCGGTTCCGGGCCACGGGACAGCTCTGCCTGATGCCGACCGTTCGCCTTGATCAGCACGTCGAGCGCATCCCGGGTCTCCATCAGGTGCACGATGTCGGCGTCGATCCGGTCACGCTCGCGCGTCATCGTCGCGAACGCCAGCTCGACGACGCCCGGGTCACTGGGAGTCTCCACGCACGGCAGCACACTCGCGATCACCCGGCTGGACATGCCCGCGCCGAACAGTTGCCGGATGAGCGACACCCGCAGCACCTCGGCGTCGGAATAGTGCCGCTGCCCGGACTCGGAGCGTGAGCTGGTCAGCAGGCCCTGCTCCTCGTAGTACCGCAGCGAACGCGGACTCACGCCCGTACGCCTGGACAACTCGCCGATCCGCATCCCCACAACGCTACGCCCGCCTGCCCCAGAACCAGACCGCCGGCCTGCGGGAGGACCATCAGCGCTGGTCCGGCAGATCCGCCCGATTCTCGGCGAATACCACGCCGAACCTCACCAACCGGGTATTGACTGCACACACCGAGTCATCGACAGTGGGCCATCTGACCAAGATTCGATCGACTCGACAAACGGGGTGAGACGTTGGAACTGGCCCAGGTCGTCCACACGGCCGTGGCCGCCGTAGCGGACCGCATCGCCGCCGGCACCACCACCCGCACCGACACCACCGTCGACCACCTCTACCGCAGCATCGCCCGGAAACTCGACGCCTCCGTCATCGGCGCCCGCCTCCTCAAAGAACTGGAAAACCAGCCGACGGCCACCACCGCCCGCAGAGACGCCACCCAGGCCGTAGCCGCCGAAGCCGAAGCCGACCAGCACTTCGCCGCCGAACTGCGACACCTGGTCGACCAACTCACCCGCAACCTGCCGCACGCCTACCGCCCGAACACCACCCACACCCCACCGGCGCCCAGCACCGACCCGACCCCCGGCCCGCCACCACGACACCCGCAGCCGAACACCGGCGCCATCGTCCTGATCGCCGCCGTCGCCGTCATCCTGCTGACCATCAGCACCACACTGCTGGTCAAACTGGTGCTGCCCCAGGCCGGCCTCACCGAAGGCGCCCGCCTGGACAAAATCTCCGGCACCTGGACCGGACCACCACCCAACAACGGCAGCCTCACCATCCGCCCCGACGGCACCTTCGCCATCGCCGACCCGAACTGGAACTGCCCGGGACGCGTCAGCTCCCCAGGCCGATCCGTGTACGTCCTGGAGATGGACTGCGGACTCTTTCGCACCTCCTTCGACGGCAAACTCAACCTGCTCGGCGACAAACTGACCCTCAGCGCGCCAGGATCGCCCGAGACCACCGTCCTCACCCGCCAATAGACCCCACCGCTCAACCCGGCGGACCGAACGCCAACGCCATCCGCAGCGCGGCGTCACGCACCCCGGTGAACCGGCGCACCTGCGCCAACCGACCCGCCCACGTGGCCATCGCCGCCATCCGCTGCGTCGGCCCACGCCGCAACCCGTCGTAGCGCGCCAACGCCGACGCCACGTCCGGCTCCGCCGCCAACGCCTGCGCCAACACCACCGCGTCGATCAACGCCTGACAGGCACCCTGCCCCAGATCCGGGGTCATCGCATGCGCCGCGTCACCCAGCAACACCAGCCGCCCCCGCACGTACGACGGCAACGCCGGCAGGAACTGCACGTCATGACGCAACAACCCGGCCGGGTCGAGCCGCCCCAGCACCGTCGGCACCGGATCGTGCCAGTCACCGAACCACCCGCGCAGCGCCGCCAGATCGCCCTCAGGTGGCTGGTACCCCGGCCGGGTGGCCACCGCCGCGTACCAGTTCGTCATCCCCGGCCCCTGCGGCGTCAACCCGAACTTGCGGCCCCGCCCCCAGGTCTCACCACCGGCCAGCAACTCCAACGACACCGTGCCCCGCCACGCCGTCATCCCCGCGTACCGCAACGGATACCGGTCACCGAACATCGACACCCGGGTCGCGCTGCGGATCCCGTCGGCACCCACCACCACGTCGTACCCGTCGGCCAACGCCGCCACATCGGTCACCGGTGAAGCGAACCGCACCGTACCCGCCGGCAACGCCTCCGCCAGCAAACCCAGCAACACCGGACGCGACAGCAGCAACACCCCCTCACCGTGGCGCCGCCGGATCCGATCCACATCCAGCGTGGCGACCACCGACCCGTCGGGCCGCCGCATCGCCCCGCCCGGTTGCGCGTGACCACGGTCGCGCGCCACCGGGCCCACTCCGAGCTGGTCCAGCGCCCGCAACGCCGACGGCCAGATCCCCAGCCCGGTGCCGGTCTCGGGCAACCCCGTGGCCCGCTCGAAGACCGTCACCGACCAGCCCGCCCGCAGCAACCCGATGGCCACCGCCAGCCCACCCACGCCGCCTCCGATGACGGCCGCTGAACGTCTCATCCACCGACCGTACTACATGTGTAGTCCAAAAAACTACTGCTGTAGTGTCGGCCCGTGGACGCCCGCCAACAACACCTCCTCGACGCCGCCATCACCGTCCTCGGCACCCGCGGCACCCGCCACCTCACCCACCGCGCCGTCGACGAGCAGGCCGCCCTACCCGCCGGCTCCACCTCCAACCGCTACCGCACCCGCGAAGCCCTCCTCGCCGGCGTCCTCACCCGCATCCTCGACGCCGAAACCACCGGCTGGAACCAACTCGCCGCCCACCTCGACCACATCGCCCCCGACACCTTCGCCACCGCCCTCGGCACACTCGTACACCACCTCACCACCACCGGCCGCACCCTCACCCTCGCCCGGCTCGCCATCTTCACCGAAGCCGCCCACCAACCCGCCCTGCAACAACAGATCGCCCACCGCCAGCAGGACCTCGCCGCCTGGGCCACCCCACTGCTGGCCGCCCTCGGCGCCCAGCACCCCACCACCGCCCTGCGCCTACTCCTCGCCCTCATCGACGGCCTACTCAACAACCAACTCGCCAACCCCGACCCGACCTTCGACCCCACCACCACCATCGCCACGGTCCTGCCAGCGATCCTCAACGCTCAACCGGCCTGAGACCGCACCAACCCGACCAGCGCCCGGTTCGTCCGGTTGGCCCGCACCGCCTCCCGCTGCTGACCCGCCGTCACCTCGATGTACGTCTGCGACGACGCCAGCGACGCATGCCCCAACAGCCGCATGATCTCCGCCGCCCCCGCACCGTCCTCCGCCAACCGCGTCGCGAACGTGTGCCGCAACGCGTGCAGCCGCGCCCCACGTGGCACCCGGTCACCGATCCCGGCCCGCCGGTAACAGGACTCCACCAGATACTGCAACCCACCCCGCCGCAGCGGCTCACCCCGCCGATCCACCAGCAACGGCGAGTCCGGTCGCACCGTACGGGCACCGAACCGGCGTACCCGACTGTCCAGATAGGCCGACAGCACCTCGTCCAGACCCGGCTCCACCGGCAACACCCGAGGCCGCCCACCCTTGCCGGCAACCTCCACCCGACGCTCACCCGGCCGACCGGCCAACGAACCGACCCGCAACGCCAGCAGCTCCGACAGCCGCAACCCCGCACACAGCGCCAACGCCAGCACCGCCACATCCCGCTCCGGCCACGGATCACGCTGGCGCCCCTCACCCCGCGCCGCCGAGGCGAGCAACTGCTCCGGCGTGTCCTCGCCCCGCAGCGGCTTCGGCTGGGGGAGCGGCGTACGGGGACGCCCGACCGCCGGCATCGGGTTACCGGGCACCACCTGCTCGGCCACCAGGAACGTGAAGAAGCTGTTCCAGGTCGACCACGCACGCCCGACCGAGGCGGCGGCCCGGTCAGCGGCGAACCGGGCGAACGCCGCCCGCAGCAACCCGGGGGAGAGCGCTCCGATCCGAAGATCGGCGAGGGGGAGGGGAGGAGTGGCCAACTCCGCGGCGAGCGTGCCCACGGTGAGAAGATCCCGCCGGTACGCCTGCTGGGTGTGGGGGGAGGGCTTGCGGGTGGCACGTGCGGTCAGAAACTCCCCGACCAGCTCCGCGAGCGAATCACCCGATTTGTCATGCATAAGGCATATTATGCAGCTTTTTCGGGTTCCCTGACAACAGAGGGGAGTGGCCCCACTGCGGGCCCCCGTCGGCCCCCGGCGTGACCTTGCTGAGAGCTACGCTCCCGCTTGAGCCTGATCGATGGGGAGGGCGACATGAGCCGTGAGTTCGACGGTGCGATGTGGCGCAAAAGTAGCCGCAGCCTGAATGGAAACGCCGAATGTGTCGAGGTGGCGGTGACGGCACGGTCGGTTGGTCTTCGTGACTCGAAGGACCAGGGCGGCCCGATCCTCGTACTGGACACGCAGAGTTGGGTGGCGTTCGTCGGCGCGGTCAAGCGCCGGGGCCTGCGTCCCTGACCGCCGCCGGCCGGACCGGGCGGCCGCCCCTCGCGCGATCGAGGAGGGCCACGATCGCCCAACTTGACATAATGTCAATTATCGACGCTACAGGAGTGCAGTTCTTCGAGTGAGTCGCTGGCTGGCGGGTGACGTCGGATCGATCCGATGTCACCCGCCGGGGGCGTACTGCCGGCGGTGTGGTGTCGGCGGCGGGTCGGTGCGGAGGCGGGCGTGCCGGTGGGTGTCGTGCCAGCCGTCGGCGTGGTGGCCTTCGCGGCGGGCCGTGCCCTCGGCGGGGTAGCCGGCGTGTTGGGCGACGCGGCACGAGGCCGGGTTGGCGGTCGAGTGGTTGAGTTCGAGACGGTGTAGGCCGGTGGTGAAACACCAGGTGGTGAGGGTGGTCAGGGCGCGGGTGGCGACGTGGTGGCCGCGGGCGGCTGGTAGGACCCAGTAGGACACTTCGGCGATGCCGTCGGCGAGGTCGAGTCGGCGCAGGTTGATCTGGCCGAGGACGCCGGTGGGGTCGGTGATGGCCCAGCCGGCGCCGGTTTCGGCGTGCCAGCGGTGGGTCCAGGTGGTGAGCCAGGTGTGGGCCTCGTCGTCGTTCATGGTGCGGCAGTGCCAGCGTTGGATGGCGGGGTCGGCGTAGGCGGCGAGTACGGCGGGCCGGTCGGTCGGTTGCCACGGGCGTAGTCGCAGGCCGGCGCCGTTGATGTCGGGTTGGGGCTGGTGACCGAGGGTGCCGGGTGGCAGGGCCGGGGGTGTCAGCAGGGGCATGTCAGAGGCCGCCGCCGACGCGGAGGACGGCGCCGGTGGTGTAGGAGGCGTCGGGGCTGAGTAGCCAGGTGATGGCGGCGGCGACTTCGTCGGGTTCGCCGGGTCGGCCGAGTGGGATGCGGGCGGCGGCGCGGTCGGGTCGGTCGGGTTGGCCGGACAGGGCGTGGATGTCGGTGCGGATGATGCCGGGGGCGACGGCGTTGACCCGGATGCCGTGTGGGGCGAGTTCCTTGGCCAGGCCGATGGTGAGGGCGTCGGTGGCGGCTTTGACGGCGGCGTAGTGGACGTACTCCCCTGGGCTGCCGAGGGTGGCGGCGACGGAGGAGACGTTGACGATGGCGGCGCCGTGGGTCATCCGGTGGGCGGCCTGTTGGGCGCAGAGGATGTAGCCGATGAGGTTGACGTCGATGACTTCGCGTACGTCGTCGAGGCGTAGGTCGGTGAAGGGGCCGATGGGGCTGGTGATGCCGGCGTTGTTGACCAGTCCGGTGATGGGGCCGAGTTCGGCGGCGGCGTCGAAGAGGGCGGTGACCTGGTCGGGGTCGCGGGTGTCGGCGGGTACGGCGATGGCGCGTACGCCGGTGGCGCGCAGTTCGGCGGTGAGGGTGTCGGCGGTGGTGTGGTCGCGGCGGTAGCCGAGGGCGAGGTGGTGGCCGGCGGCGGCGAGGCGGCGGGCGGTGGCGGCGCCGATGCCGCGGCTGCCTCCGGTGATGACGGTGACGGGTGTCATTGGCCCTCTCCCCTGTCCCGGCTGCTGGCGGCGACGTTACCGTGGCGGTCGGTGCGGCGGGCAGCGCGGTGTGGTCGAGCACACGGCGTTGTTCGCTTGCTGTCGCAGGTGTCGATTGAGGAGTGCTGGTGGCGGGTGTACGGGTCGGTGAGCTGGTCGAGGATTTCGAGTTGCCGGACGAGACGGGCCAGGTGCGGCGGTTGTCGGAGTTTCTGGCGCGGGGGCCGGTGGTGTTGTTCTTCTATCCGGCGGCGATGACGCGGGGGTGCACGGCGGAGAGTTGTCATTTTCGGGATCTGGCGGCGGAGTTCGCGGCGGTGGGGGCGCAGCGGGTCGGGATTAGTCGGGACTCGGTGGCGCGGCAGGCGGAGTTCTCGCGGCGGAACGGGTTCGATTTTCCGTTGTTGTCGGATCCGGATGGTGTGGTGGCGGATCAGTTCGGGGTGCGGCGGCGGTTGCCGTTGGGGCCGTTGAGTATGCGGCGGATGACGTTCGTGATCGGGACGGATCGGCGGGTCGTCGAGGTGGTGCACAGTGAGCTGGGCATGAACGATCATGCGGATCGGGCGTTGCGGGCGTTGGGGGGCTGATCATCGGGTTGTCGGCGGCGGCTGGTATCAAGGCAGGCGGTTGAACACGTGTACGAGGAGAGGTTGTGTGATGGGTGCCGCTGGCCAGGGTTTGTCCGAGGACGAGGTACGTGGCATCCGGGAGGCGTTGGCCGCGGGTCGTAAACCGAAGGTGGTGTTCACGGCGGCGGCGGGTCAGATCGCCGGGCAGTTGGGGCAGGTGGTCGAGTTGACCGATCCGTCGGTGTCCGACGAGTTCGTGGTGGTGCGGTTCGGGCGCGACGAGTTGCCCTTCTCCCCCGCTGATGTGGCGGTGGCGCCGCGTGGGGCGGGTCGGCGGCCGGCGGAGTCGAAGGTGGAGCCGGTGCCGGTCGAGCCGGTGGTGGCGGAGCCGGAGTTCGTGTTGGACCGGGTGCCGCAGCCGCGTCGGGAGGAGCCGAAGGTTCAGGAGGAGTCGAAGGTGGAGACGGTGGAATCGGTGGAGGCGAAGCCGGCGCGGCGGGCGGTGAAGGCGGCGAAGCCGAAGGGGCCGGCGGGCTTGACGGTGACGTTGGCGTACGCCGAGGGCGAGTGGACGGTGGCGGCGCAGCAGGGCAGCAAGGTGTTGGCGAAGCCGTACGTGTTGAAGCCGGCGGAGGCGCTGCGGATGGTGGCGCTGGTGGACGTGCCGGGGGTGCACGAGGCGGTGGAGCAGATCCTGGCGGCGGAGCGGGCGGAGGCCGAGCGGCAGGCGGAGAAGTTGCGGGCCGAGTTGGCCGAGATCGAGGCCCGGTTGGCGGATCTGCGCGAGGCGGGTTGAGTGTGGTGTTGCTGGGGGCCCGGGGCGTGTCGCTCTGGGCCCCTGGTTTTTGGGTGCTTCAGGTGTGGGTGGTCGGTTGGTGGTGGACCGGGAAGTTGACCGAGTTGGCGATGAAGCAGAGGTGGTGGGCGTCGTCGTGCAGGGCGGTGGCGGTGTCGGCGGTGTCGGGGTCGGCGACGGTCACCTGGGGGTGCAGGACGACTTCGGTGAAGTGGCCGCTGCCGGTGTTGTCGGTGGTCATGGTGCCGGTGGCGTGGTCGACGTAGTCGGTGACGACGATGCCGTTGTCGGCGCAGAGGTGCAGGTAGGCGAGCATGTGGCACTGGGACAGGGCGGCGAGCAGGAGTTGTTCGGGGTTCCAGCGGGTGGGGTCGCCGCGGAAGGTGGGGTCGGAGCTGCCGGGGATGGGTGGGGGGCCGTCGGCGGTGATGTCGTGGTCGCGGCGGTAGTCGCGGTAGCCGCTGGTGCCGGTGCCGAGGTTGCCGGTCCAGGTGACGGTGGTGGCGTAGGTGTGGGTGTGCAGGTGAGGCATGGGGTCATGGTGCCGGATCGGGCCGGGGTGTGTGGTCCCCGGCCCGGCGGCGGTCAGTGTTGCGGGATGTGGGCGACGCCGATGCGCTTGCGGAACACCCAGTAGGTCCAGCCCTGGTAGGCGAGCACGATGGGGGTGAAGATGACCGCCACCCAGGTCATGATCTTGAGGGTGTAGGGGGTGGAGGCGGCGTTGGTGGCGGTCAGTGTGCCGGCCGGGTCCAGCGTGGAGGGCAGCACGTTGGGGAAGAGGGCGGCGAAGAGGGTGGCCACGGCCAGGCCGATGGCGACGGCGGTGCCGGTGAAGGCCCAGCCTTCGCGGCGTACCTTGGCGGCGGCGAGGCCGCCGAGCAGGGCGAGGGCGGCGCCGACGGCGAGGACGACGGCGGCGGTGCTGGACCGGATGGTCAGGGTCCAGGTGAGGAACGCGACCGCGAGCACGGCGGTGACCACGCCGAGGCGGACGGCGAGGGTGGCGGCGCGGTGGCGGATGTCGCCGACGGTCTTGAGGGCGATGAACACGGCGCCGTGGGTGAGGAACAGGGCGGCGGTGGTGGCGCCGCCGAGCAGGGCGTACGGGTTGAGCAGGTTGAGCAGGCCGCCGACGTATTCGTGGTCGGCGTCCAGGGGTACGCCGCGCAGGATGTTGGCGAAGGCGACGCCCCACAGGATGGCGGGGATGAGTGAGCCGAAGAAGATGGCCTTGTCCCAGCGTTGTTTCCAGGTGGCTTCGGGGCGTTTGTGGCGGTATTCGAAGGCGACGCCGCGGGCGATCAGGGCGAGCAGGATGAGCAGCAGGGGTAGGTAGAAGCCGGAGAAGAGGGTGGCGTACCACTCGGGGAAGGCGGCGAACATGGCGCCGCCGGCGGTGATGAGCCAGACCTCGTTGCCGTCCCAGACCGGCCCGATGGTGTTGATCATGACGCGGCGTTCGCGGTCGTCGCGGCCGAGGACGGGCAGCAGCATGCCGACGCCGAAGTCGAAGCCTTCGAGGATGAAGTAGCCGGTGAAGAGCACGGCGACGAGGAGAAACCAGATGGTGGTCAGTTCCACGGTGGGGCTCCGGGTCAGTAGGCGAAGGCGAGCGGGCGGTCGGCGTCGTCGGTGTCGTCGGGTTCCGGGTCGGGCGTGACGTCGGGTACGCCGGCCTTGGCGTAGCGGATCAGGAGTTTGACCTCGATGACGGCGAGGGTGGCGTAGATGAGGGTGAAGGCGGCGAAGCTGGTGAGGACCTCGCCCAGGGAGACGCTGCGGGAGACGCCGTCGCGGGTGAGCATCTCGCCGAAGACGATCCAGGGTTGGCGGCCCATCTCGGTGAAGATCCAGCCGAAGGAGTTGGCCAGCAGCGGCAGGACGGGCATGACCAGGCCGGCGCGGAGTAGCCATTTGCCGCGTGGGGTGCGGCCCTTGCGGTGGGTCCAGAGCACGAGCAGGGCGATGGCGGCGGCGGCGAGCCCGAAGCCGATCATGAAGCGGAAGCTCCAGTAGGTGACGGGGATGATCGGGGTGTAGCTGCCGGGGCCGTACTGGGCGGTGTAGAGGGCCTGGAGGTCGTTGATGCCGTGCACGGTGCCGTTGGGGTCGCCGGTGCCGAGGTACGACAGCAGGTACGGGATCTTGATGGCGAACAGTTCGCGGCTGCCGTCGAGGCTGCCGACGGTGAGTACGGAGAACGAGGCGGGGCTCTCGGTGGTGTAGAGCCCTTCGGCGGCGGCCATCTTCATCGGCTGCACCTGGGTCATGATCTTGCCTTGGATGTCGCCGGTGATGACGACGATCGCGGCGGAGACCAGGGTGACCCAGGAGCCGAATTTCGCGGCGAACCGGTAGGCGGGGGTGTCGGGGCTGTCGCGGTTGCGGATCAGGTGCCACAGGGCGACGGCCACGAGCAGGGATCCGGCGACGAGGAAGGCGCCGGCGATGGTGTGCGGGAAGGTGATCAGGGCGACCTTGTTGGTGAGGACGGCGACGAAGTCGGTCAGTTCGGCGCGGCCGGTTTCCGGGTTGACCCAGTAGCCGACGGGGTTCTGCATGAACGAGTTGGCGGCGAGGATGAAGTAGGCCGACAGGTTGGTGCCGATGGCGGCGGCCCAGATGCTGGCCAGGTGCAGGCGTTTGGGCAGTCGGTCCCAGCCGAAGATCCATAGGCCGATGAAGGTGGATTCGAGGAAGAAGGCGACCAGGGCCTCGATGGCCAGGGGCGCGCCGAAGATGTCGCCGACGAAGCGGGAGTAGTCGCTCCAGTTCATGCCGAACTGGAATTCCTGCACGATGCCGGTGACCACACCCATCGCGAAGTTGATCAGGAAGAGTTTGCCGTAGAACTTGGTGAGCTTGAGGTACTTCTCGTCTCCGGTGCGGTGCCAGAGGGTTTGCAGGATGGCGACCAGGACGGACAGGCCGATGGTCAGTGGTACGAAGAGAAAGTGGTAGACGGTGGTGACACCGAACTGCCAGCGGGCGACGTCCAACGCGTCCACCTGCGACCCCCAGGCGCTCGTACTACAAGACGTAGTAAATACTACAACTCGTCGTACGACGTTGTGCAGAGGCGGGCAACCCGAAGCGCCCCGGGACCAATGACCCTGATCACCTCTGGCGGAGGGCCCGCCCTGACCGTCGTCTCCGGTGCCGGGCGTGCGACCATGAGCCGCTGATGGACACGGTCTACTCCCCCTGGCAGCCGCCGCTGATCTGGCGGTTCGCGCAGTTGCTCGCCCGCCTGGTCGTCGGAGTGCTGGCCCGGCTGGAGGTCACCGGCGACGTGCCGGCCGCGCTGCGTGGCGGGCCACTGATCCTGGCCGCCAACCACATCAGCCCGTTCGACCCGATCGTGCTCGCCGCCGCCTGCCGGGAGCGTCGGATCGCGCCCCGGATCATGGCCACCGGCGGGCTGTTCCGCGCCCCGCTGATCGGCACCGCGATGCGCCGGGCCGGGCACATCCGGGTGGACCGGGGCACCAGTGGCGTACACCGGGCCCTGGACGACGCCGCCTCGGCCGCCGCCGGCGGCGCGGCTGTGCTGGTCTATCCGGAGGGGCGCATCGGTCTGGACCCGGGGATGTGGCCCGAACGCGGCAAGACCGGCACCGCCCGGCTCGCCCTGGCCTGCGGTGCGCCGGTCATCCCGGTCGCCCAGTGGGGCTCACACGAGGTACTCCCCTACCGCGCGCCCCGGGGGCTGCTCGGTGGGGTGGTCCGCGCGCTGCTGCGCCGCCCGACGGTACGGGTGCACTTCGGTGCGCCGGTGGACCTCAGCGGCCTGGGCCACGGTGTGCCCGGTGCCGCTCGGACGGCCACCGACCGGATCATCGACGCGCTGACCGACACCCTCGCGCCGCTGCGACCGGACGAGCCCGACCGCCCCCGGTACGTCGATCCGGGTCGGCCGGTCGACACCAGCCGTTCGCACCGGCGCCGGCCCGCCGCCGGCTGACCGACGGCGCGCCGTAACCGATCATGGCAGGGCTTCGCCGCGGGCGGTGAGCCACAGCTCGTACCACTGCTCGTGGGTCAGTTCGGGCTCGCGGCGTACCGCGTCGCCGCAGGCGCGGATGCGCTCGGGGCGGGCGGTGCCGATCACCGGCGCGATCCGCGCCGGGTGCCGTCGCAGCCACCACAGCATGATCGCCTCCGGGGTGGTGCCGTGGCGGTGCGCGAGCGCGGCGACGTGCTCGGTCGTGGCGTGCTCCGCCGGGGTCTGTCCGGCGCCGGTGAAACGTCCACCGGCCAGCGGCCCCCAGGCCTGCACCCCGATCCGGTTGCGCTGGCAGTGCTCGACGGTGCCGAGGGGGAAGCCGAGCGTGGCGGCGGGCCGGGTGTTGACCAGGACGCCGGCCTCCAGCCAGTCCCGGTCGGCCAGGCTCATCTGCAACTGGTTGACCACCAGGGGCAGGTCCAGGTGGGCCTGTAGGTGGGCCACCTGTGCGGCGGCCATGTTCGACACGCCGAAGTGCCGCACCAGGCCCTGCCGGTGCAGCGACGCGAGGGCCTGCGCGACGTCCTCGGGGTCGGCCAGCGGATCCGGCCGGTGCAGCAGCAGCACGTCGATCACGTCGGTGCGCAGCCGGGTCAGGCTCTGCTCCACGCTGCGCACGATGTGCGTGCCGCGCAGGTCGTAGAAGCCCGGCCGGCCGTCCTCGGGCAGGTGGATGCCGCACTTGGTCTGCAGCAGGATGCGCGAGCGCAGGCCCGGCGTACGGGACAGGACCTCACCGAAGACCGCCTCGGACTTGCCGTGGCGGTAGATGTCGGCGTGGTCGAAGGCGGTGATGCCGATCTCCAGGGCGGCCTCGATCGCCGCCTCGGCGGCGGCGATCTCCGGTGCGCCGTAGGGCTGCCGGTCCCACCCTCCGCCCAGCCCCATGCACCCGTAGATCAGCCGGTGCGCACGAATGTCGGTCACGGTGCTCGCCGAGGGCGGGTCCTGGTGGTCGGTCATGGGACGTGGATAGCACAGTCGATCTCGGTGGTCCGCGTCCGGGCGACCGGGCGGGTGGTTCGCCACGTCCCGGTCACCGGCAGGTCACCGGGGCCGGGCATACTGCGCTGCGTGCCACCCGGTCCCCGTTACCTCGACGCGTCGACACCGCTGGCGTTCGCGCACCGCGGCGGTGCCGCCGCCGGCGACGAGAACACCACGGCGGCCTTCGCCCGCGCGATCGACCTCGGCTACCGGTACGTGGAGACCGACGTGCAGGCCACCGCCGACGGGGTGGCCGTGGTGTTCCACGACGACACGCTGCGGCGGGTCACCGGCCAGCGCGGTCGGGTGGCCGAGCTGCGCTGGGCCGAGTTGGCCTCGGTGCGGGTCGGTGGTGCCGCGGTGGTGCCCCGCCTCGACGAGGTGCTCGACGCGTGGCCGCAGGTGCGGTTCAACATCGACGTCAAGTCCGACCGTGCGGTGGCGCCGACGGTGGCCACCGTCGGCCGGGCCGGAGCCGGCGAGCGGGTGCTGCTCGCCTCGTTCAGCGACGCCCGGCTGGCCAAGCTACGTGCGCTGACCCACGGGCGGGTGGCGACCAGCCTCGGCGTGCGGGGGGTGGTGCGGCTGCGGTGGGCGTCGCTGACCGGGCGGCGGCTGCGGCTGCCGCCGTCGGTGGTGGCCGCGCAGGTGCCGGTGCGCTTCGGTCGGCTGCCGGTGGTGGACCGTCGGTTCCTGCGGACGGCGCACCGGCTGGGGTTGCAGGTGCATGTCTGGACGATCGACGAACCTGCCGAGATGCACGAGTTACTTGATCTTGGGGTTGATGGCATCATGACCGATCACGTCGGCGTGCTGCGCGACGTCTACCGCAGCCGCGGCCACTGGGCCGCCTGAGCAACCCGGGCAAAGGACCCCCACATGGCCGAGACGGTGACCCCCGCCGCGCAGGACGACACCCCACCCCCCACCAGCACCCGTCGTGAACGCACCGGCTGGTACCTCTACGACTGGGCCAACTCGGCCTTCCAGACCACCGTCGTCGTGGTGTTCCTCGGGCCGTACCTGACCAGCGTGGCCAAGATGGCCGCCGGGTGTGCCCCCGACGCGGACTGCGCCGGGTACGTCTACCCGCTGGGCATCAAGGTCGCCGTCGGCTCGTACTTCCCGTTCCTGATCTCGGCGTCGGTGTTTCTGACCGTCTTCGTGTTGCCGGTGATCGGGGCGATCTCCGACCGGTCGTTGCACAAGAAGCGGCTGCTGGCCGGCGCCGCGTTCACCGGGGCGTTCGCCACCATCGGGATGGTCTTCGTCACCGGTGACCGGTACCTGCTCGGCGGCGCGTTGTTCATGGTCGCGAACATCGCCTTCGGCGCGGCGATCGTGGTGTACAACTCGTTCCTGCCGCAACTGGGCGGGCCGGACGAACGCGACGGCATCTCCAGCCGGGGCTGGGCGTTGGGCTACCTCGGTGGTGGCCTGCTGCTGGCACTGAACCTGGTCGTGGTGCAGTCGTTCGGCGACGGCACCCCCGAGCGGACCCTCGACCTGGCCCGCTGGTCGATCGTCTCGGCCGGCGTGTGGTGGGCGGCGTTCACCCTGTTCCCGCTGCGCTGGCTGCGTGAACACCCCACCGCCGCGGCGTTGGCCGCCGGTGACCGGGGCAACGTGCTACTCGACGGGTTCCGGCAACTCGGCCGCACCCTGCGGGAGGTCAAGGCGTACCCGTTGACGTTGTTCTTCCTGCTGGCGTTCCTGGTCTACAACGACGGCATCCAGACCGTCATCACCCTGGCCAGCGTCTACGGCACCGAGGAGTTGGGGCTCGGGCAGAGCACGATGATCGTGACGATCCTGCTGGTGCAGTTCCTGGCCTTCGGTGGCGCGTTGGGGCTCGGCGGCCTGGCCGCACGCATCGGCGCGTGGAAGACGGTGCTGCTGAGCCTGGTGCTGTGGACCGCGGTGATCGTCGCGGCGTTCCGGCTGCCGGCCGAGGCGCCGGTGCCGTTCATGGTCCTCGGCGCGGCCATCGGTCTGGTGCTGGGCGGCAGCCAGGCGCTGAGCCGGTCCCTGTTCAGCCAGCTGATTCCGGCCGGCAAGGAAGGCGAGTACTACGGCTTCTACGAGATCAGCGACAAGGGCACCAGTTGGCTCGGCCCGGCGGCGTTCGGCCTGGTGTTCCAGCTGACCAGCTCCTACCGGGTGGGCCTGGTGTCGCTGCTGATCTTCTTCGTGGTCGGCTTCCTGCTGCTGTTGGCGGTACCGATGCGTCGGGCGATCATCGCGGCCGGAAACACCCCGCCACGGGTGCTCTGACCCACACCACAGGCCCGGCGGTAATCGGCTGGTCGCCGCCGATCGGCTAGGCTGCCCGTCCGTGACGAGCCCCGCTGACGCCGTACCGACCTGTTTGTCCCGACCCGCGCTGGCCGGGTCGGGCGACACCCCGGCCGGGTGTGTCGCCGCCCGTGGCGTCGACGGGCGGCCGGCGCACGCCGCCGCGTTGCGGTTCTACTGGGGGCCGATGGACTGCGGCAAGTCCACGATGGCCCTGCAGATGAACTACAACCACTCCCGGCAGGGCCGCCGGGGCCTGGTCACCACTCGCATCGACCGTTCCCTCGGCCCGCAGGTCACCACCCGCATCGGCCTGGCCCACGAGGCCACCGAGGTCACCGACGAGTTGGACCTGCGGGCCCTGGTCCGCGACGCCTGGGCCGACGGGGTACGGGTGGACTACCTGATCTGCGACGAGGCCAGCTTCTACTCGGTGGAACACGTCGAGCAGATGGCCGAACTGGTCGACAGCTACGACGTCGACGTGTACGCCTTCGGTCTGGCCACCGACTTCCGGTCCTGCCTGTTCCCCGCCGCCCAGCGGCTGTTCGAACTGGCCGACTCGGTAGCCCGGATCCAGGTCGAGGTGCTCTGCTGGTGCGGACGTGAAGGGCTGCTCAACGCCCGGGTCGCCGGCGGGCGGGTGGTCCGCGAAGGTGAGCAGGTCGTCATCGGCGACACCGTCGACAGCGCCGACGTGCGCTACCAGGTGCTGTGCCGGCGCCACCACCGCAGCGGCGACCTGGGCCCCACCGCCGCCGGCAGCTGACGGCCCGGCCGGGCGCCCGCACCCGGCCCGGATAACGAAACGATCACTGCTGCGAACCTTTTCCCGGGCCCCGCCCCTTGTGTTGCGTAACGACATCGACCACGGGCCACAGCGGCCCGCGACGCAGCGGGGGTACAGGACGGATGAGGTTCGCGTTGCGGCGTGCCCGCGCGACGAAGGGACTGCTGCTCGCCGCCGCCGGAGCGGCACTGGTGGCGACGGTGGCCCTCACCGGGCTGGCCGCGTACAGCCGGGACGTCGTCGACTCCGGCACCCGCAACGTGCTGAGCGCAGCCACCGCGCAGGAACGGTCGGTCCTCGTGCGGGCGTCCGCCGGGCGTACCGTCGAGGCGTTGCGGGAACGCGACACCGCGCTGCGCGAACACGTCGAGGCCGACCTGGACGGGCTACCCGCCCGGGTCAGCACCGCCGGATACGCCGCCGGCCGGCAGTTGCGCGGCGACATCGGCGACGCCGTCGCCGACCGCACCGGCACCACGTACGCCTCGGTGATTTTCCTCGACGACCTGCCCACACACGCCCGACTCGTCGACGGTGCCTGGCCGCAACCCCATGCGGGACGCGTCCAGACCGCGCTGGCCGCCGCCGCGGCGGCCACCCTGAGGGTGGGTGTCGGTGACCGGATTCCGATCACCGACGGGCTGACCGACCGGGTCACCGAGGTGAGCGTGGTGGGTGTCTTCACGCCCCTGGACCCCGACGCCGCGTACTGGCGGCTCGCCCCGGAGACGGCGACCGGTTCGCTACCGCAGGCGGCCACGTACGGTCCGATGGTGGTGGCCCAGGACGACTTCACCGCCCACTTCCTGGCCAACGCCTCCGCCGGTTGGCTCGTCGAACCGGACCTGTCCGGGGTGGGCACCGGCGCCGCCCTGGACCGGCTGGCCACGGCCGCGCGCCAGATCACCACCAGCACCCCGGCCGCGGCCGGTCTCGGGGACTCGGCGCTGGCCACCAGCGACCTCGGTGCGCTGGTGCAACGGCTGCAACAGGCCACCCTCGTCGGCCGGTCCGCGCTGGTCACCCCGATGCTGCTGGTGGTGGTGCTCGGCGGGTACGCGCTGCTGCTGGTGGCCGTGCTGCTCACCGAGCACCGTCGGGGTGAGACCGCCCTGCTGCGCGCCCGGGGCGCCGCCCGCTGGCAGTTGGCCGGGCTGACCGCCCGGGAAGCCACCCTGGTGGTGCTGCCCGCCGCCGGCCTCGCCCCGCTGCTCGCCGCCGAGTTGCTCGGCTTCGCCGACCGGCTACCCGGGCTCGCCGCGATCTCGCTGCCGGCGGACCACACACCCGATGCGGTGGTGTGGCTGGTGGCGGGTGCCGCCGCCCTCGGCTGTGCGCTGGCGATGATCGGACCGAGCCTGCGTCGCGGGGACAGCTACGTCGCCGACCTGGCCAGCCGGTCCCGACCCAGCCGCCGGGGCATGGTGCAGCGGGCCGGGCTGGACCTCCTCCTGGTCGGTCTGGCCGTACTCGCCTGGTACCAGCTCAGCCGCTACTCCTCCCCGCTGTCGCGTTCCCGTGGCGGGGACCTGGGCGTCGACCCGCTGCTGGCCGCCGCACCCACGCTGGGTGTGCTGGCCGGGGCGGTGCTGGCGTTGCGGCTGCTGCCGCCGCTGATCCGCCTCGCCGAACGGTGGCTGGACCGTCGACCGTGGACCGCCACCATCCTCGGCACCTGGCAGGCCGGCCGACGCCCGCACGCCGGACCGGTGCTGCTGCTCGCCCTCGCCGTCGCGGTCGGCACCCTCGCCTGGTCCCTCGCCAGCACCTCCGACCGGTCCCTGCGGGACCAGGCCGCCCACCGCGTCGGCGCCGACCTGCGGCTGACCGAGGTCAACAACACCGCTCCGGACGGCCGGGCCGAACAGGTCGCCGGCCTGGCCGGCACCCAGGCGGTCCGGCCGGTCTGGCGGGACAGCGTGCGCCTCGGGCCGGCCGCCGAACCGGCCACCATGCTGGCGGTGGACGCCGACGCCGCCCGGGACGTGGTCCGTGTCCGCGCCGACCTGGCCGGCGGGTCCACCGGTCAGCTGTTCGACACCCTCACCGAAGGACGGGTCCAGACCCCGGCCACCACACTGCCCGCCGACACCCGGCGGCTGACCGGTCGCCTGCTCACCCGCGCCGACGGGTACGAGGTCAGCGGCTCGGTACGCCACCAGGCGGTGCTCGTGGGCCCCCGCGACGCCCACCGGCGGCTGCCGTTGGGCACCAGCCGCGACCGGGAAACCCTGCGCTTCTCCGTCGACCTGCCGGCCGTGGGCGGCCCGTGGCGGCTGGCCGGGTTCACCGCCGAGACCGTCGGCTCACCGGGAATGACCCTGGACTGGCGGCTGTCCGACCTGCGGGCCAGCTCGGATGCCTCGGCCGGCACGCCGATCGACCTGACCGGCGGGAAACCGTGGCGGCTGCTGGGCCGCGATGGTCCGGTGGCCACACCCACCGTGACCGGTGGCGCCCTGCACGCCCGCTACGTCCGCCCCCAGTCCGAGGGCTGGTACGGCCGACCGTCGCTGGTACAGCTGGGTATCACCCGGCCCGCCGAGGGACGGGTGCCCGTGGTGGCCACCCCGCAGGCCCTCGCCGCCCTGCGGGTCGACGCCGGCGCGCAGACCCGGTTGTTCCTCGGTGGCGCCGACGTCGACGTGACCGTGGTCGGCACCGTGTCGGCGCTGCCCGGTGACGCCGAGGACGCCGCCCTGCTGGTCGACCTGCCGTCGCTGAGCGCGCGGCTGTTCCACGACAGCGGTCTGCTCCGTACGCCGCAGGAGTGGTGGCTGTCCACCGAGCCCGGGCAGGCCGAGCAGGTGGGCGCGGCGGCCCTGGCGTTCGGTGGGCTGAGCGTGCTGAGCCGTGAGGACGTCGCCGCCGAGCTGGCCCGCGACCCGTTCGGGGTGGGGGCGCGCGGCGCGTTGTTCGGCGCGGCGCTCGCCGCCGTGCTCCTCGCCGCCGTCGGCATCGCGGTGGATGTCAGCGCCACCGCCCGACGCCGGGCCGCCGAACTCGCGGTGTTGCACACCCTCGGCGCGGGACACCGCCTGGTGGCCCGGTCCCTGCTGGCCGAGCAGTCGTTGCTCGCCGGGATGGGCGTACTGGTCGGGCTGGGCGTCGGGGTCGGCGTCGCGGCGACGATGGCGCCGCTGGTCGTCCTCACCCCGTCCGCCGACCGGCCCGATCCACCGCCACTGCTGAACGTCGACTGGCTGCCGGTGCTGGCCACCGGCGTCGGCCTGCTGGCCCTGGCGTTGGCGTTCAGCGCCGCCGTCTCGGTGACCATGCGGCGTCGGCTCACCGCCACCCACCTCCGCACGGGGGAGGACCGGTGAGCGCGAGGAGTGAGCTTGCGAGCCCCGCAGCCGCGAACGAAAGGCCAGCTCGGTGAGCGCGAGGAGTGAGCTTGCGAGCCCCGCAGTCGTGAACGAAAGGCCAGCCCGGTGAGCGCGAGGAGTGAGCTTGCGAGCCCCGCAGCCGCGAACGAACGGGAGGACCGGTGAGCGTGCGACGGTTTCGGGCGTACGGCGCCCACCTGGGGCTGCTGGCGGTGTTGGGACTGGTGGCGGCGTTGCTGGTGACCGCCGCACCACGGCTGGCCAACGGGTACGGCGACCGGGGGTTGCGTGCGGACGTGCAGCGGCTGCCGCACCTGGTCCGCGACGTGTCGATAGCGGTCGAGCAGCGGCCCCACGACGTCACGGTGGCCGAGGCCGGTCAGGCCGCCCTCGACCAGCACGCCGAAGGGCTGCCGCAGCCGTTGCCCGCCCTGATCGACCGCCGGTGGTATGCCGCCGGGCTGCCCGAGGAGAAGTTGACCGCCACCGGTGACGACCCGCCGATGGACGGTGGCGCGACCAAGCTGTTCGGGTTGCGGGCACAGACCGGGGTGCCGGAGGCCGCCGTCGTCGTTGCCGGGCGGTGGCCGCGTACCCAGCCGGGTGGGCCGGCCGAGTTGGCGGTGTCGCAGCGGCTGTCCGAGACGCTGTCGCTGCGGCCCGGCACCCGGTTACGGCTGACCGGCCCCGGAGGGGTGGCGCAGGCGCAGGTCGTCGGGGTGTTCGATCCGGTCGACGCGGATGATCCGGTCTGGGACGACCTGAAGGTCGGCCTGGAACCGGTCGTTCCGATCGAGGACGGTGAGCCGTACGTCACCCGGGCGGTCACCGACTGGGCGGGACTGGATGGCGTCGCCATGGCCAGCGGTGTCCCGGCGGTGTACAGCTGGCGGTATCGGGTCGACGAGCACCGGCTGACCACCTCGACGTTGGCGGAGGTCACCGCGGCGGTGGCCGAGACGCGGCGCACCGAGTGGCTGCCGGGTTCGACGGTGCAGACGTCGCTGGACTTCGCGCTGGTCCGCTTCGCCGACCAGTTGAACGCGGTACGGGCGCTGCTGGCCGTGGTGCAGGCCGGGCTGATCGCCAGTCTCCTCGGGCTGATCCTGTTGGCCGCCCGGCTGGCGGTGCAACGCCGCCGCGACGAGTTGGCGTTGCTGCGGGCGCGGGGCGCGTCGCTGACCGCGATCGGTTGGCGGACCCTCGCCGAGGCGGCGCCGGTGCAGCCGGTGGCCGTGCTGGTCGGCGCGTTGATCGGTAGCCGGATGCCGGGGCGCACCGACGGTGGGCTGTGGCCGCTGGTGCTGCTCGCCCTGTTGACCACCGCCGTGGTGCCGGCGCTGGCGATGTTCTCCGCGCGGCGGGTCGGGACGGTCGCCCGCCGGGCGGATCTGATCCGGCAACGTCCGTCGGTGCGGCGGCTGACCCTGGAGGCCGGTGTGCTGGTGCTGGCCGTCGTCGGCGTACTGCTGCTGCGCCGTCGTGGTCTCGATGCGGCCGGTGGGGTCGACGCGTACCTCAGTGCGGTGCCGGTGCTGGTCGCGGTCGCCGCCGCACTGGTGGCGATCCGGTTGCTGCCGTGGCCGCTGGGGCTCGCCGGCCGGCTGGCCGGGCGCGCCCGGGGTGCGCTGCTGTTCCTCGGGGTGGCGCGGGCCGGGCGGGGGGATCCGGTGGCGTTGGGGCCGCTGGCCGTGCTGATCGTCGCGGTCAGTACGGGGGTGTTCGGTGGGGTGGTGACGACCACCGTGGCGGCCGCCCGGGATCGGGCCGCGACGCTGACCGTGCCGGGCGATGCCCTGCTGACCGGGTACGCCTTCACCCCCGACGCCGGTGCCGCGCTGGCCGAGGTGCCGGGGGTGGCGGCGGTGGCCCGGGTGTGGGTCGACTCGAACCGGCGGTTGCTGTCCGACGACGGGCCGCAGGCCCGGCTGCTCGGCCAGGCCCGGGTGCTGGTGGTGGACGGTCCCGCGTTCGCCGAGGTGGTGGCGCACAGCGGCGTCGACATCGACGTGCCGGCCGCGTTGCGGGCCGCCGAGCGGGGCGACGCCGCGGTGCCCGCGGTGGTTTCCCCGCAGGTGGCGGCGGATCTCGGTGACGCGGTGGTGGCGGCCGACGTGCAGGGCCGGCTCTACGGGTTCCGGGTCGCCGCGGTGGCCGATGACTTCCCCGGCGTCGGGTTGGGCGTGGAACGGTTCGTGGTGCTGCCGTGGCAGGCGCTACCCGAGTACGCGGACACCCCGATCATCCCGAACCAGTACCTGCTCGCCGGGGACGACATCGATCAGGCGCGGCTGCTGGGTGTCGCCGACGACGCCCAGCGGCAGCGACAGTCTGCGGTGCTCGGCGTGGCGGTGACCCGGCCGCAGTTGCCGGCGGCGGTGCAGACCTGGCGGGCGTACCGGGAGGGGTTGGACCGCACCGGCGCCAACGAGGTGCTGACCCTGGCGTTCACCGCCGGTGCGGCCGGTGGGACGGCGTTGGCCGTACTCGCGGTGGGGTTCGCGGTGGTCGCCGACGCCGGTGGTCGGGGCCGGATGCTGTCCCGGTTGCGCACGCTGGGTCTGTCCGCCGCCCACGGCCGCCGGCTGCTGGTGTACGAGTTGGTGCCACTGGTGGTGGTCGCGGCGCTGACCGGGGCGGTGGTCGGCGCGGTGCTGCCCCGGATTCTCGGCCCGACGCTCGGGCTGTCCGCGTTCGCGCCGGGGGTGCCGATCCGTGACCACCTCGATCCGCTGGTCGTGGGCGGGGTGCTGGCGCTGGTGGTACTGGGTCTGGCGGCCGGGCTGCTGGCGGAGAGCCTGGTGAACCGACGGATGCGCCTCGGTGAGGTGCTGCGTCTGGGAGAGGAGAACGGATGAGTGAGCTGGTGGTTCGACAGGGCCGCAGGTGGCGAAGTGGAGCATGCTCATGAGCCTGGTTCAGGACGTGCCCGACCTGGCGACGCTGCAACAGCGGGCGGCGGAGCGGGCGGCGGCCCGCGCCGGTGGGGCGGAGCGGCTGCGCGGGCACATCGTCTGCGATGGCCTGGTGCGGATCTTCACCACCGAGGGGGTGGAGGTCGTCGCGTTGCAGGGGCTGGACCTGGTGGTCGACCGGGGTGAGCTGGTGGCCATCGTGGGGGCGTCGGGTTCCGGCAAGTCCACGGTGCTGAACATCCTGTCCGGGCTGGACACCCCGACCGCGGGGATCGCCCGGGTGGCCGGCTACGACCTGCTGACGATGTCGGCGCGTAAGCGGTTGCGGTACCGGCGGCACACGGTCGGGTTCGTGTGGCAGCAGACCGGCCGTAACCTGCTGCCCTATCTGACCGCGCGGGAGAACGTCGAGCTGCCGATGCGGTTGGCCCGCCGGGGTGGCCGGGCGGGCCGGCGGCGGGCGATGGAACTGCTGGAGATGGTCGGCGTCGGGTACTGCGCGGATCGCCGGCCGGGACAGATGAGCGGTGGCGAGCAGCAGCGGTGTGCCGTCGCGGTGGCGGTGGCCAACGACCCGGAGGTGCTTTTCGCCGACGAACCGACCGGTGAGTTGGACGAGGCCACGGCCGCGGAGGTGTTCGGGGCGTTGCGCGCCATCAACGCCGAACTGGGCGTCACCGTCGTGGTGGTCACCCACGATCCGCAGGTCGCCTCGCAGGTGCGGCGGACCATCGCGATCCGGGACGGGCGGACCGCCTCGGAGGTGCACCGTCGGGCACGGATCGGTGCCGACGGTGTGGAGGAACTGGTCACCGAGGAGTACGCGGTGCTGGATCGGGCCGGACGGATGCAGTTGCCGGCTGGTTTCGTCGACGCGCTGGCGTTGCGGGACCGGGTGAAGCTGACCTTGGAGCCGGATCACGTGCAGGTCCGCTCCGGCGAGGAGAGTGGTGCGGCGTGAACGCGAACCATCGACGCGGTGCCGGGTGGGTGCCGGCCGGCGGCGTGCCAGGTGAGGTGGCGGCGTGAGCGAGGATCTGGTCCGGGTGCAGGGTCTGTGCCGCGACTATGGCAGCGGTGACCGGGTGGTCCACGCGCTGCGGGACGTGTCGCTGCGGGCCGGGCGGGGTGAACTGGTCGCGGTGCGGGGTCGTTCGGGGGCGGGCAAGACCACCCTGCTGAATTTGATCGGTGGCCTGGACCGGCCCACCGCAGGACGGGTGTGGGTGGCCGGTCACGAGGTGACCGCGGCCGGTGAGCGGGATCTGCTGCGGCTGCGGCGCGACGACATCGGGTTCGTGTTCCAGTCGTTCGGGCTGATCCCGATCCTGTCCGCGGCGGAGAACGTGGGGGTGCCGATGCGGCTGGCGAAGGTGCCGGCCGCGCAGCGCGAGGAGCGGGTGTCGGTGCTGCTGGAGATGGTCGGGCTGGGCGGTCATGCCGCGCAGCGGCCGTACGAGCTGTCCGGTGGCCAGCAGCAGCGGGTGGCGATCGCGCGGGCGCTGGCCAACGATCCGGCGCTGCTGATCGCCGACGAGCCCACCGGTCAGTTGGACTCGGAGACCGGCCGGGCGGTGATGGACCTGCTGCGGGCGGTGGTGCGCGCTCGCGGGATGACCGCGCTGGTGGCGACCCACGATCCGACCCTGGTGGAGTTGGCCGACCGGGTGCTGGTGCTGCGTGACGGGCGGCTCGTCGAGTCCACCGAGCCGGTCCCGGTGTGATCAGTACGGGTCGCCGCAGACCCGCCAGCCGCCGTCCTCCCGCACCACCGACAGGTCACGTTGTTCGCTGCTGCCGCTGTCGCGGGTCAGCCGTACGGTGACGGTGCCGTACGGCCGGCCGGCGCGGGTGGCCACCGACACGTCCAGGATCTCGTAGTCGCGCACCACCGGTGGGGTGCGTACCCAGCTGGTGAAGCCGAGTTCGCTCCACCGGCCCCGGGCGTCGGTGCAGAGGTGCTCGTACGCGCCGTCGGTGTCGCCGGCGGTGACCTGCCGGAGGAATCCCTCGGCGGTTTCCCGGACCGGGCCGGCGGCCTGCGTGACCACCTGTATGTTCCAGGCGCCCAGCCCGGCGACGCCGACACAGCACAGGGCGACCCCGATCCCGGCGAAGGCGAGGCCAGCCCGCAGCGGGTGGCGTTGCCGGGCCGGTCTGCTCCACGGCTGCGCAGCGCCCACATCATCAGACGGTAGAGAATCAGCCGGCACGGCGGGCGGAAAGCCGCCGTCGACGATGGTGCGGTGCCGCCGGTGGTCAGCTGCGGCGGCGGGCGCGGGCGGCCCAGATGGCGTACGCCGGGTCGCGGTCGAGGTTGTGCCGGTCCCGGTCGTAGCGGCGGGTGGTGCGTGGGTCGGCGTGACCCATCGCGTCCTGCACGTCCTCCAGTGGTACTCCCTCGGCGCGGGCGGTGGTGGCGAAGGCGTGGCGCAGCGAGTGTGGCGACAGGTGCGCCCACGCCGCTATCTGGGCGCTGCGGGCGAGCCGGCGGACCAGTCGGAACACCGAGTGCCGGTCCAGGCGTGCGCCGCTGGCGGTGACCAGCAGTGGGCCGGCGAGCCGGTGCACGTCCACGCCCTGGGTGGCGGCCCGCTCGACCAGGTACGTGTCGACGGCGTGTGCGGTGGAGGGGGTCAGGGCGCGGCGGCGGGCCTTGCCGCCCTTGCCGGTGAAGCGGACGCTGCGGTGTCCCCGCTCCGCGCCGAGGTCGGTGATGTCCAGCGCGACCAGTTCCCCGACCCGTAGCCCGAGGTCGGCGAGCAGGGCGATGGCGGCCCGGTTGCGGGCGGCGGTCGGCCCGGTGTCGGCTTCGGCGGCGGCGAGCAGCGCGTCGACCTCGTCGGGGCTCAGGCCCACGGTGGCGGAGTGGTCGCGGTCGACCCGGGGCCGGTCGGCGTCGGCGACCGGGTTGGTGTCGACCGCCCGCAGCTTGACCAGGAAGTCGTACCAGCTGGACAGGGCGGACAGTCGGCGGGCCACGGTCGCCGGGGTCAGCGGGCGACCGGTGCGCGCGACCAGGGTGGCTTCCAACGTTCGCGCGTACTCGTTGACGTGCAGGAAGTTCACCCGTAGGGGGTCGAGGTGGCGGTTGGTGCACCAGGCCAGCCAGTGGGCGACGTCGCGTCGGTAGGCGTCGCGGGTGTGTTCGCTGAGTCGCCGGTTGCGCAGCCACGCCTCGGTGACGGCGATCGGACCACCGGGCAGGGCGGGGTGGTCCGGTGGGCGGAACAGTACCGGGGTGTCGTGCGCGGGCATGTGAAAAAGGTTCTCAGCCGTCGGGCTGGTTCACGATCAGGCGCGCCGGCACGCATGATCAAACCGTCCCCGAGACCGGTGGTGGCGCGCCACCACCGGTCTCGGTGCTCAGTGGTCCCGCTTCGGCAGCAGGGCGATCAACGCGCCCGGCACCGCCAGGTGCATCACGCCCAGGGCGATCTTGGCTCCGGCGGTGGCGTCGACCTGGAGCAGGGGCGCGAAGGACAGCAGGGTCACCGCCAGCGCGAGGCTGAACCAGATGGCGGTGGCGCGGCGGCCGGCGATCCGCTCCAGGACGGCCAACGCCGCCCAGCCCAGCAGCGCCGAGCCGAGGGAGACCACGAGGACCGCGCCCAGGTTGATCACGGTCACCGGCTGGTCCGGGGCGCGTACCGCGTAGTCGACGCCGCCCAGCGCGCCGACGAGCCAGATGACGGCGCAGGCGGCGACGGCGGCGATCACGCCGAGCGCGCGACGACGTACGGGCGAGACGGTGCGGACGGCTTCCACGACGGTGCCGGTCATGGCCACTCCTCGATCGGGGAGAACAATAACGCGACCGTACCAGATAGTCCCGATCAAGACTATCTGCGACTGGACAATAAGGGGCGGCCCGGGTGCGGTGGTACCGCCCCAGGCCGCCCGTCGGTAGCGCCGGCTAACAGACCGAGCCGGCCGTCCCACACGCGCCGGCACCGGAGAGCCGCTCGCCGACCAGCCGCTGGACCGCGCGGAGAAACACCTCACGCTCCGCCTCGGGCAGCGCGGCGAGCACGTCCTGTTCGAGCCGCGCGGCGATCTCCTGGGCCTGGTCGAGGATCCGCTCCCCCGGCGGGGTCACCTCCACCAGCCGGGCCCGCCGGTCGGTCGGCGACGGAACCCGCCGGACCAGGCCAGCCGCCTCCAGCTGATCGAGGGTCACCACCATGGTGGTCTTGTCCACCCCGCACAGCTCACCGATCTGCCGCTGGGTCAGACCACCGACCCGGGCCCGCGCCAGCACACAGTGCGCCCGGGGAGAGATGCCAAGCTCGGCCAGGCCCGCGGCGTGCTCCGCGCGCAGGGCGTGACTGGCCCAACTGAGCAGGAACATCAGATCCGACGGGCGACCTGGCGACGGGGAGGTCATCCTCTGAGGTTAACAAGATGTTCCGGGTCGGGATCGTTGCCCGGTCACGGACTCGGGGCACCGCCGCGGGCCGATCTGGCGGACAATGGGCGTCGTGACAACGCCGACGGCACCCCCGGTCAGCGTGGACGCCACCCGACCGGCACCATCCGCACCCGGACCACGGGCCACCGGCCCGTGGCTGATCGCCGCGACGGTCACGGCGCTGCTGCTGACGCTGGCGCCACGCTACGGCTACCACCGCGACGAACTGTACTTCCTGCTCGCCGGGCGCCACCTCGACTGGGGTTACGTGGACCAGGGACCACTGGTGCCCGCCCTGGCCCGGCTGGTCGACACGGTCGCACCGGACAGTCTGCTCGCCCTGCGTACACCGTCGGCACTGCTGGCCGCCGGCGCGGTGCTGCTGGTCGCGGCGCTCGCCCGGCAGTTCGGCGCCGGCCGGGGCGCGCAGACGCTCGCCGCTCTGCTCGGCGGCGCGTCCGGAATCGTGCTGGCCAGCGGCCACCTGCTCAGCACCACCACCGTCGACCTGGTGATCTGGCTCGCCGCCGCGCTGGGCACGGTACGACTGCTGCGCAGCGGCGACAGCCGGTGGGCGCTGGCCGTCGGTGCGGTACTCGGCGTCGGCATGCTCAACAAGCTGCTGCCCGCGTTGCTTGCCGTGGGCCTGCTCGTCGGGTTGGCGATCGCCGGGCCACGCCGGCTGCTGCGCGACCGGAACGTGCTGTTGGCCGCCGGGCTCTTCGTGCTGCTCGCGGCCCCGACCCTGGCCTGGCAGGCGGTCAACGGGTTTCCCCAGCTCGGGGTCGCCGCCACCATCTCCGGTGGCGACAGCTCCTACAGCGGCCGGCTCGACGCCCTGTTCCTCCAGTTCGTGATCATCAGTCCGTTCGTTGTACCGATCTGGGTGGCTGGTCTGATCGTGCTGCTGCGCCACCCGACGTGGCGCGGCTACCGGCCGCTGGGCTGGGCGTGGCTGGTCGTCACCGGTGTCGTGCTGCTCGCCGGCGGCAAGGGCTACTACCCCGCCCCGCTGCTGCTGGTGTTGACCGCCGCCGGCGCGGTCGTCGCCGCCGGTTGGGCCACGCGCGGCCGGACCCGGGCGCGGCGCGCGTTGTTGGCGGCCGTCGTGGCACTCACCGCCGTCAGCAACATGGTGCTGCTGCTGCCGACCTTGCCGGCCGACCGGCTGCCCGGCTTCGTGGTGGCGGTCAACTACGACGCGGGCGAAACCATCGGCTGGCCGGCGTTCACCGATTCGCTCGCCGTCGTGCACCGGCAACTGCCCGCCGACGAGCAGAACCGGGCGGTGATCCTCACCGGCAACTACGGCGAGGCCGGCGCGGTCGCCCGCTACGGCCCGCAGCGCGGCCTGCCCGCCGCCTACTCGGGCCACAACAGCATGGCCGACTTCGGACGGCCACCGGCCGGCGCCGACGTGGTGATCGCCGTCGGCTGGCAGCGCCCCGACCAGTTGCGGACGTGGTTCACCGACGTGACCCTGGCCGGCCGGGTGGATCAGCGGGTGTCGGTGGACAACGACGAGAACGGCGGGCCGATCTGGCTGTGCCGTGGGCTGCGTCGTCCGTGGGCCGAGATCTGGGCGACCGAGGTACGCCACACCGGGTGACCGCCGCCCACACGTACGGCCATGACCGGCCGCGTCGGCGGGCTAAGGTGCTGCGATGGGCACCCAATCCGCTGTGGTCGAGGCACTCAAGGCCGACCCGGCCACCGCCTCGCTGCGCCGCTCCCTTGAGGTCTACTACGGCGACCCGGAGCGTGACGCGGCGATGGACGCCTTCTACGCGCGCTTCGTCCGCCCCGGCGACCTGGTCTTCGACATCGGCTCGCACGTGGGTGACCACATCGGCAGCTTCCGCCGGCTCGGTGCCCGGGTGGTCGCCGTGGAGCCACAACCGTCGTGCCTGCGGGTGTTGCGTGCCCTCTACGCCGACGACGACCAGGTCACGCTCGTCGAAGCGGCCTGCGGGGCGCAGCCGGGGCGGGTCAGTTTCCTGGTCAACTCCGCCAACCCGACCGTCTCCACCGCCTCCCCCGACTTCGTCGCCGCCGCCGCGGGTGCCGGCGGCTGGGAGGGGCAGGTGTGGGACGGCCAGATCGAAGTTCCGGTCACCACCGTCGACACGCTGATCGCCGAACACGGCACACCGACCTTCGCCAAGATCGACGTGGAGGGGTTCGAGGACGCCGTGCTCGCCGGCCTGACCCGGCCGCTGCCGGCGTTGTCGTTCGAGTTCACCACCATCGGACGGTCGGTGGCGCTGCGTTGCCTGGACCGGTTGGCGGCACTCGGTTTCGGCGGCTTCGACGTGGCCCTTGGTGACGAGAAGACACTGACCCTCGGTGGCTGGGTCTCCGCCGCCGAGATGGCCATGCACCTGCTCACGCTGCCGCACGAGGCCAACTCCGGCGACGTCTACTGCGTCCCGCCCGCGATGCGGTAGACGTCGCCGGAGTCCACTCGGCGGGCGACCCGGACCCCCGAACGGGGGCCACGGAATTGGCACAGATCGATTACGCTCAGCAAAGTGCAGGTCGACTCTGGCAACGCGCCGTGGCCGGTCCGAATCCGTGGCCCGCACCGGAGGGTTCTCGGCGCCGGCATGGCATTGGACGAGCGTCATGTGCTGACCTGCGCCCATGTCGTCGGCGCGGCCGGTGAACCCGACCCACACGACGGCCTGCCCGCCTGGCCGGTCGACGTCGACCTCGTCGGTCAACCGGGCGTCCCGACGGTGTCCGCCCGTGTCGTGCCCGGCTGTTGGGCCCCGCCGACCAGCGACGGGCGCGGCGACGTGGCGCTGCTCGAGTTGGTGACGCCGTTGCCGCACGGTCCGTTCGCGCCGCTGCGCCGCGTGCGCCCCTCGGGCCGACGGGTCGTCGTGTGCGGCTACCCCGACACACTGGAACACGGCGTGTACGTCAGGGCGCGGCTCGCCGGACGGTCCGGGGCGGGACGGGAACGGGTCCAGATGGACTCCTCGACCACCGGTCCCCAGATCATCCAGGGCTTCAGCGGCGCGGCGGTGACCGACGAGTCGACCGGGCACGTCGTCGGAATGGTGGTCAGCACGTACGGAAACAGCGACGGCGGTCAGGACGCGGTCGCCGGTCACGCCCCGGCCAGCGGGCTTTCCTGGATGATTCCGGTCGAGACGATCCTGCACTACCTTCCCCGGGTGGGCGACTGGGTGTCCGGCCGACCCTCGGTCGACCTCGACTTCCGGTTACCCGACCAGACCCCGGTGGACGCGCCCAGCGCCCGCCGGATCGCGGACTTCTTCGGCCACCGGCTACCCGCCAACGTGCTGGTCATCGTGACCGTCCATCCGGAATCCGGCACCGCCGCGGCGGTCCGCCGGGCCGCCGTCTTCTCCAGCCGGGAGTTCCGCCCGCCCAGCGGCCGCGACGCCGACCCGGACGGTGAACTCGCCGTCCCGCCGGTCGGCAGCATCGACCTGGCCGTGGAGGCGGCGGGTCGCCGCACCGGCGACGTGTCCCAGCAGATCGCCGACTGGATCGGCGCGACCGATGGGCCGGCCGGCGATGCCGGCCACGCGACACCGCCACAAGCCCTGATCATCAACAACATCGACGAGGCGGACGAGCCGGAGAAGCTGCTCTCCACAGTGGTGCTGCCGCTGGTGGACCAGGCACCCGCGCGGGACCTCCGGATGCTGTTGACCTTCCGCAGCGAGTCGGTGCCGCTGCGCATCACCCTGCTCGCCCGTCGCGTGGAGAGCCTGCGCGACGTCGAGGAGACAGCCCGCCGCAGCTACCAGGACGTCGCCGCGCGGGTGGCCGACCCGCCGCAGGTGCCGTCCCGGGCGACCCCGCTGCGGATGCGGCTCACCGCGCTGCGGGCCGCCGCCGCGCACGACCGCGACTCCCTGGCCGCCGGGCTGGCGTCCACCGAGCGAGCGACCGACCGGGCGCTACGCGAGGCCGAGGCGGTCCGGCAGCGCCTCGTGGCGTTACAGGAGAGCTGGTCGGAGTTGCGGGGGCGGCTGGACGGCTTCCTCGCCATGGCGGTACGCCACCGGCTGGCCGAGGACCCGGTGCTGAGTCCGATCTACCGCAGCGCGTACGAACTGCTCTTCGACGGCCCGTGCGAACTGGCGGCGGCCGAGGCGGCGGTACGCCGGTTCAGCGACGCGGTCCTGACCCGGATCGAGGACCAACGACGAGGGGGTGTCGGTTGAGCTGCACCCGGACTGTCGGCTGCCCCGGTAGCGTCGACGAAACCGGCTACTGCGACCGCTGCGGCCTGTCCCCCGTTCCTCCGCCGGTCGCCGCCGACCAGCCGGACCGGTCGCAGGTGTCCCGGTCCGCCGCCCGGGACAGCTGGACGGTGGCCAGTCTCGTCTCGCTGCCGGTGCTGACCTTCGCCCCGGACCAGGCGGTCACCCAGTCGTTGCGGGTGCCGGAGGAGGCGCGGTTCTGCGCCAAAGGTCACCCGGTCGGCCGCGGCCGGGCCGGCCGACCCGGCCTGGACGAGGGATTCTGCCCCCGCTGCCGTACCCCGTTCAGTTTCCTGCCCGGCCTGCGTCCCGGTGTCGTCGTCGCCGACCGTTACCAGGTGGTCCGCTGTCTCGCCCGGGGCGGCCAGGGCTGGATCTACCTGGCCAAGGACACCCATCAGGACCACATCGAGGTCGCGTTGAAGGGTGTGCTGCACGCCAACGACGAGAAGGCGCTGGCCGCGGCGGTCCAGGAACGACAGTTCCTCAACTCGCTGGACCACCCCAACATCGTGCGCAGCATCGACTTCGCCCTCCACGACGACCCGGTCGCCGGTCCGACCGGCTACATCGTCATGGACTATCTCGACGGCATGTCGCTGCGCCGGCTGCTGAGCGCCGCGAAGGATCCCCGGCAGCCGGACGTCACGCTGCCGCTGGACCACATCCTCGCCTACGGTCACGAGATCCTCGCCGCGCTGGACTACCTGCACCGGCGTGGGCTCCTCTACACCGACATGAAGCCGGACAACGTGATGCGCACCGCAGACCGGGTCAAGGTGATCGACCTGGGCGGGGTACGCCGCGAGGACGGCGGCTGCGCAGGGCTCGTCGGCTCCCCCGACTTCCTGGTCAGCATGGAGGAACTCCAGACCCGGGGGGCGACCGCCCGGTCCGACCTGTTCGCCCTCGGTCGGACGCTGGCCGAGTTGTTCGCGTACCACACACCCGGCCCGGGCACGCCCGGCGCGGCTCGGGACGCCCTGGGCGTCGAGTCGTTCCGCCGGCTCGTCGCCCGCGCCACGCACCCCGACTGGAATCGTCGGTTCGCCACCGCCAGCGAGATGTCCGAGCAACTCCTCGGGGTGCTGCGGGAGATCGTGGCGGGCGGCCGGGACCAGCGGCAGCCCGAGCCGGTATCGCTCTTCCAGCCCTCCGCCCGACTACTCGACACGGGTCTCGGGCTGGTCCCGCCGCTGCACACCTGGACCGCTGAGCAGGACCACCCGGTACTGCCCGATGGTTGCCCCACCGCCCGCGCGGTCGCGCTCGGCCTGCCGGTACCGCGACCCGACCCGGACGATCCGGCCGCCGGTGAACTCGCCACGATCGACGCACCCGACGCCCAGAGCCTGCTCAACAAGCTCGCCACCGTGCGGCAGGCGTCGGTGGAGGTGGAACTCGGTCGGTGCCGGGCCCATCTCGAACTGGCCGATCCCCGCTCGGCCGTCGACGCCCTGACCGCCGCCACGGCGCTGCTCGGCGTACGGGCCGCCGCGGACTGGCGACTCACCTGGCACCGGGCGTTGCTCGCGCTCGCCGGTGACCGGATCGACGAGGCCGCCCGCGAGTTCGACGCCGTGTACGCCGACATCCCGGGTGAGATCGCCCCCAAGCTCGCGTTGGGCTACTGCGCCGAGCGCGACGGTGACGGCGTACGGGCCACCCGCTACTACGCCGCGGTGTGGCGGCGGGACCCGTTCCAGGCCAGCGCCGCGTTCGGGCTGGCCCGGCTCCGGCTGGCCGCGACCGACCGGGCCGGGGCCGTGGCCATCCTCGACGAGGTTCCGGCGCTGTCCCGGCATCACGACGCCGCCCGGATCGCCGCGGTCCGGGTCCTGTCGTCCCGGCTCGCCAGCGGGCTGCCCGGTGCGGGCGAGCTGAACCAGGCGGTCCGTCGGCTGGCCCTGCTGCACCTCGACGGTGGCGAGCGGCACGGCGAGTCCCGCGACCGGCTGACGGCAGCTATCCGCGAGGTGGCCCTCGATCTGATCCGGTCCGGCAACGCCAGCGGCCTGGTCCGCGGACCGGCGCTCGGTGTACCGCCGACCGAGCGTGGCGTCCGTGAACTGCTGGACAGGTCATACCGGGCGCTCGCCCAGCAGGCAGACCAGCCCGAGGACCACCACGTACTGATCGACCGGGCGAACGCGGTGCGACCCCGGACCCGATGGTGAGCGACCGATCTAGCGGGGAGCGTGACACGTGGACACCGGCTTGGAGTTCAGCCTGGAGGTCAACCAGAACAGGTACCTGCCGGTGGGCGGCACCGAGATGCACGCCATCGTCTCCATCACCGGCCGACGGCAGACCGACGGGGACGACAGGTCACCCCAGGCGGAGCCGTCCCGACTGGCCGAGGTGCTCGTGATCGACTGTTCCGGGTCGATGGCCGATCCACCGACCAAGATCGCGGCGGCGCGCCGGGCCACCGCCGCCGCCATCGACGCGCTGCCCGACGGGGTCCGGTTCGCCGTGGTGGAAGGAACGGAACGGGCCCGGGTGATCTATCCGGCGGAGCCCGGGCTGGCGGCCGCGTCGGCGGAAAACCGCACGCGGGCCAAGGCGATGGTCGCCCGGCTCAGCGCCGGCGGCGGAACGGCGATGGGCAGTTGGCTGGCCGCCGCGCGGGACCTGCTGCCGACCCAGCCGTCGGCGCTCTGCCACGTCCTGCTGCTCACCGACGGCATCAACCAGCACGAGGGCCCGGAGGACCTGGACCGGGTCCTGCGTACCTGCGTCGGCCGGTTCGTCTGCGACACCCGGGGCGTCGGTGACGGCTGGCGTCCCCGCGACCTGACCCGGATCGCCACCGTGCTGAGCGGCACCGCCGAGGCGGTACGTCAGCCAGCCGAGTTGGAGGCGGGCTTCCGCGAGACGATCCACGGCGCCCTGGCCAAGTTGCAACCCGACGTACGGATCCGGGTGCGGACTCTGCCGTTCGCCCGGGTGGGCCTGCTCAAGCAGGCCAGACCCACCCTCGCCGACCTCACCGAGTACGCGGACGAGGTCGACGAGCGGACGGTGGAGTTCACCACCGGGTCGTGGGGGGCGGAACGCCGCGACTTCCACCTCCGCCTCGACGTCACCGCGCCGGACAGCGTCCAGGACGAGGATCGACTGGCCGCCCGAGTCGATCTGGTGGTGGCGGGGCAGGTGACCGCCGACACCGCCGCCGTGCTGGTGAACTGGACCGACGACCTGGTCAAGTCCGCTCGCCTCGACGTCGAGGTCTCCCAGGTGCTGGGGCAGGAGGAGGTCCGCCGGGCCATCAACGCCGGCTGCGACGCGTACGACCAGGGCGACCGGATCGAAGCCCACGCCCAGTGGGCCCGGGCGGTCGAGCTGGCCACCGCCGCGCAGGACGAGTCGGCGCTGGTGCAACTGCGGCACCTGGTGGACATCGAGCCCACTGGCGTGGTGCGGCTGAAACCGAACCTCAGCCGGATCGATGTGAACGTCAGCTCCGTCATGTCGAGCCAGACCCTGCACCCCGACCGCCCGACCCCACCCGCGCAGCAGGGACCGACGGAAGTGGACCGGCTCTGCGGCGCCTGTGGCGCCTCGTCGCCGGGCGACGCCGGATACTGCGAGCGGTGCGGCGCCGAACTGGATGCCGCCGGCACCAGCGGACGGGCGGGTACGTGATGGCGGCCAGCCCGCGCCGCGTCAGCACCACCCGCCGTACCCTGTTGCGCCTGCGCTCGGCCCTGCTCGTCGCCACGGCCCTGGCCCTGGCGGGCTGCCTGACCGTCTTCCTCGGCGTGGCGCGCACGGCCGACGCGGCCGCCACCCGGTCCGTGCCGGCGATTCTCGCCGTCCACGACGCGCAGCACGCGCTGCGCAGCGCGCACGCCGCGGCGGTACGCAACCTCGCCGACGGCGCGACGGTGCTGGGCGGGCCGGGGGTGGAGTACCAGCGCCAGATCGCCGGTGCCGGCCAGTACCTGACGCTGGTGGCCGAGAACAACGCGGCCGGCGACGACGGCACCCGCGACATCCAGACGGTCGAGGCGCTGCTGGTCACCTACACCGGCCTGATCGGGCAGGCCGATGCGCGGTACCGGGACGCGAGCCTGCGGGCGCTCGGTGCCGCCGCGCTGCGCGACGCGACGAGCCTGTTGGACGACATCCTCGTCCTGCTCGACGCGCTGCGGCAGAAGCAGCTGGACGTGCTGAAGGAGCAGGTGGACGCGGGCTGGACGAAACCGGTCACCCCGATCGCCTGGCTGCTGCCGTTGGTCGCCCTCGGCACGCTGCTGGTGCTGGCACAGGTGTACCTGTTGCGTCGGTTCCGGCGGGTGGTGAACGTCCCGCTCCTGCTGGCGACGCTGGCCATGGTGGCGATGGTGGTGTTGACCTCGCTGAGCCTGCAGGCGGCCACGCACCTGGATCGGGTCGGGCAGCACGTCGAGTCCGTCCAGCAGATCCGACAACAACAGCTGCACCAGGTGCGTGCCGAGGCCGCCGCGCGGCTCGCGGTCGAAGTGGGCGACGAGTGCCCGCGCGGGTGCGAAACCCTGATCGCGGCGCTCGACGGCGAAGCCCGTCCCGCAGCGGAGTCGACACCGCAGCGGTCGCCGAACCTGGAGGCGGACACGATGGCCCACGCTGACCGGGCGGCCGACAGCCGCCTGGTGGAGTTCGTCCTGCCGGTGCTGGCCCTCGGCATCGCGGTGCTGGTGCTCGCGGGATTACAGCCCCGCCTGGCCGAGTACGGACACCGGACGCCATGACCCACCGCAGAATCGCACTGGCCATGCTCACGCTGATGCTGGCCGGCACCGGCCTGATCGGATGTTCCGCCGCCGAGCCGGCCGGGCAGGTCACCGTCCTCGGCTCCTGGACCGGCGAGGAGGAGGTCATCTTCCGCGCGGTGCTCGACGGATTCGAGGCAGAGACCGGCATCCGCGCCGACTACCAGGGCCACCGGGACGTCAGTCAGGTGCTCCAGGCCGGCATCGAACGGCAACGCCCACCCGACGTGGCGATCGTGCCCCGCCTCAACGACCTGCAACGGTACGTCAACCAGGACGCGCTGCGACCGCTGGACGGCATCGCCCAACTGACCGACGACGCGGGTGCCGCCGCGCAGTTGATCCGCCTCGGCAGCGGGGCGGGCCCGAAACACGTCTACGCGGTCGCCATCGCCACGCACCTCAAGAGCGTGTTCTGGTATCCACCCGGCCGGCTCGCCGACGTCGGCGAGCCGCCCCCGAAGACCTGGCCGGAACTGCTCGCCCTGACCCGGGGCATCGAGGCCAGAAACGGAGTGCCGTGGTGTCTGGGGATGAGTTCTCCACCGGTCTCCGGCTGGCCGGGCACGGACTGGATCGAGGACATCCTGCTGCACCAGTCCGGGCAGCGGACCTACGAGCAGTGGACCCGAGGCGAGCTGGACTGGACCTCGAAACAGGTCCGCGACGCCTGGCACACCTGGGGTGAGTTGCTGGGGACGTCCGCGACGTCGCGGGCCACGGCGCGGGCCGCGCTCTTCTCCACCTGGACGGAGGCGGGGTCAGGTCTGTTCCGCCAGGAGTCTGGTTGCTACCTGGACCATCAGGGCTCCTTCACCGTCCGGCACTACCTGTCCCTGCCGGAGGTCACCCCGGGAGCATTCGACTTCTTTGCCACGCCACCGATCGGCCAGGCGGACACCGCTTCGCTACAGGAGGTGTCCGACGACGTTGCGGCGATGTTCCGGGACACCGCGCCGGCGCGGACGCTGATGGCCTATCTGGCCTCGGAGGAGGCGCAGCGGATCTGGCACGAGTCCAGCGGTGGCCTGTACTTCAACCGACGTGGACCGGTCGGTACCGACGCCGATCCGATCATCGCCAAGATGACCGCCCGCCTCGGCACCGGAACGCTGTGCCGGGACGGGTCGGACCTGATGCCGGCGGCGATGGCCGCCGCCTTCGAACGGGCGGTGCTGGTCTATCTCGAACAGCCCGACCGGATCGACGCGCTGCTGACCGAACTCGACGCGGTCAGCCGGGCGGTGCCGCGCGACGAGTGGATGGACCTGGGCTGCGATCCGGCCGCCCCCTCGACCGAGTGACAAGGGACGTGAACGATGACCGAACTACGCAGGTTCCCCCTCGACGGTGGCGGCTCGGTGGTGGTGGAGGTCGACGGCAGGCCGGGCGTGACGCCGGCCGCCAACGCCGGCAAGACCGTCCGCGAGGCGCAGGTGACGTTCGACCGGGCGCTGGCGGAGGTACGCGACGCCGCCTCCGCCGCACTCGCCCAGTTCCAGTCGATGCCGCACCGGCCGGACGAGGTCGAGATCAAGTTCGGGGTGCAGTTGACCGCGGAGGCGAACGCCGTGATCGCCCGGACCGGGGTGCAGGGCCAGTTCGAGGTCACCGTGCGCTGGCAGCGGTCAGCGGGCGGCGGCACCCACCCCCGAGCCGTACCCTGACCCGGTGCTGTCCCAGATCAACGGCCTGTCGCGACACTTCACCGAGGAGACCCTCCGGGCGTACCTGCTGAGCCGCTCGACGCGCGCCGACAACGGATGCCTCGTCGTACGCGGCTACGGCAGCCGGCGTGGCGGGTACCAGAAACTGGCGGGCCGGGCCTGGGCACACATCGCGGCGTACGTGGTCTTCGTCGGCGGTTACGACCCTGCCCTTGAGGTGCACCACGACTGCGGTACGCCGGACTGCATCGAGCCTGCCCACCTGCGCCAGCTCACCCATGCGGACAACTGTCGCGAACGCACCCAACGCCCACGGTGCCGCAACGGCCACGACCGGGAGATCGACTCCGCGACGGGCCGCCTCCGGCGCAACTGCCGGACCTGCAACCGGCAGGCCCAGCAGCGCTGGCGTGAGCGTCAGGCCGCAGAGGTCGCCGAGGCCCGCGCGACGTACGGACGTTCGTCGTCCTGATCGCCATCAGGCCGACGTCGGCCACGACTACACCAGCGTAAGTACTTACGCACCTTAACAGTCATTATGATGCGTGCACGGTATGCCCGCTTTGTGGCGATCAATTATCGGATTACCGGGTAATGCAATACGTTAATCCGGGCCTGGTGTGGCGTGGCGAGCATCGCGGTGGTCGGTCAGGGCGCGATGCTCGGGCGCGGACTGCTGCGGTGCTCGCGATCCGCGCTGCGGGAACGCGCCAGTACCACCAGCCGCGCCACCTCTTCCGCGGTGGCCGGGCCCGGGTTGACCACGCTTGCCCAGCCCTGCACGGCGTAGGCCGGATGCGGCATCAGACGGTCCGTCTCCGCGAAGTCGAGCCCGTCGCGGTGCGCGGCGAACTCCTCCGGGCCGTAGCCGAACAGGTTCCGGAACTCGGCACGCCCCACCTCGATGTTGAGTCGGTACCGTCCGGGCTCGGACAGGCGGGACCGCTCGTCGAAGTCCGGGACGTCGTGCAACACGATCGTGGCGAACGGCCGCATGCGATCCTCGCCGGCGAAGAAGAACCGGTCGCCCCAGGTGTAGGGCGGCATGTCGGAGCCCGGCGGGATCCGGGTCTCGGTCACCCCGGGAAGGCCGGTGATCCGGGCCGCGTCTGCCGCCCCAGGCTCGGAGCCGATGTGCAGGATCGCGTCACAACTCTCGATCGTGCCGGTGTCCAGCGGGAAGTACCCCAGCAGGTCCACCGCGCGTTCGCGGAGATTGCCACCAACCGGAGGTGGGAAGATCCCGGTCTCCGGGCCGAGCCGTTCCTCGTAGGTGCCGGGCTCCGGTTGCCCCAGGCCGACCGGCCCGCTCGCCCCGAGACTGCCGGCCACGTACACGTACCTTTCCCGGAGCAGTGGCGACACGATCGAACCGGCGCCGTTCCACTCCGCCGCCAGATCCTGGCCCTCCCAGTGGGTGGCCCACCGGCTCGGCTGCCGCTGCAGGTGGGTGTTGTGGGCGAAGACCAGGACCGGTCCCCGGTCCCGCTCGACAGCGAGGATGTCGAGCAGATTCTGCGCCATCAGCGCGTCACGTACGGCGAGCAGGCGGCCGATCCGCTGACTGCCCGGTTCGGCCATCGCGGCATGGTAGGCGAGCAGGCCGATGGCCGTGGTGGCGAGCACCCTGGCTCGGTTCCAGGACTCCGGGCCGGTGTCTCTGATCAGGCGGGGCGCCTCGGCGTACACCTGCGTTCGGAGATCTTCGGCGAGGCCGCGCAGCGCGGCAGCCTCCGGCGACCGGCCGGGAGACCGCGTCGCGTCGTACATGATTTCCGGCGCGGTCCAGCGTCCCTCGTCGCCGACCAGGCGGTCCAGGTCGAGCGCTGGTACTCCGAGATACTCGCGCAGCTCACGCAGAAACGGCCCAGGGCTGGGAGCGCCGGTGATCTCGGTGGGCGCGTCGAAGCCGTGGAAGGCGATGCGCTCGCCGGGCGGCAGCTTGTCGTTGTGGGCGCGCAGCCAGTCGACCAGTTCGCGGTTGGCGGGGTGTGTGCCCCAGCCGTGACTGATGCCGGCGGTCAGGTCCACCTCGTCGCGCCGGCCCTGCACGTAGTCGTCGACGGCGAGGCCGGCGGCCCGGTCCGACTCGATCGCGATCGACCGGAAGCCGTACCGGGCAAGGGTTTCGAGGATCCGGTTGCGCAGGCGAGGGAACGCCGGCTCGCCGTGGTAGGGCTCGCCGATCGCGAGCAGCTGCGGCCGGCGTGCGGCGATGAGGGACTGCAACTCGGTGTCGAAAAGCATGACCTCAACCGTATCGTTGAACCAGCGGTTGAAACTTTGACGCCGAATCACCGAAGAAGGATCCGGTGAAGTCTCAAACCATGGTGTACCGGCCGGTGGATCTGGCGCGGGCGCACGGGCTGTCCGCGCAGGCGGTCCGCAACTACGAGCAGGCCGGGGTGATCCCGTGCGCCGCGCGGACGGCGAGCGGTTACCGGGTCTACACCGACGACCATGCGGGCGCGCTGGACACCTACGTCGCGCTTGTCGCGGGGTACGGCTACCGCGCGGCCGGGGAGATCATGAGGTCGGTGCTCGGCGGCGACATCCCGACGGCCTTGGCTGTCCTCGACGGCGCCCACGTGCAGCTTCAACGCGACCGGGAGACGGTGGACCGGGTCGCCTCGGCGGCTGTCGTGCTGACATCCTCCACACCGGCCACACCAGGTCCAGGCGGGCCCGTCTCGGTCGGTGTCCTGGCGCACCGGATCGGGGTCACCCCGGCCACGTTGCGCAAGTGGGAACGCGCCGGCATCCTGGCCCCGGCCCGGTCACGGACCGGGCGGACCTACTCGCCCGACGACGTGCGCGACGCCGAACTCGCCCATCTGCTGCGCCGTGGCGGTTACCCGCTGGATCGCATCGCGGCCGTGATCGAGCAGGTGCACGCCGCCGGTGGGCCAGGCCCGCTGGCGGCGTCGATCGATCAGTGGCGGAATCGACTCACGGCCCGCGGCCGGGCGATGCTCACCGGATCCGCCCGCCTCGCGGACTACCTGTCCTTCCGCGAGCGGACTCATCAACGGTGAGGTGTGCGGGCTGACACGGATGGGTCAGGCGGCGCGGCGGCGGCGGAAGAAGATCGACGGACGCCTGCGCTGCGGGGCGGCGGCAGGTACCGGCGCGGTGGTGGTGGCGGTGGCCCGGTCGGCCCGCCACTGCCTGACGAGGGCGTCGGCGTCGACCGGGCGCACCGCGACCTTCGGGCCGGACGGGTTGCGCAGCCAGGCCATCACCTCGGCGTTCAGGTCGGCGACGCAGGCCCGCACGGCCTGCTCGGTGGGCAGGTCGCGGACCTCGTCGGGCAGCCGCTCGATGCGGCGGCGCAGCAGCAGCGGGGTGGGCAGCAGCAGGTCGCTGGGCACCTGCTCACGCTCCAGGAAGCTCTTGATCCACCAGGATTCGTCGTAGGGCAGACCACGACCGGGGATCGGTTTGCCGGCACCCGGCAGGTCGTCGAACTCGCCGCGTTCCTGGGCCGAGCGGATCTGCGCCTCGACCGATGCCTCCCAGCTGTCCATCTGCGCCACCTCCCACACTCACCGTAAGTGCCCCCACGGTATACAGCGTCACCGCAGCCGGCCGCATTCCGGGGACCGTGGCCGGCGAGTCACCGTCTAGGCTCGGCCCGGACGTGGGAACGGGGGCAGGCGATGGTGAGCACGGCCGGAATTGTCGGAATCGCACTTGTCGCCCTGGGGCTGGTGCTGACGCCGGGACCGAACATGGTCTACCTGGTGTCGCGGTCGGTGACCCAGGGTCGGCGGGCCGGCTTGGTGTCGCTGCTCGGGGTGGCGGCGGGTTTCGCGGTCTACCTGGCCGCCGCGGTGGCCGGGATCGCCACCGTGTTCGTGCTGGTGCCGGCGCTGTACACGGTGGTGAAGCTGGCCGGGGCGGCGTACCTGTTGTGGCTGGCCTGGCAGACGATGCGTCCGGGCGGTCAGTCGCCGTTCACCCCGGCGCCGCTGCCGCCGGACCCGAACCGCCGGCTGTTCACCATGGGACTGGTCACCAACCTGCTCAACCCCAAGATCGCGATCCTGTACGTGTCGCTGCTACCGCAGTTCATCGACCCCGCCCGAGGCAACGTGGCGGTGCAGAGCCTGCTGCTCGGGCTGACCCAGATCGCGGTGGCGCTGACGGTGAACGCGTTGATCGTGCTGACCGCCGGCGGGATCGCCGGGTTCCTCGGCCGGCGACCGCTGTGGCTGCGCGTACAGCGGCTGTTGATGGGCACGGTGCTGGCGGCGCTGGCGGTGCGCATCGCCGCCGACCGTTCCCGCGCGGTGGTCGCCACCCCCTGACCGGGCCGGTCAGTGCTCGCGGAGTACGGCGACGCCGCCCGGGGGTAGGGTCACCGCCTCGTCGACCGGGGTCGCGGTGAGCAGCTCGACACCCCGCGCCGGGACCCGCTGCGGCCGGTCGGTGTGGTTGAACAGGAACAGCCAGCTCTTTCCGTCGCCACGGCGGCGGACCGCCTCGACACCGGCGGGCGCGTCGGGGCAGACAGGGCGGGCGCCGGCGGCCCGGGCGGCGCGGTCGAGCAACCGGCGGTACGTCTCGTCGTCCGGGCGGGTGGAGACATACCAGGCCGTGCCGGCGCCGACCCGGTGCCGGGTGATCGCCGGCAGGCCGTCGAGCACCCCACCGGCGTACGCGGTGACCACCTGCGCCCCGGTCAGCCGCAGCGTCTCGGACCAGATCCGTCCGGTCCCGCCGCCGGTGAGCCGGACGTGGGCGTCGTCGGCCAGGGGGTGGAACTCCTCCGCCCAGACGCCGAGCAGGTCGCGCAGCGCGCCGGGATAGCCGCCGAGGCGTACCCGGGCGTGCTCGTCGGCGGCACCGCTGAGGTAGGTGGCCAGCAGGTGACCGCCGCGACTGACGTACTCGCGTACCCACTGCGCGGTGGCGTCGCTGGTCAGGTAGAGGGCGGGCAGGACGAGCAACCGGTAGCCGGCGAGCGGGTCGCCGGGCATCACGACGTCGCAGCCGTAGCCGGCGCGCCAGAGGGCCCGGTGGGCGGCGGCGGCCTCCTGGGGGTGGTCGAGTCGATCCGAGGGCAGACCCGGGTGACGCAACGCCCAGCCGCTCGGGGCGTCCATGGCGAGCGCCACGGTGGCCTCGACGCTTCCGTCGATCTCGGTGAGCCGTTCCAGCGCGGCGCCGAGTTCGGTCGCCTCCCGGAAGACCCGGGTGTCCGGGCCGGCGTGTGGCAGCAGCGCGGAGTGGAAGCGTTCGGCACCGCCGGCCGGGGCCCGCCACTGGAAGAACATCGCGCCGCGCGAGCCCCGGGCGACGTGGGCCAGGCTGTGCCGGATCATCCGCCCTGGTTCCTTGGTGTGCATCCGTCCGGCGGTGTGGATCTGGTTGGGTGCGCTCTCCATCAGCAGCCAGGACGGTGTCGCCGCGGATGGGATGGTGGCGGACCGGTGGGCGGCGACCGGCTCCGGGCCGGGTCGGTGTGCGGCGGTGACCGGTTCGGGTGCGCGGCGGCGGGCGGCGGCGTGCCGGGCCCAGCCCCGGGCCAGGTCGCCGACCAGGGCGGTCTGTTCCTCGGCGCCGATGTCGACCGCGTACGGGTAGTGGTCGACGGCGACCAGGTCCACCTCGGCGGCCCAGCGGGCGTGGTCGACCGGCACCCAGTCGCCGAGCACGTAGTTGGTGGTGATCGGGATGGCCGGGTTCGCGGCGCGCAGCAGGTCGCGCTGCTCGGCGTACGCGGCCAGCAGGGTGTCCGACCAGAAGCGGCGGAAGTCCAGCAGTTGGCCGGGGTTGGCCAGGTACTGGGTGGCTCGGGGGGTGGTGATCTGCGCCCAGTCGGAGTAGTGCTGGCTCCAGAAACTGGTGACCCAGGCGTCGTTGAGGGCGGCCAGGTCGCCGTGCCGTTCGGCCAGCCAGCGGCGGAACGCCCGGGCGGTGTGTTCGCAGTGGCAGCTGGTGCCGTACTCGTTGTGCACGTGCCAGAGGGCGAGCGCCGGGTGGTGGGCGTACCGGTCGGCGAGGGCGGCGGCGATGCGCAGGGCGGCCGTACGGTAGGCGGGTGCGGCGGCACAGTAGGTGTCCCGGCTGCCGTGGTGCAGCCGGACACCGTCGGCGGTGACCGGCAGCGCGCCCGGGTGGGCCGAGGAGAACCAGGGCGGTGGGGAGGCCGTCGGGGTGGCCAGCGCGACTCGGATGCCCCCGGCGTGCAGCAGGTCGAGTACCTGGTCGAGCCAGTCGAAGGTGTACCGGCCGGGCGCCGGTTCCAGGCGGGACCAGGCGAACACGCCGACGGTGACCAGGTTGACGCGGGCCTGACGCATCAACGCGACGTCCTCGGCCCACACCCGCGCCGGCCACTGCTCCGGGTTGTAGTCACCGCCGAAGCAGAGTCGGCCGTCGCTGAACATGCCACCCACCCGTCCATTTAGTTTGAGATGCGTCCAAACTAGGGATTGGCTTTGCCCATGTCAAACAGGACCGATACTTTCGCAATCGATGCTTTTCATTGACAGTTCGTTGGGGAGTTAAAGAAACTGTCGGCACCGCCTGAGCCGCCGTCGAGGAGACACCGATGCCGTACCGACCGCCGTTGGTGCCGTACGAGACCTTCGTCGCCGACCCGCCCGACCTGCCGATGCGGGGCCCCGACGGCGACGCCCCGGCCACGGTGGTCCGGGCCGAGTTGGCCGGCACCGACCCGCAGGGCGCGGCCTTCACGGTCACCCTGACCGACGGCGCGACCACGGTGGTACGGATCGACGCGGCCGGCCACGGCGTGATCCGGGTACGTCTCGCCGACGAGCCCCAGGCCCGCAGCCGCTCGGCCCGCGCCGTGACGCTGGTCCACCCGCCGAATCACCCGGCCACGGTCAGCACCTACGACCGGTACGTACGGGTCAGCGCCGGCGCACTGGCCGCCGAGATCCAACTCGACCCGTGGCGGATCCGGTTCCGGCGCCCCGACGGTTCCCTGCTCGTCGAACAGGACGCGGGCACCGTCGACATCAGTGGCCGCCAGCGCACCCTGCCGTTCGGCCGGTCCACCGCCGACGGCATGCGCGTGGCCTGGCACGAGAGCTTCGTCGCGCCGGGCGACGAGCGTTTCGTCGGCTTCGGCGAGAAGTTCACCCCGCTGGACAAGCGCGGCCAACGGGCCCTGATGTGGAACTTCGACGCCTTCGGCAGCGAGTCCGACCGGTCCCACAAGAACGTGCCGTTCTACCTGTCCAACCGGGGCTACGGGGTGCTGGTCGACAGTGGGCTGCCGGTGCAGTTCGACGTCTGCCAGTCCACCCACAGTGCGGTGCAGATCCTGGTCCCCGACGACCTGCTGGACTACTACGTCCTGGCCGGGCCCAGCCCCGCCGAGGTGCTGGACCGTCTCGACTCGCTCACCGGCCGGCCGTACCTGCCGCCCCGTTGGGCGTTCGGCACCTGGATCTCCTCCGGCTTCTATCCGGACAGCCAGCAGCGGGTGCTCGACCGCGCCCGCCGGATCCGGCAGCGCGACATCCCCTGCGACGTGCTGCACCTGGACTGCTACTGGCAGGTGGCCGGCACCTGGTCGGATCTGCGTTGGAACGCCGAGGCGTTCCCCGACCCGGCCGGGATGCTGCGCACCCTCGCCGAGCAGGGTTTCCGGGTCTGCCTCTGGATGAACCCGTACCTGATGACGGCGAGCCCGCTCTACGACGAGGCAGAGCGGGCCGGCTACTTCCTGCGCCGACCCGACGGCAGCACGTACGTCGCCGACGTGTGGCACGGCAACTACCCGGCCAGCGCCATCCTGGACCTCACCAACCCGCACGCCGTGCAGTGGTTCAGCCGGCTGCTGCGCCCCCTGCTGGAACAGGGCGTGGCGGTGTTCAAGACCGACTTCGCCGAGGGGGTGCCGGCCGACGCGGTGGCGCACAACGGGATGACCGGCGTCGAACTGCACAACGTGTACGCCCTGCTGTTCAACGACGTGGTAGCCCAGGTCACCGAGGAGGTGGCCGGGCATCGTACGGTGTGGGCCCGCTCGTCGTACCTGGGTGGGCAGCGGCACAGCGCGCAGTGGAGCGGCGACGTCAACGCCACCTGGCCGGCGCTGGCCAGCACCCTGCGGGGCGGCCTGTCGCACGGCCTGTCCGGGGTGCCCTTCTGGAGCCACGACACCGGCGGCTTCCACGGCACCCCCGACCCCGACCTGTACGTCCGCTGGTCACAGTTCGGTGCGCTGTCGCCGCTGGTGCGGCTGCACGGCACCAGCAGCCGGTTGCCGTGGGACTTCCCCGCGTCGGCGCAGCGCCACGCGGTGGCCGCGCTGCGCCTGCGCTACCGGCTGATGCCGTACCTGTGGTCGGCCGCGGTACACGCCGCGCGTACCGGCACGCCGATGATGCGCGCCCTGCTGGTCGACACCCCGGACGACCCGACGGCCTGGACCAGCGACCTGCAGTACCGGCTCGGCACCGACCTCCTGGTCGCACCGGTGGTCGACCCCGCCGGGCGCCGCGACGTCTACCTGCCGACCGGCGACGACTGGATCGACGCGGCGACCGGCCAGCGGTACGCGGGTGGGCAGCACCTGCGGGTCACCGTGCCGCTGGCCCGGATCCCGCTGTACGTGCGCCGGGGCGCGTTGCTGCCGCTGGTCGCGCCGGGCGCCACCGTCGGCGACGGCCCGTTCCCCGAGGTGACCCTGGTCAGTTGGGGAGCCGTCGACGGCACCACCGTGGTGCACGACGTCAACGGCGACACCAGTATCGAGGCGATCCGTGACGGCCCCCAGTTGCGGGTCCGGACCCGAGGACCGTTGCGGGTGGGGCAACTGGTCCTCGCCGGGGTCGGTGACGACCACCGGCCGGGCCGGTCACTGCTGAACGGTGCGGCGGTGACCGTCGGGTCCTTCGCGGGGCTGTTCCCCGACGAGGACTGACCGGCGCGCGTCGCGCCGGGTCTGGACGGAGCCGGGCGCGGCGCGCGTCGGGGCACCGGCCGCGAGTTTGCGGCACCGGGCCCCCCGACTAGTATTAGTTGGGTTTCCAATCGAATAGACCGATCGGCGACGATCCGTCCCCCGGGCGGAAGTGCCAGCGAGGCCGGCGGGCGTGCCCGGCTCCGCCACGGCGGTACGCGATGATGGACGCGCGCCGCGACACGGCGCAGGGAGCGGGCAGATCGTGATCAGCATCCACAACGAGCCGCAGCCGACCGACCTCGGTGACGTGCGGGTCGCCAACCGGGCGGTGGTGTTGCGACACGTACGCCTGCACGCCCCCTGCTCCCGGGCGGACATCGCCGCCCACACCGGCCTGAACAAGGCCACCGTCTCCAGCCTGGTCAGCGAGCTGATCGAGCAGCGGCTGATCCGCGAGATCGGGCTGACCGAGAACCGGGTCGGCCGGCCGGCGACCATGCTCGTGCTCGACGGCGAGCCGTACGCCGCCCTGGGCCTACAGATCGGCGCCGACGAACTGGTGGCGGTCGCCATCGACCTGGGCGGTAACCGCCTGCTGACCTGGCGGCGGGCCTTCGCCGCCGGCACGGTCTCCCCCACCGAGACGCTACGCGCGCTGGCCGCGCTGGCCCGCCGGGCGATCGGGCGGGTCACCGCGCAGGGCCGCACCGTGCTGGGTCTCACCGTCGGCGTGCCCGGGCTGGTCGACGCCGCCGGGGCGGTGCCGTTGGCCACCGCCCTCGGCTGGCAGGAGGTTCCCGTCGCCACCGAGCTCCGCGCGGCGCTGCGGGAACCGACCTTCGCCGTCGGTGTCGACACCGTCGCCAACCTCGCCGCCCTCGCCGAGCAACGCCACGGCGGCTACGCGGGCACCGCCGACCTGGTGCACCTGACCGGCGGCATCGCCGTCGGCGCGGGCATCATCGCGGCCGGCCGACTGCTGCGCGGCGGGCGCGGTTTCGCCGGCGAGATCGGCCATCTCTGCCTCGACCCGGCCGGCCCGGACTGCTTCTGCGGCAGCCGGGGCTGCCTGACCGCCCTGGTCGGGCTACCCGCCGTGGTACGCCGGCTGCTGCCCGACGTCGAGGCCGACGGCCCGGTCACCGACTACCTGCCGGAGTTGCAGCGGATCGTGGCGCTGGCCCGACAGGACGACCCGGCCGTGCTGAGCGGGTTGGCCGAGACCGGCCGGCACCTCGGGCGGGGGGTGGCCGTCCTGGTCGACCTGCTCAACCCGGAGGCGGTGGTGTTGGGCGACCACCTCGCCACGTTGGCGCCCTGGCTGTTGCCGGCGGCCCGGTCCGGGCTGGCCGCGCGGGCGCACGCCCCGGGTGCCGGTGGCTGCCGGTTGGACGCCTCCATCCTGGACACCGCAGCGGCGCTGGGCGGTGCCACCGCCGCGCTGGCCACCGTCGAGGCCGGACGCCTACCGGCCCGCTGAGCCGAGCGGTAGCCGGCCGACGGGCCCGGCGCCGAGTATTGACCGGGCCCGTCGCGGGTGCCAACCTCGAAGCGAGCCGCTCCGTTCGGGCACCCGGGGCGGCTCGCTTTCCACGGTTTGTCGAAGCGCTTCGCCAGCGTCCGGGCCGACGACCGTCATCCCACCCTGACCTGCGATGCCGCTCGGCCATCCGTCGTCGAAGCGCTTCGACCTTCGGCGCGCCGGGCACTGGAAGGCGAACCACCATGACCGACCGCACCATGCCCTCCCACCAGGAACGCGTCGACGCCCTGGTCGCCCAGCTGACCCTGCCGGAGAAGATCGGCCTGCTGCACCAGTGGCAGGCGCCGGTACCCCGGCTCGGCCTGCCCGGTTTCCGTACCGGCACCGAGGCGCTGCACGGTGTCGCCTGGCTCGGCCCGGCCACCGTCTTCCCTCAGGCGATCGGACTGGCCAGCAGCTGGAACCCCGAGCTGGTGCGGGCCGTCGGTGCCGCCGCCGGCGACGAGGTACGCGCCAAGCACCACGCCGACCCGCACCAGGTCGGCCTCAACGTGTGGGCACCGGTGGTCAACCCCCTGCGGGATCCCCGCTGGGGGCGCAACGAGGAGGGCTGGTCCGAGGATCCGTGGCTGACCGGCCGGCTGGCCACCGCGTACGCCGAAGGGCTGCGCGGCGACCACCCGCAACGGCTGCGTACCGCCCCCACGGTCAAACACTTCCTCGGCTACAACAACGAGACCGACCGGGCCACCACCTCCAGCGACCTGCCGCCACGGGTGCTGCACGAGTACGAACTACCGGCGTTCCGTGCCCCCATCGCCGCTGGCGCGGCGGTCGCCGCGATGGCCTCCTACAACCTGGTCGACGGGGTGCCCGCGCACCTGAGCCCGCTGATCGAGGACGAGTTGCGCCGGTGGGCGCCGGGCGAGGTGCTGGTCGTCGGGGACGCGGACGCGGTGGGCAACCTCGCCGGCGTGCAGGGTCACCTGCCCGACCAGGTCAGCGGGTTCGCCGCCGCCCTGCGCGCCGGGATCGACAGTTTCACCGAGGACGCCGCCGACAGCGGTCCCACCCGGCGGCGTCTGGCCGAGGCGCTGCGCCGTGGGCTGATCAGCGTGTCCGACGTGGACCGGGCGGTCCGCCGGGCGCTCACCCTCCGGCTGCGCCTGGGTGACCTGGACCCACCGGAGACCGACCCGTACGCCACGATCACCGCCGACGTGGTGAACTGCCCGGAGCATCGCGAGTTGGCCCGGGAGGCCACCCGCCAGTCCGTCGTGCTGCTGGGCAACGACGGGCTGCTCCCCCTCGCGTCGCCGCCGCGCATCGCCGTGCTCGGCCCGCTCGCCGACGCGGTGTACGAGGACTGGTACAGCGGCACCCTGCCGTACGCGGTGACCCTGCGCGACGCGCTGGCCACGCGACTGCCGCAGGTCACCACCCATCCGGGCACCGACCGGATCGCGCTGCGGGTCGACGAGCAGTACGTCAGCTGCCCGAACAGCACCGACGGCGGCCCGCTGACCCTCGGCGCCGAGGCCGCCTGGTTCGACGTGTTCGACTGGGGGCGGGACACGGTGGCGCTACGGGCCGTCGGCAACGGCCGGCACGTCGGCGCCGACGACGACGGCCTGCTGGTCAACGACCGTCGCGGGCCGGGCGGTTGGGTGGTGCGGGAAACCTTCCAGTTCGACCCGCTGCCCGGCGGCACCGCGCTGCTGCGGCACCTGGCAACCGACCGGTACGTCACCGTGGACGCCGACGGGCGGCTGCGGGTCGACGGTGACGGGCCGCAGGCGGCCACCGCCTTCGGTATCGAACTCGGCGGGGACGGCGCGGCCGAGGCCGCCGCACTGGCCGCCGCCGCCGACGTGGCGGTGGTGGCGCTGGGCAACCATCCGATGGTCAACGGACGCGAAACCGAGGACCGCGTCGACCTGGCCCTGCCGGCCCGGCAGGAGGCGTTGCTGCGGGCCGTACACGCCGCCAATCCGCGTACGGTGCTGGTCCTGACCAGCAGCTACCCGTACGCGGTCGGCTGGGCGCGGGAGCACCTGCCGGCGGTGCTGTGGTCCGCGCACGGTGGGCAGGAACACGGCAACGCGCTGGCCGACGTGCTGCTCGGCGTCGCCGAGCCGGGTGGCCGGCTCACCCAGACCTGGTACGCCGACGCCGCCGAACTGCCCGACCTGCTCGACTACGACGTGATCGGCGCCGACTCCACCTACCTGTACTACCGGGGTGAGCCGCTGTACCCGTTCGGGCACGGGCTGTCCTACACCCGCTTCGACTACGCGAACCTGCGCCTGAGCGCGGCGACGGTCACCGCCGGTACGGAGATCGAGGTGAGCGTGGAGCTCACCAACAGCGGCACCCGGGCCGGCGAGGAAGTGGTGCAGCTGTACACCCGGCAGCGCCGGTCCCGGGTCAAGCAGCCGCTGCGGCAGCTGCGTGACTTCACCCGGGTCACCCTGGGCCCCGGCGAGTGCCGGACGGTCACCCTCCGGCTGCGGACCGCCGAGTTGGGCTGGTGGGACAGCGAGCGGGGTGGCCAGGTGGTGGAGGACGCCACCCACACCGTGCTGGTCGGCCGCTCCGCCACCGATGTCCGGCTGATCGGCGCCGTGGCCGTACGCGGCGAGGCGGTGCCGACCTCGTCACGGCAGCCCAGCGCGAGCGGAGCCCGGTGACCCGGCGTGGACGGGTCGCGTCCGGTCAGCCGACCATCGCCGACGTGGCCCGGCACGCCGGTGTGGCGGTGAGCACCGTGTCGTACGTGCTCAGCGGCAAACGCGCCATCTCCGAGCTGACCCGCAGCCGGGTGCTGGCCAGCATCCGGCTGCTCGGCTACCACCCGAACGCCGGGGCCCGGGCCCTGGCCAGCCGCCGGGCCAACGTGATCGCGTTGGTGCTGCCGCTCCGGTCGGGCATCCAGGTGCCGGTGGTGATGCAGTTCGCCACGGCCGTGGTGACCTCGGCCCGGGGCCACGACCACGACGTGCTGCTGCTCACCTCCGACGAGGGCCCGGCAGGGCTGCGCCGCATCGCCGCCGGTGCCCTGGTCGACGGGGTGCTGGTGATGGACGTGGAACTGCACGACGTGCGGGTCCCGCTGCTGCGGGAGCTGGGCCGCCCCAGCGTACTCATCGGCCTGCCCACCGACACCCGCCAGCTGACCTGTGTGGACCTGGACTTCCACCGGGCGGGTCAGCTCTGCGTGGAACACCTGGCGGGCCTCGGTCACCGGCGTCTCGCGCTGCTCGGTGCCCCGGCCGCCGTCTACGAACGGGGCACCGGGTTCGCCCACCGCACCCGCGCCGGGGTGATCGAGGCGGCGGCCCGGCACGGCGTCGACGTGGTCGCCCTGCCCTGCGAGGAGAACGCCGCCGACGTCCACCGGCGGGTGGTCGGGCTGTTCGCCCGGCATCCCGACATCTCGGCGCTGATCGTGCAGAACGAAGCGGCGGTCGGGCCGATGCAGGCGGCACTGTCCGCGTTGGGCCGCCGGGTGCCACGGGACGTGTCGGTGGTGGCGGTCTGCCCGGACCAGTTCGCCGAACATGCCAGTCCCCGGCTCACCTGTGTGCCGGTGCCCGCCGAGGAGATCGGCCGGCAGGCGGTGTCCCTGGTGATGCGCAAACTGCACGACGAACTGGTGCCGGAGGTCACGCTGCTGCCACCGCGGCTGACGGTGCGGGACAGCACGTCCAGCCCGGGCCGGTGATCGGGCGGCCACTAGACTTCCCGTTCGATGGACGCCGAGCCCGACACCGACACCCGCCCCTGCGCCCACTGCGGACGCGACGTGCCACAACGGGCCGGCGCGGGTCGGCCGTTCCGGTACTGCCGGGACAACGACGGCGCCTGCCAGCGGGCCTCCCGCAACAGCCGGATGCGCCACCGCAACGCCCCCGGGCTGCCCGGCCAGGTGGCCCGCACCTGGGAGGCGGTGGATCGGCTCGACCAGGTCGTGCAGACGCTGACCGAGGCCCTGCACGCGGAGCTGTCCCCGGCGGGTGTGGAACGGCAGCTGGCCCAGGTGCGGGCGGAAACCGCCGGTGCCGTCGCGGCGGCGCAGACCGAACGGGACGAGGCGTTGCGGGCGGCCGAGGACGCCACCGCCCGGGCCGAACGGGACCGCCGGCAGGCGCAGCTGGCCGTGGCGGAACGCGACGAGGCCCGCGACGACGCCGAGCGGGCCACCGCGCAGGCGGCGGCGGCCGAGGCGCGGGCCGAGCAGGCGCAGGTGGGCCGCGACGACGCCCGGCGGGCCACGGCCGCCGCCGAGGCGCTGCGGGCGCAGGCCGAAGCCGACCGGGACACCGCCCGCACGCAGTTGGCCGCGGTGCGGGCCGACCTGGACGCCGAGCGGCGGCAGGCCGCCGCGCTGGTCGCCGAACGGGACACCGCCCGCGCCGCCGCGCACCGCGCCGACCAGGCCACCACCGAGGCCACGGCACGGATCGAGCAGCTGCGGGCCGAGCTGGCGCGGTCCGGGGCGGAGCTGACGCAGCTGCGGGCCGAACTCACCCAGACCCGTACCGAGGCCGAGCAGCTGACCGGGCAGCTCACCGAGGCCCGCGCCGAGGTCGAGCGGGTCGAGCAGGCGCGGGCGCACGCCGATGCGGAACGACAGCGGGCGCAGGCCACGGCCCGTCAGGCCAGCCTCGACCTGGCCGCCGCCATCGCCGACACCGATTCGCTGCGCGCCGACCTGGCCGCCACCGTCACCGAGGTGCACACCCTGCGCGCCGACCTGGCCGCCGCACGGGAGGCGGCAACGGCCGCCGACGGTCGGGCGGCGCAGCTGACCCGGCGGTTGGACGCGGCCGAGGCCGACCGCGACGACGCCCGCCAGCGGGTGGGTCAGCTCGCCGGTCAGGTCGCGGAGCTGGCCACCGCGCTGACCCGGGCCGGCTGAGGACGGTCGGCGGCGCGGAACGCGACCACCTCGGCGCGTCACCGACCGCATCGCCCGCGGGGCAGCCCACCGGGCTACCATTTCCGCTGACGGCGGCGGTCCGCCGGAACGACCCGGCCGGGGCAGACCCCGCCGGGCGTACGCCATGGCCGGCTACCCTTGACTACGCATCCGCGGTAGCGGGCCGTCGAGGCGCGGTCGCGGGAATGGCCCGACAGTGGCGGACCGTTACACCGACAGGACCAGCACCACCGAAGAGGGGAAGTCGATCATGGGCGAGCGTATGCTGCGCGGTAGCCGACTGGGCGCGGTCAGCTACGAATCCGATCGCAACACGGAGCTCGCGCCGCGGCAGACCCGCGAGTACCTGTGCGCCAAGGGCCACCAGTTCGAGGTGCCGTTCGCCGTCGACGCCGAGGTGCCCACCACCTGGGAATGCAAGTTCGACGGCAGCGTGGCCCGGCTGGTCGACGGCACCGAGCCGGAGCAGAAGAAGGCCAAGCCGCCGCGTACCCACTGGGACATGCTGCTGGAGCGGCGTTCGATCGCCGAGCTGGAGGACATCCTCGCCGAGCGGCTGCAGGAGGTTCGCACCCGCCGCGGTCGCGCCTGACACACCGACGACGGCGCCCCCAGGAGAAGGATCTCCGAGGGGCGCCGTCGTCGTTGTTCTGTCTCGCGGATCTTGGTTCGAGACGGCCCTCACGGGGGCTCCGTACCAAGATCCGCGGAAGATCCGCGAGACAGGACCTAGCGGGGTTCCACGATCTCGCCTTCGATGGCTCGGCCGTCGTCCGCCAGCGGCGGACCGGCCGGCTGCTGCTGGCCGGCGGGGCCCGCCGGCTCGGGACGGGGGGCGTCGGCCGGCTGTTGCGACGCACCCCGGTACACCCGCACCCGGCGCGGCCCGAACAGGTCACCGGCGGCCATCGACGACACCCGGCGCTCGGTGGCCCGCTGCATCCCGCCGCGCGCCAGTGCGCGCACCGGCGGCACCAGCAGCACCAACCCCACCAGGCCACTGACCAGGCCGGGGGTCGCCAGCAGCAGCGCACCGAGCAGACCCACCAGCCCGTCGGTGACCTGCGCGCCCGGTGGCCGGCCGGACTGCGCGGCGTCCCGGAACCCCCGCCAGGCGCGGATCCCCTCACGCCGCAGCAGCACCATGCCGAGCAGGGAGGCCGCGAACACCATCAGTGTCGCCGCGCCGAAGCCGATCGCCCGGCCCACCAGCACGAACACGGCCAGCTCGACGACCACGGAAACCAGCAGGGCTAACGGCACGAACCGTAGTGACCGGCGCATATCACCCCATCCGCCGCATGGCGTGTCATCGTACGCGGCTGGCCGATATGGCGCAGCCGTCTGCGTACCTCCAGCATGACACGACCCGGCTCACGGCCACCGCGCCTGCCCCGCCGTGGCCGCCCGCCACCCGCGGCGCACCGCCGAACGCCGGTCCTGGACCGCCCAGCCGGTGATCCGCCACAGCGCCTCGGCCACGATCAACGGGCTCATCTTGCTGTCACCACGTTCCCGTTCCGCGAACGTGATCGGCACCTCCACGATCCGGGCACCAGCCCGATGCGCCAACCGGGACAACTCCACCTGGAACGAGTAGCCCTGCGAGCACACCGAGTCCAGGTCCAGCATGTCCAGCACCCTCGACCGGTAGACCCGGTAGCCGCCGGTGGCGTCGGCGACCGGCATACCCAACGCCAGCCGCGCGTACAGGTTGCCGCAGCGCGACAGCAGCAGCCGCCGCAGCGGCCAGTTGACCACCCGGGCGCCGCGCGTCCACCGCGATCCGATCACCACGTCGGCGTCGGCGGCGGCGGCCAGCAGGGCGGGCAGGTCCTCCGGGGCGTGCGAACCGTCGGCGTCCATCTCCACCACCGCGTCGAAGCCCCGCCGCCGGGCCCACGCGAACCCGGCCAGGTAGGCCGCGCCGAGGCCCTGCTTGCCCTGCCGGTGCAGCACGTGGATCCGCCCGTCGGCGCGGGCCAGGTCCTCGGCGATGCCGCCGGTGCCGTCGGGGCTGTTGTCGTCGGCGACCAGCACCTCCACCTGCGGCGCGGCCCGCCGCACCCGCGTCACGATCGTCGAGACGTTGTCGGCCTCGTTGTAGGTGGGGATGACCACCAGTACCCGGCCCACCCCCGGTACCCCGGTCACCGCCGGGCGGATGTCGGTTTCCTGCACCACCGCTGCCTCCCTCGTACCGGCCCGCGGGTCTAGTCGGGCCGGTCGCCCGTCCGGCGCCGCAGCACGGCCGCGCCGGCCAGCGCGGCCACGGCCAGCCCGGCCAGCAGCACCTCCGGCAGCATGCCGAGCCGGGTCGCCAGCGTGCGTCCCTCGGTCAGGCGCAGCTGCCGTACCACGACCGCGCGGGTGTTGAACCCGGTCGCATCGCTTACCCGCCCGTCGGGGTCGACGAACCCGGACACACCGACCGTGGAGGCCATCAACGCGGGCCGGCCGTGCTCGACGGCCCGCAACCGCACCATGGCCAGCTGCTGGCGGGCCTCGGCGACGTCGAAGGTGGCGTTGTTGGTCTGCACCACCAGCAGTTGCGCCCCACCGATCACCGTGTCGCGGACCAACCCGTCGTAGGCGACCTCGAAACAGATCACGTCGCCGAGCACCGCCGCCGGGGTACGCACCACCCCCGGCTCGGTGCCGGCGACGAAGTCGGCGCGTACCCGGTCGACCTGCTTGCTCACCATCCGGGCGATGTTGCGCAGTGGCACGTACTCCGCGAACGGCACCGGATGACGTTTGATGTACAGCTGCTCCAGGTCCGGTCCGCTACCCGGACGCCACAGCAGCCCCGCGTTGCGCACCTGCCCCTGGCCGGGCCCGGCGAGCACCGCACCGACCAGGATCGGTACGCCGATGGCGTCCGCGGCGGCCGAGATCCGGGCCCCGGCGGCCGGGTTGCGCAGCGGGTCGATGTCGCTGGCGTTCTCCGGCCACACCACCAGGTCGGGTTGCTCCCGCCGGCCGGCGGTGACCTCGCCGGCCAGTTCGATCGTCGCGTTGACGTGGTTGTCGAGCACCGCCTGCCGTTGGGCGTTGAAGTCCAGTCCCAGCCGGGGCACGTTGCCCTGCACGATGGCCACCGTCACGCTGGCACCGGAGCCGGGCGCCGCCAGCGGCACCATCAACCCACCGGTGAACAGCAGGACGACGGCCGCGCCGGCGCCGGCGGCCGGCACCCACCACCGGGGCTCGGTGCCCTGACGTCGGGCCCGGGCCAGCCACCACACCCCGGCGACGAGCAGCCCGCCGGCCAGCGCCACCGCGAACGTCACCAGCGGGGCACCGCCGACGGCGGCCAACCGCAGCAACGGCGAGCCGTCCTGACCGAACGCGAGCCGCCCCCACGGGAACCCGCCGAACGGGGTCCGGTCGCGCAGCGCCTCCTGCCCGACCCACAGCACGCCGGTCAGCGCCGGCCAGGCCACCGGGAAACGGTCGGCCAACGGTGACACCCATGCCGTGGCCAACCCCAACAACGCCAGGTAGCCGGCCTGCAACAACGACAGCAGCACCCACGGCAGGTAACCGGTGTGCAGGTTCGTCCACGCCAGCAACGGCGCGAACAGGGCCAGACCGGTCAGGAACCCCAGACCGGCACCGGCCCGCAACCGCCGCCGGTGCGTCGCCGCCGCCAGCAGGGCCACGCCCACCGGGGCCAGCGGCCACCACCCGTACGGCGGGAAGGCCAGTAGCAGTGCCAACCCGGCGGTCACCGCCATGGCCACGGCCGCCGGCAGGCGCACCGGGCGCCGGCTCGGCGCGTGGTGGTGCGGCGGGGTGGCCGTGTGGCCGGGTTCCACGGTCGTCACGGGCGAATCGGGCGCGGTCACGCGCCGAAGGCTACCCGGCCGGAGGTGGCGTCCGTGTCGCCGCCCGCAGGGCGGGTGAAGCTGCCCAGGAAGCGATGGGCGGCCATCCGGTCGCCGGTGATCCGCAGTGCCCCGGCGGCCTCGGCGTCGGCCGGTGCCCGCCCGCCGAACACCACCTCGGGCAGGGTGTCGACGTCGACGTCGATGACCGTCGGGCAGGGGCCGTCGGTGTCCCGGCTGACGGTCAGCCCGGCGGGTGCGACCTCGGCGACGAACCGGTCCACGCCGACGGTCAACCCGACCCGGGTGCGCAGCCCGGCCGCCCGGTGCGGGTCGTACATGGTGCGCAGGGCGAGCATCAGCGCGTCGGCGCTCAACCCGCCGACGGCCGGTTCGGGCTGCCGGCTGCCCCAGCGGCCCAACGCCAGCAACACCTCGTCGAGCTGGTGACCCCGGTCGGTCAGCTGGTAGACCCGGGCACTGACCGGCGGGCCGAGGCTACGCCGGACGAGCAGCCCGGCGGCCTCCAGGTCACGCAGCCGCTGCGCGAGCACGTTCTGACTGATGCCGGGCAGGCCACGGGTGAGGTCGGCGTAGCGTTTCGGGCCCAGCAGCAACTCCCGGACGACCAGCAGCGCCCACCGTTCACCGATCACCGTCAGTGCCCGGGCCACACCGCACCGGTCGTCGTAGGGCCTCACCCGCCCAGCCTAGCCGGTGTGATGCTTGCCACCCCGCAGCGGCTACTCCTAGGTTAGGAGTGATCGCTACGGAGGGAGACGCCGTGGACAGCGGCACCGACGCCACCCTGCCCCAGGGTGACCCACGCCTGCTCGACCATCCGGTGGCCCGTCAACTACTGGCCTCCACCGAACTCGCCCGGGTCGCCTACGTGGCCCCCGACGGCACGCCCCGGGTGTTGCCGATGATGTTCCACGCCACCGACGACGAGGTGGTCTTCTGCACCTTCGGGGGTGCCCGCAAGATCGCCCACCTGCGGGCCCGACCCCAGGTCGCCGTCACCATCGACGCGGCCGGTCCACCGCCGCTGGTACTGCTGCTCCGCGGCCCGGTGACCGTCACCGACGTCGACGGCATCGCGCCGGAGTACCTGGCCGCACACCACCGCTACGGCGGCGAGCAGGCCGTCGCGGCGATCCGCGCCGAACTCGACGGCCCCGGCCTGGTGATGGCCCGCATCGCACTGCGCCCCACCTGGGTCGGGGTGCTGGATTTCGTCACCCGTTTCCCGCGCGGCATCACCACCGCCGAGGACTTCGCCCGCATCGGCCGCGACTGACCGGCCCACTCACCGCCGACGGGCCAGCAACACCGCGTCGTGCACGACGGCGTCGTGCCCCTGCGGGTCCACGATCGTGCGCGGCCGGGCCTGAGCCACCAACACCTCGAAGTGCTCCGGATCCAACTGGTCGGCGACCTGCTCGGCGGTGAACATCATCTCCGGGAAGTGCATGCGATGCGCCGTCGAATGCAAATCCCACGGGTGATGCCCGACGATCAGCAGCCGCCCACCCGGGGCCACCGCGGCGGCCAGCCGCGCGTACAGCTCCCGCCGTGGCTGCGGCGGCAACTGCATGAACTGCGCCGACACCAGGTCGTACGCCGCCTCGTCCAGCCCGGACCGCAGCAGGTCGGCGTGGACCCACTCGATGCGCTCGGCGACCTGCCCACCGGCGGCCCGGGCGTGCTCGGCGGCCCGCCCCAACGCGGTCGCCGAGATGTCCACGCCGGTGACCCGCCAGCCCTGTTCGGCCAGCCACACCGCGTCGGCCCCCTCACCACTGCCCACATCCAGGGCCCGACCCGGCGTCAACCCGGCCACCTCGGCCACCAACTGCGGGTTGGGTCGCCCGCTCCACACCGCCGGCCGGGCCTGGTAGCGCTGCTCCCACGCGGCCTCGGTGAACATCTCCTCCCGCTGGCGCCGATGCCGCGCCACCGCCTCCCGGGTGTCCTCCTCGACCAGCTCCGCGTTGATCGCCGCCCCGGCCATCATCCCGGCCCCGGCCGCCCGGATCACCTGCGCGGACACGTCCGCGACGTTGCCGGCCACCCACACCCCCGGCACCGAGGTGGCACCCGACGCCTCGGCCGGCACCTGCCGACCGACCACGTGACCGAGCATCTCCACGTCCACCGGCGCCAACCCCAACGACTCCAGCAACGCCGACCGCGCGGTCATCTGGGCGGCCACCACCAGCACGTCGAGAGCGACGTGCTGACCCGAGGCCAGCCGCACACCGGTCAGCCGGTCGGCCTCGACGGTCAACCCGACGACCGGACCGGGCACCACGGCCACCTCCCGGGCGGCCAGCCGCTCGGCCTCCTCGGGGTCGGGTTCCGACTCCTGGTGCGGCAGAAGCACCACCTCGGCGCTCCACTGCCGCCACAGCCGGGCCTGGTGCGCGGCGAGCGGGCCGGTGGCCAGCACCCCGATCCGCCGGTCGCGCGCCTCCCACCCGTGACAGTACGGGCAGTGCAGCACGTCACGGCCCCACCGCTGGGTCAACCCGGGCACCGGCGGCAGCTCGTCGACCAGGCCGGTGGTGACCAGCAGCCGCCGCGCCCGCACGCCCCGCCGGCCGTCGACGGTGAGCACGAACCCGTCGCCGTCGCGGTCGACGGCATCGACCCGCCCGGCGACGATCCGCCCGCCGTAGCCGGTCACCTCGTCCCGGCCCACCGCCATCAGCTGCCCCGGCGGCGTCCCCTCCCGCCCGAGGTAGTTGTGCACCCCGGCCGCCGGGGCGTTACGCGGCTCACCGGCGTCCACCACCAGCACCGAGCGACGCGCCCGGGCCAGCGTCGCCGCCCCGGCCAGGCCGGCGGCCCCGCCACCGACCACCACCACGTCGTACCTGTCGTCCATGTCCACTCCCTCGTCGGTTCCGCGCCCCACCATCCACCCGACAGGCTGAAACGACAAGTATTGTTGCTGCTATGGCAAACGACGAGGTGGCGGTGCTGGCGGCGGTGGGACCCCGACTGAGGGCGCTGCGCAAGCAACGCGGCACCACACTGAGCGAACTCGCCGACACCACCGGCATCTCGGTGAGCACCCTGTCCCGACTCGAATCGGGACACCGCCGCCCCACCCTGGAACTGCTGCTGCCACTGGCCCGCGCCCACCAGGTGCCGCTGGACGAACTGGTCGGCGCCCCGGCCGTCGGCGACCCCCGGGTACGACCCCGCGCCATCGTCCGGCACGGCATGACGTTCCTGCCGCTGACCCGCCGTCCCGGCGGGCTACAGGCGTTCAAACAGATCCTGCCCCCGTACACCCCCGCCGACCCGCAACCACAGTCCCACGAGGGCTACGAATGGCTCTACGTACTCTCCGGCCGGCTGCGCCTACGACTCGGCGACCACGACCTGATTCTCGAACCGGGCGAGGTGGCCGAGTTCGACACCCGGACCCCGCACTGCGTCACCAACCCCGGGCCGGAACCCACCGAGGTACTCAACCTGTTCGGCCCGCAGGGTGAACGGCTGCACGTACGCGCCCGCCCCGCCACCAACTGAACGACCGTACCCACCACACCAAGTCGGGGCGCGGCTCACGCCGCGCCCCGATGCTCCCAGGCCCCTTCCCGGCCGGTGGGGCGAGAATGGGGCACGACGACCTTCGGACCGACCGGACGGCGACTGGCTGCCCCCGTCGGGCCGTTGTCTACTGGCCGTGCACCTCACCCTGCCCATACACCGGTAACCGCGGCCGGTTCGCGCCGCCCCGCCGACCCCCGCCCGCTGGACCTGGCCGCCGCGACATCGTGTCGCTCGGCCAGCGGACGAAGGGACGAAGCGAACAACAGCCGCTTCCCGTGGTAGGACTCAAAGACGGTACGTGGCCCACCCCCGCCCTTGTCAACCCACCACCGACGAGTCGTCGCCGCACCCCGGCGTGTCGCAGCGGCAGCCACCCACCGCACCCGCACCGACACACCCCGTCAGCCCAGCAGTGGACGCAGCAATCCCCGCGCCGCCACCGGATGGTCCCCCACCAGCAGCCCCGCCGCGGCCAACACGTAGTCGGTGTCCACCACCGACCGCGCCGCCCGGGGCAACGCCCACCCACCGGCATGATCGGTCAACACCGCGTCCAACACACCGGTCCCGTCGTTGTCCGGGGCGTGCCGCAGCACCCCACCCGACCCGACCAGCAACCGCACGTCCCGCAGATCCCGCCCGGACCGCTCCCCGGTACCGACCCCACGGGCATGCCGACGCAACGCCACCGTCGCCGCCAACGCCGCGATCCGCGCGTCGACCGCCCGCCCCGCACCGTCAGCGGGCAACCACCCCGGATCGGCGGCCCGCAGCGCCGCCGCCACCACCAACTCGACCCGCTCCGCCTCCCCCACCAGCCGCTCCTCGACCGCGGCCCGCACCACCCCGGGAGCACTCCACCGCATCCCCAGATCACCCTCGACCGTCCGGGCCCGCCACAACGAACCGGCCACCTCCCGGCCCGGCCCGCTGGCCCGCTCGTCCGGCGTCAACACCGAATACACGTCCGTGGTGGCCCCACCCACATCCACCACCACCAGGTCACCACCGGCGACCTCGGCCAACGCCTCCACCCCGGTCAACACCGCGTCCGGCGTCGCCGCCCGCACCAACCCGGCGAACCGACCACCCCGCGACAACCGTTTACCACCGATGACGTGCCGCAGGAACACCTGCCGGATCGCCTCCCGCGCCGACAACGGCGCCAACACCCCGATCCGGGGCAGCACATTGTCGGCCACCGTCACCGGCACCCCCGCCGACACCAGCAGCGCACGCAACTCGTCGCGGACGTCGACATTGCCCGCCAACACCACCGGCACCCGGAAACGGGCCCGCGCCAACCGGGTCGCGTTGTGCGTCAACGTCTCGGCGTCCCCACCGTCGGTACCACCGACCAGCAGCACCACGTCCGGGCGGGCCGCCCGCAACGCCGTCAACTCGACCCGACCAAGCCGACCGGCGGCCACATGCACCACGTCCGCACCCGCCGACAAACCGACCCGCCGACCCGCCTGCGCGGTCACCAGCGGCTCGTAACCCACCACCGCCAACCGCAGCCCACCCCCGGCCGACGAACACACGAACCAGGGCACGTCCCGCGCCCCCAGACCCGCCACCGCCGCACCGACCGCCGCATCCAACCCATGCAACACGTCAGTGTCCACCGACGTACGCGCCGACGCCGCCGCGACCAGACCACCACCGTCCAGATCGACCACCGCGACCTTCGTGAACGTCGAACCGACGTCGGCGCAGACCGCGACGCTCACCCCACCGGCGGAACGACCACCGTGCCGGTCGCCGTCACCGCCACCACCGGCTCCGCCAACACCTCGGCCGCCGACTCGCCACGATCCGGACGCCCCCGACACACCACCCGCGCCTCGAAGTCGATGGTGCGGCTGCGGCTACCCACCCGCGTCACCGTCGCCACCACCTCCAACACGTCCCCGGCCCGCATCGGCGCCCGGAACTGCACATCCGAATAGGAGGCGAACAAACCCTCGTCCCCATCGGTACGGATACACACCTCCGTGGCCACGTCACCGAACAAACCCAACGCGTACGCACCGTCGACCAGGTTGCCGGCATAGTGGGCATGCGAATACGGCACATACCGCCGATGCGTCACGGTCAACCCGACCCGGGAATCACTCATCACTTCGCCCTCTTGTTCGTGATCAACGCGTGGACCAGGTAACTGGCCACCTCACCCGGCGTGGTACCCCGACCGAAAATCCGGTCCACCCCCAACTCGCCGGTCATCGTCTCGTCGAACCGCGGCCCGCCGACGATCAGCAACGGCCGCTTCCCCGCCGGCAACGCCTCCCGGAACGCCGCGGACATCTCCCGGGTGTTGTGCAGATGCGCGTCCCGCTGCGTGACCACCTGCGACACCAGCACCGCGTCAGCCCGCTCCTGCCGGGCCGCCTCCACCAACTCCGGCACACTGACCTGCGCCCCCAGGTTGGTGACCTTCAGCTCCCGGTAGTACTCCAGGCCCTTCTCCCCCGCGATGCCCTTCACGTTGAGGATCGCGTCGATGCCCACCGTGTGCGCGTCCGTACCGATACACGCCCCCACCACCGACAACTTGCGCCGCAGCTTCTGCTTCACCACCGCGTTGACCTCCTTGGCACCCAGCAGCGGAAAATCCCGCTCCACCACCTGCACCGCCGCCAGGTCCACCAGATGGTTCACCCGCCCATACACCACGAAGAAGGTGAACCCGTCACCCATCTGCTTCGCGTGCACCAGCATCGCCGGATCCATGCCCATCTTGTTGGCCAACTGGACCGCCGCACCCTCGGCCCGCTTGTCATGCGGCACCGGCAACGTGAACGACACCTGCACCATGCCGTCACCGGTGGTGTCCCCGTACGGCCGCACGATCTTCCGCTCCACCGTGCTCATGCCGCCTCCAGGATCTCCGTGGCCGGGTTGTAGTAATCGGCCTCGTGCCGCGCCACCCCGGCCAGACCCTTACCCCGGTCCGCCGGCCGCTTCATGATCCCGAAAGTGCCCTCGGCGATCGCCGACAACAACGACTGCTCACCGATACGCTCCAGCAGGTCCACCGCCTCACCGAGAACCCGATTCGCGCGCTGCTGGATGAACCCACCCGACGCCGGCACGAAATCCTCGTGCAACCCACCCGCCGCACCCAACACATACCGCACGTTCTGCACCGCGATGTCCCGATCCGACAACCACGGCGTCACCACCGCCTCGGTCATCATCCCCACCAGCAGAATGCCCTGCCCGGTCATCGCACCGACCAGGTTGAAGAACCCGTCGAGCAGATTGCCCCGGAACACGTCACCGGTCATGTGCTTCGTCGGCGGCATCCACTTCAACGGCGCATCCGGAAACAACTCCCGCGCCAACAACGCGTGCGCCAACTCCAACCGCAACGACTCCGGCACATCCGGGTTGATCTCGAACGCGTGCCCCAACCCCAACTGCCAGTCCGCCAACCCCGCCTCATGCGCGAAATACTCGTTCAGCAGCTGCGACACCGTCACCGTGTGCGCCTCGTCCACCGCGTCCGCAGTGGTCAGGTAGTTGTCCTCACCGGTGTTGATGATGATCCCCGCCCGGGCGTGCACCTGCCGCGAGAACCGCTGATCCACGAACGTGCGAATCGGGTTGATGTCCCGGAACAGAATCCCGTACATCGAGTCGTTGAGCATCATGTCCAACCGCTCAAGACCGGCGAGGGTCGCCATCTCCGGCATACACAGGCCCGACGCGTAGTTCGTCAACCGCACATACCGGCCCAACTCCCTCGACGACACATCCAACGCCGCCCGCATCAACCGGAAGTTCTCCTGCGTCGCGTACGTCCCCGCGAACCCCTCCCGCGTCGCCCCCTCCGGCACATAGTCCAACAACGACTGCCCCGTCGAACGGATCACCGCGATCACGTCCGCACCAGCCCGCGCCGCCGCCTGCGCCTGCGGAATGTCCTCGTAGATGTCCCCCGTCGCCACGATCAGATAGATCCACGGCCGCTGCGCCGGATCCCCGTACCGCTTCACCAACCGATCCCGCTCCGCCCGCCGCCGATCGACCCGCCGAACTCCCACCCCGACCGACCTACGCGCCGCCCGCCGCGCAGCCGTCGCCGCCCGCCCGGTCGGCTGGTCGAACCGCACCGACCCGGCCGCCGCCTTCTGCGCCAGCAACGTGACATCCGTGATGCCCTCCCGGACAAGGGCGTCGAACACCGGCACCGCCACCCCGTGCCCCAACCCCACATCCGCCACCACGGCATCCACCAGCCGGTTCACCCACGGAATGCCATCCGGATCGGCGCCGGACACCCCCGCCAACCGCAACACGGCCCGCTCCACCGACACCGTGGTGTGGCTACGCGCCAACTCCACCACCGGCCGCCCGGCCCGCCGCGCCAACTCCCGCGCCCGCGCCACCAGCGCCGGATCCAACCCAAGCTTCCCTGTCACAAAACGCCCTCCTGATAGATCACGTCACCGCGCAGCACCGTCGCCCGACACACCGGCAACGGCGTCGGATCCTGCGCGCCACGCAACTCCGGATCCTCCGCCTGCAACACCGGCAAACCCCGCTCCACCCCCGCCGGCGTCGACCACACCGCGAACGTCGCCGGCGCCCCCAACGCCAACACCCCCTCGCTGTCCAGGTGCACCGCCCGCCACCCACCCCGCGAATGCGCCGCGAACGCCGCCCGAACACTCATCCGCTGCACCGGACTGTGATGCGCCGCCGCCGCCCGCACCGAACCCCACGGATCCAACGGCGTCACCGGCGAATCCGAACCGAACGCCAACGCCACCCCCACCGCGTGCATCGCCCCCATCGGATTCGACGCCAACGACCGCGCCAACCCCAACCGCGCCTCGTACATCCGACCCGCGCCACCCCACAACCGGTCGAACGCCGGCTGCATCGACGCCACCACCCCGAACTCCACGAACCCGGCGATCAACCGCCGATCCATGACCTCCGCATGCTCCACCCGATGCCGCGCCGCACGCACCCGATCCGTACCCAGCCGCCGCGCCGCCGCCGCGAAACCCGCCAGCACCGTCGAAATCGCCGCATCCCCGATCGCATGGAACCCGCCCTGCATCCCCTGCGCCGCACAGTCCAACAGGTGATCACGCACCTGCTCCGCGCTCAGATACCCATGACCACACCCGTCACCATCGACATACGCCTGCGACAGATACGCCGTACGCGACCCCAACGCCCCATCCGCGAACAGATCACCCCCGGCCCCGACCGCACCCAACTCCCGAGCCCGCGCCGCACCACCCAACTCACCCCAGTACCCGTACACCTCCGGCACCCCCGCACCGGACAACGCCAACAGCCCCGTGAAGTCCTCCTCGTCGGAGATCTCCGGCCCACCGCACTCGTGCACCGCCGCGATCCCCAACGACGCCGCATGCTCAAGCGCCACCCGCTGCGCCGCCACCCGCTGCGCCCGCGTCACCGAAGCACGCGCCACCGCCCGCACCACATGGTGCGCGTCCAGCCGCAACCACCCCGACTCGTCGTACCCCGGCACGGCCGCCGCCTCCGGACACGCCGCCAGCAACGCCGACGACACCACCGCCGAATGAATCGACGCCTGCGACAGGTACACCCGCCGCCCACCGGCCGCCCGCCCCAACTCCGCCGCCCCCGGCGGAGTTGGCACCGCCCACGTCGACTCGTCCCAACCGTGCCCCAACACCACCGCGTCCACCGGCAACCCCACCGCGAACGCCGACACCGCGTCCAACAACTCACCAGCCGAACGCACCCCGGACAGGTCAAGCCCCGACAACGCCAGCCCGGTATCGCTGACATGCACGTGCGCGTCCACGAAAGCCGGCGTCACCAACGCACCGGCCAACTCCACCACCCGGTCCGCGGCCGGCGCATCCGCGTCCGCACCCAACCAGGCAATCCGCCCATCCCGCACCAACAGCGCCGTCGCGGACGGATCCGCCGGACAGTGCAGCACTCCACCGCGGTACAACGTCGAGGGGTTGTTCGTCATGGCCTCAGTCTGCCGCCAGCCGCGCCTCGAAGAGCCCACGCACCCCCGGCTCCCCGCGCAACAACCCCAACGCCAACTCCGCGTGCCCCGGCACGTACCCGTTCCCCACCAGCATCGTCACGTCCGCCGCCAGGCCCTCGGCCCCCAACGCCGCCGCCGCGAAACTCGTCGCCATCGAGAAAAAGATCACCGTGCCGCCGTCCGCCGTCGCCAGCACCGCCCCATGCTCACAGCCCGGCACATCCACACAGACCACCGTCACGTCCGCCGGCACCCCCAGCGCCGAGGTCACCGCCGTGGACAACGCCACCGGATCCCGGGCATCGGCCAACACCACCGCATCCGCCAGCGCCGCCGCCACCAACGCGTCGCGCTCCGCCGCCACCGGCACCACCCCGACCGTACGGCCCGCCCCCGCCTGCCGCGCGGCGGCCAACGACAACGAGCCACTCTTACCCGCACCGCCGATCACCGCCACCGACACCGGCCGCGCATCCCCCGCCCGCTCCGCCACGTACCGCGACACCATCCGCGCCGTCAACGCCGGCGCACCACACACGTCCAGCACCGCCAGCGACAACTGCGGATCCAGATCCTCCGGCAACACCGCCGCGATCGACCGGGCGAACAGGATCGCCCACCCGTCACACGGCACCTGCTCGCTGCGCCCGTCCCAACGCGCCAGCCCGTCCGTCACCACCAGCGGCGTCAACGTCAGCGACACCAACGTGGCGATCCGCTCACCCGCCTTGAGGCCCAGCGGCGAACGCCGGCCGGCCTCCTCGACCGTGCCGATCAACATGCCACCCGACCCGGTCACCGGGTTCTGCATCTTCCCCCGCGTCGAGATGATCTCCAGCACCTCGGCGCGGACCGCGGCACCGTCACCACCGTGCTTCTCGAACAACTGGCGGAAACTCGCCGCGTCCAGGTTCAGCCGCTCGACCCGGATCCGCACCTCGTTCGGCGCGATCTCCGGCCGTGCGTCCAGCCGCCAGGCCGCCTGCGGCAGCACCCCCGCCGGTTCCACGACGCGGTGCAGACCCACCGGTGACGTCACGCCGACCTCCCCTGTCCGGCCGCCTGAACCTCCGACCGAGGCTCGCGTGGCGGGAAAACTTACGGCAGAATAATTTCTTCACCGGATAATTTCCAGTACCCTTCGGGGGTCGTTGATCAGCCACAACCATCAGGAGGGGCCGTGACCCAGACCCACCCGCCGGTGCAGAGCACCCCGGCAACCCCGCCGGCCCCCACCACCAACACCGGCCAGCCCTACGAATACCGCCGCGCCCCACTCGTCGAACCCGACTGGACCCGCTTCCCCGGCTGGCGCCACGTCACCCGCGACCAGTGGGAAAACGCCCAATGGCAGCGCGTCAACTGCGTCAAGAACGTCAAACAGCTACGCACCGTGCTCGGCGACACCGTCGACGAGACCTTCTACGCCGACCTGGAAGCCGACCAGCACGCCCTGGCCACCATGTCGATGCTGGTACCACCCCAGATGATCAACACCATGGTGCCGCTCGCCCCGCCGACCACCGAGGCGCTGCTGGCCGACCCGATCCGGCGATACATGATCCCGGTCGCCTCCGACCGGCGCACCGACTGGCCGTCACACCCGTACGCCAGCCGCGACTCCCTGCACGAACACGACATGTGGGTCGCCGAGGGCCTCACCCACCGCTACCCCACCAAGGTGCTCGCCGAACTGCTCTCCACCTGCCCCCAGTACTGCGGCCACTGCACCCGCATGGACCTGGTCGGCAACTCCACCCCCACGGTCGACAAACTCAAGCTCACCCTCAAGCCCGTCGACCGGTACGACGCCCACATCACCTACCTCAAGGCCCACCCCGGCGTCCGCGACGTGGTCGTCTCCGGCGGCGACGTGGCCAACGTGCCCTGGCGCAACCTCGAGTCCTACCTCATGCGCCTGCTGGAGATCGAGACCATCCGCGACATCCGGCTCGCCACCAAGGCCCTCATGGGCCTGCCCCAGCACTGGCTCCAGCCCGACGTCGTCGAGGGACTGGAACGGGTCGCCCGCACCGCCGCCCGGCGCGGCGTCAACCTGGCCATCCACACCCACGTCAACCACGCCCAGTCGCTGACCCCACTGGTCGCCAAGGCCGCCCAGACGGCACTGGACGTCGGCGTCCGCGACGTACGCAACCAGGGCGTCCTGATGCGCGGCGTCAACGCCACCAGCAAGGACCTGCTCGACCTCTGCTTCGGCCTCCAGGGCGAAGCCGGCATCCTGCCGTACTACTTCTACATGTGCGACATGATCCCCAACGCCGAGCACTGGCGGGTCCCGGTCTGGCACGCCCAACAGCTCCAGCACGACATCATGGGTTACCTGCCCGGCTACGCCACCCCACGGATCGTCTGTGACGTGCCGTTCGTCGGCAAGCGTTGGGTCCACATGGTCACCGAGTACGACCGCGAACGCGGCATCTCGTACTGGACCAAGAACTACCGCACCTCGATCGAGTCCGCCGACCTGGCCGCGCTCAGCAAGCGGTACGCCTACTACGACCCGATCGACACGCTGCCGGAGGCCGGTCAGCAGTGGTGGCGGACCCACCGCGACGACTGACCCACGACCACCGCACGTACGAAGAGGGCCGCCGGATCTGTCCGGCGGCCCTCTTCCATTGGCGCGTCACCGGGTGAACGCGTCCTTGGCGTCACGGCCGGCGTCCTTGACGTTCTCACCGGCCTGCCGCGCCCGGGCCTCGGCCTGTGCGCCGGCACCCTCAGCGCGCATGCGCTCGTTGTCGGTCATGTCGCCGATGCGCTCCTTGGCGGCGCCGCTCATCTCTTCGACCTTGTTCTTCGCCTTGTCGGTGAAGCTCATGTCGCCTCCTCTGCTCCGCCTGGGGCGTGGCGCCCCTCCGTGTTGGTGTCCCCCGGGCTCGCGGACGGAAACCCGTGCCGGGTGGCACATCGCGTAAGGCGTCCTAGGAAGCTAGGTGATCGGGGATTCGCGGCGGCTGGTTAACTGGGCCAATGGGACAGATCACGCTCGTCCGGCACGGCGCGACCGCCTGGAGCACCAGCCACCGGCACACCTCGTACACCGACCTGGAGCTGACCCCCGACGGCGAGCGACAGGCCCGCGCCCTCGCTCCCGCCCTGGCCGACCAGCGCTACGTCGCGGTGCTGAGCAGCCCCCGCCTGCGGGCGGTACGCACCGCCCAACTGGCCGGCCTGACCATCGCCGACACCGACGAGGACCTGGCCGAATGGAACTACGGCGAATACGAGGGACGGACCACCGACGAGATCCACCACGACCATCCGAGTTGGAACGTCTGGACCGACGGATGCCCCGCCGGGGAGTCCCCCAGCGAGGTCGGCGAACGCGTCGACCGCCTGCTCCACCGGCTGCATCCGCTACTCGACCGGGGCTCCGTCGCCCTCGTCGGACACGCCCACTCGCTGCGTGTCCTGGGCGCGCGCTGGGTCGGCCTGCCGCCGTCGGCCGGCGGACTGCTGCGTCTGGACACCGCCACCCTCAGCCTGCTCGGCCACGAACACGGGCGGCGGGTCATCCTCCGCTGGAACCACACCCCCGCCCCGCCGACCGCGCCCGCCGCCTCGACAGCCCGGCACTGACCGGCCCCCCACCAACGACGACTGGCCCCGGTCCAGCGCGTGCCACGCCGGTACCGGAGCCAGTCACCCGTCAGATCAGAGGTAACGACCCGCCTCGTCGAGGAAGTGCTGCGCGTACCCCTCCGCCGGGATGTCGCCGAGGTAGTACTTCTTCAGGTCGTGCCGGGTCGCCGCGAGCGGATCGCTGCCCAACAGGTCGTCCAGGACCAGGTCGAGATTCGCCACCCGACCGCTGTGCGCGTCGATCACATACGACGCCCGGGCCAGCGGGAAGGCGTCCGTGAACCGGTCCCCCGGCGTCGAGACCGCGACCATGGCGAACGGCTTCTCCGAGAACAGGTAGTCGGCCACCACACTGGACACGTCCGACACCATCGCGTCCGAGGCGTTGAAGCAGTCCACCACCGACATCTTCGTCTCGGCCTCGGGGCCGAACACGTGCGGCCGACCGTTGGCCCGGCGGTCCTCGGCGAGCAGCGTCTTGATCCGCTCGGACTCCTGCAACAACGCCGCCGAGCGCATCGTGTACGGATGCGGCCGGAAGACGATGCTGCATCCCCGGGCCACCAACGCCTTGATGATGTCGTAGCCGACGTGCAGCGACGAGTAGTTCGAGTCGGCGTAGAAGCCGGCCCAGGTCGGGGCGTACAGGACCCGGGGAGCGGTGATCGAGGCGATCGGCGTGGTGGCGATGGCGACGTTCTCCACCTGCGGACGACCCACGATGCTGAACATCTCCGCCGGCATGCGCACGCCGTTGGCCGCGAACCGGTCGACCGCGGCCTGGCCGGCGACGAAGTTCTTGTCGTACATCCGGAAGACCGGGTTGTGGCTCGGCACCTTGTCGCTGTCGCCGTGGTTGAGCTGGATGTGCGTCAGGTTCGTGTACCGGACGAGGTGGTTGTTCCTCGTCGCGGTGTTCACGTAGAAGGCCGCCCGCAGCGACGGGACGATGACGTCGTCGAGCTGGGTCAACCCCGTCCGCAGCACCACCGGCGCCGTGGTCAGGCGCACCACCTCGTTGAAGTTGGCCTCGGAACGCACCAGCACGAAGTACTTCTTGCCGAGCCGCTCCAGATAGGGCAGCCACATCGCGACCTGGTACGCGGTCCCGGCCGGTGCCTCCCAGTGCAGCAGGAAGGCCGGCTCGTAGGCGGCCAGCGCCGCGTTCAGCCTCGTCTCGCTGGCGTGCCGGGCCTGTACCCGGGTCACCGCCTGCCAGCCGGTGAACGCCAGCAGCGCGAGCGCCGCGGCCGACACCACCAGCGCGACCACCCCGGGGGCGCCGAGGAACGCGCAACCGAGCGCGACCACCACCGCGACGCCGTTGACCAGCACCGCCCGGCTGGTGTTGGGGCGCAGGTTGGGCCGCAGGCCGCTGCCGCGCAGGTTCGCCGAGACCGGATAGACCGAGCGGGAGGTGGCCGACACCGCCGGCTCGGCGAGGATCGCCAGGGCAGCACCACCGACACCCAGCGCCAGGGCGACGTCTTGCCCGCTGTGCACCACGCCGAGCAGGTAGGCGCAGGCCAGCAGGAGCAGGCGGGTCACCACGGTCGACCCGGAGGGAACCGAGCCGCCGCGCAGTGCGTTACGCCAGGTGTAGCCGAGCAGACCGACCGCGACCAGGGCCGGGGCCAGCGCCCACAGCGGGGAGGCCGCCACCGCCGCCAGCAGCAGGGCGATCAGCGCCGCCACCTCGGCCGACAGGGTGGGTAGCCGGCCCGCCAGCCACCCACGCAGTCCGGACTTGCCGGTCACCGCCCAGCGCCCGTCGACGTACCGTTCATCCGCAGCACCCGGCTGACCCGGCCACGCCAGCTCGCCAGGAAGTTCTGCTGCACCTTCAATTCCTTCTCCAACTGGGTTACCCGCTCCTCGAGTGACTTGTATCCGCGGGGCTCGCGGAAGGGGGGTTCGAAGTCATAGGCAGGTCGGGCCAGGTCGCCGTCGTGGCCCTGCCGCAGCCAGCGCAGGCGCGACATGATCTGCCGCCGCCCGACGGTGTCCGAGGCCATCAGGGTGTGCACCGGGCCGGGGAACTTGGCGGCGGCGAGCGCCTTGTCGTAGGCGGGGTTCTCCTTGCCCGGCTGGAACACGTGCTCAAGGTCGTTGTGCTCGAGGAACCGCAGGTAGGTCTCGAAGGTCGGGGCCTGCCGCGGCGCGAAGGTGTCGAAGTCGGCTTCCTGGTAGAGCTGCTGCGCGTCGACATCCGGCGGCAGGTCCGCGTAGAGGCGGTAGGGGATGCCGTGGTACTCGGCGAGTTCGACCGTCCGCGAGTCGTGGGCCAGCACGACCGCCGGCGTGCCGGCCAGCACGGCGGCGACGTTGCCGTGGATGCGGGTGCCGAAGGCGAAGTGCTGCTCGGCCATGAACTCGACCCAGGTCGAGGTGTCCACGAAGAAGCGCATCCGGTCGTTCTCGTACAACGGGTGGTCGGTGTGGATCGGCATCCGCTTGTTGCCGACCTTGGCCGGGTTCTCGCCCCAGAGCATGAGGGCGAGCCGGTGGTGCTGCTGCGGCACGATCACGCTGTTGGGGTAGCGGTTGGTGTTCGCCTCGACCAGCCGGTCGACCCCCTTGACCTTCGGGGTGTACGAGATCGCCAGTGGACTGTCGTAGCTGAGCCGGTCGACCTTGCGTACCAGCGGCCCGAGCGGCCCGTTGCCGAACATCGACGGGCAGCCGATCACGCGTACGTGCTCGTCACCGAAGCCCAGGTACTTCAACATCCGGGCGGTGTACTCGCCGCGCACGCCGATCGAGGCGGAGCGGTCCAGCACCGCGCGGGTGAACCGGGTGACGATGCGCTTGTACTCGTCGGGGAGGGTGTCGAAGTCGGTGCCGTACGGCAGCTGGGCGCCGATGCCGACCACCGTGACCGGGATGGTCAGCTTCTCGATGACCTTGGCGAGCCGTTCCAGATGCGGCAGGAACGTGTCCCGGTAGGAATTCGCCATCGGCAGGACGAACCGGTCGAACTCCTCGTTCGTCCGGTCGATGTACCGGCCCAGGTGCACCGGGCGTTCGTGCACGTACGAGTTGGCGACCAACTCGGCGTCGGGCACGCTCAGCGCCCGGAAGACGGCGCTGTAGAACAGCATGTTCCCGGAGTTCGACCCGAACACACCCAGCCGCGAGGTGGCCAGACTCTGCTCGTGGGACAGCACGGTTGCCGGGTGCTTGCCGGCGCGAACGAGAATGCGCGTCATGAGCGGACTCCGCACACCGTGTGGCTGAACCTCGACCGTAGCGGTCGGAACATCTCATCCTCCCCTTGACGACACGCCGAGCGACCCGCTGTCGAGGCACCATTCAGGTGACACCGGGCGGCCGCCGCCGCTCATGATCGGGTCTCACTTCCGCAGAATCAGGGATGGATCCTAGCTCCGCATCCGGGGAGTCGACCGCACCGGGGGTCGGGTGTTCTCGATCATCTCGACCCATTTGGCACAATCTCCTCGGCTCGCGGCCGAGCCCGCTTCGTCCCCGACGTCGGATCGGGGCGGCCGGCCGCCCCGGGGCCGCCGAACCCGGCTACGAGCCGGGCGACTCGGCCGGGACGCCACGCTGCCGGAGCTGGTCCGCCGGCTGCGCCACCTTCGGGGGACGGTGCTCGTAGGGGGTGGAGAGCACCACCGTGGTCCTGGTGGTGACGTTGGCCGAGGTGCGGATCTCCTGGAGCACCCGCTCCAGGTCGGCCGGGCCGGCCACCCGCACCAACAGCAGGTAGAAGTCCTCCCCCGCGACCGAGTAGCACGAGTCGATCTCGGGCAGATGAGCGAGCCGTTCCGGCGCGTCGTCGGGCTGCGAGGGGTCGAAGGGCCGGATCGCCACGAAGGCGGTCAACGGCAGGTCGAGCGACTCGAAGGAGACCCGCGCCGCATAGCCCTTGACGACCCCGCGCTGCTCCAGCCGGCGTACCCGCTGATGCACCGCCGAGACCGACAGGCCAACCTTCTCCGCGAGGTCCGTGTACGACAGCCGACCATCGACGGTCAGTGCCGCGACGATGGCCCGATCGATCTCCTCCACGGCGTGCAACCTACCGGGAAAGCGCCCGATGTGCGACGTACCGGCCCGGCGAATCTCGCGCTCGGCGATGAGTCGACTCCGCCTGGTACGGCCGGCACCGCCCGGTGGGTCGGTGCCGGCCGGCCCCGGATCAGCCCTTGGCCAGGGACCGGGAGATCACCAGCCGTTGAATCTGGTTGGTGCCCTCGACGATCTGCAGCACCTTGGCCTCCCGCATGTAGCGTTCCACCGGGTGGTCGGCCACGTAACCGGCGCCGCCGAGCACCTGCACGGCGTCCGTGGTCACCCGCATCGCCATGTCGGTGGCGAACAGCTTCGCCTTCGCCGCCTCGATCGAGTACGGCCGGCCGGCGTCGCGCAGCCGCGCCGCGGCCAGCGTCAGCGCCCGGGCGGCGGAGATCTGGGTGGCCAGGTCGGCCAGGATGAACCCGAGGCCCTGGAAGTCGATGATCGAACGGCCGAACTGCTGGCGCTGGCGGGCGTAGTCCACCGCGTAGTCCAACGCCGCCTGGGCCAGCCCCACCGCGCAGGCGGCGATGCCGAGCCGGCCGGAGTCCAGCGCGGACATGGCGATGGTGAAGCCGTTGCCCTCGCCGCCGACCAGCCGGTCGGCCGGCACCCGGGCGTCGTCGAAGACGAGCTGTGCCACCGGGGAGGAACGCAGGCCCATGGTGCGCTCGGCGACCTGCGGCGCGATGCCCGCCGTCGTCCGGTCGGCGAGCAGGCAGGAGATGCCGCGCGGGCCGGGACCGCCGGTGCGGCAGAAGATGTTGTAGAAGTCGGCCACCTGGGCGTGGGTGATCCACGCCTTGGTGCCGGTGACCACGTACTCGTCGCCCGCGCGGACCGCCTTCGTGGTCAGCGCCGCGGCGTCCGAGCCACCCTGCGGCTCGGAGAGGCAGTACGCCCCCAGCAGCTCGCCGCCGATCATGTCCGGCAGCAGCTTGCGTTGTTCGTCGGTGCCGAACGCGGCGACCGGGTAGCAGGACAGGGTGTGCACGCTGACCGCCTCGGCAACGGCGAGCCAGCGGCTGGCCAGGATCTCCAGCACCTGGAGATAGACCTCGTACGGCTGGGCCGCACCGCCGTGCTCCTCGGCGTACGGCAGCCCCAGCAGACCGGCCCGGCCCAGGGTGCGCAGCACCTCCCGGGGAAACTCGGCGCGCTGTTCGTACTCGGTCACCTTCGGCGCGAGTTCCCGGTCGGCGAGTTCGGTGGCCAGCTCCAGCAGGTCGTGGGCCTCGTCGGTGGGCAGGATCCGGTCGACAGTCATAGTGCGATGAGCTCCGTGGGGGTGGTGTTGAGCCGTCGTACGCCGTCGGTGGTGCAGACGACGATGTCCTCGATCCGGGCACCGTGCCGCCCGGCCAGGTAGATGCCCGGTTCGACGGAGAACGCCATCCCCGCCGCCAGTGGGCGGTCGTTGCCGGCCACCACGTACGGCTCCTCGTGGCCGTCCAGGCCGATGCCGTGGCCGGTGCGGTGCAGGAAGGCGTCGCCGTAGCCGGCGGCGGCGATCGGCTCGCGGGCGGCGGCGTCGACCGCCTCGGCGCGTACGCCCGGGCGGACCGCCGCCACGGCGGCGCGCTGCGCGGCGTGCAGCACCGCGTAGTAGTCGCCGAACTCGGCCGGCGGCCGGCCGCCCACGGAGTACGTGCGGGTGCAGTCGGAGCGGTAACCCGAGGGCATGGTGCCGCCGATGTCCACCACCACCGGCTCGCCCGCGCCGATCGGCCGATCCGAGGTGCCGTGGTGTGGGCTGGCCCCGTTCGGGCCGGCGGCGACGATGACGAAGTCGACCGTGACGTGCCCGGCGGCGCGGATCGCGGCGGCGATGTCGGCGGCCACCTCGATTTCGGTACGCCCCGGCCGCAGCCACTCACCCATCCGGGCGTGCACGGCGTCGATCGCCGCGCCGGCCTCGGCGAGCGCGGCGATCTCCGCGGCCGACTTGTGGATCCGCAGTTCCCGCAGCACCTCCGAGGCGAGTCGCTGCCGGGCACCGGGCAACGCCGCGCGCAGTGCGAGGACCTGCTCGGCCCACATCCGGTCGGCCAGGCCCACCGCGTCGGCCGGCCCGTCGAACGCCGCCGCCACCAGCGGGTACGGGTCGGTGCCGTCGGCGTGGTCGACGATGCGTACACCGGTGGCCGGCGCCGGGGACGCCTCGGCCGCCGGCCGTTCCAGGGTCGGCACGATCAGGGTCGGCGTACCCTCGGCGGGCAGCACCAACAGGGTCAGCCGTTCACCGGCGTGGGCGTCGTAGCCGGTCAGGTAGCGCAGGTCGGAGCCGGGGCTGAGCAGCAGCGCGTCCAGGCCCGCGGCGGCGGTGGCGCGCTGCGCGGCGACCAGCCGCTGCGGCGGGTACAGTTCCTCGGATCCCACCCCGACAGCTTAACGGTCGTTTGGGTGCGGTGGTACGGACGGGCCGGCCTTCTCCGGCCCAGACCGGTCAGGGAAACTGGTCGGAGCGGTCCAGCGCCGAGGTGTGGAAACGACGGCGGTAGTCCGTCGGGGTGACGCCGACGACGCGGACGAAGGCGCGACGCATCGTTTCGGCCGAGCCGAAGCCGCATCGGCGGGCGATGGTGGCGACGCCGTCGCCGCCGGACTCGAGCAACGTCCGGGCTTCGCGCACCCGTACCTGCTCGACGTAGCGGGCCGGGCTGGTCTCCAGCTCCCGACGGAACAGGCGGGTCAGCTGACGCTCGCTCACCGCGACGCGGTGCGCCATCTCGGCCAGCCGATGATCCGCCGCGGGGCGCCTCCGGATGTCGTCGAGCACGCGGCGCAGGGTCGGATCGCGCGGTGTGAACCGGTCGGCCGCGGTGTCGAACTGGGCCTGGCCGCCGGGACGCGCAAGGAAGACGAGCAGGTTCATGGCGACCACCCGGGCCCGGTCGGCGCCGAGGTCCTCGGCGACCAGCGCCAGCGCGAGGTCGATGCCGGCGGTCACCCCGGCGGAGGTGAGGACCGGGCCATCGCGTACCCAGATGGCGTCGGGCTGCACCGCGACGAGGGGGAACCGGGTCGCGAGGTCGCCGCAGACGGCCCAGTGGGTGGTGGCCCGCCGACCGTCCAGGAACCCCGCCCGAGCCAGCAGCAGCGCACCGGTACAGATCGACGCCACCCGCCGCGCCCGGCCACCGATCCGCCGCACCTCGGCGACGAGGCCGTCCGGCGGCCGGCGGCCGGAGTTCGGCGAGTATCCGGCGACCAGCACCGTGTCCACGTCACCACCGACGTCCGCCAACGCCAGGCCGACATCCAGCCGTAATCCGACGTCGGTGTGGACGGCCCGACCGTCCGACGACGCGAGCCGGATCCGGTAGGCGCCGGTGCAGTGGAGCACCTGCAACGGTCCGGCCAGGTCCATCAGGACCACCCCGTCGTACACGACCAGGACGACATCACGGACTGCGTCTGCCACCACGACGACGCAGTCTGCCCGGGCCGCTCCTCGCGCGTCCGGAGCGGCCCCCGAACCGGTACGGGAAACCACGGATCCGGACCCGTACGCCTCGGATCCGGACCGACCGCCAGCCGGCCGGAACCGGCACCGCGACCCCGGCGACCGCTACGACATGACACGTCACTCCCCGCCCTTCGCGGCCGTCTCACGGCGTACCGCCCTCGGTGCCGGTCTCGTCGTCGGCGCCGCCGCGCTCGCCGGCGCCCCACCGGCCACCGCCGCCGCGCACGGCAGAACTTTCGACCGAACCCCCGCCACGACCTGGTCACCGACCCGCCCGCTGCGCGTGCAGGTCGTCATGTTCGACGGCATCGAGGAGCAGGACTTCATCGGGCCGTACGAGGTGCTGACCATCGCCCGCAACGCCGCCCGCGCCCCCCTGACCATCGACTACGTCACCGCCGACCGCCCCCGCACGGTCACCGCCGGCGGCGACACCAGGGTCAAGGTCGGCAAGGGATGGTCACCCCGGCAAGCCGACCTCCTGATCGTGCCGGGCAGCGGCTTCACCGGACCGGACCGGCCCGGCGTCGAACTGGAGATCAACAAGGGTCACCTACCGAGGAAGATCGCCAGCGCGCCGCGCGACGGGCTGGTGATCGCCTCGGTCTGCACCGGCGCGCTGCTGCTCGGCGCCGCCGGACTGACCCGGGGCCGTCCGTGCATCACCCACCACATGGTCAAGGACAAGCTCGCCGCGTACGGCGGCATCGTCACCGGGGCCCGCGTGGTCGACGACGGCGACCTGGTCACCTGCGGCGGGGTGACCTCCGGCCTCGACCTGGGGCTACACCTCGTGCGCCGCGAGTTCGGCGCGGACGCCGCCGACCTGGTGACGCGGATCCTCGAATACGAGCCCCAGGGCACCGTCTGGACCCGCTGACTCCCGCATCGCCGCAGGATCGGCGCCACGGCGCCCAGCACCCGGACGGGGCGGGCCGGCGCGTTCTCCGGGACACCGAGACCCAGGGGGCGCGCCGGCCGACGGTTGCCAACCCGCTCCGACCCAAGCCGCCGCTCGTGGGCGTCGTGCCGGTCGCGGCGAACGTCGGTGGGGTGTGCCAGGCTGTCGGACGTGGCACAGCAGACCCCGATCATGCTCGTCGACGCGCCGAGCCTCTACTTCCGGGCCTACTTCGGCATCCCCGAGTCGGCCGCGAAGACCACCGACGGGCAGCCGGTCAACGCCGTACGCGGCTTCCTCGACATGCTCGCCCACCTGGTCCGCACCCGCCGGCCGGGTCGGATGGTGTGCGCGATGGACCACGACTGGCGACCCGACTGGCGGGTGGCGCTGCTGCCGTCGTACAAGGCGCACCGGGTGGCGCCCGAGGGGGGTGAGGTGGTGCCGGACACCCTCACCCCGCAGGTGCCGATGATCCTCGACATGCTCGACGCGCTGGGCATCACGGTCGTCGGCGCCTCCGGCTACGAGGCCGACGACGTGCTCGGCACCCTCTCGGTCAGCCAACCCGGGCCGGTCGAGGTGGTCTCCGGCGACCGCGACCTGTTCCAGTTGGTCGACGACGAGCGCGGGGTACGGCTGCTCTACATCGGGCGGGGCGTGGCCAAGCTGGAGGACTGCGACGACGCGGCGGTGCGCGCCCGCTACGGCGTACCGGCACAGCGGTACGCCGAGTTCGCGGCCCTGCGTGGCGACCCGAGCGACGGGCTGCCCGGGGTGGCCGGCGTCGGCGAGAAGACCGCCGCCCGGCTGGTCGACCGGTACGGCGACATCGCCGGAATCCTCGCCGCCCTGGACGACCCGGCCTCCGGTTTCGCGCCCGGCCTGCGCGCCAAGCTCGACGCCGCCCGGGACTATCTCGCGGTGGCGCCGAAGGTGGTCCGGGTCGCCCTGGACGTACCGCTACCCGCGCTGTCCACCGAGTTGCCGGTGGCGCCGGCCGCCCCCGAGCGGCTGATCGAGTTGGCCGAGCACTGGAACCTGGCCGGCTCGACGCGCCGCCTCGTCGACGCCCTCGCCACCCGCGCCGACGCGGCCTAAACGGGGATCGTGGTGCGCCTGCGCCCCTCAAGAGGCACATTCGCACCAAGATCTTTCCGATCCGGTCGTTCAGGCGACGTCGCGGAGGTAGCCGGTGATGGCCGCGGCGAGCACCTCGTCGCCGGGGCGGGCCCAGACCTCGGCGTTGAAGACCTCCACCTCGATCGGGCCGGTGTAGCCGGCCGCGTCGACCGCCTCGCGCAGCCGGCGCAACTCGATGCAGCCGTCGCCGGGCAACGCCCGGCCGAGCAGCACCCCCGCCGGCAACGGGGTGATCCAGTCGCAGACCTGGAACGAGGCGATCCACTCCCCGGCCCGGGCGATCTGCGCGTACACGGTGTCGTCCCACCAGACGTGGTAGGCGTCCACCACGACGCCGACCACGCTCGGGTCGAAGTGTTCGGCGATGTCGAGGGCCTGGCCGAGGGTGGCGATGACGCACCGGTCGGCGCTGAACATCGGATGCAGTGGTTCGATGGCCAGGGTGACCCCGGCGGCGTCGGCGTGTGGGGCGAGTTCGGCGATCGCGTCGGCCACCCGGGCCCGGGCCCCGTCGATGTCCCTGCTGCCGGCCGGTAGGCCGCCGGAGACCAGCACCAGCACCGGTGCGCCGAGGGTGGCGGCCTCCTCGATGGCCCGCAGGTTCTCGTCCCGCCAGTCGTCGGCGGTGAAGAAGCCGCCCCGGCACAGAGTGGTCACCGACAGACCGGCGTCGCGGACCAGTTTGGCGGCGCGTCCGAGGCCGTACTCGGCGACCGGTTCCCGCCACAGGCCGATGCCCGGCACGCCGGCGGCCACGCAGCCGGCCACCACGTCGGGCAGCGGCCAGTGTTTCGTGGTGGCCTGGTTGAGGGAGAAGCGGCGCAGGGCCGCGCGGTGGTCGGTCACTGGGTCACCCCGGCGACGGTGAAGTAGGCCCGGGCGCGGGCGGCGGCCAGGTCGGCGTCGGGTAGCAGGCCGGCCGCGTCGGCGAGGGTGAGCAGGGTGGCCAGGTGGGCCGGGGACCGGCCGGACTGCACACCGCCGACCATGGTGAAGTGGTCCTGGTGACCGGCGAGCCAGGCCAGGAAGACGATGCCGGTCTTGTAGTACCAGGTGGGCGCGGCGAACAGGTGCCGGGCCAGGGGCACGGTGGGGTCGAAGATCTCGTCGTACCCGGCCAGGTCGCCACGGTCGAGGGCGGCCAGCGCGGCGGCGGCGGCCGGTGCGATGGCGGCGAAGACGCCCAGCAGCGCGTCGGAATGCCCGGTGTCGTCGCCCTTGATCAGCTCCGGATAGTTGAAGTCGTCGCCGGTGTAGAGGCGGACCTCGTCCGGCAGCCGGCGGCGCAACGCCACCTCCCGCTGCGCGTCGAGCAGCGACACCTTGATCCCGTCCACCCGCGCCGGGTGGGACTTGATCAGCTCGACGACGGTGTCGGCGGCCAGGTCCAGCTCGGTCGAGCCCCAGTAGCCGGTCAGCGCCGGGTCGAACATCGGGCCGAGCCAGTGCAGCACCACCGGGCCGTCGGCCGCGGTCAGCAGTTCGTCGTACACCCGCAGGTAGTCCTCGGCGTCGCGGGCCGCGGCGGCCAGGTGGCGGCTGCACATCAGCACCGGCACCGCGCCGGCGGCCTGCACGTCGGCGAGCTGTTCGCGGTAGGCGGCGGCGACCTCGCCGAGGGTGGCCGGGCCGGGCGGGAGCTGGTCGGTGGCGACGCCGGCGACGATCCGGCCGCCGGCCGCGCGGGCCTCCGCCGCGCTGCGCCGGATCAGCTCCCGGGTGGCCGGGTAGTCCAGGCCCATGCCGCGCTGCGCGGTGTCCATCGCCTCGGCCACCCCGAGTCCGTACGACCAGAGGTGCCGACGGAAGGCGAGGGTCCGGTCCCAGTCCAGCACGGCCGGGGTGCCGGGAGTGTTGTCGGCGCCCGGGTCGGCCACCACGTGCGCGGCGGCGTAGGCGATCCGGCTACGCGGCGGACCGTCCGGGCGGGGGTGCCCGGTGCCCCCGGCCAGCCGCAGTCGCGCACCACCGGGCAGGGTGACCGTCGTGCCGCTCACAGCGCCAGCTCCGGCACCTCGACGCGGCGACCCTCGCGGGCCGAGACCAGGCCCAGCTCGGCGAGTTGCACGCCCCGGGCTCCGGCCAGGAAGTCCCACTGGAACGGCTCACCGGCGACCACGTGCCGCAGGAACGCCTCCCACTGCACCTTGAAACCGTTGTCGAAGTCCTCGTTGTCCGGCACCTCCGTCCACTGTGACCGGAACTCCTCGGTGACCGGAAGGTCCGGGTTCCACACCGGCTTGGGGGTGACCGCCCGGTGCTGCACCCGGCAGCGCCGCAGCCCGGCCACCGCGCTGCCTTCGGTGCCGTCGACCTGGAACTCCACCAGTTCGTCGCGGAACACCCGGACGCACCAGGACGAGTTGAGCTGGGCGATGACGCCGCCGGCCAGCTCGAACACCGCGTACGCGGCGTCGTCGGCGGTGGCCTGGTACGACTGGCCGGCCTCGTCGACGCGGCGCGAAACGTGCGTGGCGATGGTGGCGGAGACCGCCCGCACCTCACCGAACAGCTCCGCCAGCACGTAGTGCCAGTGCGGGAACATGTCGACCACGATCCCGCCGCCGTCTTCGGCCCGGTAGTTCCACGACGGACGCTGGGCGGGCTGCCAGTCGCCCTCGAAGACCCAGTAGCCGAACTCGCCGCGCACCGACAGCACCTGGCCGAAGAAGCCGCCGTCGAGCAGTCGCTTGAGCTTGCGCAGCCCGGGCAGGAACAGCTTGTCCTGCACCACTCCGGTGCGTACGCCGGCGGCGCGGGCCGCGCGGGCCAGGTCGAGCGCGGCGGCGGTGTCCTCGGCGAGCGGCTTCTCGGTGTAGATGTGCTTGCCGGCCTCGATGGCCTGCCGGATGGCCTTCTCCCGCTGCTGGGTGACCTGGGCGTCGAAGTAGATCTCGACGTCGTCGCGGGCCAGCGCGGCGCTCAGGTCGGTGGTCCAGTCGTCCAGCCCGTGCCGTTCGGCGATCTCCCGCAGCTTGTTCTCGCTGCGTCCGACCAGGACCAGGTGCGGCCAGACGGTGGTGCCGTCGGCCAGCGGCACCCCACCGGCGGCCCGGATGGCCAGCAGGGAACGCACCAGATGCTGCCGGTATCCCATCCGGCCGGTGACGCCGTTGACGATGATGCCGATCGACCTGCGGGTCATGGCGGTCCTTCCGTCGGTACACGTGCAGGTAAGCGCTTTCCTGGCTAGCCTAGGCTGGTCGCCCACCCTCAGGCAAGGGCTTTCCCCGCTGACCGGGCGCGCCGGAACCGGGTCGCGGCCGATCCGCGTGCGGCACGACAATCACCGGATGGAACAGCAGTCCGGCGGGATCGTCGCCTACTACACCGACCGGTACCGCGAAGATCTGCGGCTGCGTGGGCGGCCACAGGCCCGGCTGGAGCGGCAACGGACCCTGGAAATCCTGCGGGAGTCGCTGCCCGTGGCGCCGGCTCGGATCCTGGACGTCGGTGGCGGGACCGGCGAGTACGCCCGCGCCCTCGTCGCCCTGGGCTACCAGGTCCGGCTGCTCGATCTGGTGCCCGCGCACGTCGACCGGGCCCGGGCGGGGCGACCCGGCCTCGACGCGGAGGTCGCCGACGCCCGCGCGCTGCCGGAGGAGGACGACAGCTACGACGCGACGCTGCTGCTGGGCCCGCTCTACCACCTGCCGGACCACACCGACCGGTGCACCGCCCTGACCGAAGCTGTCCGCGTCACCCGTCCGGGCGGCCTGGTCCTCGCCGCCGCGATCTCCCGGTTCGCCGGGCCGCTCGACTTCGCGGCCACCGGGCGGCTCGACGACCGGATGCTCGAGGAGGCCCGGGTGCTGCTCACCGACGGCCGCAACGACCCGACGCTCGGCTTCACACATGCCTACTTCCATCGGGTCGAGGAACTCGTCGGCGAATGCCACGCGGCCGGCCTGGTGGACGTCACCGTCGAGGGCATCGAGGGGCCGGCGTGGATCGCCGCCGAGGCGGGGGCGCACGGACCGATGGCGGAGCAGCTGTTCACCGCCGCGCTGCTGCTGGCCCGCACCTACGGCAGCGAACCGGCGCTCGTCGCGGCCAGCGCCCACCTGCTCGCCCGGGCGACGGTGCCCGGCGGCCCGTCACGGACCGGGCCGACCCGTCCCGGCCTGCCGGTTTGAGCTGCGCGAACCATGCCACGGCTGGGCAGGCGCACTGCGGTACCGTGACGCTGATCGCGCGGCCGGCGCGACACGGGAGGGGGCGTGAGTGGCGACGCTGTCCGATGTGGCCCGGCGGGCGGGCGTCTCTCCCGCCACGGCTTCGCGAGTGATCAACGGCAGCAGCAAGCCGGTCACCGACGAGTTGCGTGAACGGGTGCTGCGCGCCGTCGCCGAGTTGCAGTACGTACCGAACGCCCACGCGCAACTGCTGGCCCGCTCGCACCGGGGTGCGGTCGGCGTCATCGTGCACGACGTCTCCGACCCGTACTTCGCCGAGATCACCCGGGGGCTGCAACGGGTCGCCACCGACCAGGGACGGCTGCTGATGATCTGCAACAGCTACCGCGACCCGGAACGCGAATTGGAGTACGTCGAACTGCTGCGCGGACAGCAGGTGGCCGCGATCATCCTGGCCGGCTCCGGCTACCACGCCCCCGAATTCACCCGCTTGCTCAACGGGAAGCTCACCGCGTACGAGGCCACCGGCGGGCGGGTGGCGGTGATCGGCCGGCACGAGCACTCCGGCGACGCGGTGATGCCGGACAACCGCGGCGGGGCCCGGCTGCTCGGGCAGGAGATCTGCCGGCTCGGCCACGAACGGGTCGCGGTGGTGGCCGGGCCCCGGGTGTTGACCACCACGACGGACCGGCTGACCGGGCTGCGTGAGGCGTTCACCGAGCACGGCCGGCAGCTGCCGGAGCACCTCGTCCGGTACGCCGAGTTCGATCGGGACAGCGGTGCCGAGGCCACCGCCGCCCTGCTCGACGCGGAACCCGGACTGACCGCGATCGCGGCGCTCAACGACTCGATGGCCATCGGCGCGCTGTCGCTGCTGCGCTCCCGCGGGCTGGCGGTGCCGGGCCAACTCAGCGTGTTCGGCTTCGACGACATGCCGATGGCCCGGGACGTCACCCCGGCACTGACCACCGTCCGGCTGCCGCTGGTCGAGATGGGTGCCCGGGCGATGGCACTGGCCCTGGACGCCGGCTCCCCCGCCCCCCGGGTGGAGTCACTCGCCGCCGAACTGGTCCGCCGGGACAGCTCCGGACCGGTGAAAGGAAGGGCACCTTATTAACGCCTCGTGCATAGCAAGGGTCCCTTATTAACTCGCGCGATTGACGAATCAATCCCGCGCCGCCGAGTTGCGCGTTTGAGATAGACATCAGCACATGCGTAGATTCCTGATGTCCGCTGTGCTCGCCGTGGCGCTGGTGACCGGGGCGGCCGGGGTGGCGTTGGCCGCTCCCCCCGCAGGCCCGGCACCGCGACCGGCAGCCCATGGCTGGTCGATGACCGGCGGAGAGCTGACCTGGCGTTCGGACGAACGGGTGCCGATGGGCGCTGCCGCCGTCGAGTTCTGGTCGGGCGACCGGCGACTCGGTCGGGTCCGCCCGCACCCGGACGGCCGGACCTTCAGCCTCCGGCTGGACGGGCCCGTCCGGCTGGACGAGTTGACGGTACGGGCCGGCGGCAGGCGGATCGACCAGCCCGCACCGCGTAGCCCGCGCCGTGCCCCGCCGGTCACCGCCACGCCCGGCCCACTGCCAGCCGGCACCGTCGACCCCGGAATCGCCGGTCCCTACCGGCACATCAGCGGGGAGTACGATCTGCCCGCCGTCAAGCTGCCCGACTTCCCGGAGAAGGTCGAGATGCGGGCGGTCGTGGTCGCGCCGCGGGGTGCCTCCGGTGCCCGGCCCCTCGCCCTGTTCCTGCACGGCCGGCACGGCAGTTGCTACCGCGCTGACGTGATCGTACCGCTGCAATGGCCCTGCCCGCCGGGGAGCGATCCGGTCCCGAGTCACCGTGGCTACCTCCAGGCCCAGCGGCTGCTCGCCTCGCAGGGCTACGTGACGGTGTCCATCGCGGCCAACGGGATCAACGCCCAGGACTGGGAGCCCGAGGACGGCGGCGCCCAGGCCCGCTCGGCACTCGTCCGGCGGCATCTGGGCAAGTGGGCCGACTGGGCTGGTGCCGGCCGGGCCGGCGCACCGGCGATCGTGCGTGCCGCGCCGCGCGCCGACCTGTCGCAGGTGTTCCTGATGGGGCACTCCCGTGGTGGCGAGGGCGTCAACCGCGCGGCGATGGACTCGCTCACCCCGCCGCTGGCCGCGAACGACGGCTATCCGGGCCGGGTCCGCTGGGCGATCCGCGGCATGATGTTGATCGGGCCGACCATCTACGGCCACAACCCGGTGCCGGACGTCCCGTCGGTGACAATCCTGCCCGGCTGTGACGGTGACGTCTACGATCTCCCAGGCCAGCTGTACGTGGACGGCACTCGGGGGGTCAGCCGCAGTCGGGCGCTACGCAGCGCGCTGTACGTGGTGGGCGCCAACCACAACTTCTTCAACACGGAGTGGACGCCCGGGCAGTCGGTGGCGCCGTCCGAGGACGATTTCCTCTGGTCCTCCGGTGGCGAGCACGACCCGGTCTGCTCCCCCGGCACCCCGACCCGGCTCACCCCGGCCCAACAGCAGAACCTCGGCGCGACCTACATCGCCGCTGCCGCGCGGCTCTTCGTCGGCGGTGACGACCGGATCCGGCCGCTTCTCGACGGCAGTGGCCGGCGGGCACCCTCGGCCGACCCGGCGCGGGTGTTCAGTCACGCCCTCGGCGGTAATCGCACGCCGTTGCTCGCCCCGGATCCGTCGACGGGGCTGTCCGGTGGGGCGCGGATCTGCGACCAGGTCAGCGACGACGCGCAGCGCTCCTGCCTCGACCCGGCGGACCACAACGCGCTGCTGGCCCATTTCGTACCGTTCTGGACCGTACCCGAGCCCGGCCGGTACGCGGCGGCGTTGAGCTGGTCGGCCGCGGGGCGGCCGATCCGGCTGAGCCCGGCCCGGCCGGTCACCGTTGCCGGTGCCCGCGACCTGGCGATGCGCGTCATCGTGCCACCGAACACGACCGGGACCCGGTTCGACGTTTCCGTCGTCGGCGTGGACGGCCGGCGCAGCCGGCTGGGTGAGGTGCGGATCGACGGCCTGCCCGGCACCGAGCACACGACCTCGTACTGGGCGCAGGAGGTGCGGGTGCCACTCAGGGGCGCACCCGCCCGGTTGGCCGCCATCGAACTCACTCCGCGCACCGTGACCGGCCGTGCCTGGCTGCTCGACGCGTGGGGTTGGCAGCCGGGCACGCCCGACCCGAGCGCACCACGCCTGCCTCGGATCGACGTCGACACCCTTGAGGTCCGCGAGGGCGACTCCGGCGCCAAGACGTACGAGATTCCGGTGACCGTGACGGGCGGCGGCGACGGTGTGGTGCGATTCTTCCTGTTCGACGAGGTGGCGTCCACACAACGGTCCTGGCTGGCCTCCGTGCGTCCCGGTCAGCGCACCGTCCGGGTGCCGGTCGAGGTCGTCGGTGACACGGTGTGGAACTACACCGAGCGGCACACGCTGCTCGCCAAGGCGGAGCGGGGTGTCGTGGTCGGCGGATACCACGGTGGGCTCGCGGTCGCCAACGACGACCCGGACCCGGGCGTCTCCATCGAGTCCAGCACCGTACGGGCCACCGAGGGTGCGACGCTGAGCTGGCGCTTCGTCACGTCCGCGCCGACCGAGGTGGGCATCTTCGCGTACTTCCTGCCGGTGGCTCCGGCCGACGGGGTGGAGTTGTCCACCACCGACGTCGACCCGGACTGGTACGCGCAGAACGCCTACGACCCGGTGGAGCCGTCCCGCCCGCTGTCGCAGACCTGGCTGCAGCCGTCCGTGTTCATTCCCCCGGACGCGGCCACCGGTGAGCTCACCATACCGACGGTCACCGATTCACTTGTCGAGCCGGACGAACTGGTCGAGCTGCATCCGTACGGCGTCGCGGGCGGTCCGGTGTTGCCCGAGGTACTGACCGGCGTGGTCACCGACGACTGACGACGGCGCGGCCCGGGGCCACCGGTGTGGCCCCGGGCCCGGCACGGGTCGGACCGCGGCTGCCGGCCGCATACCCTGGTCGGGTGCCGCCGCTCAGTCCCACCCAACGAGCCCTGTCCGCCGATGACGTGGTCGACTTCGTCCGGGCCTCGTTCGGCCCCGACCGCCGGCTGATCGACTGTGGACCGCTGACCGGTGGTGGCTTCGCCACCGTGTGGTGGGGCCACCTCGACGACGACCGCGCGGTCGTGCTCAAGGTGGCCCCGCCGCCCACGGCGCGGCTCCTGCGCTACGAGACCGGGCTGCTCGCCGCCGAGGCCCGCTACTTCCGGCGGGTCGCCGAGGGCGCACCGACGGTGCCGGTGCCGGAGGTGCTGCACCACGGCGTGCACCCGCGCCTCGGTGAATGGCTGTTCACCACCCGGCTGCCCGGCCGGGCCCTGCCCGAACTGGACACCGACGACGCGTCGGCCCGCGCCGACCTGGGCGCGGCGATGGCCGCCGTACACCGGATCACCGGCGACCGGTTCGGCTACGACGCGGGCCGGGCCGCCGGGTCGACCTGGCGGGTGGCGTTCACGGCGATCATCGACGACCTGCTCGCCGACGCCGCCGACTGGGACGTCTCGCTACCCGCCCCGCCGGAACGTTTCCGCGCCCTGGTCGCCCGGCACGGCGACCGGCTCGACCAGGTACGCCGACCGGCCCTGCTGCACTTCGACTGCTGGGACGGCAACGTGCTGGCCGCGCCCGACGACACCGGCACGTACCGGATGTGTGGGCTGGTCGACGGCGAGCGGTTCCTCTACGGCGATCCGCTGCTGGACCTGGTCTCCCCGCTGCTGTTCCGCCGTGCCGAGGACGAGCCGGACCATCCGTTCCTGCGCGGCTACGCCGACGCCACCGGCATGCCGCTGGTCTTCGACGACGGGGTACGCCGCCGGCTGGCGCTGTACCGGATGCACCTGCACCTGCTGATGACCGTGGAGATGCCCAGCCGGGGCAGCACCGTCGACAACGACCCCGGTCGGCACACCCTGCTGGCCGAGCTACTGGAGCGCGACCTCGCCGACCTCGCCGCGAACTGACCGGCGATTTCGCACACTGCCGGGCCGGGCCGGAGGCGGCGCCGGGCCGTCCGCTCGGCGGCCACCGGCTACGGGCGTTGTCCGCGCTCCGGCACCACGGCCCGTCGCAGCACGGCGGCCGTGGCCAGCACGGTACCGGCCGGCCCGTCGGCGGTGTCCGCCACGAGGTAGCTGCGTTCGCCGAGGTATTCGAAGGTCCGCTCATCGAAGATCCACTCGTCGCGCCGGCCCTGTTCGGTGCGCGCGACGGCGATCCCTCGGCGGCCGGCCGCGTCGGTGACCCCACGGACCACCTCGACCCCCGCGATCCTGGCCGCGGCCCGGTAGAGCGTGGCGCTGGTCGGTGGCGGCAGCAGCGACTCGCGCAGGAGGTCGCCGATCGCGGTGAACGCCGCGCCGTCGCGACTGCTGCCGCGACCGCGCTCGTCGCGCTCCCGGTGGAGCTTTGCCAGCAACTCGTCGGGATCACCGGGCAGATCGACGACCTCCGCGTTCGGTGGCATGTCCGGCAGCGTCGTCCGGTCCGGGATCACCCCGATCACCGGCAGTTCGAGGAAGGGCTGCCGGAGCAGCCCGTCACCCCGCTCGTACCGAGGAATCCAGATCTCCCGCTCGTACGCCGGTCCGAGCCGGGCCGGGCCGTCACCCAGTTCGGCGACGGCAACCCGACTCCTGATGTAGACGTACTCACCCTCGCCGGGTGGCGGCGTGTCGGCGGCCGCCACGGCCATCTGGTTCAGCAACAGCGGCGCGCCGACGTGTTCGCCCTGGTGGACCGGCACGATCAGCGGCGCGCTCCGCGGTGCCCACGGCTGGGCGATCACTCCGGCCGCGACCACCACGGCGAGCACGGCCGCCGCCGGTGCGAGCACCAGCATCCGCTGTGGCCGCCGGGCCGGCCGGGTGACCTCGTTCATCAGGTGCTGGCGCAGTGCCTGCCGGCGCGCCGTCGGGATGGCCGGCACCTGGGGAGCGGTGGGCTCGCTCATCGGTAGTCTCCCTGCTCGACGGGGACGATTCGGGTACCGGCCAGCTCCCGCTCCGCCAGCTCCCGCAGCCGGGTCCGGGCCCGTGACAGCCGTGAGCGCACGGTCCCGACGGGTACGCCCAGCGCGTCGGCGGCAGCCGCGTAGTCCAGTTGCGACCAGACGCACAGCAGGAACACCTCCCGGTCGGCTCGGCGCAGTGCCCGCAGCGCGGCGATGGCGGCGGCCACCTGGTCGGCGTCGTGCATCCGGCCGACCACCTCGTCGGCGAAGTCCGGAACGGTGTCGCGTACCGGCAGCCGGCGCAACGCCTCCCGGTGCCGTCGGGCCGCCCGCCGCCGGTTGCGCAGCACGTTGGTGGCGATGCCGAGCAGCCAGGGCCGCAGGCTGTCCCCGTCCGGGTGCAGGGAGGCACGGATCCGCCACGCCTCAAGGAAGGTCAGCGACACCACGTCCTCGGCGAGCGCCGGATCGCCCTCGCTCCACACCGCGTGCCGGTAGACCGCATCGGCATGCGTGTCGAAGAGTTCACCGAAGGCATCGGTGTCGCCGGCCCGGATCCGGAGCCGCAGCTGTGCTGTCACACCTGTACCTGTCCGCAGCCGTCGTGGGGTTCCACCATCGGCGGACAGTTTCTCCGGCGCTGACCCGGCCGGCGACCGGCGGCGTCAGGACGATGTGTGACGGGCGAGCGGATTGGCCAGCGCGCCGACGAGTTGCAGCGCGGCGGACGGATCGGCCAGGTCGACCATCTGCTGGTTGTCGCGCAGTTGCAGCCGGTTGAGGCAGGACAGTGCGAACTCGGGGGCGAACAGGTCGTAGCGGGCGAGCCGGTCGGCCAGGTCGGGCACCTGGTCGGCGTACTCGGTGGCGCAGTCGGCGACGGTACGCCAGAAGGTCTCCTCGTCCACCACGCCCTGGTCGGCGAGGATGGCGCCGAGGAAGCGGAAGAAGCAGTCGAAGACGTCGGTGAAGATGGAGAGCAGCTTCATGTCCTCCGGGATGTCGGCCCGGATCCGCTCGACGGCGGGCGGCAGGCTCGCCTCGGTGCTCATCACCACGATCTCCTCGGCGATGTCCTTGAAGATCACCCGCTGCACGGCGTTGTCGCGCAGCACCAGGATGACGTTCTCGCCGTGCGGCATGAAGGCCAGGTCGTAGGCGTAGAAGGCGTGCAGCAGCGGGGTCAGGTAGGCGGCCAGGTAGCGGCGTAGCCAGTGCACCGGCGTCAGCCCGGAGGCGGCGATCAGTTCGGCGGCGAAGGAACGACCGTCGGCGTCGAGGTGCAGCAGCGACGCCATGGTGGCCAGCCGTTCGCCGGGCGCCAGGCCGGGCACCGGGCTCTCCCGCCAGAGCGCGGCCAGCATCTTCCGGTACGGCGAGTAGCGGTCGGTGGCGGCCTCGTACTGCCGGTGCCGGTAGCCGACGGCGGCCCGCTCCCGGATGATGGTCAGGCCGGTGGCCTGGAACACCTCGTCACCGGCGATCAGGTCGGCCAGCCAGTCGTTGATGGCCGGGGTGGCCTCCATGTACGCGGCGGACAGTCCCCGCATGAAGCCCATGTTCAGCACCGACAGCGCGGTCTTGACGTAGTGCCGCCGCGGCGCGGTGACGTTGAAGAAGGTGCGGATGGACTGCTGGGCGAGGTAGTCGTCGGGCCCTTCGCCGAGGTGGACCAGCCGACGGCGGGCCACCTCGCCGGCGAAGGTGACGGACAGCTTGTTCCACCACTGCCAGGGGTGCACCGGGATGAGCAGGTAGTCGGCCAGGTCGAGGCCGAGCCCGGTCATCGTCTCGGCGAACCGGGCGAGCGTCGCCTCGTCCAGTTCGGCCCCGACCAGAGCGTCGTAGTCGAGGTCGGCGGCGCTGGTGAAGGTGGCGTGGTCGCGGTGGGCGGCCAGCCAGACCAGGCGTACCGGCCGGGCGGTCTCCGGGGCGTAGCGGTGGTACTCGTCGACGCCGAAGCCGAGCCGGCCGTTGTTGGCCACGAAGCAGGGGTGGCCCTCGGTCATCGAGGTCTCGATGGTCTGGAAGTCCGCCTCCACCAGCTTGGCCGCCGTCGGTAGCGGACGGTCCAGCTTGTAGGCGATGCCGGCCAGGGTGGAGCTGATCTCCTCCAGGTAGACCGGCAGGATCCGGTCGGTGAGGCCGAGCGCGTCGCGCAGGTCCAGGCAGAGGTCGACGGCGTCCAGCGGTTGCGGTTCGCCGTCGCGGTGCCGGGTGATGCTGTCCGGGTCGATGTCCCAGTGCTCCAGGGTGCGTACCCGGGCGGTGAACCGGTAGCGCACCGCGCCGGAGTCGCTGGTCACCGCGTACCACCCGGTGGGGTCGGTGCTCGGGCCGTCCGGTGCGGGGGTGATCAGCCGCTCGTGGGCGAACTCGGCGAGGGCCTTGCGGACCAGCAGCCGGTTGGCCCGCTCCCACGTCTGCGGGCGCAGGTGGGCGACCGGTGAGCAGGCGGCAGGCAGCGCGGCGGAGGCCCGCGGCCGGGGACGGTCGGATTGCCGGTCGGTGGTGGTCACAGCGATGCTCCTTCGCTACCGGTCGCGGCGAGGAACCGCGCACGGGTACAGATGCTCAGCAGGGCCTGCTTCTCCGGTTTGCTGATCGGGCCGATCACCTCGAAGCCGACGGCCGCGTTGAGGGCGTGCACGGCGGTGTTGCGTACGTCCGGCTCGACCACCACCCGGGCGGCGGCGGGGTCGGCGAACAGCCACGACATCACGGTGGTGAGCACGGCGCGGGTGAAGCCGTGCACCGGCGCCTGCGTCGGCGCGCAGAGGAAGTGCATGCCCACGTCGCCGGGCTGGGCGGGGTAGAGCCCGACCAACTCGACCTGGGACGGGTCGTACCGCTCGGCGAGGAAGGCGGGTTCGCCCCGCCACAACCCGAGGAAGGCGTCGTGGTGCGGGTGTGCGGCGATGCGCTGGTACTCCTCGGCGACCCGGGCCTCGTCGGCGTCCTGCATCAGCCAGAACGCCGCCTTGGGATGGGTCACCCACCGGTGCAGCAGCGGGGTATCGGCGGCCACGTCGAGCGTACGCAGGGCGAACTCGCCCAGTCGCGGGTCGTGGCGGGTGTGCACGAGCCGGGTCACGCGGGTACCCCGAACTCCTGGAAGGTGATCGACTTCTCGATCGGGTACGTCTCCCGGCCGAGCAGTTCCCGGATGATCCAGGCGTTGCGGTACGGGCCCATGCCGAGGTCGGGTGAGGTGATGCTGTGCGTGTGGGTGCCGCCGTTCTGGAGGAACACGCCGCGCCCGGTGTGGTCGACGCTGTAGTTGCGGGCCACGTCGAGGCGGCCGTGGTCGTCGAAGCGCAGCCGGTCGCGGATCGGGTCGCAGAAGGCGGGCAGTTGGTAGCGGTAGCCGGTGGCCAGCACCAGCCCCTCGGTGTCCAGGGTGTGGTCCCGCCCCTGCTCGACGTGGCGCAGCCGCAGGGTGTGCCGGCCGGTGGACCGGTCGTAGGCGACGCCGGTCAGCTCGGTGTTGGTCAGCAGGCGGGTGTTCACCGGGCCGTGCACGCTGGTGGCGTAGAGCAGGTCGAAGATGTCGTTGACCAGGTCGGCGGAGATGCCCTTGAACAACCCCTTCTGCTCGGCCTCCAGCCGGTAGCGGGTGGGCTCGGGCAGGGCGTGGAAGTAGTCCACGTAGTCCGGCGAGGTCATCTCCAGGGTGAGCTTGGTGTATTCCAGCGGGAAGAAGCGCGGCGAGCGGGTCACCCAGTTCAGCTGGTAGCCGTAGGTGTGGATGTCGGTGAGCAGGTCGTGGTAGATCTCGGCGGCGCTCTGCCCGCTGCCGACGATGGTGATGCTGCGCTTGCCGCGCAGCGCGTCACGGTGTTCGAGGTAGCGCGAGTTGTGCACCGCGTCGGAGTCCAGCCCCACGCAGGCGGCCGGCAGGTGCGGCGGGGTGCCGGTGCCGAGCACCAGGTGCCGGGCCCGGTGGCTGACGGTGCTGTCGCCCACGGTGGCGGTGACCACGTACCGCTCGTCGGTCGGGTCGTACTCGACGGCGGTGACCTGGTGGCCGAAGCGCAGGTTGGGCAGCTTGCCGGCGGCCCAACGGCAGTACGCGTCGTACTCGACGCGCAGCGGGAAGAAGCTCTCCCGGATGTAGAACGGGTAGAGCCGGCCGATCTCCTTGAGGTAGGCGAGGAAGGAGTACGGCGAGGTCGGGTCGGCGAGGGTGACCAGGTCGGCCAGGAACGGGGTCTGCAACCGGGACGACTCCAGCAGCATGCCGGGATGCCAGGACACGTCGTCGCGGGCCTCCAGGAACAGCCCGTCGAGTTCGGCGATCGGCGCGGTCAGGCAGGCCAGGCCCAGGTTGTACGGGCCGAGGCCGATCCCGATGAAGTCGTAGCTTTCCATCCGGCCCTCCAGGCTCGGGTGCGGCGTCGGCATGCTCAGCCGACCGGGCAGGTGAGAGCGGCGGGCACGGCGTGGGTGTGCGCGTACCGGCCGGCGTGCTCGGCGATCAGGTCGAGCACGTACGCCACGTCGGCGGCGGTGGTCGCGGGATTGAGCACGGTGAACTTGAGGTAGTGCCGGCCGTCGACCTTGGTGCCGGCGACCACGGCCAGGCCGGAGGCGGCCAGCTCCGCCCGGGCGTGCAGGTTCGCCGCGTCGGCGAGGTCCGCCGGGGTGCCGGCGGGCCGCCAGCGGAACACCACAGTGCTCAGTGCCGAGCGGGTGAGCACCTCGAACCGGGGGTCGGCGGCGAGCAGCTCCCATGCCTGCGCGGCCCGGTCGCAGACCTCGTCGAAGAGTTCGCCGACGGCGTCCGGGCCCATCACCCGCAGCGTCAGCCAGAGCTTGAGGGCGTCGAATCGGCGGGTGGTCTGCAGGCTCTTGTCGACCTGGTTGGGGATGCGTTCGGCGACCGACCGGGCCGGGTTGAGGTAGTCGGCGTGCCAGGTGGCGTGCCGCAGCGTACGCCGGTCGCGGACCAGCACGGCGCTGGAGCTGACCGGCTGGAAGAAGGACTTGTGGTAGTCGACGGTCACCGAGTCGGCCCGCTCGATGCCGGCGAGCAGGTGCCGGCGGGTCGGTGAGACCAGCAGCCCGCAGCCGTACGCGGCGTCGACGTGCAGCCACACGCCGGAGGTGGTGCACACCTCGGCGATCTCGTCGAGCGGGTCGATGGTGCCGAAGTCGGTGGTGCCGGCGGTGGCGACCACTGCCAGCACCGTCAGGCCGGCACGCCGACAGCGGCCGATCTCGTGCCGGACGGCACCGGCGCGCATCCGCCGGTCGGGTCCGGTCTGCACCACCACGACCGCGTCCGGGGCCAGGCCGAGCAGCTTGGCGGCCTTCTGCACGCTGAAGTGGCCGGCGGCCGAGGTGATGATCCGCAGCTGGGGCAGCAGGATGCGCCGGTCGGTCGGGGTCGCCCCGGCCAGGGCCTCCTCCCGGGCCAGCAGCAGGGCGTGCAGGTTGGACTGGGTGCCGCCGCTGGTGAACACCCCGTCGGCGGCCGGGCCGAGGCCGATCCGGCCGGCGGTCCAGTCGATCAGGCGCCGCTCGATCAGGGTGCCGCCGGCGCTCTGGTCCCAGGTGTCCAGGGAGGAGTTGACGGCGCTGAGGACCGCTTCACCGAGCAGCGCCGGGATGACCACCGGGCAGTTGAGGTGGGCCAGGTAGCGCGGGTGGTGGAAGTAGACCGCGTCGCGCAGGTACACCTCGTCCAGTTCGTCGAGGGCGGCGGTGGTGTCGCGCAGTGGCCGGTCCAGGTCGATCGCGTCGACCAGCGGGAGCAACTGGTCCGGGCGTACGCCGGTGCAGGGTCCGGTGGCCTCGGCGACCCGCCGGGCCACCCGGTCGGTGCCGGCGGCCACCGCCTGCCGGTACTCCTCGACTGTGCCGTCGTGGAACAGGTGGGCCTGGGCTGTCGTGGGCCCGCTCGTCGGCCGGGTCGGCGTTGCCTCGGTGGTCTGCACCGGCAGGGTCATGGACGTCCTCCACGCTCGGGGATCGGTTTTCGGGCAGCCGGAACCCGCCGCCCACACGTCGGGCGGCGGGTGCTGCGGGCTCGGAGGGTGGTGGGGTGGGCGGCCGGCGGGGTGGTGCGCGGGCCGCCCGGAGGCGTCAGGTGAGCTTCTTCGCGCCCTGGATCGCGGTGGCGAGGTTCTCCAGCAGGGGTGCCGCGCCGGCGTACGAGAAGCGGGGCACCGCGTCCCAGGGCGTGACCTGGCCGGCCTGCACGGCGGGCAGTTGCTTCCAGGTGGGCTTGGCGGCCAGGTCGGTCGGTTGCAGGGCGGTGCTGCGGTTGTCGAGCAGGATCAGGTCGGCCGGGAACTTGCTGGCGTTCTCCCAGCTGAGCGCCTCGAAGTAGTCGCCGGCTTCGAGTTTGGTGGGCACCACGATGTCGACGCCGAGTTCGGCGAAGTACATCAGGTCGGTGCTGACCTTGGGGTTGGAGACGTAGAACAGGTCGGGGCTGCCGGAGGCGGCCATCACCTTGATGCCCGGGTTGGCCTTGACCGCCTGGCGCACCGCCTCGGCGGCGGCCTCGAAGCGCGTCTTGGCGTCGGTGACCTTCGCCGCCGACAGGTCGGCGCCGAGCGACTCGGCGAGTTGGGCGTAACGCTCGATCGGCTTGGTCATCGGGACCCGGGCGGTGGTGATGGTCACCACCGGCGCCAGCGGCAGGATCTTGTCCTTGCTCTCGTCCGGCACGTACCAGTAGGCGCCGGGGTCGTACATGTGCGTGACCAGCAGTTCGGGGCGCAGCGCGGCGTACTTTTCGACGCTGAACTCGCCCCAGACGTTGCCGAGGATCTCCACGCTCTCCACGTCGAGGTCGCCGGCCTGCGCCTCGGCACTGCCGTCGGCCTTCTTCGTCTCGCCGAAAACACCAACCACTTCCCGGCTGAGTCCGAAATCGACCAGAGCGGCCGCCACCCCGGTGAAGGCCACCACCCGGGCCGGGCGGGCCGGCGCGGTGACCGTCTCGGGACGGTCGTCGGTGAACGACCAGGGGCCCGCTGCGCTATCCGGGCCGGGCGTGCGGGGGTTTTCCCGGCCGCAGCCGGCGAGCAGGGCGGCAAGGGCGCCGGCACCACCTGCGGCGAGCAGCCCGCGGCGGGAGAGACGGCGTACGGGGTCAGGCATCGTGTCGTCTTTCGATCAGGGTCAGGGGATGGCCGTGGACAGCCGGGGTTAGGTTAACCTAACCTAACCCCCTGTCAAGCCCCGCTCGGCGTTTCGCACCACACAGGAGCTCACACTGTCCGTCATCGCCTCGCCACGCCCCGAGACGCCGGCCCGGTCACTTCCGCCACCCCGACCGCGTCGGGTCGCGCTGCGTACCGCCGGTCTCGTCGCCGCCGCGCTGGCCCTGGTCGCGGTCGCGGTGCTCAGCATCGCCGTCGGCGCCAAGCCGATCCCCCTGTCCGAGGTGTGGCCGGCGCTCACCGACCGCGCTGCCGCCGACTACGCCGTGGTGCACGAGATGCGGCTGCCCCGGACCCTGCTCGGCCTGCTCGCCGGCACCGCGCTCGGCACGGCCGGCGCGGCGATGCAGGCGCTGACCCGCAACCCGCTCGCCGACCCCGGTCTGCTCGGCATCAACGCGGGCGCCGCCGCCGCGATCGCCACCGCCGCGCTGCTGTTCGGGGTGGGCGGCGGCACCGGCCAGGTCTGGTTCGCGCTCGGCGGCGCCGCCGCCGTCACCGTCGGCGTGTACGCCGTCGGTGGTGGGCGTACCGCCACCCCGGCCCGGTTGGCGTTGGCCGGCGCGGCGCTCAACGCGGCGCTCTACTCGTACGTCAGCGCGGTGATGCTGCTCGACGCAGCCGGCCTGCAACGGCTGCGGTTCTGGACCGTCGGCTCGCTGGCCAGCGCCGACGAGGCCACCGTGCGACGGGTGCTGCCGTTCATCGTGGTCGGGCTGCTGGCCGCGCTCGCCGCCGCCCGGCCGCTCAACGCGCTGGCCCTCGGTGACGACACCGCCCGGGCCCTGGGCGCCCGCCCCGCGCTGATCCGGGCCACGGTGATCGTCGCCATCACGCTGCTCTGCGGTGCCGCCACCGCCGCCTGCGGGCCGATCGTCTTCGTCGGGCTGCTGGTGCCGCACCTGGTGCGTACGCTCACCGGGCCGGACCTGCGCTGGCTGCTGCCGTACTGCGCACTGCTCGCCCCGGTGCTGCTGCTCGGCGCGGACGTGCTCGGTCGGGTCCTCGGCCGCCCCGGCGAGCTGCAGGTGGGCCTGGTCACCGCCGTGCTCGGCGGCCCGCTCTTCCTCTGGCTGGTGACCCGGACGAGGACGGCCCGCCCGTGATCGTGATCCGTACCCCGGGCGGGCTCTCCCTCCGGCTGCGTCCCCGCGCCCTCGCGGTGGGCGCCACCTGCACACTGCTCACGCTCGCCGTCGGCGTGCTGGCCGTCGGGCATGGCGACTATCCGATGTCACCGGCCGACGTGCTGCGCACCCTGACCGGTGGTGGCAGCGCCGCCGAGGAGTTCATCGTCACCCAACTGCGCCTGCCCCGGCTGGTCACCGCGCTGGCCGTCGGGGCCGCGCTCGGACTGGCCGGCGCGGTCTTCCAGGCCCTGGTACGCAACCCGCTGGGCAGCCCGGACGTGCTCGGCTTCACCCAGGGCGCGGCGACCGGCGCGCTCGTCGTGGTGGTCGTCGGCGGCAGCAGCACCGCCCTGGCCGGGTCCGCCGCGATCGGCGGCATCCTCACCGGCCTGCTGATCTACCTGGTCGCCTGGCGGCGCGGCGTGCACGGCTACCGGCTGGTGCTCGTCGGCATCGGCATGTCGGCCATCCTCACCGGCGTCAACGGTTACCTGCTGACCCGCGCGCCGCTGATGGAGGCGGCCCGGGCCATGCTCTGGCTCACCGGCAGCCTCGACGGTCGCGGCTGGTCCGACGCCGCGCCGCTGTTGGCCGCCCTCGCGGTCACGTGGCCGGTGCTGCTGGCCTGCGGCCCGGCGCTGCGGATGACCGAACTGGGCGACGACGCCGCCAGCGGGCTCGGCGTACCCGTGCCCCGGCTGCGGATGTTGTTGCTCGCCGCGGCGGTGCTGCTGGTCTCCCTGTCCGCCGCTGCCGCCGGCCCGGTGTCGTTCGTCGCACTCACCGCCCCGCACCTGGCCCGGCGGCTGACCCGGGCACCGGGGACCAACCTGCTGCCCGCCGCGATCATCGGCGCGCTGATCATCGTCGTCGCCGACCAGGTGGCGTTGCGGGCCTTCCCCAGCCAACTTCCGGTCGGCGTGGTGACCGGCGTGCTCGGCGGCGGCTACCTGGTCTGGCTGCTGGCCACCGAACGCCGGGCGGGCCGGCTGTGACCTCCCCCAACGACGAGAACGGAGCAACCAGGATGCCGACCTCCCGGCTGGGTGGCAGCGGACTACGGCTCGCCTACGAGCGGCGGATCGTCGCCGACGACCTGACCGTCGCGGTGCCCGACCGGTCCTTCACGGTCATCATCGGTCCGAACGCGTGCGGCAAGTCCACCCTGCTGCGGGCACTGTCCCGGCTGCTGAAGCCGGCCGCCGGGGCGGTGCTGCTCGACGGCGAGGACATCCAGCGACGGCCGGCCCGGGCGGTGGCCCGCACCCTCGGGCTGCTGCCCCAGTCACCGACCGCCCCCGACGGCATCGGCGTGGCGGAACTGGTCTCCCGGGGCCGCTACCCGCACCAGGGTCTGCTGCGCCAGTGGTCCCGCGACGACGAACGGATCGTGGCCGAGGCGATGGCCGCGACCGGCGTCGCCGACCTGGCCGACCGGCTGGTCGACGAACTCTCCGGCGGCCAGCGGCAACGGGTCTGGTTGGCCATGGCGCTGGCCCAGCAGACCCCGCTGCTCCTGCTCGACGAGCCGACCACCTACCTGGACATCGCCCACCAGATCGAGGTGCTCGACCTCTGCGCCCGGCTGCACGAGGAGCAGGGCCGCACCCTGGTCGCGGTGCTGCACGACCTCAACCACGCGGCCCGGTACGCCGATCACCTGATCGCGATGCGCGACGGGCGGGTGGTCGCCGCCGGCGAACCGGGCCGGATCGTCACCGCCGAACTGGTCGAGGAGGTCTTCGGGCTGCCGTGCCGGGTCATCGACGACCCGGAGACCGGTACCCCGTTGGTGATCCCGGCCGCCCGGTCGCGCACCGGTACGGTGACGCCGTGAACGAGCGTCAGCGCCACGCCCGGCGGTACCGCGACGCGTACGGGATCCCACACCTACGGGCCGCCGACCACGATGCGCTGGCCTTCGCCCAGGGACACGTCACCGCGCTCGACCGGGCCTGGCAGATCGAGGTGGAACGACACCGGTCCCAGGGCACCAGCGCGGCCTTCCTCGGCCCGGAAGCGCTCGACTGGGACCGCTTCGCCCGCCGGGTCCGGCTGGACGACACCGCCCGGCGCTGCCACGCCGCTCTCGACCCGGCGACCGCGCGGTGGGTGGGTCGCTACGTCGACGGGGTCAACGCCGGGCTGGCCGCCGGTGCGGCCCGAGCACCCGAGTTCGCCGCCACCGGCCTGGCCCCCGGACGCTGGCAGCCGTGGACGCCGCTGGCGCTCTGGCTGACCCATCACGTGCTCTTCGCCGGTTTCCCCGGCAAGCTCTGGCGCGAGCACGTGATCCGCCGGCTCGGCCCGGACGCGGCCGGGCTGTTCGCCGTCGACGGTCACGTCACCTCGGGCAGCAACGGCTGGCTGCTCGCCGCCGAGCGCACCGCCAGCGGCGCGGCGCTGATCGCCGGCGACCCGCACCGGTTCATCGAGGCCCCCGGCATCTACCAGCAGATCCGGCTGGCCTGCCCGGAGTACGACGTGCTCGGCTTCGCCGTGCCCGGCGTACCGGGCATCGCGCACTTCGGCCACGCCGGCACCGTCGCCTGGGCCATCACCAACGCGATGGCCGACTACCAGGACGTGTACGCCGAACGCCTGCGCCGCCGGGGTGAGCTGGTCGAGGCGTACGGGCCGCACGGGTGGCGGCCGGCGCACCGGCAGGTCGAGACGATCGAGGTGGCCGGCGGCGAACCGGTCGAGGTCGAGGTGATCGAGACCGAGCGGGGACCGGTGATCTCCGGCGGACCCGACGAGCACCCCGACCTGACGGTCAGCCTGCGGCACCCACCCCGGGTCGGCGGCGATCTCGGCTTCGCCGTACTGCCCGCGCTACTGCGCGCCCGTACCGTCGGCGACCTGGACACCGCGCTCGACGGCTGGGTGGAACCGGTCAACGTGGTGCTCGCCGCCGACACCGCCGGTGGGCTGCTGCACCGGGTCGCCGGCCGGGTGCCCGACCGCCATCCCGACAACGGGCTGCGGGTGGTGCCCGGCTGGGACGCGGCGTACGCCTGGCGGGGCTGGCAGCCGATGCCGAAGACGCCGGTCGACCAGGTGGCGGTGATGGCCAACGAGCGGGGCATCTCCGCCGGGCTCGGGGTGGAGTTCGCGCCGCCGTACCGGGCCGACCGGATCCGCGAACTGCTGACCGCCCGCACCGGCTGGCGGCCGGAGCAGTTGGCGGCCGTACACACCGACACCTACCTGGCGGCGGCCGGCCCGCTGCTGGACCGCCTCGCCGACCTGGACGGGCTCACCGCCGAGGGGCGTGCGCTGCGCGAGCGGCTGCTGCGCTGGGATCGTCGGATGGCCGCCGACAGCGTCGACGCGGCCAGCTTCGCCGACCTGCGGGCGGCCGTGGTCCGCCGGCTCGCCGCCCACCCGGCGCTGGCCGGGCTGACCGAACCACCGGCCCACCCGGAGGTGTTCCGGCCCTGGCTGGCCCTGCTGCCCCGGGTCGGGTACGCGGTGCCGTCGCTGCTGCGCGCCGACCTGCCCGGCCTGAACGCGGACGCGCTGGTGCGGGCAGCGGCCGAGGAGGTGGCCGCGGCGGGCGACGGCCGCCGGTGGGGCCGGCGCCACCGGCTCGCGCCGTGGCAGGCGCTACCCGACCCGACCGCGCCGCCGGGACCGGAGTTGGCCGGCGACCACGACTGCGTACTGGCCACCTCCAGCGTTCCCGGGGTCACCGACCTGTGCTCGCGCGGCCCAGCCGCCCGCTACGTGTGGGACCTGGCCCGGCGCGAGGACAGCCGCTGGGTGGTGCCGCTGGGTGCCACCGGCGCCGGGCCGCACCGCGACGACCAGCTTCCGCGGTGGGTACGCGGCGAGTTGATCGAGGTGACCTGCGACTGGGACCGGCTGACCGAGGAGCACGATGACTGACCAGCACCACTACCAGCGAAAGGTCCCCGGGTTCGGCGTGGTCACCTTCCGGCCGGTCGACCCGGACGCCGACGCCGACGTGATCCACGACTGGGTCAGCCAGGAGCGGGCCCGGTTCTGGGGGATGCGCGACGCCGACCGCGACCGGGTCGCCGAGGTCTACCGGTACGTCGACTCGCTGCCCACCCACCACGCGTACCTGACGCTGCGCGACGGGCGGCCGGTGGCGCTGTTCCAGACCTACGAACCGGAGCACGACCCGGTCGGCGAGTGTTACCCGGTACGCCCCGGCGACCATGGCGGCCACCTGTTGATCGGTACGCCGACCCGCCCCGAGCCGGGCTTCACCGGCACCCTGCTGGCCGAGTTCGTCACGTTCGTCTTCACCGACCCCCGCCGGCTGCGCTTGGTGATGGAGCCGGACGCCCGCAACGACAAGGCGATCGCCCGGCTGCGGCGGGCCGGCTTCACCGAGGGCCCGCTGATCGACCTGCCCCACAAACAGGCCCGCCTGATGTTCCTCGACCGCACCCCCGCGCTCCGGCGGGACACGTAAGCCGACTGCCGCCGTTGTGGCGGAATGGCGGTATCCGGGCCACCAGAAGCCCACCATTCCGCCGGAACCGAGTTGATCAACGGCCACCGGCGTGGCCCGCCCGTGCTCAGGCCGGTTCGCAGCGCTCCGACAGGGCGTACCGGGTGAGCACCACGTCGCCGATCTGGCGGGCCTCGACCACCTGGGCCCGCCGGGCCGAGTGCCACGGGAAGTGGCCGTCGCCGACGAAGCGGGGTGCCCGCCGATCCCCCACGAAGAAGGGGGCGACCACGAGGTGCAGTTCGTCGGCCAGTCCCGCGGTGAGGAACTGGCCGTGGACCAGCGCGCCACCCTCCACCAGCAACCGGCGCACCCCCCGGTCGGCCAGGTCGGCCAGGGCGCGCGACAGGTCGACCGGGTCACCGGCGTCGACCACGGTGGCCCGCTCGCCGAGCCGGTGCCGGGTCTTCTCCACCGCCTCGCTGGCGCAGTAGACGATCCGCTCGGTGTCACCCACGGTGAAGAACCGGGCATCCGGGTCCAGGTCACCGCAGCCCGTCACGGTCACCCTGGTCGGGGATTCCGGCAGGCCACGGGCGACCCGGTCGGCCCGGCGACGGTCGCAGCGGACCAGCAGCCGGGGATCGTCACGGCGGACCGTGCCGGCACCCACCAGGATCGCGTCGCAGTCGGCGCGGACCGCGTCGACCCGGTCGAGGTCGGCGTCGTTGGACAGCAGCAGCCGCTCGTCGGTGGCGTCGTCGATGTAGCCGTCGATCGAGGTGGCGCAGCTGAGCAGCACGTACGGCCGGCGCGCCGGGGACTGGCCGGTCACCGGACGACGGGTAGGTCGGCGGCACGGGCGGCGCGGCTGGCCTTCGCCGCGAGGTAGTCGGCGTTCGCCGGGGAGAGGAACACGCCGGTGGGCACCTGCTCGGTCACCGTGACACCGAGCCGGCTCAACTGGTCGGTCTTCTCCGGGTTGTTGGTCAGCACCGCGATCGGCCCGACGCCGAGCGCGGCGAGCATCTGCGCGGCCACCGTGTAGTCACGCTCGTCCTCGTCGTGGCCGAGGGCGACGTTGGCCTCGTAGGTGTCCAGTCCGGCGTCCTGGAGGGCGTACGCGTCGAGCTTGGCGTACAGGCCGATGCCGCGACCCTCCTGCCGCAGGTAGAGCAGGTAGCCGCCGACCTCGGCGATGCGCTGCACCGCCTCGCGCAACTGCGGCCCGCAGTCGCAGCGCTGGCTGCCGAACACGTCACCGGTCAGGCATTCGCTGTGCGGGCGGACCAGCGGCACCGCCCCGGCGGTGTTCGCGCCGAGCGCGAAGGCCAGGTGCTCCCGGCCGTCGACCAGCCCGTCGAAGGTGTGCAGCCGGGCGGTGGTGCGGTAGCCGTCGGAGAACCGCAGCGGCACGGTCACCTGCGTCCGGACAGTGGCGACAGGCAGTGATTCGGACATGGCTCTCCTCGTCAGACGGTGGCAGGTACACGGACACGTCGGGCCAGCAGCACGGCGGCTCCGGGCAGGCTCGCGACGAGCACCAGGGCGCCGTACACCGTCGCGGTGGCCACCCCCTCGGCGGCGGTCAGACCGGCGGCGGCGAACGCCCACGCGGCCACCCCCTCGCGGGGGCCGAAGCCGGCGACGTTGGCCGGCACCCCCATCGCGAGCAGGGCCAGCAGGGTCAGCGGCAGCAGCAGGGTCAGTGGAGCGGTGGAGCCGGCCGTGCGGGCGGCCAGCAGGAACGTGGCGAGATGCCCGGCGACGGCCAGCGCGGAGGCGAGCAGCACCCCCGCCCAGGTGCGCCGGCCCAGCAGCCCGGCGCGCACGTCGGACACGGCGGTGACCATCGCGCGGGTGAACCGGGAGGCGCCCGAGTCCGGCAGCAGCCGGGCGGCCAGCACCACGCCGACCAGCGCGGCCACCGCGATGGCGGTCGCCACCGGCAGGTACGGCCGCACCGGCGACGGGAAGGCGAACAGCAGCACCACCGCGACGGCGACCAGCACGAGCTGGCCGGCGACGCGTTCCCACACCACGGCCCGGATGCCCCGACTGACATCGCCGACATCGCGGCCGTGGCGCACCGCGCGGTGCACGTCGCCGAGGATCCCGCCGGGCAGGGTGGCGTTGAGGAACACCGCCCGGTAGCAGTGCGCCACCGCCGCACGCAGCGGCAGCCCGACCCCGAGCCCCTCGGCGACCAGGCTCCACCGCCAGGCGACGCAGACCGTGGTGAGCACGCCGATGGCCAACGCGGCGGCCAGCGCGGGCGCGTCGATCAGACGCAACCCCGCCAGGAACGGCCCGGTTCCCAGCCAGCACAGCAGCCCCACCAGTACGGCGAGCCCGAGCGCCGGCCGCAGCCAGCCCCAGAAGGACCGGCCCGCCGGGGCGGCCGTGGACAGGGCGCCACCAGCTTCATCCCCCACGCAAGCCTCCCCGGCATGGTGATCTTTTCTGACTGTACGCACGTAACCGGCGGGCCGCCGGTTCAATGCGGCACAGCCAGCAGGTCGGTGTGGTCGACCAGTACCCGGAGTCGGCCCGCCTTAGCCTCCGCCAGCCGACGCTGGGCGTACTCGCGGGTGAGGTCGGTCAGCTCCGGGCGTTGCTCGCAGGCGGCGTCCAGCCAGCCGGTGAGCCACTGCGCCGTCAGGTCGGCCTGCTCCGGCCCGAGCCGCCACGGGCTGGGCCGGGTCCGCACGGTCATCGCGTGCCGGGCGAACGCGGTGGCGCAGGCGTCGACCGCGTCCGGGCCGAGCAGTCGCCGGCCGCCGGCGGTGCGGCGCTGGTGGGCGTTGAACGCGTCAGCGATCTCGCCGTCGAGGGGGTCGGCCGGGGTGAGCCGCACCGTGCCGGTCACCGAGATCAGGAACAGCGCCGGGCAGCCGGCCTCGGCGCAGACCGCGACCAGGTGGTCGATCTCGGCGGCGGTCAGCATGTCGAGCAGGGCCGAGGCGGTGACCAGGGCCGCGCCGGCCAGGTCGGCGGCGCGCAGCCGGGTCAGGTCGCCCTGGCGGGTGTGCACGGTCACCGGTGCGCCGTCGGCGGCGGCGGTGGGCATGTCGGCGCGGGCCCGGGCCAGCAGATCCGGGTCCTGGTCGTAGAGGATCCAGTGCTGCGGGCCGGGTAGCAGCGGGGCCAGCCAGCGCCCCAACGATCCGGTGCCGGCCCCCAGGTCGTGCAGCACGTACGGTCCGTCGCCGGTCAGCGTCGCGCGGACCGCCTCGACCAGGTCCACGGCACGGGCCGCCACGTCGGCGGGCTCGCGCAGGGCGAGCCACTGCGCGAAGTCCGGTGGCAGCTCGACGGGCGCTCCCTCGGCCACCTGGTGTTCGATCTCTACCACCTGGTGCTCGGTCATGACGCCATCGCCTCCCTGAGGGCCGTGGTGATCCGCGTGGTGGTGCTCGTCCAGTCGTCGAGGGTGGCCCGCCGCTGGTGGGCGGCCCGACGCAGCCGCTGCCGCAGGGGCGCGTCGTCCAGCCAGTGGCGCAGCGCGTCGGCCAGGGCGCCCGGGTCCTCGGGCGGCACCAGCATTCCCGGACGCTGTCCCGGGGCCGCGTGCCCGAGGGCGTCGGGCAGGCCGCCGACCGCCGTGGCGAGCACCGGGAGGCCGCGCGCCAGCGCCTCGGTGACCACCATCCCGTACGTCTCCCCACGCGACGGGTGCACCAGCAGGTCGGCGGCGACGAACTCGGCGGCCAGCCGGTCACCGACCAGCGGGCCGGCCAGCCGGATCCGGTCGCCGAGCCGGTTCGCGGTGATCCGCTCGCGCAGCCGGTCGACGAATTCCGGTTCGCGGTGCAGCGGGCCGACGCAGGTCAACGTCCAGCGCCGGTCGGCCACCGCCGCCAGCGCCTCCACCAGCACGTCGTGCCCCTTGTGCGCGGCGACTGCGGCGACGCAGAGCAGCGCCGTGCCGCCCGGTGAACCGGGCACGGCGAGTGCCGGGTCCACCCCGGGGGCGGCGACGTGCACCCGGGACGGCGGCAGCGCGTACCGGCGCAGCAGCTCGTCGCGGGTCCAGGTGCTGGTGGCGACGATGGTGGTGGCGCTGGCCAGCGCCCGCGCCTCGGTGTCGTCGGCGAGGGGCAGGTGCACCAGCGGGACCAGGCGCAGCCGTCGGGCGTGCGCCGCCAGGGCGTCCGGTACCACCGAGGCGATCAAGCCGTCGACCAGCACCAGCGCGCCGTCGGGCAGCCCGGTGAGGACCTCGGCGAGCCGGGCGCGCTCGGCCGGGGACGGCTCCGGCCAGGCGCCGGGTACGGCGTGTTCGCGTACCGCCCAGCCGGCGGCGGTGAGCCCGGTGCAGATGCGCCGGTCGTAGCCGTTGCCGCCGCTGGGCGCTGCCGGGTCGTCGATGTCCCCGGGCAGGACCACGTGCACGGTGGGCACGTCAGCCGGTGCCCTCGCCGGCACCGTTCGCGCCCGGCAGTGACCGTTCGTAGCTGGCCCAGGCGACGTGTGACTCGTGCAGGGTGACGGTGATGCCGGTCAGTCCGTGGGCGCCGGCGCCGAGATGACCGGCGTGCACCCGGTCGGCGAGCCGGTCGGCGATGGTCCGGGCCAGCACCTCGGTGGTGGTGTTGGTGCCGGCGAAGGCGGGTTCGTCGTCCAGGTTGCGGTAGTTCAGCTCGCCGAGCACGGCCTTGAGCTGGTCGGTGGCGAGCCCGATGTCGACCACGATGCCGTCGGCGTCGAGGTCGGGACGACGGAAGCTGGCGTCGACCACGAACGTCGCGCCGTGCAGCCGCTGGGCGGGGCCGAAGACGTCGCCACGGAAGCTGTGGGCGATCATGATGTGGTCACGGACGGTCACACTGAACACGGATCACTCCCCGTCGTAGGTGATGAGATGGCAGAGCGCGGGCAGGCTGCCGGCGCTCAGTCGGGCAAGGACGTCGGGCAGTTCCGCGAACGCCGACCGCCCGGTGATCAGCGCGTCGAACACCGGGTCGGCCAGCAGGTCGAGGGCGAGCGCCAGCCGGTCGGCGTACCCACGGCTGCTGCGGCGCGCGGGGGCCACCATGCCGACCTGGCTGCTGCGGATGGTCAGCCGTCCGGAGTGGAACGCCGCGCCGAGGGAGAGCTGCACCTGCCGGTCGCCGTACCAGCTCAGTTCGAGCACGGTGCCCTCGGCGGCGAGCAGGTCCAGGCCGCGTTGCAGGCCGGCGGCGCTGGCGCTGGCGTGCACCACCAGATCCCGGCCCCCGCTGGCCGCCTCGGGTACGGCGAAGTCGATGCCGAGCGCGGCGGCCACCTCGGCCCGGGTCGGGTCGGTGTCGACCAGTTCCACCCGGACGCCGGGGAAGCGGGCCAGCAACGCGGCGACGGCGCAGCCGACCATGCCGCCGCCGATCACGCTGACCCGGTCGCCGAGCAGCGGTGGCGCGTCCCAGAGCGCGTTGACCGCCGTCTCCACCGTGCCGGCCAGCACCGCGCGGGCCGCCGGCACCTCGTCCGGTACGACGGTCACCGCGTCGGCCGGCACCACGTACGCGCTCTGGTGCGGGTGCAGGCAGAACACCGTCCGCCCGCGCAGGTGGGCCGGCCCCTGCTCGACCTCACCCACGCTCAGGTAGCCGTACTTGACCGGGGCGGGGAACTCGCCCTCCTGGAACGGGGCGCGCATCGTCGCGTACTGGCTGGGCGGCACCTTGCCGGCGAAGACCAGCGTCTCGGTACCCCGGCTGACCCCGGAGAACCTGGTCCTCACCTGCACCTCGTCGGGGCCCGGCTCGGGTAGCGTCACCGGGCGGATCTCCCCCTCACCGGGTGCGCGGAGCCAGAAGGCGCGGGCGGCTCGCGTCACCGGCAATTCTCCTCACCTGCGTCCGGACCGAACCGATCCGTCATGTTTTCCGTACTTCCCTCACAGGGGTCGTCGATCATAAACACGGAGGCACGGTGTCCACAGTTCGAACCGGTCCGCAAATCGGGCTGATCGTCCAGATTGTCCTGCTGGCCGGGCTCGCCGCGACCGTCGGCCTCGGCGTCGCGGGCTGGCTCGCTGGCCTGGCGTACGGTGCCGTGACCTGCCTGGCACTGGTCCGGGGGCTGCGGCACGCCGACTCGGCCCGGCTCGGCCCCGCCGACTGGGTGACCATGGGCCGGGGGCTGTTGGTGGGCGGGGTGACCGCGCTGGTCGCCGACGCGCTGATCGCCGGTCGACCGGCGCCGGTGGCGGTGCTGGTCGTGCTGACCACGGTGGCGTTGGCGTTGGACGCCGTGGACGGCAAGGTGGCCCGGCGTACGCGCACGGCCAGCGCGCTCGGCGCCCGCTTCGACATGGAGGTCGACTCGGTCCTGGTGCTGGTGTTGAGCCTCTACGTCGCCCCGTCGGTCGGGGTCTGGGTGCTCGCCATCGGCCTGATGCGGTACGCCTTCCTCGCCGTGAGCTGGGTGCTGCCCTGGATGGACGCGCAACTGCCGCCCCGGTACTGGCGTAAGGTGGTCGCCGCGGTCCAGGGGATCATGCTCGCCGTCGCCGCGTCCCAGGTGCTGCCCGGGCTGGCGACGACGCTCCTGCTGATGCTGGCGCTCGGTCTGCTGGTCGAGTCGTTCGGGCGGGACGTGGCCTGGCTGTGGCGGCAGCGCGCCCCGCGTACCGTCGCCACGATCGTCGTCGCGAGGGTGCCGCTCGGCGTCCGCCCGCTCGACCGGATCGAGGAACGCGACCTGTCGACCGCGCCCGTCCTGTCGCTGCGCTGACCTGGGAGAAACCAGTTGTCGATCTCCGACCCGGTGCTCGCCACGGGCACCGACGAGACCACCCGCACGGGCGAGCGGAGCACCGTCGCCCCGACCACCGTCGACGCCAGCACCGACGAGGCGTCCGGCGCACCCGGCGGGTCGGTGAGCCGACGCCGCCGGGTGCTGGCCGGGGTGCTGACGCTGCTGGCCGCCGCGCTGGTGCTGGCCGCGTTCACCCTGCCCAACCAGCCGTGGCGGATGCAGCCCGGCGCGTTCCTGCGGATTCCGCTGGAGGCGCTGCTGCTCGCCGCCCTGCTGCTCGCACTACCCGGCCGGCCCCGCCGGGTGGTCGCGGTGTTCGCCGGCCTGCTGCTCGGTCTGGTGGTCATGGTGAAGATCGGCGACCTGGGTTTCTACTCCTCCCTGGGCCGCCCGTTCGACCTGGTGCTGGACTGGTCCCTGCTGGACGAGGCGTTCAGCTTCGTGGCCGAGTCGATCGGTCGACCCGGTGCGATCGGCATCGCGCTGGGGGTCGGGCTGTTGCTGCTGGCCGTGCCGGTGTTGACCGCGCTGTCCACCGTGCGGTTGTCCCGGCTGCTGGTGCGGCACCGCACCGGCAGCACCCGGGTGGTCGCCACGCTGGTGGTGGTCTGGGCGCTGCTCGCCGCTTTCCAGGCCCGGATCGTGACCGGGGTGCTGGTGGCCGACACCAACGCCAGCGCTCTCGTCCACGACCACGTGATGGAGGTACGCGAGCGGATCACCGACCGCGCGGCCTTCGTGGCCGAGGTGGGGCGGGACCCGTTCCGGGACGTCCCCGGCGAGCAGTTGCTGACCGGCCTGCAGGGCAAGAACGTGTTGATCGCCTTCGTCGAGAGCTACGGCCGCGACGCGGTCACCGACCCGGAGTTCGCGTCCGTCCAGCGGCTGCTCGACGAGGGCACCGGCCGGCTGGCGGCGGCGGGGTTCTCCTCCCGCAGCGGGTTCCTGACCTCACCGACCATCGGCGGCGGCAGTTGGCTGGCGCACGCCACCCTGCTGTCCGGGCTGTGGATCGACAACAACCAGCGGCACAAGAGCCTGCTCGCCAGCGACCGGTTCACCCTCGGTGACGCCTTCCAGAGCGCCGGCTGGCGTACGGTCGGGGTGATGCCGGCGGTCAACCAGGCCTGGCCGGAGGGCCAGTTCTACGGCTACGAGCAGTTCTACGGCGGCCCGGACCTCGGCTACCAGGGCCCGCGGTTCGCCTTCTCCCCGATGCCCGACCAGTACGCCATCAACGAGTTCCACAAGCGCGAACTGGCCGGGCCCCGGGACCGTCCGGTGATGGCGGAACTGGCGCTGGTCTCCAGCCACTCCCCCTGGACCAAGGTGCCGTCCCTGGTGGACTGGGACGACATCGACGACGGCGAGGTGTTCCGCAAGGGCATCATCGGTACGCCGACGGCGCAGGCCCGCACCGGTTACCGGCACGGGGTCAGCTACACCCTGCGTACCCTGATCTCCTACCTGGAGACCTACGGCGACGACGACACCGTGCTGGTCTTCGTCGGTGACCACCAGCCCGCGCCGGTGGTCACCGGGGACAACCCGAGCCCGGACGTGCCGGTCCACCTGGTCGCGAAGGACCCCGCCGTGCTGGAGCGGATCGCCGACTGGGGCTGGCAGGAGGGCCTCACCCCGGATGCCGACGCCCCGGTCTGGCCGATGGACGCCTTCCGCGACCGCTTCCTCACCACCTTCGGCCCGCAGGCCGGCTGAGGCCGGAGCCGGCGGCGGCGTGGTGAGCGCCTACCGCCGGCTCCACTGTTGGTTGGCCTGGCCGTTGCAGGTCCAGAGGACCAGCCGGGTGCCGTTGGCGGTGCCGGCGGCGTTGGCGTCCAGGCAGAGGCCGGACTGTACGCCGCTGATGGTGCCGTTGGCGTTCACGTTCCACTGCTGGTTGGTTGCGCCGTGGCAGTCGTAGATGGTGACCCGGGTGCCCGGGGTGGTGCCGTAGCCCTCGGCGTCCAGGCACTTGTTTCCGTAGACGGTCAGCGCCCGGCCGGACGTGTGGGTCCACTGCTGGTTGGTGCCGCCGTGGCAGTCCCACAACTGGAGTTGCGTGCCGTTGGCGGTGCTGTAGCCCGGCACGTCGAGGCACCGGCCGGACTGGGCGCCGACGATCGCGCTGGTCGCTGCCCCGCTGCCGGGGGTGCCGATGCTGCCGGGCACCGACTGGAGCGCGGTGTACCAGACCGCGGCCATCTTGTCGTAGCCGGTGGCGGTCGGGTGGATGCCGTCGATCAGGTCGCCGGTGGTCAGGGCGGCGTGCATGTTCACCAGGTGTACCCGCTTGCCCGCGTTCACCTTGCTCTGCACGATGCCCGGGATCGCCGCGTTGAAGGTGCGTACGGCCGCCGCCTGGTTGGTGTTCGTGAGCGTGATGATCTGCGCGACGAAGACCTCGGCGTTGGGGGCGGTGGTGGTGATGCGGTCGATCAGGGTGGAGAGCCGGTTGGGCGCGGTGCTCACGTTGTAGTTCTGCAGGATGTCGTTGGTGCCGATGTGCAGCAGGACGCTCTGCGGTCGCTGGGTGTTCAGCCAGCCGACGATGTTGGCGTCGATCTGGTCGATGCGCCAGCCGGGATGCCCCTGATGGTCCCGGTCACCGAGGCTGGCCGGCCCGTTGAACTGCGACCCGACGAAGTCCACGGTGTATCTGCCGTTGACCAGGCGCTGCCAGAGGCCGATCCGGTATCCGCCCGGGATCTGGGTGCCCTCGGTGATGGAGTCGCCGAGCGGCATCACCCGCACCCCGCCGTTGGACTCGGCACCGGCGGTGCCGGGCACCGTCGCCACGCCGAGGGCCACCAGACCGAACGCGGCGATCATCGCGAGCCATCGTGCCCTCGTACGCATCATCGACTCCTGCCACGGAAAGATTGGTGAACGTTAACAACGACGTTAATCGATTGTTACGGTCCCACTCGTAGCAGTCAACCTCGACCCACCGCCGTAGCCGCCGCAGATCTTGGTACGAAACAGCCCCCATGAGGGCCCCCATGAGGGCTGTTTCGTACCAAGATCTTCGAGACAGCACCTAGGCCGGTTTGCGGGCCACCAGGACGTCGCGGACGATCGCCTGGTCGACCCGGTGGGCCAGGCCGCGCCAGGGGGTCTCGTCCATGACGGTGAGGCCGGCGGCGGCCAGGTGTTCGGCGGCGGCCTCCCGTCGGGCCACGTTGGTGTTCCAGGAGATGCCGAGGGCGCCGCCGGGGCGCAGCAGCCGCGCCCAGCCCGGCACGGCGGCGGCGAGCAGCGCGAGCGGGTCACGGGCCAGGCCGTCGGCGGTCCGGCTGCCGTGCTGTACGCCGTACGGCGCGTCGGCCACCACCAGGTCGACGCTCTCCGGGCGGAAGAACTCACCGGCCCGGGTGGTGTCGGCGCTGACCACGTCCACCGTCTGCACGTCGCCGGCCTTGTGCGCCTCCTTCGAGGCGGCCACCTCCAGCCGCAGCCGCCGGCCGACCACCTTGCGTTCCCGGCGTACCGGCCCGGACTCCAGCACCCGGTGCTTGACCCGCTTGCGCTTGAGCCAGGTGGTGAGGAACGCCTGGTACGCCTCGAAGTCCTTGCTGTCGCGGTCCAGGCCGGCGGCGTGGAAGCCGTACATGATCGCCTGGTTGACCGTGGTGCCCCGGCCGCACAGCGGGTCGAGCACCCGGAACCGCCGGGTCAGCAGGTCACCGGCCCAGTCCGAGGCGAGCAGCGTCACGTTGAGCAGCAGCTTGGTGAACTGCTCGTTGGTCTTGCCCGGGTACTTGAGGATGGTGATCAGGTCGTCGTCGAAGCGGTCCAGCCGGGTCAGCGGCACCGGGCGCAGCAGATCGCCGACGAACTCGAAGAGCGCGTACGCGCTGGACAGGTTGCCCAGCAGCGCCACGTCCCGCTCGCTGAGCCCGCCGTCGACGTCGAACGTCACGTAGGGCACCCCGCCGACGGTGGCCGTCTCCACCGCCCCGATCCGCCCGCCGAGCACCGCGGCACCGAAGATCTCCAGTTCCGCCCGCGTCAACTCGACCGCCGCCCCCGAGTACACCCGGTTGCTCGAAGGCAGGATCAACACCCCATACCGATTCACAGCGAGCCACTATCCCATGCCGGCGGCCCCCGCCTGCGCGCACCATCGGCACAGGCGGGGGAACCGCACTGTCAGGCGGGGAGGCCGCCGACCTGGGTGTTGATCCAGGAGCGGATCGAGGACAGGTCGCCGTAGATGGACGGGCCGGTGGCGCAGGTGGCGTTGTTGTTGCCGGCGCGGCTGGTCGCGCCGATCACGTTCCACACGCCGTTGATCCGGCGCACCTGCGGGCCACCGGAGTCGCCGTAGCAGGCGCCGGAGTTGCCGTTCGGGTTGTTGGTGCAGATCTCGTACGTGGCGTTGATGCCACTGCACCGGCTGTCCGCCACGATCGAGGTGTCCAGCTCGTACGCGGTGGTCGGCGCCGTGCCGCAGCCGCGCACCGGGCAGGTCAGCCCCCAGCCGATGATCCGGGTGGCGGTGCCCACCGCACCCGAGGAGGTCGGGATCGGCGCGGGTGCGTAGCTGACCGAGCTGGACAACTGGAACAGCTTGACGTCGATGGTCGGGTGGTTGACCGCCCGACTGACGCCGACCACGGTGCCGCCGCTGCTGCGGTTGACGCTGCCCACCCGCACCGACGACGGGGTCGAGCAGTGCTTGGCGGTGACCACCCAGTTGGACTTGATCAGCGTGCCGGTGCAGCCGGAGGTGTAGACCAGCCAGGGGTAGTTCTCGGTGGCCGGCCGACCACCGACGACGAAGGTGCCGAAGTCGGCGTCCTCGGTCCAGGTGTAGGTCCCGGTGACGGCTGACGCGCGCAGGCTGCCGGCGAAGAGCTGGTTGACCCGGTTCGCCTCGGTCGTGGTGGGGTTGGCGTTGGTGCAGGAGACCGGCGCGCTGCTGCCGGACATCAGGTCGGAGCAGAGGCCGGTACGCAGGTCGGGCAGGCCGAGGATGTGGCCGAACTCGTGGCTGGCGATCCGGGTGCGGTGGTAGCCCTGGTTGACCGCCTGCCACCCCATCCAGATCCGGCCGGAGCCCAGCCCGGTCACCTGCGCCCGGGGCCAGCCGTCGTCGACCAGGATGGTGACGCTGGCGGGCGTGCCGGGCACCAGCCGGACGTTACTGACCCGGCTGTTCCAGATCTGGGCGGCCTGGTCGAAGTTGGTCCGGAACTCGCCGGCCCGGCTGGCGTCGTAGTAGACGGTCCGGGCGGCGGAGGCGCTGGCGGCGGTGGCCACCTGTAGCCCGGTCGCGGCCAGCGCCGCCGCCAACGCGACGGTGGCCGCGCGTAGCAGTTGTCGTCGGATCATCACGCACTCCCCTGCGGGTACCCGCGGCGCATCGACGCGCCGCTATTGATGTGCGTGAATATTAGTAGCAACCACTCAATAGATGTCATCGCGGAAGCGTCATACCGCCCGGCCGCCGTTACCCGGCTGTTACGTCCCGGTGAGGCCACGGTGGCGGAGCGTGTCGACCGTGGACTCCACGAGCAACGCCGGCCCAGGTGGGCGGGCGGCAGCGGAGAGGAGACCACGATGCGGATCAGCAGAACTCTCGCCGCCCTGGCGGTGGCGTGCACCACGCTACTGGCCATGGCCGGCACCCCCACCCCGGGCACGGCGGCGACCGGCGCGCCGTACTGCGGGATCACCTGGGGCAGCGCGGACAAGGACGCCGGCACGCTGAGCGGCGCACCATTGATCGAGGTACGCACCGGCCGACACGACTGCTTCGACCGGGTGGTGTTCGAGTTCGACGGGGCGGTCACCGGCTACGCCGTCGGCTACGGCGAGACGTACACCGAGGGTGAGGGGCTGGCGCTGTCGCCGTACACCGCCGGGGACGCACTGTTGCGGGTCTCGCTGCGGGCGCCCGGGTACGACGGCGAGCACGTCGCCACCGTGCCGTACCGGGTCGGCGAGCACGCGGCCACCGTGCTGCGCTACCAGACGCTGCGTGACGTGGTCTTCGGCGGCAGCTACGAGGGCTACAGCACCTTCGCCGTCGGCGTACGGGCCCGCCTGCCCTTCCGGGTCCTCGTCCTGACCGGCCCCGGCACGCACAGCCGGATCGTGCTCGACGTGGCACACCAGTGGCAGCAGTGACCGACCACGGGGACGGGTGTCCGGCGTCGGTCGGCCACCCGTCCCCGACCGTCACGCCGAGCGACGACCGGGGCGGCCAGGACTACCCTGGGTGCATCATGGATGGCCGCGTGCTGGTGGTCGAGGACGACGCCTCCATCCGGGAGGTCACCGCCCTCGGGCTGCGCCGCGCCGGCTTCCGGGTGGACACCGCCGCCGACGGGCGGCAGGGCCTCGCCGCCTGGCGGGCCGGGTCGGTCGACCTGATCGTGCTGGACGTGCTGCTACCCGGGCTGGACGGCCTTCAGGTGTGCCGGGAGATCCGGCGCACCAGTTCCGTGCCGATCCTCATGTTGACCGCCCGTACCGACACCATCGACGTGGTGGTCGGGCTGGAGTGCGGCGCCGACGACTACCTTCGTAAACCCTTCGACCTGCCCGAACTGGTGGCCCGGGTGCGCTCGCTGCTGCGCCGCTCGGTCAACCCGCCCGAACCGGGCCCGCTGCGCGTCGGGCGCCTGGAGCTCGACCCGGGCGCCTTCGTGGCCCGCCGGGACGGCCACGAGTTGCCGCTGACCGCCACCGAGTTCCGGCTGCTGCTGGAGTTGGCCCGCCGGCCGGGGCAGGTCTTCACCCGCGAACTGCTGCTGGAGCGGGTCTGGGAGCAGGGCTACCTGGGCGACAGCCGGCTGGTCGACGTGGCGGTGCAGCGACTCCGCGCCAAGATCGAGGACGATCCGGCCAACCCGCGACTGATCCGCACCGTACGCGGTGCCGGCTACAAGCTGACCCCCGGTTGAGCGGGCGGCGGAGATGGCCACGGACCCGGTACGCCCCGGCCGGCTGCGCCGCCGGCTGACCATCGCGTTCGTGCTGGTCGCCGGGGTCTCCGCCGGGGTACTCGCCGGCGGGTCGTACCTGCTGCTGCGGCAGGCCCGCTACGACGCCTCGCTGCACGCCGCCGCGGCGGACGCCCGGTACCGGCTGGTGCTGGCCGGGCAGTTCCTTCCGTTGACCGAGCAGCGCCGCGCGGAGCTGCTCAGCAGCTACGAGGGCAGCGGTCGGCACGTGGTGCTGGTCGCCGGGGATGTCTGGCCGTCGCATCCGGCGTACGCGCCGCCGCTGGACGAACGGCTCCGGGCCAGCGTCGCGGAGGGGCAACTCGGCTACCAGCGCAGCGGGCCGACCCGGCTGCTGGTGGTGGGCGGGCGGATCCCCGGCTCCACCGCCGAGCTGTACGTGATCACCGACGAGGAGCACGTCGCCGCCGGCCTGGACCAGCTCCGCAACGCCCTCACGGCCGGGTGGGTGCTGGTGACGCTGCTCGCCGCCGCGGTCGGGCACACCCTCGCCCGGCGCACCCTGGAGCCGGTCGGCCGGGCCAGCCGGGCCGCCCGGGCGATCACCGAAGGGCTGCTGGCGACCCGGCTGCCGGTGCGGGGCCGGGACGAGTTCAGTGCCTGGGCCGCCTCGTTCAACGAGATGGCCGAGGCGTTGGAGGCGAAGATCGCCGCGCTGCACCGCGCGCAGGAGCGGGAGCGACGCTTCACCGCCGACGTCGCGCACGAACTGCGTACCCCGGTGACGGCTCTGGTGGCCGCGGCCTCGCTGCTCCGCGACCACCTCGACCAGCTGCCCGGCGACGCCCGGCGCGCCGGTGAGCTGCTGGTCGGTGACGTGATCCGGTTGCGGCGGCTGGTGGAGGACCTGATGGAGATCTCCCGGTTGGACGCCGGGCAGGAGGCCGTGGCCCGCAGCGACGTGGACGCGGCGGCGCTGCTGCACGCGATCGTCGCCGCTGGCGGCTGGCAGCGTCAGGTGACGGTCGACGGCGCCCCGGTACGGGTCCGCACCGACGCCCGCCGGTTGGAGCGGGTGCTGGGCAACCTGATCTCGAACGCGGTACGGCACGGCGGCGGCGAGATCACCACCCGCGTCGCCCGGGTCGGCACCCACGTCGTTTTCGAGGTCGACGACCAGGGGCCCGGCATTCCCGCCGAGCACCTGCCGCGCGTCTTCGACCGCTTCCACAAGGTCGACCCGGCGCGTTCCGGTGGTGGGAGCGGGCTCGGCCTGGCCATCGCCCAGGAGAACGCCCGGCTGCTCGGCGCCCGACTCACCGTGCACAGCGCCCCGGGCACCGGCACCCGGTTCCGCCTCGACCTGCCCGATCACGCCGACGACGGTGCCGATCCAGGCGACCAGGTGCCACCCGGCGGTGCCGGATGAGCGGGCCGGCGCATCGTGCTCGGAACCGACACCTGGTCGCGGCGGTGGCGGTACTGCTGCTGGCCTCGGGCTGCGCCACGTCGCGGGTCGGCTCGCTCGGCCCGGCGCCCACCGCCGGCACACCGACACCGAGCGCTTCCACCTCGGCCGGCCCCGGCATCCCCGGCCCGTCGGCCAGCACCGCACCGGCGACGGCCGGCACCGCCGCACCGGCACCGCCGAGCGCCGGCACCCCGACCACCAGCCGCCCGACGAGCCTCACCCTGGAGCTGTGGTACGTCCGGGCCGGGCTGCTCGTGCCGACCCGCCGGACCCGACCGGCCACCGTGGCCACCTCCCGCCTGGCGCTTGACGAGTTGGCCGCCGGACCGACCCGCACGGAGGCCGACGCCGGCCTGGTCACCCTGCTGCCCGACGGGGCGCAGGTGAGCCGGATCGCCGCCGGGGTGGCCACCGTACGGCTGCCCGAGGCGCCCGACGCGGCGACCGGCCGGCTGCGCGAGGCGCAGGTGGTCTACACGCTCACCCAGTTCGGCACCGTTCGGCGCGTCGACTTCGGCACCGCCGCGCCCACCGGCCGCGCCGACTACGCCGACCTGCTGCCGCCGGTCGTGGTCACCGAGCCGGTCATCGGGGCGCGGGTGACCAGCCCGATCACGGTCACCGGCAACGCCGACGTGTTCGAGGCGACGGTCAGCGTCCGGGTGGTCGACGCCGCCGGCCGCCAACTCGCCACCGGCTTCACCACCGCCACCTGCGGCACCGGCTGCCGGGGCAGCTACCGGCTCACCATCGGCTACCGGCTGGCCCGCGCGCAGTCCGGCACCATCGAGGCGTACGAGGTGTCGGCCGCCGACGGCTCGCGCACGAAACTGGTCGCCGTACCGGTGACGCTCGCCGCCACCGGGTGACGCCCCGGAGCCGCGGCGTCGACGTGGTCACCTGCGCCTGCGGCGCCCTCGGGTACGGGACCGCCGATCGGTGCGGGGCTTCGGCAGTACGAGCGTGCCGACCTCGGCGACCGGGGGCGCCTCCGGCGGGGCGGTGGCTGCCGGGCCGACCGGGACGGGTTCCGGCAGCCGCCGTTCGAGGTCGGTGATGATCGCCTGGACCCGGGCCAGCTGCTCACGCACCGACGGCTCGTCCTCGGCGTGACCGCTGGTCGGACGCCCGGCCCGCTGCGCGGCGACCTGCTCGTCCTGGTGCGCCTCCTGCAGGGCGGTCAGCACCAGGCCCACCAGCAGGTTGGTGAGCAGGTAGCAGGCGGCCACCATGTAGGAGACGTAGTACAGCACCGCCCACTCGGTGACCTCGCGGCCGGCCTGGAGCGTGTCGGTGATGCCGTCCAGCGACAGCAGCAGGAACAGCGTGAGCATGGCCTGCCCGACGGTGCCGTACTCCTCCGGGTACGCGGTGCCGAACAGCATCCAGCCCAGCATCGCGTACCCGTACAGCAGCAGCGCGGTGACCAGCAGGAAGCTGCCCAGGCCGGGCAGGCTGCGCCGGATGCCGACCAGGATCACCCGCAGACTCGGGAAGAGCCGGAACGCCCGGACGATGCGGGCCAGCCGCAACAGCCGCAGCAACGTCACGTTCTCCCGTACGCCGGGCAGCAGCGGAGCGGCCACGATCAGCAGGTCGAAGACGTTCCACCGGTCGCGGAAGAACCCGCCCGGTGCCGTGGCGTGCGCGCCGAACCGCATCAGCAGTTCCAGCACGAACAGCGTGAGGCAGGCGTACTCGACCGCGCGCAGCGCGGTGCCGGCGGTCGCGACGAGGTTCCCGTACGTCTCCAGGCCCAACGCCACCGCGTTGACGATGACCACCGCGAAACTGGCCAGGTTGAACCAGGGTGCGCCGACGACGACACGACACCGTGCGGCGAGCCGGTGCAACGAACCACGGACAGTGCGCGTCATGCTACTCCTCGACCGGCTCACGACCGACGGCAGCCTATGACATCCCGGGACAGGACGGGCACGCGGACCGCCCACATAGGACGCATCCCTGGTCACCACGGCGCGCCGGAATCCGGGCGGTCGTCGACGGCCGCCCCGCCGGTTGGTCGTGAGTCGTTCTCGCGTTTCCTCTTGACCTCGATCCCGGGGCCGTGAGATACAAATGCCCATGCTTCGATGGATGCGCCGCGCCCTACCGACGCTGGCCGGGCTGGTCGCGCTCGGGATCCTCGTCCCCGCCACGCCGGCCTACGCGGACTCGCTGCCCAACCTGCCGCACCACGCCGGTGGGTACGAGTCGTCCTTCTCCCCCGCCTACGACTACGACACCGACGGCTGCTACGCCGTCTCGGCGATCAGCCCGGACGGCACGATCAACGGCGGGCTGCGTACCACCGGGGCCATCAACGACAACTGCCGGGACCGCTCCGACCTGGACATGTCGCAGACCTACGCCCGGTCGAAGTGCAACAACGGCTGGTGCGCCATCGTCTACGCCAGCTACTTCGAGAAGGACCAGGCCGTGCACGGGAGCGGCCTCGGCGGCCACCGGCACGACTGGGAACACGTCATCTCCTGGGTCGACCAGGCGGCCAACCGGGTCGAGTACGTCAGCACCACCCAGCACAGCAGCCAACGCACCTACCCACGCGCGCAGGTCCGATTCGACGGTACGCACCCGAAGGTCGTCTACCACAAGGACGGCGCGTCGACGCACTTCTTCCGGCTGGCCAACAACAACGACGAGCCACCGGAGAACCACTACGGCACCTGGCACTACCCGCCGGTCGTGGACTGGAACGGCTGGCCCAGCACCGAGTTGCGCGACCGGCTCATGGCGGCCAATTTCGGCGCCGCCACCATCAAGATCAAGGATGGCTCGTTCGAGTACCTGCTGAACGCCGCCAAGCCGGCCGGAATTGCCTTCAACCCGTACGGCTGACCCGGTCTCCCGTCACTCCGCGCCGGCCTGCTCCGCCTCGGTCTGTTCCGCGCCGGAATCGAGGCGCTCGATCTTGCGGATGAGCGCGCCGAGATGCCGCTGCGAATCGACGTTGCCCGAGCCGTCGACCAACTGCTGCCGAATTGCCAACGCGGTCGTCAAATGCTCCCGCGCAGCGGCCGGATCCCCTACCGACTGCGCCACCTCACCCAGCCGCTCATGGCTGATCGCCAGGTCGCGCTGCCACTGCACGTTGGCCGGATCGGCGGCGGCGAGCCGTTGGGCGATCGCCAGACCGGCCTCGAAATGCTCCTTGGCCGCCGCCAGGTCCCCCTCCTCCACCGCCACGTCACCCAACCGGTCCCGGCTGATCGACAGGTCCCGCTGCCACTCGGCATTGGCCGGATCGGCGGACGCCAGCCGCTGCGCGATCACCAGCCCCGCCTCGAAATGCTCCTTGGCACCCGCCAGATCCCCCTCCTCCACCGCCACGTCACCCAGCTTGTTCCGGCTGATCGACAGGTCCCGCTGCCACTCGGCATTGGCCGGATCGGCGGACGCCAGGCGCTGCGCGATCACCCGGCTCGCCTCGAAATGCTCCCGGGCGGCCGTCACCTCCCCGGCCAGTCGGGCCATCTCCCCCACCCGGTTGTAACTGACCGACAGGTCACGCTGCCACTCGGCATTGGCCGGATCGGCGGCCACCAGCCGCTGCGCGACCACCAGCCCCGCCTCGAAGTGCTCCCGGGCAGCGGCCAGATCCCCCACCAGTCGCGCCACCCCGCCCAACTTGTTCCGGCTGATCGACAGGTCCCGCTGCCACTCCGCGTTGGTCGGATCGGCCGCGACCCACCGTTGCACGATCGCCGCCCCGTCCTCGAAGTGCTCCCGGGCGCTGACCAGATCCCCTACCGCCACCGCCACGTCACCCAGCCGGTTCCGGCTGATCGCCAGGTCACGCTGCCACTCGGCGTTCGCCGGATCGGCGGCCACCAGCCGCTGCGCGACCACCAACGCGGCCTCGAAATGCTCCCGCGCGGCGGCCAGATCGCCCACCGCCACCGCCACCTCACCCAGCCGGTTCCGGCTGATCGACAGGTCCCGCTGCCACTCGGCGTTCGCCGGGTCGGCGGCCACCAACTGCTGCCGAATCGCCAGGGCCGCCGCGTAGTGCTCCCGGGCGTCGGCCAGGTCACCCACCGTCATCGCCACATCGCCCAGGCGGTCGTGACTGACCGACAGGCCCCGCCGCCACTCGGCGTTGGCCGGATCAGCGGCCACCAACTGCTGCCGGATCGCCCGAGCCGCCTCGAAGTGCTCCCGCGCGGAAGCCCCGTCGCCCACCAGCCGCGCCACCTCGCCCAACCGGTTGTGGCTGACCGACAGGTCACGCTGCCACTCGGTGTTGGCCGGATCGTCGGCGACCAGCCGCTGCACGATCGCGGAGGCGGTCTCGAAGTGCTCGCGGGCGCCGCTCAGGTCCCCGGCCGCACTCGCGATCTTCCCCAGCCGGTCGCGGATGACCGCGGGCCGCTTCTGCCACCAACTGTTCGACCGGATGCTGGCCTCATCGGCGGGGAAGGTCTGCAGTGCCGACTCGAAGTGCCGGCGGGCGGTGTCCAGGTCTCCGATGTCGGTGGCGAGATCGCCCAGGTCGACCAGCAACACCGACAGATCGGCCAGGTTGTGATCGCTGAGCGGATCAGCCGCGATCCGCTGGTCGATGTTCTCCTTCATCTGTTCCAGCAGCCCACGGGCGCTACGCAGCTCGCCGGCCGCCCGGATCGCCTCGTACTCGCGTTTGGCGATGTAGTACCAGGCCCGTTCCGTGCTGGGGATCAGCGGACGGATCTCGGCCAGGTAGGCGCTGGCGGCCAGCACCCCCGGTAGGGCGGCGGCGACCTCGGTGGCGAGACCGGTGATCTCGTTGAACCTGCCGAGGGCGGCCAGGTGCCGGGGAATGTCGATCAGATCCTCGTACGCCATCCGACCGTTTTCGAGGCGGTTCAGCCGCATCCGCAGGGCCTGTTCGTGGCGGCGGCTGCGGTCGGGGTCGGGGCGGCGGTCGAGCAGCTCGGCGGTCCACGGGTGGACCAGGATGGTGTCGCCGGGGGCGAGCAGGGTGAGGTCGGCGAGGCGCTCGGTCTCGGCCGCCAGTTGGTCCGCGAGGGTCGCATCGGCCATGGCCTGGGCGAGGTCGTCCAGGGTCATCGGCGCGCGGCTGACCGACAGCTGTCGCAGCACCTCGCGTTCGTGGTCGGTGAGCAGGTCGAGCAGCTCGTCCAGGAGGATGTCGGCGCCGCCGAGCAGCAGGGCGTCCTCGACGGCGGCGCCGACCGGTCTGGGGCGCTTGAGGTCGATGCCCTCGCGTCGGGCCAGGTCGCGCAGCTTGTTCTGCACCTGTCGCAGCCGGGTCGGGCGCCCGCGCAGCAGGGCGTCGACGTACTCGATGAGCCGGGGGTGCCCGCCGATGGTGCGGATCAGCAGGCGCAGGTCCTCGCCGGTCAGGCCGCGCAGCGCGGGCAGCCGCAACAGCAGGCGACGCAGTTCCGCCGGGGAGAGCGGCCCGACCGGAATGGACACCAGGTAGCGGTCGTCGCCGGGCAGCGGGTACCGGCAGGTCACCAGGATCGCGCCGACGTCGGCGCCGTCGCACCAGCCGGTGAAGACCTCGTCGAAGGCGGGATCGAGGAACTGTCCACCGCCCGGGGTCAGGTTCTGCTCGAAGTCGTCGAAGACGAGCAGCACCGGCACCGTCGCCAGCAACTGCCCGACCAGCCCCACCTTGGCGGTGTCCGGCAGGTCGGCGGCGACCAGGACCGCCGCCGCCGCGTCACCGGGGCGTACGGCGTCCAGCGTGGCGGCCAGGGCGGCGAAGAGAGCGGACGGGTTCCAGCGGCCGTCGTGCACCACCGGCAGCATCCCGTCGCCGCGAACCCGGGTGGCCAGCCGGCCGGCGACGGCGGTCTTGCCGATGCCGCCGACACCGATCAACTGCACGCCGCTGATCGTGCCGTGCCGGTCTCGTGCCGACTCGGTACGCCGCAGCGCCGCCGTGCCCTCCCGCAGCTGGGTCCGGCGGCCGATCAGCTGGCCGATGCCCAGCTCGCGGACGGAGGTGCCGGAGGGCATCGCGTTGGCGGGCAGCGGGACGGGCGGACGGGCCGCCTCGATCAGCGGGCGGTCCGCGCCGGCGCACAACAGGGTCGCCACCGCGTACTCGGGCAGCGGCGTCTCGTCGGTGGACCGCCGGGCGCGCTCCACGGCACGGCGGGCCCGGGCCAGGGCACCGGCCGGATGCCGACCCGGGCCGGTGGCCAGTTCCCGGTAGAACTGGGCGAGCAACTGGGTGGCGTACCGGTCGCTGACCGTCGCCTGCATCGCCACCACCCGGTCCGCGCCCGCGTCGATCAGCCCGGCCGCGATCGCCTCGCCGCCGCCCGCGGCACCCGCGCACGACGACAGTACGATCAACGGGACCGCCGCCTTGGCATCCCGGATCGCGTTGATCAGATCCCGGCAGCGCACCTGCTGCGGGTTGCCGTCCTCGTCCTCCAACTCCACCGACGACGGTGACCCGTGTGCCGACAGGTGCAGTACGTGGTAGTCGCTCGACCGGAGCGCGGCGGTGATCTGCGACAGCGACGCGACCTCCAGGATGCGTACCTGACCGTTCGCGCCGGCGGCGAGTTCACCGACGGCGTCCAGCAGCGCCTGCATCTCCGCCTCGACGTCCAGCGGAGTGTTCGCCGTCCGGCTCTCCTCCGGTGCCGCCACCGCCGCCAGCACCCGCAACGGGCCGGGCAACCCGGTCGTCTCCGGCCGCGGGCCGGTGTCGCCGAGTTGCCGACGTACGCTGACCCCACCGATCAACGCCAGCGGGCCGAGTTCCTCGCCGCCGCTGCTGGTCAGCCGCAGCGCCTCCACCGGCACCGCCAGCGCCGGGCCGGACGCACGCCACACCACCGCCAACTCGTCCTGTGGCCGGAGCCCGGCCACCAGGTCCGCGACCAGCCGCTGTCCCGCCTCGTCGAACACCGCCCGGGTCAGCGCGCGTCCGGCGGCGAGCAACCGTTCCTGCGCGGCCTTCGGCCCCGCCGACAGCGCGGACCAGACGTTCGTCAACTCCGGAGGCAGGACGGCCTCCCGCCGGCACAGCGGCGCTTCGGCCAGCGTCACCTCGCAGGTCAGCGTCTGATCGACCACCCGCGCGTCGACCACCAACTCGGTACGCAGGCCGCTGCGGCTGACGAAGGCCGGTGGCGTCAGGTCGGCCGCCGGTCGGGCCGGCAGCGCGGGCACCCGACCCAGCGGCGGTTCCACGTCGAGCGGCTGGTCGGTCAGCACCCGCAGCAGTGCCTCGGCACCGGCCAGGGTGAACTCCTCGACGTGGTACACCGTCGCGCCCGACGGCAACATCCAGTCCGGTAGTTCGGTCGGGTCACTGCCGGGCAGCACCACGGGCAGGATGGAACGCAGGCCGGCCTTCTCGTCGGCATACCACCGCTCCATCAACTGCCGGGACTCCCAGCGCACGCCCCGGCCCACCGACGTCTCGCCCCGACCCTCACCCCGCTCGCGATAGGCCGCCGAGGCCACCAGCAACACGTACCGCGCCGCCCGGAGCTGCTCGGACATCCACGCCGGCCAGAACTCCCGCTGGGCCGCCGCGCTCAGATCGAGGCGCGCGTCAATTCCGTGCACCCGGAGCAGCGTCCATAGTCGCCGGACCGCCTCCTGATGATCAGAATCCTGATGGGCATAAGAAATCAGCACCCGTACCGGCTCGTCGGCCTCGCCCACCCGAACTCCCCAGCAATCCCAGCATGGATTTGACAGTCACCGCATCGACACAACTACCACAACACGACAACCCCGTCGCGTACGCGACTCACCTGGTGCCGATCGACTGATGTCGGCCAATTTTTTCGAGCCGGCCGGATAGTTGATTTATCGCGTGACCGACCGAAGTGGAGCGGCTGACCCGACTCATTCGGCCGTACGAAGAGGGCGGTTATCCCTCGGCGTCCGGCGTCGCTCCGAACAGCCCGTGCCGCAGCAACCGCTGGTTCGCGGCGCTGCGCCGGGCCAGCACCTGCGGGTCGAACATCGGTTGGTCCAGATTCGGCTGCATGACCGGCTCCAACAGCAGCGGCCCGAGGATCAGGCAGAGCATCTGGAACGGTGCCCACTGTGGATCGCCGTCGATCCGGCCCTCTTCGGCGGCGGCCAGCCGGTCCAGTTCGACGCGGGCGCCGGCCAACAGCCGGGCGAACAGGGCGGCGCTGGACGGGCTCTCCTCCAGCAGGACCCGGCGCAGGTAGCCGCGCAGCAGCGGATCGGCGCCGAACATCCGGGCCGAGACCGCACCGAGCGAGGCCATCAGGTCCTCGGTGCCGTCGATGTCGCGCAGCGCGGCGCCGATGCGGTCGAGGACGTCCTCGTCCACCGCCGCGCGCAGGCCCTCCTTCGAGCCGAAGTGGTGGACCACCAGCGCGGGAGACAGGCCCGCCGCGGCGGCCACCGCCCGTACCGACGTGGCCCCGAACCCACGCTCGGCGAAGAGCCGCAGGGCGGCCGCGCGCAGCCGCGCCCGCCCGGTCAGGTCCGATGCCGGCGTCGCTCGCATGCACGAACCGTATGCCACCGCGCGACCGCCGCCGGCAGCGACACCGCGCGGGCCGGTCACCTCGGGGTCATCCCCGAGGCCGACCCCCGGGGGCCACCCGATGCCAGACTAAACAGTTGTTCAGTACGTTGAACACATGAACAGCATCTCCTCGCGCGGCCCGGCGGCGTCGTCCGTGCACCCGCCTGACCAACAACCCCGGCGGCCCCACCTGCATTACCTGGACAACCTGCGGGTGGCGATGATCCTGATGGTGGTGATCCATCACGCCGCCCAGCCGTACGGGCCGGCCGACTGGTGGTATTTCCGAAGCGACCAGCGGACCGAGGAACTGGCCACCGTGTCGGCCGTCGGCGGGGCGTTCCGGATGAGCCTGTTGTTCTTCGTCGCCGCGTACCTGGTGCCCCGCTCGGTGGACCGCAAGGGCGGATGGGGGTTCACCCGTGGCCGGCTCACCCGGCTCGGCATCCCGTTCCTGGTCGGCTCCGCCACCATCATTCCGGCACTGATGTACACCTACTACGTCCAGTACCGCGGCAACCCACCGATCTCGTTCGGTCGCTATTACCGGGACGTCTTCCTCGGCTTCAGCGCCGAGCCGGCCGGATGGACCGGCCCGATCTGGCCGGACCTACAGTTCGGGCACCTCTGGTTCATCCAGAACCTGCTCGTGTTCAGCCTGCTCTACCTCGCCTGCCGGACGGTGGCCCGCCTGGTCGGCCGGTACCGGCGCCGCCCGGCCCCTGGGTGGCTGACCCGCACTCCCGGCCACCGGGCCCTGCTCGGCCTCACCCTCGCGCTGACGGTGGTCGCGTTCCTGGTCCGGATCCGCTACCCGCTCGACGAGTGGGTGCCGCTGTTCGAGTTCATCCAGGCCGAACCGGCCCGCCTGGCCCAGTACACCGCCTTCTTCGCCGCCGGAGTGCTGGCCTACCGCTACGACTGGCTGCGCCACCTGTCCCGCCGGGTCGGTTACACCTGGCTGGCGATCGGCCTGGCGCTCACCGCCGGCCTCTTCGTCACCGGTACGGACACCGCCTACTTCGCCACCGGCGGCGCCTCCGCCGCGTCGGCGTGTTGGACCCTCGTGGAGACGGTCATCTGTGTCGGGCTGAGTGTCGGGCTGCTCACCCTGTTCCGGGACGCCTTCACCGGCCACCACAAGCTCAGCCGCGCGCTGGCTGCCAGCTCCTACGCGATCTACCTGATCCATCTGCCGATCGTGGTGGCCCTCCAGTTCGCCCTCGCCGGTGCCGCGCTGCCCACCCTGGCCACGTTCGCCATCGTCTCGGCGCTTGCCATCGTGGTCAGCGCGGCCGTCGCCATACCGGCTCGACGCCTACCCGGCCTGCGCGCCGTGCTGTAGGGCAGGCGGGGTGGGCAGGCCGGTCAGGTACTCCCGGCGGCGCCGGGGTTCGAACTTCTCGATCGCGTACCGCAGCATCACCCGGGGCATGTCCCGGTGCCACCGGGTCAGGAACCGCTCGGCCGCCGCGCGGTCCCGGTTGCCCACCTCGCGCAGCATCCAACCGACCGCCTTGTGGACCAGGTCGTGCGGATCACGCAACAGCCGTTCGCCGAGCCGGAAGGTCCACTCGAAGTCACCGACCCTGATGAAGGCGAACGTGGCCATGATGGCCATCCGCCGCTCCCACACCAGGTCGGACGCGGCCAGTCGGTCGAGTACGCTGCGGTCCCTGTCGAGCAGCCAGGGACCGAGCAGGTACGGCGCGCACGAGTCCACCAGATCCCAGTTGTCGATCCGGTCGGTGTTGGCCAGCACCAGGCGGACGATCGTGTCACGTTCCGCCTCGTCGCCCCTGGTGAACCTGCGCACCAGGATGAAGATCGCCGTCAGCCGCTCCTCGTGCACGTCGCTGGTCAGCAGCGTCGCCACCTCGTCGAGGGGCAGGTCACGCCAGTACCGGCCGGCCACCCTGCGCTGCTGCGGCACGGCGACACCGATGGCCCGGTCGCCCTCGCCGTACCCGCCGGGCACCATCTGCAGGTACCGGCTCACCCCGGCCGCCCGGTCCGGGTCGGCGAGACCGGCGAGGGCGCGACGGACATCTGCGGCGGTGGCCATGACAGTGCAACCTACCGCGACCAGGTCGTGGCGGGCCGGTTCAGGACCGGTCCACGCCCATGTGGTGCAGGACGTTGCAGGTGAGCGCCTGTAGGCCCGGGTCGACCGCGAGGGCCCCCGGATAGTTGGTCGCCCCGGCGTTGAGCACCCGGCCACCCGCCGGGCGTTCCCAGTAGATCAGGTCCGCGCCGTGCCCCTGATCCGTGCCCCAGTGCGCGACGAACCGTTCGCCGTGCTCGGCCTGGGCCAGTACGGTCAGCCCGGCGGGATCCAGCGCCGGCATGCCCTGCGCCTGCGGCAGCCCGTCCATCTCGTAGCCGCTGACCGCCGGGCCGTCGTGGGAGCGGGTGCCGATCAGGTTGCCGGCCTCGACCGGCACCGGGTGCGGGTCGTGGAACAGGAAGTGCTCCGGCGCGGTGACCGTGAAGGATGCGTACGCGCTCCGGTCGCCGCTGTCGATCCAGCCCAGCGTCTCCAGCCCCAGCAGCTCGCTGGTCGGCTGCCCGAGGTGGGACCACTTGCCGCCCGGACGGCCGTCGGTGTGCCAACGCTCGCCCCACTCCTGCGGCGGCAGCCAGGCGTCGCCGATGCCCTCCCCCGGATGGGTCGTCTTGCGGGTCTCGATCACCTTGCTGTCCGGGTGGTAGCTGACCCGCCAGAACGCCGTGTTGCCGCTGAGGCAGACCACGTTCCCGCCACCGCGCAGGTAGTTCTCCACGCCGTCGCGCATGTGCTGCGTCCAGTACTCGTTGTGCCCGACGATCATCAGCGCGGCGAACCGCTCCAGCAGCGCCGGATCCGCGTCGAGTTCCACGTCGGTGATGCACTCGTAGGCGTAACCCTCCCGGGCCAGCCAGGACTCGGCGTGCCGCTCGGGCCGGACCAGGTGCTGGTGCAGGGTCGCGTCGCGCAGGTGACTGCGGTGCGCGAACGGCTGCACCCGGGGCAACGGCATCCGCATCCCGAGCTGGAAAAAGAGGCGGCCACCGAGGTTGCGGGTGTAGGCGGAGGAGGCGAGACCCGGGATGTGTACGCCGTCGGTGGCGCGGCGCGCGTACGCCGTCCAAGTGAAGGTGGCGTAGAGCAGCGCGACCGAACGTGGGCGGCGGGGCTGCGGGCGTACCACCACGAAGGGCAGTTCCAGGGGCTCGTCGTCGGCGCCGGCCAGCGTCACCCGTACGTGGTAGGTGCCGCTGTCGGCGTCTTCGGGCACGACGATCTCGGCGCCGGCCGGCCACCCGCAGTCGACCAGGTCGTCGGAGGAGAACCGGATGCAGCCGCCCCGGGTAAGGTCGGCGTCCGGGTCGTAGCCGGGTCGGCCGATGGCCGGGGAGGCCGGTGGCCCGGGAAGGTTCAGCGTGGGGCTGTTCACCAGGCTCAGGTGCCGCTCGTTGCCGCTGATGTCCATCGCGGTGGCGCCGGAGCGTTCCCGCAGCGGCCAGTGGGCGAGCAACGCGTCGGCCGCCACCGGCACGGTCGGCGACATCGCCCGGTCCTCGGTCAAGGCGATCACCTCGGGTCGGGTCAGCGCCCGCGCGAAGAGGGCGACGCCACTCACGTCGCCGTCCAACAGGTGGTCGACGAGGCCGCTCTGCGCCGCCGCACCGACCCGCACCGCCCCGGCCGTCGCCGCCCCGGCCATCGCCGCCCCGGCCATCACCGCACCGGCCGTCGCCGCACCGATCTGCGCCGCACCGGCTTGCTCGGCACCGGTCTGCTCCGCGGCACCGGTCTGGTCGGCACCGGGCGTTGCTGTTCCCTCGGCGGCGGTGGTTCCGTCGACCCAGAGGCGGACCCGGTCACCGTCCACGGTGACGGCGAGGTGGACCCATTCGCCGAGCCGGTGCAGCAGCGACGAATCGGCGAAGGTCCAGTTCAGCCGGTCGTGATGCCCGCCGTCACCGACGTAGCACCCCGGGCGGCCGTCGGCGTCGATGCCGAGCGCCCAACCGCACCGGTCCGGGTAGTCGAGGTCGCTGACGACCGCCGCCCAACTCGACGTCTCGACGGTGGCCGGCAGGTGCCACACCCGCACCCAGGCCGACACCGTGCGCGGACGGTCGACCGGCGTGGCCACGCCGTACGAACCGGGGTGCACGTCGTGGCGGTTCGCGGTGGGCGACGACGCCCGCGCCAGCCAGGTCACCTCGGCCCGGTCCGCCGCGTCGTCCGGCGCCGGCAGCAGCAACGCGTCGCGCCCGAGGCGTCCCACCGCGACCTCGTACGCCGCCGGAGCGCAGAGGTGCACCCGCAGTGTCTCCCCCGGGCGTACGCCCAGCGGATCGACGTAGCCGGTCAGGCCGGCGACCCGGACCGGCCGGTGCGCGGGCGCCCGGTGACCGCGCCGATCGCCCAGCCGCACCGTCCACGCACCGGCCGTCCCTGCCTGTCCCCCAGTTGCCCGCATGACCTCGTAACCCCCCGTGGACGAATCCGTCAGCCCTTCACGCAGACCACCTGCTTGAGGTGTGCCACCACCTCGACCAGATCCTGCTGCTGGGCCATCACCTCGGTGATGTCCTTGTACGCGCCGGGGATCTCGTCGACCACCCCGGCGTCCTTGCGGCACTCCACTCCGGACGTCTGCGCCGCCAGGTCGTCGGTGCTGTACGTCCGCTTGGCCTGGGCACGGGACATCCGCCGCCCGGCCCCGTGGGACGCCGAGCAGTACGCCGCCTCATTGCCCTTGCCACGCACGATGTACGACCCGGTACCCATCGATCCCGGAATGATGCCCAGGTCGCCGGTGCCGGCCCGGATCGCGCCCTTGCGGGTGACCAGCACGTCCACCCCGTCGTAACGCTCCTCGGCCACGTAGTTGTGGTGGCAGCTGATCGGCTCGTCGTAGCTGACCTGCGGAAACCGGTCCCGCACCAGGTTCGTCAACACGGCGAGCATGATCGCCCGGTTGCGCCGCGCGTACTCCTGCGCCCACCACAGGTCCCGGCGGTAGGCATCCATCTCGGGCGTGCCGGTGAGGAAGACCGCCAGGTCCCGGTCGGGCAGGTCGGCGTTGTGCGGCAGCCGCCGGGCCACCGCCATGTGCCGCTCGGCCAGTTCCTTGCCGATGTTGCGCGACCCGGAGTGCAGCATCAACCAGACCCGGCCGGTGTCCGCACCGCCCTGCTCCAGGCAGACCTCGATGAAGTGGTTGCCGCCGCCGAGGGTGCCCAACTGCCGCCGGGCCCGCGTCTCCAGCTGCGCCACCTTGCGGTCCAGGCCGGTGAAGCGCTGCCAGAAGTCGTCCCAGCCGCGCTGCTCCAGGCCCCGGATCCGACGCGGATTGACCGGCTCGTCGCGCTGCGCGAAGCCGACCGGGATGGCCTCCTCGATGGCCCGGCGCAGCCCGGCGAGGTCGTCGGGCAGGTCCGCGGCGGTCAGCGAGGTGCGTACCGCCGACATGCCGCAACCGATGTCCACCCCGACGGCGGCCGGCGAGACGGCCTGCCGCATCGCGATCACGGACCCGACCGTGGCTCCCTTACCGAAGTGCACGTCCGGCATCACCGCAACCCCGTGCACCCACGGCAGCCCTCCAATATTGCGCAACTGCCGAGCAGCCTGCGCCTCGACGCGGTACGGATCGGTCCACACCCGCACCGGCGCCCGCGTCCCCGCAAGCACACCGAACCCCATGCCCCACCTCCCCAACTCCACGCCGACCCCGCGCCGACCCACGCCGATCTTGCACTTCTGGTCGCCGACACGTCACTTTTGCGGCTTGTGCCGCGACAGCAAGTGCATGATCGACGCGCTGAGCGGCGCGGGGAGAGAGTATGGAGTTGGGGTGGGGGTGGCAATTGATATTGAGCGTCAGGCGGGGGTGGGTTCGGGTCGGTCCTCGGCGACCCGGTCCAGGTGGGCGGCGAGTTCGTCGGTGAGGAGCAGGTCGCTGCGGATGTCGTCGTGCGGGTAACCGGCCCGACCGACCATGTGCGCGGCGACCGGGGCGGTGGCCAGCTGGAAGATGCCGACCAGCACCAGCGTGGTGATGTCCACCCCGGTCCGCAGCCGCAGACCGCACCCGACCAGCACCAGCAGCAGCCCGAGAACCTGCGGCTTGGCCGCGGCGTGCATCCGGGTGAGCAGGTCGGGGAAGCGCACCAGGGCCACCCCGGCGGCGAGGCTGAGCAGAGCGCCGCTGATCAGGCAGACGGCGGCGACGATGTCGAGCACGGCGTCGAGGTTCATTTGTTTCTCCGGGCGGCGAAGCGGGCGACGCTCACCGATCCGACGAACCCGAGGACGGCGAGGACCACCAGCACCGGCAGGGCGGTGGCGTCGCGGCTGTAGGCGGCCTCGGTGGCGATGGCGGCGACGATGATGGCCAGCAGTACGTCGGTGGCCACGGCCCGGTCCAGGATCGACGGGCCACGGATGATGCGGGCGAGGGTGAGCGCGCCGGCCACGGCGAGCAGCGCGGTGACGGTCACGGCGACGATGGTCATGCCGCTGCCCCTTCCAGGTCGACCGGTGGCGGTGGATTCTCGCGGACGAGGCGCTGCTCCTCCGGCGAGCCGATGGCGGCGACGATGCGGGCCTCCAACTCCAGCACCTCGCCCCGGAACTTCTCCACCTCGGAAAGGCTGTCCACGTTGATGACGTGGATGAACAGGGTGCCGGAGTTGCGGTCGGCCTCCAGGATCAGGCTGCCCGGCACCAGGGACAACGCCTCCGCGGTGAGGGTGAGATTGAGGTCGGTGTTCACCCGCAGTCGCACCGCGATGATGGCGCTGCGCGGCACGTGCCGGGGACGCAGCGCCAACCAGGCGATCTGGACGGAGGCGACGACCAGGTCCCGCAGGAAACGCACCAGGAACCGGGCCGTACCCAGTGGGTGGATCCGCCCCGCGAAGGTCACCGGCGGTAGCGGGAACACGGTCAGCAGGATGGTGGCCACCACCAGCCCGCTGATCACGTTGGCCCAGGACAGCGTGCCCCAGAGCAGCACCCAGACGACGACCAGGAAGGTCACCGCGACGATCCGGTTACGGCGTACGGCCGTCCGGCTCAGGGGCGGGTTCGGCGGGCTGGTCGGCTCCGCCGGAGTCATCTGGTCCGGCTTCACGGCGCACCTCCCGGGAAGACGGCGTCGACGTACGGGGTCCGTTGCAGCAGGTCGTTGGCGGCGTCCGTGCTCAGGTCGAACAGCGGGCCGGCCACCAACGTGAGCACCAGACCGAAGACCACCAGGGCCACCGTCGGCGCGATCATCAGGCCGGGCAGCACGGCGCCGCTCTGCCCGGCGGGCACGGGCTGGTGCGGCTGTTCCGCCCCACTGGTGCGGGCCGCCTGGGCGGCGTCGCCGGCCTCCGGCATCTCCGGGTGCGGTGCCCGCCAGAAGGCCAGGTTCCACACCCGGGCGACGGCGTACAGGGTGAGCAGGCTGGTGAGCAGGCCACCGCCGACCAGGATCCAGGCCAGCACGCCACCGTCGTCGATGCCCGCCTGGACCAGGCCGAGCTTGCCGAGGAACCCGGAGAACGGTGGAATGCCGGCGAGGTTCAACGCGGGTACGAAGAACAACACGGCCAGGATCGGCGACAGCCGGGCCAGGCCGCCGAGACGGTCCATGGCGGTGCTGCCGCCTCTTCGTTCGACCAGGCCGGCGGCGAGGAACAGGGTGGTCTGGATGGTGATGTGGTGCACCACGTAGAAGATCGCCGCGGAGAGCCCGAGCGACGAGGTGAGCCCGACGCCGAAGAGCATGTAGCCGATGTGGCTGATCAGGGTGAACGACAGCAACCGCTTGATGTCGGACTGGGCGACCGCGCCGAGGATGCCGACCACCATCGTCAGCACCGCCGTCACCAGCAGCAACGTGGCCGTCCGCCCGCCGGGGAACAGCAGCGTCTCGGTACGGATGATCGCGTACACGCCGACCTTGGTCAGCAGGCCGGCGAAGACGGCGGTGACCGGGGCCGGCGCGGTGGGATAGCTGTCCGGCAGCCAGGCCGACAGCGGGAACACCGCCGCCTTGATGCCGAAGGCGAGCAGCAGCATGCCCTGCAACACCAGCCGCAGGTCGTCGGGGAGGGCGTCCAGCCGGTCGACGAGCTGGGCCAGGTTGAGCGTGCCGGTCGAGGCGTACACCAGGCCGATGGCGACCAGGAAGATCACCGAGGAGAGCAGGCTGACCACGACGTACGTCGTGCCGGCCCGGATCCGGGTCTCGGTGCTGCCCAGGGTGAGCAGCACGTAGCTGGCGACCAGCAGGATCTCGAAGCCGACGTAGAGGTTGAACAGGTCGCCGGAGAGGAAGGCGTTGCACACACCGGCGGTCAACACCAGGTAGGTGGGGTGGTAGACCGACAGCGGAGTTTCCTCGTTGCCGTCGGCCATGCCCTGGCCGATGGAGTAGACCAGCACGCAGAGGGTCACCGCGGCGGAGACCACCAGCATCAACGCGGCGAGTTGGTCGGCCACCAGCACGATGCCCAGCGGGGCGACCCAGCCGCCGACCTCCACCACCAGCGGACCGTCGATGCTGGACCGCACCAGCAGCAGGACGGCCACCGCGACGGTGGCGGTGAGCACGGTGAGGCTCACCCACCGCTGGGCGCGCGGGCGCCCCACCAGCAGCAGCGTCAGTGCCGCGCCGAGCAGTGGCATCACCACCGGCAGCGGAACGAGGTACGTCATCCAGCCCTCCCCGCGTCGGTCGAGGCGGCAAGCGACCGGTCGCTGTTGGTATCCGTGTCGTCGTCATCGTCGTCACCGGTGCCGGCGTCGGCGTCACCCGGTCCCTCGTCCCGCTCGGCGAGGTCCATGATCCGGCGGTCCTCGACGTCGTCCTGCACCTCGTCGTGCCCGTTGAGATGCCAACTGCGGTACGCCAGGGCCAGCAGGAAGGCGGTCATGCCGAGGGTGATGACGATGGCGGTGAGGATCATCGCCTGGGGCAGCGGGTCGCTCATCTCCTCCTGCGGGGTGCTGCCGACGATCGGCGCACCGCCGGCTCGCCCGCCGGTGAGCAGCAGCAGGTTCGCGCCGTTGCCGAGCAGGATGACGCCCATCAGCACCCGGGTCAGGCTGCGTTCGAGCAGCAGCGTCACACCGGCGGCGACGAGCACGCCGACCACGATGACGTAGGTGAGGTTGGGACTCACACCAGCTCCTTTTCCCGTACCTCGACGTCCTCGGTCTCGTGTTGGCGGTCCATCTCGGCGCCGAGGCTGCGCAGGATGTCCAGCACCAGACCGACGACGATCAGGTAGACACCGACGTCGAAGAAGGCCGAGGTGACGAAGTGGACCTTGCCCAGCACCGGCACGTAGAAGTCGAGCATGGCGCTCTGCAGGAACTCCCCGCCGAGCAGCAACGCGGCCACCCCGGTGCCGACGGCGACGAAGAGTCCGGCGCCGAGCACCACCCCGGCGTCGACCGGTGCGGCGCCGTTGAGTTCGGTACGACCGCCGGCCAGGTAGCGCACGGCCAGGGCCAGGCCCGCCACCAGGCCGGCGGCGAACCCGCCGCCGGGGGCGTTGTGGCCGCTGAACAGCAGGTAGATGGAGAACAGCAGGATGGCGTGGAACAGCAGCCGGGTGACCACCTGGAGGATGACCGACTGCGCGCGGGCGGTGGCACCGGTGGTCAGCCAGCGTGGCCGGGTCGACTCGGCCCGACCGCCGCCGGGGATGTCGCCGCGCCGGTCGAGGTCCCGGGCCCGCCGGAAGATCAGGCTGGCCACGCCGGTCGCGGCCACCACCAGCACCGCGATCTCACCCATGGTGTCCCAGGCCCGGATGTCGACCAGCGTCACGTTGACCACGTTCTTGCCGCCGCCGTAGGAGACCGCCTCGTCGGGGAAGCCGACGGAGATCGGGATGGCCTGGCGGGCGCCGGTCGCGACGTAGGCCATGCCGGCGGTGACGGCGCCGACGGCGACCCCGATCGCGATCCGGCCGCGCCGGCTGGAACGGATCGGACGTTCCGAGAACTTGACCGGCAGCCGGCGCAGCACCAGCACGAACATGACGATCGTGACGGTCTCCACCAGGAACTGGGTCAACGCCAGGTCGGGTGCGCCGTGCAGGATGAACATCAACGCGATGCCGTAGCCGGCCACGCCGACCAGGATCATCGCGGTGAGCCGGCGCAGGGCACGGGCGGCCATCACGGCGGCGATCACCACCACGGCACCGGCGACCCCCTGCAACGGCGTGTCCCACAGGTGGAACCGCTGCGGCCAGGGGCTGCCGGCCAGCAGCGTGCCACCGGGCAGCACGACCAGCACCACCAGGATGACCCCGAGGTAGAACGGCAACGAACCACGCTGGGTCTTACCGGTCAGTTCCACCGCGAGCCGGTCGGTCAGCGCGATGCACTTCTTGTAGACGGCGGCGCCGTCGAACGGCAGCCGCAGGGTGGCCCGGACCCGCTCGCGGCGCATCAGGTGGAACAGCCCGGCGCCGCCGGCCACGGCCAGCACCGACAGCCCGAGCGCCGGGGTGAGGCCGTGCCACAACGCCAGGTGGTAGCCGGGCTCGGCGGACCGGTAGAGATCGGCGTACGGGGCCAGCAGGCGATCCACCGCCGGGGCGAGCAGGCCGACGGCGACGCCGGCAAGGGCGAGCACCGCGGCCGGGGCGAGGAAGGACCAGGAGACCGGCCGCACGGTGGTGGCCGGGGTGTCGGGCTTGTCGGCGAAGGCACCCCACAGGTAGCGCAGCGTGTACGCCACGGTCAGCACCGAACCGAGGATCACGCCGGCCAGCACCACCAGGTCGGCGGTGCCGCCGTGCAGCAGCGCCTCGACCGCCGCCTCCTTGGCGACGAATCCGGCCATCGGCGGCAGGCCGGCCATGGAGGCCGCCGCCAGTCCCGCGACCACCGCCAGGGCGGGTGCCCGGCGCCCGACACCACTGAGTTCACGCAGGTCACGGGTGCCGGTGGCGTGGTCGATGACGCCGACGGTGAGGAACAGGGTGGCCTTGAACAGCGCGTGGGCCAGCACCATGGCCACGCCGGCCAGTGCGGTGTCCCGGGTGCCGGCGCCGAGGACGACCATGAGCAGGCCGAGCTGGCTGACCGTGCCGTACGCCAGCAGCAGCTTGAGGTCGACCTGCCGCAGCGCGGACCAGCCGCCGAAGAACATCGTGATCAGCCCGGTGACGAGCAGCACCGGTCGCCACGGGGTGGCCTCCGCCACGGCGGGGCCCATCAGGGCGACCAGGAAGATGCCCGCCTTGACCATGGCGGCGGCGTGCAGGTACGCGCTGACCGGGGTGGGTGCCGCCATCGCGCCCGGCAGCCAGAAGCTGAACGGGAAGATCGCCGACTTGCTCAACGCGCCCAGCAGGATCAGCACCAGGGCGGCCGCGAGATAGCCGCCGCCGGGCAGGTTCTCCGCGACCTCCGACCAGCGGTAGCTGCCGGCGTGCTGGCCGAGCATGACGAACCCGGCGAGCATCGCCAGGCCACCCAGCGTGGTCACCAGCAGGGCCTGCATGGCGGCCCGTCGGCTGGCCCGCTTGGCCGGGTCGTAGCCGATCAGCAGGTAGGAGAAGACGGTGGTCAGCTCCCAGAACACGTACAGCAGCAGCAGGTCGTCGGAGACGACCAGGCCGAGCATCGCGCCGGCGAAGGCGAGGAAGACGGCGGCGAACCGGCCCAGCCCGGGATCGTCGGAGCGGAAGTAGCGGGCGCTGTAGGCCAGCACCAGCGCACCCACGCCCCCGACCAGCACCACCATCAGCCAGGACAGCGTCCCCATCCGCAGCGCGAGTTCCAGGCCGAGCTGCGGGACCCAGGTCACTGTCTCGGTCACCGGCTCGCCGGAACGGACCGTGGCCGTATGTGTCAGCGCCCACGCCAGCGTCGCACCGGGTACCAACGCGACCAGGTAGAGGGCCTGCCGCCCCCAGAGCCGCACCAGCGCCGGGGCGATCACGGCTGTCAGCGCATGGACCGCCACCAGTACCAGCACACACCCTCCCCAGAGATCATCAGTCGGTGCAACGACCCTATCCGGTAAGGACCGGGATCTGCATCTGCCGTGATTTGGATCAAAGGTGTGTCCGGCGACAGAGCACCCAGAACGGCAGTCGAGTTCATCGGTGTTTCACGTTGGGACGCATGGCTGAAACCTGACGCCGACCAGCGGATCCAGCGCGATCAAAAACGTTCGTTCAGTCCCTTAGCACCCGACGCCCCCGCCCGTCGTCGCGGTCGATCCGCAGCTCCCGCTCAAGCTCCACGATGAGGGTGCGCAGATCGTCGAGGCGCTGACTGATCGCGATACGGTCCAACTCGTCGGGAACCCCGTCGCCGTCCTCGTCGTAGCCGGGGGCCAGCCCTTCGGTCATCTCCAACCGGCGGGCCTCCTCCATGGAGTTGACGAAGACGGCGATCAGGATGTTGAGCAGCAGGTTGACCGTGATCACCACGAAGCTGCCGTAGTAGAGCACCGTCCAGGGCGACAGCTCCATGCCCTGCTCGATGAGGTCCGGCAGGGTTTCCAGGGACAGCAGCACGAACAGGGTCAGCAGAGACCGTCCGATGTCCCCGTACTCCTCCGGGTAGACCTCACCGAAGATCAGCCAGCCGGCCATGCCGTAGACGTAGAGGGTCACCATGGCCAGGGCGAGGAACCCGCCGATGCCCGGCAGGCTGCGCCACAGGGCGGCGACGATCGTCCGCAGGCCGGGCGAGAACCGCACCAGCCGTACCATCCGCAGCACCCGGACCACGCGCAGCAGCGCCGAGTCGCCGTGCAGGGCGGGCACGAAGATCGCCGCGATCACCAGGAAGTCGAAGACGTTCCAGCCCTGCCGGAAGAAGTCCTGCGGCCGACGGCCGTAGGCCAGCACCCGGATGGCGATCTCGATGACGAAGATCGTCCGGAAGCCCCACTCGACGGCGTACAGCGCGGTGCCCGCCGTCCCCAGGTTGGGGTAGGTCTCCAGGCCGAGGACCACGCCGTTGGCCAGGATCACCGCGACGATGGTGATCTCGAACGGACGGGAGGCGGCGATCCGGGCACACGCGTCGACCAGCCCGGAGCGTTGCGGAGGGTCGACCGGCCCGCGTCGCTGGGCCGGCACAGGCAGGTCACTCACCGGGTGGCCGGCTCCGACACGAGCGCCGGGGCCGGCTGTGCCAGCCACCGTGCGTCACCCAAGCATCGACGTACGGCAGTCATGGCCGACAGCCTACGGGGCCGCCGGACCAACATCACCCACCGAGTCGACGGATCATTCGCCCGCTGGTCGCCACCTGGGCACCATCCTCAAGGGTGGGTCGTGGCCCCGAGAAGCCCCACCGGTCCCCGCGTCCGGTCGGTTACATTCGACGCTCATGGCCCTGATCCGCTGTGACTTCTTCGCCGAGACGCTCGGCCTCAGCACCTCGATGACCGTGATCCTGCCGCAGCGGACCCGCTCGCAGATCGGGCTGACCGGGGCGGACGCCGCCGGTGACCCGCCGGTGCTCTACCTGCTGCACGGGCTCAGCGACGACGACACCATCTGGCTACGCCGTACCGCCATCGAGCGGTACGTCGCACCGCTCGGCCTGGCCGTGGTGATGCCGCAGGTGGGACGCAGCTTCTACGCCGACGAGGAACACGGCAACCGGTACTGGACCTTCCTCAGCGAGGAGTTGCCACAGCTCTGCCACGGCTTCTTCCGCCTCTCCACCCGCCCGCAGGACACCTTCGTCGCCGGACTCTCCATGGGCGGCTACGGGGCGATGAAGTGGGCGCTGCGCGAGCCGGACCGGTTCGCCGCGGCGGCCAGCCTCTCCGGCGCGCTCGACCTCGCCGCCCGCGCCGGACACCCGACCCACCCGATCGACGCCCGGGTGTGGCACACCGCCTTCGGCGACCGCCCGGTGGCCGGCACCGACGACGACCCGCTCGCCCTGCTCGACCGAGCCGGCACCGCCGTACCCCCGCTCTACGTCGCCTGCGGCACCGAGGATTTCCTGTACGAGGACAACGTGCGGTTCGTCGAGGCGGCCCGAGCCAAGGGGCTGCCGCTGACCGTGGACTTCTCCCCCGGCGAGCACGACTGGGCGTACTGGGACGCGAAGATCGCCGACGTGCTCGCCTGGTTGCCGCTACCGGACCGGGCCACCGACTGAGCCGGCTGCCGCGCCACCCGGACTCCTGACCACCGGCCGACCCACGTCGCAGGCGAAGACGGCACTCCAGAAGTTCGTCAGGACAGCCAGGCTGGAGCCGTGCGTCACGCTGCGCGCGTCGTCGCGGATCAGCCAGAAGTCGCCGTCGGGAAAGACGAACGCCCAGCCGATCGGCTCACCCTCCCGCACCAGGACCACGACCTCGGGTTTGTCGTCCACCTCGACCGCCGGCAGGTCGGCCAGCTCAACCGACCAGAGTCCCTGCTCCTGGCTCACCGGAATCTCCTCGAACCGCAGCAGCGGATCGCGACCGAAAATCGCGATCGGGCCGGTGAATGGTGGTGCGGTGGCGCTGCTCGCGGGCCGGCCGGGTCCGGGCGGGGTTGGCCGCCGCGTCGGGCATGTCCGGGCACCAAGACAGTGACGTCGATCGGTTCGTCCGGACGCTGAAACCATTTCCATCGGGGCACCGCGCACCTCCTGTGACCACCGTGATCAGGGCTACCACCAGCCACGATGGTTGGTAGACACACGAGATGCAACGTCTCACTCAGAATTTCAGGCGATGATATTGACATCGTGTCAGCTGGCCCGAAATGCTGTTCCAAATGAGACACCGGAGCCGGCCGGACTGAGACGAGGTGCGATGGCCGACATTGGATCTTCTGTACCCCGACGGCAACTCGGCCGACTGTTGCGACAGGCCCGAGAAGAGGCCGGAATCAATCTCGAAGCCGCCGCCGAGGCACTGGAATGGTCCCGGGCGAAGATGTACCGCCTGGAAAGCGGGCAGACGTCACTGCGCACCCACGACGTCACCCTGATGTGCCAGCACTACGGCACCTCGACCGAACTGACCGAGGTCATGGTGTCCCTGGCCCGAGAAAGCAAAGCCCGCGGCTGGTGGCACAGCTACGGCGAAGCGATCCCGGCATGGTTCGAGCTTTATGTAGGGCTGGAAGCGGCAGCGCGACGGTTGCGTCACTACGAACCGAACGTCATCCCCGGCCTGCTCCAGACGCCGGACTACGCGGCCACGATCTTCAGTGGAAAGCCCCGAACGCCGCAAGAGGTGGCGCAGAAGGTTGCCCTGAGATTGGAGCGACAGAAGCTGTTGTCCCGACGGAGGCCGGCGGCGCCGCAATACGAGGCGATCATTGACGAGGCGGTCATCCGCAGACCCATAGCCGATCGGGACGCCTGGCGGGCACAGCTTGCCCATCTGGCGAACATCAACCAGATGAGTAACGTCAAGGTGCGGATCTTGCCACTGTCGGTGGGGCCGCACATTGCGTCCGTCGCGGGGGCGTTCATCCTGTTGGACTTCCCACGGGTCGGCACCCGACCCGCTGAGCCGTCCACGGTCTACAGCGAGTCTCTGACGGGCAGCCTTTACCTCGACCGGCCCAAGGAAGTCGAGGCATACGAGGGAGCCTGGGCGACGCTCTGGGGCCTTGCCCTACCGGAGTCTGCGTCAGAGGATCTGGTCAGCGACGTGATCAAGGAGAGCTACGATGAGTGACATATCCGGTGCACGGTGGCGTAAGAGCAGCTACAGCAATGAGGGGGCCTGCGTCGAGGTGGCGGATGGTGGCCCGGGGTTCGTTGGGGTACGAGACAGCAAGGACGTCGCTGGTCCGGCGTTGTCGTTTGGTCCGTCCGCGTGGCGCTCCTTTGTCGAGTCCGTCAAGCACGACGGGTTGAGCTGACACCCTTACCAGCCGGAGCTGCCATCGCGGAGCGTGTGGGACGGTGCGGAGGGCACACCCAAGTCGGGGTGTGCCCTCCGCACCGTTTGCACATCCCCAGGCGCTGATGTCGCCCCCGCCCGTCCAGGCACTCCACCACCGCAGTGAGTCCGCACCGTTTGCGCATCCGCAAGCGCTGATGTCGCCGGCCGGCGCTGATCGTTTTCGCCTTGCTGACCGGGTTCGGCGGTAGGCGGCACTAGATCATGGACAGTTTCCGTTAGCTGCTAACGGAAACTGTCCAAGATTTGCTGGTGGGGGCGTCGGTCGGGGCGCCACAGTGGGTGGGTGGTGGCTGTTGTTCCCGACGAGCGGGCCGGGGCTCTGGAGTGGCTGGCGTTCGAGCAGGCCGGCGTGCTCACCGTCGCGCAGGCTCGCGCGGTGCTCACCGAGGGCGCCGTGCGGGGGCTGATCCGCTCCGGGCGGTGGCGTTCGATCAGTCGTGGGCTGCTGCTGACCGGGAATGGGCGACTGACCCGGGACCAGCAGTTGTGGGTGGCGGTTCTCGCCGCCGGAGCGGGTGCGGTACTCGCGGGCGCCACGGCGGCCGGCGAGGCCGGGGTACGCGGCCTGCGGCGGGAGCCCCTGCATGTGCTGGTGCCGGCGCACCGCCGGGCGGGTCGTACCGGCCTACGCCGGTTGCCGATCGACATGGCGGCCGTGGTGGTGCATCGGACGACGGTGTTGCCTGCCGAGCACCTTCAGGTCGGCCGCCCACCCCGGACCACCACGGCGCGTGCCCTCATCGACGCGGCCGGATGGGCGTCGTCGGTACGACAGGCGCAGGAGATGATCGCGGCGGGTTGCCAGCAACGGCGGGTGTTGCCCGAGGAGTTGGCGGCGGTGCTCGACGTGCTGCCCCGGGCGCCCCGGCGGCGGTTGATCCGGCAGACCATCGACGACGTCACCGGCGGCGCCCAGGCACTCAGCGAGATCGACTTCGTTCGGCTCTGTCGCCGGGCCGGGTTGCCCGAGCCGGACCTCCAGGAGCGGCGGACCGACGCGGCGGGGCGTACCCGCTGGCTGGACGCGTACTGGCGGGCGTGGCGGCTGCACGTGGAGATCGACGGTGCACACCACATGGACGTACGCCACTGGGCCGCCGACATGCAGCGCCAGAACGACGTCTGGACCACCGGGGACCGGATTCTCCGCTTCCCCGCCTGGCTGGTCCGCGCACACCCGGACCAGGTCGCCGACACCCTCCGCCGGGCCCTGCTCGCCGCCGGCTGGCAACCCGAGAACTGACCGCCCGGCAACCGGACCGCCGGGCAACCCGAGAACTCACCGCCCGGCAACCGGACCGCCGGGCAACCCGAGAACTCACCGCCCGGCAACCGGACCGCCGGGCAACCCGAGAACTCACCGCCCGGCAACCGGACCGCCGGGCAACCCGAGAACTCACCGCCGGGCAAGCCGACTGACCGGCGGGCAACCCGAGATCTGGCCGGCGGGGCAAGCCGAGAGGCGCATCACGCGCGGCCCTGCTGGCGGCGGAACGGCGGGGCGGTCAGCCGGCTGAGGAGCGGGTGACCGGCAGGTCGAAGTAGGTGTCCGGCCAGGGCTCGGCACGGTAGCGGAAGTGCCACCACTCCCGGTCGTAGCCGGCGAACCCGCCATCGGTCATCAACTGCCGCAGCAGCCGCCGGTTCTCCCGGGCGGTGACACTGATCCGGGTGGTGCCGGTGTGCGCGAGCGGGTCGAAGCAGTCGAAGCCGGTGCCCATGTCGACGCTGTTGTCGCCGAAGCGCTCCGCACGCGGGGCGGTGCAGGCGACAAGTGGCTGGCCGGGGACGTATCGGGCCTGCCCGGGGGCGGGCACCGCGACCAGCGTGAGGTCGACGGTGCTGCCCCGGCTGTGCGCGCTGGGCGCCCCGAGGTAGCCGCGGGGGAACAGGTCCGACTTGGCCACCCGGGGGTAGAACTCGGCCTTCATCTGCTGGTCGTCGGGGCGGGCGGCCCAGGTCCGGAACTCGTCGGCGGCCCGTTGGGGGCGGTAGCAGTCGTACACCTTGAGGGTGTGGCCGGTGGCGAGCGCGGCGTCCTGCACTGCGCGCAGTGCCTCGGCGGCGGTGGCGGTGAGCAGGCACAGCGGCTCGGCGTAGCCGGCGACGGGCTGGCCGACGAAGTTGTGTGTGCTGGCGTACCGGATGTCGGCGCGGATGCGGGAGTCCACGTCGGACAGTACGACGAAGCCCGGCCGTGCCGGCGCCGGTGAGGGTTGCGGTGCGGGCGGCGGCCGGCTGCATCCGGCCGCGGTGACCAGGCCCGCCACCAGGCCCACCACCAGCACCACGGCCATCCTCGACCAGCCCGGCCGCCGGCCGGCGTCGAGGACCGGGCGGGCCGCCATCTGCCGGTCAGCCGCGCGGGGTCGGGCCGCGACCGGCGGTACGCAGCCGGCGGCGACGCCCGATCAGCGCGCCGACCAGCACGGTCAACCCGACGGCGAGGACCACGTACGAGGCTGACCGGAGTTGGCCGGCGAGCGCACCCCGGCCGGTCTGTTCGGCACCGGACGCGCCACCGGGCAGCGCCTGGGGTGGGACCGAGGCGGGCGGCGCGGAGGCGGTGGTGGTGCCGGGGCGGACCAGCACGCCGACCGAGGCGTCGCGGGGCAGGGCGAAACCCCAGTCGAGCAGCGCGGCACCCTGTTGCCAACCGCGCTGGTCGATCACGTCGGCACCGAGCAGGGTGACCACGAGCCGACGCCCGTTGCGTTCGGCGGCACCGACGTAGGTGTGCCGGGCCAGGTCGGTGTAGCCGGTCTTGCCGCCCAGCGCCCCCGGGTAGTGGTAGAGCAGCTGGTTGTCGTTGTCGATGCTGAAGCCCTTGGCGCGCTGCTTCGGCTGGGCCGGGATGTCCGCCTCCCGGGTGGCCACGTACTGGCGGAAGTGACCGTCGGCGAAGCAGGCCCGGGCGATCAGGGCCAGGTCGTACGCGCTGGTGAACTGCCCCGGACCGTCCAGTCCGGAGGGTGTCGCGGCGTGGGTCTGGTACGCGCCGAGCAGCTTGGCCTGCTCGTTCATCGCGCGTAGGCCACCGGCCATCCCGTCCGGGCCGCCACCGAGGCGGGCCAGCGCGTTGGCCACCTCGTTGCCCGAACGCAGCAGCAGTCCCAGCCAGAGCGTCTCGACCCGGTACCGGCCGCCCGCCACCAGTCCCACCGCCGAGCTGCCCGGCTCGATGTCGAGGTCGCCGGCGGTGATGGTGACCTCCTCGGCCGGGTCGAGCCGGGGCAGCATCGTCGCGGCCAGCAGCAGCTTCTGCACGCTGGCCGGGGTGGCGTACTCGTGCGGACCGCACCCACCCAACACCTCACCGGTGTCCAGGTCGGCCACCAACCACGAGGCGGCGGCCACCTTCGGTGGTGCCGACACCTGCGGCGGTACGACGAGCCCGGAGGTCGCCAGCCGGGCGCCGCCCACCGCCCGCTGGACCGGGTCCGGGGGCGGTGTCGCCGACGGCGTCGGGCCGGGCGCGGGAGGCGCCGGGCGTGGGCACGGCACGGGTCCCGCCGCAGCGGCACCGGTGACGGGCACCAGCGGAGACGTCAGGAGCGCCGCGGTCACCGCCACGGCCAGGCCGGAGACTCTCACAGCCCATGACACTATCGGGTGAATTCCGGCCAGTCCGGCGAATCGACCAGCACGGACGTCCCGCGACTCCGGTCAGTTGCCACCGTCGGCGACGCGGCCACGGTCGGCAGCGGGACCGCTCGCGGCGGCGCGGCCACGGCGGGCGGCGACCACGGCCAGCGCGATCGCCGTCGCGCCGACGGCCAACGCCACGTACATGCCCGCGCCCGGGGTGTCGCCGAGGGTGGCCGAGGTGACCGGATCCACCGGCGCTTCGGTCGCCACGTCCGGTGCGGGCGGCGACGGTACGGCGTCCAACTCCCCCGGCTCCACCAGGCGGCCCACCGTGGCGTCGCGGGGCAGGCCGAATCCCCAGTCGAGCAGCGCGGCGCCCTGCTCCCAGCCCCGCAGTGGCCGGGGCTCGGCGCCGAGCAGCGTGACGACCAGCCGGCGACCGTCGCGCTCGGCGGCACCGACGTAGGTGTGCCGGGCATAGTCGGTGAAGCCCGTCTTGCCGCCCAGGGCGCCCGGATAGCGGTAGATCAACTGGTTGTTGTTCTGGATCTGGAACCCCTTGGCACCCAGCGCCTTCTGGGCCGGGATGCGGGTTCGCTCGGTGCGCGCGTACGTGCCGAAGGTCGGGTCGGCGAAGCAGGCGCGGGCGATCAGGGCCAGGTCGTACGCGCTGGTGAACTGCCCCGGACCGTCCAACCCGGACGGGGTGACCGCGTGGGTTTGCCGGGCACCGAGCCGGCGGGCCTCTTCGTTCATGGCCCGCACCCCGCCGGCCACGCCGTCCGGCCCACCGCCGAGGCGGGCCAGCGCGTTGGCCGCCTCGTTGCCGGATTGCAGCAGCAGCCCGAGCCACAGCGTCTTCACCCGGTACCGGCCACCGGGCAGCAACCCGACCGCCGAACTGCCCGGTGCGATGTCCAGGTCCTTCCGGGTGATCTCGACGACCTCACGGGGGTCGAGCCGGGACAGCATCGTCGCGGCCAGCAGCAGCTTCTGCACGCTGGCCGGGGTGGCGTACTCGTGCGGACCGCACCCACCCAACACCTCACCGGTGTCCAGGTCGGCCACCAACCACGAGGTCGCGGTCACCTTCGGCGGCGCCGGCACCTGCGGCGGTACGACGAGCCCGGCAGTGGCGAGGGCGTCCCCGCCGACGGCGCGGTGTTCCGGCACCGACGGCGGCGGGGTCGGACGGGGTGACCGGACGACCTTCGGCGCCGTCGCCTTGGGACAGGGCACCGCAGCGGGCGCGGATGCCGGGGCATTCGACGCCGGTACGGCACTCTGGGTGGTCGCCGCCGTACCCGCAGTGGCGGGCAAAACCACGATCGTGAGGACGGCGGAGACGGCGCCCAGCGCCCGGACTCTCATGAACACGCAGACTAACGGCCAGATCCCCACCCTCGTACCGCACCCGCGTGGCGCCGACGGGTCGCCGCCGCCGACGATCTTCGAGCAACCGATTGAACTGTTCGGTCGCACCCCCCGTATCCACGACCGAACCACACACACTGCCCGGACCTGCGGCGGGAGCGCTCCCGATGCACGTCCGGTCTGCACCCCGGGAAGCACGACACGCGGGCCGGCCGCCGTCGTCGAGCTGTCTTCCGGGCATCCACGGCGCACAAGCCGGCGGTGATCGACCTTCATCGACCCGTCCGGCCGGTCAATCATGAGGAGAGATGCATGGTCAGGCGTACGCTACGACACCAGAAGCACGCGGCCTTGAAGGTCGGCGGGGTCGGCCTCCTCGCGGTCGCGCTGCTCGGGGCCGGCCTGACGCTGGCCTCGGCCGATGACGGCGCCGGCAGCGGCGCGCAGACGGCGAACTGCCCGACGGTACGCGACAAGCTCAGCAACGTGCCGGCCGCCGCCCTCGCCGGAGTCGAGCAGGAACTGGCCAACCTCGACAAGCAGATCGAGGAAGCCAACGCCCGCCTCGCCCAACAGGCCGCCAACCCCCAGGGCGGCGCCAACTTCGTCCAACTCGCGATCCTCGGCCCGCTGGCCAGCAAGCGCGTCGCCGCCCTCGACCGGATCGGCATCAACATCAACCGGGCCGGCGGACAACGCCCCGACCTCGCCAGCCTCGCCAACTGCGGCCTCAACGCCCCCGGCATCCCCAGCGCCCTGAACGCCAACACCGGCAACGGCAACGCGGGGAACAACGGTAACGGCAACGCGGGGAACGGCAACGCGGGCAACAACGGCAACGGCAACGCGGGGAACAACGGCGGTGCCGGCGCCGCGCAGACGGCGAACTGCCCGACGGTACGCGACAAGCTCAGCAACGTGCCGGCCGCCGCCCTCGCCGGAGTCGAGCAGGAACTGGCCAACCTCGACAAGCAGATCGAGGAAGCCAACGCCCGCCTCGCCCAACAGGCCGCCAACCCCCAGGGCGGCGCCAACTTCGTCCAACTCGCGATCCTCGGCCCGCTGGCCAGCAAGCGCGTCGCCGCCCTCGACCGGATCGGCATCAACATCAACCGGGCCGGCGGACAACGCCCCAACCTCGCCAGCCTGGCCAACTGCGGCCTCAACGCCCCCGGCATCCCCAGCGCCCTGAACAGCAACGCCGGCAACGGCAACAACGGCGGTGCGGGCAACAACGGCGGCGCGGGCAACAACGGCAACGCCGGGAACGCGGGTAACAACGGCAACGGCAACGCCGGCAACAACGGCGGTGCCGGCGTCGCGCAGACGGTGAGCTGCCCGAGCGTCGCCGACCGGCTGCCGGCCGTGCCGGCCCAGGCCGCCGCCGAGGTCCAGCGGGAGCTGGCCAACCTGAACCAGCAGATCGCGGACGCCAACGCCCGCCTGGCGCAGCTGGCGGTCCGGCCCGAGGGTGGCGCGAACTTCGTCCGGAACGCGGTCATCGGCCCGCTGGAGGACCGGCGCGTCGCCGCGATCAACCGGATCGCCACCGCGATCGGTCGGGTCAACGGCGACCGTCCGGGTGACCTGGTCAACCTGGCTCGGCCCTGCACGGTGCGCTGAGCCCGGCAGGTGTGAACGGCCCGGGGTGGGCGGCGGCTTCGGCCCCGTCCGCCCCGGGCCGCCGTACGTCCCGGGGTAGGGGTCACGTCATGCCGAGGTGCCGCAGGTGGCGGCGGCTCAGTCTCCGGGTAGGCGGCGCAGCCAGCGACGCTGCCAGGGAGTCTCCACCGCGCGGGGTCGATAGGCGGCGCGGACCCAGTCCACCGCCCGCTCGGCGGGCAGCCCGTCGAGGATCGCCAGCGCCGCCAACGCGGTGCCGGTGCGGCCGGTACCACCCCGGCAGGCCACCTCCACCCGCTGGCCGGCGTACCCGCGCCGCAGCGCCTCCCGCAGCGCGTCCAGGGCGTCGGCCCGGTCGGTCGGCACCCAGAAGTCCGGCCACCGCACCCGGCGGTACGCCCAGGACGGTGTCGGGCCGGGCGCGAGCAACAGACCGAAGTCCGCTGGCGACGCGGGGTCGGCGATGCGCCGTCCGCGTACCCGTACCCCACCGGGCAGCTCGACCACCCCGGTACCGTCATCCCAACCCGATCCGGCCTCCATCACCGCAGTCTGCACCGCCGGTGCGGCGACCCGTCGGGCGGGGCCCGGACCCGCCGGGCCGGCTCGGTGGTGTGCCGGCGGGATCAGCGTGGTGGTTCGCGGTCGGGCTGCTGGCCGTCGGCCCAGGCGCTGCGGTAGATGGTGCCGCGTCCGTGCGGATCCGGAATGCTGGCCGGTGCCGCGTCGGTCAGGCCGGCGCCGCTGTCGTTGGAGCGCAGGCCGCCGGAGCGCCGGGACCGCCGCAGCCGGGTCACCACGAACCAGACCAGTCCGAGCACGCAGGCGACGATGACCAGGTTCTGCAAGATTCCCGCGTACGACTCGACCAGGTGCCAGTTGTCACCGAGCAGGTATCCGGCCAGGACGAAGGTGGTGTTCCAGATCAGGCTGCCCAGCGTGGTGTAGAGCACGAAGGTGAGCAGCGGCATACGTTCCACCCCGGCCGGGATGGAGATCATGCTCCGGAAGATCGGGATCATCCGGCCGAAGAAGACGGCCTTCACGCCGTGCCGTAGGAACCACTCCTCGGTCCGGTCGATGTCACTGAGCTTCACCAGCGGCAGCTTGGCGGCGATCGCGCGGACCCGCTCCCGGCCCAACTTGGCGCCGATCCAGTAGAGCGCCAGGGCGCCCAGCAGCGAACCGAGGGTGGTCCAGAAGATCGCGCCGACCAGACTCATCCGGCCCTGCGCCGCGACGAACCCGGCCAGCGGCAGGATCACCTCGCTGGGGATCGGCGGGAACAGGTTTTCCAGCGCGACGGCGAGGCCCGCGCCCGGTCCGCCGAGGCGCTCGACCAGGTCGGTGACGAAGCCGACCAATCCGTCCTCGGGTGGTGCGGACTGGCTGAGCGCGCCGACGGCGGACGGGGTCCGCGGAGAGTGAATCACACCTACCACGTTACGAACCGCACCTGTCAGGCGCAGCGCGGGTCTCGACTCTGAACATCGGTAGATCCTAGGCTCGGTCACAGTGGAGACTGAAATCGTGCGTGGTTCGCTACCGATCGCGGTGGCCCAGCCGGTGTGTCACGGGCACGACGTCGCCGCGAACGTCGCGGCGCACGCGGCACTGGTCCGTACGGCGGCGGCCCGGGTGGTGCTCTTCCCGGAACTCTCCCTGACCGGCTACGAGTTGGCCGCCGCACCGGTCGATCCGGCCGACCCACGGCTGGCGCCGCTGGTCGACGCGGGCGCGGCGACGGGGACGCTGGCGCTGGTCGGCGCGCCGGTGGCCGGCGAGCACATCGCCACCCTCGCGGTGGACGGCGCGGGTGCCCGGGTGGCGTACCGCAAGATGTGGCTCGGTGGGGACGAGCCGCGCCGGTTCCGGCCCGGTCCGGAGCCGGTCGTGCTCACCGTCGACGGTTGGCGGCTCGGCCTGGCGATCTGCAAGGACACCGGGGTCGCGGAGCACGCCGCCCGCACCTGCGCCCTGGGCGTCGACGTCTACCTCGCCGCTGTCACGGAGTTGGCGGCCGACCTGGCGGTGCTCGACGAGCGGGCCCGGCGGATCGCCACCACCCACCGGGTCTTCGTCGCGGTGGCCAGCTTCGCCGGACCGACCGGCGGCGGCTACACCGAAACGGCGGGCCGCTCGGCGGTCTGGGCGCCGGACGGGTCGGTGCTGGCCCGGGCGGGCGCCGACCCCGGCGAGTACGTGCGGGTGACGTTGACCTGACGTCGGTCAGTCGTCATCGTCGTCGTCCTCGGGCAGAGTCGCCTCGATGCGGTCCAGCAGGTCGTCCATCCGGGCGGCGAAGTCGGCGGGAATCCGGCCCTGCTCGGCCTCCTCCTCGATGCGCTCGCGCAGGTCGTCGATCCGCTTCTCCCGGTCCTTGGGCTTGCCGGCGGCGAGTTTGGCCAGGTCCTTGCGGAGCCGGTCGGCCACCTTACGGTCGATGTCGTCGGTGAGCTGCCCCTCGGTGAGCATGGCGATGAACTCGGTGGCGAGCCCGCGCAGGTTGACCGGGTCGGGTTGGGCCGGCGACGGCGTCGGGCTGGGCCGGGTCGGAGCGGGCGCGACCGAGGTGGGCGGGGCGGCCGGGGAACTGGCGGGCGCGGCCGTCGGCTGTCCGTCGCCGGTGTCGTCACCGAGGGCCTGCACCGCACCGAACCCCACCAGCAGCACCAGGGCGGCGGCGACCACGACGCCGACCGGAGGACGGGAACGCCGCGACCGGCCCGCGCCACCCGGCGGCACGACTGGCCCGCCGGGACGGGCCATGCCGGCCGGCGGACCGGTGGTCGCGGACCAGGAACCGCTGCTGGGGGTGGCCGTCGCGGACCAGGTGCCGGTGCGGTCGACGAGGGTCGGCGGGTGCGCGGGGGGCGGTCCGGTGACGGAGGTGACCATGTCCTGGTCGGTGCCGGCCGGACCGGAAATGATCGGCAACATGGCGGTGGCCGGGCCGACCGGGCCGGTGGCACCGGCGCGTAACCTCGCGGCGAGTTGACCGGCCGTGGGTCGCCGCGCCGGATCGGGATCCAGGCAGGCCAGCACCAGCTCGGCGACCCCGGCGGGCAGCCCGGGCACCCGCAGCGGCGGCACCGGCCGGCGGTTGGCGTGCACCACCAGGGCGTCCTCCCAACTGCGTACGGGCAGCGGAACGTCGCCGGTGAGGGTGCGGTAGAGCAGCACGCCGAGCGCGTACACGTCGCTGGCCGGGTTCGGTGCCGCGGCCTGCAACCGCTCCGGGGCGGTGTACGCGGGCGTACCCATCATGGGTTCGGCCGCGGCCCGTCCGGTGCCGGCGGACCGCGGCCCGGCGAGCGCGGCGATGCCGAAGTCCAGCACCTTGGCACCGGTCTCGGTGAGCATGACGTTGCCGGGCTTGATGTCGCGATGCACCACCCCGATGCGGTGTGCGGCGGCCAACGCGGCGGCTACCTGTGCGGCCATCCGCAGCGCCGCCGGCCAGGGCAGCGGCCCGTCGCCGAGCCGGTCGGCGAGGTTGCGCCCGTCGACCAGTTCCATCACCAGGTACGGCACGATCGCCCCGTCGAGGGTGGCCTCGCCGTAGTCGTACACCTGGGTGACGTGCGGGTGGGCGAGGCGGGCCGCGGCGCGGGCCTCGCGGCGGATGGTGGCCCGCAGATCGGGGTCGGCGGCGAACGTCGCGGCGAGCACCTTCACCGCGACGGGGCGACCGAGGACCTCGTCGTCGGCTCGCCACACCTCGGACATCCCGCCGAGGCCGATGCGATCGCGCACGACGTAGCGGTCGTGCAGCCGGAGGTTGGGGGTGAACGGCGACATCGGCGCAAGTCTGCCTGGTCACCCAGCCGACGCACCACCCGCCCGGGCAGGTGGTGGCCGTTCTCGCACGATCGGTGCGGATTTGCTCCCCGATTACGGGGGATGCCGCTATTGGGCGCAGTTCGGCGTGGTGGTCAGCGGGGCGGGTTGGATCTGGTCGGCCAGCCGGCGTAGGGCGTCGGCGGTGAGTCGACGGGTGCCGGCCAGTCGCGCGGTACGCGGTGACTCGGGACGCACCGGCGCGTCCGGCCGGGCCGAGTTCACGTGCCGGGTGACCGCGTCGATGGCGAAGATGAAGCCGGTGGGCTGTTCCATGGTCAACTCCTCGGGGCGGGTCCGGTGCTGGTCCGGACGACGAGCGTGGTGGGCAGCAGGATCTGGTGTGCTTCGGTGTCCGAGGGCGGGTCGAACAGGAGTTCCGCGCTGCGGCGTCCCTTGTCGACTCCGGGCTGCAGGACGGTGGTCAGGCCGGCGGACGCGGCCTCGGCGATGTCGTCGAAGCCGGTCACCGAACTGCTCTGGCCGGCGCCGCGCAGCGTGTCGAGCGCGCCGAGGGCGAGCACGTCGGAGCAGGCCAGCACGGCGGTGGGCGGCTCGGGCAGGGCGGCCAGCGCGCGGACCGCCTCGGCACCGGCGGCGCGGGTGTTGTCGGCCGCCGCGAGGATCGTCAGCTCGGGCCAGGTGACTCCCACCGCGGCGAAGGCGTCGGCGAAGCCGGCGAGGCGTTCCCGGGTGGTGGGGTGCGGCACGTCGGCCACGTCGGACACCCGGACGAGCCCGGGGCTGGTGTCGGGCAGCACGTCATCACTGAGCAGGGCGACCCGCCGATGACCGAGGCCGGTCAGGTGCTCGGCCGCCGACCGGGCGGCGGCCCGCTCGTCGATGCCCACCCACAGGTCCTGGGCCCCAGGGCGCGCGGAGGTGGTGACGAAAGGCAGCCCTCGGGCTCGGATGGTGTCGACGATCTCCCCTTCGTCGCCGGCGCAGTAGACGCAGAACCCGTCGACGGCGGCGTTCTCCACGGCCTTGCGGGCACCGACCAGGTCACCCGGCAGCGGCACCAGCAACAGGCTGCTGCCGTGGTGCTCGGCCGCCTCCGCCACGCCGGTGAGGAACTGCACGGCGAAGGGGTCGGTGAAGGCGTAGGACAGGCGCGAGGTGAACAGCACCCCGATCGCGCCGACGAAGCCCCGCCGCAGCGACCGGGCGGTCGGGTTCGGCCCCGGATAGCCCATCTGCCGTGCCGTGTCGAGGATGCGCTGGCGCAGTTCGGCGGAGAGCTGGTCCGGGCGGCCGTAGGCGTTGGAGACGGTGCTGCGTGAGACACCGACGGTCTCGGCGACCGCCCGCAGAGTGGGCTTCACCCGGCCTCTCCCCTCTTCTGGATCGATTCAGACTGGATCGATCCAGAGATTAGTCGCATCACTGAGAGGTGTCAATCCGGTAGCCGCGCGTGCTGCTGCCCGGGCCACCATCAGGGTGGCGGTGACGGGCGCCGCCGAAGGGTCGGCCCCCGCCGTACGGTCAGGCGGGTGGCCGGGTCACCCGGCGTCGAACTCGGCGATGATCTGTTCGAGGATCCTCTGCGTACGCTCGGGCGGCTCGGCCTCGACGCAGAGCCGCTCCATGGCCACCGCGTAGAAGTCGAGATCTTCCCGCTTGTCCAGGTAGAGCGCGCTGGTCAACTGCTCGATGTAGACGATGTCGGGCAGGTCCTGGTCGCCGAAGCGCAGGATGGTGAAGGCGCCACCGGCAGCGGCATGCCCACCGGCCGCGAACGGGATGACCTGCAACCGGATGTTCGGCGTACGGGTGGCCTCCAGCAGCGCCTCCAACTGGCCACGCATCACCTTCGGCCCGCCGATCGGCCGGCGCAGTGCCGCCTCGTCGACCACCGCCCACAGCCGGGGCGGACGCGGCCGGCGCAGCAACTCCTGGCGGCGCATCCGCAGATCCACCCGACGGTCGATCTCCGCCGGCCCGGCCTGGCTGTGGCCGAGCAGCACCACCGCACGGGCGTACTCCCGGGTCTGGAGCAGCCCCGGGACGAACTGGACCTCGTAGCTGCGGATGAGCGCAGCCGCCGCCTCCAGGCCGAGGTACGACTGGAACCACGACGGCAGGACGTCGCCGTACCGGTGCCACCACCCTGGATTGTTCGCGTCGCGCGCCAGCTTGAGCAGCGCGGCACGCTCCTGTTCGGCGGTGACGCCATAGAGGGTGAGCAGGTCGGCGACGTCACGCTCCTTGAAGCCGACCCGACCCAGTTCCATCCGACTGATCTTCGACTCGGACGAACGGATCTCCCAGCCAGCGCTCTCCCGAGTCACCCCACGCGACTCCCGCAGCCGCCGCAGTTGGGCGCCCAGCAGCATCCGCAGCACGGTCGGGCCCGCCGCCGGGCCCTCCTCGGCGGAAACCATGGTCACCTGCCGCCCTCCGCATGCCGTAGTCAGCCGTACCGGTGGACCGGCCCGGCCGACGTGTAAGCATGCCATGAACCTTCAGTGAGGTGAACATCCATCCCGCGCCCGGCGATTCCCGTCGATGGGATGTCGGGATCAGCCGATCAGATGATCGAAGTCGCCATCGCGGGCACCGAGCACGAACGCCGCGATCTCGTCGACGGTGTAGATCAGCGCCGGGCCCTCGGGATGCCGGGAGTTGCGCATCGCGATCCCCGCTCCCCCGGGCAACTCCGCCAACTCGACGCAGTTCCCACTGGGATTGCTGCGGCGGCTCTTCTGCCAGGCGAGGGGAGGCAACGTGTTGGCGGGTACACCGTTGGGCGGCTGCTGCTGCATGGGGGCGTCTGTTCTCTCCGATAGGCGCCGGCGCCGTGGGAGGAGCGGTAGCGGCACGAGGGTGTGGTTACTCGTTCATTTGCACGTGCATCTGCTATTGCATCTGCAATGGACAGCGAGCATGATAGCGCATGTGCGTGGTGCCCATCCGCTCACAATCTGTTACACCAACCTGGTCGCCACCAGGGGAAACGAGGTGTCGGGCGACGCTCGTCAGCCAGGGTGGGCACGTGTCGCGGCGAAGGGAGGATTTGGTGCCGGATCCGCTGACCGTCGCGTCCGGCATCTGTGCGGTGGGGGCGCTGCTCTCCTCCTGGCAGCTGGGCCGGCGAGCCGTACGGGCGGAGGCGGAGATCGGCCGTCTCCAGGCCGAGCTCACCGCCGAGCGGCACGCCGCCAGCCATGACCCGCTGACCGGTCTGCCGAACCGGCGGGCGTTCTACCGACTCGCCGCGGCGCTGCTCACCGACTGCGCCGGCCGACCGCTGGTCGCCGTGGTGCTCGACCTGAACGACTTCAAGCAGATCAACGACCGGTACGGCCACGCCGCCGGGGACAAGGTCCTGATCAGTGTCGCCGAGCGGCTGGCCACCTTCGCCGGCGACAACCTGGTGGCCCGGCTCGGCGGTGACGAGTTCGCGGGGCTGCTGGCCAGCCCGACCGTCGACCGCCGGTGGATCGACCACGCCACCGGCCGGCTGTACGACATGGTCGCCGCGCCGATTCCGCTGGGCCCGGTCACCGTCCGGGTGACCGCCTCGGTCGGACTGGCACCGGTGCACGGGACGCAGCTCACCGAGGCACTCGACCGCGCCGACGCGGCGATGTACGAAGCCAAGGCCATCGGGGCCGCCCGGTCACGCCAGGCGTTGCGCGACGCCCCACATCTCGCCGAGTGCTGACCGCGCTCGCCCCACCCCGGATCCCAAGCCCGGAAATCCCAAGCCCGACCCGTGGCGGATTGTTTTGGCGTGCGGTCCGGACGGCGGCTCGATCCGCACCGCCCGGGGTGACGAGCAGGGCTTTAGTGCCAGCCGTACCCGGCGCGTAGCGCCGCACCGACCCGGTCGAAGCGGGCCCGGTCCAGCACCGCGCCCTCGCGCCGGATGCCGTCCTCCCGCATGGTCAGGACCCGGTCCAGCCGCACCCAGCTGGGTCGGTTCTCCCGGTCCCACTCACCGGGCCCGAGCGCCAGCCAGTGCCGCTCGCCATCGCGGTCGCGCTGGCTGGAGAGCATCAGCCCGTACAGCGTCCGGCTGTGCCGACCGACCACCAGCACCGGGCGGTCCTTGCCCTGGCGGGGGTCGTCCTCGTAGGACACCCAGGTCCAGACGATCTCCCCCGGGTCGGCCTGGCCGTCGGGCTCGGGGGCGTACGACAGTTGCCGGCGCTGCAAGGCGGTGACCTGACGGGGCCGCGCGACCTTGGCCGGGGCCGGCCCCGGCCGCCGGGGACCCGGGATCACCGCACTGACGCGGGCCGCCACACTCCTGAACAGACCTGCCACGGCGGCAGCCTACCGGCTGGGCGGAACCGCCACTGCGGCAGGGAGGCGTGGCGGGCGCCGGTCGCGCGCTACGGCCAGGTCTCGTCGGTGATCGGGGCGATGGTGCCGTCCTCGGCGGTGGGCAGCCCGGCGACCAGCGCCCGGAACTCGTCGACGGTGACCGCCTCGCGCAACGTCGCGAAGACCGCCGCCGCGCCGAGGCCCGCCGTCTGCTCGTCCACCCCGGCGCGCTCGCCGACCCGGCGCAGGAAGTCGCCGGGTCCGGCGGTGTACGCCGCGCCGCCGGCGGCATCGCTCAGCTCGTCCGGCAGGTACCCGGTCGGGTCGGTCGTCGGCCCCCCGGTCATCCGTTCCGCCATGGTCCGCAGCACCGCACGCGCCACGACGGCGGACAGTTCCACCGGCAGCCCGGACCGACGCGACACGGCGTCGACGAATAGGGGAAACCGCACGGCACCCTCCCGTCGTCAGGCGCCGCGCTGGTTACCCCCGCCCTCCTCGGCTAAACGGCGGGGGGCGGGGCAGCAGCGGAGTCCGCCGCCGGCTGCCGGTCGTCGGTCACCCGGGCCAGCCGGGCCCTACGCCAGCAGTCGGCACGATGCTGGTCCACCCGGTAGCAGAGTTCGCGGGGGGCCTCCGGCCGTCCGGGTACCCGATCGAAGGGCAGTCCCCGGCCCGCGTAGTCGTGGTGCGCCTTCAGCAGCCGGGTCAGACCCGCCATCGCCCCGATGATCTTCTGCCGGGGCCGCCCGATGGCCTGACTCAACTCCTGGACGGTGAACTGCCGCCCCGGCTCGGCGGCGAGCGCGTCGAGCATCGCCGCGACCGTACGGTGGGTGGCGCTGGCCCCCTGGCTGAGCCGTCGCAGCTCGTCGACGGTCCAGTCCCGGACCGGCACGTCGGGCACCGGCCTGGGCCGGCGGCGCGGCACCGGGGTGATGCGCTGCCGGGCGTCGAGGTCGGCGAGCAGGCGGGCCACGTGTGGGACGTACGCCAGCGGCACCGCCAACAGGACCATGCCCTCCGGGGCGGCTTCCGCCGGCAACGGCGGGTGGGGCGCTCCCCCGGGCAGCGCGGTCACGACACCGAGGGCGTGGTCGTGGCCGGCACGAAGCGGTAACCCAGTCCGCGTACGGTCACGATCATCGGCGCCTGGTCGCCGTCGAGCGCGAGTCGCCGACGGAGCCGTTTGACGTGCACCGTCAGGGTGTTGGAGGTGTCGTCGGAGCCCCCTCCCCAGCCGGCGGCGAGCAGTTGCTCCCGGGTGACGGTCCGCTCGGCGTGACTCATGAAGAAGTACAGCAACCGGAACTCCTTCAACGGCAGCGCCACCACCCGGCCGTGTTGGCTCACCTCGAACGTCGACGGGTCCACCCGCAGTCCGCCCAACTCGATCGGCGGATCGAGGGCGCCGGCGGTCTCCGGGCGGATCGCCCGCAGGATCGGCAACACCTCCTCGGCCCGGTACGGACGCCGGACACCGGCTGTCGCGCCCGCCTTCAGCGCGGCGGCGGCGACCCCACCATCGTCGTCGCCCACCCCCACCACCGTCGGAATGCCGGCCCGGCGGGCGAGCAGGCGTACCACTTCGGTGCTGCTCATGCTGGTCAGCCCGGCGGCGACGACGGCGGCGTCGGGTTGCAGCGCACCGGCGTCGAGCAACGCTTCGGCGGCGTGCGGGTAATGGTGTCCGCGTACCCGATGGTCGGCCAACTGGGCGACCAGGGCGGCACCGACGCTCTCGTCGTCGTCCACCACGAGCAGCACGAAACGCCCGTCGGCTCGATGGTCACCTCTGGTGGCCTCGACGAGATTGTTCATCGCACACCGGCTCCGTCGACCGCCACCACTCAGCCGAAGCGACCGGTGATGTAGTCCTCCGTACGCTTGTCGGTGGGGTTGGTGAACAACTTGCCGGTCTGGCTGAACTCGACCAGCCGGCCGTGGCGCACCTGCTTGTCGTCCACCTCGGCGGTGAAGAAGGCGGTGTAGTGGCTGACCCGGGCCGCCTGCTGCATGTTGTGCGTGACGATCACGATCGTGTAGTCGCTGGTCAGCTCGAACATCAGGTCCTCGATCTTCGCCGTGGCGATCGGGTCGAGCGCCGAGCAGGGCTCGTCCATGAGGATGACCTCGGGCTTGACCGCGATCGTCCGGGCGATGCACAGCCGCTGCTGCTGACCGCCGGAGAGGGCCAGTGCGCTCTTGCGGACCTTGTCCTTGACCTCGTCCCAGAGGGCGGCCTTGGTCAGCGCCTCCTCGACGTGGTCGTCGAGCCGACCCTTGATGCCGTTGATCCGCAACCCGTAGGCGACGTTGTCGTAGATGGACTTCGGGAACGGGTTCGGCTTCTGGAACACCATGCCGATGCGGCGGCGGACCTGGATCGGGTCGACGTCCCTGGCGTACAGGTCCTGGCCGTGGAAGAGGACGTCGCCGCTGACCCGGGCGCCCGGGATCGGGTCGTTCATCCGGTTGAGTGCCCGCAGCACCGTGGACTTGCCACAGCCCGACGGCCCGATCATCGCGGTGACCTGGTTCTGCTGGATCGGCATGGTGGTGCCGCGCACCGCCTCGTAGCTGCCGTAGTAGACGCTGACGTCGCGCAGTTGCATCACCGGTGCGCCGGTGGGCTCGACGCCGGAGGCGGTGCTGCCCGGAGCGTGCACCGTGACGGACGGGCGGGTGGTCAGGTCGGTGTCGTTGCTGGCCATGTCAGCGCTCCTTGATGGCGAACCGGCTCGAGATGAATCGGGCGATGATCGTGAAGCCGAGCACGATCACGATGAGCGTCAGGGCCGCCCCCCAGGCCCGGTCCTGCGCGGCCGGGAACGAGGTGCTGGCGTTGCGGAAGATCTGTGCCGGCAGGGCGGTGTTGGAGCCGTCGAAGAGGTTCCAGTTGGGCGAGAAGACGATGCCGGTGACGATGATGATCGGGGCGGTCTCGCCGGCCGCGCGGGCCACCGCCAGCAGGGAACCGCTGGTGATGCCGGAGATCGCCGCCGGCAGCACCACGGTCAGCGTGGTCTTCCACTTGCGGGCGCCCAGCGCCATGCTCGCCTGCCGCAGTTCCTCGGGGACGAGCCGGAGCATCTCCTCGCTGCTGCGGATGACCACCGGCAGCATCAGGCAGGCCAGCGCCAGCGCGCCGGCGAACCCGGTCTGCTGACCGACGAGCAGCACCCAGCTGATGTAGACGAACAGGCCCATCACGATCGAGGGCACGCCGGTCATCACGTCGGCCATCAGCCGGATCACCCGGGCCAGTGGCCGCTGTTTGCCGTACTCGTTGAGGTAGATCGCGCCGAAGACGCCCAGCGGGATCGCCATCAGCGCGGCGGCGCCCGTGATGAGCAGGGTGCCGACGATCGCCGGTGCCATGCCGCCGCCCACCCGGCGGTAGGAGTTCGGGATGTCCTCGGTGAGGAAGGACAGGCTCATCACCCCGCCGCCCTTGCTGATGACGGTGTAGGTCACCAGGGCCAGGGGGATGACGGCGAGCAGCACGGCGGCCCAGATGGCAGCCGTGGCGAGGTGGTTGGTGAACCGGCGGCGACCCGACAGGGCGGCCCGGGTCAGGTCGGGCCCGCCAGCGGCCGGGCGGGTGGCGGGTGGTGCGGTGACGGTCACGCGACGCTTCCCTTCATCCGGGCCTCGGCCCGACGGACGACCGTCTGGGCGAGCACGTTGATCAGCACCGTCATCGCGAACAGCACGACGCCGAGGCCGATCAGGGCCGCGGTGAAGGTGCCGGTGGATTCACCGAACTGCTGCACGATGACGGCAGCCATCGAGTTGCCGGGGGCGAACAGGTTGGCGGAGATGTTGGTGGCACCGCCGATGACCAGGGCCACCGCGATCGTCTCGCCCATCGCCCGGCCGAGGCCGAGCATCACCGCGCCGACGACGCCACCGAAGCTGTGCGGGAACACCGCGCCCCGGATCATCTCCCAGCGGGTGGCGCCGAGCGCGAGTGCGGCGTCCTTGTCCGCGCGGGGCACCGTGCTGAACACCTCGCGGGTGATCGACGTGACGATGGGCGTGATCATGATCGCCAGGATCAGGCCGGCCGTCATGAAGTTGCGACCGCTGCTGACCGGGCCGAAGAGCCGGCCGAGCACCGGAACCCCGCCGAGCAGGTCGTGCAGCCCCTGGTAGACCGGGACCATCGCGGGCGCGACGACCAGGATGCCCCACAGGCCGAAGACCACCGACGGTACGGCGGCCAGCAGGTCGATCACGGTCACCGCCGGCCCGCGCAGGCGACGCGGCGCCAACTCGGTCAGGAACAGCGCGATGCCGACCGAGACCGGCACCGCGAACAGCAGGGCGATCAACGACGAGATGGCCGTGCCGTACGCGAAGGACAGCGCGCCGAAGATGGCCTCGCCGGTCGCCGGGTTCGGATCCCAGATCCGTTCGGTGAGGAATCGCGGGCCCATCGCGTCGAACGCCGGCCAGGCCTCGCGGACGGTGGTGATGAGGATCAGCCCGAGGATCGCCAGCACCAGCAGGCCGGTGCCGAGCGTCCACCAGGAGAAGACGCGGTCGCCGAGGGCGCTGCCGCCACGCTGGGCCAGCGCCGACCGGGAGGCGGGGGTCTTGTTCGTCAAGGTCATCTTCGCTCCAGCTCAGGTACCCGGCTGGGGACGGGATCGCTTCGATCCCGTCCCCGGCTGGCGATCTTGGTCCTGATCAGCCCTGGATCTTGTCGACCTGGGCCAGCGCCTTCTCCTTGAGGGAGGCGGGCAGCGGCGCGAAGTCGATCTCCTTGGCCAGGTCCTGGCCGTCGTTGAGCAGGTAGGTGAGGAAGCCCTTGACCAGTTCCGCCTTGGCGGCGTCGCCGTACGAGGTCTTCACGATGATGAAGGTCGGAGCGGTGATCGGGTACGCGGTCGCACCGGCGGCGTTGAGCGGGTTGTAGCTCAGGTCGTCGGCGATCTCGGCGCCCTCCAGGCCGGCGGTGGTGCCCTCCAGCGTCGGCTCGACGAACTGGCCGTCCTTGTTCTTGATGGCGGCGAACTTCAGGCCGGTGGCCTTGGCGTCGCTGAGGTCCACGTAGCCCACGGCACCGTTGGTCTGCTGCACGATCTGGGCGACACCGGTGTTCTTCTCGCCACCCTGGGTGCTGGCCGGCCAGGCCACGGTGTCACCGCTGCCGAGCTTCCAGGTGCCCGCCGCAGCGGCGTCGAGGTACTTGGTGAAGTTGCTGGTGGTGCCCGAGCCGTCCGAGCGGTGCGCGACGACGATCGGGGTGCTGGGCAGCTCGACACCCGGGTTGTCCGCCTTGATCGCGGCGTCGTCCCAGGTCTTGATGTCGGTCTGGAAGATCTTGGCGAGCGTCTCCGGGCTGAGCTGGAGCTTGTCCACGCCCTGCAGGTTGAAGGAGACCGTGATCGGCGCCGCCACCGTCGGGACGTAGAGGAACGAGCCGGCGGCCACCCCGTCGGTGTCCTTGACCAGGCTGTCGGTGCCGGCGAAATCGACCAGACCCTCACCGAACTGCTTCTTGCCGGTGCCCGAACCGGTCGCGTTGTAGGTGACCGTCAGGTTGCCGGCCTCACCCTTGAACGCCTCGATGACCTCTTGGTAGTACGCATCCGGGAAGCTCGCGCCGGACGCCTTCAGCTCGCCGGACAGGTTCGCGTAGGCGCTGTCGCCGCCGCTGCCGCCCGGCTCCGTGCTGTTGTTATTGCTTGCACAGCCGGTAAGCGCGAGCGCGGCAAGCGCGACGCCAGCGAGGACGCGCCGCGAAAGCACGTTGCGGTTCACCAGGTAAGCCTCTCTATCGGGGTGCATCAGCCCGTCCGGGCCGTACGCGAGTCAAGGTAGGAGGCCCAGGTAGCCGTACCCCCGGCCCCAGGTGAACGAAAAATGAACTTGGCGGCTCCGGTGGTGGCCAGCGGGCGACGGGATGTGACGTTCTCCGGGCGAGCGCACCAAATGCCCGCAATGGGTACCCGGACGTCCGGGCTCAGAGCCGGATCGTCCCGGTCACCAGGTACACGACCTGCCGCGCGACGTTCACCGCCTGGTCGGCGTACCGCTCGTAGTACCGGCCGACCAGGGCCAGGTCGATCGCCGACTCCACGCCGTACGGCCAGTCGGTGACCAGCATCGACAGCAGGCGTTCCTGGGCGGCGTCGACCTCGTCGTCGTCGAGCCCGAGCTGCATCGCGTCGAGCCGGTCGCGGGTGGCCAGCACCACCGTCGTCTTGTCGGCGATGCGGGTCGCGGCGCCCGCCATCGCGGTCAGCACCGGCACCGCCGGCTCCGGCACCACGCCCACCGGATGCCGCATGAGCACGACCTTCGCCACGTGTACGGCGAGGTCACCCATCCGTTCCAGGGCGCCGGCGATCCGCAGCGCGCACACCACCAGACGCAGGTCGGAGGCGACCGGCTGATGCCGGACCAGCACCTCGGGAATCATCGCCTCGGCCTCGGCCCGCAGCCGGTCGAGCACCGCGTCGCCGGCCAGCACCCGCTCGGCGGCCGACCGGTCCACGTCGAGCAGGGCGGTGCTGGCTGTCCGGATCGCCGCGCTGGCGTCGCGGCTCATCGTCGCCAGTACACCGGTGAGCCGGTCGAGTTGCTCGTCGTAGCTGTCCCGGCCCATCGCCCCTCCGTCCGTCGGGCCGCGCTTCGTCCTGCTGCGACACCAGCACCGCTGCGCCGCGCCGGCCCGGCCCTGGCCAGCAACCTACCCGCCGGACACGGCCCGCTGGCGGTGCGCGAGCCTCGGCGGTTGCGTTGTTAAGCAGGGGCCCCTGCTATACACCCGGCGTTAACAGGGGGCCCTTCCTTGATCCTCGGTGAGGGTGTCGAGCAGGAGGGCCGCGGTCCAGCTGAAGGCCGGGGAGCCGAGGCCCGCGCCGGTGTCCGGGTGGAAGTACTCGTGGCAGCCGGCGGTGGCCGCCAACTCGACCATCGACGTACCCAGACCGACGGCCAGTCGGGGCTGCCCGTGCGCGAGCAGGCCGCGTCGGACCAACCAGTTGATGTTCATCCAACTGGGACCACGCCAGTAGCGCAGCGGTTCGAAGTCGGCGGCGGTACGGTCGTGGCTGGGCAGCGGTCGGGCCATCCGTTCGGCGAGGCCGAAGCGGGGCGAGCCGGCCTCGACCAGGATCGCCTCGACCTGGCGCGGCGGCAGGTCGGGCAGGATCAACGGGGTCAGCCCGAGCACCGTACGAGCCGGGGTCAGCCGGCCGGTACGCAGGTCACGCGGGTGGAAGGTGCCGGTCGTCGGGTCGTACAACCGGTCCACCAGCGCCGTGGTGATCCGGGCCGCCCGCTGCCGGTGTGGACCCGGATCCGCGCCGATCTCCTCGGCGATGTGCGCCAGAGCCGACTCGGCGGCGCCCAGCGCCGCGTTGAACAGCGGACACTCCACCAGGAACGGGTGCCGGTCGATCAGGTCGTCGTCCCGGTAGTTCGCCGCGCGGTAGGCGGTGACGATGGCGACGTACCGCGCGTAGTCCAGGTCGGTGGGTCGGTGCGCGGCGGCGGCGTGCACGATGTCGCGCCGTCGGTACGCCCGCAGCACCGCCGCCTCGGCCGGTACGGCGGCCAGCGGGTCGTCCCAGGCGGGGCTGTTGTCCAGTCCGGACTCCCACGGGTGCACGATGCTGGCCAGCCCGGCGCCGCCGACGTCGCGGCGGGTGGTCAGATAGCGCTGCTGGGCCACCAGGCGTGGGTAGAGCCGGCCCAGCGCGGCACGGGCGTACTCGGACGGTGCGCGACGGTAGGCGTGCCAGGCGGCCAGGGCGTGCACGGGCGGCTGGACCAGGCCCGAGGTGGCGGTCGCCGGTGCCCCCTCGACGGTCGCGGATGCCCAGAACCGTGGGCCCGGAAAGTACGCGCTGTCGGCGACCGCGGGGTTGAACACGATGTGCGGCACCCGGCCGTCGCGCCACTGGGCATCGAACAGGCTGGTCAGTTCCGTCCAGGCCCGGTCGGGGCGCAGGTGCGCCCAGCCGATCGCGACGAACGCCGAATCCCAGCTCCACTGATGCGGGTAGAGGGTGCGGGAGGGCACCGTGTGGTCGTGCTCCCAGTTGCCGTCGAGCGTGGCCCGGGCCAGCGCGACGAGGCTGCCCTGATCCCGTGGCGCGGTGTCACCCGCCGGTGTCGTGTCCGACCCGGCCGGCGTAACGGCCCATCTCACCATGTGTCACATCCCGGTAGCGCTGGGCTCCAGGATAGGACCCGGCCAGATCGCGCCTCCGCCCGCCCGACCACCTCAGGGGCGCCCGTCCTTGCGGGCCCCGGTCCAGCGCAGGTCGGCCGGCAGATGGCTCAGGTCGTTGAACATCACCAGGCCGGGCGCCCGGCCGGTCCGGTACTCGATCATCGTCAGTCCGGTGTTGGCGCTGCGGCACTACCTGACGGTGCGATCGTGGCGGTGGACGGCGGCACCGGCCGGGTCACGCCGACTCAGCGTGCGGTGTCCCCTCCCGCTGGCACCGAATCCCGGGATAGGCTGGACACCGACGCATATCGGTAGAAGATGGTCGATTACCAATCGATGGATCCGACAGCGATCACGCGCACGGGGGCGCCGGCAGGTCGAGTGACACCACGACGCGAAGGAGCCCCTGGATGAGTCAGGCGCGGCAGGGCCCCACGGGTACCGAGGGCGAAGACTACACCCAGCGGTTGCAACGGCTCAGCGGTGCGCGCTGGAAGCGGATCCTGGACGTGCAGGCGCCCTACCGGTGGAACCTGCGACGGCTGCGTCTGGGCCGGACCCTCGACGTCGGCTCAGGGCTGGGCCGAAACCTGATCAATCTCGGCACCGGTGCGGTCGGGGTGGACCACAATCCGACGTCGGTGGCGCACAGCCGCGCGCTCGGTCTCGACGCGTACACCATCGAGGAGTTCTTCGCCTCCGAGCATGCCCGTCCCGGCGCCTTCGACTCGCTGCTCGCCGCGCACCTGCTGGAGCACATGCCGGCCGAGCAGGCCCGCGAGGTGGTCGGCTCGTACCTGCCGTTCGTCCGCTCCGGTGGCCGGGCGGTGTTCATCACCCCGCAGGAGCGCGGCTACCACAGCGACTCGTCGCACGTCCGGTTCGTCGGCTTCGCCGAGGCCGCCGAGGACTGCCGGGCGCTCGGGCTGACCGTGCTGCGCCAGTACTCGTTCCCCTTTCCCCGCGCCGCGGGCCGGGTGTTCACCTACAACGAGTTCGTGACGGTGGCCCAGTTGCCCTGACCGCCGCTGGTTACGGTGATCCGATGAGCGAGCGCAGCACCACCTCCGGCAAGCCGACCCGCTGGGCCACCGACACCGCGCCGGAGCACTCCCAGTGGTACGTCGACCGGTTCCGGCGGCTGGCGGCCGAGGGCGTCGACCTGGCCGGTGAGGCGCGGTTGCTCGACACGCTGGTGCCGCCGCGCTCGCGGATCCTCGATGCCGGCTGCGGCACCGGCCGGGTCGGCGCCGAGCTGGCCGCCCGGGGCCACACGGTGCTCGGCGTGGACGCCGACCCGGTGCTGATCGAGGCGGCCCGCGCCGACCACCCGGGGCCCCGCTGGCTGGTCGCCGACCTGGCGGAGCTGGACCTCGCGGCGGCCGGTGAACCGGAGCCGTTCGACGCGGCGGTGCTGGCCGGCAACGTGATGACCTTCGTGGCCGCCGGCACCGAAGCGACCGTGCTGCGCCGGGTGGCCGCGCACCTGCACCCGGACGCGGTGATCGCGGTCGGCTTCGGCACCGACCGGGGCTATCCGCTCGGCGACTTCGACGCCGACGTGGCCACCGCCGGCCTGCTGCTGGAACACCGCTTCGCCACCTGGGACCTGCGCCGCTGGCGGGACGGCGCGGACTTCGCCGTCAGCGTGCTACGCCGACCCGCCTGATCCCCCGCGCGGCAGCCCGCCGCTCAGTCCGCCGAGTCGAGTCGGGCGAGTTGCGCGTCGTCGAGGCGGAGGGCAACGCCGTCGAGGGCGGCGTCGAGCTGGTGGAGTTTGCTGCCGCCGAGGATGGGCCGGATGCCCCGGCTGACCAGCCAGGCGAGCACCACCTGGCCGCGCGTCGCGCCGATGTCGCCGGCCACCGCGTCCACGGCCGCCAGCCGCCGGGTGTTGCCCGGGTGGTCGTACACCTGCGGGATCGGCTTGGCCGGATTGTCGTAGGCCCCGCTGAGCAGCGGCGTGTAGGCCCAGATCTCCAGTCGGTGGGTACGGGCGTGGTCGGCCTGCTCGTCGCTGAGCACACCGTGGGGATGGACCACGCCGTCCGGGCGGGTGCCGGGACGGACCCGCAGATAGGTGGCGTTCAACTGGAGGGCGTCGATCGGCGTGGTGCCCCGGGCGGTGGCGTGTGCGCGGGCCCGCTCGACCCGCCAGGCCGGATGGTTGGAGGCACCCACCCGGCGTACGGTGCCGGCGGCGACCTGGTCGGCGATCGCGTCCACGCTCTCCTCGATGGGCGTGGCGCGATCCTCCTGGTGCAACCAGAGCAGGTCGACATGGTCGACGCCGAGGCGTTGCCGGCTGCCCGCGAAGGCGTCGCTGATCGCTCGGCGGCTCAACCCCGCGCGGTGCTCGGGCCAGGAACCCTTCCACAGCGGTTCCGCGCCCACCTTGGTCGCGATGCGGACCCGATCACGGGCACCGGGACGGGCGGCGAGCCAGCGGCCGACAATCCGCTCGCTGGCCCCGCCCCGCCCGTCGGCGCTGAGCCAGAAGGCGTAGCAGTCGGCGGTGTCGATCCACTCGCCGCCGCGTTCCACGAACCGGTCGAGCAGTTCGAACGACGTCTTCTCGTCGATGAGGGTGCCGAAGGTCATCGCGCCGAGCACGAGCGGGGACACCGCAGGGGACTGAGACTGGTCCAGGTGATCGGTAGTCATGCGACCACGATTCAACCTGGAGCGCGCTCCAGGTCAAGCGGTAGCGTCGGGAGGATGCGGACCTACACTCCGGCGGAGGCCGCCGAGCGCAGCGGCTTCTCCGTCGACACACTGCGGTACTACGAACGAGAGGGCATCCTCGCCCCGGTCGCGCGGACGGCCGGTGGGCGCCGGACCTACAGCGACAGTGACCTGTCGACACTCGACTTTCTGCGGTGCCTGCGCGACGCGGGCATGCCCATCGAACGGCTGCGCCGCTACGGCGAACTGTGCCGCGACCCGAACACGATCGCCGAACGCATCGCCCTGCTGCGCGAACACGCCGTCGCGGTCGACAACCAGATCGACCAGCTCCGACGCTATCGCGCCCGGGTCGACGAGAAGATCGCCTGGTACGAGGGGTCGGCTGGTTGACATGGCCCGGATCGCGTACGACCAGGCCGACGCGGCAGCGTTCGCGGCCAGCCGGCACCTCACCGACGACGGGCTCGCCGCCTGGCGGGCCGCCGCGATCCGGCACCTCGACCCGCGTCCGGGGATGCGGCTGCTCGACCTGGGCGCCGGCACCGGTAGCTGGGCCCGCGCCTTCGCCGGCTGGTTTCCCGACGCCGAGGTGATCGCCGTCGAACCGGCGGCGGCGATGCGGGCCCGCTCGGTGTTCGCGCCCGTGCTCACCGGCGACGCCGCGCACATCCCGCTACCCGGGGGCAGCGTCGACGCCGTGTGGATGTCCACTGTGATCCACAACGTTCCGGACCTGACCGCGGCGGCACGCGAGCTGCGCCGGGTGCTGCGGCCCGGCGCCCCGGTGCTGATCCGGTCGGCGTTCGCCGGACGACCCGAGGCGATCACGCTGTTCCGCTACTTTCCGGAGGCCGTCCGGGTGCTCGACAGCTATCCGCGCATCGCCGACGTCGAAGCCGCCTTCGCCGTGGCCGGCTTCGCCACCGTGGCCGTCGAGCAGGTTCCCCAGCTCACCGCCGCGTCGCTCGGGGAGGTCCAGGGCGGCAGACGGGCTGTCGCCGACTTCGCCCGGTGGAGCGCGGGGCCGGGCCGGGTGGCGTCAGGTGGCCCGCCGGGAACGGGCCCGTGCCAGCGCACCGAGGATGATCGCGAGCAGCCCGAGCAGCATGGCCACATAGCCGCCGACGATGCCGTTGCCGGTACCCGGTCCGCCGTCGGCGGTGGCCACCACCCAGCCGCCGACGAGGATGCCGGCGGCTCCCGTGGTCAGGGCGACCGCCGATCGGCCCCTGCCGCCACGGCCGCCGTCTGCCCGGGCCAGCGCCAGGCCGCCGACGACCGATCCGGCCAGCGCCACGACCGCGGCGACAGCGCCCACGCCTCGCCCGGTGGTCAGGGTGTACGGGTCGATGGTGGCGGCAGCGAGCAGGTCGGTCAGGGACATCAGGTGTTCCTCCTTCACTTCGTCGATCTCGTCTGATCCTGTCTGCCGGACCCGTCGCGCCGCGTCGTGCCGACGTGGACAATCCGCCCTGCCGTACGCGCGGCAGACGACTACTGCGGGCGTGGTAGCCGCCGGGGAAACGACCGCACCTGCGGTAGTCACCGCTACCGCGCTGGTACGAGTCGGCTCGGGCCGAGTGCGACTAGGGTGCGCGCATGGGCCCAGCAGAGGTCGGTGTCCGGGATTGGCTGATCGCCGTCGGCGTGGCGGCGATCCTCCTGGTCACCGGGCTGACCGGACGAACTCTGGCGGGCGGTACCGAGTTGCTCGGTGCCGTGCTGCTGATCGCGGGCGGCCTGGCACTGGTCGCGCGCCGCCGCGCACCGGTCGCGGTGCTGGTCGTCACCGGGTTGTGCGCGTTGGGTTACCAGGCGGCCGGCTTCGACGTGTTCGCCGTGGCGTACCTGTTCGCGGTCTACGCGGCGATGCGAGCGGGGCGCCGGATCGCCACGGTGGCGACCAGTGCGGTGATGTTGGCCGCCCTGCCCGTCGCGGCGATGGCGGCGGGCCTGCGCGACGCGGGCGAGGCGTTCGTGCAGGCCCGGAACGTCCTGGAGTTGGCCTGGCTGATCGCGGCCGGTGCGGCGGGTGAGGCGTTGCGGCAGGCCGAGCGGCGCGCGGACGAGGCCGAGCGCACCCGCGAGGAGAGCGCGCGGCGGCGGGCCGGAGAGGAGCGGCTGCACATCGCGCGGGAGCTGCACGATTCGCTCACCCAGCAGATCGCGGTGATCAAGGTGCAGGCCGAGGTGGCCGTACATCTGGCGGCCAAGCGGGGCGAGCCGGTGCCGGAGGCGCTGCTGGCGATCCGCGACGCCGGCCGCGAGGCAGCCCGCGAGCTGCGTGCGACGCTGGAGACGCTGCGCGACGACGGCGACCGCCGGCCGTACGGCATCGACCAGGTGCCCGAGCTGGTGCGGCGCGCCCGTGGCACCGGGCTGCACGCGACGCTGTCGATCGAGGGAGAGCGGACGGATCTGCCGTCGGCGGTGGACCGCGCCGCGTACCGGATCGTCCAGGAGTCGCTGACCAACATCAGCCGGCATGCTGCCGCCACCACCGCGACGATCCGCATCGACTACCGGCCCGACGCGGTCGCGATCCGGGTGGATGACGACGGCACGGCCGCCGTGGAGTCGATCTCGCCCGGTGTCGGTCTGCTGGGGATGCGGGAACGGGTCAGCGCCCTCGGCGGCCGGTTGCGCGCCGAGCCACGCGGTGAGGGTGGCTTCAGCGTCCACGCCGAGCTGCCCGTGGAACGGGCGTCGTGATCCGCGTGCTGCTGGTCGACGACCAGCCGCTCATCCGCAGTGGCTTCCGCGCGCTGCTCGACGCGGAGGACGACATCGAGGTGGTCGCCGAGGCCGGTGACGGCCGCGAGGCTCTGGCACTGGCCCGGCGACACCGGCCCGACATCGCGCTGATCGACATCTCGATGCCCACCGTCGACGGCATCGAGACGACCCGACGCATCGCCGCCGACCCGACCCTGTCCGGGGTGCACGTCGTCATCCTGACCAGCTACGGCCTGGACGAGTACGTCTTCGACGCGCTGCGCGCCGGTGCCGCCGGTTTCCTCGTCAAGGACATCCAGCCGGAGGACCTGCTACACGCGATGCGGGTCGCGGCGCGCGGCGATGCGCTGCTCGCACCGTCCATCACCCGCAAGCTGATCGACCGGTACGTCACCCAGCCACCGCACGTGGCGGACACGACCGCGCTGACCGGCCTGACCAATCGGGAACGTGAGGCGGTCGCGCTGGCCGCGCAGGGATTGTCCAACGAGCAGATCGCCGCTCGTATGGTCATCAGCACGGTCACGGCAAAGACCCACCTGAACCGGGCGATGACCAAGCTCCAGGCCCGCGACCGCGCCCAACTGGTGGTGTTCGCCTACGAATCCGGCCTGGTGCGTCCGGGCAACCGGTGACGGCCGCTTGCATTACCGTCATCGGCGGGCAGGCGTGCATCGTCACCGTTGGGAGGCCGTGGTGCCGGGTCGGTTCGTGTACTGGATGAATGTTTCCCTCGATCTGAAGATCGAGTACGCCCCGGGCGAGGAGGGCGGTGGCCAGTGGATGCGCATCGGTGAATCGCTGCATCGCGTCTTCAACGAGCGGGCGCGGGCGATGTCGCTTTCGGTCGAGGGACGCACGATCTACGAGACGATGGAGGCGTTCTGGCCGGCCGCCCGCACCGACGACTCGCTGCCGGACTTCATCCGCGAGTACGGCGAGATCTGGACGTCGATGCCCAAGGTGCTGGTGTCGCGCACCCGCACCAGCGCCGACCACAACACCCGGATCATCGGCGGGGACGACGTGATCGAGCAGCTCGCGCGGCTACGCGCCGAGTCCGACGGGGACATCGGGGTCGGCGGCGCCACGCTCGCCACCCAACTGCTGCGGGCCACACTGCTCGACGAGTTGCTGCTGTTCACCCATCCCGTCATCCTGGGCGCCGGTCGACCGCTGTTCGACACGCACGACGAGCCGCTCGAACTCGATCTGCTCGAACAGGCGTCGTTCGACGAGGGCGTCACGATGCATCGGTACGCGGTCCGGGGCGCCCGCGCCACGGCGTGACAGCCGCCCGGACCGACCGGGCGAGCAGACGGCTGAGCCGTGATCCGCCCCGCCCGCTCCCCCGGCGTCAACGCCGAACGGCCGGACCCACCTGGGGTCCGGCCGTTCGTCATGGTCAATCCTTTTCGAGGATGAACCGGCGATTCAAATCCGGATCACCATTGAACCAGTACAGCACCGGCTCTCCGTCCACTGTGTTCGAACGCAGCCTCGTGCTGAAGTGGATCCCGACCTGGCCCTGTTCGCCTACGGTCTCGAAACCGAGCTGCACGGTGGCCAGCCGCCCACCGGGGTCTTCGATCGCTGCCGTCAACTCCCACTCTCCCCGTGCCACGTCGGCGGGAGCCGTCGTGCCCGGAGGGTTGAACAGCGAGACCGGGACATTTCTCGCGACGAAGGTCCCGTCGGCATTGAAGGTGAACGTGCAGTCGTCCGCACCACGCCAGGTTCCCACCACGATGTCATTGGTCAGGGTCGGGCGGGTATCGCCCTCGAAGACCCTGCCGAACACGTGGACCACGAGACCCAGACCCAGCACCAGGAGGCAGACGAGACCGACGGCGATCGCCGTCACGCCCCATCGTCCTCGCCGCACGCCGGCACCCGGGGACCGAGCCGCGCCGTCGGGACTGCCTGGCCCTACCATATGGTCTTCCTGAATCGATAGCTCTGGATCAGATGATACTCACCCCGGTACGCATCGGCGCCGCTTCCGGCCCGTCCGTCGCCCCGAGGACGTCTTGGTAACGTAGCCGCGCTGTCCGTTGCCTCGCATGTGTCGAGGACGTGGCCGCGACACCGGCCCGCTGACCCCGGCGTCAGCCGGGGGTGACGGCCCGCCGGGCCGCCTGCGGGTCCAGGCTCGCCCCGGCGGGAACCAGGCTGACCAGGCCCGCCGGCAACCGGATGGGGCGGGTCTGTCCGTAGCCGAGCATGGCGGAGACCTCGGCGTCGGCGAGGACGTACCGCCGGCCCAGATCGGTGACCACGGAGAGCGCCCCGCCGGAGGCGCCCGGGGCGGCCATGGACTCGACCAGGGCACCGCGTCCCGGCTCGACCAGGACGTGATCGGCCACCGTACGGCCCGCCACCCCGCCACCGGTGGGCGTGGCGGCGCTCAGGTCGGGCAGGGCGGCGTCGAGTCGCAGGTCGACGCTTGCCGCGTCGTCGCCGACGACGGCGCAGAGCACCGGCGAGTCGGCGGCGGCCAGTCGAGGCGGCGAACTCGGCGGCGCGTCGGGTCCGGTGGGCGCGAGGTCGGGCAGCTGTGGCAGGGCGGCGAACCGACCGAGGCTGATCTGCTCGGGTTCGCGTTGGCCGGTGCGGGCGAGTTGCAGGGCGGCCTGCAACTCGGTGATGCCGGCGAGGCCGGCGCGTAGCACGACCGCGTACTGTCGTCCGCCGCCGGAGTTGCTGACCAGCAGAACGTCTCCGATCCGGGCGCCGGCGACCCGGTCGGAGGGTCCACCGAGGCCGGGTAGGTCGAGCGGGGCGAGGTCGAGCCCGGCGGGCACGGTGTTGAGTACGGCGGCGGCGACCGGCACGGCCCGGGCGCGGGTGGTCGCCAGCGCGGCCAGCACCCGGTCGGCGTCGCGGATCAGATGCCGGCGCTGCTGCTGGACGAGGTGCAGCCTGCCGCCGGGATCACGCAGGATCAACGCCTCGTCACGCAGCGGCCGACCGCCGGGGTCGCCGGTGCCGATCAGCAGCACCGCGCGGGGCTCGCGCCGGCCGGGCTGCGGGCTGGTCGAGCAGACCGTCCAGGGCGCGGCCGAGAGCCGGGGGGCCGCCGGCAGCGAGTCGGGTGCGTCGGCGATGCCCAGGGGCAGACCACGGGGTACGCCGTCGATGGACCGCCGCGACACGAGCACGGTCCTCGGCCGCTCGGTGCCGATGATCAGTAGCGCGGAGGTGTAGTTGGGTACCGGATGCAGCCGGTTCTCGCGGTAGACGAACCGAGCCCCCGACTCCTTCTCCACGATGACCGCCGCGGCGTCGCGCCACTTCGCGTCGCCGCCGGTGAACAGGCCGTAGAGGGCGGAGCCGCCCAGCCCGATGACCGCCACCAGGACACTGGCCATCCCCGCACCGGCGAGCCGGCGCAACGGTGACTGCGCGGGATCGGTCTCGCGCATCACCAGCGCGGCGACCACCCGCTGGAGGGTGAACTGGTACGAGTGCAGCTGGTCCTGCCGCGACGGCATGGCTTCCCTTCCGGCGAGCGGGTCGGCGCACAGGATATGCGTTGCGTCGATGTCCCGTGGACCGCGCGTCACCGCCGGCCGGGCGACGATCCGTGCCCGAGATGGCCATCCGGCATGAGCTGAGCGTTATCGGGTAGCTGAAGTCGGCAGGCCGTCCGGATCGCCCAGGCGGCAGGTTCGGGAGGTGGAAGATGCGTGCGCTGCTCTGGGTCGTCGGGGTGATCGCCGGGGTGATCGTTCTGCTCGGCCTGCTCCTCGAAGCGGTCCGTTGGCTGGTGATCATCGGGCTGATCGCGCTCGCCGCGGTGATCGTGCTCGCCTTCGTCAACGGCCGCCGGTCGGCCCACAACTACCCCAGCCGCCGCTGAGCCGGACCGGCAGCCCGGTCGGGCGCCGCAGCGGCCCAGGGGTGGCTATGCTCGCCCGATGCTGACCGAGTTCGATCTCGAACTGGCGGACGGGGGCGTCCTGCACGGGTACGACACCGGCGGGACCGGTCGCCTCGCGGTGCTCTGGCATCACGGCACACCGAATCTCGGCACCCCGCCGGCGCCGCTGTTCGCCGCCGCCGACCGGCTCGGGCTGCGGTGGATCTCCTATGACCGGCCGGGTTACGGCGGATCGCCGCGCCGGCTCGGACGCCGGCTCGGCGACGCCGCCGGGTACGCCGGGGAGGTCGCCGACGCCCTCGGTGTCGAACGCTTCGCGGTGATGGGCCACTCCGGTGGCGGCTCACACGCCCTGGCCTGCGCGGCGCTGCTGCCCGGCCGGGTGACGGCGGTGGTCGCCGCCGCCGCGCTGGCACCGTACGGCGCCGAGGGGTTGGACTGGTACGCCGGGATGATCGCCTCGGGAGTGGCGTCGTTACGGGCGGCCGCGGCGGGACCTGCGGCCAAGGAGCGGCACGAATCGTCCGGTGTCCGGTACGACCCGGAGTTCACCGACGCCGACGAGGCGGCCCTGGCCGGCGTCTGGTCCTGGTTCGGCAGCGTGGTGGAGCCGGCCACGCGGGCCGGGCCCGGCGGGCTGATCGACGACGACCTGGCGTACGTGGCGCCGTGGGGTGCCGATCCGGCGCGGATCTGCGCGCCGGTGCTGCTGCTGCACGGCGATCAGGACGGCATCGCCCCGGTGGCGCACGCCGAGTGGCTGGCCGAGCGCTGTTCGACCGCGACCCTGCGCCGGTCACCGCACGACGGGCACATCTCGGTGCTGCACGGCGCCGAGGCGGCGCTGCGGTGGCTGCGCGCCGAAGCGGGTTGAGCCCGCCCTGAGCGCGCCGCGCCACCGCAGTCCGCGCGGGATCAGGTGCCGGCGGCCACCAGCGTCGGGGTCGGGCGGTCCTCGGAGATCTCCGGGCGGCGACGGTTCGGCAGGGAGAGCCGGAAGACCTTCTTCCAGGCCGAGAAGACCTGCCGGGGCAGCGAGCCGGTGGTGTACTTCAGCCCGTAACGGTCGAAGAGTGCGCGTACCTCGGGGGCGATCTCCTGGTAGCGGTTGCTCGGCAGATCCGGGTAGAGGTGGTGCTCGATCTGGTACGACAGGTTGCCGGTCATGATGTGCATCAACCGGCTGCCGCTGATGTTGGCCGAGCCGAGCATCTGCCGCAGGTACCACTCGCCCCGGGTCTCACCCTCGATCGAGGTCTTCGAGAAGGTCTCCACGCCCTCCGGGAAGTGCCCGCACATGATCACCGAGTGGCTCCACAGGTTGCGGATCAGGTTCGCGGTGAAGTTGGCGGCCATGGTGTGGAAGAACGACGGGCCGGACAGCAGCGGGAACAGCAGGTAGTCCTTGAGCACCTGGCGGCGGATCTTCCGGCCGGCGGCGCGCAGCTGGGCCCGGAACACCGGATCCTTGTGCCCGCCGTTCTTCAGTTTCTGCCCCAGGTCCAGGTCGTACGCGGCGACGCCGTACTCGAAGAAGCAGGCGTTGACGAAGTTGTAGAACGGCTGGCCCAGGTAGGCCGGGTGCCAGGGCTGGTCCTCGTCGACGCGCATGATGCCGTAGCCGAGGTCGTTGTCCTTGCCGACCACGTTGGTGTAGCGGTGGTGCAGCTCGTTGTGCGACTGCTTCCACTGCTCGGCCGGGGTGGCGTGGTCCCACTCCCAGGCGGTCGAGTGGATCTTCGGGTCCCGCATCCAGTCCCACTGGCCGTGCAGGACGTTGTGCCCGATCTCCATGTTCTCCAGGATCTTGGCCACCGCCAGCCCGGCGGTGCCGACGATCCAGGCCGGCGGGAACAGCGAGAACAGCAGCACCACCCGGCTGCTGACCTCCAGCTTGCGCTGGGTGGAGATGACCTTGCGGATGTAGGCGGCGTCCCGCTCACCCCGGTCGTTGATCACTCGTTCCCGGATGGCGTCGAGTTCCTTGCCGAGATTCTCGATGTCCTCGGCGCTGAGGTGCGCGATCGGGTTGTCGGCCTTGTTCTGGATGACGGTCACGTCGACGTTCTCCGATCAGATCTCGAGTTCACACGGGCCGGCCGCGGCCGACACGCAGGTCTGCACGCGTACGCCGTCGCCCGGCAGAGCGGTGGTGAGTTGCCCGTTGCGCAGGTCGCGGACCGCGCCCTGGCGCAGCGGCAGCACGCAGCCGAAGCAGATGCCCATCCGGCAGCCCGAGGGCATCAACACCCCGGCGTTCTCGCCGGCGTCGAGCAGCGGGGTGGCGCCAGTGGCCTGCACGGTCACCGACGAGCGGGTGAAGGTGACGGTGCCGCCGTCGCCAGCGGTGATGATGGTCGGCCGGAACCGTTCGGTGTGCAGCCGGTCGGCGTGCCCCCGCGCGGCCCAGTGCTGCTCGACCGCGTCGAGCAGCCCGAGCGGGCCACACGCCCAGGTCTCGCGCTCCAGGTGGTCCGGGACCAGGGCGTCGAGCTCGGCCACGTCCAGCAGGCCGTCGATCTCGGTGTGCCGCTCCACCAGCCGGATCACGCCGCGCGCGGCGAGGTCGCGCAGTTCCGCGCCGAACACCACGTCGGCCGGGGTGGGCGCGGAGTGGATCAACACCACGTCGCTGCCGGCCAGGGCGCCACCGCGCAGCATCCCGGCGACCGGGGTGATGCCGCTGCCGGCGGTGAGGAACAGCACCCGCGACGGCACCGACTCGGGCAGGACGAAGTCGCCGCGTGCCTGGTCGAGCTGCACGATCGTGCCGGGCCGCACCCGGCGGACCAGGTGGTTGCTGACCACCCCGTCCGGGATCGCCTTGACGGTCACCGAGATCGGGTCGGACCGCCGTCCGGGCGCCGACGTCACCGAGTAGGCCCGCCACTGGCGTACGCCGTCGACGTCGACGCCGAGCCGCACGTACTGGCCCGGCAGGTGCCCGCGCCAGCTGCGGCCGGGCTGGATCAGCACGGTCGCCGCGTCCGGGGTCTCCGGTCGTACGGCGACGATGCGGCCGCGCAGGTCGGCGCCGGCCCGTAGCGGGGCGACCAGGTCGAGGTAGTCCCCGGGCAGTACCGGCGTGGTCACCGTCTCGGCGAGCCGCCACAGGCGGCGCCGGAGGGACCCTTTCGTGCCCGGTGGCGGAACGGTGGCGGTCATACGACGATGGTCGCGGCGTGCTGGCATAAAATCTTGGCCAGCGAAGGTAAAGCAATCCATCCCTTTTGTGCGGGGAGAACAACGTGGCGGATCCCTCCGGAACCACTCACCAGGCGGCCCGCCTCGAGCTGGACCAGCGCGTGGCCCGCGAACTGCGGGACCGCCTACCGCTGGTCGCCGGGCGGACGGTCAGCGCGATCACGGCCGAGGTACCCAGTTACTCCGGCACCCTGACCGGCCAGATGCGGGACAAGATCGAAAACGCGGTGCAGATCGCGCTGGGTACCTTCCTCCAGCTGCTCGAACGAGCCCAGGGTACCGACCCGAGCACTCCGCTGGTGCCGGCGTTGGAGGCGGCGTACGCCCTCGGCAGCGGTGAGGCCCGGTCCGGCCGCAGCGTGGACGCGCTGCTGGCCGCCTACCGGGTCGGCGCCCGGGTCTCCTGGCGGGAGATGGCCGCCGCCACCGTGGCGATCGGGCTGCCCGCCGCCACCGTCGCGGAGTTCGCCGAGCTGATGTTCGCCTACATCGACGAACTCTCCGCCGCCAGCGTCGCCGGGCACGCCGACGAGCTGGCCAGCGTCGGCCGGGCGCGGCGACGCAACCTGGAACGGCTCACCGAGCAGTTGCTCGCCGGCGAGCCGGAGGACGTGCTGCTGCGCAGCGCGCAGCGGGCGGACTGGCCGATCCCGAAAACCCTCACCGTCGCGTTGCTGCCGCAGGCCAAGCTGCGCGGCGCACTCGCGCTGCTGGACGAGCACACCCTGGAGAGCAGCGAGGATCTGCCCGCCGGTGAACCCGGCGAGGAGAAGGCGGTCCTGCTGGTGCCGGACATGCACGGCGACCGGCGGCGGCAGCTCGCCCGGGTGCTGCACGGCCGCCGCGCGGTGCTCGGGCCGGCCCGCCCCTGGGCGCGGGCCTGCTCGTCCTACCGCCGGGTGCTGCGGACGGCCGACCTGGACATCGTCCAGCCCGCCGACGGTGAGCCGTTGGACACCGACCGGCACCTGGCCGAGCTGCTGCTCAGCGCCGACATGGAGGCCCTGGCGGACCTGCGCGCCCGGGTCCTGCAACCGCTCGCCGCACTGCCCGCGGCCACCGCGGAGCGGCTCACCGAGACGCTGCGTTCCTGGCTGCTGCACCAGGGGCGACGCGACGACATCGCCGCCGACCTGTTCGTCCACCCGCAGACGGTGCGTTACCGGATGGGGCAGCTGCGCCAGCTGTACGGAGAGCGACTCAGCGACCCGCGTAGCCTGCTCGACCTCACCGTGGCGCTGGCGCTACCGGTCGGTGTCGGCACCGCGACCTGAGCACGGGCGGCGTCATTCGAGGGTCCGTGGTCCGAGCAGGCGGATCTCCTCGACGTCCAGCCGCGCCTCCAACTCACGCTGCACGGCGTCGTCGATCTGCCGGCGGTCCCGTAGTCGGGTGATCTCGCGCCGCTTGTGGTCGAGCGCGGCCAGGCGAAGCTGCCGTTCGACCTCCCGCGCGGCCGCCGTCTCGTCCTGGGACTCCGACTCCACCGCGTCGAGGTGACCCTCGTACTCGTCCTGGAGGCGCCGCAGGGTGTCCGGGTCGGCGCCGACCCGGTCGGCGATGTCCGGCAGGGCGTGCAGCGTCTGCCGGGTGGCGTGCAGCTGCGCCTGCCGCTTCTCGTCGGCGCGTTCCGGGTCCCCGGTGAGCCCGGCCCAGTTGGTGAGCAGCGGCAGGGTGGTGCCCTGCACCAGCATGATCAGCAGGATCACCGCCGCCACGCAGAAAATGATCAGGTCACGGTCCGGTACCGGTCGACCGTTGACGGTCAACGGAACCGCGAGCGCCGCCGCCAGGGACACCGCACCCCGGAACCCGGCCCAGCCGGCGACGGTACGGATCCGCCAGTTGACCCGACGCTCGCGTCCGATCCTGCGCCGGTCCAGCAGTCGGGCGGCGGTGGCCGTCAGGTGCAGCCAGAGCATCCGGACCACCACCAGCACCACGGCCACCACCACCGCGATGAGGATCGCGCGCAGCAGCGACAGACTCGTGACCTCGCGTACCGCCCGGGGGATCTGCATCCCCACCAGCACGAAGAGTCCGCCGTTGATGAGGAAGGTGGTCAGGTCCCAGAACGACAGGGCCAGCACGCGGGAGCGGGCCCGGATCACCCGAGGGCTGGCGTAGGCGATCATCAGCCCGGAGACCACCACCGCGAGCACCCCGCTCTCGTGGATCGCGTCGGCGAGGAAGAAGGCGGCGATCGGGGTGAGTACGCTGATCGCGCCCTCCCGCAGCGGGTCGTCCAGCCGCTTGCGGATCAGGATCACGACGGTGCCGACCAGCAGGCCGGCGGCGATGCCGCCGAGGAACGACAGGCCGACCCGCTCGACCAGTTCGAAGGCGTTCGGTGCCGCGCCGCCACCGAGCAGGCCCAACGCGACGGCGAACAGCACCAACGCGGTGCCGTCGTTGATCAGGCTCTCGGTGTGCAGGGTGGTGAGCAGCCGCCGGGGCATCCGCTTGGCCAGCCCGGCGACCGCCGCCGCGTCGGTCGGGGCGAGCACCGCGCCGAGCACCCAGGCCACCGCCGGGTCGATGCCGAGGCGCTGCGCGACCAGGGCCACCGCCACCATCGTGACGCCGACCAGCCCGACCGCCAGCAGGGCGATGACCACGATGTTCGCCCGGACCTCCCGCAGGCTGGTGGTCAGGCTCTCCCGGTAGAGGATCGCCGGCAGGAACAGCAGCAGCACCACCTCCGGGTCGAGCACCACATGCCCGAACGGCGGCAACAGTGCGAGCAGCGCCCCGAAGCAGATCAGCAACACCGGCGGGGCGACCCGGTACCGGCCGCCGATGGTCGTACCGATCAGCACGGTGACACCCAGCGTGATGATCAGCAGCAGTTCGTGCACGTCGCCCCCGTTCGTCGCCCACCACATGGTGGTACGCCGAACGGCCGCCCCGGGCCGATTCGCCCGATGGCCGCTGACCTGCGCGGCTCACTGCTTCAGACCCGGGTGGGACACCTCGCGCGGGCGCCCGACCATGCAGCGGCTACCGGCGGGGGCCGGCGCCCAGATCCTCCTCGATGCGCCGGGCGGCGGCCAGCAACGGTGGCAGCAGTTCCCGGCGGATCGTCTCGAAGGTGCCCCGGCTCGCGTGCGCGGACACGTTGACCGCGGCGATCACCGAACCGTTCTCGCCACGGATCGGCGCGGCCAGCGACCGCAGGCCCTCCTCCAACTCCTGGTCGACGATCGCGTAGCCCTGGGTGGCGATCCGGGTCAGGGTGGTACGCAGCTTGGCCGCGTCGGTGATGGTGCGCCGGGTCAACGGTCGCAGCTGCGCCGTGGCGAGATAGTCGTCCAGCCAGTCCGCCGGCTGGGCGGCCAGCAGCACCCGCCCCATCGAGGTGGCGTACGCGGGGAACCGGGTGCCGACGCTGATCCCCACCGTCATGATCCGTTTGGTGGGCACCCGGGCGACGTAGACCACCTCGTCGCCGTCGAGGACGGACACCGAACAGGACTCGTGCACCTGGGCGACCAGCGCCTCCATGTGCGGCTGGGCCACCTCGGGCAGGCTCAGGCTGGACAGGTAGGCGTAGCCGAGGTCGAGGATGCGTGGGCGCAGCGCGAACAGTCGCCCATCGGTGTGTACGTAGCCCAACTCGACCAGGGTGAGCAGGAACCGGCGGGCGGCGGCCCGGGTCAGCCCGGTGGACCGGGCCACCTCGCTGAGGGTGAGTTGGGGATGCTCGGCGTCGAACGCGCGGATCACGGCCAGGCCACGCTCCAGGGACTGGACGAACTCCCCCGATCGCGCCGCGTCGGTCACTGGGCCTCCTGCCGCAGGGTCTCCTGAGCCACCTTGAACGCCCGGTTCGCGGCCGGTACGCCAGCGTAGACGGCGACCTGGAGCAGCACCTCCCCGACCTCCTGCGGGGTCAGCCCGTTGCGCAAGGCGGCCCGCACGTGCATCGCCAGTTCCTCGTCGTGGTGCAGGGTGGCGAGCACGGCGAGGGTGATGCAACTGCGGGTGCGCCGGTCCAGGCCGTCCCGGGTCCAGATCTCGCCCCAGGCGTAGCGGGTGATCAGATCCTGGAAGTCGGCGGTGAACTCGTCGGTGTTGGCCACCGCCCGGTCGACGTGCGCGTCCCCGAGCACCTGCCGCCGGACCGCCATTCCGGCGTCGTGTCGCTGCTGGTCGGTCACGGGCTCGTCCCGCCTTCCGGCTCGAAGTGGGCGCCGAGCAGATCCGCCACGGCGGCGGGCTGTTCGACGTTGGCCAGGTGTGCGGCGTCGGCCAGGACGACCAGCCGCGCGGACGGGATCCGTTCGGCGATGTCGACGGCGTGCTCCGGCGGGGTGGCCGGATCGTCGGCGGCGCCGATCACCAGGGTCGGTGCGCGTACGGCCGCCAGGTCGGTGCGCAGGTCCATGTCGGCGATCGCCTCGCAGCAGGCGGCGTAGCCGGCCGGCGGGGTGGCGGTGAGCATGTCCCGGTAGCGGGCGACCGTGTCGGGCTGGGCGGCGGCGAAGCCGGGCGTGAACCAGCGGGACACCACGGTGTCGGCGATGGCGCCCAACTGGCCGGCGCGGACGCTGGCGGCCCGGGCCCGCCAACCGTCGGCCGGGCCCAGGCAGGCCGAGGTGCAGAGCAGGGCGAGCCGGTCGATCCGGTCGGGGGCGTGCGCGGCCAGCCACATGCCGACCATGCCGCCGAGGGAGAGCCCGGCATAGTGCACCGACCCGACCTCCAGGTCGTCGAGCAACTCCAGCACCTTCCGGCCGAGCAGCCCGATGCGGTACGGCCCGGCCGGCACCGGCGAGCCGCCGTGACCGAGGTGGTCGTAACGGACCACCCGGAACCGGGCGGCCAGTGTCGCCAGTTGCGGCTGCCACATGGCGCCGGTGGTGCCCAGGGAGCTACCCAGCACCAGCACCGGCGCGTCGGGCGGGCCGTCCACGGTGGCGTGCAGGCGATCGGTCACCCGGTGCTCCTCTGGTGTCGGTCGAGGGCCCGGTCGACCAGTTCACCGGCGCTGCCGAGCCAGCCGGCCGGGTCCAGAGCCGCGTCGACGTCGGCCACGGACAGGTGGGCCCGGACCTCGGGCTCGGCGAGCAGGGCGGCCCGGAAGGAGGTGCCGGCGGCGGCCCGGGCGACCAGGTCGTGTGCGGCGGCCCGGCCCAGCGCCGGTGCCAGGCGGGTGGCGACGGCCTCGGCGAGCAGCAGCCCACCGGTGGCGTCGAGGTTGGCCCGCATCCGCTGCGGATGTACGCGCAGGCCGGTCAGCATCCGCGCGGTGCGGGCGGCGGCGCCACCGGTCAGGTGCACCAACTCCAGCAGCGGTTCCCATTCGGCGTGCCAACCGCCGGTGGCCCGTTCGTGCTCCTGGGTGGCGGCGGCGAACAGGGTGCCCAGCAGTCCGGGGCCGCGCCGGGCGGCGGCGCTGACCAGGACCGAGTCGACCGGGTTGCGCTTGTGTGGCATCGCCGACGACCCGCCGCGTCCCTCGCCCCCCTCGGTCACCTCCGCCACCTCGGTCTGCGCCAGCAGGCCGACGTCGAGGGCGATCTTGCCGGTGGCCGCGAGCAGCCCACCGAGGGCGGCGGCCAGGTCGAGGAGCGGTTGGCGGTGGGTGTGCCAGGGCAGCGGGCTCGCCGCCAGGCCGAGCCGGTCGGCGAACCGCCGCACCATGGCCGGCCCGGCCGGCCCGTACCCGGCGAGGGTGCCGACGGCTCCGCCGAGCTGCGCGGGCAGTGCGGCGCACGCCCCCGCCAGCCGGGTGCGCGCCGCGTCGAGGCCGTACAGCCAGCCGGCGGCCTTGAGGCCGAAGGTGGTGGGGGCCGCCTGCTGCCCGAGGGTGCGGGCCACCATGACGGTGTCGCGGTGGGCACGGGCCAGACCGGCGGCGGCGTCGGTGGCGGTGTCGAGCAGCCCCAGCAGCGGTACGGCGGCCCGCGTCACCACCAGCGCCAGGGCGCTGTCGAGCACGTCCTGGCTGGTGGCGCCGTGGTGCACCCAGGGGCGGGCCGGTTCGGCGACGGCGGCGGTCAACTGCCGGACCAGCGGCACCACCGGGTTACCGGCGGCGTCGGCGGCCGCGCCGAGCGCCGCCGGGTCGTACCGGTCGGCGCGACAGTGCCGGGCGATCTCGTCGGCGACCGCAGCGGGCAGCAGACCGACGTCGGCACCGGCGTACGCGAGTGCGGCCTCCACGTCCAGCATCGCCTGGAGCAGCCGCTGGTCGTCGAGTTCGACGTCGACCTCCGGGGTGCCGGAGAGCCCGCGCAGCAGCGCCTCAGACGGCGAAGAAGACGGTCTCATGCTCTCCCTGTAGGCGGATGTCGAACTGGTAGCCGTCGGCGGACGGCCGGGCCACGAGCGTGTCGCGGCGACTGGGGTCGACGCTACGCAACACCGGGTCGGTGGCGTTGGCCGGCTCGTCCGGAAAGTAGATCCGGGTGACCAGGCGGTGCAGCAGGCCACGGCCGAACACCGACAGGTTCAGGTGTGGTGCCTCGGTCTCCCCCTCGGGAGTGGGCAGCGGTCCGGGCCGCAGGGTGTGCAGCGCGTACCGGCCGTGGGCGTCGGTTTCGGCGCGGCCGAAGCCACGGAAGCCGGGCACCGTGGCCGGGCGGGCGCCACGCGGGTCGTCGGGGTGGTCGAAGCGGCCGTCCGGGTCGGCCTGCCAGCTCTCCACCAGCGCGTCGACCACCGGGGCGCCGGTGCCGTCGAAGATCTGGCCCCGGATCCAGAAGCCGTCCGGGGTGCCCTCGGGCACCACGTACCGGCCGTCCGGCCAGACCAGGCCGATGTGCAGGTACGGCCCGACGGTCTGGGCGGGCGTGACGCCCCGGCGCTCACTCATCGTCGTCCTCATCCTCGAAGGGGGTCGCCTCCCGGCCCCGCAGCACGATGTCGAACTGGTAGGCCAACGCCCACTCGGGACGGGTGGCGGCGTGGTCGTAGCGGGCCACCATCCGCTCGCGGGCCTGCGGGTCGCGGACCGAGTTGAAGATCGGGTCCTGGAAGAACAGCGGGTCGCCGGGGAAGTACATCTGGGTCACCAGCCGCTGGGTGAACGCCCGGCCGAACAGCGAGAAGTGGATGTGCGCCGGCCGCCAGGCGTTGTCGTGGTTGCGCCACGGGTAGGCGCCGGGCTGCACGGTGACGAAGTGGTAGCGGCCCTGCGCGTCGGTGCGGGCCCGGCCGACCCCGGTGAAGTTGGGGTCCAGCGGTGCCGGCCAGTTGTCGATGGCGTGTCGGTAGCGGCCGGCGGCGTTGGCCTGCCAGATCTCCACCAGGGTGTGCGGCACCGCCCGGCCGTCGCCGTCGACGACCCGGCCGTGCACGATGATCCGCTGCCCGAGCGGCTCACCGTCGTGCTGGCGGGTCAGGTCGTGGTCGAGTTCACCGAGGCGCCCCTCACCGAGCAGCGGCCCGGTGATCTCGGTGAGCCGCTGCGGCAGATAGCTGAGCGGCTGTTGCGGGGCACGGGTGACGGTGGAGCCGTAGCCGGGGCTGAGCAGCGGCGGGTGGGCCTCGACGTCGTCGCGCCGGTAGCCGGGCAGCACCAGCTTCCGGGTGGTCTCGCTCATTGGGTTCGCTCCCCTTCAGGCTTCCAGTACGACGGCCAGCCCCTGGCCGACCCCGATGCAGATCGCGGCGAGCCCCCGGCCACCGCCGCGACGGTGCAACTGCCAGGCCAACGATCCGAGTATCCGCGACCCGGACGAGCCGAGCGGGTGGCCGAGGGCGAGGGCTCCGCCCTGCGGGTTGACGATCTTCGGATCGAGTTCGGGCCACTGGGCCAGACAGGCCAGCGACTGCGCGGCGAAGGCCTCGTTCAGCTCGACGACGTCGAGATCGGCCGAGCCGAGTCCGGCACGGTCCAGCGCCTGCTCGGCGGCGGCCACCGGGCCGATGCCGAACAGTTGCGGCTCGATCGCGGTCACCGCCCGGGAGACGATCCGGGCCAGCGGTGCGCGGCCGACCCGCTCGGCACCGGCGGCATCGGCGAGCAGCAGGACGCTCGCCCCGTCGTTGAGCGGCGACGAGTTGCCGGCGGTGACCGTGCCATCCGGCCGGAACACCGGCTTGAGTCGACCGAGCGCCTCGATGGTGGTGGTCGGCCGGATGCTCTCGTCCCGCGCGACGTCGGTGCCGGGCACCACGACCACCTCGTCGGCGTACCCGCCGTCGTGCCAGGCCCGGTCGGCGAGTTGGTGGCTGCGCAGCGCGAACTCGTCCTGGGCGTCGCGGGTGATGCCGTAGCGCTCGGCGAGGATCTCCGCGCCCTCGCCCAACGGCACCGTCCACTGCTCGGGCATCCGGGGGTTGACCAGCCGCCAGCCCAGCGTGGTGGAGTGCAGCGTCTCGTGCCCGCGCGGGTAGCCCTGCTCCGGCTTGGCGAGCACCCAGGGCGCCCGGCTCATCGACTCCACTCCACCGGCGAGGCAGATCGAGGCGTCACCAAGGGCGATGGCCCGGGACGCGCCGATCACCGCCTCCAGCCCGGAGCCGCAGAGCCGGTTGACGGTGGCGCCGGGCACCGACGGCGGCAGTCCGGCCAGCAGCACCGCCATCCGGGCCACGTCCCGGTTGTCCTCACCGGCGCCGTTGGCGTCGCCGAACAGCACGTCGTCGATGCGGGCCGGGTCGAGCCCCGGATTGCGGCCGACGATCTCGCGGACCACGTGGGCGGCGAGGTCGTCGGGGCGTACGCCGGCCAGGCCGCCCCCGTACCGGCCGATCGGGGTCCGCACCGCGTCCAGCACGTACACATCGCGGCTCATGACGGCACTCCGCTTCGCTGCGTGCCGCCATGAGGCACAACCGCACCGAACCGACGATTCACTCGCTGACGCTCGCTCATGACGGCACTGCCTGTTTGGTGGCTTCCAGGGCGCGCAGGATGGCGAGTTCGTCGGCGGTGGGTGGCTCGTTGGTGGCCAGTTCGTCGGCGACGGCGAGGGGCCAGCCGGTGGCGGCGCGGACCTGGTCCACGGTGACGCCGGGGTGCAGCCGGGTGAGGGTGAGTTCGCAGCTGACCGGGTCGGCTTCGAGGACGCCGAGGTCGGTGATGACCGTCTTGGGTCCGCCGCCGCGCAGACCGAGCCGGGCCCGGTCACCCGGCCCGGCGCCGTAGCCGAGCGAGGTGACGAAGTCGACGCGGTCGATGAAGGTACGCAGGCTCTGCCGGACGATGACCACCACCTCGCCGCAGGAGGCGGCGATCTCCGGCGCGCCGCCGGCACCGGGCAGCCGGACCTTCGGGTCGGTGTAGTCACCCCCGATGACCGTGGTGTTGATGTTGCCGTACCGGTCGAGCTGCGCGGCGCCGAGGAATCCGACGTCGATGCGCCCGGGTTGCAGCCAGTAGTTGAAGACCTCGGGTACGGAGACCACCGCGTCGGCGGTGTCGGCGAGCACGCCGTCGCCGATGGACAGCGGCAGCCGGTCGGGCTTGGCGCCGAGGCAGCCGGACTCGTAGATGAGCACGAGGTTCGGGGCGTGGGTGACCCGGGCCAGGTTCGCCGCGGTGCTGGGCAGCCCGATGCCGACGAAGCAGGCGGTGCCGTCGCGCAACTGTCGGGCGGCGGCGACGGTCATCATCTCGTCGGCGCTGTAGTCGGCGGTCATGCCGGAACCTCCGCGTCGAGCACGTGCCGGGCGATCCAGTCCTGGAAGCTGGCCCGTTCCCGGCTGATCGCGTCCCAGGCCCGGTAGAAGTCGTTGTCCCGCACCGAGTAGCCCTGGGTGTACGACGGGTGCGCACCGTCGGGGACGTGCGCCACCGCGGTGACGGCCCAGCCCGGCAGGATCACCTGCCCGGGTACCGGATCCAGTTCGTCGACGATCTCCTCGACGGTGACCAGCGACCGTTCGGCGGCCAGCACCGCCTCCTTCTGCACCCCGGTGATGCCCCACATCTGCACGTTGCCGGCGCGGTCGGCGCGTTGGGCGTGCACCACGGTCACGTCGGGTCGCAGGGCGGGGACCGCGGTCAGCGTCTCCCCGGTGAACGGGCAGTCGATCGGGCGGATGTTGGTGGTGTGCCGGGGCAGGTCGGTGCCGGTGTAGCCGCGCAGCACGGCGAACGGCAGGCCACTGGCGCCCGCGACGTACCGGTTGGCCATCCCCGCGTGGCTGTGCTCCTCCAGCTCCAGCGGCACCGGCCAGGAGTTCTGCACGGCGTCGCGGAAGCGGTGCAGGGAGCCGACGCCGGGGTTGCCGCCCCAGGAGAAGACCAGGCGACGGGCGCAGCCGGCGCCGATGAGCTGGTCGTAGATGACGTCGGGAGTCATCCGGACCAGGGTCAGCTCGCGCCGTCGCTGTCGGATGATCTCGTGACCGGCGGCGAACGGAATGAGGTGGGTGAATCCTTCCAGCGCCACGGTGTCGCCGTCGCGGACCAGTTCCGCCACACCGTCGGCCAGCGAGACGAGCTTCGCCATCAGCCTTCCCGCCTTCTCGGGTCCAGCGCCCGCCGCCGGTGTTCGGCATGCGGACTCGCGTACACATCTCGAACGTAATGCCCGGCGCCGGGATCCGTCAACGCGCCCGATCCGGCCCGCAGATTTGTCGCGGGCATCGGTTGACTCGCCAGAGAGCCCGTGAAATGTTCTGAATGAGAACGATCGTTCGGGTTGCGAACAGCCTGCCAACTCTCCTCCGGACCATCACCCAGCCGCAAGGAGGATCACCATGCCCCTGCTCGACACCGGCACCTGGCACGGCACGATCTACAGCGACGGCTGGGTGGAGGCGGCCGGCGGCAGCGCCCCGGTCCGCTCGCCGGCCACCCGCGAAGAGATCGGCCAGGTCGGCGTAGCCGACGCCACGGACGTCGCCCGGGCCGGCGCGCGGGCCGCCGCCGCGCAGCGCGCCTGGGCCGCCACCAGCTACCTCGACCGGGCCGCCGTGCTGCGCCGGGCCGGCGCACTGTGGGAGCAGCACGCCACCGAAGTCGGTGACTGGCTGGTCCGCGAAGCCGGGTCGATCCCGCCGAAGGCCGGCGTCGAGACCGCCACCGCCGCGCAGGAGTGCTACGAGGCGGCGGCGCTGGCCTCGCATCCGCTGGGCGAGATCATTCCGAGCGCGCAGCCGCGCCTGAGCCTGGCCCGGCGGCGACCGGTCGGCGTGGTCGGGGTGATCTCCCCGTTCAACTTCCCGCTGATCCTGGCCATCCGCTCGGTCGCGCCCGCACTGGCGCTGGGCAACGCGGTGGTGCTCAAGCCCGACGTCCGCACGGCGGTGTCCGGCGGGCTGGCACTGGCCCGCGTCTTCGAGGAGGCCGGGCTGCCCGACGGGCTGCTGCACGTGCTGCCGGGCGGGGCGGAGACCGGCGAGGCACTGGTCGCCGATCCGCACGTACGCGTGGTCAGCTTCACCGGGTCGACCGCGGCGGGCCGCAAGGTCGGCGAGGCCGCCGCCCGGCACCTCAAGCGGGCGCATCTGGAACTGGGCGGCAACTCCGCCCTGGTGGTGCTCGACGACGCGGACCTGGACCTCGCCGTCTCGGCCGGCGCCTGGGGTTCCTTCCTGCACCAGGGGCAGATCTGCATGACCACCGGCCGGCACCTGGTGCACGCCACCCTCGCCGAACGGTACGTCGACGCCCTCGCCGAGAAGGCCGACCACCTGCCCGTCGGCGACCCCGGCAAGGAGCGGGTGGCGCTCGGGCCGATCATCGACGAGGCGCAGCGCGACAAGATCCACGCGCTGGTCACGGCGAGCGTCGACGCGGGCGCCCGGCTGGCCGCCGGTGGCCGCTACGACGGGCTGTTCTACCGCCCGACGGTGCTCGCCGACGTCACCCCGGCCACTCCGGCGTACGCGCAGGAGGTCTTCGGTCCGGTCGCCCCGGTGCTCAGCTTCACCGACCTGGACGAGGCCGCAGCGCTGGCCGCCGACACCGAGTACGGGTTGTCGCTGGGCATCCTCAGCCGTGACGTGATGAAGGCGATGGCGCTGGCCGACCGGATCCCGAGCGGCATCGTGCACATCAACGACCAGACCGTCAGCGACGAGGCGGTGGCCCCGTTCGGCGGGGTCGGCGCCTCCGGCACCGGCTCCCGGTTCGGTGGGCCGGCGGCGAACGTGGCGGCGTTCACCGAGACGCAGTGGCTGACCATGCAGGGTGACATCACCCGGTACCCGTTCTGAGTCGGGGCCAGCGATGGCGGGCGGAAGCCGCTCCCCCGGCGCGTCGGTGACGTCGCGGGTGCTGGCCGTGCTCGGCGCGTTCGACGCGGCCCACCCGGCGCTGACGCTCAGCGACATCGCCCGGCGCAGCGGCCTGCCGCTGGCCACCACCCACCGGTTGGTCGCGGAACTGGTCGGCGGCCGGGCCCTGGCCCGCGCCGCCGACGGCACCTACCGCATCGGCGTACGGCTGTGGGAGGTCGGTCTGCTCTCCCCACTGCACGGTCAACTGCGCGAGGTGGCGCTGCCCTACCTCCAGGAGTTGTACACCACGGTCCGGGAGAACGTGCACCTGGCGGTCCGCGACGGCGACGAGGCGCTCTACGTGGAGAAGGTCACCGGCCACCGCTCGGTGCCGACCATCTCCCGGGCCGGGGGCCGCCTGCCACTGCACGCCACCGGAGTCGGCAAGGCGCTGCTCGCGTACGCCCCACCGGAGGTGGTCGCCGCGCACCTGCGGCAGCCGTTGCGCCGCTGCACCCCGTACACCGTCACCGAGCCCGGCCGACTCGCCCGTGAGCTGGCCACGGTCCGCGAGCGGGGCTGGGCGCGCACCCACGAGGAGATGACCCTCGGCTCCTGCTCGGTCGCCGTGGCGGTGCACGGACCCGACGGCACCGTGCTGGCCGCCATCGGCGTCGTCGGGCACAGCCTCGGTGCCGCACCGCAACGGCTGGTCCCGGCGCTACGCGCGGCGGCCGACCAGGTGGCGGCCCGGCTGGTCGAGGCCCAGCAACCGTACGATGCGCGGCAGGCGAGCGGCGCAGCGGCAGAACCCGCCTTCCACTGGACGGAAACCGACAGCGGCGCCCCGGGCCGGCAGCGGGCAGGCTGAGGCCAGCCCAGCGGCAGGCAGGCTCAGCGCGGGCGGCGAGGTCGTCGGCGGGAGGATCGAGGAGGCACGGATGCGTACCCAGGTCGGCATCGTCGGAGCGGGACCGGCTGGTCTCATGCTGTCGCACCTGCTGCACCGGCACGGCATCTCCTCGGTGGTGCTGGAGAGCCGCAGCCGGGAGTACGTGGAACACCGGCTGCGCGCCGGGGTGCTCGAACAGGGCTCGGTCGACCTGCTCCGCGACACCGGCCTGGGGGCCCGCCTGGACCGCGAGGGGATGCGGCACGAGGGGATCGAGCTGCGCTTCGACGGCGAGTCGCACCGGGTGCCGATGACCGAGCTGACCGGCCGGGCGATCACCGTGTACGGCCAGCAGGAGGTGGTCAAGGACATGATCGCCGCCCGGCTCGCCGCCGGTGGCACGATCCTGTTCGAGGCCGCGGCGACCCGGCTGTCCGGCCTGGAATCCGCGCCGGTGGTGCACTACCGGCACGACGGGCGCGACGAGGAGCTGCACTGTGACTTCGTGGTCGGCTGCGACGGCTTCCACGGGGTGAGCCGGGCCGCCGTCCCCGACGGCGTACTGCGCACCTACGAGCGCACCTATCCGTTCGCCTGGCTGGGCGTACTCGCCGCCGCCGCACCGGCGGTGGACGAACTCATCTACGCCCACCACGAACGGGGCTTCGCCCTCTACAGCATGCGCTCGCCGGAGATCTCCCGGCTCTACCTCCAGGTCCCCGCCGACGAGGACATCGCCGACTGGCCCGACGAGCGGATCTGGGCCGAGCTGCGGACCCGCCTGGAGACGGTGCCGAACTGGACGCTCAACGAGGGGCCGGTGCTGGAGAAGTCCATCACCCCGCTGCGCAGCCTGGTGGTCGAGCCGATGCAGTGGCAGCGGCTGTACCTGGCCGGCGACGCCGTGCACATCGTGCCGCCCACCGGCGCGAAGGGCATGAACCTGGCGTTGGCCGACGTGGCGCTGCTCGGGGACGCCTTCGCCGCCTGGTACGCCGACGGCGGCACCGACCTGCTCGACGACTACTCGCGTACCGCCCTGCGTCGGGTCTGGCGGGCGCAGCAGTTCTCCTGGTGGATGACCTCGATGCTGCACCGCCTCGACGCCGACGACCCGTACGAGGCCAAGCTCCAGTCGGCGACCCTGCGCTACGTGACGACCTCCCCCGCGTACGCCACCAGCCTCGCCGAGAACTACGTCGGCCTTCCTGCCGTCTGACCCGACCACGCCGGGGTTGCGCTGACCGCAACTCCGACCCAACCGAGTGGATCACCGGCGCTCGGGGGCGAGTCCGGTTCAGGTGGCGGGAACTGGTGCGGGCCGGCGTCCGACTAGGTGCTCAAGCGGCGGGCATCCGGGCGACGGCAGCAACCACTGACCCGAAGGGCACGGGCCAGGTCCGCACCAAAGAACCTTACTCCGATCGGAAAAGTGCATGTCTCTGACCGAAGTACCCGGCACACCCACGCCGGAACCCTCCCCCGGCCCTGACCCGTCCACCGCCGAAGCGCCGCCGAACCGCCCGCAGCGGCGCCCGTCGCCGCTGGCCGCGCTCCTGGTCCGCCTGCACTTCTACGCCGGCATCCTGGTCGCCCCGTTCCTGGTGGTCGCCGCGCTGACCGGTCTGGCGTACACCGTCACGCCGCAGTTGGATCGCGTGCTCTACGGCGACCAGTTGACCGTCGCCACCGTCGGCGAGCAGGCGCGACCGTTGGCCGAGCAGATCGTCGCGGCGCAGGCCGCCCACCCGGACGGCAGCCTGGTCACCGTGTCCCCCGGCACCGGGGACCGGACGACCCAGGTGGTCTTCGCGCTGCCCGAGTTGGGCGACCGGCAGCACACCGTCTACGTCGACCCGTACACCGGCGAGGTGAAGGGGCAGCTGACCACCTGGTTCGGCTCCACGCCCGCCACCACCTGGCTGGACGACCTGCACCGCAACCTGCACCTGGGCGAGTTCGGGCGGCACTACTCCGAGATCGCGGCGAGCTGGCTGTGGGTGCTGGCGCTCGGCGGCATCATCCTGTGGTGGCGGCGCCGCAGCGCCGGCCGGAGCCGGGTGAAGCACCTGCTGGTGCCGGATCTCACCACCGGGCGGGGCGTACGGCGGACCCGGGGTTGGCACGCCACCCTCGGTGTCTGGCTCGCCGTGGGACTGCTCGGACTCTCGGCGACCGGGCTGACCTGGTCCCGGTTCGCCGGGGAGAACTTCGCCGCCGGCCTGACCGCGCTCGACGCCGGCCGCCCGGCCCTGTCGACCAGCCTGACCGGCGCTCCTGCCACGGGTGGCGGGGACCATCAGCACGGCGGGGCACCGTCGGCGGCGGCCGACCCGGCGACCTTCGACCGGGTGCTGGCGGCGGCCCGCAACGCCGGGCTGGGCGGCCCGGTCGAGATCAGCCCCGGCGAGGCCGGCGACGCCTGGGCGGTCGGCCAGACCGACAACACCTGGCCGGTCGGGCGGGACCGGGTGGCCGTCGACCCTGACACCGGTGCGGTGACCGCGCGCAGCGACTTCGCCGACTGGCCGTTGCTGGCCAAGCTCAGCGCGCTCGGCATCCAGGCACACATGGGTCTGCTCTTCGGCCCGGTCAACCAGATCCTGCTCGCCGCCATCGCCGTCGGCCTGCTCTGCGTCGTGGTCTGGGGCTACCGGATGTGGTGGCAGCGCCGCCCCACCCGGGCGGACCGGCGGGCGCTGGTCGGCGCCCCGCCCGCCCGGGGTGCCCTGCGTAACGTGCCGTGGTGGGCGTTGCTGCTTGGCGTGCCGGTGGTCGCCGCGCTCGGCTGGGCCCTGCCGTGGTTCGGGGTGACGCTGCTCGGTTTCCTCGTCATCGACGTCGTGCTGGGCTTCGTGGCCCGACGACGTGCCGGCCGGTCCGCGCCCGCGAGTAGCTGACGCCGTCGACTCCGTTCCGGCGGATCGGCGGTGGCCGGTTACACCGGGATCCCGCCATCGCGCCGGAACGGAGTCGCGCACCGGCGTCCGATTCGGTACGCGGGCATGGCGCGCGGCGGCGTTACGGGGTAGAAAGATCTCAATCCACTTCTCCACCACCGTGGCACCGGTCCGGCGCGGCGAGAGAGCGCTCTCACGCCGCATCCACCACGTCGTCGGGCCGCAACCCGACGGGAAGGACGCACCCATGCCGACTCCACCACCACACCGTCGACGGCTCGGCCGGGCACTGGCCTTCGGGCTCGTGCTGGCCACCACCGCGGTGGCCACCAACACCCCGGTCAGCGCCGGTCCGCCGCGACCGACCACCCCCGACCTCGGGCCCCACGTCACGATCTTCGACCCGAGCATGCCGGTCAGCCGGATCCAGGCCGTCCTCGACGCGGCCCACGCCGCACAGGTGGACAACGAGATGGGCACCACCCGGCACGCCTACCTGTTCCGGCCCGGCCGGTACGGCACCGACGAGCAGCCGTTGCAGATCAAGGTCGGCTACTACACGGAGATCTCCGGGCTGGGTGCCTCCCCCACCGACGTGGTCATCAACGGCAAGATCGAGGCGTACAACCGTTGCCTCACCGAGGGCGGCACCGGCAACTGCATCGCGCTGGTCAACTTCTGGCGTACGCTGTCGAACCTCTCGCTGCACGTCAACGCCGCCGGCCAGGACGACTGCCGCGCCACGGCCAACTTCTGGGCGGTGTCCCAGGCGGTGTCGATGCGCCGGCTCGACATCAGCGGCGGCGGGCTGTCGCTGATGGACTACTGCACCAACGGACCGCAGTACGCCAGCGGCGGCTTCATCGCCGACTCCCGGTTGCCGGCCACCACCAACGGCTCCCAGCAACAGTGGCTGACCCGCGACAGCGAGGTCGAAAGCTGGTCCAACGGGGTGTGGAACCAGGTGTTCTCCGGTGTGGTCGGCGCCCCCGACGACGCCGGCTTCCCCGACCCGCCGTACACCACCCTGGACCGCACCCCGGTCAGCCGGGAGAAGCCGTACCTGTTCGTCGACGCCAAGGGCAAGTACCAGGTCCGGGTACCCGCCGCCCGCCGCGACACCCGGGGCATCACCTGGGCCAACGGCCTGACGCCCGGACGGAGCATCCCGATCGGTGACTTCTTCGTCGCCAGGCCGTCCGACCCGGTACAGGTGATCAACGCCCAGCTCGCCCGGGGCAAGCACCTGCTGCTCACCCCCGGCGTGTACGACGTGGCCCGCAGCATCGAGGTACGCCGACCGGACACGATCGTCCTCGGCATCGGCCACGCCACCCTCACCGCCGTCAACGGGTCGGTGCCGCTGGACATCGCGGGCGTACCCGGGGTGGTGGTCGCCGGGGTCACCATCGACGCCGGGCTCAAGGAGTCACCGGTGCTGCTGCGGGTCGGCCGCAAGAGCGGCCCCGACCGTGGCACGCCGAAGAACCCGACCACGCTCTCCGACGTGTACTTCCGGGTCGGCGGGCCGCACATCGGCAAGACGGACACCGCGTTGGAGGTCAACAGCGACCACGTTCTGATCGACCACACCTGGGTGTGGCGGGGCGACCACGGCGTCGAGGGCTTCACCGAGGGCGTCAACGGCGACACCGACCGCTGGCGTACCAACACCGGGCGCTACGGCGTGATCGTCAACGGCGATCACGTGACCGCCACCGGCCTCTTCGTCGAGCACTTCCAGCGGTACAACACCGTGTGGAACGGTGAGCACGGCACCACGATCCTCTACCAGAACGAGTTGCCGTACGACCCGCCGACGCAGGCCGACTGGCACAACGGCAAGACCAACGGGTGGGCCGGCTACAAGGTCGGCGACCGGGTCCGGCAGCACACCCTGCACGGCGGCGGGGTGTACGTGTTCAACCAGAACAACCCGTCGATCCGGACCGAGAACGGCTTCGAGGTGCCGGTACGCCCCGGCATCCGGCTACGGCACATCATGACGGTCAACCTCAGCGCCGGCACCATCGACCACGTGGTCAACGGGGTCGGCGAGGCCGCCGACATGACCCGCGTCGGCGCCCCCGTCTACCTCAAGCAATACCCGTAGACCGGTAAGGAAGGGCCCCTTCCTAACGCCTCCGGTAGAGGAAGGGGCCCTTGTTAACACGGCTCCCCCGACGACCGGGTTAACACGGCTCCCCCGACGACGGGGTTGACGCGGCTCAGCCGACGACGGGGCTGCGCCGTTCCAACAGCACGACATCGCGCCAGCGGCCATGGTGGCGGCCCACCCGCTGCCGGACGCCGACCACCCGGAAACCCGCCCGGTCGTGCAGCGCCAGGCTGGCGAGGTTCTCCGGAAACACACCGGACTGGATGGTCCAGATGCCCGCCGCCTCGGTCGAGGTGATCAGACCGTCGAGCAGCAGCCGGGCCACGCCCCGCCCCCGCGCCGCCGGGTCGACGTAGACGGAGTGCTCCACCACCCCGGCGTACACCGGCCGGGTCGAGGTGGGCGAGACGGCGATCCAGCCGAGCAGCGTTGCCTCGCCGTCGACCGCCACCAGCCGGTGCGCCGGCAACCGCCCGGCGTCGAAGGACGCCCAGTCGGGCGCGAGCGTCTCGAAGCTGGCCTGCCCGCCGTCCAAACCGGCCTGGTAGATGGCCAGCACCCGGTCGGCGTCGGCGGCGGTCATCGGCCGCAGCACCACGTCGACCATCGGCCACCCCGTTCGGCACACCACCTGGATCAGCGACGGCCACCGTTGAACTGCCCGTCGGCGCCTCACCGTACTCCTGCACGCCCGCACCTGCCCGCGGCGCCGCACGGGCACCGGACGCCGGGCACGACATACGTGAAGAGGGTGTGGGATGGACGTGCTGCTGGTCGAGGACGACGACTCGATCGCCGAACCGCTGGTCGAGGGGCTGGCCCGCTACGGCATCAGCGCGCGGCGGGTGGTCACCGGCGCGGCGGCGCTCACCGCCGCGCCCACCGACATGGTGCTGCTCGACCTGGGGCTGCCGGACATCGACGGCATCGAGGTCTGCCGGGCGTTGCGCCGCTCCACCGACGTCCCCGTCATCATGTTGACCGCGCGGGGCGGCGAGGCCGACCGGGTGCTGGGCCTGGAACTGGGTGCGGACGACTACCTGGCCAAACCGTTCAGCCTGCGCGAGCTGGTGGCCCGCATGCACGCGGTCCGCCGGCGCACCCACCCGGCCGACGGTACGGCGGCGCCTGAGCGTACGCAGCAGGTGGGCGAACTGGTCATCGACCACCGCACCCGGCAGGTACGGCTGCACGGCCTGCCGGTCGCGTTGGCCCCGAAGGAGTACGACCTGCTGGTCGCCCTGGCCACCGATCCGGGTGCCGTGCTGACCCGGCGCGCCCTGCTGGAAACCGTGTGGTCGCCGAACTTCTTCGGCCGGGGCAAGACGCTCGACTTCCACGTCGCCTCGCTGCGGCGCAAGCTCGGCGATCCGGCCTGGGTGACGACCGTGCGAGGGGTGGGTTTCCGGCTCGGCGTGGCCTGCTGATCCGCAGATGGTCCGCCGGCTCCTGGTCACCTATCTCAGCTTCGCGTTACTCATCCTGGTGGCGCTCGCCGTGCCGCTCGGCTACGTGTACCAGCGCGGCGAACAGCAGCGCGTGTTCGGGCACCTCGAACACGACGCGGAGGTGCTCGCCGCCTTCGTCGACACCGCACTCGACCAACAGCAGCGGGACCAGATCGACCTGCTGGCCGAGGAGTCCGCTCGGCGGTGGAACGGTGAGGTCGACATCGTCGACGGCAGCGGCACGTTGCTGGCGACGACCCGCCAGGATCTGCCCGCGGCCGCCGCGCTGGCCTCGGCGGTCAACCTCTCCGCCGTGGCCGGTGGGCGGGTGAGCAGCGGAATCCGTACCTCAGGTGGGGTGCCGACGATGTGGGTCGCGGTGCCGATCCATCCCGGCAAGCCGGACCAGGGCGCGCTGCTGTTCAGTGCCCCGACCGGGCCGATGACCGCCCGCATCCACCAGTTCTGGTCGGTGCTGGCCGGCGTCGCGGTGGTCGTACTCGCGGCCGTGGCGGTGGTGGCTGTCGCCCTGGCCCGCTGGTTCGGCCGGCCGGTACGGGAACTGGAGCGGGCCACCCGGCGACTGGCCGACGGGCAGATGTCGCCGACGGCCCCCGGCGGACCACCCGAGCTGCGCCGACTGGCGGCCACCTTCAACGCCACCGCCACCCGGTTGCAGGAGCTGATCGCCGCCCACCAGTCGTTCGTCGGTCACGCCTCACATCAGCTCCGCACACCGCTGGCGGCGCTGCGGCTCCGGCTGGAGAACCTCGAACCCGACATCGGCGCGGCCGGCGAGGCGAACCTGCGGGCCGCCCTGGTGGAGACCGACCGGCTGGCCCGACTGGTCGACACCCTGCTGGAGATGACCCGCAGCGCGCACCCGGTGCAGCCCGGTGAACCGGTGGGGTTGGCCGCCGTGGTGGCGACCCGGATCGAGTCCTGGCTGCCGCTGGCCGCCGACCGGTCGGTGACGCTGCGGGTGCGGGGATCGGAGCAGGAGTACGCCTGGGCGCTGCCCGGCGCCGTGGAGCAGATCCTGGACAACCTGCTGGCCAACGCGCTGGTCGTGGCCCCGTGCGGCAGTACGGTGACCGTCTCGTGGGGCCCGGCGAGCGACGGTGGGGGTGTCGAACTGCGGGTCACCGATGCCGGGCCCGGGCTCAGCGCCGCGCAGCGTACGCAGGCGTTCGAACCGTTCTGGCGGGCGCCCGGCGCACCTTCGGGCGGCACCGGGCTCGGGCTGGCGCTGGTCCGCAAGCTCGCGGTGGCCTGCGGCGGGTCGGCGCGCCTGGACGCGACGGACGGCCCGGGGGTGGCCGCCGTGGTGTCGCTGCCGGCGGCGCAGTGCCAGGAATCGGCCAGGGCCCGGCCAGAGTTCGGCCGGGGGCTGAGCCCGCTGGCCCCGGCCGCGCGTACTCCGGGTCGTCAGCAGCCGATCGGCGTCGGGTCCGCACGGGCTCACGGCACGGCAGAAGTGCACCCCCTCGGAGGTCAGGATGCGTAGAGCAGTGCTGGTCGCGGTCACCGTCGCCGGTGTCGCCGTCCCGTTGATCGCCGGTACCGCGTTGGCCACCGCCAAGGACTCCCGGCAGCGGGTCGGCACGGGGTCCGGCGCGAGCTTCGAGATCGAGATCGATCCACGGTTGGACGCGAAGTTCGGGCCACGGCCGGTCAACGCCGTACAGGCCGCCGAGATCGTCACCCGCCAGTTCGTCGGGGCCCGGGTGATCGAGGCCGAACTGGACGAACGCGACGGAGGCCCGATCTGGGAGATGGAGTTCGTCTTCGGCGGCCGGGAACGCGAGGTCGACGTGGACGCCGTGACCGGGGCGATCCTCGACGACGACTGATCCGCGCGGCACGGCGGGCCACCCGTGCGGAACGACTCCGGGTGGGTGGCCCGCCGCGCGACGGTCAGCGTTCGGTGAGGAACTCCTCCACCGCGTCCGCCGCCCTGCCGGTTCCGCCGTTCGCCCGTACCTCGGACCGGATCTCGGTCAACCGGCCGCGCACCAGCGCGTCGTCGGCGACCGCGTCCACCGCGGCGCGCAGCGTCTCGGCGCTGACCTCCTCGGCGGGCAGCAGCCGGCCGACACCGGCCTCGACCAACTGCTGCGCGTTGCCGAACTGGTCGACCGCCTGCGGGATCGCGACCGTGGGCACACCGAACCAGAGGGCCTCGGTGCAGCCGCCCATGCCCGCGTGGGTGACGAAGGCCGCCGCGTGGGCCAGCACCACCAGCTGCGGCACCCGGCGATGCACCTCGACGTTGCCCGGCAACGGCCCCAGATCAGCCGGATCGACCTTGTCACCGATGGCCAGTACGACCTGCCACGGCGAGTCGGCGATCCCGTCCAGGCAGGCCCGGTAGACCGGCAGTTGGTCGTTGTACGCCGTACCGAAGGAGACCAGCAGGACCGGTCGCCCGTCGGTGGGCGGCGCCCACCCCGGCTCGGTGAGCCGGTCCGGGTCCAGGCACGGGCCGACGAACCGGACCGCGTCCGGCACCCGGTCGGCGTACGGCTGCATCACCCGCGGGATGAGCGACAGCACCTGCTTCGGGAAGGTCACGAAGGTACGCGCGTCCTCGTGGATTCCGTTGGCGGCCAGCCAGGCGTCGAAGGTGGCGTAGTAGTCCCGCCCGGTGGGCGAGGCCGCCAGTGCGGTGAAGAAGTCGGCCATGTCCTGCTCGTAGCCGGTCCAGGCGACCATCGTCGGGGACAGTTGCACCGCCGGCACACCGTACCGGGCGCCGAGCAGCGGGCCGGCCAGCCCGCCGATGTCGTAGAGCACCAGGTCCGGCCGGTCCGCGTCGTAGTGTGCGGTGAGCCTCGGCAGCACCGCGATGGCCTCGTCGAGGAACACCCGCATCGCGGTGGCCGGATCCTCCGGCCACGCGGTGTCGCCCTGGGGCAGGATCGACGGGTGGGCGATCGGTTCGGCGCCGGTCGGTGCGACCAGGCCGGTGAGCGGTTGGCCGACCACGTAGGTCACCCGGTGTCCCCGGTCGACCAGTTCGCGGATCAGCGACAACGAGGGGTAGATGTGGCTGGGTGCGGTGCAGCCAACCATGGCGATATGAGCTGGTTTACGCATCTGAGACAGGTCCCGTCGAATCGGAGGAGAAGAGTCATCCGACAGGCGACACGACGCGGAGCGGACCCGGGCCACTCACCTCAGCGAGGGCGGCATCGGGCCGACGAGATTCCGGTCGACGGACGACCGGAGCGAAGCGCCGCCTCAGGCGGAACGCAGGCGCACGTACGCGATGATCACGCGTCCGACCGTAGTGCCCCGGAGCAGACCGGTCAAACCGTCGTCGCTTGTGGGCCGTGATCGCCGGCCGGTACTGTCCGGCCAATAGTCACCGAACCGCCCCCGACCGGTCCGCCCGCCGCACCGCCGCCCACGGCCCCCAGCGGGCATACGCTCTGGTACCAGCGGCCGGCCGTGGACTGGCAGTCCCAGGCACTGCCGATCGGCAACGGTCGCCTCGGCGCGATGCTCTTCGGCCAACCCGACCACGAGCGGATCCAGTTCAACGAACAGAGCCTGTGGGGCGGGGTCAACGACTACGACAACGCCCTGGCCGGGCAACCCGACGAGGTGTTCGACCCGAGCACGACCGGCTTCGGCTCGTACCGGGCCTTCGGTGACCTCCACCTCCGGTTCCGCGCCCCGCACCAGCAGCCGGTCGACTACCAGCGGGCGCTCGATCTCGAATCCGGCATCCACACCACCCGCTTCGGCTCCCCCGGGCGGCAGGTCCTACGGGAGGCGTTCGCCAGCCGTACCGCCGATCTGCTGGTCTTCCGCTACCAGGCCGAGCAGACCGAGGCGCTCGACTGCGACATCACCCTCGTCAGTGCGCAGGCGGCGACCGCGACCGCCGACGGCCCGGCCCGGACCATCTCCTTTGCCGGCACGCTGGGAAACGGCCTGCGACACGCCGCCGTGCTGCGCGTGGCCGCGACCGACGGGCAGGTCACCGCCCACGGCTGCCACCTGCGGGTACGGTCGGCGACGCAGCTGACGCTGCTGTTGGACGCGCGTACCGACTACCGGCTCGACGCGGCCACGCGGTGGCGGGGACCGGCCCCGGAGCCGGTCGCCCGCGCGACGGTCGACGCGGCGGCCGGACAGCCCTATCCGGCGCTGCGCGCGGTCCACCTGGCACAGTGCAACGCGGTGGCCAGCCGGGTCCGGGTGACCTGGGGCGCCAGCGCCGACGACGTCGTAGCACTGCCGACGGACGTACGGCTGGCCCGGTACCGCGCGGGCGGCGCCGACCCGGGCCTCGAGCAGACCATGTTCGTCCTCGGCCGGTACCTGCTGCACAGTTCCTCCCGACCGGGTGGCCTGCCGGCCAACCTGCAAGGGCTGTGGAACGACAGCAACCAGCCACCATGGGCGGCGGACTACCACACGAACATCAACGTCCAGATGACCTACTGGTGCGCCGAGACCACCGACCTCGGCGACAGCCACCAGGCGCTCGTCGAGTTCGTACGGCAGGTGGCGGTGCCGAGCCGGGTCGCCACCCGCAACGCCTTCGGCGCCGGTACCCGGGGCTGGACGGCACGCACGAGCCAGAGCATCTTCGGCGGCAACGCGTGGGAGTGGAACACCGTCGCCAGCGCCTGGTACGCGCAACACCTCTACGAACACTGGGCCTTCGGTCAGGACGCCGGCTACCTGCGGAACACCGCATACCCGATGATCAAGGAGATCTGCCAGTTCTGGCAGGACCGGCTGGTCGACGACGGCTCCGGTCACCTCGTCGCGCCGCAGGGGTGGTCGCCGGAGCACGGCCCCCGCGAGGACGGCGTGCCGTACGACCACCAGATCATCTGGGACCTGTTCCAGAACTATCTCGACTGTGCCACCGCCCTCGACGTCGACCCCGAATACCAGGCCACCGTCGCCGACCTGCAATCCCGTCTCGCGCCGAACCGGATCGGGCGGTGGGGCCAACTCCAGGAGTGGCGGACCGACCGGGACGACCCGGACGACGTGCACCGGCACACCTCACACCTGTTCGCGGTCTTCCCCGGCCGGCAGATCACCCCCGCCGGGTCACCGGAGTTCGCGGCCGCCGCCCTGGTGTCGCTCAAGGCCCGGTGCGGGGCCCGCGACGGCAGCCCGACCAGCGACACCACCGTCTCCGGCGACAGCCGCCGGTCGTGGACCTGGCCCTGGCGGGCGGCGCTGTTCGCCCGCCTCGGCGCGGCGGAGCCGGCGTGGTACATGCTGCGTGGCCTGCTGCGACACAACACGCTGGACAACCTGCTGTGCACCCATCCACCGATGCAGTTGGACGGCAACTTCGGCATCACCGCGGCGATCGCCGAGATGCTGCTGCACAGTCACCAGGGCACCATCCACCTCCTGCCGGCGCTGCCCCGGCACTGGGCCGACGGCTCGTTCCACGGCCTGCGTGCCCGGGGCGGCTACCGGGTCAGCTGCGTCTGGCGCGCCGGCCGGGTCACGGACTTCACGGTCGTGGCCGACCGCACCGCCCGCCGCGACCCGATCGTGGTCCGGGTGAACGGCGGGGACGTGCTGGTAGAGCCGGCGATGCCGCCGCCGCGCCCCTGACGCCATCTTTCTGACGCCATGGTTCTGACGGCGTGGCCCTGACGCCGTGGCCCTGAGGCTTCAGGAATCCAGCAGTCCCTCGGCCACCAGGTCGTCCCAGAGCGCGTCGGGCACCGGCTTGGCGAGCAGTTCCACGTTGCGGGCGACCTGCTCGACACTCTTCACCCCGACGACCACGGTCGCGACTGCCGGGTGCCGGGCCACGAAGGCCAGAGCCGCCTGGGGCAACGTCACCCCGTGCCGCCGGCACGTCGCCGCGATCCGGACCGCCCGGTCGTACACCGGTTGCGGCACCGGGCGGTAGTCGTACATCCGGCCCGGTTCCTCGGTGGCGAGCACACCGCTGTTGAAGACACCGGCGGCGAGCACCGACACCCCGCGCTCCTGGCAGCTGGGCAGCAGGCGCTCCTGCGCCGACTGGTCGAGCAGCGTGTACCGACCGGCGAGCATGACCGTGTCGATGTCGGTCTCGACCACGAACCGGTGCAGCATCTGCCACTGGTTCATGCCGACGCCGATGGCACCCACCACGCCCTGCTCGCGCAGCTCGTGCAATGCCGGGTACGCCTCCTCGACCGCCTGCCGCCAGTGGTCGTCGGGATCGTGCAGCAGCACCACGTCGACCCGGTCGAGTCCGAGCCGGTCGAGGCTGGACTCCAGCGACCTGCGTACCCCGTCGGCGCTGAAGTCCCATTCGCGGACATGGTCGGCCGGGACGTCGAACCCGCCCTCGTCGTCGCGCAGGTGCGCGGTCTGCGGCGAGGGCACCAGCAGCCGACCGACCTTCGTGGACACCGTGTACTCGGCGCGCGGCCGACCGGCCAGCGCGGCGCCGAGCCGGCGTTCGGACAGGCCGAGGCCGTAGTGCGGGGCGGTGTCGAAGTAGCGGATGCCCGCATCCCAGGCGGCCTCGACGGCGCGGTACGCCGCCTGCTCCTGCACGGTCCGGTACAGGTTGCCGATCCCGGCCGCGCCGAAGCCGAGCTGACTGACCGGTACGTCTGACCCACCTAGCCGGGTACGTCTCATGCCTACCTGCCTCGATTCACGGGTGGGGATGGTGGTCGGTACGCGCGGCCGTGGGGGCGGCCGGGCGCATCCGGAGTCCGTGCATTCCGCCGTCGACGGCGAGCACGGTCCCGGTGGTGGCGGCGGCCAGCGGGCTGGCCAGATAGGCGACTGCGGCAGCGACCTCGGCGGGTGTGACCAGTCGCCCGATGGGCTGACGGGCGCGCAGCGCCACGAACTCGGCGGCCGGATCGGCGGCGGCGTCGACCAGCCGGCGTACCCACGGGGTGTCCACGGTGCCCGGGTTCACGCAGTTGACCCGGATGCCCTCACCGACGTGGTCGGCGGCCATGGCGAGGGTCAGCGCCTGCACCGCGCCCTTCGTCGCGCTGTACAGCGCCCGGCCGGGCAGGCCGGCGGTCGCCGCGATCGAGCAGGTGTTGACGATGGCGGCGGCCGAGGAGGCCCGCAAATAGGGCAGCGCCGCCCGGGTGACCCGGACGATGCCGACCACGTTGACGTCGTACACCCGGTGCCACTCGTCGTCCGGGTTCGCCTCGATGGTGCCCTGCGCGCCGGCACCGGCATTGTTGACCAGTACGTCGAGCCCGCCGAGCCGCGCCACGGCGGCCGTCACCGCCCTCGCCACGGAGTCCGCGTCGCTGACGTCGCACCCGATGGCGTGCAGCGGCGCCGGCACACCGGAGGGGTCGAGGTCGAGGCAGGCCACGGCGGCGCCCCGGTCGGCGAGCAGCCGGGCCACGGCCAGCCCGATGCCCGATCCCCCGCCGGTCACCACGGCGGCCAGCCCGGCGAACTCCCCGCTCATGCGTTGCCGACCGTTTGGCGTTGCCGACCGAGCCCGTCGATCTCGACCTCGATCACGTCACCGCCGCGCAGGTACGGCTTCGGCTCGGGCAGCCCGAGGGCCACCCCGGCCGGCGTACCGGTATTGATCACGTCGCCGGGCTCCAGCACCATGAACCGGCTGACGTAATGGATGATCTCGGCCACCCCGAAGATCATGTTCTTGGTGTTGCCGTCCTGGCGCAGCGTGCCGTTGACGCTGAGCCGCAGGCCCAACTGCTGCGGGTCGGTCACCTCGTCGGCGGTGACCAGCCACGGACCGAGCGGGTTGAACGTCTCGCAGGACTTGCCCTTGTCCCACTGGCCGCCGCGTTCGAGCTGGAACTCACGTTCCGATACATCGTTGGAGATCGTGTATCCGGCGACACAGTCCAGCGCCTGCGCCGTACCCGTCAGGTAGCGGGCGGTGCGGCCGATGACGACCGCGAGTTCGACCTCCCAGTCGGTCTTGCGGCTGTCCTTGGGAATGAGGACCTGGTCGTCCGGTCCGACCACGGTGTTCGACGCCTTCATGAACAGGACCGGCTCGGCCGGCGGCGTCGCGCCGGTCTCGGCGGCGTGGTCGGAGTAGTTCAATCCGACGCAGACGATCTTGCCGGGCCGGGCGATCGGGGCGCCGATCCGGATCTCGGGATCGACGCCGGGAAGCGAGCCTTCGTCGAGCGCGGCACGCACCTGGTCCAGGCGGTCGCCGCCGAGGAACGCCCCGTCGATCTCGGTCACCAGGCCGGACAGGTCGACCAGTCGACCAGCCCGGTCCAGTGCGGCTGGCCGCTCCTGCCCGACCGCTCCCACTCGCAGTAGCTTCACCGTGCACCCTCCGGCCAGACATCCGATCTATCGCCTGGTTCTATCCGGAGCGACGAGTGTGCGGCAAGACCCGACCGGAAACTGATCCGAAATGAATCCGTGATTCCAGGCGCCGAAAGTCGCCGATCTGCGCCGCCCGGTGGGGCGGCCGGGGCCGCACCCTCCCCGACCGAGACCTCCGATGTCTGGCCGGCGGGTGAGGGCGCAGCGGTCAGGCAACGGCGCGTTCGGCGGCCTCGATGTTGACGTCGGTGACCCGGAGCATGCCGAGCAGCAGGGTCAGCGCCAGCGCACCCATGATGGCGAAGACCGCCCGGAGGCCGAACAGTTCGGCGAGCACCCCGCCGACCAGCGCGCCCACCGGCATGCTTCCCCAGGCCAGTAGCCGGTAGCCGCTGTTGACCCGGCCGAGCAGCCGATCCGGGGTGATCCGCTGGCGTAGCGAGATCGTGATGACGTTCCAGGCGGCGAGCAGCACCCCGCCGACGAGGAAGAGCGCTCCGAGCAGGTACGGGTTGGTGGTCAGCGCCGGAGCGCCGACGACCACCGCCATCGCGACCACGGACACACCGAGCGCGCGGGCCCGGCCGAGCAGCCGCTCGATCGTCCCGGCGACGAGCGACCCGAGCACGATGCCCGCCGCGATGGTGGTCAGCAGGAGCCCGTAGCCGGGCTCGGTGAGCCCCAGGGCCGAGTCCGGGCCGACCGCGTACAGCACCAGCACCGCGAAGACCGCGTTGGTGATGAAGTTGCTGATCCCCACCATCGTGGCCAGGGTCCGTAGCAGCCGGTGCCGCCAGAGGAAACCGACCCCCTCGGCGATGTCGGCGCGCAGCGTACCGGCGCCCTGCTGTTCCACCCGGAACCGGCCACCGACCAGCAGCAGGGCGGCGACGGCGACCGCCCAGAGCCCGGCCGGCCCAGCCACGGCGAAGGCCACCCCGCCCGCGACGAGGAAACCGGCCAGCGGCGGGCCGACGAACTGGTTGGCGGCCAGCTCGACGGCGTGCAGCCAGCCGTTCGCCCTTGGTAGCACCGCGCGCGGCACAAGCTGCGGCAGGATCGACTGGGCCGAGGTGTCGTACAGGGTCTCGGCGACGCCCGCGCCGAAGGCCACCAGGTAGAGCAGCCAGATCGAGCCGGCGTCGAGCGCCACGGCCAGGGCCAGGGCACCGAACAGGGCCGCCCGCAGGGTGTTGGCAACCAGCATCACCTGCCGCCGGTCGAGCCGGTCGACGAGTGCGCCGGCCGGCAACGCGAACAGCAGCCACGGCAGGCTGAACGCCGCGGCCACCCCGGCGACCAGCACCGGCGAGCCGGTGTGACCGACGGCGACCAGCGGAAGGGCGATCTTGACGATCCCGTCGGCGAGGTTGGACACCGCCGACGCCGACCAGAGCCGCCAGTACCTGCCACCCAGGCCATCCGGCCCCGGTCGGGCCGGCGCCGTGTGCTCCGTGCGTACCGGTTCCCCGACCCCCGTCATGCGCCAGATCATCGCAGAGCCACGACCCACGCTCGACCCCGTGAGGCCGTGCGTCGGCCGGTGCGGGTGGCCGGCCCGAGCGGCGCGCGATCATTAAGAATTACGATCATGGATGACCGAAATTATCGATATCTACAAGCATCTTGCTCCGTCGCGCGGCGCACGCCCATACTTTGGCTACGCGCGAGCAGCGGATTGGCATGAATTGCACCGCTGACAGTGGCGAGGTGAACGGACGCCAGACTCCGTAGGGCAGCACCTCCCGCATCGCGACGCCGGTCCTCGTCCTCGGTCCACCGACGCCCACGTTCGGCGTGGCCCGGTCCGGTGTCGCTCCGTAGTCCATGGAGGTGGACGTGAACCGAACCGTAGCGGCGCTGGGATCCCTGGCTGCCGCGCTCCTGTTAGCCGTGGCGGGCGTCGTACTGGCCCCGTCGCCGGCCTCCGCCGCGTCCCTGGTCGAGGTGACGAACTTCGGCAGCAACCCGGGCAACATGCGGATGCACATCTACGTACCGGACGCCCGGCCGGCGAACCCGGCGATCGTGGTGGCCATGCACGGCTGCGGCGGATCCGGCCAGGGCTTCTACTCCGGCAGTGAGTTCGCCCGGCTCGCCGACCAGTACGGCTTCGTGGTGATCTATCCGACCGCGACCCAGCAGGCCGGCTTCGGCAACTGCTTCGACGTGTGGTCCGCCGCCGCGAAGCGACGCGACGGCGGCAGTGACCCCGTCTCGATCATGTCGATGGTCGGCTACGCCCAGCGCCAGTACGGCGGCGACCCACAGCGGGTGTACGCCACCGGCAGTTCGTCGGGCGGGATGATGACCCAGGCGCTGATGGCGCTCTACCCGGACGTGTACAAGGCCGGGGCGGCGTTCATGGGTGTGCCGTTCAACTGCTTCGCCAACGCCGCCGACTTCCCGCCCACCAACAGCCAGTGCGTCAACGGCCGGATGGACCGGACCCCGCAACAGTGGGGCGACGCCGTCCGGCAGGCGTACCCCGGCTACACCGGTGCCCGTCCCCGGGTGCAGCTGTGGCACGGCACCGCCGACAACCTCATCCCCTTCCAGCTGCTTCAGGAGTCGGTCGAGCAGTGGACGAACGTGGCCGGGTTGAGCCAGACCCCCACGTCCACCGACACCCCGCAGACCAACTGGAACCGCCGCCGCTTCGCCGACTCGTCGGGCACGGTGCGGGTGGAGGCGTACGCCATCCAGGGCGCCGGGCACAGCCTCCCGTCGACCGGTATGGCCCGGGCCGCCATCGACTTCTTCGGCCTGACCGGCAGCACGCCGCCACCGACCACGCCGCCACCCACCACCCCACCACCGACCACGCCGCCGCCGACCACGCCCCCGCCGACCACGCCCCCGCCGACCACGCCGCCGCCGACCACGCCCCCGCCGACCACGCCGCCGCCCGGTTCGACGTCCTGCCGGGTGCAGTACACGGCCGACTCCTGGAACAACGGCCTGGTCGCCACCATCACCGTCACCAACACCACGCCGAACCCGGTCAACGGCTGGACCGTGCAGTGGACCTGGCCCAACAGCCAGCAGGTCACCAGCGCCTGGAACGCCACGGTGACCCAGAGCGGCAACCAGGTGACCGCGCGCAACGTCGCCTACAACGGCACGATCGCGGCCAACCAGAGCGTCAGCTTCGGCCTCCAGGCCACCCACAACGGCACCAACACGCCGCCCAACCGCTTCACCCTGAACGGGGTCGGCTGTAGCTGAACCCTCGACCAGGTGGTGCCCCGGCCGCTTCCGGCCGGGGCACCGGCGCGCCGGGCCGGGATTCCGCCCGCTCGATCGGCGTTCTGTTAAAAGGGGGCCCTTCCTCTACCGCAGGCGTTAACAGGGTGCCCTTCCTTACGGGGTCACGCCGGTGAGGCGTTCGCTCTCCGTCCAGAGGCGCTGCGCCACGGCGACGTCGAGGGCCCGCTCGCTACGGCTCGCCGGCACCGGTGGGCCGGAGTTCTCCAGGCGGTGCGCCGGCCCCCAGTAGCTGCCGCTGTCGGCCTCCGGGTCGGTCGCGGCGCGCAACGTCGGCAGCACCCCGTCGGCCAGTTTCATCGCGACGTACCGGCCGATGCCGTTGACGACCGTGACGAAGCGGTCCCGGCCCTGGCTGGGTCCGGTGTAGGTCCAGCCCGGATGGGCGGCGGTGACCCGCAGCGACGATCCGTCCGCGGCCACCCGGCGGTGCAGTTCCAGGGTGAACAGCAGGACGGCGAGCTTGCTCTGCGAGTAGGCGGCGAACCGTGAATAGCGCCGCCGCTGCCAGTTCAGGTCGTCGAAGTCGATCCGCCCGGTGCGGTAGGCGTTGCTCGCCACGTTGACCACCCGGGCCTGCGCGGTGGACCGCAGCAGGGGCAGCAACCGGCCGGTGAGCGCGAAGTGGCCGAGGTGGTTGGTGCCGAACTGGAGTTCGAAGCCCTGCCGGGTGCGCCGCAGCGGCGGATACATCACCCCGGCGTTGTTGATCAGCAGGTCGAGCCGGTCGTGCTCGGCCTGGTACGCGGTGGCGAACGCGGCCACCGAGTCGAGGTCGGCCAGGTCGAGCGGGCGAAAGCTCACCTCGGCGTCCGGGTACTGCGCACGGATCTGGTCGGCCGCGGCCTCCCCCTTGCCGCGATCCCGGCAGGCGAGCACCACCCGCGCGCCCCGGCCGGCAAGCGCCCGGGCGGTCTCGAGGCCGAGCCCGCCGTTGGCACCGGTGACGATCACGGTACGACCGCCCTGGTCGGGAATGTCGTCGTACGTCCAGCGCCGCATCTGTCGCTCCTTCGTCCACTGCCGACCACTGAGCCGGTAGGCGCGACCAGGTTGACCGAGTTTGATCACATCGTCAAGCCACCACCGGCGGCCCTTTCCGGCGGACCGCTGCACCGAGTAGCCGGATATCCGGCTATTGCCACGATATGGTGCTTTTCGACCGGCAGGACGGGCGAGAATCCTGCGCCGGCACCGCGCGAAGGAGGCCCCGTGTCACCGTCGCGTCGCCTGCTGGCGCTGCTCGCCGTGGCGGGGGCGGTGCCGCTGATCGAGGCCGCGATTCTGGTGGGGATCGACTTCCGGTCGCCGCAGGCGCTGGCGCCGCAGGCCACCGGCGTCTGGCCGTACGACACGTACCACGACCTGCGCTGGCTGCTCGTCTACCACAACTCCTGGCTGACCTTCGGGCTCGGCCTGCTGGCCGCGGTGACCCTGCGAGGTCTGCTCTCCGCGGTCCTGGTGCGGCTGGCCTGGCCGGCGCACCTGCCCCGGCCCCCGACCCGTCACCTGGTCGGTCGCAACCTGGGCGTGGCCGCGCTCACGGCGGTCATCGTGGCACCCTTCGCCGCGATGTCGATCGCCGCGTCGGCCGTCGCACTGTCCTGGCTGGTGTTCGTGTCGCTGGGCCCGATGATCGTCATCGCGCCCTTCCTGCAACGGATGTCGGTCGGGCCGGGCGGCTGGCGCGGACTGCCGTCGGCGGAACTGTTCGGCTGGTCGCTGCTGGACCTCGTCGCCCTGTCGGTGGCCGGCGGTCTGGTCTGGAGCGCCTCCCCCGGCTGGACGCCGCTGGTCGCCCTCGCCGCCGGAGTGGTCAACGGCCTGCTGTGGAACCGGACGGTGCACGCCGCGCTGCTGCCGAACGTCGTGCGGCTGCCCCGGACACCGACGGTACCGATCGTGGTGGTGCTGGCGATGTCGGCGCCGGTGGTCATGCAGGTCTTCCAGGCGCCGCACGCCGGCCAGCGGGACACCTTCGACCCGCCCATCTTCGACCAGCCGCTCGCCGCGCAGGTGCCGTACGCGGTGATCCTGCTCGCCGGGCACGACTCCGCCTACGACGGCCGGCCCGCCGTGGACCCTCGGGTACGCCGCTTCTCCTATGTCGGCCTCGACGACCAGGGCCGACCCCTGCCCTATCCGCCGGAGGCCACCCAGCAGTCCCTGGCCGACAGCGCACAACTGCTGGCCGCGCAGGTCGACACCCTGCATCGGCGTACCGGCCGGCCGATCGCGCTGATCGGCGAGAGCGAGGGCGCCATGGTGGCCCGCACCTACCTGAGGGACCGGGCGGAATCGCCGGTACGGGTGCTGATGATGTTCAGCCCGCTCGCCCGCCCGGCCCGGGTCTACTATCCCCCGCCGGAGGCCGACCGTGGCTGGGGTATCGCCGCCGGCTGGTTGCTACGCGGCATCTTCGGCCTGGCCAACGTGTTCGTGCACGACCACAACCCGGACGAGCCCTTCGTCCGCTCCCTCATCGAGGCCGATGGGCCGTTCTACCGCTACCAGACCATGTGCCCCATCCCCGGGGTACGGGTCATCGCGTTCCTACCCACCATCACCGCCGTCGAGGCGCCGCCCGGCCCGTACACCAAGATCCCGGTGGTCGAGGTGCCGGCCTTCCACGCCGGTTTCCTCGGCCGTTCCACGGTGACGAGCCAGATAATCGACTTCCTGTCCGGCGCGAACCTGCAACGCCCGAGAAGCGAGTACGGCGTCCTGCAGCGTGTCGGTTCGGCCTGGCAGGCCCCGCCCTTGGTGGTCAGCCTCAACCCGGTGTGGCGGGCCGGCCTCCCCCCGGGCCGGCGGCCGTTCCTGCAACAGCAGCTCTGCTCCTAACGCCGCCGCTGATCCTGCCGGGGTGACCGGCGCCGCGCCTGGCCGACGAGCAGCCACACCGCCACCGCGGCGAGTACCAACGAGATCGCCTCCGTGCCCGGTTGGAAGGGGAAGAGCAGCGCGGCGGTCACGATGCCGGCCACGCCGGCACCGATCGCCACGAGGACGACGACTCTGCGGCCAGTCGTCAAGGCCAGCGCGGACAGCACCATCACCACCCCGACGCCCAGTCGCAGCCAGGTCCAGCCGGTGACGTCGAGATTGTGGAAGCCAGCCTCGTCGACCACCACGTACGGGTCCACCGCGATCTCGTACGCCGCGACGACGACATCGAACGCGCCGGCCACACCGAGACACAGCCCGCTGAGCAGGCGCCGGTCGCCGGTCCTCCGCTCGGTTGCCGGGCCGTGCGAGCCGACCTTCGTGTCCACCGGCCCACCGCCCGTCGAGCCCGTCGTGCGGGACCTGACCCGCACCAGCGCCGAGGCGGTCAGCGTAGCCGGAACCCGGTGGCCCGAGCGGCGGAACGGGAGCATTCCGACCGCCCCGCCGCCGGCAATGGCACTGCCGACCGGCCCCCGGCGGGGCGTGCGGTGTCGCCGCCGGCGGGCCGGGTGGGGTCAGTTGACGGTGCAGAGCGTGCCGTTGAGCCGGAACGCGGTCGGCGCGACGTTCGGACCGCTGTACTCGCCGACGAAGCCGACGTTGGTGGTGCCCCCGGCGGGGATCCGGCGGTTGTCGTCGGTACCGGTCACCCGGACGTTGCCGCCGACCTGTTCCCAGTTCGCGCTCCACCCGCTGCCCACCCGCTGCCAGGACGTCGGCCAGGTCCAGGTCAGGGTCCAGCCGTCGACCGGGTGCCCGCTGTTGTTGACGATGTCGACGCTGGCCACGTAGCCGTTGCCCCAGTCCGTGGTGGTGGCGAAGCGGACGGCGCATCCGCTGACCGCCGGGCTGCCGGTGGTGAAGGTCAGCGGCGGCGAGGCCCAGGAGACCCGCCCGGCGGTGTCGCGGGTCAGCACGTTGACCGTGTACCTGCGGCCCGGGTCGAGGTTGCCGACGGTCAACGTGGTGCCGGTCGTCTCGCCGATCTGCTCGCTGACCGCGCCGTTCTGCCGGTGGACCTCGTACTTGGCGATCGGGCTGGCCCCCGGGGTGGCCGCCGGCCAGGAGATCGTCGCGCCCCGGTCGGTGACGCCGCTGGCGCGGGGTTGGCCGGGTGCGCCAGGTACGCCGGTCGCCGCCGCCGCCGGGCCGACCACCAGCGTGGTCAGCGAGTACGGCGGCAGGGTGCGGCTGGTCGCGGTGCCGCTGCGGCCGGTGGCGATGGCGGTGGCGCCGTTGGTGTGGGTGTGGACCGTCGGCGCACCGGTCGCCGGGGCGAACCCGGCGTAGTCGATGGTCACCGGGTACGCGTTGTCCGGGTCCTTGTTCACCAGCAGGACCGCCACCTCACCGTTGGCCCGCCGCACCGCGTGCGCGCTCACCAGCGGTTGGTCGGAGCCGGCCCGGATGAACTGGTCGCCGCTGCGGGCGAACCGGCTCATCATGGACAGCCCGTGGTACGCGGCGAACGGCGTGTTGACCGGTGGTTCGCAGACCGAGCCGTCCGGGGTGCAGGTGCCGCTGGAGAGCAGCCCGAAGTCGCCGTAGTCGGTCTGCCCCGCCACGGTGCTCACCCGGCCGATGCCGTTGTGCACGTTCCACCAGTGCACGGTGAAGACACCGGCGGCCAGCAGCCCGCTGTAGGCGTCGGCCAGGAACAGGGCGGCCGGTTGGCTGGTCATGCCGTCGGCCGTGACGTTGAGTTCGGTGAGGCTGATCCCGATGCGCCCGGCGTCCGGTCCGGCGTACCGGGTGATCTGTTGCCGCAGCAGGTGGACCGCGTCGGTGATGTGGCTGGTCCGGGGCAGCGACTCGGCGGCGTTGCCGCCCGGGTACCAGTGCACGTCGACGAAATCGATCTTCGGTCCGGCGATGGCGAGGACGGTCTGGTTCCACGGGCCGGGGTCGTTGCCGGCGGTCAGGCCGTCCGGCCAGTTGGCCGGCATGGTCAGCACCGCGCCGACCTTGATGGTGGGGTCGACGGCCTTCATCGCCTCCGCGTAGGAGACCACCAGGTTCGCGTAGTAGGTGGCGCTCTTGTCGGGGTGGTGGTCGGCCTCCCAGGCGGACCCGTAGTGCCCGTTGCCGTAGTTCTCGTTGCCGACGGTCCAGTACCGGGCGCCGTAGCCCTTGGTCACGTTGGCGTACCGCACCCAGTCGGCGGCCTCGGCCGGGGTGCCGGTGCCGTAGTTCGCGATGATCATCGGTTCGGCGCCGACCCGCCGCGCCGCCCCCATGAAGGTGTCGAAGTCGGTGCCGGGGGCGACGTAGCCGCCGGGCGCGGTGTGGTCGCGCCAGTGGTAGATGTCGGCGTACGAGCCGCCGGGGTAACGCAGCATCTGGACCCCGGCGGAGCGCAGCAGGTCCGACGTCTCGTGGGTGGCCAGGTACTGGTCCCAGATGGCGTGGTTGACGCCGAGTGCGGTGTCGGACACGGTGGCCAGCCCGGCCCGCGCGTTCACGGTGACGTTGACCGGCGCGACAGCGGCGCCGGCACTCGGCGCGCCGACCCCGGTCAGCAGGCTCGTGCCGAGCAGCATGCTCGCGACGAGCGCCGCGCGGGCGGGTCGGGACGGCCACGCTGGCCGGGCAAAGGATCGAACACCGTACCTGTTCGAGATTCTCATGGTTGTCCTTCTGGTCGCGGGCGAGTTCCGCCCCGGCCCGGCACGTGCCTCGATCACCGGCGGAGGCGCCGTCGCCTCGTCGTCGCAGGTTGCTCGGGTACCCGCTGGGCGCTGGGGATTCGTCGGAGGTGGCTCGACGACGTCGCGGGTGGCACCGGCTCACCCACCGTCACCCGCCGCAGGCCACAACGGCCCCGGCTGCCCATCGGGCGACGGTCGTTCACGCGCGACAACGCATCGACGAACAAGAATCCCACAACGCCGCCCCACCCCTCAACGCCCAGCCCTCCGCCCGGAAGATCTTGGACGACGAACGCCCTCCGAGGGGCGGTATCCAACCAAGATCCAGAGGGTGCGAGATCAGGTCAGCGTGGGGGTGGAACGGGCGAGGATCGCGGTGAAGTCGACGCCGGTCGGCAGGGTGCCGTACGCGTGGCCCCGGTCCCCGGCGAGCCGGGAGGCGCAGAAGGCGTCGGCCACGGCCGGATGGCCGTGGCGCACCAGCAGCGCGCCCTGCAACACCAGGGCCAACTGCTCCACCAGCCGCCGGGCGCGTACCTCACGGTCGGTGGGGTCGGCGAGGTCCGCCTCGACCTGGCGTACCGCGGCGTCCAGTCGCGGGTCGGCGCCGGCCGCGGCGGCCAGCTCGGCGCGGAACGCCGCCGCCACCTCGGGCTGGCCGGCGAGCGCCCGCAGCACGTCCAGCGCGGCCACGTTGCCCGAACCCTCCCAGATGGAGTTCAGCGGCGACTCGCGGAACAGCCGGGGCATGCCGGATTCCTCGACGTACCCGTTGCCGCCCAGGCACTCCAGCGCCTCGGCGGCGTGCCCCGGCCAGCGCTTGCAGACCCAGTACTTGCCGACGGCCAGGGCGATCCGCTTGAACGCGGCCTCGGTCGCGTCGCCCCGGGCCGCCCGGTCGGTGGCGCCGGCCAGCCGCATCATCAGCACCGTGGCGGCCTCGGACTCCACCGCCAGGTCGGCCAGGACGTTGCGCATGAGCGGCTGGTCGACCAGGTACCGGCCGAAGGCACTGCGGTGCGCGGCGTGGTGCGCGGCGGTGATCAGGCCCTGGCGCATGCCGGCCGCCGCACCGATGACGCAGTCGAGACGGGTCAGGTTGACCATGTCGATGATGGTGCGTACGCCCCGGCCCTCGTCGCCGACCCGCCAGGCCACCGCGTCCTCGTACTCGACCTCGGCGGAGGCGTTGGAGCGGTTGCCGAGCTTGTCCTTGAGGCGCATCAGGCGCATCGGGTTGCGGGTGCCGTCGGGCAGCACCCGTGGGACCAGGAAACAGGTGAGCCCGTCGGGTGCCTGGGCCAGGGTGAGGAACAGGTCGCACATCGGCGCGGAGGTGAACCACTTGTGCCCGACCAACCGGTAGCTACCGTCGGGCTGTGGGCGTGCGACGGTGGTGTTGGCCCGTACGTCGGAGCCGCCCTGCTTCTCCGTCATCGACATCCCCGCCAGCAGCCCCCGCTTGGTCAGCGGCGGGCGCAGCCCGAAGTCGTACGTCCGGGCGGTCAGCAGCGGTTCGTAGCCGGCGGCCAGGTCCGGTGCGTGCCGCAGCGCCGGCACCGCCGCGTAGGTCATCGAGATCGGGCAGCCGTGCCCGGCGTCGGGACGCCAGGTGTAGAACTTCGCGGCGCGGGCCACGTGCGCGCCGGGTCGGTCGTCGGCCCAGGGTGCGGCGTGCAGGCCGTGCTCGACGGCGGTACGCATCAGCTCGTGCCAGGACGGGTGGAACTCCACCTCGTCGACCCGGTGACCGTAGCGGTCGTGGGTACGCAGCACCGGCGGGTGTTCGTTGGCCAGTCGGCCGTGTTCGATGGCCGGTGCACCGCCGGCGAGCCGGCCGAGTTCACGTACCTGCCCGACGGCCCAGCCGGCGCCCTCGCGGGCCAGCCCGTCCAGCAGCGCCGGGTCGTCGGCGGTGTCGTGACCGACCAGCGGCGGCACCTGGTTGAACACCTCGTGTGTGGTCACGGCGAACTCCCGGCGACAGTGGCGGAAAGGTGGTCAGGCTAGCGGCTTGGCGAACCAGTGGTGGGCGTACGGGTTGCTGTTGTAGGCCGGGATCTCGTGGTAGCCGGAGTTGCGGTACAGCCGAATCGCCTCGGTCAGGTTGCGGTTGGTGTCCAGCCGGACGAGGTCGGCGCCGGCGGCCACCGCACGGCGTTCCAGTTCACCCAGCAGGCGGCGACCGACCCCGAGTCCACGCACCGAATCGGACACCCAGAGGCGCTTGATCTCGGCGGGCTCGCCGGGGCACAACCGCAGCGCGCCGCAACCCACCGGCTCGGTCGCCACGGTCGCGACCAGGAACAGCCCGGCCGGGGGCACGAGTTCGTGGTCGTCGACGCTGCTGCCGCCGGGGTCGAAGCCGGCGTCGAACCGCGCGGCGAGTTCCCGCACGTACGCCCGCAGGCAGGCCCGCGCCCGGGGTTCGCCGGGATGGCAGGGCTCGATGGTGACCAGCGATGCCATCAGCAGCCGCTCGACCTCGGCCATGGCGGAGGTGAGCCGACTGCGCTGACCGTCGGTGAGCGGTTCGAGCACCGACCAGGCCAGCTCGTCGGACTTGCGGTCGAGCACCGCCCACTCCGCCCGACCGGCCTCGGTGAGCCGGGCGGTCCGCACCCGGCCGTCGCCGGCGCCGGGGCCCACCACGATCAGCCCTGCGCTCTCCAGGGTCCGCAGCAGCCGGCTGAGGTAGCCGGCGTCGAGATCCAGCCGGGTCCGCACGGCCGCGACCTCAGCGCCGACCGGGCCGATCTCCCAGAGCAGCCGCGACTGGGCCAGCGGCCGGTCGCGGGAGAGGTAACCATCGTCCAGGGCGCCGACGCGCTGGGTGACCGAGCGGTTGAAGCGTCGCACCACGTCGACAAGTCCACGATCCATGATTACTGACTTTAGTCAGGCATTCCCGCGTCCGGTAGACCGACGGCCCGTCGGATCGGCGCCGCAGGATCGGCGGTCAGCCGGATCGGCGCCGCAGGGTCGGCGGTCAGCCAGATCGGCGGCGCAGGGTCGGCGGTCAGTCGGATCGGCGGCGCAGGATCGGCGAGGCCAGCGCCACCAGTCCGGCCGTGCCCAGCGCGGCGGCACAGCCGTACAGCACGGTCGAGGCCCGGGTGGCCTCGGCGAACGAGCCGAGCACGTTGGTGGTCAGCAGCAACGGCAGGCTCTGCACGAGTACGAGCACCGACTGCACCCGGGCCAGGTGGGTGGCCGGCGTGGCCGCCAGGATCAGCGGGCCGACGTGGGTGGCGAAGACGCCCGATCCGGCGCCGACCGCCAACCCGGCCACGGCCGCCCAGGTGGGCGTGCCGCCACCGGCCAGCCCGACCACGCCACCGGCGGCCACCAGCAGACCGGCGGCGGCCACCGCACCCGGCCGGGGCAGCGCCCCCCGGATCAGCACCGCCACCGCGACGGTGGCGGTGCCCAGCGCCACCGCGGCGACGACCACGCCGGCAGCCTGCGGCGACCACGTCCGCTGACGAGCCAGCAACGGTACGAGCAGCGTGGTCACCGGCAGCAGAAACCCGGCGGCCACGCCGGTCAACAGCAGTGTCGCCCGCAGTACGGGATGCGACCAGGCGACCCGCAGCCCGTCGAGCGGGGCCCGCCACAGCGGCTCCGCCCGACGCGCCGCCACACCCCGCGACGCGCCGCCCCGCTGTCCTGTCAGGGTGGGCTCGGCCAGGTGTCCTGTCAGGGTGGGCTTGGCCAGGTGTCCTGTCAGGGTGGGCTTGACCTGCTGTCCTGCCGGGGTGAGCACACCCGGCTGCCCGGTCGGGGGGCACTCGGCCTGCCGGCCTGCCGGGGTCGGCTTGATCTGCGGTCTGGCCCGGGGCAGCAGGGCGAGCAGCACCCACAGCAGCACCAGGAAGCTCGCCGCGTTGGCCAGGGCCACCACGGCGAGCCCGGCGGCGGCGAGGATCAGGCTGCCCGCCGCCGGCCCGGCGAACAACGCCAGTTGGCCGGCCAGGTGCCGGGCCGACATCGCACGGGCCAGGGCCGCCGGTGGCACCAGCCGCCGGGGCATCGAGCCGGTGCTCGGCAGATGGAAGGCGTCCACGATCCCGATGGCCAGGGCGGTGAGCAGCAGCGGCAGTCGCGGGTCGGTCACCGACCAGACGGCGAGGGCCGACGCCACGGCGACCACCACCATCACGGCGACCGAGACGATCATGACGGGCCAGGGCCCGACCCGGTCGGCCACCGCCCCACCGACCAGCAACAGCAGGACGCGAGGCAGGTTGATCGCGGTGAGCACCAGGGCGGCGAAGCCGCCGCCCTGTCCGGCCGCCACCCAGGCCATCGCGAACGCCATGGCCTGGACACCGATCAGGGACAGCGCCGTCCCGCCCAGCCACGCCCAGTACCCACCCGGCACCGCCGTCGCACTGCCGGCCAACGTCGCACTGTCGGCCGACGTCGCACTGCCGGCCAACGTCGCACTGCCGGCCAACGTCGCACTGCCGGCCGACGTCGCACTGCCGGCCAACGTCGCACTGCCGGCCAACGCCGCACTGCCGGCGGATGTCGCCCCACCGGACGATGTCGCACGGCCGGTCGATGTCGCTGCCACGGTTCCTCCCGCTCACCGGATCACGCCCGCCGGTGCCGGTGGGCGGCGCCGGTCGGTGTCTCGCGCCCGGCACTGTCCGGCCTCGACCCGGTCGAGGGTCAAGCCCGGTCCCGGGAGCGACCAGGCGGGAAGCCCGGCAGGCAGGCATCCCGGCAGGAAGGAAGGCAGCCGAACCAGCCAGGCAGTTCGGCAGACGGGCAGACGGGCGCAGGAGCGGACCTCGGCCGGCCAGCTCGGCAGGAGCGGGCGTCAGCGGGACAGGTCGATACGCGTGGGTGTCAGTCGGCCAGTTCGGTGCGCGGGAGCAACCCGGGTGACCAGGTGAACTGGTAGCGCGGGTCGGCCACGGCCCGGGCGAAGGCCGCCGAGACGGCCGGGGAGCTGACGATCCGCCAGTCCCGTTCCTTGTTCACCTCGAACCAGATGAGCCCGATGATGCCCGCGTGCTCGGGTAGCAACCGGAACGTCTCGGTGATCCACTCGGCCTTGCGGCCGGCGATGTCGGAGGCCGCGGTCTCGGTGATGACGATCGGTTTGGCGCTGAAGGCGCGGATCTCTCCGATGGTCTCCTTGAAGATCGCGTCGAAGGACCGGTACTTCGAGAAGGCGCCCATGCCGTAGTAGCCCGAGATGCCGATCCAGTCGACGTAGTCGTGGCCGGGGTAGAGCGTTTCGAGTTTCGGGGTCGAGCCGTCCCACCTGGCGTTCGGGCTCCACACCCAGATCACGTTGGTCGCTCCGGCGGACTCGAACAGATCGTGCACGTGGCGCCAGGCCCGTACGTAGTCGCCCGGCCGGTTGCCGTTGGCGGTCTCGCACCACGGGTACCAGTTGCCGTTCATCTCGTGCGCGAACCGGATGGCCACCGGGTAGTCGAGCGCCTTGATCCCCTCGGCCCAGGAGCGCAGGTAGTCGTCGAAGTCGCCGCGCGTGATGTGGGACAGCCGGTAGTCGGGCTGCCGGGAGCGGAGCCGGTCGATCGTGCCACGCGCCGCGCCCTTCTCGCGGGCCTCCTCGTCCAACCGGTAGTCCCATGGTTCCCAGGCCAGCATCGGCAGCATGCCCCGGTCGCTGATCGCGTCGAACAGCGACCGGTCGAAGGTGTCGGTCGCCCAGCCGGACCCGAAGAGCATGACCTGCGGGTGGTACTTCGCCGTCGTGGTGAAGGCTTCCACGGGGGTGAAGTCGTGCGGTCCCTCCTTGGTCGCGATGCCGATGAAGACCTTCTCCGCCGGGGGAAACACCTCCGGCGACGGCGCGGGCGACGACGGGCTCGGGGACGGCGGCGGGCTGGGGTCGCGTACCGCCACCCGGTCCGACGGCGCCGGTGGCGATCCCCCGGCGCCCGGCGCGATGGCGAAGGCGTACGCCAGCAGCAGCGCGCCGACCAGCGACATGGCCACCCGAGGCAGGGTCAGCCGTGCCATGTCGCCTCCCGGGAGGCGACCACCGGTGCCGTCGCCCGGGCGGGCTGGGCGACGACGGCGCGATGGCGGGCGCTCGACTGATCGCGCCGGCCCCGGCCTCGGCGTCCGGTCGGATCGGCGCGGTGCGCGCCCCGGGCCCGGAGCGCCGACAGGCACGCGATCAGCGGTGGACCGAGGCCGGTCAGGAGGGTCAGGGCCGGCCATATCCGCAACGGCGTACGGCCGTGGTCCAGCACGAAGCTCACGGCGAGCAGGCCGGCGGCGAAGGCCGCCCAGCACAGGTGCAGCCGGAAGGCACCGAGCGACTCGCTGGTCCGCAGCCTGCCCTTGGCGGTCACCACGAACCCGAGCTTGCGGCGCAGCAGCGCACCGACGGCGGCGGCCACGTAGATCGGGCCGGCGAACAGCGCCAGCGCCATGCCGACCAGGCCGATCTCCTCCCGCTCGTGCGGCGCGATGTTGAACCGACGCAGCCAGAGCCAGAGCGCGGACCAGGTGCAGATGGTGGCGCTCCACAGCACCGACCAGACGGCGATGTCGAGCCGGGCGGCGCTCACCCCGGTGAGCAGGTACGCGGCGGTGGCGAAGTTGCCCAGCAGCAGGCTGACCGCGACGCTCGGGTAGTAGAACTGGAGCAGCCGGTAGTGCCAGCGTCGTCGGGACCGCAGTTCGCGCGGGGCCCGCAACTCGGGTCGGACCAGGATCTCGCAGATGCCCGCCGCCCACCGTTTCTGCTGGTTGAAGTAGTCCGCCCACGAGGTCGGGCCCTCCCCGATGGCCACCACGTCGGGGGTGTAGACGCCCTTCCACTGGTTGCCGGTCTCCGGGTTGACCGCGGCGTGGATCCGGATGCTGGTCAGGTGGTCCTCGATGATCGAGTCCTGGTAGCCGCCGATACTGCGCCACGCGGCCGGCCGGTACAGGTGGCCGGTGCCGGTGAGCAGTGGGGCGTCCAGGCCGTTGCCACCACGGGCGATCAGTCCGTTGTAGAGGTACTGCTGGACCGACGCGCCGTGCGCGACCAGGTTCTGGTGCATGTTGCCGTAGACCTGGGGCGTCACCACGAAGGCGACGTCCGGGTCGCGGAAGTAGCCGAGCGTACGCTCCAGGAAGTTCGCCAGCGGCACGTGGTCCGGATCGACGTTGGCGACCACGTCGTAGTGCTGCTCGTGCTCGGCCCGCCAGGCGTTGTGGTTGCCGGACTTCGTCCGGGCCCGGAACTCCCCGCCGGGTTGGTTGTACTCCGGTCGTCCCTTGCGGCTGAAGTGGCGTACGCCGAGCCGCGCGGCCATCTCCTTCACCGCCGGATCGTCACCCTCGTCGAGGATCCAGACATCGACCTGCCCGCAGTAGACGATCTGCCGCATCCGCCGCAGGGTCCGCTCGGCGACGTCGATCGGCTCCTTGCTCGGCACGATCGTGGTCAGCAGGGCCACCCGCAGGCCGACCGGAGGATCGACCGGGACGGGATCCTTGGCGTGGTACGCGAACACCCAGACGACCATGTTCTGCGCGAGGCGGATCAGTTCGACGCCGACGATCACACAGAAGCCGAGCCGGGCCACGGCGGTCTGCCAGTCGCCGAGCCCGGTCACGCCGGAGCCGGGTACGTGCTCGGGCAGCAGCAGCCAGCCGACGAGCAGCAGTCCGGCCGCACTGTTGACCAGGACGAGCAGGGTCAGTACGAGCCGCGCGGCGGGCGACAGCACGGCGCGGAACTCGACCGCCGCCTGCGGATGTCGCGGCGCGACGAGCGGTCCGGCGCTCGCCCCGCAGCGGGCGTACGCGAGGCGGGCCCTGATGTTGAGCTGGCGACGGTCGGGGCGTCGGGCGGGTGACGGCCGCACCGGATCGCTCCTCGCGGCCCCGCCACCGGGCGGCCGCTCCGCCGGGTCCCGAGACACGCGCGTATCGGTCGCGACGCCCACGTTGCCCCCCAAGGATTTCCTGCTCGCCACGAACACGGCTACCACTGATGTTAAGGGGACAAATATGGGCAAAAAACTCAAATACCCAGCCCGGCCCCCAACGGGCTACAGATCCGTTCGCTCGTCCACCAGCAGGGCCAGGGTGAGCCCTGCCGGACGCCACACCTGGGCCACCCGATATCGCGTTCGCAGCAGTTGCTCCTTCACGCCGCCGACCGCCTGCACCGGATCCACCTGCTCGTCGAGACGGACGACCCACAGCCGTCGGGTGTCCCCCAGGCACCCGGCGACGTCCGCACACTCGACGACCGGCCGGCGCCCGTCGACGCGTCGCGGCCCGGTGGCGAGCACGTCCCTGGGGCGGCGGTCGGCGGGCAGGTAGTGCGCCACCACGTTGCGGGCGACCGATGCGGCCTCCCGACCGGCCGTGGCGTAGACGACGCCGTCGCCGGGTTGCAACCGGCCCTCGATGATCTCCGCCAGTTGCCGGGTGGCCTGCTGGTGCCCGTCGGGCGACCGGACGGCGAGCTGCGTCGGCGTGCCGAGCACGGCTATCGCCACCAGCACCCCCGCCGACCAGCGGACGCGCACCCGGGCGAGCGCGGCCGCGCCGAGCGTCGCCCAGGCCGGCAACGTGAAGAGCATGAACTCCGGCCGCCAGATCGGCGCCGCCTGCGCGACGAGCAGGAGGACCAGCGGCGGCACGACCGCCCAGGCGGTGAACACCGCGGCGGGATAGCGCAGCGGCAGGCTGAGCAGCGCCAGCACCAGCAGCACCACGCCCAGCGCGGTGACGCCGAACAACGTCCCCGGCGTCGCGGCCAGCGCGCTCAGGCTCGGATGCGCCGCCTGCGCGAGTCGTACGCCCGACTGCGTGGCGGGCCAGAGCAGGCCGGCCGCCGGTAGCGCGCCGACGAGCGCGGCGGCCAGCCAGCGGAGCGCCGCCGGGCGCCGGAAGGCGAGCACGGTCCAGCCGTGGCCGACCAGCAGCAGGAGCGCGACCACGTTGCACAGACCCAGCAACGCCACCGTGGCGGCGTAGAGCCCGAAGCGCCAGAGTCTCGGCCGGTCCACGGCCGACTGGAGCAGCCAGGTGGCGAGCACCGCGGCCAGCAGGGTGAGCGCGTACGGCTGGGCCTCCTGCGCGTACCGGGCGGACGTCGGCAGCAGGGCGAACAGGACGCCGGCCAGGATCCCGGTGCCGGGCGCGAACATCCGGGCGGCCATCACCGCCACGAGCGCCGCCGCGATGGCCATGGCGAGCACGGAGGGTCCGCGCAGCGCCAGGTCGGAGGTGCCGAACAGCTCCGCCCACGCCCGCACCAGCAGGTGGTACGGCGCGGCGTCGTCCCAACGGAGCGTCGAGAGGGTGTCCCGCCAGGGCGAGGCGACCCCGCCCCAGGTCGCGAGCTCCGCCATGCCCAGCCCGGGTACGCCGGCCCGCACGACGCCGAGCACGCTCATCAGCAGGGCTGGCACCAGCCAGACGGCGAGCCGCCAGCGGCCGGTGGCGTCCGCCAGCTCGCCCGATGCCTCGCCGTGGCCTTCACCCCAGGGGTCCTCGGTGGCCTCCGGCGACCCGAGTCGGGGCAGGACGATGGTGTCGGCGTCCGTCATCGTGTCTCACGCATCTCCGTGGGTTCGGTAGTCCAGGAGCGTATTGAGCGGGTTTCACCAGTGGGGCGATATAGCCACAAAAACCGTCAAACCGGTATGCCGTACGCGAAAGGCGGCAAGCAGCCGGGACGACCGGCCGAGCCGCCGTACGATGCCCGGCCGCCGCGCAGGGTGAGCGGCAGGGGGGTATTGCGAACGGATTTCGTCCCCGCGCCCGCCGGAAACCTGAGGCTTGCGCACCTGTTAACAGAACCGCTATGTTAGCGATAACATCGACATTGGCGCATAACACTTCGGAATCTCGGCCCGTCGAGACGGGCAGGGCCGTCCACCGCCACGGGCCGCACACAATGCCCGGTCCGGGCGTCGTGGGTCGCCTGCGGTGCCGCCGTCTCCGACGCCCCGCCGAGGGCCCCGAGCCCCACCACCCACCGCGGCGACACCTCCTGCCCGCCGGCCGTTCCCTGGCTCAAGGGCCGTCCCCAGCCCCTTGGCGTGCGGGAGTCACCCCCGTCCCACCACCCCAGAGAGGTCAGCACGATGGCCCTGAGTCGACGAGCATTCACCCTGGGCGCGGTCGCCACCGCCGGGCTCACCGCCACCGGCCTGGCGATCAACCCGCAGGCCGCATCGGCAGCCACCTACACCGCGTACCTCAAGACCTACTTCACCGAGTCACCGAACCAGTCGGCGGCCAACTACGGCCTGCACCTCGCGGTCAGCCGGGACGGTCTGAACTGGTCGCCGCTGAACCAGAACAACCCGGTGGTCACCCCGACCGCCGGTGACCTCGGCCTACGGGACCCGTTCATCTTCCGCAAGCAGGACGGCACGTTCGTGGTGGTCGCCACCGACCTGTACGGCCTCAACTTCGGCCGCAACAGCCAGTACCTGCACGTCTACGACTCGACCAACCTGACCAGCTTCACCGGTTACCGGCGCATCCAGATGCACACCTACAACAACGTGCACACCTGGGCGCCGACGGTGTTCTGGGACGCCGGGCGCGGCCAGTACGCCATCGTCTACTCGGCCAACACCACCACGGACCTGTTCCTGGTCAACTACACCAGCGACTTCCGCACCGTCAGCGCCCCGCAGACCTACTTCAGCCCGGGCTTCCCGGTCCTCGACGCGGACATCCACGTCGACGGTGGCGTGACGTACATGTACTACAAGAACCTGGCCAACGGGAACCTCTACGGCGCCCGCTCGAACACCGGCGCGCCGAACAGCTTCACCACCTACACCAGCGGGCTGCGGCAGGGCAACGCGATCGAGGGTGCCCACCTGCTCAAGCGCAACGACGGGTCGGGCTGGTGGCTGTGGGGCGACTCGTTCAGCCCGGTCAACAACGACTTCTACCTCTGGGGTACGAACAACATCGGCGGCAACTCGTGGTCGGTGCTCAACCAGCGCGACTACACCCCGCCGCTGAACTCCAAGCACGGCTCGATCGTCGGCATCACCGAGGCCGAGTACAACGCGGTGGTCACCCGCTGGGGCCTGCCGAACTGGGTACGGCTGAAGTCGTCCAACTTCCCCGACTACTTCGTCCGGCACCTCAACGGCGCGATCCGCATCGACCCGTACCCGTTCGACCCGCACCGCGACCAGATGTGGCGGATGGTGCCCGGCCTCGCCGACTCGGCCGGAGTCTCGTTCGAGTCGGTGAACGTGCCCGGCAGCTTCCTGCGGCACAACGGCTACGTGGCGCGGCTGGCCGCCAACGACAACAGCGCCACCTTCCGCGCCGACGCCACCTTCTACCGCACCGCCGGGCTGGCCGACAGTGCCTGGTCGTCGTTCCGGTCGTACAACTTCCCCACGTACTACCTGCGGCACGCCGGTTACGTCCTGCGCATCGACCCGCTCAGCTCCTCCTCCAGCGCCAGCGACCGGCAGGACGCCACCTTCCGGGTCACCTCGTAACGATCCACCCGGCCGGGGCGGCGCACCGCCCCGGCCAACCCGGGTGGGCGACGGACACACCGCCCACCCGGTCTGCCGTACCCCCACCCGCGTGGCAACACCGTCCCCTCCGGCGCCACGCACGCCGGGGCGTGGCGGTCCCGGTGCGCGGTCGTGCCCGCATCCGGTCCCGCAGCCGGCCCACCACGACCGTGGGACCGCCCGCCCCGGCCTTCCCCGTACGCAACTCGGAGGCCGTGATGCCCTACCCGTCCCTCAACCGTCGGCACGTGCTCCAGGCCGCTGGCGCGGCTGCCCTCGCCACCGCGGTCGGCCCCGCCCTGCGCGGCGGCACCGCCAGCGCGGCGATCCCGCCGGTCCGACCCGACCTCGGCGTCTCCGCGTACGCCTTCGACATGGGCCAGGTGCGACTGACCGCCAGCCGGTGGCTGGACAACCAGAACCGCACCCTGAACTACCTGCGCTTCGTCGACGTGGACCGGCTGCTCTACAACTTCCGCGCCAACCACCGCCTGGCCACCGGTGGCGCCGCGGCGCTCGGCGGCTGGGAGGCACCCAGCTTCCCGTTCCGCACCCACTCCCAGGGGCACTTCCTGACCGCCTGGTCACACATGTGGGCCGTACTCGGCGACACCACCTGCCGGGACAAGGCCAACTACATGGTGGCCGAGCTGGCCAAGTGCCAGGCCAACAACGCCGCCGCCGGATTCAACACCGGATACCTGTGCGGCTACCCCGAGTCCGACTTCACCGCCGTCGAGGCCCGGACGCTGAACAACGGCAACGTGCCGTACTACACCATCCACAAGACCCTCGTCGGCCTGCTCGACGTGTGGCGGCACATCGGCAACACCCAGGCCCGGGACGTCCTGCTGGCGCTGGCCGGCTGGGTCGACTGGCGTACCGGCCGGCTCACCTCGGCGCAGATGCAGGCCATGCTGGGCACCGAGTTCGGCGGCATGAACGCGGTGCTGACCGACCTGTACCAGCAGACCGGCACCGCCCGCTGGCTGACCGCCGCCCAGCGGTTCGACCATGCCGCCGTGTTCAACCCGCTCGCCGCCAACCAGGATCAACTCAACGGTCTGCACGCCAACACCCAGATCCCGAAGTGGATCGGCGCGGCCCGCGAGTTCAAGGCCACCGGCACCACCCGCTACCGCGACATCGCCAGCAACGCCTGGAACCTCACCGTCGACACCCGCACGTACGCCATCGGCGGCAACAGCCAGGCCGAGCACTTCCGGGCCGCGAACGCCATCTCCGGGTACCTGCGCAACGACACCTGCGAGCACTGCAACACGTACAACATGCTCAAGCTGACCCGGGAACTGTGGCTGCTCGACCCGAACCGGGTCGCGTACTTCGACTTCTACGAGCGGGCGCTGCTCAACCACCTCGTCGGCGCGCAGAACCCGGCCGACAACCACGGCCACATCACCTACTTCACGCCGCTGCAACCGGGCGGCCGGCGCGGCGTGGGACCGGCCTGGGGTGGCGGCACCTGGAGCACCGACTACAACTCCTTCTGGTGCTGCCAGGGCACCGGGCTGGAGAACAACACCACCCTGATGGACTCGATCTACTTCCACAACGGCAGCACGTTGACGGTGAACCTGTTCATGCCGTCGGTGCTGAACTGGTCGCAGCGCGGCATCACGGTCACCCAGTCGACCAGCTACCCGGCCAGCGACACCAGCACGCTCACCGTCACCGGCAGCGTCGGCGGTTCGTGGACGATGCGGATCCGCATCCCGAGCTGGACCCAGGGCGCCACGGTCAGCGTCAACGGCACGGCGCAGAACATCGCCACCACCCCCGGCACGTACGCCACCCTGACCCGCTCCTGGACCTCCGGCGACACGGTGACCGTACGGCTGCCGATGCGGGTCATCGTGGAGCCGGCGAACGACAACCCGAGCGTCGTGGCGCTCACGTACGGCCCGGCGGTGCTCTCCGGCAACTACGGAAACACCGCGCTGTCGGCGCTGCCCGCGCTGGCCACCGCCTCGGTCACCCGCACCAGCACCTCGGCGCTCACCTTCACCGCCACCGCCAACGGCGCCCAGGTCAACCTGCTCCCGTTCTACGACGCGCACGGCCACAACTACACCGTCTACTGGAGCAGCGGCGGCTCCTCCGGTCCGGCCGGGGCCACCTTCCGGCTGGTCAACGCCGCCAGCGGCCTGGTGCTCGGCATCGAGAACATGTCCACCGCCGACGGCGCCCCGGCATTGCAGTGGGCCGACAACGGCACCGCCGACCACGACTGGCAACTGGTGGTGGACGGCAGTGCGGTCCGCCTGCGCAACGCCAACAGCGGCAAGGTGCTCGGCGTACAGAACATGTCGACCGCCGACAACGCGCAGGTCCTGCAATGGTCGGACACCGGCACGGCCGACCACCGCTGGACCATCGTGGACGTCGGTGACGGCTCGCACAAGCTCCGCAACGGCAACAGCAGCAAGCTGCTGGGCGTACTGAACGGCTCCACCGCACAGGGCGCCCGGGTGGTGCAGGACCCCGACAACGGCACGCCCGACAACCAGTGGCGGTTCGTCCCCAACGGGGCACGCCGGATCCAGAACCTGGCCACCGGTCTCGTGCTCGGGGTCCAGAACATGTCCACCGCCGACGGCGGCCTGGTGATCCAGTGGGGTGACACCGGCACCGCCGACCACCTCTGGACCGCGATCGTGGACAGCGGCGGTTACCTGCGGCTACGCAACTCGAACAGCGGCAAGGTGTTGGGCGTGGAGAACGGCGCCAACGCCAACGGTGCCCGGGTGGTGCAGTGGGCGGACAACGGCTCGAACGCGCACCGGTGGCGGCTGCGGTACGGCGCCAACGGCTACTTCCGGATCCAGTGCGCCAACGGCGGGCGGGTCCTCGGCGTGCTCAACGCCTCGTCGAGCCAGGGCACCCAGATCGTCATCTGGGACGACAACGGTGCCAGTGACCACCGCTGGCGGTTCATCTAGGGCAGCCGCCGACGTCCCCGGTGATGCCGGGACGTCGAGGCGACGATCATCGGCGGCCCGGTGTCGTGAGCGTCCTCGGGCGCCCGCGACGCCGGGCCGCCGGCTGCGCAGGGTGGGTTCCGCAGCTGCAGGCGGATTCATCGACATCACTTGAGCGTGTTATCGATAACATGCTAGCTTCTGGCCAAGGAGTAACAGGGCACGCTCCTTTTCGAGGTCGCCGTCCGTCCGGCCGGCGCGGGACGCCAGCCGATCCCGCCACCGCCTACCGGCGACCTGTCCGGGCCGACAAACCCGCGAGGCGCCGCGCGTCACCGCGCTGGTGGCGGCCGCCCCGACGGTAGGCAGCAGCGATCCATCTCGTGGCAGCCGGCTGCCACGGGCGACTCGACGCGTCCACCCCACCGATTACCGGCACCGGCGTGCCGTGACCCGATGCCGGCCTGGTTCCGCCCTGCGCCGGACCAGTTCGTCGGCGCCCGACGCGGGTCGTCGCACCACACACCAACCACCACCGGAAAGGCTCCAACCATGATCCGCAGATCCCGAACCGACCGCACCCCGAGGGTGCGGCCGCGTACCGTCCTGTTGACCCTCGCGGCGGGCGTGGCGCTGATCGCCCCGACCGCCCTGGTGGCGCCCGCCGCCAACGCCGCGGCCACCACGCTGGGCGCCGCGGCGGCCCAGAGTGGCCGCTACTTCGGGGCGGCCACCAGCTCGTTCATGTTCTCCAACACGCAGCACACCACGATTCTCAACCGCGAGTTCAACTCCATCGTGGCCGAGAACGAGATGAAGTGGGACGCCACCGAGCCCCAGCAGAACGTCTTCAACTTCACCGGCTCGGACCGGCTGGTGGCGCACGCCCGCGCCAACGGCATGTCGGTACGCGGGCACGCCCTGGTCTGGCACGCCCAGCAGCCCGGCTGGGCGCAGAACCTCTCCGGCACCGCCCTGCGCAACGCCATGATCAACCACATCAACCGGGTGGCCGGCCACTTCCGGGGGCAGATCCACTCCTGGGACGTGGTGAACGAGGCGTTCGCCGACGGTGGTGGCGGCGGGCGGCGGGACTCGAACCTGCAACGCACCGGCAACGACTGGATCGAGGTGGCGTTCCGTACCGCCCGCACGGCCGACCCGAACGCCAAGCTCTGCTACAACGACTACAACACCGACGGGATCAACGCGAAGTCCACCGGCATCTACAACATGGTGCGCGACTTCAAATCCCGCGGCGTACCGATCGACTGCGTGGGCTTCCAGTCCCACCTGGGCACCGGCCTGGCCAGCGACTACCAGGCGAACCTGCAACGCTTCGCCGACCTCGGCGTCGACGTGCAGATCACCGAGCTGGACGTCGCGCAGGGCTCCAACCAGGCCAGCATCTACGAGCGGGTGACCCGGGCCTGCCTGGCAGTGGCCCGGTGCAACGGCATCACCGTCTGGGGTGTCCGCGACAACGACTCCTGGCGGCGTGGGGAGAACCCGCTGCTGTTCGACGCCAACGGAAACAAGAAGCCGGCGTACAACTCGGTGCTCAACGCGCTGAACAGCGTCACTCCGAACCCGACCAACCCGCCGCCGACCACCACCCCGCCTCCGCCCGGTAACGCGGCCTGCACCGCCTCGGTGTCGCTGAACACCTGGAACGGCGGCTTCGTGGCCACCATCCGGGTCACCGCCGGCAACGCCGCGATCCGGGGCTGGACCGTACGCGTCACGCTGCCCGGCGGCACGGCCGTCACCGGCACCTGGAACGCCCAGGCCAGCGGCAGCACCGGAACGGTCAACTTCAGCAACGTCAGCTACAACGGCCAACTGGGCGCGGGAGGCAGCACCGAGTTCGGCTTCCAGGGCACCGGCACCGCCCCCTCCACCACCCCCACCTGCACCGCCACCTAACCCCCACCCTCCCACCCTCTCCCCCACCCCACCCTCTCCCCCAACCCACCCACCCCAACCCACCCCACCGCCCGGTTGATCAAGAGGTTTCGGTCAGGACCCAAGCCCTTCCAACCCCAAAACCTCTTGATCAACGCAGTCCCACCCCGGCGTCCACACTCTCCACCCCGACCCGGGCTGTTGATCAAGAAGTTTTGGTCGGGATTGAGCTGTTGCCCGACCAAAACTTCTTGATCAACGCGGAGGTCTGGGGGTTGGGGGTGGGAGGTCTGGGGGGGTGGGGTGAGGGGGGTGGGGTGGGGGGTTGGGGGTTAGCGGTGGGGTGGGGTGGTGACGCTTTGGCGGGGTACCAGGGAGGGGGCGATGGTTTCGCGGAGGGCGCCGCCGCTGTCCGATTCGATCTGGGCCAGCAGCATCTCCAGGCTGGCCCGGGCCACCGCGTCGAAGTCCGGTCGGACGGTGGTCAGCGGTGGGATGAAGTAGGCCGCCTCCGGCACGTCGTCGAAGCCGACCACGCTGATGTCGTCCGGCACCCGGCGGCCATGCTCGTGCAGGGCCCGCAGCACGCCGAGAGCGAGGTGATCGTTTGCGGTGAAGACCGCGGTGACGTCGGGCATCCGCGCCAGCATCTGTCCGCACCGGTAGCCGGCCGCGGCCGACCAGTCCGCTGGCACCAGCGGCGGGATCTCCGCTCCCGCCGCCATGAGGGCTGTCCGCCAACCCTCTATACGACCCGCGCTGTCGAACCAGTCGGACGGCCCGGAGACGTGCCACACCGTACGGTGGCCGGCTTCGAGCAGATGCTGGGTCGCGGCCCGGGCACCGGCTGCCTGATCCACCGTCACCAGCGGCATCGGCCGGCGCGGATCCCCGTCGACCGTGACCAACGGGACGTCCTTGGGCAGGCGCTCCAACGCCTCGCCTGCCGACTCCACCGGTGCGATCACCACGATGCCGGCGACCCGGTGGGCCAGGTGCCGTTCGACCACCGCCGAGATCGACCGGTGATCGAGGTCGCGGACACTGCCCACACTCACCGCGAAGCCCGACTCCGCGGCGGCCTGCTCCAGGGCGGCCAGCAACGACGCCGGACCGTAAAGGGTGGTGTTCTGCGCGACCACGCCAATCACCTGAGAGCGACCGGTGACCAGTGCACGGGCCGCTCGGTTAGGCCGGTAGCCCAGTTCGGCAATCGCCGCCTGGACCCGCAGCCGGGTCTGTTCCCGCACGTTCGGGTGGCCATTGAGCACTCGCGAAACCGTCTGGTGGGAGACGCCAGCGAGGCGAGCCACGTCCGTCATCGCAGGATCGCGTACGGCCATCTCACACTCCCGCATGCCCGTGGGTCGCCGCGGCCCGTCGACACTGACCGGAGCGGCTTTGATTCACGATCCCTCTCGCGGCGCCCACGCCGGCCCGTGCCCGCCGGGGTGGCTTGCGCTAGATCACGCACAGTCTACGACAGCGACGACGTCAATCGCCGACAGGTCAGGCGCGCATCGCGGATGTCGGTCTTCTGATCAGCACCGATCGACAGAAGATCGATCCGAACACCCTGATCCTCGGCATGGCGACGGTGCCGCCGCGCGGCGGATCCGTGCCGCAGTTCCGCTGGAATGCGGCACGGATCCGCGCAGAGTGCGGGTGGCGCCCGCCCATCATCGGGCGCCACCCGCCGGTCACCGGTGAACGGTGACCTCCGTCCCGGTGGTCGGCGCTGCCGGAGGAGAGCGCCGTACCCACATCGAGGGTCGCCTCATGATCGGAATCAGGGCGTGGCCACCTCGAAGCGCCGCACCGTCACCGCGCCACCCAGTGCCTGGGTCGCGTGGTTGAAAATGGCGAACCGGTACCCCATGAAGAACGTCCAGTTGTTGTTGAGCGTCAGGGCGTTGCCCAACGAGACGAAGTTGACGCCGTCGGTGCTGTACGAGAAGCGTGCCTGCCGGCCGGAGCCGGGTCTGATGTCGGCGTTGGCCCGCAACCAGATCCGCCCGCCGGAGACCGCCGCACTGGCGATCTCGCTGCCGGTACTGGTGGTGTCCCAGTTGGTGTTCATGTTCAGCCCGTTGGTCATCACGACCCGGGTCGCCCCGTTGTCACGTCTGACCCCGATCCAGGCCGAGGCGTCCCGCAGCATGGCCAGCCCGGTCCGGTCGCCGTCGCGCATCGTCGAGTAGTCCAGCTCGACGGTCGCCGTGGACGTCGGGCCCTGGATGCGGTGGGTGATCGTGTTGCGAGCCCGGTAGAGGTCGTTGGTGACCGTGGCGGTTTGCAGGCGCAGCCCGTTGTTCACCGACCACCTGCTGTTGTCCGGGTTGTGGTTCCACTCATACTGCGGGCCGAGGGTGGTGCCGGCGAAGGTGTCGGCGCCGATGAGCGACTTGACCGGACGCAGCGGGAGCGGGTTGGGGTAGTTCACGCCCCAGGCGCCGTTGACCGTCTGCACCTGCGGCCAACCGTCGGCGGTCCAGGTGATCGGCGCGAGGGTGGGCATCCGTCCGCCCGGGTACGCGTCGGTGAAGGCCATGTAGTACCAGGAGCCGTTCGGCAGCTGCACCAGTCCGCCCTGGTGCGGCACCCCACCGCCGGAGATCGGGCCCTGCATGTTGAGCAGCACCTGCCGCTGCTCGTACGGGCCGAAGGGTCCGTTCGTCGACTTGAGCACGTACTGGCCGTTCGCGGGGCGGGTCAGCCAGATGTAGTAGGCGCCGTTGCGCTTGTAGAACCGGGCGCCCTCCAGGGTGCCGATGCTCGACGGCGTCTGGTAGACCTGCTGGGACCGCACCTGGGTGCGCCCGTCGGCGGAGAGCTGCGCCACGCTGATGGTGCCGTTGCCGTACGCGACGTACATGGTGTCGTTGTCGTCGATCAGCATGCCGGCGTCGTAGTAGCAGTTCGGGAGGGTGGCGTGCCGGCTCCAGGTGCCGTCCACGGCCGAGGCGGTGTAGATGTGGGTCTGCGAGAAGCCGATGCAGCCGGCCCAGTAGTACGTCCGGTTGCTCTGCCGGTAAGCGAGTGTCGAGGCCCAGATGCCTTCCACGTACGCCTGTTGCCCACTGGGCAGGTCGTACTTGGTGCCGAAGTCCAACCTGGGCACCGAGTGCCCGGCGAACTCCCAGTTCACCAGGTCCCAGGAGCGCAGGATCGGCGCACCCGGTGAGTAGTGCATCGTGGAGGCGGTCATGTAGTAGACGTCGCCGACCCGGATCACCTCGACGTCCGCGAAGTCCTGCCAGACCACCGGGTTGGTGAAGTTTCCGCCGGGGGTGCCGGGGTTGTCGCCGACGCGGACCAGCTGCCACTGCTGGTGGCTGCCGTTGAAGTCGTCGTACTGCACGATGTTGCCGCCGTCGGCGGTCGAGGCGCTCTGCACCTCCATCACCTTGTTCGAGTTCCGGTTGATCAACCGGACGTAGCCACCGTCGGAATCGGCCAGCCGGAACTGCTGGTTCGTCCCGTTGTGATCAGCCCACTGCACGATCGACGCACCGTTCGCCGTGGAGAAGTTGTGAACGTCCAGCACCTTGCCCGAATGCCGCGACTTCAACCGGTAGTAGCCACCACCGGAGTCCACGAACTGCCACTGCTGCTGATTGCCGTTGTTCCGCGTCCACTGCGTGATCCGCGCCCCGTCCGTGGTGGCCAGGTTGTACAGATCCAACGCCTTACCGCTGTTCCGGTTGACCAACACGTACCAGGCGTTGGTGTCCACCGTCGCCGCCGAAGCCGGCGTGGGTGCCACCGCCACCAACGTGCCGCCCACCACCACCGCCGCCACCGCGGCGCACAGCCGCGACCACCACCCGCGCCCACGCGGCGCGGGTCCTGAGACCTCGCCAATGGCAACCATGATCCTCCTTCAGGAATGCAGAGCCGTACGACCGGGGGGACGGCCTCCACTGCGGCGAGCGCCATGATGATCTTCGTTCAGGCATGTGATCGCTAACATGCAGCCCCTCGCCCTGGGGATGAATGCGAGATCATTTGCTGAGAAGAGACGCGAGCGGCCCGGCCAGCCACAGATATCGTCCGTCTTCACTATCGACTGTGAGCGATAACACGCCGTTAGTCAAGACGTAACATCCACCGGGCGACGGCGGGGCGAAGGACGCGGACGACCGAGCCGTACGGGCTGTCGAGTCACGCGCGCGAAGGGCAATCCGCGTCCCGGCCGGCGGCAAGTGGCGGGTCGGACGGCGGTGGGCGCAGCGGCGCCCCGGCCGGCGGGTGGCGGGCCAGGGGCGCGGCGCGGCGCGGCAGCCAGCGGACCGCGAGCTGCCGCCACGGCGTACCGGGCCGGGCCGCCGGAGCGGCAGACCCGGCACGCCGGGCAGGATCGTGCTCAGAAACCCCGGGCGAGCCGGTAGTAGGCCTGGTTCCACCGCAGTTCGTTGGCGAAGCGGCGGGGTTCGGTGTCGGCGTCGATGACCACCAGTTCGGTTCGGACCATCTCGGCCAGGTCGTGCAGTTCCTCCACGCCCACCGCCTGGGACAGTACGGTGTGGTGCGGAGCGCCCGCGGTGATCCACGCCTCGGCCGAGCCGGCCAGGTGCGGGCGGGGCCGCCAGACGGCCCGGGCCACCGGAAGCCGGCGCAGCGGCTGCGGCGGCGGGACCACGTCGACCTCGTTGGCGACCAGCCGGAACCGCTCGCCCATGTCGGCCAGGCCGAGCACCACCGCCGGGCCGGGCTCGGCGTCGAAGACCAGCCGGACCGGGTCCTCCCGGCCACCGATGCCCAACGGGTGGATCTCGACGTTCGGCACCCCGGCGGCGATCGTCGGGCAGACCTCGAGCATGTGTGCGCCGAGGATCAGCTCCTCGCCCGGCGTGAGGTCGTAGGTGTAGTCCTCCATGAAGGAGGTGCCGCCGTCGGCGCCGACCGCCATCGCCTTGACCGTGTGCACCAGCACGGAGGTCTTCCAGTCCCCCTCACCGCCGAAGCCGTACCCGTCGGCCATCAGCCGCTGCACCGCGATGCCGGGCAGTTGCCGCAGGCCGCCAAGGTCCTCGAAGTTCGTGGTGAAGGCGCGGAAACCGCCGGCGTCCAGGAAGGTACGCAGACCCAGTTCGATCCGGGCGGCGTAGCGCAGCGAGTCGTGCCGATCGCCGCCGGGCCGCAACTCGGCGGCCACCCGGAAGGTGTCGTCGTACTCCTTGACCAGGTCGTCGATCTGCGCCTCGGCCACCTCGTCGACCGCCCGGACCAGGTCGTTGACCCCGTAGGTGTTGACCGACACGCCGAAGCGCAGTTCCGCCTCCACCTTGTCGCCCTCGGTCACCGCGACGTCGCGCATGTTGTCGCCGAACCGGGCCAGGCGCAGCGAACGCATCGCCGACCAGCCGATCGCCGCCCGGGTCCAGGCGCCGACGCGGGAGACCACCCGGGGGTCGGTGACGTGGCCGGCGACCGTCTTGCGGGCCACCCCGAGCCGGGTCTGGATGAACCCGAACTCCCGGTCGCCGTGGGCGGCCTGGTTCAGGTTCATGAAGTCCATGTCGATGTCGTGCCACGGCAGCTCGACGTTGGCCTGCGTGTGCAGGTGCAGCAGCGGCGTACGCAGTGCGTCCAGGCCGGTGATCCACATCTTGGCCGGCGAGAAGGTGTGCATCCAGGCGATGATCCCGACCGCCCCTTGCACCGCGGCATCCTGGCAGACCTTCAGGATGTCGGCGCTGGTGGTCAGGACCGGCTTCCAGACCACCCGGGCGGGAATGTGCGGCGAGTCGTCGAGCAGGGCGGCGATCTGACGGGACTGCTCGGCCACCTGCCGGAGGGTGTCCTCGCCGTACATCGCCTGGCTTCCGGTGAGGAACCAGACCTCGGGTTCAGGTTGTGCTGCCATGGGAGTTGCCTTCCGCGAGAGGGGCGGTCACTTGTAGCGGATGCCGATGAGGCGCTGGAAAAGGATGAACGCGAAGAGCAGCCCTCCGATCACGATCTTGGTCCACCAGGAGTTGAGGCTGCCGTCGAACGTGATCAGCGCCTGGATCACGCCGAGCACGAGCACACCGAGCACGGTGCCGAAGACGTAGCCCGAGCCACCGGTGAGGACCGTTCCACCGATCACCACCGCCGCGATCACGTCGAGTTCCATCCCGACCGCGATCAGCGGTGCCCCGGAAAGCGTGTAGAAGGACAGCAGGATCCCGCCGATCGCCGAGCACAACCCGCTGATGGTGTAGACCGCGATCCGGGTACGCGCCACCGGCAGGCCCATCAGCAGCGCCGACTGCGGGTTGCCGCCGATGGCGTACACGTTGCGCCCCAACCGGGTGTACGCCAGCACGTACGCCGCGACCAGGACCACCGCCAAGGTGATCAGCACGCCGATCGAGACGAAGTTGCCCCGCGGGTCACCGATCCGGTGCTGGGCCATCGTGGTCCAGAAACCGTCGGTGATCGGGATCGACGAGGAGCTGATGAACGTACACATCCCCCGGGCGAAGAACATCCCGGCCAGGGTGACGATGAACGGTTGGATGTCGAAGAAGTGGATCGCACAGCCCATCAGGAACCCGAGGGCCGGCCCGATGAGCAGCGCGATGACCAGCACCAGCAACGCCGGCAGGCCCGACTGGAGCAACCACGCCGAGACCATCGCGGTCATCGCGACCACCGAGCCGACCGACAGGTCGATGCCACCGGTGAGGATCACGAAGGTCATCCCGACGGCCACCACGAGCAGGAAGCCGTAGTCGATGAAGATGTTGAAGATGACCTGGACGTTGGAGAAGGCGCGGTACTGGGATACCCCGATGCTGTACATCACCAGCAACAGGGCGAGGGTGACCAGCACCGGCACGTGCCGCCGGGGCAGCCGCGCCCAGCTCGGGCCGGTGGTCAGCGAACTCGTGGTCACGCCGTCACCTCTTCCTTCTGTCGCGGCTGCGCCGGGGCCGCCGGGGGCGGGGTGCCGCGCCCGCGCCGGCCGAACTTGGCGCGGAAGGCCGGTGCCTGGATGAGACAGACGGCGATGACGACCACCGCCTTGAACAGCAGTGCCGTCTGCGGGGAGATGTTCATGGCGTACACCGTCGTGGTGAGAGTCTGGATGATCAGTGCGCCGACGATGGTGCCGCTGAGGTAGAACCGGCCGCCGGCCAAGGACGTGCCGCCGATGACGACGGCGAGGATCGCGTCGAGTTCCACCCAGAGACCGGCGTTGTTGCCGTCGGCGCTGGACACGTTCGCGGTCATCATGAAGCCGGCGACGGCGGCGCAGGCGGCGCTGACCACGTAGACGAGGAAGACCATCCGGGACGACCGGATGCCGGCCAGCCGGCTGGCCTCGCGGTTGCCACCCACCGACTCGATGATCATGCCGAGGGCGGTGCGGCGGGTGAGCGCCGCGACGAGCAGGGCCGCGCCCAACGCGATGAAGATCGCCAGCGGCAGGGTCAGGAAGTGCCCCAGCCCGATCGCCCGGTACGGCCCGGAGTTGATGGTGATGATCTGGCCCTCGGTGACCAGCTGCGCCAGTCCCCGACCGGCCACCATGAGGATCAGCGTGGCGATGATCGGCTGGATGCCGATCACGGAGACCAGCACACCGTTCCAGGCGCCGAGCACGAGCGCGGCGCCGAGCGCCATGGCGAGCGCGGTGAAGACGGTGACCAGGCTGTTCTGGTCCGACGCCTCGCTGATGTGCAGACAGGCGATGGCACCGCTGATGGCGCAGATCGAGCCGACCGACAGGTCGATGCCGCCGGTGGCGATGACCAGGGTCATGCCCAGCCCGACCAGGATCAGCGGGGCGCTCAACCGGAGGATGTCGATCGGGGTGCCGTAGAGGTGCCCGTTGTTGACCTCGACGGCCAGGAAGCCGGGACGGTAGATCGTGTTCGCCACCACCATCACGGCGAGGACGGCCAACGGCCAGAACAGCCGGTGACTCAAGATCGGCTTTAGACGCTCGCTCACTGGTTCGCCTCCTCCCGCTGTGATCCGCTGGCGATGGTCTGCATGACGCGGTCGGCGTCCACGGTGTCGTCGTTGTCGAGCTGCGCGACCATCTCCCGGTCCCGCATCACCACGACCTTGTGACTCAGCCGCAGCACCTCCTCCAGCTCGGCGGAGATGAACAGCACGGCCATGCCGCCGTCGGAGAGCTGCACGACGAGTTTCTGGATCTCGGCCTTGGCCCCGATGTCGATGCCACGGGTCGGCTCGTCGAGGATGAGCAGCCGGGGCTCGGTGATCAGCCAGCGCGCCAGCAGGACCTTCTGCTGGTTGCCGCCGGACAGGTTGCGTACCGGCAGGTCGGGGTTGGCGGGCCGGATGCTCAGCGCCTTGATGTACTGCTCGACCAGCTCGTCCTGGCGGCGCCGCGGGATCGGGCGCAGCCAGCCCCGGGCCGCCTGCATCGCCAGGATCATGTTCTCCCGAACGGTCAGGTCGGGGATGATCCCCTCCGCGCGGCGGTTCTCCGAACAGAACCCGATGCCCTGCTCGATGGCCTGGATCGGGCTACGCAGGCTGGTCGGCGTACCGTTCACCGCGACCTCGCCCCGGTCGGCCCGGTCGGCGCCGAAGAACAGCCTTGCCGCCTCGGTACGACCGGAGCCGAGCAGTCCGGCCAGGCCGACCACCTCACCGGCGTGGATGTTCAGGGTGAACGGGGCGACGGCGCCCTTGCGACCCAACTCCGAGACCGCCACGAACGGGGTCCCGCCCTCCACGGCCGCGAGTTCCCGCCGGGGCTGCTCCTCGATCCGTTCCAGGACGTCGAGTTCCTTGCCGATCATCTTCTCGACCAGGGCGAGCTGCGGCAGCTCCGCGGTCGGGTACTCGCCGACCAGGGTGCCGTTGCGCAGCACGGTGATCCGGTCGGCGATGCCGTAGACCTGGTCGAGGAAGTGGGTGACGAAGAGGATCGCGATCCCCTCGTCGCGCAGCTGGCGCATCACCCGGAACAGCTGTGCCACCTCACCGGCGTCCAGGCTGGAGGTCGGCTCGTCCAGGATCAGCACCCGGGCCTGCACGTCGATCGCCCGGGCGATGGCGACCATCTGCTGCACCGCGAGGGAGTAGCTGGCCACCGGCGCGGTGACGTCGATGTCGAGGTCGAGGCGGGTCAACAGCTGCCGGGCCTGCCGTCGCACCTCGCCCCAGCGGACGGCGCCGAGGCGGCGGGGCTCCCGGCCGATGAAGATGTTCTCCGCCACCGAGAGGTTCGGGCAGAGGTTGACCTCCTGGTAGACCGTGCTGACCCCGGCGGCGGACGCCTGCATCGGCCCGGAGAAGGCCACCTGCTCGTCGCCCAGGGTGATGGTGCCCTCGTCGATGCCGTAGACCCCGGTCAACACCTTGATCAGGGTCGACTTGCCGGCGCCGTTCTCGCCCATCAGGGCGTGTACCTCGCCCGGATAGAGCCGGAAATCGACATTGTGGAGGGCGCGCACTCCAGGAAAGGACTTACTGATCCCGGTCATTGTCAGGACCGGACGGCTATCCGTCATCCCATCAGACCTTCTTCTGGGTTCTGTCGATACGGGGGGCTACGGCGTTCCCGCGCCGTCCGCCCGACCGACCTGTCGGTCGACCGGGCGGACGTGGCACCGGACTGTCGGGCCGCCCAGTCCGTGGGGGAAGTGGGCGACGCGGCGGGGCCGCCACGTTCAGTGTGGCGACCCCGGGCGTCGATCAGTACTTGCGGTTGGGCAGGGCCGTCTTGGCCTGCTCCTGGGTGAAGGTGGTCTCCTCGGTCTCGATCCGCGGCGGCACCTCTTCGCCCGCGTGCACCTTCTTGGCCAGGTCCATCAGCTGAGGACCGAGCAGCGGGCTGCACTCCGCGATGAAGTTGAACTTGCCGTCGGCCAGGGCCTGCATGCCGTCCTTGACCGCGTCGATGGTGATGATGGTGATGTCCTTGCCGGGCACCTTGCCCGCCGCGGTGATCGCCTCAAGGGCGCCGAGACCCATGTCGTCGTTGTGCGCGAAGAGCACGTCGATCTTCGGGTGGGCCTTGAGGAACTGCTCCATGACCTGCTTGCCGCCGGCACGGGTGAAGTCACCCGACTGGGAGGCGATGACCTTCAGCTTGGGGTCGGCGGCGATCGCCTCGCCGAAGCCCTTCTTCCGGTCGTTGGCCGGGGCCGAACCGGTGGTGCCCTGAAGCTCGACGATGTTGACGTCGCCGGTCGCGTCCTTGGAGTTCTCGACCAGCCACTCCCCCGACAGCCGGCCTTCCTTGACGAAGTCCGAGCCGAGGAAGGTCTTGTACAGCGACTTGTCGGCCGAGTCCACGGCGCGGTCGGTCAGGATGACCGGGATCCCGGCGTCCTTGGCCTCCTTGAGCACCGTGTCCCAACCCGACTCCACCACCGGCGAGAAGGCGATCACGTCGACCTTCTGCTGGATGTAGTTGCGGATGGCCTTGATCTGGTTCTCCTGCTTCTGCTGGGCATCGTCGAACTTCAGGTCGATGCCGGCTTCGGCAGCCGCTTCCTTGATGGAGTTGGTGTTGGCCGTCCGCCAGCCGCTTTCCGCGCCGACCTGGGAGAAGCCCAGGACGATCTTGTCGTCACCGCCGCCGCCTCCGGCTCCGGTGTCGCTGTTGCCGCAGGCGGCCACGCTGCCGGCAAGCAGTACGGCGGCGAGCGCCGCGACGGCGCGCCGAGGCGCGAGGGACATTCTCATGTTTCTCATCGGATCTCCTCGGGTGTGCGGGTCCGCGTCGCCCACCGGGGCGGGCGACGCGGGGTACTGGTGGTGTGGATCCTGTGCAGGGTGGTGCGAATCTGGTCGTGGGCCGATGGTGAGCCCGCGACCCGGCTAGGTGGTCGCCGGAGGCGACGGACGTTGGCCGTAGACGTTCTGGTAGCGGTCGTAGAGGGCGTCGATGTCGGCCTGCGCCATCGGCACCGGTTGCCCGAGCGCACGCGCCAGGTGCGCGGTCCGGGCGACGTCCTCGCACATCACCGCGGCCTTGACCGCGGACCGGGCGGAGCGCCCGATGGTGAAGACGCCGTGGTTGCGCATCAGCACCGCCGGCGAACGGTGCCCGGTGAGGGTGCTGACGATCCCCTTGCCGATGTCGTCGCCGCCGATCAGCGCGAACGGGCCCACCGGGATCTCCCCGCCGAACTCGTCGGCCTGCGCGGTCAGCCAGCAGGGAATCGACTCGCCGCGGGCCGCCCAGGCGGTCGCGTACGTGCTGTGGGTGTGCACCACCCCGCCCACCTCGGGCATGGCGCGGTAGACGTAGGCGTGCGCGGCGGTGTCACTCGACGGGGACAACTCGCCCTCGACGGGTACGCCATCGAGGTCGCAGAGCACCATGTTGTCCGCCGCGAGGTCGTCGTAGTCGACGCCGCTGGGCTTGATGATCATGAGGTCCCGGCCGGGCACCCGCGCGGAGACGTTCCCCGCCGTCCAGGCCACCAGACCGTAGCGGGTCAGTTCGCCGTGCAGCCGAGCGACGGTCTCACGCAAATCACGCTCGATCATGCGACCACCTCCAGCGCGTTCTCGTTCGTCGCCGCGGTCGACTCCGCAGCCGCGTTCCGGATCGCCCGCAGGCGCAGCATCACGTCGTTGGCGCCGCGACCGAAGTGGTCGTGCAGCGTCCGGTACTCGGCGTAGAGGGCGTCGTACGCGCGTACCCGGTCGGGATCCGGCCGGTAGACCGCCGCGCTCACCCGACCCATCGCCTCCGACGCCTCGTGGATCGAGGGGTACGCGCCGGCGGCCACCGCGGCGTGGATGGCCGAGCCGAGCGCCGGCCCCTGCGCGGAGCCGATGATGCCCAGCGGCCGGTTCGTGACGTCGGCGTAGATCTGCATCAACAGCTTGTTCGAGGTGAGGCCACCGGCGATCACCAGATCGTCGACCGTCACCCCGGCCGCGACGAACGCCTCGATGATCATCCGGGTGCCGTACGCGGTCGCCTCCAGCAACGCCCGGTAGATGTCCTCCGGGCGGGTGGCCAGCGTCAGGCCGACGATCATCCCGCTGAGATCGTGGTTGACCAGCAGCGACCGGTTGCCGTTCCACCAGTCCAGCGCGACCAGACCGTGGGCGCCGACCGGCTGGGCGGCGGCCAGTTCGGTGAGCCGCTCGTGCGAGGCGAACTCCGCCGGGGCGGCGTGCTCGACGAACCAGCCGAAGATGTCGCCGACACCGCTCTGGCCGGCCTCGTAGCCCCAGGCGCCAGCGCTGATGCCGCCGTCGACGACCCCGCACATCCCGGCGACCTCCGCCGGGTGTGCGCCGTTGACCACGTGGCAGGTGGAGGTGCCCATGATGGCCACCAGTCGGCCCGGGGCGAGCGCCTGCGCCGAGGCGGCGGTGACGTGTGCGTCGACGTTGCCGACGGCCACCGCGATCCCCTGCGGCAGGCCGGTCCACGCGGCGGCCTGGGCGGTCAGCTCGCCGGCCTTGCCACCCAACGGCATCAGCGGACCGTCGAGTTTGGCCACGAAGTCACCGAAGTCGGGGTTGAGCGCGGTCAGGTAGTCCGCCGAGGGGTACCTGCCGTCCTGCAGGATGCCCTTGTAACCGGCCGTGCAGACGTTGCGGGTCTCGACACCGCACAACTGCCAGACGATCCAGTCGGCGGCCTCGACGAAGCGCTCGGCCCGCCGGTAGACCTCCGGGTCCTCCTCCAGCAGTTGCAGACCCTTGGCGAACTGCCACTCGGCGGAGATCTTGCCGCCGTAGCGGCCGATCCACGGCTCACCGCGCTCGTGGGCCAGTGCGTTGATCCGGTCGGCGTGCGGCTGGGCGGCGTGGTGCTTCCAGAGCTTGACCCAGGAGTGCGGGCGCTGGCGCAGTTCCGGCACCTCGCACAGTGGCGTGCCGTCGGCGAGCGTCGGCAGGACGGTGCAGGCGGTGAAGTCGACGCCGATGCCGACCACGTCGTTCGGATCCACTCCGGCGGCCGTCACCGCCGCCGGCACGGCGTACCGCAGTACGTCGCGGTAGTCCTGCGGGTCCTGCAACGCCCAGTCCGGTGGCAGGGGCGTACCGCCGTCGGGCAGGGCGGAACTGATCACGGCGTTGCGGTACTCGTGTACCGCCGTCCCCAGTTCGGCCCCGTCGCGTACGCGGACCACCAGGGCCCGCCCGGACAGGGTCCCGTAGTCGACTCCGACGACATACCGGTCGCCGACTTCGTCCACACCGCTCATGCTCACCTCCGGCCGATGACGGACCTCAGTGTTAACGCTCACATCCGGTGCCGTCAAGACACCTGCCGGCAACAGCTCCGTAACGGAGTACGGCGACCGGCCCGGCCGCTCGCCAGCGGCGGGTGCGCTCGACGGATGGTCCGCGCCACGGGGCTCTCCGCCCCGCCCTCCGGTGCGATCACCGACCCGCCTCCACCGCTCGGGTGAGCCGGGTCGGGGGGGTGTCGGCCGGCCACGCCGCGGCCTCGTGGCCACCGGGCCGCCACCGACGACCGAACCAGCCGGACCGACCCGGTCAGCCACCGCGGCGACGGGCGCCGGGCGTCGGCGCCCGGGCTCTCCGCCGCCACCGGGACCGGCTCACCGGAACAACATGAGCGTTAACAACTGACCACCTGCCGAAATGATCGGCTCGGTTCGTCGGACGGGCCCGACGCGGCGGGACCGGACGTCGATCAGCCTCATCTGAATCGTTCCCACATGCGGCTTTGACGGCGACCCGCAGCTAATCGCATCGCCGAGGAGACCGGGAGCCAATCCGGCATTGATCGACGATGATTTACAGAATTGGATGTCAGCGATAACATCCCTGACATCGGAGCGCCCCACGTCCGGGTGAACTGCCACCGCCACCGCCACCAGCCCCGCGCCCGGCGCGACGACAGTGACGGCCGACGCGATCCGCGGACAGACCGGGGCCGAACGGCGTCCCCGCCACGGTCGGCGGCACTCCGTCCACCTCACCGCGAGCAGACCACACCTGCCCGCGCCCGCTCAACGAACCCCACCTGGGCTATCTGACAAACCGCGGTCAGTCATCGGTGACTGCCCTGTGACCCGAGGAGGATCGAATGCGCGCACGACCACGATGGTTGGCCGTCCTGAGCGTCCTGGTGTTGACGCTCACCACAGTCGTCGTCGACGGACTCCACTCGCCAAAACCCGCACAGGCGCTCAACAACGGTGTGGCCCGCACCCCGCCGATGGGCTGGAACACCTGGAACACTTTCGGCTGCAACATCAACGAGACGCTGATCCGGCAGATGGCCGACGCGATCGTCAACAACGGAATGCGCGACCTCGGCTACAAGTACGTCGTCGTCGACGACTGCTGGTTCAACCCCAACCGCGACGCCCAGGGCAACCTCCAGGCCGATCCGGGACGCTTCCCCAGCGGCATGAAGGCCCTCGGCGACTACCTGCACGCCCGGGGCCTGCTCTTCGGCCTCTACCAGGTGCCCCGGGAGAAGACCTGCGCCCAGTACTTCGGTGCCTGGCCCGGCTCCACCGGCAGCCTCGGCCACGAGTACCAGGACGCCCGGCAGTTCGCCGCCTGGGGCGTCGACTTCCTCAAGTACGACTGGTGCTCGCCCTGGGGCACCATCAACGACCAGATCGCCGGGTTCTCCCTGATGCGGGACGCCCTGGCGGCCACCGGTCGGCCCATCGTCTACAGCATCAACCCGAACAGCATCCACGAGAAGACCGGCCCCCAGCGCAACTGGGGCGACATCGCCAACATGTGGCGGACCACCGAGGACATCACCAACGCGTGGAACACCGGCCAGACCAACGGCTACCCGATGGGCATCCAGAACATCGTCAACGTCACCGTGCCGCTGGCCCCGTACGCCTCGCCGGGATCCTTCAACGACCAGGACATGCTCGTGGTCGGCAACGGCGGCATGAACGACACCGAGATGCGCAGCCACTTCGCCCTCTGGGCCATCATGGCGTCGCCGCTGATCGCCGGTAACGACCTGCGCAACGCCAGCACGGCAACCCTGAACATCCTGCGTAACCAGAACCTCATCGCGATCAACCAGGACTCGCTGGCGCTCCAGGCCGTGCAGGTGTCCAACGACGGCACCCGGCGGGTGCTGGCCAAGCGGCTGGCCAACGGCGACGTCGCCGTCGCCCTGTTCAACCAGAGCAACGCCACCACCACCGTGTCCACCACGGCGGCGGCAATCGGCAAGTCCGGCAGCTCGTTCACGCTCCGCGACGCCTGGACCAACGGCACCTCGACCACCACCGGCGCCATCTCCGCCAGCGTGCCGGCGCACGGCACCGTGGTGTACCGGGTCAGTGGCGGCGGCACCACCAACCCGCCGACGCCGACCACCTTCCGGCTGCGCAGCGAGTCGTCCGGCCGGTGCCTCGACGTCAACAACAGCGGCACCGCCAACGGCACCGCGACCCTGATCTGGGACTGCCACAGCAACAGCAACCAGAGCTTCACCCAGAGCGGTCAGGCGCTCCAGGTGCTCGGTAAGTGCCTGAACATCTCGACGAGCGCCACCGCCGGTACGCCGGTGCAGATCTGGGACTGCAACGGCGGCACCAACCAGCAGTGGACCTTCAACAGCAACGGCACCATCAGCAGCGTCCGCTTCCCGAACCTCTGCCTCGACGTCAACAACAACGGCACCGTCAACGGCACCACCGTCCTCGTCTGGACCTGCCACACCGCCGCCAACCAACGCTGGTCCCGCGCCTAACCCCCACCCCCACCCCCACTCCCCCACCCACCCCACCCCTACCCCCACCCCACCCACCCGCCGATCTTGCACTTCTGGTCGCCGGAATGCCGGATTCGCGGCTTTCGTCGGGTCAGAAAGTGCAAGATCGGCGGCGTGGTGGGGGCGGGGGCGGGGGTGGGGGTGGGGGTGGGGTTAGGGGGGTGGGGTGGGGTGGAGGGGGTTGGTCAGGAGGGGGGTGAAGGCCAGTTCGGCGGCGCCGATCAAGGTGGCGTCGTCGGCGAGGGCGGCGGTGCGCAGGCGTACGTGTTCTCGGGCGACCGGCAACACGTTGCGGGCGATCCGAGCCCGGACCTGGGCTGCCGCGCCGGGATACAGGTCGCACAGCATCCCGCCGAAGACCACCATGCCGGGGTTGAACAGATTGATCAGGTTCGCGACGCCGATGCCGAGCCAGTCGCCGACGCGGCGTAGCGCCTCGCGGGCGGCCGGATCTCCCCGGTCGGCGTCGTCGGCCACCGCCCGGATGGCGTCGCGGCCGAACAACTCGGCGGGCCGGCCGGCGGCGTCGAGCAGGGCCCGCTCGCCGACCTCGGCCTCCAGGCACCCCGACGAACCACAGCCGCAGGGCCGACCGTCGTACGGGTTGACCACCATGTGCCCCAGTTCGCAGCCGTAGCCGCCGTCACCGCCGAGCAGCCGACCACCGACGATGATCCCTCCGCCGACACCGACATCCCCGTGCAGGTAGATGAGGTTCTGGAAGCCGATGCCCGCGCCACGCTGCTGTTCGGCCTGCGCGCCCAGATGCGCCTCGTTACCCACCGCCACCGGCAGCCCGAGCCCGAGACGGCGGCCCAGTTCGGCGCCGAACGCCTGGTCCACCCAGCCCAGGTCCGGGCCGAAGCGCACCATCCCGTCGCCGGGGCGGATCATCCCGCAGTACGACGCCCCCACACCCACGCAGGTCGCCTGCGGCGGCGCGGCGCGATGCAACTGACGACCGAAGCGGGCCAGGATCTCGACCACCCGCGGCAGGTCGGGCCCGGCGCGGGGGCGTGCCGCCTCGCGGCGGTCCAGGACGACGCCACCCAGCCCGACCCTGGCGGCGACCAACCGGTCCACGGCGACGTCGAAGGCCAGTACGTAGCACCGGTCGGATGCGGGCCGGACCAGCAGCGACGGCCGACCGGCGCGGCCGGTGTCCGACGGGGTTTCCTCCTGCACCAGGCCGACCCGGGCCAGCTCGGTGGTGAGCGCCCTGATGGTGCTGCGGTTGAGTCCCATCCTCGCGGCCAGTTCGGCACGGGACACCGCGCCGCCCAGGTGCACGTGGCGCAGCAGGGTGCCGGCGTTACGCCGACGGATCTCCTCCTGGATCAATCGGATCCTCCGGCATCGGCGCTGATGCGGACTTGTCGACGCGAGGCAGTGTGGTCACGACGGGCCGCGACGTCAAGACAGACGTGGGCCGACCGTCGCCGGCCGACCCACGCCGATGCGTCAGCGCGCCGCGCCGGCGCGCCGCTTGTTGTAGACGTCGAAGGCCACGGCGACGAGCAGCACCAGCCCCTTCACCACCGACTGCATCGACTGGTCCACGCCCATCAGCTGCATGCCGTTGCTCATCACCGCCATGATGAGGCCACCCACCATGGCTCCCACCACGGTGCCCACGCCGCCGGTGACGGCCGCGCCGCCGATGAAGGCCGCGGCGATCGCGTCCAGCTCGAACATGTTGCCGGCGGCCGGCTGGGCGCCGTTGGACCGCGAGGAGAAGATGATGCCGGCCACCGCGGACAGGAAGCCCATGTTGACGAAGATCCAGAAATTGACGGTACGGACCTTCACACCCGACAGCATCGCCGCCGAGAGGTTGCCACCGATCGCGTAGACCTGCCGGCCGAACACGGTACGCCGGGTGAGCAGACCGTAGACCAGCACCAGCGCGGCCAGGATGATCAGCACGATCGGCAGACCCCGGGCGTTGGCCAACTGCCAGGCGAACCACATGACCACCGCGCCGACCAGGGCCATCCGCGCGACGAACAGCGCGAACGACTCCACGGGCTGCTGGTAGCGGATCCGCGCCACCCGGGTACGGAAGCCGCTGACCACGTAGCCGGCCACCGCGATGCCACCGATGAGCAGGGTGAAGGCGTCGTAGCCGTCACCGCCGATCAGTCCGTTGAGGAAGCCCGCCGCGATCTGGTTGTACTCGGTCGGGAACGGCGACAGCGAGATGTTGTCGAGCACCCGCAGGGTGAGGCCACGGAAGAGCAGCATGCCGGCCAGGGTCACGATGAACGCGGGGATGCCGACGTACGCCACCCAGAAGCCGTGCCACGCCCCGACCGCGAGTCCGACGGCCACCGCCGCGATCACGCCGACCCACCAGGGTTGCCCCTGCCGGATGACGACCACGGCGGAGACCGCACCGGTGAGCGCCACCACCGAGCCGACCGACAGGTCGATGTGCCCGCCGATGATCACGATGACCATGCCGATGGCGAGCACGAGGATGTACGAGTACTGCAGGACGATGTTGGTGATGTTGCCCGGGCTCAGCGAGAGTCCGTCGGTGAGGAACGCGAAGAGCGCGACGATGACGACGAGCGCCACGAAGATGCCGCTCTGCCGCAGGTTGTTCATGATCAGCGTACGTGGATCACTGGTGCCGACGTGCAGCGCGGCGGCGGGAGCACTCTCGGCCGGCGCACCCTTGGCGGCCGAGGAGGGCTTGGTGCTGGTCATCTGACGGGTTCCTTGTCCTTCGCCATGAGTTCCATGAGCCTCTCCTGGGTTGCCTCGGCGACCGGCAGCACGCCGGTGATCCGGCCTCCCGAGAGGGTGTAGATGCGATCGCACATGCCGAGCAACTCCGGCAACTCGGAGGAGATCATGACGACCGCCTTACCGTCGGCGACCAGCCGGTTGATGATCGTGTAGATCTCGAACTTCGCCCCGACGTCGATGCCGCGGGTCGGCTCGTCCAGGATCAGCACGTCCGGGTCGGTGAACAGCCACTTCGACAGGACGACCTTCTGCTGGTTGCCGCCGGACAGCTTGCCCACCACGGACATCACGCTCGGCGCCTTGATGTTCATGTCGCGCCGGCTCGTTTCGGCGACCCGGGTCTCCTCGTTGTCGTGCACCCAGCCGAAGCGGGCCAGCTTACGCAGCCCGGCGGAGGAGACGTTGCGGCGGATGTCCTCGATGAGGTTCAGCCCGAAGCGCTTGCGGTCCTCGGTCGCGTACGCGATCCCGTTGCTGATCGCCTCGGCCACCGAACGCGCCTTGATCTCCCTGCCGTGCATGTACAGCCGACCGGAGATGTCGCGGCCGTACGAGCGCCCGAAGACGCTCATCGCCAGTTCGGTGCGTCCGGCGCCCATCAACCCGGCGATGCCGACCACCTCGCCGGCGCGTACGTCGAGCGTGGCCCCGTCGACGACCAGGCGATCCTGGGTGGGATGCCGCACCGTCCAGTCCTCGATGCGCAGTACCTCCGCGCCGGGTACGGAAACCCGGTCGGGGTAGAAGCTGTCCAGGTCGCGGCCGACCATGCCACGGATGATCCGCTCCTGGGTCACCTCGCCCGAGCCCATCTCCAGCCGCTCCACCGTCCGGCCGTCGCGCAACACGGTGGTCGAGTCGGCGATCGAGGTGATCTCGTTGAGCTTGTGCGAGATCATGATGCAGGTGATGCCCTGGTCACGCAGCCGTCGCATCAGGTCGAGCAGGTGCGCCGAGTCGATGTCGTTGAGCGCGGCCGTCGGCTCGTCCAGGATCAGCAGTTTGACCTCTTTGGACAGCGCCTTGGCGATCTCCACCAACTGCTGCTTGCCCACGCCGAGCTGCACGACGGGGGTCACCGGATTCTCGTGCAGTCCGACCGAGGCGAGCAGTTTCGCCGCGTCGGCGTTGGTGCGGTTCCAGTCGATCAGACCGCCCCGGCCACGGCGCTCGTTGCCGAGGAAGATGTTCTCGGCGATGGACAGGTACGGCACCAGGGCGAGTTCCTGGTGGATGATGACGATGCCGTGGGACTCGCTGTCGCGGATGCCGCGGAAGTCCACCGGCTTGCCGTCGAAGAGGATCTCGCCCTCGTAGCTGCCGGAGGGGTAGACCCCCGACAGCACCTTCATCAGGGTGGACTTGCCGGCACCGTTCTCGCCGCAGATGGCGTGGATCTCGCCACGCCGTACGGCGAGCGTGACGTCCTGGAGCGCCGCCACCCCCGGGAAGGTCTTGGTGATGCGACGCATCTCAAGGATGTTGTCGTCCATGATCACCGTCCTGCGGTCTAGATCGTGGTGAGAAAGCAGAGTAGTCAATGCGAGAGAAATCCGGGCTCGGCGGCGGGCACCACCGCCGAGCCCGGCGAGTCACCGTCAGCCCTTGGCCTGGCCGGAGGCGACCTCTTCGGCGGTGAAGTAGCCCGAGTCGATCAGGACGGGCTTGATGTCGTCCTTGAACACGGTCTGCACCGGCAGCAGGTACGACGGGACGACCTTGACCCCGTTGTTGTAGGTCTCGGTGTCGTTGGCCTCCGGCGACTTGTCCTGGAGGAACGACTCACCGGCGACCACGGCCTGCTCGGCCAGCAGTCGGGTGTCCTTGAAGATGGTGGAGCTCTGCACCCCGTCGTTGATCAGCTTGACCGAGGCGATCTCGGCGTCCTGCCCGGTCACCACCGGCATGTCGCCGCGGTAGCCGGCGTTCTGCAGGGCGGTGATGATGCCCCGCGACAGACCGTCGTACGGCGAGAGCACGCCGGCGACCTTGCCACCGTCGTTGTAGCTCGACGTCAGCAGGTCCTCCATCCGCTTCTGCGCGGCCTCCTGCTGCCAGCGCAGGATCGCCACCTGCTCGATCTTGGTCTGCCCGGACTTCACCTTGAGCGTGCCGTCGTCGACGAACGGCTTGAGGGTGTCCATCGCGCCGTTGAAGAAGAAGTGGGCGTTGTTGTCGTCGAGCGAGCCGGCGAACAGCTCGATGTTGAACGGCCCGCTCGCGTTGCCCTTCGAGCCGTCCTTGTTCTGTACGCCGAGGCCGACCAGCAACGCGGTCGCCTGCGCCACACCGACCTTGTAGTTGTCGAAGCTGACGTAGAAGTCGACGTTCGGGCTGTCCCGGATGAGCCGGTCGTAGGCGATGACCGGAATCTTGGCGTCGGCCGCCGCCTGCAACTGCCCGCTCAGCGCCGTGCCGTCGATCGCCGCGATGATCAGCACGTCCGCACCACGGGTGATCATCTGGTCGACCTGCTGCGACTGGGTGGGGATGTCGTCGCCGGCGTACTGCAGGTCCACCTTGTAGCCCTTGGCCTCCAGCTTCTCCTTGACGGAGTTGCCGTCGGCGATCCACCGCTCGGAGGTCTGGGTGGGCATCGAGACGCCGATGGTCAGATCGCCGGGCTTGTCGCTGTCGTTACCGCCACTGCCGGCACCCTCGCCGCTACAGGCCGCCATGCTCAGCGCCAGGACGGCGCTACCGAGAACGGCCAGGATTCTTCTGCTCACTGGCTTCCCCAATCTGAATTCGCGCCGTCAGACGGCTGCCGGGTCGCACTTGGAGGCCAAGTGTTAGCGCTCACATTCGCCAGGTCAACACCTGTTTCGAAATCCAGCGGTCACGGTCTCGTAACGTTCCCACCGCTCGTCCGATCGGCCAGGTTGCCGCAGGTCAGAGCGGTGTAGCGGGAACGGGACCGGCGCCCGTGGCGACCACATCCGGAGGCTCTCATCGACACAGGATGATACCCCCGGGACGGCACCCGACACAGAGCGCATCGCGTCGACCGCAACCGGCAACGCGCGTCCGGAGAGCGGACGCGCGCCACGGGCATCCGCACCATCACGGCGCCCCGGCACCGACGGATCGGCATCGCCACGGGCGCCCGGCCCGACCCATCGACCGATCCGCGTCCGGTCGGTATGAACCCGGCGTTTCCGGCCCGTTGCCGAATTGGTCTTGACACCGGACGCACCCCGGGCAGATGCTCTGCTAAATCAGTTTAGCGACTGTCTCCCTGGACACCACCCCCACCACTGCCACGGACGCGCGTGACCCCGGGAAGACGGGCCAGTCGCGTCCCACGAAGGAGGATCGATGAGACTGCGCAGGACGCTGATCGCCAGCGCCGCGGCGCTGGCGCTCGGCCTGTCCGGCACGGCCTATGCCGCGGCCAGCGACCGGGGCGGTGCCGGCGGCATCACCAGCATCACCCCCATCACCACCGTCTACACCTACGGTCAGAAGGTGTCGGCCGTGGCCGTCGAGTACCCGACGACGGTCAACCCGCGCACCCTGGACAACTCGACCTTCTCGGTGTCCGACACGAAGTACAACTTCCGCTTCAACCCGATCGACGACCTGCCCAAGCTGGCCGAGCGGAAGGTCACCCACACCTACACCAACAGCGCGCCGACCACCCGATCCGACCGCCGGTCGGCACCGGGCCGGTACGTCATCGTCGAGTTGGACCCGGACGAGAACCTCGGCTGGACGGTCATCCTCTCCAAGTGCCCGACCTTCCTCTGCCACGTCAAGGTGAACGAGGACCTGCCGACCCAGGTGGTACAGCGCAAGGACGTCCACGCGCAGCCGGGCAACGGCCAGGGCAAGGGCCCGGTGCTGGCCAAGGCGGCGCCGAAGACCTCGCACCGGGTCACCGAGAAGGCCGTCAACCTGCTCGTCGACGACTTCGAGTACGGCTCGTACCTCAGCGGTGGCATGGTGCTGCCGTACCACTACCACCTGCCGAAGAACTACCAGCCCGGTAAGAAGTACCCGCTGATGGTGGTCCTGCCCGGTCACGGGATGGGCTGGGACGGCGACAACCTGGGCGTACAGATCGCCGCCGACATTCCGGCGACGGCCTGGCTCCAGTCGAGCTGGACCGGCAGCACCGAGGATGTCATCGTGCTGGCTCCGCAGAACCAGCGGGTGGGCCTGCCCGCCGAGGGTGACCTGCTGATCAGGCTGGTCGAGCAGTTCGTCAAGGACTACTCGGTGGACACCGGCCGGGTGTACGCCACCACCGTCTCGTACGGCTCGCGTCTGCTGTGGGAGGCGTTCGCCAAGCGTCCGGACCTGTTCACCGCCGGCCTGGTCACCGGTGGCTTCCAGGTCAGCGCCAGCCAGGCGACGGCCATCGCCGCCGGCGAGGTGCCGCTCTGGATCACCCACGGCGTCAACGACCACCTGCTCAACATCTCGCTGGCGCGCAATTCCCAGGCCGCGTTGCGGTCGGCGTACGAGGCACGGGGCAAGTCGCCCGAGCAGATCGCCGAGCTGCTGCGCTACACGGAGTACGGCAACGAGGCGTTCTCGCTGCCCGACTACCACGCGGCCTACGGCCCGACGTACGAGGACAGCAGCATCCTGCAGTGGCTGCTGGCTCAGCGGTGACGAACCGGGTGACCGGAGTGTCCTGACACGGCTCGCCGGCCGCACCAGGTGGTGCGGCCGGCGAGCCCGGGGGTACCGGGCCCGCGCACCAGCGCGGGCCCGTTCGCGTGTCTGGCGTCAGGCCCCGATCGCGATGGCGAAGATGTGCATGGTCGGTACGCCGGCGGCGGGCCGCGCGCTGATGTTGGGCAGTTCGATCCGGGCGACCGCCTTGTTCTGCAACGCCACCCCGACGTAGTAGACGCAGGCAGCAGTGTTCTGCCGCTGGTTGCCGGGCCGGTTCTGGTACGCCATCACGATGGCGGCGGTGGCACCGGCGTGCGGTCCGCCGTACCAGTCGGGGGTGCTCAGGGTGAAGCTCTGCCGGGTGCCGTCGGCGTAGACCACGGTGGCGGTGCCCGAGACGGCACCGTACGTGCCGGTCGCGAGGAAACCGAGGGTGCGTCCGGTGCCGGTCACGCTGATCGACTGTCCGGAGGCGATGGCGTTGTCGGCACCACCCGGGGCGACGTTGGGCCAGCGGAAGTTCACCCCGTTGCGACTCACCGTACTGCCCGGGGTGACCCCGGCCTGGGCCAGGGCCTGGGCGGAGAGGGTGGCCCCGTTGCCGTCGAAGTTCCCGGCGCCGGTGTTGGTGTCGTTGGTGGTGCTGACGTTGGTGAAGCTCCGCTCCAAGGTGGGTGGGGTGGGAACGGTGCCGGAGCCGGTGGCCCGGTAGGTGCGCCCGGCCGCGACGGTGACCTCGATGAGGTCGGACTCGATCCGGGTGGTCCGGGCCGCCGAGCCGTCGGCGGTGTCGACCACGGTGAAGGTGCCGGTGAACATCCGGCCCCGCAGGCGCACCGTGCCGGCCCGGTCCGGCCGGACGAGGATCTCGCTGGCCTGGCCGTTGCTCCAGGTGATGCCGACGGTGTGCCCGCCCCGGCCCCGCAGGCCGCTGACCCGTCCGCTGGGCCAGGCCGTCGGCAGTGCCGGTAGCAGGTGCAGTTCGTTGGCGTGGCTTTGTAGCAGCATTTCGGCGATGCCGGCGGTGGCGCCGAAGTTGCCGTCGATCTGGAACGGTGGGTGCAGGTCGAACATGTTGGGGGCGAGGCGGGCGGGGGTGGCGAGGTAGCGGATCAGGTCGTGGGCGCGGTTGCCCTCTTCCATCCGGGCCCAGAAGTTGATTTTCCAGGCCAGGGACCAGCCGGTGCCGTCGTCGCCACGGATCTCCAACGTGCGCCGGGCGGCTTCGAAGAGCAGCGGGGTGCCGCGTTTGGTGATCTGGTTGCTGGGGGCCAGGCCGTAGAGGTGGGAGATGTGCCGGTGGGTGCGTTCGGTTTCCACCCAGTCGTACAGCCACTCCATGATGTTGCCGCGCGAGCCGATCCGGGTCGGGGCGAGCCGGTCCCGGGTGGCTCTTACCTGGGCGCGGAAGGTGGCATCGACGTTGAGCAGCTCACTGGCCCGCGCGCAGCCGTCGAAGAGATCCCGCAGGATCTGGTTGTCCATCGTGGGGCCGGCGCAGACGCTGGCGTTGGCGTGGTGGCCGATCTCCGGCGAGTTGGAGGGGTTGGTGACCAGGTAGCCGAGATTGGGTTCGGTGACGAGGGTGTCGAGGAAGAACTGGGCGGCGCCCTTCATCGCGGGGTAGTTGGCCCGGAGGAATTCGAGGTCGCCGGTGAACAGGTAGTGGTCCCAGATCATGGTGGCCAGCCAGGCGCCGCCGGTCTGCCACATGCCCCAGAACGCGCCGTCGACCACGGAGGTGGCCCGCCAGGCGTCGGTGTTGTGGTGGGTGACCCAGCCGCCGGCGCCGTACTGCACCTGGGCGGTGCGGGCCCCGGCGACCGAAAGGTCTCTGATCATGTCGAAGACCGGCGCGTGGCACTCCGACAGGTTCGTGGTGTTGGCCGGCCAGTAGTTCATCGGCAGGTTGGCGTTGATGGTGTACTTCGAGTCCCAGGCCGGGGTCAGCGAGTCGTTCCAGATGCCCTGGAGGTTCGCCGGCTGGGTACCGGGCCGGGAGGACGCGATCAGCAGGTACCGGCCGAACTGGAACAACAGCGCGGAGAACTGCGGATCGTTGACCGTGTTGTGCTGCGCGATGCGGACGTCGGTGGGCTGGTCCGCGGCGGAGGTACGCCCCAGGTCGAGACTCACCCGGTTGAACAGGGTCTGGTAGTCGGCCACGTGCCGGGCGCGCAGCTGGTCGTAGCTGCTGGCCCGGGCCGCGGTGAGATGCCGGCGCGCGATGCCCTGGTAGTCGCCACCGACGTTGCGGTAGTTGACGTAGCTGGAGCCGATCGAGATCAGCAGGGTCACGCTGTTGGCGCCGGTGACCCGCAACGTGCCGCCGGAACTGGTCACGGTGCCGCCGCTCACGGTGGCGTGCGCCAGGGCGAGGAACCGGACGGCGCCGGTGACGCCCTCCTGGTTGCCGGAGACGCCGTCCAGGGCGATCGTGGACCCGTCCGGGCTGGACACCGTGGTGCGCTGCGGGCTGTCGAAGGTGGCGGTGAAGGTGATCGAGCCGGTCCGGTCGGCGGTCAGCCGCATCGCGATGATCTGGTCCGGCGCGCTGGCGAACACCTCCCGCTGGTGGCGCACCCCGTTCACCACGTACGAGCAGGAGGTGGTCGCGGTGGTCAGGTCCAGTTGCCGCTCGTACTGGGAGGCGCTGCCCGAGGGGAAGGCCAACCGAAGGTTGCCGACGGTCTGGTAGGCCAACTGCCCGCCCGGGTTGCCGATCATGTTCTGGTTGATCAGATCCTGGGCCTGGGTCCACTGGTTGGCGAAGACCAGCCGCCGGATCTCCGCGAGCGCGCCCAGTCCTCTGGGGTTGCTCGGGTCGTGCGGTCCGCCAGCCCAGACGGTGTCCTCGTTGAGCTGTAGTCGTTCGGTGTCGGTGTTGCCGAACACCATGGCGCCGAGTCGGCCGTTGCCGATCGGTAGTGCACGGAGCCAGTCGGTGCCGGCGGCCCGGTCGTACCAGAGCGCCAGGTCGCCGGCCGCCAGCACCTGTGGTGGTGCCACCGAGTCGGCTCGGGCGATCGCGGTCCACGGCAGCGGCAGCAGGGCGCCACCGGCACCCGCCGCGCCGATCTTGAGGGCCTGCCGTCGGGTCAGGTCTGACATCGATCCTCCAACCGGTGACCGATCTCGGCCACCCGAAGCGCGGGAACTATGAAGAGCCAATTTCTGAATCAGCCCGTCGGAGCCAGCCGCGGCCGCAATGCGTCAGGTCGCCGGTAGCCTGCGAAACAGGCAGACATCTGATGTGTTTCGCGAATGTTACTCCCGCTCGACTCGATGGGCAATGGTCGATACCTGCCGGTCACAGGGCCAACAAATTACCTGGAAGTCGCGGGTTTCCGGGCAGCCGGAGGCGGTCCGCCGGGGCGCGCGGAGGCGCCGACAGACCGGTGACCATCGGGGCTAGACATCAGATGTGAACGGATGCCTCCCGGGCGTCAAGGCTGATCAGTCGTCGCCTCCCGGCCTGGCCGCGACAGCGCGACCGGGATGGTGTGTCGGTCCGATTTGGGCCAGCCGGTCGAGGGCGGCGGCGCGGAGTACGGCCGGTTCGTCCACGGCCAGCCGGCGTACGTGCTCGGCGATCAGCTCGGGTATCCGGTAGCGAGTGCCGCGCTGGACGATCAGGTCGCGCTGGCTCAGCTCAGCCAGGGCACGTCGGGCGTGCACGAGGGTCAGGTTGCCCAGCGCCGCGGCGGCGCGCACGTCGAAGTCCGGGCCCGGGTGCAGGCCGAGATACCGCAACAGCCGCCGCGTACCGGCGGGCAGATCGCGGTACGAGAGGTCGAAGGCGGCGGCCACGGCCACCTCTTCCCTACTCGGTTCGAGGTACTGACGGCGCGTACGATCGGCCTGCTCGGCAGGGTCGACGATGGTGCGCCTGGACGCGTGTGCCGCGTACCTCATCCGGCCGGTCAGCCGCATGGATCCCCCTTCTAGCGGCGGGAATCCGGGGGTGGCCTCCGGATTCCCGAAGCCACCCCCGGCCCTTGCCGGTCAGCCGAGTGCCGAATGGCGCCGATGTGCACCGACGCCGGTCAGGTTCAGATCGCGGTGATGGTCCACTGCAGGTTCGGGCTGCCGTCCGGCGCCCACAGCTTGACCCGCGAGCCGACGGTGGTGTCGCCGCCGGAGTCCAGCGCCGTGCCGGTGCCCCGGTTGATCACCTGGTACCGGCCATTGCCCAGGTCGGTCAATCGCCACTGTTGGTTCACGTGGCCGTTCCACGGCGCCTGCACCGCGGTCGCTCCGTTGCTGGCGTCGCCCCAGCTGTCGGCCACCATCCCGTTGGTGCGGTTGACCAGCCGGTAGAAGCCGCCGCCGGAGTCGACGAGCTGCCACTGCAGGTTCGAGTTCCCGTTGTAGCTCCACTGCTTCAACATCGACTGGGTCGGCACGGATCCGCCGCTGTCCAGGGACAGGCCGGTGGCGACGTTGGTGATCCTCGCCCAGCCGGTGGGGATGCCGCCGTTGCCCGGCGGCGGAGTGGTGCCACCGAACTGGGTGAAGAAGTTCCACGTCTCGCCGGGCAGCCAGGTCCGCGAGCCGCTGTCGCCCGGCGCGCCGTCCTGCGGCGCGGCGATGTGACCGCCGTCGAAGGCGGCCCAGACCACCGGGTAGCCGGCCCGGCAGCCGGAGTAGGTGGTGGTGCGGTGGGTGAGGCTGCCCTGCGCCGGCTCCGGCGGATTCTGGGCGGTGCAGCCGTTGTTGCGGACGAACCGGTCTCGCAGCGCCCGCCCGGAGGTGATGTTGTCGCTGATGCCGTGGGCACCGAAGTACGCGATCGGCTGGCTGCCGCCGCTGCATCCGCTGAGTTCCCGTGGGGCGCCGTAGACGGCGACCGCCCGGAAGACGTTCGCCCGGGCACAGGCCAGTGCGTAGCTCATCGCGCCGCCGTAGCTGAACCCGACCGCGAAGCGCTGGGTCGTCTCCACGCAGAGGGCCTGCTCGATCACCCGCAGCATGTCGTCGACGAAGGTGACGTCCTCGCCGCCGGCGTTGGCCCAGCCGTTGCCGAGGCCCTGCGGCGCGACGAAGATCGCGCTGTTGTTCGCCAGCCGCTGGAGCCCGTAGTACGACCACACGTCCCGTTGCACGGTCTGGCCGGTGTCCACGTCGACGGCGGTGCCGCCCCACCAGTGGAACCCGAACACCAGCCGGTACGGATTGTTGTTGTTGTAGTTTCCGGGCAGCCGGAGGATGAAGCTGCGGCTCTTGCCGTTGCTCTGGATGGTGTGGGTGCCGCTGTTCAGGCCCGGAGCCCGGCCGCAGCCGGCGGTCGCGGCCAAGGTGCCCACGTCAGCGGTCACGGTGGCCGCGCCGGTGGTCGGTGCGGCGGCGGCCGGAGCCGGCTGCAGCGCCGCGCCGGCCAGGGTCAGTGCGAGCAGGACGGCCACCGGTCGGTAGAGGGATCTACGCGTCAACATCTCGCGGCTCCCCTCGCTTCGAGGCCGGGTCGGTACGTTCGCAGGCGCATGAGGATCTCCTTTCGCGTCTGACGACGCGGGGACGGTGCCAGGCACCGTCGGTGATGGTGTGGACGGCAGCGCCCGAGGACGCTGCCCGGTGCATGCGCTCGATCGGGGTGGGCGTCGCAAGCCGGGCTCGCCCGGCGGGACGGAGGACGCGGGACACCCGGTCAGCGGTTCGCGGACAGGGGATTCCTCCCTTCTGGCAACCGGGGTGCAGCTTGGTGGGACCTCGCGAGGGGCGCGCCAGGGTGGCCGGCAACGATGAGCCGCAGGGCCGGCCGGGCGGATGGCTTCGCCGCCGGAAGCGGCGGCGCAAGTGCCCGGACCCGGCCACGCCTCGTGGCGGTCGGCGAGCCGCCCAACGCCCGCCCTGGTGACGCCGCCGAAAAACGGTCGAGGCCGGTCACCAGCAACTCGGATGCCCTGCTGGCGGTGCCCGACGGTGTCCGTCGCGGGCGACGAAGGGTGTCATACACCCTTATATCGAAAGATATAATGTTATCGATAACATTGCAAGGGCAGGTGGGACATCCACCGCTCAGCGGGCGAGCCACCCACCGTCGACCGGGATGATCGCCCCGTGCACGTAGGCCGCCGCGTCGGAGGCCAGGAAGACGGTGATTCCCGCGAGGTCGTCGGGCCGACCCCAGCGCCCGGCCGGGATCCGCTCCAGGATCGCCTGGTTGCGCTCCGGCTGCTCGCGTAGCGCCTGGGTGTTGTCGGTACTGATGTAGCCCGGCGCGATGGCGTTGACGTTCACCCCGTGCCGCGCCCACTCGTTGGCCAACGCACGGGTCAGCCCGGCGACCCCCGACTTCGCGGCGGCGTAGCCGGGCACGGTGATGCCCCCTTGGAAGCTCAGCATCGACGCGGTGAAGATGATCTTTCCGTGGCCACGGGCGATCATGCCCCGACCGATCTCGCGGGCGAGCACGAACGGCGCCGAGAGATCGACCTCCAGTACGTGGTCCCAGTCCTCGTCGGCGTGCTCGGCCGCAGGCGCGCGGCGGATCGTGCCGGCGTTGTTGACCAGGATGTCGACCGGCCGATCCCGCTGGCCGAGCCACTCGGTGAGCGCGCGGACAGCGCCCCGGTCGGACAGGTCGGCCCGGTACGGCAGGAACGAACGACCATGCGCGCCCACCCGCTCGGCGACCTCGCTGCCGGTCTCCTCCAACGCGGCGCTCACCCCGATCACGTCAGCGCCGGCCGCCGCGAGGGCGTCCGCCATCGCCAGGCCGATGCCGCGCCGGCAGCCGGTCACCACGGCCAGCCGGCCGCTGAGGTCGAACAGGCTCACGCGTTGCCTCCACAGTCGACGAGTACCTTGACGTCGCCACCGGCGGCGAGCGCCTGGAACGCCTGCGCCACCTCGGCCAGGGGCACGATTCGAGAGATCAGACGATCGGCCGGCACCTGCCCGCCGTGCACCAGCCGGACCGCCTCGACGTAGTCCGCGTGCTCGTAGACGCGTACCCCGATCACCTCCAGCTCGCGCCAGAAGATCCGGTGCAGGTCCACCTCGCGCGGGGTGGGATGGATCGCCACGACGACCAGCCGCCCGCGTACGGCGAGCAGGTCGGTCGCGGTGCGCACCCCGGCGGCCGAGCCGGACACCTCGAAGACCACCTCGGCACCGGCTCCCCCGGTCACCTCCTGGACGTAGCCGGCGACATCGACGGCGGACGGATCCACCGTGGACAGCCCGAGTTCGGCGGCGAGTTCGCGGCGCCGGGGGTCGAGTTCGAGTACGGTCACCTCGGCACCGGTCGCCTGCGCGACCGTGCCGATCAGCAGCCCGACCGGGCCGGCCCCGATGACCACCGCGTGTTCACCGGCGGCGAGCCGGGAGCGCCGGACGTCGTGCACGGCCACCGCGGTCGGCTCCACCAGCGCGGCGTGGGCCAGCGACAGGTCCGCCGGAAGCGGCACCAGGATCCGCGCCGGGACCGTCCAGGACTGCTGCATCGAGCCGGGCGAGTCGATCCCGACGAAGTTGAGCCGGTGACAGATGTGGGAGTGCCCAGCGCGGCAGGCCGGGCACTCGCCGCACCAGTCCAGCGGCATCACGGTCACCGGATCACCGACCCGATGGCCCTCGACGCCGGCACCGACCTCGACGATGCGGCCCGACATCTCGTGGCCGATCACCGCCGGTACCCGGACCCGCTGGTCCATCGCACCATGGGCGATGTGCAGGTCGGTGCCGCAGATGCCGGTGTACGCGACGTCGATGCGGACCTGGCCGGGGCCGGGCGGCTCCGGGCTGCTCTGCTCGACGACGAAGCTCTGCTCGCCGACGTAGTACGCGCTGCGGTTCACGCCGCCTCCTCGGTCAGATGCCAGACCTCGCGCATCGGGGCCCACCAGTGCCCCGATCCGGGTGGGGCGAGGGATTCCTGGCACGGGTCGGTCAGTTTCCACCACGCCTGCGTCTGCGGGTCGTCGGCGATCCGGCGCTGATCCGCCTCGTGGTCGTCGCCGACGTACTCGTAGTAGCCGAACAGCAGGTCGTCGTGGAGAAAGATGCTGTAGTTGCGGATGTTGGCCGCCCGCAGGGTCTGCTCGACACTGGGCCAGACGGCGGCGTGCAGCCGCAGGTACGCCTCCCGGCGCTCCGGCCGCAGCCGGATCACCCAGCCGTAACGTCGCACGTCAAACCCTCCCTGATCGAGGTGTCGGCCGGTGGCGGGGTGTCCAGGGGTCGCCGCTTCTCGGCGGTCGTGGCGCGGCGCCGGTCCCGCCGCCTGGACGGCGAGGCGCACCTCAGGGACGACAAACGTCGGACGTCTCTATAGTGGTGAGGGCTGCCGGTGCCGGCCGCAGACGGCGGATCCGCGCCGATGGCGCGAGGCAGGCCGGTCCGAAGGGGGCGTGGATGGCACTGACCGACGACGCGATCGCGAAGATCCGGAGCATGATCCAGAGCGGCGAGCTGCCGCCCGGGGCACGGCTGCCACCGGAGCCGCAACTGGCCGCCCAGATGGGGCTGTCCCGCAGCGGGGTCCGGGAGGCGGTGAAGGTGCTCGAATCGGCCCGGGTGCTCGACGTACGACGCGGCGACGGCACCTACGTGACCAGCCTCGCTCCCCGACTGCTGCTGGAGGGGCTGGGTGTCGCGGTGGAGCTGCTGCGCGACGACACCCTGCTGGAGGTCATGGAGGTACGCCGGATGCTGGAGCCGGTGGCCACCGGTCTGGCGGCGCTGCGGATGACCGACACCGAACTCGACGAGCTGGCCCAGATCCTGGAGGACATGCGGGCGGCGGCCGACGACGCCGAGAAGCTGATCCAGTTCGACACCGCCTTCCACCACACCGTCATCGCCACCACCGGCAACGAGACGCTCACCTCGCTGCTGGACGGGCTGTCCAGGTACGCTGCGCGCCCGGGTGTGGCGGGGCCTGATCGAGGGCAACGCGGCACACAAGACGATCGACGAACACCACTCGATCTACCTTGCCCTGCGGTCGCGTGACCAGTTGCTCGCCCAGGCCAGCGCCCTGATGCACGTGAACACCTCCGAGGCGTGGTTGCGCATGGTGCTCGCGGCCAAGGCGGCGGACGCCTAGCGCGGGTCCGAAGTGGACGTGCCCCGGCGGGGTGTTCATGCGGGTGGTCCGGTCGGGGCGAGCCGGGCCACCCGCCCGGCCAACTCGTAGGTACGCACCGCGGTGCCGGCGAAGATCTCGTACCGCTCCGGGGTGGTCAGGGGCGGCAACGCCGCCTCCAACGCCCGCCGTACGCCCGAATAGTCCGATCTGAGCAGGCACACCGGCCAGTCCGAGCCAAACATCAGACGTTCCGGCCCAAACTGCTCGACCGCCACCTCGACGAAGGGCCGCAGGTCCTCCGGCGACCAGCCCGGCCCCGCCTCGGTCACCAGGCCGGACAGCTTCGCGGTGACATTGGGGTTGGCCGCCAGGTCGGCGAAGGGCGACCGCCATCGCCGCAGTCCCGCCGCGCCCTCGTCGATCCGGGGCTTGCCGAGGTGGTCGAGGACGAAGCGGACGTCCGGCAGCGCCTGCGCCACCCGCGCCGCCGCCGGCAGCTGATCGGCCCGGATCACCAGGTCGAACACCAGCCCGGCGGCGGCGATCTCGGCCAGGCCACGACGCACGTCGGGCCGATCGAGATAGTCCGGATCGGCCTCCCCCTGCACCTGCGAACGGAGCCCGACCAGCAACTCACCACCGCGCAGCCGCCGGTACCGTCCGATGGTCTCGCGGACGTCACCGGCGGCCACGTCGAGCCAGGCCACCACGCCCAGGATCGGCGCGGTGTCGACGGCGTAGCCGAGGAACTCCGCTGCCTCGTCGGGATGGCAGCGACCCCCCTCCACCAGCACGGTGCCGTGCACCCCGCTCGCGGTCAGCTCGGCGGTCAGATCCTGCGGGGTGAACGGCCGGCGGATGGCGGCCAGTTCCGGCTCGTCGAGCCAGGTGTAGCCGCGTTCCGGCCGCCACAGGTGGTGGTGCGCGTCGATGATCATGCCGCCGGTGCTCCCGCCATGGTCGGCGCCGCCCACTCCGGGCCGTCCGGGTAGCGGTAGTCGGCCAGCGCGGCGGGGACGAGCTGGGCGCTCATGCCCGGCGCGGTGGGTGCCAGGTAACGACCGTCGCTGATGCGTACCGGATCCACGAAGTGCTCGTGCAGGTGGTCGACGTACTCGATGGCGCGGTCGTCGGTGCTGCCGCTGAGCGCGACGAAGTCGAACATGGCCAGGTGCTGCACCAGCTCGCAGAGGCCCACGCCGCCGGCGTGCGGGCAGACCGGCACCCCGAACTTGGCGGCGAGCAGCAGGATGGCCAGGTTCTCGTTGACCCCGGCGACCCGGCAGGCGTCGATCTGCACCACGTCGACCGCGTCGGCCTGGAGCAGCTGCTTGAACATCACCGCGTTGTGCACGTGCTCGCCGGTGGCCACCTTGACCGGGGCGAGGGCCTTGCGTACGGCGGCATGGCCGAGCACGTCGTCCGGTGAGGTGGGCTCCTCGATCCAGTACGGGTCGAACTCGGCGAGTTCGCGCATCCACTGGATCGCCTCGGGTACGCCCCAGATCTGGTTGGCGTCCACCGCGATGCGGACGTGCGGCCCGACGGCCTGCCGGGCGATGCCCATCCGGCGTACGTCGTCGGCCAGGTTCCCGCCGACCTTGAGCTTGATCAGCTGGTACCCGGCCTCGACGGCCTCCTTGCAGAGCCGGGCCAGTTTCTCGTCGTCGTAGCCCAGCCAACCTGGCGTGGTGGTGTAGGCGGGGTAGCCGTCGGCCCGCAGCGTCCGCTCACGCTCGGCCCGGCCGTCGGCGGCGGCCCGCAGCAGCGCCAACGCCTCCTGCTCGGTGAGGGCGTCGCGCAGGTAGCGGAAGTCCACCTGGGCCACGATCTGTTCCGGGGTGAGGTCGGCGAGCAGCTTCCACAGCGGCTTGCCGGCCCGCCGGGCGGCCAGGTCCCAGACCGCGTTGACCAGGCCGCCGGCGGCCATGTGCACCACGCCCTTCTCCGGCCCCAGCCAGCGGATCTGGCTGTCGCCGACGAGCCGCCGGGCCAGCGCGCCGGGGTCGGCGATCAGCTCGTCCACCGGCTGACCGACCACCATGGCGGCCAGCGACTGCACCGCCGCCACCTGGATCTCGGTGCCGCGGCCCACCGTGAAGACCAGCCCGTGCCCTTCGGCTCCGCCGGTGGTACGCAGCAGCACGTAGGCGGCGGAGTAGTCCGGGAACGGGTTCATCGCGTCTGACCCGTCACGATGGCGGGACGTGGGGAACCGTACGTCGATGGTTTCTACGGACGAGATGAGCTCAGTCACCGGAACTCCTGTGGGATCGATCTGCCTGTGCCGGGTATTCGTCGGTCCGCCTCGGCCCGCTGGCCGCCGGAGGGGTCCACGTCATGTCTGCGCCTTGCCTCCAGTGATTCGGGAGACCACCAGGGCCACCAGGATGACCGTGCCGTTGAGGAAGTTGGTCCACTGCGCGGGCACTCCGGCCAGGGTCAGCACATTGATGATCATGAACAGGAGCAGGACGCCGGTGAAGGCGCCGAACACCGTTCCCTTGCCGCCGTTGAGGCTGACCCCACCGATGACCGCGGCGGCGAACACCTGGAAGATGGCGCCGCTGCCCTGCGCGGCGGGCACCGCGGCGAGCCGGCCACTCATCAGCAACCCGGCCAGGGCGGCGAGCATGCTGGCGACGATCAGGGCGATCCACAGCACCCGGTCGGTACGGATACCGGCGGCGCGGGCGGCGTCGACGTTGCCGCCGATGGCGTAGAGCGCCCGACCGGCCCGGGTGAAGCCCAGCACGACGATGCCGCCGCCGAACAGCAGCAACGACAACCAGATCGAGGCGGGAACGCCGAACCAGCTGGCCGAGCCGAGGTAGGTCATCGACTCCGGCAGGGCGAAGAACGTCTGGCCGCCGGAGATGCCGGTCAGCAGACCCCGCAGCACGATGAGCATGCCCAGCGTGACGATGAACCCGTTGAGCCCGAACCGGACGATGAGCAGCCCGTTGAAGGCACCGACCAGGGCGCCGACGGCCAGCACGACCGGGACCGCCCAGGCCGACGGGAGGAAGTCGAGCCCGAGGCCGCGGGTCAGGGCCGGGTCGATGATCAGCCAGGCGGCGATGCCGGGGGCCAGCCCGAAGGTGGACTCCAGCGACAGATCCATCTTCCCGGTGATCAGCACGATGGTCTGGGCGAGGACCACGATGGCGATCTCCGACATGCTCTGCAGCACGTTGATGATGTTGTCGGAGCTGAGGAAGACCGGGTTGACGATGAACCCGACAATCGCGACCGCGATGATCGCCGGGACCAGGGCCAGGTCGCGCAGCCGGGCGATGGCCAGGGTCCGCGACGGCGGCGAGGCCGGTGGCGACGGTGGCGGCGCCGTGGGCGGCGACGCGGCGGTGGACAGCGTCTCAGACATGGTGGAGATCCACCCCTTCCATGGCGGCTACCAGATCGTTGTCGCTCCAGCCGTGGGCCATCTCGCGGACGACCCGCCCCTGGAACATCACCAGCACGCGGTCACAGATCCGCAGGTCGTCCAGCTCGTCGGAGACGACGAGCACGGCCGTGCCGCGGCCTCGTACCTCGTCGACGACGCCGAGCAGGGTCTGCTTGGACCGCACGTCGACCCCGGCGGTCGGCGTGATGAGCACCAGCAGTTTCGGGTCGCTGGCCAGCGCCCGGCCCATGACCACCTTCTGCTGGTTGCCCCCGGACAGGTCGGAGACCGGCACCTCAGGGCCGGCGGCCTTGATCGCGAGGTCGGCGATGGTCTGCCGGGCGAGGGCGTCGCGGCGGGCCGGGGAGATGAGACCACGCCGCCCGACCCGGTGCGGCACGGTCATCGTGACGTTCTCCGCGATGGACAGCAACGGCACCAGGCCCTCCCGGTGCCGGTCCTGCGGGACCAGACCGACGCCCGCGGCGAGCGCGTCGGGTACGCTGCCCGCCCGCAACTGCCGGCCGTCGAGGGTGACCGTCCCGCCCGCCGGGCGGGCCAGGCCGACGATGGCCTCGGCCACCTCGACCTTGCCGCTGCCCCCGCCGCCGGCGATGCCGACGACCTCGCCGGCCCTCGCCTCCAGCGACAGTTCGGCGCCGGAGGCGGTGACCAGGTCCCGCACCGACAGCAGCACCGGTACGTCGGCGGACAACGGACGGTGCACCGCCTCGGGCATGCTCACGTCCTCCCCCGTCATCGCCGCGACCAGCGCCGGACGGCTCAGCTCGGCCACCGGGGCGGTCACGATGTGCCGGGCGTCGCGGAACACCGTCACCTGGTCGCAGATCTCGTAGATCTCCTGCAGGTGGTGGCTGATGAACAGGAACGTGACGCCCTGGGCGCGCAGGTCGCGGATGCGGGTGAACAACCGCTGGATGCCGGCGCCGTCCAGTTGGGCGGTCGGTTCGTCGAGGATGATGAAGCGGGCTCCGAAGGACAGCGCCCGGGCGATCTCCACGAACTGTCGCTGCTCGACGGTGAGCGTCGAGGCGGGCTGGCGTACGTCGACGTCCACCGACCATTCGGCGAGCAACTCCTGTGCCTGCCGGCGCAACGTGCTCCAACGGATCAGCCGGCCGGGCCCACGGGCGTGCCGGTTGAGGAACAGGTTCTCCGCCACGGTCAGCGTCGGAATGATCGTCGACTTCTGGTAGACGCACGCGACCTGCCGTCGCCACCCGTCACGGTCGCCCAGCGGCGGCGCCGGCCGACCGTCGAAGGCGACGCAGCCCTCGTCCGCGGCGTGCAGCCCGGTGAGGATGCTGACCAGGGTCGACTTGCCGGCGCCGTTGCGCCCGACCAGGGCGTGCGTCTCCCCGCGCCGGACCACGATGCCGGCCTCGGACAGGGCCAGGGTGGACCCGAAACGTTTGGTGATGTTCACCGCCTCGACGACGGGCCGGTCGTCGCCGACCGGCCCGTCGGTCGTGGCTTGCCGGGTGGCACTCATGCGTTGTTGCCCCACAGCGACGCGTCATCGAACTTCGTCGTGGGCTCGCCACCGATGGGCGCCCCGTCCAGGGTCACCAGCGGCGCCGGCAGTTGGTCCTCCAGCAGGCCCTCGCGTACCTGGATGATGTTGCTGCCGTGCGAGGTCGGGCCGGGCTGGAACGTCTTGCCCTCGATCGCCGCCTTGACGTACTCCAGCCCGTACTTGGCGTACAGGTCGGCCGGCTGGCTGACGGTGGCGTCGATGAGGCCCTCGCCGATGTTCTTCAGCTCCTCCGGAATGCCGTCGTTGGAGACCACGAAGACGTGCTTCGGGTCGCTCGGCGGCACCTGGAGACCCCGCTGCTTGAGGATCTGCAGGGTGCCGGACAGGGCGAACGACGACTGCATGTAGATGCCCTTGATGTCCGGGTCGGAGGCGAACCGGGTCTGCAACTTCGACGCCGCCACGTCCGCCTTCCAGTCGGTGGCCTCACCGAAGACGGTGATGCCGGGGAAGTCCTTCTGCATGCACTCGTTGAACGCCTCGGTGCGGTCCCGACCGTTGATCGAGTCGAGGCCGCCCTGGAGCATGACGACCTTGCCCTGGCCGCCGAGCTTGGCACCGAGGAACTGGCAGGCCTTGGTGCCGTACGCGCGGTTGTCGGCGCGGACCACCATGAACACGTTGCCGGTATCCGGCCGGGTGTCGATGGTGACCACCGGGATCTTCCGGCTGTCCAGTTGGGCCAGCGTCGGGGCGATCGCCGCCGTGTCCTGCGGGGCCATCACCACGCCCTTGACCCCCTGGCTCATGAAGGTCTGCGCGTTCGAGATCAGGTTGGCGATGTCGTTCTGCGAGTTGGTGGTCTTCAGCTCGACCCCCAACTCCCCCGCGAACTGCGGCACGTACTTGATGTAGGAGTTCCAGAAGTCGGTGTCCGAGCGCGGGTAGTCCACCCCGACCAACAGCTCGGAACCGCCCGAGCCGGTCCCGCCGCCCGCGTCGTTGCCGCAGCCGGCGGCGAAGGTGGCGGACGCGGTGAGCATCGTCGCCAGCCCCACGCTCAGCAGAGCCCTACGATTCATTGATCTTCCTCCATATTCGGGAGTCATCCGACGTGTGTCGCCGCAACCCTGAAGGTCACGGCGACACAGGTCGGACGGGAGTGCGAGGGAATCAGACTGCGGTGATGGTCCACAGCAGGTTGGTGCTGCCGTCCCAGCTCCACTGCTTGACGATGGAGCCGGAGGCGACCTGACCACCGCCGTCGAGCACCAGCCCGGTCGCCCGGTTGGCGATCCGGTACCGCCGGTTGCCCTGGTCGGTGATCTGCCACTGTTGGTTGTTGCTGCCGTTCCACGGCGCCTGTTGCGCGGCGGCGCCGCTGCTGGTGGCGCCGAAGCCGTCGACCACCATCCCGTTGGTGCGGTTGACGATCCGGTGGTAGCCGGTGCCCAGGTCGACGAGCTGCCACTGCAGGTTGGTGCTGCTGTCCCAGCTCCACTGCTTCAGCTGCGCGCCGGAGGCGACGTTGCCGCCGCTGTCGAGGACCAGCCCGTTGGTCACGTTCGTGATCCGCTGGTACGTCGCCGGATTGAAGGTGACCCGCAGCGAGGCGATGGCGTCGTTGTTGCCGGTGTTGCGCAGGTCGGCGTTGTCGCTGGTGAAGGTCCAGCTGGTGCCGGAGAAGTTGTCGTTGGCGTACCCGACGAGCTGGTGGCCGGCGGTGACCCGGACCGACGAGATGGTCCGCAGCCCGACGCCGGCCGCCTGCAACTGGGCCGCGGTGTAGCTGCCGACCGCCAGGTTGACGCCGTTCTCGTAACCGGTGTGCTGGTAGACGCTGACCGGGGGCGAGACGGTGGGTCCGCCGCCGAGCGTCGGGATCGGACCGTTGAAGGTCAGCTTGACCACGTACGCCGGCGCGCTGAACGGTGCGCTGGCCGACGGCATGGTGATCCGCAGCCCGGTGGCGTCCTGGGTACGGGTCGGCAGGTTGATGTAGCTGCCGGCGGTCGAGCCGAGCAGTTGTACGCCGGCCAGCGAGCTGAGGTTGATCCGGTTCGAGGCGAGCGTGGTGATGTTGACCGTGCTGCCCGGCCAGCCGAGGATCGTGGCGTACAGCACCCGGCTGTCCTTGCTGCGGGTGAACCGGATGTCCTGCGGCGTGCCGGCCACCGGCGCGACGAAGTAACCGCCGCCCATCCGGGTCGGCCCCTCACCAAAGGCGGTCCAGGCCCGGGTGGAGTAGATCGACTCACCGAAGCGGCGCAGGTAGTCACCGATGCTGCGGAGCAGGGTCTGCTGCCCGGTCGGGATGGTGCCGTCGGCCATCGGCGCGATGTTGAGCACCATGTTGCCGTTCTTACTGACCCGGTCGATCAACGAGTGCAGCATCTGGTTGAGCGTGTAGTAGCCGAGCCCGACGGTGTAGCTCCAACTGGAGCTGCTGATGCTGTCGTCGGTGAGCCAGTAGGGCTCACGCAGCTCGGCCGGACCACCGCGCTCGTAGTCGTAGACCGCACCGCCGAGTTCCAGGCCGTCCTTGTAGGTGGCGACGACCTCCTTGTCCCACGCGACGGCCCGGTTGTAGTAGTACGCCAGGAACCGCAGCCGCTGGGCATCGCTGATCCGGCGCAGGTCGAAGTCCTGCCAGATGATGTCCGGCTGCGCCTGGTCGATGATCTCCCGCAGCTTGTCGAACCAGAGCTGCTCCTGCGCGGCGGTGCCCAACTGGCCGTACAGCTTGCGCAGGCTCGGGTCGGACTGCTGCGGCGCCCAGCCGTAGAAGCCGGTGAAGTTGAAGGCGTGGTGCATGGCGACCATGACCTTGAGCCCTCGGGCCCGGATCGCGTCGGTGTGCAGCCGCAGCAGATCCAGGCGCGGCCCCCGGGCCACCGAGTTCCACTCGTTGACCTGGCTGTTCCACATGGAGAAACCGTCGTGGTGCTCGGCCACCGGCCCGGCGAACCGGGCCCCGGCGTCGACGAACAGTTGCGCCCACTCGTTGGGGTCGAAGTTGCCGCCGGCCGAGCGCAGCCGTGGGGCGAACTGCACGAACCGGCCCGAGCGGTCGTTCGCCCCGTTGATGAAGTTGTGGTACGGCCAGACCGACGGGTCGCCGTACGTGTTGCGGTGGTGGTTGTTCTCGTTCGAGCCGGCGTTGTACATGTTGCGCGGGTACCACTCGTTGGCGTACGCCGGAACACTGAACGCGCCCCAGTGGAAGTAGATGCCGAACTTGGCGTCCTGGAACCACTCGGCTGCCGCAGGGTGCTGGCCGACCGAGGCCCACGTCTCGGCGTAGCTGGAGGGGCCGGGGATCGCGGCGTGGGCGGGCAGCGGGCGGGCGATGCCGCCGGCACCGATGCCGACCGCGGCGGCGGCGCCACCCGCGCCGAGGGCGGCCAGTAGCGAGCGTCGGGTGAGCGGGGGACGGGACATGGGGATCCCTCCAAAACACGGTGGCGGGGGTGGTGGAGCTCGCGTGCCTTAGACATCAGACGTTAAGCGTTTCCGGTATGTAACGTCAACGCCCCTGTTTGGAAGAGATGCGTGCTCGTGACGATCGTGCTCGCCGGCCATGGAGCTGAGCAGGCAGCGATAGGTCTGATGAATTCGCCTCGGGGCGACGGAAGGGGGATCATGAGGACCCCGGTCCGGCCGGCGGCCACCAGCACGCGGCACAGCCGGGGCGGGCCGACGGCCGCGAGGCGGTGGGCCCGAACCCGCCGAAACCCGTCATGTTGGCGGTCACATCGAGGCACCTGCGGAGGCAGTGTTCCCGCACGCGGCGCCACTGTGCGAACGTTAACATCGATGGCACTAAAATTGCCAGCTTGTTTCCGCTGGACAAATCGCCCGTACCGTCGAGCGCCAGTCACCTGAAACGAGAACTGCCACCGGGTCGACCGGTGGCAGTTCTCGGAGCGGCCCGGATCAGCGAGCGGCGTCGACCAGGTCCCGCTCGGGCGGGGCCGGCTCGGCCGCCGTACGCAGCCGGTCGCCTTCGACATCCACGTCCGGCAGGATCCGGTCCAGCCAGCCCGGCAGTGCCCAGGCCCGCTTGCCGAGCAGCGTCATCACGGCCGGTACCAGGGTCATCCGCACCACGAAGGCGTCGAAGAGGATCGCCGCCGCGAGCGCGAACCCGATCGACTTGATGATCGACTCGTCGGCGAGGATGAAACCGGCGAACACGCTGATCATGATGATGGCGGCGGCGGTGACCACCCGCGCGCTGTGGCTGAAGCCGTTGACCACCGCCTGGGTCGGCTCGGCGCCGTGCACGAACTCCTCACGCATCCGGGTGACCAGGAAGACCTCGTAGTCCATCGCCAACCCGAAGACGATGCCGATGAGCAGCACCGGGATCAGGCTGGCGATCGGTCCGGTCTGTTCGACCCCGAACAGACCGGACAGCCAGCCCCACTGGAACACCGCGACCAGCGCGCCGAACGTCGCGGCCACGCTGAGCAGGAACCCGGCGATCGCCTTCAACGGCACCAGCAGCGAACGGAACAACACGGTCAGCAGCAGGAACGCCAGCAGCACGATGACCGCCAGGTACGGCACCAGGGCCCCGCCCATCCGCGCCGAGATGTCGATGTTGATCGCGGTGGCGCCGGTGACCGCCAGGTCGGCCCCGGTCCGGTCGGTCAGTCCCGGCGCCTGGTCCCGGATCGCGTGTACGAGGTCGGTGGTCTGCTCGCTGTCCGGTCCGCTGGTCGGCACCACCTGGAGGATCGCCGTGTCACCGGCGGGGTTGAAGGCCGGCGGGGCGACCGTGGCAACCCCGGACAGAGCCTGGACCGTGGCCGTGGCGTCCGCTGCGGCAGCCTGCGGGTCCGCGCTGCCCGCGGCGTCCACCACCACCATCAGGGGCCCGTTGAAGCCCGCGCCGAAACCCTCGGTGAGCAGGTCGTACGCCTTGCGTTGGGTGCTCTGCGCCGAGCCCATGTTGTCGCCCGGCAGGCCGAGTCGCAGGTCCAGGGCGGGGACGGCGACCACGAGCAGGCCCAGCGTGGCGGCGAGCACCGCCACCAGCGGACGCCGGGTGATCAGCTCGGCCCAGCGCCGTCCGGCGGTGCGCCGAGCCGCCGGTGCGGTCGTCTCGGCGCCCGGCGTACGGCGTTGCCGGCGGCCGAGGGCGCGCGATCCGACGAAGCCGAGCAGGGCGGGCAGCAGGGTCAACGCGATGAACACGGCGACCACCACCGCACCGGCCGCGGCCAGGCCCATCTGAGTCAGGAACGGGATGTTCACCACGGCCAACGCGGTGAGCGCGATCACCACGGTCAGCCCGGCGAAGGTCACCGCGGACCCGGCGGTGCCGACCGCGCGGCCGGCCGCCTCGACACCGGTACGCCCCTGGGCCAGTTCCTGCCGGTAACGGAAGACGATGAACAGGGCGTAGTCGATCGCCACGGCGAGCCCGAGCATCAGCGCGAGAGTGGGAGTGGTGGCACCGAGTTCGACGAAACCCGAGGCGATCTGGATCGCGGCCAACGCGGCGGCCACCCCGATGATCGCCGTGAGCAGGGGCAGCCCCGCCGCGACCAGTGAGCCGAAGGTGATCAGCAGGACCACCGCGGCAACCGCCAGACCGATCACCTCACTGGCGTTCTGCCCACCGCCACGCTCCTGCATCGCGTCGCCGCCGGCCTCGACGGTCAGGCCGGTGGTCCGGCCGACGTCGAGCGCGGCGATCAACGCCGCCCGATCCGCATCGGTCATGCCGTCCGCCTGAACCTGGTACGTGACCTGTGCGAACGCGACCGTACCGGCCTGGTTGACCGTCCTGGCGAGCGGATCGGTGACGTCCGCGACCTGCCCGAGGTCGCGCAGTTGGGCGACCGTCGCCGCCACGGCGGCCCGGTTCTGCGGGTCGGTCAGCTTCTCCCCGGCCGGCGCGGCGAAGACCACCCGCGCCTGGGCGTTGCCGGCCGCGGCCTGCGGGAAACGCTGCGCGAGCAGGTCCTGAGCCTCCTGGGCCTCGGTACCGGGAATCGAGAAGTTCTCGGCGGCCGGTCCGGAGAGCGTGAACGCGCCCACCCCCAGCGCCGCGAGCAGCGCCACCCACAGCGCCAGTACCAGCCTTCGGCGGCGGAAGCTGAGCTTGCCGAGCCGATACAGATAGGTAGCCATCGAGTCTCCAGTACGCCGACTACGGAACGTGTCCACGCTTGCATTCGCGCAGCCGCCAAGCGTCGTCCGTACGCAGGCAGGTCCGTACCACGAGCGTGGTATTCGGACGCCGTCCAGCTACTACGCGTGCAGGAGGCATGGGGCGGTGACGACGCGTACCGTTCAGGACGATGGAGACCAGGAACGCCGTACGGTTCAGCGCGCTCAGGCAGGCGGTGGGTAGGCCGCTGCTGCTCGACCTGCTGCTGGCCGTGGTGCTCTCGATCGCCGTGTTGCGCAAGGCGGCCGAGGACGGGCAACCCGCGTTCGGCGACATGCTGATCGCCACGGTGGCCTTCGTCGCGGTGCTGTTGCGACGCATCCGTCCCTGGCTCGCGCTGGGCATCTCCACGGTCGCCACGGCCGGCGCGATATGGCACGGAGTGAGCAATCCTGGTCTGATCATCGCAATCGGGGTCATCACGTACTCGATCGCCGCACACACCGACCGCCGGCGGGGCTGGACCTGCGCCGTCGCCGCATCGTCGGTGGTCTACCTGACCGGTCTGGTGGTGGCCCCCGACAACTGGTGGCGGCTGGAGGTCCTCGGCGTGTTCGCGTGGATCTTCCTCGCCGCGGCCGTCGGCGACGCGCGGCGTACCCAACGCGCCTACATCCTGGAGGTGGAGGCGCGGGCCCACCGGGCCGAGCAGACCCGCGACGAGGAGGCCCGGCGACGGGTCGTGGAGGAACGGCTCCGCATCGCCCGGGAACTGCACGACGTGGTCGCCCACCACATCGCCGTGATCAACGTGCAGGCCGGTGCCGCCGCGCACGTGCTGGAACGCCAGCCCGAGCGGATCGGGCCGGTGCTCGCACACATCCGGGAAGCCTCCGACACCGTCCTGAAGGAGATCCAGACGGTGGTCGGCATGCTGCGCGGGCCCGGCGAGACGGAGAGCACCGAGCCGACGCCGGGCCTGGCCCAACTACCCGAACTACTCGCCGGCCTGGCGGCGGCCGGTTTCCGGGTACGCCACCAGCAGCGCGGCCCGGCCCGCGAGCTACCCGCGCTGGTCGACCTCGCCGCCTACCGGATCGTTCAGGAGGCGTTGACCAACGCGCACCGGTACGGCCTCGGCACCGCCGGGCTGCTCGTCGAGTACACGCCCGGCGGTGTCGTCCTCGACATCGACAACGAGATCCGGCCGTTCCCGCCCGCCTCCGGCGCCGGCTACGGCCTGGTGGGCATGCACGAGCGGGCCGCCTCGGCAGGCGGTCGGGTCAGCGCCGGCCCGACCGACGACGGCCGGTTCCGAGTGCACGCCGCCCTGCCCACCGACGAACCTCGGCACCATCCGGCCGACCCACCGGCCCCCCTGGCCTGCGCTGCCACCGGGACCAGGGCCACGCCAGCGCCCACCGGCACCAGCACCGGACCGTTGCCCACCGGCACCAGCACCGGACCGTTGCCCACCGGCACCAGCGCCGGGGCGCTCGACGCCGGGGCGGGCGCCCGGGTGTGCCCGGCCTGGGCCAGTGCCCGGGCACACCGGGAGCCGGCGTGACGATCAGGGTCGTGCTCGCCGACGACCAGGCGCTGATCCGCGCCGGTTTCCGCATGATCATCGACTCCGAGCCGGGCTTCGCGGTGGTCGCCGAGGCGGAGGACGGGCGGGCCGCGGTCGACCTGGCCCGCAGTTGCCGCGCCGATGTCGTACTCATGGACATCCGGATGCCCCGGCTGGACGGCATCGAGGCCACCCGCCGCATCGGCGCCGACGACGACCTGGCCGGAGTCCGCGTACTGGTGCTCACCACCTTCGAGAACGACGACAACGTGGTACGCGCGCTCCAGGCCGGTGCCAGCGGCTTCCTCGGCAAGAGCGTCGCGCCCGAGGAGCTGCTGCGCGCCATCCGGGTCGTCGCCGACGGTGCCGCGCTGCTCTCACCGAAGGCGACCACCGCGCTGGTCAGCCGGTTCCTCGCCGAGCTGCGGTCGCCGCCGGACAGCCGGATCCGGGGCCTCGACCTGCTCACCGACCGGGAGCGCGAGGTGCTCGTGCTCGTCGCGCACGGGCTGTCCAACGACGACATCGCCGACCGGCTGTTCGTCTCACCGCTGACCGCCAAGACCCACGTGAACCGGGCGATGACCAAGCTCAACGTCCGCGACCGCGCGCAACTGGTCGTCCTGGCGTACCAGAGCGGTCTGGTACGCCAGGGCGACCGACTGCCCGCCCGCTGAGCGGGCCGAGGATCGGTGTCGACACCCATCTGTCCCGCGCGGATCTTGGTACGAAGCGGCCCCCGTGAGGGCCCCGTGAGGGCCCTTTCGTACCAAGATCCGCGGCTAGGACCTAGACGCGTTGCAGTTGGAAGCGCTGGTTGGGGTTGCCGGACAGCGTCCACTGGGAGATCCGGGCTCCGTCGGCGGTGGACACGGCGTACACGTCCATCGCCAGCCCACTCTGCCGGTTGACCAGGCTGACCACGCCGCCACCGTGGTCGACCAGCCGCCACTGCTGGCTGGCGGCGTTGCTGTCGGGCTGCTGGGTGATGTCGGCGCCACTGCTGTTGCTGGCCACCTGGAGCACGAGTCCACTGTGCCGGGCCCGGATCCGGTAGTGACCGCCGTCGGAGGCGACGAAGTCGAACTGCTGGTTGAGGCCACTGCCGACCGGCCACTGGATCAGCTGCGCCCCGGGCGCGGTGGAGTTGGCGTTGATGTCGGCGGCCTTGCCGCTGTGCTGGGCGACGAGGCGGTAGTGGACGCCGGGCTGCACCGGTGCACCGCCGGTCACCTCGCCGACCGGCTGCCGGGACAGGGCCATCGCCTGACCGACGTCGGGCAGCGGCCGCAGCCGGTAGGTGTAGCTGTAGGTCCGGTCGGGGAACAGTTTGTACGCGTCGATGGTGTGCGCGCCCCAGGTGTCGTTGCCGCCGACCCCCATCTGCTTGTGGTTGACCCGCAGCACGATCTCCTGACGCCGGGTCAGCTGGTAGTCGTGCCGGACGCCGACGGACAGGTCCTCCGGCGTGAAGTACGACGCGTTGACCTCCAGCAGCGAGTCGCCGGCCACCAGCAGGCCCCGGCCGTTGCCGTCGGTCAGGGCGGCCCAGCGTACGTCGGTCTTGTTGCCGTTCTCCTGCGGGCGCAGGTAACCGGTCCACTGCTGCGCGACGGTCGACTGGTACACGCCGACGTCGGATCCGGTGCGCCGGTCCCAGTGGTTCTCCTCCGGCCCCCGGCCGTAGTAGCGCAGCCGGTCCAGCCCGCCGGGCAGCATCAGGATCGTGCCGACCTCGGGGATGTAGGGCAGGCTCGACGCGCCCGGGCGCAGCGTGTTGTCGACCCTGATCTCGCCGTTACCGAAGACCGTGTACGTCGTGGTGTACGTGGACGTGGTGCTGGTCGGCAGGGTGCCGTTGACGTCGACCCGGATCGCGCGGTCCGACAGTCGGGTCACCACGACTGTGGACACCGTCCGGTTGGCACCGGCCCGTCGCCAGGTGGCGTTGCGGGTCGGGTGGCCGTTGCCCCGGTCGTTGTCGTTCGGCGCCCGCCAGAAGTTCGGCGTCGGACCGGAGTTGACCAGCCGGATGCCCAGCCCGTCGTACGCGGTGATCAGGCCGGTCGCCTTGGCGATGGTGACGGCGAACCCGGTGCCGGTGATGGTCACGCTGGTGCCGGTCTCGGCGAGGGTCACCGTCGGCACGCTGCTGACCGGGGTGGGCTGGATCGGCGGGCTGTTGAAGTTGACCGGCAGCTGTTGCTTGGCCACCTCGAACCCGGCGTCGGCCCACAGCTGCGTCGCGCGGAGCCGGAACGACAGTTGGAGGAAGTGTTCGGCCCCGGGCGCGATGGTGCCCGGCCGCTGGATCGGCAGCTGGACCGTCCGGCTCGACAGTGGTGCGACGTCGAGTTGCTGCGCGGTGAGGGTGCCGCTGGAGACGACCTGGCCGTCCGCGATCAGCGACCAGCGCCCCTCGAAGGCGTTGACGTTGGTGAACAGGTACTCGTTGGTGATCCGGATGTTCCCGCTGGTGATGTCGGCACCGGCGGTGACGTTGATCGCCTGGTAGACCTGTTTGACCTCCACGGCCTTGCCGCCGGCCCGGCGGTCGGCGTCGACGATGCCGTTGCCGCAGAAGGCGCCCTCGAAGTCGGGTCGGTCGCCCCAGTCTCCGCCGTAGGAGAGGTAGGTGGCGCCGCCGCCGTTCGGCACCGGGCGGCGCAACGCCTGGTCGGCGAAGTCCCAGATGAACCCGCCCTGCAGGATCGGGTAGCGCCGGTAGATGTCCCAGTACTCCTTGAGGTTGCCGGTCGAGTTGCCCATCGAGTGGGCGTACTCGTGTGACACGTACGGCCGCTGGTCCGGGTCGTGGGCGCGTTGCTCGGTACGGGCCAGCGACTCGTACCCTTCGACGCGCAGGTCACTGACCTCCGGCCGGTTGTCGCCCTGGTACTGGATGATCCGGGTCGGGTCGGCCGCCCGGATCCAGTTGCGCATGGTGACGAAGTTGCTGCCCCCGCCGGCCTCGTTGCCCAGCGACCAGATGACCACGCTGGGGTGGTTCTTGTCCCGGTGCACCATCGCGCTCGCCCGGTCGATGACGGGCGCGGTCCAGTCCGCCCGGGAGGCCGGATAGCTGCCCATCACGCCGTGCGTCTCGAGGTTGGCCTCGTCCATGACGTAGAGGCCGTACTCGTCGGCGAGTTCGTAGAAGGTCGGGATGTTCGGGTAGTGCGCGGTGCGTACCGCGTTGATGTTGAGCTGCTTCATCACCCGGATGTCGCGGATCATGTCGGCGCGGTTCAGCGCGGCACCCCGGTCCGGGTCCATCTCGTGCCGGTTGACCCCACGCAGGGAGACCGGCTGGCCGTTGATGCGGATCAGTCCGTTGCGGATGGCGAACTCGCGGAATCCGACCCGGGCCGACACGATCTGGACGACCGCGCCCGACGGGGCCCGCAGTTGGAGTACGGCGGTGTAGAGGTTGGGGTACTCGGCGGACCAGAGCCGGGGCCCCGGGACGGCCCGGCTGCCCCGCCCGGTGGCGTCCTGTCCGGGCGCCACCGAGCCGATGGCGATCTGGGTACGCAGCGGTTCCGGCCACACCGGCTGTCGATTGTGGTCGTACAGCTGGGTTTCGACGGTGTAGGTGCCGGTCTGCTGGGTGCCGCTGTTGCGCACGCTGGCGGCGACCACCATGTCGGCGTTGGTGTAGTTGTCGCGCAGCGGGGTTTCGATCTTGAAATCCCGCAGGTGCACGGTGGGCAGCGAGTAGAGGTAGACCGACCGGAAGATCCCGGAGAGCCGGATCATGTCCTGGTCTTCCAGCCAGTCGCCGTCGGGGAACCGGAATACCTCGACGGCGATCAGGTTGTTTCCCGCCTGGAGGTGGTCGGTGAGGTCGAACTCGGCCGGGGTGTACGAACCCTCGCGGTAGCCCACCCGGGTACCGTTGATCCACAGGTAGAAGGCGGCCTTGACCCCCTCGAAGTGGATGTGGATGCGCCGGCCCTGCCACCCGGCGGGGACCTGGAAGGTACGGCGGTACTGCCCGACCGGATTGAACTGTGTCGGTACGAACGGCGGCGTGCGGGCCTCGTCGTAGCCGGTGCCACCCCACCACGGGTACGCGATGTTCGTATAGATCGGGAAGTCGTAGCCGTGCTGCTGCCAGTTGGACGGCACCGGGATGGTGCGCCAGGTGCTGTCGTTGAGATCGGTCCGGTGGAAGTTGGGATCCCGGTCGGCCGCCCGGGTGACGTGCTGGAATCGCCAGGTGCCGTCGAGGCTGAACCGGTACGGCGAGGTGCTGCGGTCGGCGTTGAGCGCCTGCTGGAGATCGGCGTACGGCATGAAGGTCGCGTGCGCCGGCTGGGCGTTGACCTGGAAGATCCCGATGTTGTTGTTCCACTCGGGATAGCCGTTGGGCGGATCGTCCCAGGTCGCGGCCAGGCCCTGCGGCAGTGCCGCCGAAGCGCCCGCCGACCAGGGCATGGCCATGGAGCTCAGGGCGCCCAGACCGGCTCCGAGGAGGAGCCGCCGACGGACCTCCGGTCCCAGCGATTCGGACATGCTGATGTCTCCCTTCCGGGCACAGCGTCAACGGGGTTCAGCTCACCGGGGGCGTGCGCCGGAAGGTCGAGGGGTGAAAACGACCCAACCCATATGATCCGGGCATCGATGAATCCCGCTGTAACCGTATGGTAATCATCAGATGTATGTCAATGTCCCGACGCAACACCCCGGACACGAGCACGCAGCAGAGCCACACGGCAACAACTTGGTCTGATGACTGGCGAGTTCCGCCTGGACCGGCCGTCGAGACAACGGCCGGCCCAACAGGGCGACGCGGCGAGGCTCAGCGACCCGCCGGGCCCGCGAAGCCGGCTCCGGCGGCGGCGAGGTGCCGGCGGGCGGTGTCGATGAAGTCGCCGAACGGCTCGTCGGGTTGCCACTGCTCGTACGCGGTCATCAGGGCCGCCATCACGACGTTCAGTTGCAGCCGGGCCGCGGGCAACTGCTCGGCCGGGGTCCGCCGCTCGACCCACTGGCGGAGGTCCTCACTGATCCACCGACTGCCCTTGCCGAACGTCGCGGCCATCGCGGGGGCGGACGCCTTGATCCGCCGCAGCGCCACGAACGAGTCCTCGATCGAGGCCAACCCTTCCAGGACGGTGGCGGTCAACGCCTGCCAGAGCGGCTCGGTGTCGACGTGCCGGGCCTGGATGTCGGCCCAGACGGCGCGCTCCTGCGGGTCCGGCTGGGTGATGACGTCTTCCTTGGCCGGGAAGTAGTTGAAGAAACGTCGCCCGCGAGACGGTTCGAGGGCACGCACGAGTTCACCTTCGCCACCGTCGACGGCGATCTGCCGCAGGTCGACATCAACGGCATGGCGTTGCCGTACTTCGCCGTCGCCGAGCTTGCCGCGACGATGCGGCAGGCCCGGGAACTACAGGCCGACCCGGCTTTCGACCTGGCCAACTACCGCGACCGGTACGCATCCCTGGTCACCCGCAGCGACCAGGAGCTCGGGGTGTTGGCGCGACACCTGGGGCAGGTCACGCTCTCCGACGTACTCCCCGGCACCGACCGGGAGGCCGCCGCCATCCAGGCGGACCTGACCGCCCGGCTGGCCACCCTGCCCCGACGCGACTACCTCTCCGCTCGGCAGATCGTGGCGCGCCACCGCGACCCGGGTGACGACTTCGACCTGGCCGAGTTCGACTTCTTCCACGCACCCGGTGGTCACGCGCCGATGATCAGCTTTCGGGACGACCCGTGGCTGGGCGAGTTGCTGCACGTCCTGCGGGAGAACGAGGTGCTGGTCTCGCTGATCTGCCACGCGCCGGTGATCCTCACCTCGACGCGGTCGCGCATCGACGAGCACGGCAACCCGTACCGGCTCGACGCGAACCCCTTCGCCGGGACCACGGTGAGCACCGTGCCCAAGGCCGCCGAACGCGCCGCCGAGGACTACGGCTACCTGCACGTGCCCGACCAACAGACCCGGCTCACGTACTACATCGACGAGGCACTTGAGGCCGCCGGAATCCACAACCTGCACAAGCCCAATCCGGCCTCCGTCGAGGTGTACTACGAGCCCTCCGTCAAGGTCGTCTCGACCAACGGCCCGCAGGGCGTGGACGCCCTCGCGGACGAGATCGACAAGCTGCTCACCGGCATGACGGCGGCGCACCGCTGAGCCAGCTCGCCGAGGAGGCGGTACGTCACCCGGAGCCGGGTGACGTACCGCCTCACCAGTGCGCTCGCAACACGTGGGGCCGGGGACGGCGAGCCCGTCGATCGGCCCCCTGAGCCTCCGTGTTAGCTTCGCCAGCAATCGGTACTGTCGCTTGTGGAGGATCTGTTGGCACGAATGGGACCGCGGACCAGGCGAGTCGTCAACCGCGTCAACTCGGCGGTCATGGCGCTGCGCTCCTCGCCCGGACTGGGCCCCCTGCTCAGCAGGAACCTGACAGTGGTCACCTACACCGGACGCCGCTCGGGCCGCACCTTCAGCACCCCGGTGTCGTTCCGACGCGCTGGCGACACCGTCACGATCAGCGTGGCGATGCCCGACTCGAAGAACTGGTGGCGCAACTTCCTGGGTGAGGGCGGCCCGATCGCCCTGCAACTGGACGGCGTCGACCGAACCGGGCACGCGGTCGCCCGACGCGACGACCGGGGACGGGTGAGCGTCACCGTACGCCTGGAGGGTTGATCCCTCCGCCGGCCGCTGCCCGCTGAGGCGGGCTCGGCGGGACGCGGTGACGAGCCGGTGCCCACGCGGAGCGGATGGCGCGGGCACCGGACGATCAGCGGGCAGAGCCGGGCGGAGCTGTCCCGCTACTCCCCCAGGCAGTCGCGCACCGCCGCGCTGAGCAGGTTGGCGCGCTCGTCGTCGATGCCACCCATCTGGTTGACCACGTAGCCGAAGCCGACCTGGTGGGTGTCGTCGCCGAAGGCCAGGTGCCCGCCCGCGCCGTCGTGGCCGAAGCTGCGCGTGCCGAGCATCGGCCGGGGCACGGAGTGCACCAGGAACCCGGTGCCCCACCGGTGTCCGGCATCGGGGTGTCCGTACACCTGCTGCCCGGCGACGCGGAGGGTGAGTGCGTCGTCGACGGACGCGGTGGTGAGCAGCCGGGGTCCGCCGACCTCGGTGACGCAGGCGCCGTAGAGGCGGGCCAGGCTCTCGGCCGTGCTGACCGCGCCCGCGCCGGGGATCTGCGCCGCCTGGATGGCCGGGTCGTTGAAGCTGACCAGGCCGTCTTCGTCGGCGGGGAAGGCGAAGGCGCCGCCCATGGTGATGCCGCGCTCGGCGACCGGGTGGTTGGCCGGGCCGAGGTCACCGATCGGCCCCAGCATCCAGGCGACCGCGTCGCGTTCGGCGGCCGGCAAGCCGATCCAGGTACGCAGGCCGAGTGGCTCGGCAAGGTTCCGGGCGAAGTAGGCGCCCGGCATCTCGCCGGTGATCCGGCGGATCACCTCGCCGATCAGCCAGCCGTAGGTGATCGGGTGATAGCTGTGGGCGGTACCCGGCTGCCACAGTGGCGTCTGGTCCTCGATCGCCTTGATCACCGGGTCCCAGGCGAGCACTTCCTCGCGGGTGAACTGCTTGTCCAGCGCCGACAGGCCGGACTGGTGAGTGAGCAGCCAGCGTACCGGGATCTCCGCCTTGCCGTGCTTGCCGAACTCGGGCCAGTAGCGGGTGACCGGCGCGTCCAGGTCGAGTTGACCCTGCTGGACCAGCAGGTACGCGCAGATCGCCATGATCCCCTTGGTGCAGGAGAAGACGACGGCGGTGGTGTCCGCAGTCCACGGGCGCCCCGCCCGGGGGTCGGCCGACCCGCCGTGCAGGTCGACGACCTTGCGACCGCGCAGGTAGACGGCGACGGCGGCGCCCACCTCCCGGCGGTGGGCGAAGTTGTCACGGAACACGTCGGCGACCCGGCCGAAGCCGTCGTCGACGTCACCGTGGATCTGGGTGTCGGTCACGACCCGCTATCCCTTCACGGAGCCCTGGAGCAGGGCCTTGATGAACTGTCGCTGGAAGATCAGGAACACGATGAGGGTGGGGGTGAGGATCAGCAGCGACCCGGCGCACAGCAGCACCAGGTCGGTCCCCCACTGTCCCTGGAACGCGCCCAGCGCACCAGCCATGGTCCGTTTGGTGGCATCGTCGACCATGACGATGGCGAGCAGGAACTGGTTCCAGGTCCAGAGGAACAGCAGGATCGTCAGCGAGGCGATCGCCGGTCGGGCCAGTGGCACGTGCACCCGCCAGAACAGCTGCCAGGTGTTGCTGCCGTCCACCCGGGCCGCCTCGGACAACTCGCGGGGCACGTTGGTGAAGTGGGCCCGCATCCAGAACACCGCGAACGGCATGTAGAGGCCGATCAGTGGCAGGATGATCGCCCACCGGGTGTTGAGCAGGCCCAGGTCACGCATCTGGTAGTAGAGCGGGGTGACCACTGCCTCGAAGGGCAGGGTGAGGCCGAGCAGCAACAGCCCGAAGGCGATGTGACCGCCGGGCACCCGCAGGTGGCCGAGCCCGAAGCCGGCCATGGTGGCGATGAGCACCCCGATCGGTACGACCCCGGCCACGATGAGCATGCTCGACTTCAGCAGGGCACCCATGTTCGCGGCGGTGAAGGCGTCGACGAAGTTGCTCCACTGTGGGTCCGCCGGCCAGGCGAGGCCGGTGGGTACGGTGCCGCGTGGTTGCAGGGCCGCCGACAGCATGCTGAGGAACGGCAGCAGGGTGACCACGACCAGGGCGATCAGGAAGATCCGTCCGCTCACCCGCTCGCTGCGACTGGTCATGTTCATGGCTTCTCCCCTCGGGTCAGCCGCTGGATCGGCAGTACGCAGAGCAGCACCAGCAGCATCAGCACCACGCCCAGGGCGGAGGCGAGCCCGACCTGCCGCTGGGAGAAGGCGAGCCGGTAGATCTCCAGACCCGGCACGGTGGTCTGGATGCCCGGGCCGCCGCTGGTGGAGATGTAGACGATGTCGAAGCTGGCCAGCGCGGCGATGACGGTGACGGTGAGGCAGACGCCGATCTCCTGGCGCAGGCTGGGCAGGGTCACCGCGAAGAACTCACGGATCGGGCCGGCCCCGTCCATCCGGGCCGCCTCGTAGAGCGACGGATCGATCTTGCTCATGCCGGTGACCAGCAGGATGGTGCAGAGGCCCAGCATGATCCAGGTACCGATCACCCCGACCGCCGGCAGCGCGGTGTTGAACTCGCCGAGCCAGGGGCGGGTGATGGCCTCCAGTCCGATGGCCCGCAGCACCTGGTTGACCAGGCCGCTGCTGGACAGCACCCAACTCCAGGCGATGCCGGCCGCGACCAGTGGGATCACCTGCGGCAGGAACAGCACGGTACGGACCAGGGTGCCGCCCGGGCCGGTGGTGATGCGCCGCACCAGGCTGGCCACCAGCAGGCCGAGCGCGACCGGGATGAAGCTGAAGAAGATGATCAGGATGAACGCGTTCGAGATGATCTTCAGCAGGTCCCGGTCGGTGAAGACGGTCAGGTAGTTGTCGAACCCGACCCACCGGGCCGGTCCGATGCCGTTCCAGCGGTACATCGAGTACTGCACGGTCAGCACGAGCGGGCGCAGCACGAAGAACCCGTACATGATCAGGGCGGGCAGGACCCAGAGCCAGCCGATCCACCGGGCCGTGCGGCCCCACCGCTTCCGGTGGAGCCGCACGGGTCGCTGGGGGTCCGCCCCGCCGGGCCGGGGCGCGGTGCCCGGCCCGGCGGGGACGCTGCCGAGGGCAGACGTCATCGGATTCCTTCCGTGGATACCCCTGCCGTCAGGCGGGGGAGGACGTCAACGGGACAGTTCCTTCTCGTACTCGGCCTGGACCGCCTTGACGTATCCCTCGGGGGTCTGCTGGCCGGCGATCAGCTTCTGCATCTCCGGAGTGATGGCCGCGGCGAAGATGCCACCGGTGGCGTTGGCGGTGAAGTCGACCGCACCGTTGTCGGCACCGAGCTGCTGCGACGCCTTGAGGGTCTCGGCCAGTACGGTGCCGTCGCCGACGGCCGGCAGGGCCAGGTCACTCGGGCCGCCCGGGTGCGAGCCACCGACGTTCACCGAGATCTCCCGGGCCTTGTCGTTGGTGTGCACCCAGTTGAGGAAGTACGCCGCGGCGTCCGGGTTCTTGGCCTTGGCGCCGACGCCGAAGGTGTTCGGGGCGGACATCGCGACGTGCTTGGCGCCGGCACTCTCACCGGGGAAGAGGAAGAAGCCGACGTCACCGGCCATGTTCTTGTCCAGGTTCGCCGACTCCCAGTCGCCGTTGAACATGAACAGGCCGTTGCCCTTCTGGAACTCGCCCATCATCGCGGTGTAGTCGATGGCGTTGGCGTCCTTCGGGAAGTAGCCGGCCTTGGCCCACTTCTCGATGGTCTGGGCGGCCTTGAGCGAGCCAGGGGTGTCGAAGGTGGCGCCCGGCTTCTGGAAGATCCAGTCCGCGATCTGGCTGGCGTCACCGAACTGGTTCTGCAGCGCCTGGTACGGGAAGTTGATGCCGGCGGTGTTCTTGTTGAACTGCATGATCGGCAGCAGGTCGGCGGCCTTCGCCTTGGCCAGCAGGTCCTCGAACTCGGCGATGGTGGCCGGCGGCTGGGTCATGCCGATCTGCTCGGCCTGCTTCTTGTTGTAGAACACACCGGTGACGCTGTAACCCAGCCCCATGCCGTAGAGGGTGCCGCTGCCGCGCTGCGCACCGCCGTCGGTGAGCCGCAGCTGCACCAGCTGGGAGGCGGGGAACTTGTCCCAGCCGTGCGCGTCGAAGTACGGGTCGAGGTTCTTCAGCAGCCCGTCCTTGACCAGGTCGACCATGGTGGGCAGCCGGATGATGTCGGGCGCGTTGTCCGAGGAGAGCACGCGCGGCGCGTTCTCGACGATGACGGTGAACTGGTCCTCGCGGACGTTGAACTTGACGTTCGGGTGCTGCTTGGTGAACTCGTCGGCGAGCGCCTTGGCCAGCGGGAAACCGGTCTCGGCGTACATTTCCAGGGTGATCGGGTCGGTTCCGAGCTCGGTGCTGACCTTGGCGTCGGAGTCACCCGACGTGGTCTGCTCCGTGCCCGGCGCGCTACAGGCGGTGATGGTCAGGCCGGCGGTAAGTAGCGGCACCAGCAGTGCCAGCCGGCGTCGGGTGAACCTGGTCGAGAACTCCGGCACCTCAATGCTCCTTGACTCTTCCGCGTGCCTCGCCGACTGGCGGCCGGGGGCGACCTCCGGTCCCGGCCACAGGCCGACAACGGACGTCGCGCACCGGAACTCCGGCTCGCGGTACCCAATGGGAAACTTGGCGGATTACGCCCTCCGCCAACAGCTGAACCTCGTCGCTAAACTGATTTAGCAGAGCATGCGCGTGATGCCGGGGACTGTCAAGAACGAGTTGGCAACGGTCCGGAAACAGCTGGTTCACCTGACCGGCCGTCGAGGGCGGGCCGCCCGCTGGTGACCAGCCACCGGCGGCAACGCATCATGGTGGGGGACAGCGGCGCCCGACGGACCGCCGCGATCGGAGGACTGATGGGCCGTAACCGAGTAACCCTGGCCGACGTCGCCAAGCGGGCAGGGCTGTCCAAGACGGCCGCGTCGATGGTGTTGAACGGGCGCGAGGGGACCCGGCTGTCCGCGGAGGCACACCAGCGGGTCTTCGCGGCGGCCGAGGAACTCGGTTACCGACCCAACGTGGCCGCGCGCAGCCTGCGTACCCGCAAGACCGCCACCATCGCCTTCGTCTCCGATATCGTCGCCACCACCCGCTTCGCCGGTGGTCTGATCCGCGGCGCCCTGGACGCGGCACGCGAACGCGACCACGTCCTGCTCATCACCGAGACCCAGGGCGACGCGGCGTTCGAGCAGTACGCCATCGAGGCGATCCTGGACCGTCAGGTCGACGGGGTGATCTACGCGGCCATGGCCACCCGCCGCCTGGCGGTGCCGCCAGCGATCCTCAGCGGCCCGGTGGTGCTGCTCAACGCGACAAGTGCCGAGAAGCTGCCCTGCGTACTGCCGGACGACGAGCGGGCCGGCGTCACGGTCGCCGAGACGCTGCTCGGGCACGGACACCGCGACCGGATCGCGCTGATCGGGCGCAACCGGCAGAAGGAACGCGATCCCGAGATCTCGCTCGCCGCCGAGGCCCGGCTGCGCGGCATCCGGGCCACCCTGGCCGCCGCCGGGGTCAAGCTGCTCAGCGAGACCTTCTGCCCCGAATGGCTACCGGAACACGGCTACACCGCGACCCGGGCGCTACTCGGCCGACCCGAGCGGCCGACGGCGATCATCTGCATGAACGACCGACTCGCCTTCGGCGCCTACCAGGCGCTCGGCGAGGCCGGACTGACCATCCCGAACGACATCTCGGTGATCTCCTTCGACGACGACCCCACCGCCTCCTGGCTACGCCCCCGGCTGTCCACCGCCGCCCTGCCGCACGAGCAGATGGGTCGCCGGGCGGTGGAGTTGCTGCTCGACGGCGAAGCCGAGTCGCCGTCGTTCGTACCGATGCCGTTGCGCCGGCGTCGTTCCGTGGGCCCGCCGGCCGGCTCGCCCTGGGTGGCGCCGCACGACTGACGGCCGCCCCGCGGTAGCCGCTAAACCGATTTACTGGTACGTTCCCCGCCATGTTACGTCTGCCCGACCACTGGGTGTGGGACAGCTGGTACGCCCAGGACGACAACGGTTCGTGGCACGCATTCTTCCTGCGTGCGTCCCGGGCCCTGCTCGACCCGCACCGCCGCCACCGGCGCGCCTCGATCGGCCATGCCGTCTCCGACGACCTACGCACCTGGCGGCTGGTTCCCGACGCGCTCGTGCCCGCCGACTCCCCCGGCTGGGACGACCTGGCCACCTGGACCGGCTGCACGGTCCGCGGCCCGGACGGGCGGTGGTACCTGTTCTACACCGGCGTCGGCCGGGCGGACGACGGCCTCGTCCAGCGCATCGGCCTGGCCGTCTCCGACGACCTGGTCACCTGGCACCGGCACGGCGACGGCCCCCTCGTGGAGGCCGACCCCACCTGGTACGAACTGCTCGACCGCGAGATGTGGTACGAGCAGGCCTGGCGTGACCCGTGGGTGTTCCCGGATCCGGCCGGCGACGGCTGGCACATGCTCATCACCGCCCGCGCCAACCAGGGACCCGCCGACGCGCGGGGCGTCGTCGGCCACGCGACCTCCCCGGACCTGCTGAACTGGACCGTCCAGCCGCCGCTGTCCGCGCCGGCCGGCTTCGGTCACCTCGAGGTGCCCCAGGTCGCCGTCGTGGACGGGCAGCCGCTGCTGCTGTTCTGCACCAACGCCATCGCCGCCAGCCGAGGGTCCGAGGAGCAGCTCTGGGTGGTGCCCGCGCCGACGGTCCAGGGGCCGTGGGACGTGTCGGCCGCTCAGCCGATCGCGCTGCCCGACCTGTACGCGCCACGGCTGGTGCCCGACGGCGACGGCTGGTCCCTGATCGGCTTCGTCGACCACGCCGACGGTCAGTTCGTCGGTGAGATCAGCGACCCGATCCCGGTCCGCTACGACCCGGCCGCCGGCCTGCTCACCCGGCTACCGGCAGCCGCGAGCACGGGTGGCTGAGGTGCGGGCGCCGGAACCGGCGCCGGAAATGGGCGACGACGCGGCGGTCACCGTCCTCGGTGAGGCGGTCGTCGACCTGGTGCAGGCACCGGACGGCCGGTTCGCCGCCCACCCCGGCGGCAGCCCGCTCAACGTCGCCGTGGGATTGGCCCGGCTCGGCGTACCGACCACGCTGCTCGCCCGCTTCGCCACCAGCCGGTTCGGCCGGCAACTGCGTACGCACGCCGAGACCAACGGCGTCGACCTGCGGCACGCCGTCGACACCGACGACCCGGCCACCCTGGCGATCGCCGCGCTGAGCGACGACGGGGTGGCCGCCTACGACTTCTACGTCAACGGCACCGCCGACTGGCAGTGGCGCGACGAGGAGTTGTCTCCGGCGTTGACCGGCCGAGGCATCCTGCACACCGGCTCGCTGGCGGTGTTCCTCTCCCCCGGCGCCGACCGGGTGGCCGACGCCCTGCGTACCGCGCGGGCCCAGGGCACGCTGGTCAGCGTCGACCCGAACATCCGGCCCGGCCTGATCGGCACTCCCGCCGAGGCCCGCACCCGCACCGAGCACCTGGTGCGGCTGGCCCACCTCGTCAAGGCCAGCGAGGAGGACGTGGCCTGGCTCTACCCGGGCTGGCCAGTCGAGGACGTCCTGCGGCACTGGCAGGATCTCGGGGTCACCCTCGCCGTGGTGACCCTGGGTGCCGGTGGGGCGGTCGCCTTCTCCGGCACGCGCGGGTTCCGGCAGCCGGCACCGGCGATCGACGTGGTGGACACCATCGGTGCCGGTGACGCGTTCACCGCCGGGATGCTCGCCGAACTGTCCCGGGCCGGCGCTGACTGGTCCGACGAGGACATCGCCGCCGCGCTGCGGTACGCGGTCGAGGTCGCCGCAGTCACCTGCACCCGTGCCGGCGCCGACCCGCCGTACCGGCACGAGTTGCGCGGTCGGGCGGGCGGCGGCGAGTCGGACGCGTCCACCTGACCAGGCCGGGAACGCGTGCTGTTCCGGTCGACCGGCTCAGCGGGCCGCCTCCCGGGCCACCGGCAGGCCGGTGTAGCCACCCCGGTGGTACAGCAGCGGTGAGCCGGCGTCGGCGCGGTGGAGCAGTTCCGGCTCGGCGAGCACGATGGCGTGGCTGCCGACCGTGACCCGGTCGATCACCCGGCAGAGCATCCAGGCGAGCGTGTCGGCCAGGACGGGCACCTCTTCCGGGCCGGGCCGCCAGCGGGTGGGTGCGGCGAACCGGTCGATCCCGCTGGTGGCGAAGGTCCGCGCGAGGTCCTGCTGATGGTGGGCGAGCAGGTGCACTCCGACATGCCGCGCGACGGCCACCGCAGGCCAACTGGACGCGGCGGTGTCCAGGCAGAACGACACGACCGGCGGCCGCAGCGAGACCGTGGTGAACGAGGTGGCGGTGAACCCGGTCAGCGGTGGCCCGGGTGCGGTGACCACGGCGACCGTGCTGGCCTGGTGACTCAGCAGGCGCCGTAGCTCTGTCACGTCGGCGTCGACGGGCGCGAGATCGTCGGTGGACGCCATGCGGTCCTCCCTGTGGTCCGGGCTGCTGGGGGCGAGCCGGGGCAGGCCCCGACCATATAACCTATTGGTCCGGTTGGTTATATGGGTATTGTGGGCCGACAGCGCGGACCATGACAAGGCGCACCCCGGGTACCCAGACCGTGGGCACCGTCGAGCACCCGGCGCCGGATGGCCCTACGGGCAGACCACCACGTTGCCGACCTTGCGGCCGCTGTCCACGCGACGATGGGCGTCGGCGATGCCGTCGAGGCCGTGGACCCGGTCGAGGACGACGGTCATCTCGCCCCCGGCGACGAGACCGAGCAGGAATTCGAAGTCGGCGACCCGCTCGGGCGCCGCCCCGGTCACCACGTTGCCGCGCGCCCGGATGGTCTCCCCGAGGCTCGCCACCACCAGCAGCAGCACCCCTTGGCTACCGAGCAGCCGCCGACCGGACTCGATCGACAGGTTGCCGACCGCGTCCAGCACCACGTCGAATCGCTCGGTGGTGGCCGCAAGGCCACCCTCGGCATAGTCGATGACCCGCTCGGCACCCAGCCCGGTGACCAGTTCGCGATTCGCCGCGCTGGTCACCGCGGTGACGGTCGCACCGAAGTGCCGGGCGAGCTGCACCGCGTTCGTACCGATGGCACCGGAGGCGCCGTTGACGAGCACCGTGGCGCCCGGCCCGACGTCCGCCTTGTCGCGCAGGAAGAACAGCGCCGTGCTGCCGCCGAAGAGCAGCCCGGCGGCGTCGGCGTGGGTGACCTCGCTGGGCTTGCGGGCCAGCCGGTCCGCCCGCACCGCCACGTACTCGGCGTGCGCGCCGAGCCGCACGCCGGTCATGCCGCACACCTCGTCACCTGGCGCGAAGCCACCGACCTGGGCACCGACCTGCTCGACCATGCCGGAGAAGGAGCTGCCCAGCGTCGGGCGACGGGGCCGGACGACGCCGAACGCCAGCCTCGCGGGCACGCCGAAGCCGGCCGGGAACCGCGCGCCCCGGATGCGGGAGTCGGCCGAGGTGACGGCCGCCGCCCGGACCCGCACCAGCACTTCCCCGGAACGGGGTCGCGGCCGGGCGACCTCGGCGAGGCGCACCACGTCGGGCGGGCCGTATCGATCCACAACTGCTGCCAGCACGGCGCTCTCCTTACACTCGTAAGTCTGGTGGCATGATAGCCTTACACCCGTAAGTCGGCAATCAGGACCGGAGTTTCCCTGTGATGGCTCGTCGTCCAGCGCTCAACCACGACCGCATCATCGCCGCGGCCGTACGGGTCGCCGACCGGGGCGGCGTCGCCCAGGTGAGCATGCGCAACGTCGGCAAGGAACTCGGCGTCGAGGCGATGTCCCTCTACCACCATCTCGCCGGCAAGGACGCGCTGCTCGACGGCCTGGCGAACTGGATCTTCACGCAGATCGAGCTGCCCGAACCGCACCAGCCGTGGCGGCCGGCCATGGCCGAACGGGCGGAGTCCAGTCGCCGGGCGCTGTCCCAGCACCCCTGGGCCCTCGGCCTCATCGAGTCGCGCCGCTCCCCCGGGCCGGCGCTCCTGCGCCACCACGACACGGTGCTCGCCTGCCTGCGACGCAACGGCTTCTCGGTCACCCTGGCGGCGCACGCCTTCTCGGCGATCGACGCCTACGTGTACGGCTTCGTGCTGACCGAGCTGAACCTCCCGTTCGAGGCCGGCGAGGGAGCCGACGAGTTCGTCGCCGAGATCCGGCACGCACTACCAGCCGACGAGTACCCGCACCTGGTCGAGATGATCACCAACCAGGTGGTGGGCCGCGACTACCGCTACGCCGACGAGTTCGGGTTCGGCCTCGACCTCATCCTCGACAGCCTCCAACGCCACCACGCCCGCGAGACGGCCTGACCGGGTCGGCCCCGGCTGTTGCTCCGGGTACGTCTCCTGCCCTCCGGCGACAGGAGACGTACCCGGAGGTCATCGGCCGGCGGCCCGCACCGAAGCGGCGCGCTGCGCCGGGATCGGGGCCGTGGTCACCGTCAGCCCGGCCGGCAGGCCCGAGACCGTGGCGTGCCCGGCGGCGTCGACGGTGACGTCGAGGTGGGCGTCGGCGATCCGCAGACCGGTCACGGAGACCGCACCGAGACCCGGGCCGGCCAGCGGCGCCACCCGTACGGTGCCGGCCGGCACGTCCGGGTAGACACCGGCGGCGGCGTGCAGCAGCGACACCGCCGCCCCGGCCGACCAGGCCTGGGGACGGCAGGCCGCGGGGTACGGCACCGGCCGACCGAGCCCGGACCGGTCGTCACCGCCGTGCAACTCCGGTAGCTGGTAGTCGAACGCCTCGGCGGCGGCGAGCAGCCCGTCGGCCAGCCGCAGGGCAGGCTCGTGGAATCCGGCCCGGGCCAGGCCGGCGAGCACGATGGCGGTGTCGTGGGTCCAGACCGAGCCGCAGTGGTACGACAGCGGGCTGAACCCGGCGTCCAGGGTCGACATCGTCCGCAGCCCGTACGCCCCGGCCAGGGTGTCGGTGCCGAGGAGCCGGGCCACCTGTGCCTGCTCGTCACCGTCGAGCAGACCGGTGCCGAGCAGGTGCCCGATGTTGCTGGTCAACGAGTCGACCGGGCGCTTGTCCCGGTCCAGGGCGAGGGCCGGCTGCGGACCGTGCGGGCCGTCGACCCAGTAGGCGGCCCGGAACCGGGCGGCGAGCCGGGTGGCCCACTCGCGCCAGCGGTCGCCGCCGGGCCGGTCGAAGGCGTCGAGCAGCGCGGCGCCGTTGAGGGCCGCCTCGTGGGCGTAACCCTGCACCTCGGCCAGCGCGATCGGCCCGGTGGCCAGGCTCCCGTCGCGGAACCGCACGGCGTCGCCGGAGTCCTTCCAGCCCTGGTTGGACAGCCCGTGCCCGGTGGTGTCGATGTACTCGATCAGCCCGTCGCCGTCGGCGTCGGCGTGCTCGCGCAGCCAGCCGAGCGCGGCCTCCAGGTGCGGCAGCAGCGGCTCGACCCGCACGGCGGGCAACCCCCAGCGCCACGCGTCGTGCAGCAGGTTGATCCAGAGCATGGTGGCGTCCACGGTGCCGTAGTAGGCCGGCGGCAGCCGCAGCCCGTTGTCGGGCAGGCTGAACTCGCCGCGCCGCAGCTCGTGCAGGATCTTGCCGGGCTGCTCGCCGGTGCCGGGGTCGGTGCGCCGCCCCTGCCGGCGGGCCAGCACGTTGAGGGTGCCCGCGGCCAGGTCGGTGCCGAGCGGCAGCAGCATCCGGGCGGCCCAGAGGCTGTCCCGCCCGAACAGGGTGAGGAACCAGGGCACCCCGGCGGCGAGGAAGACGTCGCCCGGGGCGTCGGGGTCGGCCAGCCGCAGCGCGTGCAGGTCGTCGAGGGCGCGATGCAGCAGCCGGGTCAACCGTCGGTCGTCGGCCCGCAGTTGCGGCTCGGCCCAGGTCGGCTCGGTGGGCGGGTACGCCACGACGGCGCGCGGGTCGGTGACGGTGAGCCGCCAGCGCAGGGTCCGGCTCTGCCGTGGTCCGAGGCTTACCGACCAGGCCAGCCGGGGGGCGTGGGACCGGTCACCGGCGAGGTCGAGTTGCGCGTCCTCGGCGGTGACCGTGACGGTGGTGCTGCCGGCGGTCCAACCGAGCCGGTCGGGCGCCAGCTCCTGCGCGGGCAACGACGCGGTGTCGAAGCCGGTCTTGACCCGTTCGATCGGGGCGAGGTCGCAGCCGAGGTCGACGGTGACGGTGGCCTGCACCGGCACGTCGGCGGTGGAGACCACCTGGATCTCCTCGGTGAGGCCGTACCGTTCGAGGCGGCGGATCCGGTCGAGCCGGACGGTCGGGTCGGCGCCGGGGTCGCCGAGCCAGCGGGCCAGACCGACGAAGCGGGCCGCGTGGGCGCCGACCGGCGCGTGCCCGATCGACTCGGGTTCCTGCTCGTCGACGCGCAGTTCGGCACGGGACAGGACGCGGGTGTCGGCGTGGAAGACGCCCTGGACGCCGAGCGGCCGGATCTGCCCGGCGGGGTCCCCCATCGCACTGGTCGGCGCGAGGACGACCCCGACCAGGTCATGCAGCAGGGGTTGCAGGTGGCGTGCGGTCACGTACGACTCCAGGTTCATCGGTGGAACAGCCTCTTGACAGACGGTTCCGGGCGGTGCAGAGTCCGAAACACTCCAGCAACTTGAACGATCCAATCCTGCCTCATCCAAATTGGATCGTTCAAGCCCCCCGAAAGGCATGACGTGGCAGAAAAGGTGACCATCGCGACGGTGGCCCGGCACGCCCGGGTCAGCCGGCAGACCGTGTCCAACGTCATCAACGCGCCGCACATCGTGCGACCCGAGACCCGGCAACGGGTACAGGACGCGATCGTCACTCTGGGTTACCGGGCCAACCAGGCCGCCCGGCAGATGCGTACCGGCCGTTCCCGGCTGATCGCGGTACGCATCGAACCGACCCGGGACGGCATCAACGGCTCGGTGCTCGACCGCTTCCTGCACGGGCTCACCGAGACCGCCGAGGCCTCCGGCTACCGGGTCATGCTCTACACCGCCGCCGACGACGAACGTGAGATCACCGCGTACGGCGACCTGCTCAGCACGTACGACCTGGACGGTTTCGTGATCACCGGCACCGATCACGGTGACCCGCGTACCGCCTGGCTCGCCGAACGGGAGATTCCGTTCGTCACGTTCGGACGGCCGTGGGACCACCCGCAGGCGCACAGCTGGGTCGACGTCGACGGCGCGGCCGGCACCGCGGAGGCGACCGGCCACCTCATCGCCGCCGGTCACCGACACGTCGGCTTCCTCGGCTGGCCGGCCGGTTCCGGAGTCGGTGACGACCGCCGCGCGGGCTGGCGGCGGGCCCTGCTCGGCGCGGGCGTCGACCCGGACGGACTCGACACCGGGACCGAGGACGGCATCGCCGAGGGTGCGCGTACGACGCGGGAACTGCTGGGCCGCGCCACCCCACCCACCGCCCTGGTCTGCGCCAGCGACTCACTCGCCCTCGGTGCACTCCAGACGCTGCGCGGCGCCGGCACCACCCTGCCGGTGATCGGTTTCGACGACACGCCCGTCGCCGCCGCGATCGGCCTGAGCAGCGTCAGCCAGCCCCTCGGCGACGCCGCCGCCCGCTGCGTCGACCTGCTCACCGACCTGCTCGACGGGCCGCACCGCGACCCCCGGCAGGTGCTGCTACGACCCGCACTGGTCCTGCGGCACCTCGCCTGAAATTCCGTCCCCCACCTCAGGAGAACAATCCGATGACACCTCGCGCCCTCACCAGGGTGGCCGTCGCCGGCCTCACCGCCGCCGCACTGTTCGGCACCACCGCCTGCGGCAGCGGCTTCGACGACTCCGCCGGTGAGACCACCCAGTCCACCGGCCCGGCCAGTCTCCAGATCATGATCGGCTCCTCCGGGGACGCCGAGACCAAGGCCGTCCAGGAGGCCGCGGCGGCCTGGGCCACCGCCTCCGGCAACCAGGCCACCGTGGTACCCGCCCAGGACCTGACCCAGCAGCTCGGCCAGGGGCTGGCCGGCGGCAACCCGCCGGACGTCTTCTACGTCGACGCCACCCGCTTCGCCGACTACGCCAGCGTCGGCGCCCTCGAACCGTACGGTGACCAGATCAGCGACACCGGCGACTTCTACGAGAGCCTGCGCAACACCTTCACCTACGACGGCAAGCTGTACTGCGCCCCCAAGGACTTCTCCACCCTCGCCCTCCAGATCAACACCGAACTCTGGAGCAAGGCCGGACTGACCGACGCCGACGTGCCGACCAGCTGGGACCAGCTCACCGCCACCTCGCGCAAGATCAAGGCGAAGGGGATGGTGCCGCTGGTGCTGGGCGACACCCGCGACCGCATCGGCGCCTTCTTCGTGCAGAACGGTGGCTGGCTGCTCAACTCCGACGGGCGTACCGCCACCGGCGCCAGCCCGGCGAACGTGGCCGCGCTGACGTACGTCAAGGAGTTGGTCACCGAGGGTCTCGTCCGCTTCCCGAAGCAGCTCGACGCGGGCTGGTCCGGTGAGGCGTTCGGCAAGGGCGCCGCGGTGATGACCATCGAGGGCAACTGGATCAAGGGCGCCCTCCAGAACGACTTCCCGAACGTCAAGTACCAGGTCGTCGAGCTGCCGGCAGGGCCGGCCGGCAAGGGCACCCTCTCCTTCACCCAGTGCTGGGGCATCGCCGCCAAGTCCAAGTACAAGGAGCAGGCGATCACGTTCGTGGAGGCGATGACCAGCGGCGAGCAGCAGATGGCCTTCGCCACGGCGTTCGGTGTGATGCCCTCGCGCCAGTCGGTCCGCGACCAGTACACCGCGGCGTTCCCCGCCGACAAGCCGTTCATCGACGGCGCCGAGTACGCCCAGGGTCCGGTGAACGCCCCCAAGATGGACAGCGTCCTACAGGACCTGGAGGCCGGCCTGCAGGGTCTGGCCAACGGCGACCCGAAGAACATCCTCGCCACCTTCGACAAGAACGCCCAGGCCGCGCTCGGCGGCAACTGAGTGATTGCAGGGGCCCCTTCCTATACCTGAGGCGTTAGGAAGGGGCCCCTGCTTCCACCCGACCGGAGGGAGGGAAAGATGGCGACGAACGTGCTGCCGGCCGCGGCGACCGCGAGCGGCGAACCAGATCGCCGCCGACCGCGCGGCAGCGTACGCGCCAACGAGAACATCGCCGGCTGGCTGTTCGTCGCGCCGGTGATCGTCATCCTCGGGCTGTTCCTGCTGCTGCCGATCCTGATGGCGCTGTGGGTGAGCCTGACCGGCTGGAACGGGCAGGGCAGTCCGTTCACCGGCAAGGTGCCGTTCGTCGGCACCGACAACTACACGCGGCTGTTCACCGACGAGGGCCTGGCCCGTCGGGACTTCATGACCAGCATCCGCAACAACCTGTACTACGTGTTGCTGGTCGTACCGACGCAGACGGTGCTCGCCCTCGGGCTGGCGCTGGTGGTCAACAACCGGCTGCTCAAGGGCAAGAGCTTCTTCCGGACCGCGTTCTACTTCCCGTCGGTCACCAGCTCGGTGGCGATCAGCGTGGTGTTCCTGTTCCTGTTCGCCAACTCCGGCGCGGTCAACAGCCTGCTGGCGATGTTCGGCATCAGCGGGCCGCAGTGGTTCGCCGACTCCCGGGGCGTGCTGCACCTGCTGCTCGGCGTGGTCGGCGTGGACACCCCACCCGCCGCGCTGACCGACGGCGGGCCGTTCGGGCTGAGCTGGTGGGAGTGGCTGTCCGGGCCCAGTGTGGCGATGACGTCGATCATCGCGCTGGTCATCTGGACCACCTCCGGCACCTTCATGCTGATGTTCCTCGCCGCCCTACAGAACGTCCCCGTCGCCCTGGAGGAGGCCAGCACCCTCGACGGTGCCGGCCGCTGGCAGCGGTTCCGCCACGTCACCCTGCCGATGATCAAGCCGACCACCTTCCTGGTGCTCACCCTCGGCCTGATCGGCTCCTGGCAGGTCTTCGACCAGGTGTACGTGATGAGTCAGGGCGACCCGGCCAAGACCACCCTGACCCCGGCCTACCTGTCGTACCGCACCGCGTTTCGGGACTTCGAGTACGGCTCCGGTGCGGCGATCTCCTTCGTCCTGTTCCTGATCATCATCGTGCTCACCCTGACCCAACGCTGGTTGATGGCCGACCGGGATCCCGAACGGTCCCGATGGGGGCGGCGCCGTCGACGTCGTACACCGGAAGGAACCGCGCGATGACCACCCTGGCCGACCGACCGGCGACGCCCACGCGGCGCGGCGACCGGGGGCCACGCACCCTGGCCACCCGCTTCCTGGGGTACGCCGTCCTGGTCTTCTTCTCGCTGGTCTTCCTCTACCCGTTCGTCATCCAGATCGGCAACTCGCTCAAGACCGAGCCGGACGCGGCGACCAACCCGCTGTCACCCATCCCCGACCCGCTGGTGCTCGACGGCTTCGTCCGGATCTTCACCGGCACCAACTTCCCGCTCTGGCTGGGCAACTCGGTGCTGGTGACGGTGCTGGCCACCGCCGGCCGGGTGTTCTTCTGCTCACTCGCCGGGTACGCGCTGGCCCGGCTGCGCTTCCGGGGTCGTGGCGGGCTGTTCGCCGCGGTCATCGCGGTGATGGCGGTGCCCGGTGTGGTGCTGCTGATCCCGAAGTTCCTGGTGCTCAACCAGCTCGGCATCTACAACAGCTACACCGGACTGATCCTGCCGCTGCTCGCCGACGCCGCCGGCGTGTTCATCATGAAGCAGTTCTTCGAGTCCATTCCGGTCAGCGTGGAGGAGGCGGCCCGCATCGACGGCGCCGGCATCTTCCGCACCTACTGGTCGGTGGTGCTGCCGATGGCGAAGCCAGCCCTGATCACCCTGACCATCCTGTCGTTCCAGGGCTCCTGGAACGAGTTCCCGCACAGCCTGGTCTCGGTGCAGGATCCGAGCCTGTTCACCCTGCCGCGCGGCCTCGCCGACCTGGTCAGCGGCTCGCTCGGCAAGGGCACCCAGTACCCCCTGAAGCTCGGCGCCGCCCTGCTCGCCACCATCCCCGTGGCGATCATCTTCGTCGTCTTCCAACGCCACTTCGTCCGAGACGCCAACGAAGGCGCCGACAAGACCTAACCCCACCCCTCCACCCCTCCCCTCTCCCCCCTCCCCCGCCTCCGCCCTCGTTGATCAAGAGCCTTGCGTCTGGGATCAGGCCGTACTCCGACGCAAACCTCTTGATCAACGGGGGCGGGGTGGGGCCGGGCGGCGGCGGGTGTGGTGGGTGAGGAGGGCCGTCAGGAGGGCTGCTTCGGCGATCAGGATGGTGATGGACCAGCCGGGGCCGACCCACCGGGCCAGGGTGGTGTACCAGTAGTGGATCAGAAGGCTCAGCACGGTGCCGGCGAACAGGGCGGAGGCCAGGCCGTAGAGGGCGTACGCCAGCCGGTCGCGTGGGCGGTAGTCGCGCACCGCCTGCGGTCCCTGGCGCAGCAGCCGGCGGTAGAACCGGTACGTGTCGGCGCGCAGGTCGGCGAGGTTCAACGCGTGGCTGAGCATGTGGTAACCGTCGAGCCGTAGGAACGGCACCAGGTTGATCGCGGCCGTGGCGGTGCCGAAGAGCAGCATCGTGCCGGCCAGGTCGTACAGCATCCCGTCCGGCGGCCCCCAGAGGCGCAGCGCCGCGAACGGCACCAGCGCCAGCATGCTCACGAAGACGCCGGCGAAGGCGGTGGCCACCCGCCGGCGCGGGGTGAACAGCACCACGTCGTCGACCTTGCAGTACGGGGCCAGCAGCGGGAAACGCCACATCACCCCGATCTCGGTGACCCGCCCACCGAAATGCCGGCAGGTCAGCCCGTGGGCGCACTCGTGCAGGAAGACGATCAGCCAGGTGACCACCACCGCGATCAGGATGGCCGGCAGCGGGCGGCCACCACCGACGCCGCCGGCCAGCTCCGGCAGCTGCCAGACCACGTACCCGGCGACGGCCAGCGCCAGCAGCAGCGCCGGCACCACGAACCACCAGGTGAACACCGGCGCCAGCCAGGGCAGCACCCGGGTGAACAGCCGCTGCGGGTCGAACAGCGGCAGCCGCGCCGACAGCGGACCACGCCGGGCCTTCGCCGCGCCCGCGGCGGCCGAGGCGGTGAGTTCGGCGAGGGCATCCGGATCCGTCGCGCCGTGCAGCAGTTGCCGCTGGTGCAGCATGCCGAACAGCTGCTGCCAGTTCTCCGGCCCGAGCCGGCGCTGGTAGGCGGTGGCGTACTCGCCGGCCAGGTCGTCCAGGCCGCGGGTGCCGTCCATCCGCGACATCAGGAAGTGCTCCCGTGGCCCCACCCGGTAGTACCAGCCGGTCTCGGGATCCATCACGTGGTGGACGAGTTTCCCGTCCCGCCACACCCCCGGGCCGAGCACCACCCCGGGCCGCAGCCGGGGCCGGGCCCAGGTGGCGCTCTGGCTGGCCTCGACGGTGGTCATCGGGGTCCGGCCGGTGCCAGCTCGTCGAGCAGCGCGGTCCGCATCAGGTACGACAGGTAGATCTCGTCGAGGATGCTCACGCCGAGCCGGTTGTTGGTCATGTGCAGGTACGAGCTGAGCAGGATCGGTACGACCGCGTCGAGGTCGTCGACCACGCGGGGCTCGGCGTCGCCGCGCTGGAAGAGGAGGTTGCCCTGCCCGGCCGCGGTGACCACCCGGTCGCGCAGCTCACGGCAGTGCGCCGCCCAGCGGTCTTCGACCCCGGTGGCGCGGGCCGGTGCCGGGCCGCGCGCCGCCGCGCGGATGGCGGCGAGCCGGTCGCGCAGCGCGACGTCCATCCGGCGGTAGCTGGTGTCGAAGCTGGCGTGGTAGTCGTCGCTCGGCTCGGAGTAGGAGATCTCCCAGAACCGGCGGTACTCGTCGAGGAACTCGGCGATCTGCCGGTCGTCGTCGAGAAACACCGCGCACATCATCATGCTCAGTTGCGCCGACAGGCCCAGCAGCACCGGTCGTACGTGGACGTTGGTGGTGGCCAGCAGGTCGAGCACCACGTCGCTGGAGTGCTCGAAGTGCCACTCGGCCAACTCGATGCCGGCCGGGCCGCCGTAGCGGCCGTACTCGCGCTCGTACGGGATGTGGTGGGCGCTGTTGTTCTCCCGCATCGGCATCACCCCGGTCGGGCCGTACTCGGCATCCCACCGTTGCTGGCCGTACTCGGCGAGGAACATCTGCTTGTACAGCTCGCCCAGTCCCTCGCTGTCGACCTCGTAGAGCGCGGGTCGGCGACGCAGGAAGGCCGCGATGGCCTCGTCCACCCGGGCCCGCACCAGCTCCGGGTCGACGCCGGGGGCCGGCAGCACCCGCAGCCGTACGTGTGGGCCCTCCATCCAGTACTTGATGAAGAAGTACCGGCTGATCAGCCCCTCGTCGCGCAACTCGTCCACCAGCGGCCGCACCCCTTCCACCAGCATCGGGTTGGCGTTGCTGGCGTAGAACACGTGGACGCTGAGCCAGCCGTGGTCCACCGGCGACGGATAGTCAGTCATGGTCCACTCCCCCTCGGACACCGTTGAGTTCGACGGTCAGTTCGGTGACGTACGTGCCGGACTCCCCGCGTACCACCTGTTCGTCGCGGTCCGGCAGCATCTCGACGAGGACCAGCCGGCTGCCCGCGGAGCGTCCCATCGCTTCCAGCAGTTGCAGACAGAGGTAGCTGTCGAAGTCGACATAGAGCGGTTTGTGCTCCGGGCGGCCACCCGCCGTGCCGCCGCCCGCCGGTGCGGCACCGTCGGTGGCGGGGGCGAGGCGGGTGCCCTCCGGGGTGGCGAACACCCGGCGCGGCAGCCTGTTCTCCCGCCGCCACCGCTGCCAGCCGAGGAACCAGTCGGCGTCGCCGACCTGTGGGGTACGCGCCGGTGGCAGGTGATCGGGGTGCAGTTTCCACATCCGCCGTTGCAGCACCAGGTCGCCGTGCACGATGCGGGGGTAACCGACCATGCCCCGGTCCGGCAACGGCACGGTGGTGCCGGCCCACAGGTCCGGCTGGGCCATCCCGAGGTGGGCGAAGTTGAGCAGCACCTGCTGCACCTCCGGCAGCGCCATCGGCAGCAGGAAACCCAGGTAGACCGGGATGACCTCGGCGTCGAGCCGGCGCGAGCGCAGCAGCAGCCGGTCGGCCACCGGATCGTGTTCGATGCTGAGGTCGTCCATGTGGATCTGCTCCGCCGCCGGCCGGAAGCTGATCTCCCCGGGGCAGACCAGCTCGTACGGGGTGACCGCCGGGTGCAGGTTGAGGTTGGTGGCGTCGTACCCGCCACGCAGTTCGGCGAGCACCGCACCGGGCGGCTGGAGCCGGGCCAGCTCGGTACGCAGCGCCCCGGCCAGATCCGCACCGGCGAACAGGTGCGCGAAGCGGGAGAAGAGCAGCGTCATGCCCGAGTAGACCCGGTTGACCACCACCCGCTGCCGGTCGTCCTGGTCGGCGAACTGGAGGAAGAAGGAACGCGGGTCGAGGATGCCGAGCGTGTCCGGCACCATGGCGGCCACCTCGGTCATGAACGCCTCGTCGAGCACCAGTTCCTCGGCGTCGTCCGGCAGCCCGGCGTACGCCTCGTCGACCCGCCGGGCCACCTCGACGCGCGCGTCGTCCAGGGCGGTGATCTCCTGTTGCCGGAACCAGTTCTCCTGCCGGACGTAGGCGTTGTCCGCGTCGAACGCCCGACGGCGCATCATCCGCCCGGTGTAGTGCTCGAAGAAGTCCTGCTGGAACTCGTGGGCGAAGCTGAGCAGGTCGTCGCAGCGCCCGCCGACACCGTAGCGGGCCTGGAAGAAGCCCTTGGTGACCAGCCGTCGGGGCAGGTTGACGTCGAACACCGGCATGATCCGCGCCAGCGCTCGCAGGCCGGGCAGCACCGCCCGCTGCCAGCGGTCCGGGTCGGCGGTGACCGGAGCGTCGGTGTCCAGCGTGGCGTCCTCGTACACCAGGGTCCGGGGGGCCGGGACGTCGGCGCGGCCGAGGTCGGCGTGGGCGGCGACAAGTTCCTGGCGGATCCCCGCCAGCGCGGCGCGGCGGCCGGCCACGTCGGCGGCCGGGTAGTCGGTGGCGAGGCGGTTGACGGCACCGACCCGCTCGGCGAGCCGCTCGGCCCACTGCCGGTCGATGCCGCACAGCGCGAGGCGGTAGCCCTCCACCGGGTCGTCGGCGTGGATGTCCAGTTGCAGGTTCGGCACCACCAGCAGGCCGACCCGCAGCAGGTGGTGCAGGTACTGCCCGATCTCGTCGGCGGGACGGCCGTCGGCGGCCAACTCGGCGGCCAGTTCGGAGAGTCGCCGGACGCGACCGCCGTCGAGCGCGGCCAGGATGTCGTGCAGCACCTGACCGGTGGGCAGCACGAACAGCGACTCGTGGATGGACTCCAGGGTGATCGCCGCGTCGCCGTCCTCCGAGCTGGTCCGTCGCCGCCGCAGGTAGCGCAGCCGGCCGCGTTCGATGCGCCAGCCGGTGGTGACGGTGACCGGCAGGTCCGCGCGTAACGTCTCGTCGGCCAGCACGATCGCCGACAGCCGCCCCAGGGCGGCGAGGTTGAGCCGGGTCACCCCGCGTTTGCCGGCACCGGTGGCCGGGCGTACGTCGAGCAACGCGCCGGTGCCCCGGCTGAAGGTGCCGACGTTGACGGTGGTCAGCCGGCTGAACGGGCTGGTCTTGCAGGCGGTTCGCAGCGCGTACTCGAGCAGTGAACGCTCCACCCGGCGGGTGCGTTTGCCGGGCCGGCCCGCCGTGGCGAGGTATCCGGGCAGGTACTGGTCGAGCGACGGGGAGGCGAGCAGGATCCCGCCGCGCAGGTCGGGGTCGTCGGCCAGGTCGCGCAGCACCGCGCGGCGTTCGGTCAGCTCCTCGGCCAGCACGGTCGCGCCGTCGGTCAACTTCTGCTGGTACGCCGCGAAGGTCTCCAGCCAGTCGGTGAGCGCCCGGTGGGTGTCGCGGCCCAGTGGTCCGTCCGGCCAGTCCGCCGGGTTGGCCGGGCGCGGTCGGCGCAGGTTGTACACGTCGCGGCGCAGCCGGATCAGCCGTTGCCGCAGCCCGTCGTCGTGCAGGTGGCGGGCCACCACCGCCTGCAACGCGTCGGCCAGTTCCCGGCCCGTGTCGCGCAGCCGCGTCTCCAGGTCGACGACCTGGCGGGCCCAGGCGGCGCTGCGGTCGAAGGCGAGCCGGTCGGCGACCTCCAGCGGCAGGCCGCCGGTGCGCAGCATGAACACCTCGGGCATCCGCCAGGACATCTCGGCGGCCGGTGGGGCGGGCAGCGACACCGTCACGGGTCTCTCCTTCGTCGGCGCGTCGGTGCGGGTCGGGGGCGTCACAGCCGGTACTCCAGGTCGGCGACGGCGTCCGGGTGGCGCCCGAGGAGCAGGAACAACACCGTCCGTTCGTCGCTGCCGTCCAGGCCGAGCGCGGCGTCCATGGACACGTTGTCGAAACCCAGCACCGCACCGCAGCCGACCCGCTGCGCGGTCGCGGCGCAGTAGACCCGCTGGGCGACCGCGCCGATCTCGGCGTTGAGGATCCGGTAACCCCGGGGACCGTACGCGTCGAGCACGGCGTCGAGCCGTCCGGAGATGGCCAGCACCGCGCCGACCTGTCCCATCGTGTAGTTGGTGAGGAAGTACTGCTGTTGCAGGAACGCCGGCATCCCGATGTCGGGTTCAGGGGCGGCGGGCAGCAGCGCGTGCCGCCGGGCGCAGTAGGCGTAGCCGCCGGCGGGCAGCCCGTCGAGGTGGTTGGCGAAGACCCAGAGTCGGGTCAGTGCCGGTGCGTCGGCGGGTAGGCCGGCGTCGGCCGGGTGGGGCCGGCCGGCGGCGGCGAACGCGAGGGTGGTGCCGAGTTCGGCGGCGGTCAGTTCGGGTGGCCGACGGAATCGCCCGAAGCTGCTGGACCGGGTGGCCAGCACCGTCGACAGCGGACGGTCGAGCAGGTCGAGCCGGGGTCCGGGCAGCGCGACCGGTTCGCCGGACAGTGGCCGGGGCGCCGCGGCGATGACCGCGGCGGGATCGACGGCGGTCGGAGCGGCGGCCGCCGCCCGGTGCACCGCGGTCACGGCGGCGAACTGCCGCACCCGCTCGGAGCGTTCGTGCGCGGCGTAGCGGACCCGAAGATCCACCGACGGCGGGTGGGGCGACCCGCCGTCCATGGTGGGAGCCACGGGCCCGGCGCTCCCGACCGGGTCGGCTTCGTTCTCGGCCGGGGCGGCTTCGATCTCGGCCGGGGCGGCGTCCCAGCGCAGCGGTACGACGGCGAAGACACTCTGCGCGTCGCTGTCGAACCCGAGCAGCCGGTCCATCGGCTCGGGGTCGAAGCAGAGCAGCCGGCGCAGCGGCACCCCCAGCGCCGACGCCAGCAGCTCCCAGGAGCCGAGCAGCGCGCCGAGGTCCTGGGTGACCACGTGGTAGCAGAAGCTGTTGTACTTGAACGAGTTCTTCCAGAACCGGAGGCTCACCACCAGGTAGCTGTCGGCGTCCTCGGCGCCGACCAGTCCGGCCCGGACGGTGCCGCTGACGTCGCCGACCAGCAGGCGCTGGAGCACGTGCCGACCGGTGTCGTAGTGGTAGACGCCGGGCAGCAGCGGCGCGGAGGCCCCGGCGACCAGGTGCAGTTCCACCGGGTACATGCCGCCGCCGGAGGCGGTGCCCCGCCCCCAGACGGCGTGCTCGAAGTGCGCCCGTTTGGCGACGTCCTGGTTCCAGTTGATGGTCATCCGCCGGTCGAGCACCCCGTACGACAGCCGGAGCAGGGCTGCCAGCCGGGTCAACGACCAGCCCGCCGGTGCCGGCGGATCCGTCCGGGTGAACAGCTCGCGCAGGCTGGCCAACTCGGGCAGCTGCGTCGGCAGCGGCAACCGGGGGGCGCCCGGGTATGCGGTGTGCCGGGACGGCTGGTCGACCCAGTCCACCTCGAAGTTGAGGGGCTCCATCGGAACCCGGGCCCGGCGGAAGACCGCCTCGGTGTAGTCCCGCACGATGTCGCGGGCCGGAAGCTGCATGCCGGTGCTCCTACGGGAAGGGGTGCGGGTTCAGGTTGCGGCCGGTGGCGCCGAGCCGGTCCGGTCCGTGCTGGCCTCGGGCCAGGTGGCGGTCCAGTCGGTCGCTGTAGAGCACCCGCTGCCGCTGCCAGCCGAAGTCGATCGGCACCAGGGCGGGGGCGACCACGGCCACCGTGTGCACCCCGGCGATCTCCTGCTCCGGGCAGGTCTGGTCGACCGCGACGACGTCACCGCCCAGCCCGGCGATCAGCTCGCCCAGGTACTCCGTGTCGGCCCGCAGGTCGTCGTGGGTCGGCCGGGCGGCCAGCCAGTCGCCGTACAGGTCGCTCATCGAGCGCAGCGGCGGGTCGTCGAAGAGGAACCGCGCGTGGTCGGTCATCTCCGGCAGCCCGTACAGCAGGGCGTGGTGGCTCAGCTCGGTGACCTTGGTGTAGTCGCGGGTCATCTCCCGCAGTTCCGGCTCGCTGGCGGCCACCCGCTCGTCGAAGCCGGGCACGTACGACGCGGTTTCGCAGACCGCCGCGCGGACCGCGTCGTCGGGGTCCAGGCTGGCCCCGGCGGCGAAGCAGAGCTGGCCGAGCCCGTCGCCACGCTTGACGGCGACCGCGGTGACCACCGGTACGGGCAGGTCGGCGCGGGTGTCGAAGAGGCGCAGGTCGTACCCGAGCAGGTTCACCCGATCGATCATGAAGTGCACCCGCTCGTCACGGCAGGTGGCCGGGTCGATCTCGGCCAGCCGCGCGGAGCCGTACCAGGCGAGCAGGAAGGCGTCCCGCTCGACCAGTTCGAGCATGCCGTGCAGCAGCGCCTCCTCCAGGCAACTGCCACTGGCACAGCCGTTGGAGCACTCCTGGACGAACTTGCGTTGGTCGGTGCGCCGGTCCAGGTAGTACACCAACTGCTCGGGGACCAGCCGGGACGCGCGGTCGCGCAGCGAGTAGCCCCAGACCCAGTGCATCGGCTCGGTCGGCGAGTACGGGGTGTAGTAGAGCCCGTGGCCGTGGTAGAACGCCGGGTGGTAGCCGAGGCCGGCGGGGTCGAGGGCGTGCGGGGCGAGGTTGGCGTAGCTGTCGAGGACCGTGGGCCGCTTGCCCCGGGGGAACTGGCCGGCATACCGTTCCAGTCCTTCCAGCAGCGCGTACGTCTCGCTGCTGCCGTAGCTGTTGGCGTGTCCGCTCCACCACATCTCGTGCAGGTCGTAGCGGCTGCGTACCCGGAAATATCCGGTCACCGGCGCGGTCGCGGTGGCGTTGTAGGCGCGCAGCGCGCTGCCACCCAACGCGCCGACGACCGGGTTGGCCAGCGCCGTCACCGGCAGGTCGAGCTCGGCGGCCGAGCGCAGCCGGTACGCCGCCGGGTCCGGCTTGGGTCGGCTGGTCAACGGCATGACCGCGGCCTCGGCGGTGTCCGCCCCGGGATCGGCGCAGGCCGGGCACTCGGAGTCGGCGAGCACCGCCACGGTCGTCGTCTCCAGGGTGTCCATCCGCAGCTGCCAGAGCCGGCCCACGCCCGGCCGATCGGACGCCCTGCTGGCGGCGGTGAGCACCAGCTGCCACAGCGCGTCGACCGCGAACGGCGTCAGGTGTGGCAACGCGCCGACGGTGCCGACCTGGGCGCCGTGCTCCAGGGCGTGCCGCTCCTCGCGTACCCGGATGGCCTGCCAGCGACGCTGTACGCAGAGCGGGCAGGGCCCGCCTCGTCGGCCGTCCGTCGGCGCTGCCCAGCGCGGGCCGACCAGCGCGGTGCTGCCGTACAACCAGATCGGCAGGACGGCACCGCCCGGTACCGCCTCGGCGTCGTCGCGGTTGGCGTCGGTGAGCCCCAGCGCGGCGATCCGGACGGTGAGCCCGTCCAGCGGCGTCGGACCCGGCGGAGGCGGCCGGTCCTGGCGTCGTTCGTGGAGCACCTCACCGAGCTGCTTGAGGCTGCTGTCCCATCCGGTGGAGGTGGTCCGGACGTCGACGATCATGCGGTTCACCTGTCTGCGGTCGTGCGGCGGGGGCGGGGTACCGGGTGCCCCGCCGACGTGGACCGCCGGCGGGGACGGTGGCGGGTGGTTATCCGCCGCCGCATCCGGTGCTGGTGCTGCTGCTGCAGCAGCTCGACGTGCTGCAACTGCAGCAGCTCGAGCAGGAGCAGCTGGAGCTGGACCAGTCCATGACCATGGCGTCGATCGCGTCGACGTCCTCGATCTCGAACGTCTCCGTTTCGAGCGTGCGCAGTTCCTCACTGAGCTCCGGCATCTGGGTACACCTCCCCTCGGAGGGCTTGAGGGTCACGTCGACCGTGGGCGTCCGGACCACCCGGCGGCCCGGTGACCTAACTGGTGCTGCTGCAACTCGACGAGGTGCAGCTGCAACAACTGGACGTACTGCAACTCGAACAACTCGACGTGCTGGTGCTACTGCTGCAGATGTCCATCAGGTCGGCGGACAGTTCCGCGATGTCCTCGACCTCGAACGTCTCGGTCTGCAGGTCGCGCAGTTCACTGCGGACCGAGTCGGGTAGCGAACCGGATGGCGGGGGTTGTGTCGGCACGGACGTCTCCTTGAGCCGCGATCGGCGCCAGTCGTCGGGGTGGGGGCCGCACCACCACGGTGGATCCAGCGGAGGCACGCGGGGCTGCTCGCCGGGGTGAGCCGGCGGCGGTCGGGCGTTGTGTTGCGGTCCCACCGGGACGGAAGGTCATCGGCGTCGGGGGCAAACCCGTTCACCCGGTCAGCCGCAGCTGGAGGTGCTGGTGCTGGTGCTGCAGCAGCTGGACGTGCTGCAACTGCAACAGCTGGAGCAGGAGCAGCTGGAGCTGCTGGCCGCGAGCGTCTCTCCGCCGTCGGTGACCTCTTCGATTTCGAAGGTTTCGGTCTCCAGTTCGCGCAGCTCGTCGTTCAGGGTGATCGGCATGTTTCCACCTCCTTCCCACGGTGGGTGCCTCGCTGGACCACGTGTCGTGGTGGTTTCAGTCGGCCGTGCGGCCGTGGTGGCGCAGCAGGACCACACCGCTGCGGAACGCCCCGCTGGCCCTGATGTCGCGGGTGGTGGTCTCGACCAGCAGGACGCTGATCGACCGTTCGGCCAGCGCGGCCAGCACGGCGGCCCGGTCGGTGACCGCCGAGGCGTCGGCGGCGTCGGTGGCGGCCGGGGCGGGGCCGGCCACGAGCGTCGCCGGCTCGAAGTCGCGCAGCACCGGGTCGCCGAGGTCGGCGTCGGCCCGCTCGAAGTGCCGCACCTGGACCTGGCCGACCGCGTCCCGTACGGCGGCCAGCCGGGTGGTGACCGGGTCGAAGCCGCCGGCCAGTGCCCAGTGACGGCGGTCGGTGCCGGGTAGTTCGGTGACGGCGAGCACCGCGTGCGCCGGGGCGGCTGCGGGCAGTGCGACGACCGTCAGCCGGCAGCCGAGCCGATGTGCCGCCTTCACCACGAAGGCGGTGTCTTCGTCGCCGACCAGCTCCTCCTCGCTGACCTCCCGTGGCCCGGACCGGCCGCGCATGGCGCTGATCAGGGCGTGGTAGGCGAGCGCGTCGGCCAGACCCTGGTCGATCACCCCGTCGAGGGTGGCCGCGACGGCCGCACCGGCCACCGTCGGCTCGGCCCATTCTCCGGCGCCGTGGCCGCCGCCGGGCAGCGCCAGCACGGCGGGAACCCAGACCTGGTCGGAACTGCCGAGCACCTGGGCGGGCAGCCACCGCCGCCGCGAGTCGTCCGGGGGTGCGCCGGTCGCCGTGTCCAGCTCCAGCCAGGGCACCGGATCCGCACCACGCTCGCGGAGCTCGGCGGCGGACGTGGTGAGCGCACCGGCCGGATCGGCGTACCGGCCGGCGTGGTCGCGGATCACCGTCCGGTAGGCGGCCAGCCGGGCGCCCATCACGGTGTGCACGTCGAAGGCGGTCACCTCGCGGGGCCCTCGGCGGCCGGGCAGCCGCAGCCGGGCCGTCTTCAGCGGCGCCTGTTCCAGCGGGTCGTCGACGAACCGGGTGAAGACTCCGGCGTTCGGTGCCACCAGCACCTCGGCCCGCTGGTACGTCTCGTCGTCGGTGTCGGCGGGCGTCGGCGGTGCGGGCACCTCGACGTGCCGGCAGACGGGGCACGCCGGGTGCGGCAGCACCCGCTCCCGGGTGGATTCCAGGGTGGTCGTGTCGAGCAGGAGCACCCCGGCCGCGGTGTCCGGCGCGAGTGCCCCGGTGAGCGCCCGGAACAGTTCGAACGCGGCGGCGTTGCCCAGCATCCGCCCGGTCACCTCGGGCAGCGCTGCCGGTACGCCGACCGAGACGGCAAGCTGGCGCCAGAACTCGGCCGACGTCGCCGGGTCGGCCGCGGCGGTGAGGCGGAGCTGGGCGCAGAGCCAGCAGGGCGCCTGGCCGGCGGCCACGGTCGGCCCGACCACCGCGCGCTGCTCGTCCCAGCAGACCGGCACCAGCAGCGGGCCGTCCCGGTGGCAGCGGCGGGCCAGTTCGGCGAGGCGGGACAGGCCGTCCGGCCCGGTGCAGTAGACCACCGCGTCCGCGTCGCCGACGGTCAGCGGTACGGCGTGCACGGTGGCCTCGGCCGCCACCCCGTCGGCCCGCAACTCGGCCAGGTCGGCCCGCAGCGCCTCGACGTACCAGCCCGGGTCGTCGTCGGGATACAGGTCCAGCCGTACGCATCCGTTGCGCAGCAGACCGAGGGCGGCGGCGAGCAGCGGCGCCCCGCTACCGCCCAGCACCACCCGGGCCTGGTGGAAGCGCAGGAACCGGCCGGTGGGGTCGTCGGTGAAGTGGTCGACGAACTCGACCTGCGCGGCGAACCGGCGGGCCAACGGCGGCGGCAGCTCGGCGCGGTCCCCGGCGTCCTTGGCGAAGCCACGGGCGATCAGCGCCCGGACGAGGGTCAGCACGGTCTGCCGCTGCCCCGGGTCGAGGGTCTCGGTGAGCTGCGCGAGGGTGTGTTCGCCGGTCAGGTACGGGCTCAGCGACGTCAACCAGCGGAAGGCCGTCCTGCCCTTGATCAGGAAGGCGGTGTCCGGGCCGCGCAGGTACGCCCCGGCCGGCGCGTCCAGGAAGACCACGTCGTGCCGCAGCTTCGGCCGCATTGCCAGCGTCTTCCCGCCGTCCAGCGACTCGCTCATCAGGCCCCCATGCATCGACATCGACCGTCTCGAAAGTGACTACATGCTGCCCATGATCTACTCGCCAGTCAACAAACTCTTTCGAAAAAAGTAATGCCCGAGGTGAATATCCCGGCCGTGAGCTGCGGCTAAGACAAAACGTACGTTCAGCGGCCGGGTAGGGGCTGTCGCGAGCCTATGACCTCCGCTACCCTGTGGTGCGTCCCGGCTTCGGTGCAGGTCAAAGGCATGAAGCGGTGCCTCCAACCTGGACCGAGGCTGCGCGACTTCTGGGCAACCGCACCACCGGGCACCACGCCGGATCCAGCTAAGGAAAAGTTAATTGGCGACGTGCAAGCAACCCTGCGTGGCGGCAGGGGAATTCGAGGCACCAGACATGAACATTCGAGAAAATCGACGGGACCGGTCCCCATTGCCCGATTTTCCGGTTACGGCGCTCCGTTGATGGGCGACCGTTTCGCCGTCGAACTGCACGAGGTCAGCAAGCGCTATCCGGGTGGGGTCACCGCCGTCGACGGGCTCGACCTGCGGGTACGCGAGGGTGAGGTGCTCGGTTTCCTGGGCCCCAACGGTGCCGGCAAGACCACCACGATGCGGATGCTGGTCGGACTCGTCCGCCCGAGCGGTGGCCGCATCCGGGTCCTGGGCGAACCGCCCGGACGGCAACTGGCCCGGGTCGGCGCGCTGATCGAATCGCCCACCTTCTACCCGCACCTGTCCGGACGGGACAACCTGCGGCTGGCCGCCCGGTACGCGGGCGTACCGGATGCCGCCGCCGACCGGGTGCTGGCCGAGGTGGGCCTGACCGACCGCGCCGGCTCACCGTTTCGCACCTACTCCCTGGGCATGAAGCAGCGGTTGGGGGTGGCCGCCGCGCTGCTCAAGGAGCCGAGCCTGCTGATCCTCGACGAGCCGACCAACGGCCTCGACCCGGCCGGCGTGGCGGAGATGCGGGAACTGCTGCGGACCCTCGGCCAGCGCGGGCAGACCGTACTGCTCTCCAGTCACGTGCTCGCCGAGGTGGAGCAGGTCTGCGACCGGATCGCGGTCATCAACCGGGGCCGGCTGGTCGCCGAGGGCACGCCGGACGAGTTGCGGGGCGCGTTGGGCACCGGCGTACTGCTCATCGACGCCGACCCCACCGACGAGGCGATCGCCTGCCTGCGCGCGGACGACCGGGTCGCGGCGGTGCAACAGGTCGACGGGCAACTGCGGGTCAGTACCGATCCGGCCCTGGCCGGCGCGCTCAACCGGCTACTCGTCACCGCCGGCGTCGAGGTACGCGAACTGCGCCCGCTGCGCCACTCGCTGGAGGAGGCGTTCCTGGAACTGACCGCACCGGCGCCATCCCGGCCGCAGCGATCCGACCAGCCGGCCGCGACGACGGGAGCGAACCGATGATCGCCTCGGTACGGGCCGCCTGGTTCGCCGACCGGCGGCGGCCGGCGGTGTGGACGGTCACCGCGACCTGGACCCTGCTCGCCCTCGCGTTCGGCATCGGCATCCCCTACCTGGTGCACCTGAGCCTGGCCGGCGACCCGGAGCAGGCCGACGCCGCGGAGACCCTGCTGGCCGCCGTCCTGCCCGGCCAACTGGTCACCACCGGCATCGGGCTGTTCCCCCTCTTCGGCGGCGCCATCGTGGTCATCCTCGGCGCGCTGGTCGTCGGCAACGAGTACCGCTGGGGCACGCTCAACCTGATCTTCACGCAGCGGCCCCGACGCGGACAGGTGCTGGCCGGCCACGCCGTCGTCCTGAGTGGGCTGACCCTGCTGGTCGCGGTGGCCACCTTCGGCGCGTTGGCACTGGTCACCGGGGTGCTCGCCATGGTGGAGGGACGCGCCGCGGACTGGCCGCCGGTCGCCGACCTGGCCGGCGCGGTGGCCGCCGCCTGGCTGATCTGCACCGCGCACGCCAGCATCGGCTGGTTCCTCGCGATCGCCTTCCGCAGCACCGCCACGGCGATCGCCATCGGCCTGGTGTGGACCCTGGTCCTGGAGAACGCGATAAGCGGGCTGGCCCTGGTGCTGAGCCCGCTGACGGTGTTGCAGAAGATCCTGCTGGCGCCGAGTTCCGGCGCGCTGGCCGGCGCGCTGGGTGCGCGGTCCCAATTCGACGGTGGCACGCCCGGCGTGCTGGAATCGTCGAGCGCGGTGCTGCCGACTGTGGTCCTGCTGGGGTACACCCTGCTGATGTTCACGCTGGGCAGCTGGCTGGCGGCCCGTCGGGACGTCGGCTGACCCGCCGGAAGGGACGAACAGATGGAGTTCCTGCTCGCATTCGCGTTGACCGGCCTGGTCGCCACCGGCGGCTGGATCGCCTGGGCCGGGGTGCGGGGCTGGTCCCGGTTCCGGGACCGCCGCCACGAGCTGCGGCTGGCCCGCGCCCGGTCGGCGGCGGAGATCCGCCAGGCCGAACTGCGCCAGGCCGAACTGGCCAACGAGACCTACCAGGACTTCGTCCGCCGCAAGCCCGAGCGCTGAGCGGCGGCGACCTGACCTCCTCGGCCGGGTCGCCGCCGCCGATTCACGAACGGCCGGACGGATCCGGTTGCCGCTCGACCGGCACCTCCGGCGACTCGTCGCCCACCGGCAGGCCGAGCCGCCGCACCGCCTGAACGACCAGCGCCTCGGTGCTCTGCCGCAGGTCGAGGACGATGCCCCGCTCGTCCGGCCAGAGCGGTTCCAGCGTCGCCGTCTGCGAATCCAGCAGGCTGGGCGGCATGTAGTGGCCGGCGCGCAGCGACATCCGCTCCCGAATCACCTCGGTCGGCCCGTCCAGGTGCACGAAGTCCACCCCCGGCGGCCCAAGGCGCAGCAGGTCACGGTAGGAACGCTTGAGCGCCGAGCAGGCCAGCACCGTCGAGGTGCCCTCCCGGTGCCGGGCCGCCATCCAGTCGGCCAGGGCGCGCAGCCACGGCCAGCGGGCGTCGTCGTCCAGCGGTACGCCGGCCCGCATCCGCGTCACGTTGGCCTCGGAGTGGAACTCGTCGGCCTCGGCGAAGGTCAGTCCGGTCAGCCCCGCGATGCCCCGGGCCACCGTGGTCTTGCCGGCGCCGGACACCCCCATCACCACGACGTGCCGGGTCGACGGCTCACCAGTCATGGACCGTGCCGTCCTTCAGCCGGTTGAACGGCAGGTACGCCGGCTGGTACGGGAACCGCGCGGCGGCGTCCTCGTCGAGTTCCACACCGATACCGGGCTGCTCCCCCGGGTGCAGGTAGCCGTCGGCGAACGTGAACGACTGGCGGAACACCTCGTTGGTCAACGCGCCGTGGCGCATGTACTCCTGGATGCCGAAGTTGTGGATGGCCAGGTCCAGGTGCAGCGCGGCGGCCATGCCGACCGGGGAGATGTCGGTCGGGCCGTGGATGCCGGACTTGATCTGGTACTGCGCGGCGAAGTCGAGCAGCTTGCGCATCGCGGTGATGCCGCCGGTGTGGGTGACCGCGGAACGCACGTAGTCGATCAGCTGCTCGCGGATCAGCGTCTGGTAGTCCCACACCGTGTTGAAGATCTCGCCGATGGCCAGCGGGGTGGTGGTGTGCTGGCGGACCAGCCGCAGCGCCTCCTGGTTCTCCGCCGGGGTGCAGTCCTCCAGCCAGAACAGGTCGTACGGTTCGAGCGCCTTGCCGAGCTTCGCGGCCTGGATCGGGGTCATCCGGTGGTGGCCGTCGTGCAGCAGCGGCAGCTCCGGACCGAACTCGGCGCGGACCGCCTCGAAGACGCCGGGCAGGTGCCGCAGGTAGGCGCGGGTGTCCCAGTCCTCCTCGGCGGGCAGCGGGGTGCGCTGGGCCGGCTCGTAGTCGTAGCGCTTGCCGTCGGTGCTGGGCTGCGCGGCGACGCCGTACACGGCGTTGATGCCGGGCACCGAGGTCTGCACCCGGATCGACCGGTAGCCCTGGTCGAGGTGGGCGCGGATCGAGTCGAACAGCTCCGGCAGGTCCCGCCCGGAGGCGTGGCCGTACGCCATGATGCCGGTACGCGACGCACCACCGAGCAGCTGGTAGAGCGGCATGCCGGCGGCCTTGGCCTTGATGTCCCAGAGCGCCACGTCCACCGCGGCGATGGCGGCCATGGTGACCGGTCCCCGCCGCCAGTAGGCCGAGCGGTAGAGGAACTGCCAGGCGTCCTCGATGCGGTGCGCGTCCCGGCCGATCAGCAACGGCACCACGTGGTCCCGCAGGTACGAGGCGACGGAGAGTTCGCGGCCGTTGAGCGTGCCGTCGCCCAGGCCGGTGATGCCGTCCGCTGTGGTGATCTTCAAGGTGACGAAGTTGCGGTCAGGGCTGGAAACGATGACGTCGGCAGCGACGATCTTCACGAGGGGTGCCTTTCTCGCAGGAGGTCAGCGGAGGGTGGTGCCGGCGGCGTTGCCGGTGAGCAGGGACAGCTCGTCACGACGGGGCAGGCCCTCCCAGTCGCCGTGCGCGGTGACCGCGAAGGCGCCGAGCGCCACCGCACGCCGCAGCCGGTCGATGAGGTCCAGTCCGTCGAGGTGGCCGGAGAGGTAGCCGGCGGTGAACGCGTCACCGGCGCCGACGGTGTCCACGGCGGTGACCGGCACCGCCGCGAGTTGCTGCACACCGTCGTGGGTGTACGCGCGGGCCCCGTCGGCGCCGAGCTTGACCAGCACGGTCCGCACGCCCCGGCGCAGCAGCCCGGCCACGGCGGTCGGCTCGTCGGCGCCCGGCTCGGCGAGCAGGTCCAGTTCGTCGGCGGAGGCGATGACGATCGACGCGTACCCGGCCAGGGGGGTCAACGCCGCCCGGGCCGCCGCCCGGGACCAGAGCCCGGCCCGGTAGTTGACGTCCAGCGACACCGTCGCGCCCGAGGCAGCGGCCTGCCGGGCCGCGAAGGTCGTCGCCGCCCGGGCGCTGTCGGACAGCGCCGGGGTGATGCCGGTCAGGTGCAGCACCCGGGCGCCGGCCGCGAGCGGCGCGGCCACGTCGTCGGTGTGCAGCGCCGAACCGGCCGATCCGGCCCGGTGGTACCGCACCCGGGTCACATCGGCGGTACGCCGTTCCAGGAACATCAGCCCGGCGGGCCGCTCGGCGTCCCGGCGTACCCCGTCGGTGCCGACGCCCTCGGCCCGCAGCTGGCGCAGCACGAACTCGCCCAGCTCGTCGTCGCTGACCCGGCCCACCCAGGCGGTCCGGTGGCCGAGCCGGGCCAGCCCGATCGCCACGTTCGTCTCCGCGCCGGCCAGGTGCATGCTCAGCGGCCCACCGACGGCCAGCGGGCCGGTCGAGCGCAGCGACACCAGCGCCTCGCCGACGGTGAGCAGTTCCACGCCGCGCGGCGCGGTGTCCGGCTCGCTCACCGCAGCCCCGCTTCGCGGACCGCCGCCCGGTAGGCACGGGCCCGTTCCCGGAGTGCGTCGAGGTCGCCGCCGGAGGCGGCGTCGCCCACCAGCGGGCCACCGACACCGACCGCGACCGCGCCGGCCGCCAGGTAGCCGGGCAGCTCGGCCAGGCCCACCCCGCCGACCGCCACGAACGGGAGGTCCGGGAACGGGTCACGGAGCGCCTTGAGGTACGCCGCGCCGCCCACCGACGCCGGGAAGAGCTTGACCACGCTGGCCCCGAGCCGCACGGCGGTGTACGCCTCGGTCGGGGTGAGCGCGCCGGCGGCGACCGGCAGGCCCCGGCGGGCCGCCTCGGGGATCGAGTCGACCACGGCCGGGGTGACCACGAACTGTGCGCCGGCTGCCGCCACGTCGGCGACGGCGGCCGGGGTGAGCACCGTACCGGCGCCGACCAGGGTGCCGGCCGGCGCGTCCGCCCGGATCGCCGCGATGGCGTCGAGCGCGCCGGGGGTGGTCAGGGCCACCTCCACGATCGACACCCCCTCGGCCAGCAGGGCGGTGCCGGTGGCGATCGCGGCGGCGGTGTCGGTGCCCCGGATGATGGCCAGCAGTCGGGTCGCGGTGAGTTCGGTGGTGAGCACGTCGGTCATGGTCACCACTCCGCGTACGAGCCGTCGAGGTGCCGGAAGGTGGGGCTGCGCCAGGCGTGGCCCCGCTTGTCCGCCGCGCGGACCGCCTGCTCGTCGATCTCGATGCCGAGTCCGGGCGCGGTGAGCCGCTGCACGTACCCGTCGACGAAGGTCAGCGGTTGCTGGTCGACACAGTAGTCCAGCACCTCGGCACCGAGGTTGTAGTGGATGCCGATGCTCTGCTCCTGGATCAGGTAGTTCGGCGTGGCGAAGCCGACCTGGAGGCAGGCGGCCAGGGCGATCGGCCCGAGTGGACAGTGCGGGGCGAGTTGCACGTCGTACGTCTCGGCCAGCGCGGCGATCTTGCGTACCTCGGTGATGCCGCCGGCGTGCGACAGGTCCGGCTGGGCGACCGCGATGCCGGCCTGGAGCACGGGCAGGAACTCCTGCCGGTTGTAGAGCCGCTCCCCGGTGGAGACCGGGGTGGTGGTGGAGCGGACGAACTCACCGATCAGGTGGGAGTTCTCCGGCACCACCGGCTCTTCCAGGAAGAACGGCCGGTACGGCTCCAGCAGCGGCGCGACCCGGCGGGCGTTGGCGAGGGTGAAGCGGCCGTGGAAGTCCACCGCCACGTCCCGGTGCTCGCCGAGCACCTCGCGGGCGGCGGCGACCCGCTGCACCACCGCGTCGAGTTCGGCGACGGAGGCCAGCGGGCTCATCCGCCCGGAGGCATTCATCTTCACCGCGGTCAGCCCCGCCTCCACCCGCGCGGCGATCTGGTCGCGGACCTCACTGGGCTCGTCCCCGCCGACCCAGCCGTAGACCCGGATCCGGTCCCGGACCGGCCCGCCGAGCAACTGGTGCACGGGGGCGCCGTACCGCTTGCCGGCGATGTCCCAGAGCGCCTGGTCCAGACCGGCGACGGCGCTGGCCAGGATCGGGCCGCCCCGGTAGAAGGAGCCCTTGGTCATCACCTGCCAGTGGTCCTCGATGCGCAGCGCGTCCCGGCCGATCAGCAGCTCGCTGAGCTGCTCCACGGCGGTGCGTACGGTCTCCGAGCGGCCCTCGCAGGTCGCCTCGCCCCAGCCGACGAGCCCGTCGTCGGTCTCCACCCGGACGAACAGCCAGCGGGGTGCGACGAGGAACGTCTCGACGCGGGAGATGGTGGTCATTGTCGATCAGCCCTTCGTCGCGCCCGCGGTGAGTCCGGAGACGATGTACTTCTGCACGAACAGCGCGATGATCATGATCGGCAGGGTGACCACTGTGGTGGCCGCCATCAGCCCGCCCCAGTCGATGCTGGCGTAGCCGACGAAGTCGAAGATCGCCACCGGCAGGGTCTTCGTGCTGGCACCGGAGAGCACCAGGGCGAACATGAAGTTGTTCCAGGAGAAGATGAAGGACAGGATGCCGGCGGTGGCGATACCCGGAATGGACAGCGGCAGGGTGATCCGCCGGAACGCGCCGATGTGGGTCAGCCCGTCGACGAGCGCCGCCTCCTCCAACTCCTCCGGCAGACCGTCGAAGTAGCCCATCATGATGTAGACGATCAGCGGCAGCGAGACGAACATGTGGCTCAGGATCAGCACGGTGAAGCCGCCGACCATGCGCAGGTTCGAGAAGACGTAGTACCAGGGCACCAGCAGCGAGACGCCGGGGATGACCCGGGCCATCAGCACCACCAGCGCCGACTTGCGCATGTTGAACCGGCTCATCGAGTACGCCGCCGGCACCCCGAGCAGCAGTGACAGCACGGTCGCGGCAAACGCCACCCAGAGGCTGTTGACGATGAACTGGACGTAGTTGGCCTGCTGGAGGACGGTGTCGTAGTTGTCCAGCGTGGGCGTGAAGACCAGGGCCTTGCTGGAGTCGTAGATGTCGACGTTGGTCTTGAACGACGCGGCGACCATCCAGATCAACGGCAGCAGCAGCGAGAGCACCACCACGGCCAGCGCCACCACGCGGAAGATCTTGAACCCGCGACCCGGCTTCATCGACCCGCCTCCTTCTTGCGCGCGGTGAGGACCCACATCAGAGCGATGATGAGCAGGAAGAACAGGATCAACACGGTCGAGGAGAGGCCGTACTCGTTGTAGTCGAAGCTCAGGCCGTAGGCGTACACGTTGAGGGTCTCGACCTCGTTGAACGAGCCGCCGCCGCGGCCCTTGGTGGCGTAGAGGATGTCGAAGGTCTTCAGCGCGTCGATGCCGCGCAGCAGCACCGCGACGATCACGGTGGGCATCAGCAGCGGCAGGGTGACGTGCCGGAAGCGCTGCCAGGCGCTGGCGCCGTCGATCATGGCGGCTTCCTGCGGCTCGTCGGAGAGCGAGGTCAGCCCGGCGAGCAGGATCAGCACCACCATCGGCGTCCACTGCCAGATGTCGATGAAGATGGTGGTGGGTAGCGCGGTGTGCTGGCCGGCCAGCCAGGGCTGCGGACCGATGCCGATCCAGCCGAGCGCCTGGTTTGCCAGGCCGATGTTGGGGTCGAAGATGAGCCGCCACATCATGCCGACGGCGACCGGGGTGGCGACCAGCGGCAGCAGGATGGCGACCCGGACCCACTTCTCGCCCCGGAACGGACGCCACAGCAGCAGGGCGATCGCCATGCCGAGGACGACCTCGAAGAAGAGCGCGACACCGGTGAACGCGGCGGTCCGCCCCACGGCGGGCCAGAACCGGTCGGTGTCGGTGAGCACGTCGAGGTAGTTGCGCAGGCCGATGAACTCCGACTCGGCCCGGACGGACCCCGACGAGTCGGTGAGGCTGAGGTAGACGGTCCAGGCGAGCGGGAAGATGATCAGCGCGGCGACGAAGGCCATGGCCGGGGCCGCGAAGAGCCACTTGCGATGGTCGTTGGCCCAACGCGCCCAGCCGGGCGTGTCGGGCATGACGGAGGCGCTGCGGGGCGCTCTGCTCGGGGCGGTGACAGCTGGCATCAGTTCTCCGTGGTGGGGAGGCCGGACGGGGGTGGCGGGGCGATTCGCCCCACCACCCCCGCGCCCGGACTTAGCGGGCCTCGTCGTCCAGGAACTTCTGGAAACCCTGGTTGGCGGTCTCGGCGGAGGCCGCGGCGTCCTTGCCGGTGATGGCGTCGACGATCGGCTGCCCGACGATCTCGCGGGCCTGGGCGACCCGCTCGACCAGCGGCCGGTCGTGACCCACGCCGTTGGCCAGGCTCACGGTGATCGCGTCGGCCATGTCCTTCGGGTAGGTGGCGATGCCCTCCGGGTTCTCCCAGACGGAGGTACGGGCACCCGGTACGCCGGCCTTCTGCTGCTCCAGCGTCTGCGTCTTGCCGGCCGCCCACTCGATGAACTTCCAGGCGTTGTCCTGGTTCTTCGAGGCGTCGTTGACGGCCAGGCCCCAGGAGGGGATGTTGTACGGCTTCGAGCCGGCCGGGCCGGCCGGGAACGGCGCGAATCCGACGGTCTCGGTGACCTTCGACTTGGCCGGGTCGGTGGCGTTCTTGTAGAGCGAGTTGGCCTCGGTGTAGAAGGCGGCCTGACCCTGGGTGAAGATGGCCATCGCCTCGGACCAGCTCATGTCGGTGCTGATGTTGGCCGGCCCGTGCTCGCGCAGCAGCCCGCCGTAGTACGCGTACGCCTGCTTGGCGGCGTCGCTGTTGACGGCGGCCTTGCCCGCGCCGTCGACGAAGTCGCCGCCGAAGCTGTAGAGGAAGCTGGAGAACTGGGTGACCGCGGCGGCCTTACCGGTCCGGGACACGAAGCCCGCCACGCCCGGGTTGTCGGCCTGGATCTTCGCGGCCTGCGCCTTGAGCTCGTCGAGCGTCTGCGGCGGGGCGCTGAAGCCGGACTTCTCCAGCAGGTCCTTGCGGTAGTAGAGCACCTGCTGCTCGGTGATGATCGGGATGCCGACCACCTTCTCCTCGTAGGTGGTGGCGCTCAGCGGCGCGGACTGGAAGTCGGCGAGGTCGAAGTCGCCGCTGCCGTTGGCCTTGCTGGTCAGGTCGGCGAGGTACTTGTTCTTGGCGAACAGCCGACCCTCCTGCAACGGCCGGTACATCATCACGTCGATGTCGCTGGAGCCGGCGTTGAGCTTGACGTTGTACTGGTCCGACAGCTGGTCCTCGCCGAGCTGGGTGACCTCGACCTTGAGGCCGGTCTCCCGCTCGAACTCCGGCAGCGCCTTCCGGATGTTCTCGGTCCAGACATGGTTGACCAGGGTCACCCGCACGGTGTCCGAGGAGCCGCTGTCGTCACCGCCGCCGCAGGCGGACAGCGTCATGGCGGCAACCACCGCCAGAGATGTCCCAATTATTGATCGACGTCCCACGTCCGTCTCTCCTTCTGTGCTGGTCGCGGCCCCGGGGGGACGGGCGCGACCTGGGCCTGTTACATCCGCTTAACGTCCGGATGCTAGGCCGAAAAAGCAGACTTATACAAGTGGTAGACCTAACTGATATGATCCGACGCGTGAATCTGCCCTCCCCAGGGGTTGCACCCGCTCAGGCCGCCCCTGCCGAGGCCGGGCTGCACGGACGCGTCCTCGACCACCTCGGCACCGCCATCTGCGGCGGCGAACTGGCCGCCGGCGCCGTGCTCAACATCGACGACCTGGTCGACCGGTACGCGGTGTCCCGCTCGGTGATCCGCGAAGTCCTCCGGGTGCTGGCGTCGATGGGCTTCATCGAGACCCGCCGCCGGGTCGGGGTCATGATCCGTCCGGCCGACCACTGGAACGTCTTCGATCCCCAGGTGATCCGCTGGCGGCTGGCCTCGGCCGGCCGCATCGCCCAGATCCGCTCGATCACCGAACTGCGTACCGCCGTGGAACCGCACGCCGCCTGGCTCGCCGCCCAGCGCGTCGACCACGACGCCGCGAGCGAACTGGTCGGGCTCGCCGCGAAGATGTGGGCCGCCGGCAAGGCCGGCGACGAGGAACGCTTCCTCCGCCTGGACATCGAGTTCCACCAGCGGATACTCGCCGCCTCGGGTAACGAGATGTTCGTGAAGTTGCAGAACCTGGTCGCCGAGGTGCTCATCGGCCGGCATCACTACCACCTGATGCCGCACTACCCGCACGAGCAGGCCCTCCAACTGCACGCGGATGTCGCCCAGTCGATCCAGCGCGGCGACGGCGACGCCGCCCGGCGCGCCATGGTGCAGATCATGGAACACGCCTTCGACGAGATGTCCTCGATCTGGGAACAGGGGGGCAGCGCCGAGCCGACACCCACCACCCAGCCCGGGTCGACGTTCGCTCCCCAGCCCGAGCCGGCCTGACCGAGACCGCACACCCCCGACCTCGCCACCGCGGCAGCGCCGGGCAGGTTCAGAGCGCGCCGCGGTCCACCAGGCTGAAGGTCGTGTCAAGCGTGCCGTAGCCGACGGCATCCAGGTAGATCACCTTCCGGCTCCGGCTCCACTGCACGAAGCCGTGTTCCCCGTTGTGCAGCACATGGGTGGGGCGGCCCTGGTCATCCTCGACCCCGCCGGAAGGCACGATGGCGAACAACTCGGCACGCGCGACACTGAACAACGTCGCCGGACCCGCCACACAGTCGGCAGCCACAAGCGTGGACAAACCGTCCGGCTGGGCCTTCACACCGAGGCAGGACGGGTCATCGATCTCGGGGTTCAGCGATTTGATCATGTAGTCGCTGCCGCCGCTCGGCTCAAGGACGAAGAGAGCTTCCGGCCCCGTACCGTCACCGACGCGGACCTCGCCACGGTAGTTCATCGACAGATTTCGGTCGATCTCCGCGATGTGCAGCATGGTGCGGCGCTTCCCGCTGAGGATGCCGGTGACGCCGGCGGATGGTGTGGCACTCGGCCCGCCCTCCCCGGTGGACGTGAGGTCCGCGCTGCTGCCGGACCGAGCCGGTCCGGTGGAGGTCGGTGCCGCGTCTCCGGAGAGACCGCTGAGCAGCTGCGGACCGAACACGAAGGTGGGCACCGCCAGCGCCGCCGCGACCGCCACGGCGGTCAACACCAGCAGTTGATTCCGCCGTCTCGCCGTCCGCCCACCGAAGACCCGCCCCGGCACCCGGGGCGGCGACCGGTCCGGGTCGGCGCCCTCGCGCCCGGGAGCCCTCGCCCCATCCATCGTGGATGCCAGCGGATCGGCGGCACGGAGGGTGAGCGCGGACGCCGCGTCGGCGAGCATGGTCCGGGCGGCACTCGCCGAGGGCGCCGAGACCAGCAGTTCGTCGAGCAACGTCCGGGCGGTGGGCCGGTCGGCCGGATCCTTCGCCAGCGCCCGCTCGACCAACCCGCGCAACGGCCCGGCGAGTCCGGTGAGATCCGGCGGCTGGCTGAGGATCCGCATCGCCATGGCGGCACCGCTGTCCGCACCGAACGGGTTACGCCCCGTCGCGGCGTACGCGACCATCGCTCCCCAGGCGAAGATGTCGGCCGCCGGACCGACCGTCCGGTTGCGTCCGGTCTCGAACCGCTCCGGTGCCATGTACGCGATGGTGCCGACCATCTGATTCGTACGGGTGTGCTGGCTGGTCGCCTCGAAGGTACGAGCGAGACCGAAGTCGATGACCTTGATGCCGCCCAGCGCGACCAGGACGTTTCCCGGCTTGAGGTCCCGGTGGATCACCCCCGCGCCGTGGATGGCGGCGAGAGCCGTCGCCACCCCGACGGCCATGCTGTGCAACGCACCCGCGCCCAGTGGCCCCTGCACCCGGATCACCTGGGCCAGACTCGGTCCGTCGACGTACTCCACCACCAGGTACGGCGGATCGTGATCCGGATCGGCGTCGAGCACCTCGGCGGTGCAGAACGGCGGAACCTGGCGGGCCTGGTTCACCTCGCTGCGGAACCGGGCCCGGAACTCGTGGTCGTCGGAGAAATCGGGCCGGATCATCTTGATCGCGACCTGCCGGCCCTGCCCACTGCGGGCCAGGAACACCTCGCCCATCCCGCCCTCACCGAGCCGGCCGAGCAGATGGTAATCGCCAAGCCGGACCGGATCACCGGGGCGCAACGGCTGGTTCACGTCACGATCCCACAGTTCGCGGCCGACCCGTGAACCGTTCTGCTCATGGTCTTCCCCTACGGATACTCGGAGGTCGATCAGAGACCCTACCGGCACTCCAGAGTGGACCGGCCTCCCGCCTACCCCACGTGGTTGCGGCTGATCGGTGGGTGACGCGGCGGTGCGGTGCGCCGACACGTGCGGGCCATGATCCGTCCGGCCGACCAGGCAGCGCCGGGGTCAGCGGGCTCGGACCAGCCACTCCCAGGCCCGACGCAGGCCCAGCCGGACCGGGTCGTCGGCTTCCTCGGCCTGCTCCGCCGGTGTGTCCGTACCGGGCTCGTGCAGCGCTGCGGCCGGCACCGACAGCAGCACGCCCCGTTCGTAGAGGTCGGCGATCTGCTCGCGGTGGGCGAAGCGGTGCGTGTGGTGGGCCCGGGACGGCGCGATGATCACGCCGTGGAAGATGTCCTGCCGCTCGTCGGCGAGGACATGCTCGACCATCCCGATCATCGTCGAATCGGGGGCGTAGACCGGGGTGCCGGCAGCCAGTGCGAGGTACGAGACCTTCGCGCCGAGATCCGTCACGACGCGCTCCTACGCCACGACGATCGGCGTGTCGACCAGATGCTCGGCGATGAACCAGGTCTGCAACTCGTTGGTCCGGATGACGTTCGAGACCAGCAGGTCGTTGCTGCCGTCGTCGCCCTGCTCGGCCACCCGCGCCGCCGCGTCGTGCGCGTCGGTGAGGATCGTCTCGTGCGCCTCCAGCAGGCGGGACAGCATGGCCGGCACCTCCTCGGCGCCGTCCGGCGGGCGCGGGATCCGGGTGATCTCGGCCACGTGCCGGGGGTCCCCCACGGCGATCCCGCCCAGCGTCTGGATCCGCTCGGCGACCATGTCCACCAGCGCCAACTGCTCGTCGGCGTGCTTGTCCAGCAGCAGGTGCAGCTGGTAGAAGGTCGGCCCGCGCATCAGCCAGTGATGCTTCTTGTACAGCGAATGCAGGATCCGGGTGTCGGCCAGTACCCGGTTCAGCCGCTCACAGGAGTACATCCGCGCGTCGTACGACAGCGCGACCGGCAACTGCCGCACGGTGCCGTACGCCTGGATCTCGCGGCCGTGCTGGTGCAGCCGGGGCTGACTGTCCGAGCGCGCCTTCTGCTGGGTCATGTTCTCCTCCTCGGGATGCTCCGGCGGCAGCCCGACGCCCTCCGCCCGCCCTGGGTGAGCCGGCGGATACCCACTGGCGGGCGTCGCACACTTCGGTGACCACGGGCCGTGCCGGGCCGCACGTCAGCGGCCGAACGGACGTACGATGCGGCGCATGGCGTTGCTGCATCGGGCGGACCTTCGCCCCACCAAGCTCGAACTGTTGGCCTCCTGGCTGCCCAGCCGCAGCTGGTACCAGGGCGACAGCGCCGCCGAACTGGTGCGCGTGGCCGCGTACCGGTTCGACGACCCGGCCGGGGAGGTCGGCATCGAGACGCTGCTGGTGCGCTTTGGGACCGGCCCGGTCCACCAGGTGCCGCTGACCTATCGCGGCGCGCCGCTACCGGCCGCCGACGCCTGGCTGATCGGCACCCTGGAGCACTCGGTGCTGGGCACCCGCTGGGTCTACGACGCGTGCGCCGACCCGGTGTACGCCGCCGCGCTGGCCGACGCCGTCCTCACCGGCAGCGGGCAGGCCGAGGAGTACTTCGAGGTCGACGGCCGGCCCGAGGTCCGCGCCCCCAGCATGGACATCACCAGCGACGGGGCCGGCGCCGACGTACCGGCCGTCGGCGCGGTGCGCCGGGTGGTGGACGGCGACCGGACCGTGATCGTCACCGACACCGTGGAGCTGACCCTGGCCCGCCGCCCCGGCCTTACCGGCAGCCAGCCGACGGGCCCGGCCGGCGCCACCCTGACCGGCACCTGGGACGGCGTCAGCGCACCGCTGGCGTACGCCACCCTGCGCTGACGCCCGACCCCACCACCGGACGCTCCGGCGGGCCGCCTACCGCTGACTCCGCCAGCCGGTCGTCAGTCGGTGAAGGTGCCGAGGTCCAGCCGGGCCAGCCCGGCCCGAGTGCGCTACCGGTGTCAGGAGACGCGGGTCGGTGTCAGGGGACGCGGGTCGGCTGCACGGGGAACGACGGGAAGCGGGCCAGGTCGGCATCGTCGAAGTCGAAGCCCAACTCGTTGACCACCTCGACGACGCCGCTGACCCGGGCAGCGAGCCGCCCCGCGATGTCGACCGCCGAACGCCGGTCCAGCCTCCCGGTCATGGTCACCACGCCGTCGCGCACCTCGACCCGGACGGTGCCGTCACGCACCGCCAACACCCGCCGCAGCACCTCCTGCACCACGTCGTCGCGGATGTCCGCGTCGGGACGCAGGTGTACGCGCAACAGGTCGCCGCGGGTCACGATGCCGACGACCCGACCCAGGTCGTCCACCACCGGCAGACGTTTGACCTGCTCACGGTCCATCAGCTTGGCGGCGGCCACCAGGCAGGTGTGCGGGGAGACGGTCACCGCCGGCGCGGTCATCAGCTCCCGCGCGATCCCCGCCTCGCCCTTGCGGCGCGCCGTACGCTGCCGGGCCCGCTCGAAGACCCGCCGCTCGTGCGGCTCGCCCATCCACTCCACCTTGTGCAGCAGGTCCGCCTCGGACACCACCCCTCGCACGTGCCCGAAGTCGTCCACCACCGGCACGGCACTGACCCGCCGCTCGGCAAGCAGATCGACGATCCTCCGGTACGGCGTCTGCTCCACCACCGTGGCGACGTCCCTGGTCATCACATCGCCCACCTGCCAGGCCCGCATCACGACCTCCTCTGTCGGCTTGCGAACCCACGCTATGACCCACCCATCGGGGCAGCTCAGTGCCGGCCGACCCCGATCTTCGGGACCTTGGGCCCGGGATGGCCTGAACCGCGACCGGGGGTCTCTTCGATTGGACGACAGGCAGGTGACAGGGCAGTTGCCGGAGATCGTGGACGACAACGTTCCGGCTCCAGGAACTCTCCGGCCCCGCCCATCAGGAGATCTCTCGCATGTGCGCACTGGCCTGCTCGCGGCACGGGCGAGGAACAACGTCCCGACAACAAACACAAGGCTGTCGTCATTGGCCGCCAACAGGAGTTGGTGGACGCGGTTCGGAGAGCTTCCGAGCCAATCCCGCGACTGGTCATCTCTCAACCCCGAAGCTTGATTCGGGCACCGCCCATAGTAGACCTTGGAACGTTTCCGTTAGGAGCTAACGGAAACGTTCCAAGGTCTACTGACTGCCTCCCGTGTGGTGAGACGGCACGCTCCGCCGATGGACGCGGGCGGAGGTGTAGTCCCGAGCCGGGCCCAAGGCCGCCTGCGGCTGCGCTGCCGCACCAGCAGACACCCACCGCACCCATCGACGGTCGGCTCGGGCCTCGCGGACCGGGATGCCCAGTCCAGGTCAGAATGACCGGGTTGTTGAGGGCCGCCATGTGCCGGTTCCGGTGACATCCCTCGACGCGGATCTCGGACCGGCAATTCCGTGATCGCTTTCGGCAACGCGAGCGACCATATGAGACAGTCGAACAACAGATCCTGTCAGGTTCTCGACATTGCTTGCACGTGAGCATCTGCTGGGTAGTGTGGCGATCATCTTGCTCGCCTGACGGTGATCCCGGGGAGTGGGCGGTGGGGACACCATTCGATCTTCGTTCAGGAAACGATCACCGACGCCCTCGTGCTCCCGGCAACTGTTCGGCAATGCGGTGAGAATCGGCACGGGAGGGCTCGCGTGACAACTGGTCTCGTCCTCGACGACACCGGCTTCGAGGTGCTGATCGACGGGGATCGGGTCGGGCCCCGACGGACGCTGGGTGGGGACGACGCGGCGTTGCTCGACGGGCTGGCCGCACGCTACGTACGCGCGGTGCAGGCCAACAGCGACGATGGCGTGTTCGTCGCGCTGGGCCGCGAGTTGTACGAGTGGCTGGACTCCGAGCACGGTCAACTGTCCGCCCTGCTGAAGCGGGCACCGACACCACTGGTCTTCGAGGTCCAGGGGCCGCGTACGCCATCCGACCGGGCGTGGGCGGCGTTGCGTGCGCCGTACGAGTTGTTGGCCCGGCCGGGCGGTGGGTTCCTCGTGGAGGACGAGTTGGCGCGGTTCTCCGTGGTCCGCCGGCTCGGAACACCCGGCCCCCGGCCGGCGCTCGACGGGTTCCGGTTGGGGCTGGCCTTCATGGCGGCGTCCCCACGCGGGCAGCATGAGCTGGATTTCGAGGCCGAGGAAGCGGCGATCCTACGCGCGGTCGGCGACACCCGACTCGATCTGATGGTCGAGGACACCGGTGACCCGGAGCAGTTGGCGCATCGGCTCGCCGATCTGGGCGGCTTCCCGGTGCTGCACCTGTCGTGTCACGGGCTGAACAACTATCCGGTGCAGCCGGGCCGGCCCGGTGTGCCGGTGCTGCTGCTCGAAGACGAGCTGGGTGACGGCCGCCCGACGACCGGCGCGGACCTGGTCAGGTTGCTGACGGCGATGCCCCGGCTGGTGTTCGTCTCGGCCTGCCTGACCGCCACCGCCGCCGACGCGGCCGGTCATCTGCCACCGGGTAGCGGAAAACGTGCCGGCGCCGGCCGGCCTGCCGACGGCGACGCTCTGGTGGCGCATTCGCTGGCGACCGCGTTGGTGTCGGCGGGCGTACCGGCGGTGCTGGGTTGGGACGGTTCGGTCGGCGACCTCGCCGCCATCGTCTTCGCCGAGAAGCTGTACGGCCAGTTGGGCGCGCGGGCCGATCTCGCGGTGGCGGTCGGTGACGCGCGCCGGGCGTTGTTCGAGTCGACAGACCCGGCGGTACGGACAGACTGGCACCTGGCACGGCTGTGGCTGGGGCCGACCGGGGGTGGGCCGCTGGTGGCGGGCACCCGGCGGCGGTCGCTGGTGTCGGCCGTACGCGGAATCACGACCTTCCTCAAGGGCAAGGAGCAGGTGCCGGTCGCGGCGGCGGAGATGTTCGTCGGCCGGCGACCCGAGTTGCAGCAGGCGCTACGGGCGCTGCGCGCGGGCGAGCGGGCCGGGGTTCTGCTGCACGGCCAGGGGCGGTTGGGCAAGTCGAGCCTGGCCGCGCGGGTCGTGGACCGCTTCCCGGATCGCGCGGTCGCGGTGGTCTTCGGCGACTACAGCGCGATGGCGGTGCTCGACGAAATCGCCGAGGCGGTACGCGCCAACCCGGCCGCCCGGGAGCTGATCGAACGCCGCCGGCCGGAGGTGCGCGCCCGGCCCGAGGCCCTTGAGGCGGTGTTGATCGACCTGCTCACCGGCCCGTGCGCCCAGCCCGGCGACGGTCAGCGTCCACTGCTATTGATCATCGACGATCTGGAGCAGATCCTCGAACCCGACCCGACCGGCCCGCACCGGCTGCTGGCCGGGGCCGCCCCGATGCTGGCGGCGGTGCTGCGCGCGTTCGACCCGGCCGAGACCGACAGCCGGCTGCTGCTGACCAGCCGCTACCTGTTCACCCTCGGCGGGCTGGAGTCCCGGCTGGAACCGGTGCAGCTACGTCCGCTGTCCAGCGTGGCCCAGCGCAAACTCCAACGCCGGCAACAGGCACTCACCCCACCGGACCGGCAGACCGAGCGGGCCGAGTTGGCCCGGCGGGCACTCACCGCCAGCGGCGGCAACCCCGGCCTTCAGGATCTCATCGGTCGGCGGCTGGTCTACGGCGAGCAGGTGACCCTGGAACGGGCCGATGCGGCGGTGGCCGGCCTGGAGGCGTACCTGCGCCAGGGCGACCTGCCCTCGGACGCCGACGTCCGCACGTTCCTGGAGAACCTGGACCTGGACGAGCTGCTGACCGTGGCCGGGCCGACGCACGTCGCCCTGCTCCGGACGGTCACGCTGTTCGACCTGCCGGTGCCGGCGCCGGTGATCGAGGTGCTGGCCAGGCAGACGGGCGGGTCGACGACCCGGCTGCGTGGGCTCGGACTCCTGGACGTCTTTCCCGACGCGTACGACCCGCAGCGTCCCGCCATGGCCGCCAACCCGTTGGCCGCCGGGCGGATCGATCCGCTCACCGCTGACGAGCACACCACGCTGGCCGCCCTGGTGGTCGAGCCACTCTTCGCCGCCTGGGGCGACGTCTCGAACCATTCCAGGCGGGGCGCGGCCCTGGATCTGCAACTGACCCGACTTGCTCTTGCCGCCGACGATCCGGTGGTCGTCGCCACCTGCGCCGCATCGGCTGTGCGGGCGCTCCGCACCGGCCGGGCGATAAACGCGTTCCACCTCGGGCGGGAGGCGATCGCACTGCTCGACCGGCACCACACACCGGTGCCGACCATCCTGCTCCGCCGGGTCGCCGATGCGGCCGTGACCAGCGGCGACGGCGACGCGGCGGGCGGACTGTTCGACCGTGCGCTCCGGCAGGTGCAGGACGAGGGTGAGCAGGATACCGACCCGCTGGAGCAGGCCCGGGTCATCGCGGAGCGGGCAGAATTCCTGCGGGAGCGGGGCGAGCCGGAGCAGGCCGAGCAACTGTTCCGGCGTGCGCATGATCTGTTCACGGCGGCCGGATCGGAGCAGGAGGCCGCCGCCGCGATGGGCGGGATCGGTGACATCCACTTCCGCCGCGGCAACTACGACGAAGCACTACGCATCCGCCGCGAGATACAACTACCCGTCTACGAGCGCCTCGGCGAAACTCGCGAAACCGCCATCTGCCACGGCAAGATCGCGGACATCCTCTATCAACGCGGCGACTACGACGAGGCACTACGCATCCGCCGCGACGTCGAACTACCGGTCTACCAACGCCTCGGCGAAACCCGATCCACCGCCATCACCTGGGGACAGATCGCCGACATCCTCCACCAACGCGGCGACTACGACGAGGCACTACGCATCCGCCGCGACGTCGAGCTACCCGTCTACGAACGCCTCGGCGAAACGCGATCCACGGCCATCACCTGGGGACAGATCGCCGACATCCTCCAACATCGCGGTGACTACGACGAGGCGCTACGCATCCGCCGGGAAATACAGCTGCCCGTCTACGAACGCCTCGGCGACACGCGGGAAACCGCCATCTGCCACGGCAAGATCGCCGACATCCTCTTCCAGCGCGGCGACTTCGACGAGGCACTGCGCATCCGCCGGGAAATACAGCTGCCCGCCTACGAACGCCTCGGCGAAACCCGATCCACCGCCATCTGCCACGGCAAAATCGCCGACATCCTCTATCAACGCGGCGACTACGACGAAGCACTACGCATCCGCCGCGACGTCGAACTACCCGTCTACGAACGGCTCGGCGACACCCGGTCCACCGCCATCTGCCACGGCAAGATCGCCGACATCCTCTATCAACGCGGCGACTACGACGAAGCACTACGCATCCGCCGCGACGTCGAACTACCCGTCTACGAACGGCTCGGCGACACCCGGTCCACCGCCATCACCTGGGGACAGATCGCCGACATCCTCCACCAACGCGGCGACTACGACGAATCACTACGCATCCGCCACGAAATCGAACTACCCGTCTACCAACGCCTCGGCGACACCCGGTCCACCGCCATCTGCCACGGCAAGATCGCCGACATCCTCTATCAACGCGGCGACTACGACGAAGCACTACGCATCCGCCACGAAATCGAACTACCCGTCTACCAACGCCTCGGCGAAACGCGATCCACCGCCATCACCTGGGGACAGATCGCCGACATCCTCTATCAACGCGGCGAGTACGACGAGGCACTACGCATCCGCCGGGAACTACAGCTACCCGCGTACGAACGCCTCGGTGACACCCGGTCGACCGCCATCTGCCACGGCAAGATCGCCGACATCCTCTTCCAACGCGGCGATCACGAGGAAGCACTACGCATCCTCCGGGAACGACAACTTCCGATCTACGAACGCCTTGGCGACACCCGATCCACGGCCATCACCTGGGGACAGGTCGCCGACATCCTCCACCAACGCGGCGACTACGACGAAGCACTACGCATCCGCCGCGACGTCGAACTACCCGTCTACGAACGCCTCGGCGACACCCGATCCACGGCCATCACCTGGGGACAGATCGCCGACATCCTCCACCAACGCGGCGACTACGACGGCGCCGCCGACCTGCACCGCAAGCGGCTAGAAGTGCACCAGAATCACGGAGACCTCGACGGGATCGCAGGCGCGAAGTGGGGGCTAGCGCAAGTTTATATTGAGCGGCGGGAATACGATTCGGCATTTTCGCAATTGGTCGAGGCGTTCCAGATTCTCGTCCAACTGCAACGCCCCGACGGCATTGCCGTCGTGGGTGGCACCCTCGGCTGGCTGTTGGCCAGCGCGGGCCGGATCGATGAGGCTCGACTGGTACTGGAGGGAAGCCTGGCTGCCGCCCAAAAAATCGGCATGACTGACCGCGTTCGGGCGATCAGCGAGTTGCTGGGAAGTCTTCCCGAAGAGGGTGCGGCGACGTAACGACACCCCCTGGACCGCCCGGCGATGCCAGCCGGACGCACCAGCAGCTCGTGGGGGGCATGGTGTACGCCGGCCGCCCTCCGCCGTTCTCCTACCTGGGTAGGAGGTGGTGGCCAGACCAGGGGACGCGATTGGGGCCGGCGGTCGGGCGCGACGCGGCACCGCGCCGAACAGCATCTGACGCATGACTGCTACCTGTTCGCGCCGGGGCGTGACCTGGCACCGTCCACTGATGGTCTTCGTCTGGGCGATGGCGGGCCTCGCCGTCGTCTGCGCCGTCGGCATCGTCGCCGACGGGCGGGTGTTGACCGGCGCGCCGATCTGGCTGAAGCCGTTCAAGTTCGCGGTGTCCCTGGCGTTGTACGGCGTGACGCTGGCCTGGATGCTCTCCCTGCTGCGTTGGCGGAGCCGGATCGCGGAGTGGGCGACCACCGTCATCATGGCGATGGCGGTGGTCGAGATGGTCGTCATCGTCGGACAGGTGTTGCGGGGTACGACCAGCCACTACAACGTGACCAGCCCGCTGAATGCCGTGCTGTGGATGCTGATGGGTACGGCGATCATGGTGCTGTTCGGGGCGCACCTCGTCCTGTCCGTGGCGGTGCTGCGGCAGCCGATCGCGGACCGGGCCGGCCGGTACGCGATCAGGCTGGGGTTGGGGCTGGCGCTGCTCGGCATGCTGGTGGCGATCCCGATGGTGTTGCCCGGTCAGGCGCCCGGCGTCGAGGGGATCGCCGGTGCGCACAGCGTGGGCGTGGCCGACGGTGGGGCCGGGTTGCCCCTGGTCGGTTGGAGCAGCACCGGCGGGGACCTGCGGATCGGCCATTTCGTGGGGCTGCACGCGATGCAGGTGCTGCCGGTCCTGGCGATCCTGCTCGGCCGGTACGGCGGTGACCGGCTCGGCGGGCGTACCCGGGCGCGGTTGCTGGTCGTCGCGGGCACCGCGTACGGGGGGCTGACGGTCCTGTTGACCTGGCAGGCGCTGCGCGGGCAACCGCTGCTGCGGCCGGACGCGCTCACCCTGGGCGTTGCCGCGGCGCTGCTGGTGGCGACGGTGACCGCCGCCGGCCTGGTGCTGGCCAGTGGCCGCAAACCCGAAGTGGCGCTGGCGGCGTGAGCGAGCGGAACATCAGGTGCACAGCCGACCGTAAGAAGGAGAGCAGGCATGACCGAGGTTCTGTTCACGCTGACGTTCGCGGTGGCTGCGCCCTTCTGGGTGCTGATGATCCTGCTGCCGAACTGGTCGGTGACCGCCCGGATCATCAAGTCGCCGTTGATGGTGGCGCCCGGCCTGCTGATCTACGCGGTCCTGGTGCTCCCCGCGCTCGCCGAGGTGCTGCCGGCCGTACTGTCGCCGACCCTGGACGGGGTGCGTGAGCTGCTGGGTGGGGCGGTCGGCGCGGCAGCGGGCTGGGCACACATGATCGTGTTCGACCTGTTCGTCGGTCGGTGGGCGTGGCTCGACAGCCGGGAACGTGGCGTGCCGTCGCTGATCATGGCGCCGGTGCTGGTGCTCACGATCCTGCTCGGGCCGCTCGGCCTGGCCGCGTACCTGATCATCCGGGGCAGGTGGACGCGGCCGGCGACGCCTCGCCCCGCCGCCGCCGAGCGCTAGGGTGAGCCGCGTGGGGTGGGTGGGGCGGCTGTTCGACGCGCGGGACAGCTTCGTGCGGATGGTCCTGCTCGTCCTCGCGGGCCTCGGTTACCTGATCTTCGTCCCGCTCGGTGGCGCGCGACCGACCGCCCTGCAATGGGCCCTCGCGGTGCTCGCGTTCTCGCTCGGACTGGTGTTCCACCGCCGGCCCCTGGTCAACCTGGTGGTGCAGACCGCGCTGCTGGCCGTGGCGATCCGGCTGCTCGACGACACCACGATCAACCATGTCGGTGCCAGTTGGGCGTTGCTCGAACTGACCATGCGGGCCGACCGGACCCGGACCATCTGGCTGGCCGCTGCCGGGCTGGCGGTGGTCGACCTGACCGACTCGATCGGCGGCCCGCTGCCACGTTTCCTTACCGGTGTGGTCGGGCTGCTGCTGGAGGTCGGCGTTCCGCTGCTGCTCGGGCTGGTCGTCCGGACCACCCGCGAACTGGGCCAGCAGGCGCAGCAGCGGGCGGCGGAGGAGCAGCGCCGCCGGGAGTCGGAGGCCCGGGCCGCCCGCGCCGACGAACGCAGCGCCATCGCCCGCGAGCTGCACGACGTGGTCGCGCATCACGTGGCGTCGATGGTGCTACGGGTCGGCGTGGCCCGGCATGTGCTCACCGACCTGGATCCACGGGTGGGCGCGGTCTTCGACGACGTGCACGGCACCGGCACGGCGGCCCTGGCCGACCTGCGCCAGCTGGTCGCCGTGCTGCGCGACCCCGACGGGGTACGCGGCGACGCGGCGCTGACCGCGATCGAACCGTCGGCGCTGCCGGCCGCGCTCGGCGCGGCGGTGGACCGGGCCCGTCAGGCCGGGGTCACCGTGGAGGCCGACATCGACCCGGCCATCGGTTCGATCGACGCGGTACGCGGCCTGGCCGTACTGCGCCTGACCCAGGAGGCGCTGACCAACGTGGCCAAGCACGCCGGCACCTCCGCCGTGGCCCGGCTGACGGTCCGGTTGGTCGACGGGGCGGTGCACTGGGAGGTCGCGGACAACGGGCGGGGCTCGGTGCCGGCCCGGGTGCCGGCCGGCGGCGGCCACGGCATCCCCGGCATGCGGGAGCGGGTCGAGGTGCTCGGCGGCCGGTTGGCGGCCGGGCCGATCGGCGACCGGTCGACGGGTACGGGCTGGCAGGTGCGTACCGTACTGCCCGCCGCACCGGAAGGGGCCTCATGATCCGCGTACTGCTGGTCGACGACCAGCACCTCATCCGCGCCGGCCTGCGGATGCTCTGCGACGCCGCGCCGGACCTCGACGTCGTCGGCGAGGCCGACAACGGCCGCGACGCGGTGTCGCTGGCCGCCCGGCTGCGGCCCGACGTGGTGGTGATGGACCTGCGGATGCCGGGCGTGGACGGAATCACCGCGACCAGCCGCATCCTCGCCGACCGCCCCACCACCCGGGTGCTGGTGCTGACCACGTTCGGCGACGACGACCACCTCTATCCGGCCCTGACCGCCGGGGCCTGCGGATTCCTGCTCAAGGACGCGCCCCCCACCGACCTGCTCGACGGCATCCGCCGGGCCGCGGCCGGCGACAGCCCGTTCAGCCAGGAGGTACTGCGGCGGCTGGTGCACCGGGCGGTGCGCGCCCGCGCCGACGCACCGGAGCCGGTCGACGGGCTGACCGCCCGCGAGCAGGCGGTGCTGGAGTTGGTCGCCGAGGGCCTGTCCAACGCGGAGATCGGCGAGCGGCTCCACATCGGCGTCACCACCGTCAAGACGCACATCACCAGCCTGATGACCAAGACCGGCAGCCCGAACCGGGTACGCCTGGCCCTGTTCGCCCGCGGCGTCTGAGGACGGGCCGGGCCGTCGGGCCGCCGCCCTCCCGGACGCGGACCGCGACCGTCAGGGCCGGCGGTCGGCGCGGCGGGCCTCGGCGGGCCAGAGGACCGTGGTCGGGATGCCCCGCTGCCGGGCCTCGTCGACGGTCCGGTCGGTCGAGGCCGCATGGCAGCCCGGTATCCCGTCCCAGACCGCCACCAGCCGGTCCGCCCGGCTCAGTAGCTCCCGGTTGGCGGCCAGGTAGGCGGCGGTGTCGGAGTGCCGGTACCCGGTGTGGATGACCCGGGTGGCTCGCGCCAGCAGCTCGTCGAAGTCGGCCCGGCTCGGCTCGACGATCGTGTCGCGGTAGTCCAGGGCGGGCAGGATCACCTCGTACGTGCCGCCGGTGGCCAGGACCACCCGCGCGAAGATCTGGTCGGTGCCGGCCGCCAAACAGGTGACGCCGTGCACCGGCCGGTCGCTGATCCGGTCCAGTTCGACCCGCAGCGCGTCGGCGATCGGCCGCTCGCTGCCGGGGGCCAGGTGGATGTGACCCGCGATGCCGACGCGAAGCGGGCTGTGCTCAGCGACCATCGGCTGCTCCTGGCCGTTGTGCGGGTACCGCGGCGGTCAGCCGGATCAGTTCGAACCCGCTGTCGGACAGCACGTCCGGCAGGGCCCGGATCTCCTCGCGGTTCTGCTCCTGCACAGCGGGGGTCAGGTCGTCCCACGGCCGCAGCTCGGGATGTCGCTGCCGGACGTCGTCCCGCGGGTCACCGTACGTCCAGCCTTCCGCGCGCCGTTCCCGGCACCACCGTTCGTGTTCGAGGCGGGCCAGTTGCTCGATCCGGTCGGCGATGGCCTGCCCCGCCGCCGAGGCGTCCCCGGTGTGCCCGTGCCGGGGTGCGACGACACAGCCGAGGTTGAGCAACTTGGCGGCGATGTCCTGGACGTGGCTGCGGTTGGCGCGGCGCAGTGACTCGGGCAGCCGGGACCAGTCCACCATCGCCGGGGCGTCTCCGAGACGCACTCCGGCCCGCTGCCGGGCGTGCAGATACCGCTCGTGGATCTGTTGGGCCAGCCGCTCGGTGAGGTCCTCGGCGATGAGTCGGGCCTCGCAGGCATGGGTCAGCACCGGGTAGAGGCACAGCTTGCCGTGCACCTCGTCGAGCAGGTCGTGCCGGGAGTCGCCGTGGAAGGCGGCGGCGAGCGCGGCCTGCCGGTAGACCGGCACGAAGACGCTGCTGCGGGTGCCCTGCCAGAGCGCGGGGGTGTCGAGCGCGAACTGTAGGCCGGAGTCCTCGTCCGGCCCGCAGAGGTAGATGCGGTCGTAGCCGCCGGCGGCGAACTGCGCCAACCCGGTCAGTCCGTCGATGTCCAGGTCGTACGCCGTCACCCGGCAAACGGTACTCAGGAACGGGTAACGCGCCGAGACGAGGGCGAGTTCGGCGCTGGCGTCCGGTGCCACCAGATCCACCCGCAGCGGCGTACCGGCCAGGTCCGGCCGGGTGTGCTGCGCCCGCCAGTGCCGGACCGTCTCCACCAGCAGGGCGCGACGGAAGCTGCCGTTGCCGGCGATCAGCACCGTCGTGGCCCGGCCCCGCGCCGGTCGCAGCGGATGGTGCCGGTGCAGCGCGCGGGCGGCGATGTCGTCGACGTGGAAGTAGTCCAGCCGCAGCCGGCTGGAACCGGCGGCGCCGAGCCGCCGCGCCTGCAACGACAGGCACATCTCCGGATCGTGGACCTGGACGTAGACCCGGGGTGGGTGCCGGCGGTCCTGGATCAGTCGGCTGGCGGTGTTGGCGATCGCATGGTTCAGGTCATCGTCGTGGGTGCAGGCGTAGATGGTGTGTGCCCGGGGCAGGCCGGCGCCGCGCAGCACCTCGACACTCGTGGGGTCGCCGATGACCCCGAGGTACCGGCGGCGGCGGTACTCCAGCGGCCCGAACGGTTCGGAACGCACCACGACCACCCGCTCGCCATCGGCGAAGAGCCGGTCGGCGAGCATCTGGGCGAACTGGGAGTCACCGCAGACCAGCACGTGACCGCTGGCCCGCCGGGCGCGCAACCGGCGGATCTCGGCGGCCAGCAGCAGGCGGGCCGCCTCGGCCACGGCGAGCAGGGTGAACAGCGGGGCGACGAACCGGGCGACCTGCAACTGCCACGGGTAGGGGCCGGGCTCCTCGAAGGGTTCGGCGCTGAGCACGAAGAGTTGCAGCGCGTAGTAGAGCACGTCGTAGGAATCGTGAATGGCCTCCGGTCGCACCGTACGCAGGCGGTCGAACCCGAGGTAGCCGAGGACCAGGGCGACCACTCCGATGACGCCGAACACCGCCCGCAGCCACCAGGCGGACGGCCGGCCAAAGCCGGAGGCCGGGTACGTCATGAAACGGTGTCCTCCTCCGGAGGGCCGTGTGCAGGCGAACCGGCCAGGTGGGACGGCCCCGGTGCGCGGTGCGGCCACCGGGTTGCTCCCATGCGCCAATGGTATTGGACGCAGTCGATCGCGAAGACGTCCGGCATGCCCGCCGATCGGCTCTTTTTTGCAGGTGAGCCCCATCTGTGCCCGACTGGGGGTCCGCCTGGATGGCTACCGACGGCTACGATTTGAGGACGTTCCAGTGGCGGCCTGCACGGGGAACCGGCCTCCGGCGTGGGACTGCCTGGTGCCCAGACCAGAGCTACCGGAGGATCAGGGCAATGGACGCAAACGAAGATCCGCCGGCGGTCGGCCCGGTCAACCCGTTCTCCCCGACGGCGGTGGCCCGCGTGAGCGAGGGTGGCGCGCTCGCCACCACCGTGGTCACGGTGGCCATCCGCGACGCTCTCGCCCACCTGGACAACTACCTGCACACCGGCAACGGCGGAACGGTCGCCGTGGTCGGTGACTACGGCACCGGCAAGACCCACCTCGCGGCCGAGTTGCTGGCCCACGCCCGGCGCGACACCACCCGGGCGGGTCAGGCCGTGTACCTCGACGCGCCGGCCGACACGTTCCTGTCGCTGAGCCGCCGGTTCCTGGGCCGGCTGTCCCGCGAGGCGGTACGCGCCCTGGTGGACGACTACCGCGCGGCGTTGGCCGCTACGGCGACCGCACCCGATGGCCCGGCGACGCCCGACGATGAGCGGACTCCGCCGGGTACGCAACTGCTTGCCGAGCGGCTCCGTGACGAGTTGGCCGAGGTCACCACCGACCCGGCCTTCGGCACGGTGCTGGCGATGCTGATCGATCCGGCCACCGAGGCGATGGCCTGGGACTGGCTGATGGGCTACCCACCGGGGCCGGCGCTGGTGAGCGTCGGGGTCACCGCGCGGACGGACGTGGAGTCCGGCGCGGTGGAGACGATGGGTGTGCTGGCGCTGCTGTACGCGCGCCGACACGAGCGGTTCGTCCTGGTGCTGGACGAGTTGGACAAGATCCTCTCGGCGGCCGGGCGACCGGGCGACGAGACGCTGGCCCGCTTCTCCAAGATGATCGGCGTCTTCGGGTCGGCCGGGGCGCTGCTGGTGATCGCCGGGCTACCCGAACTGCTGCACCTGCTCACCCCGCAGGTCCGCCAGCGGATCGGGCCGATCGTACGGATGTCGGCGCTCAACGCGCAGGACGTGCGCGACTTCATCCGGCAGAGCCAACTGCGGGCGTTCGGCCAGGCGAGGCTGACGCCCTTCACGGTGGAGACCACCGAATACCTGACCAACCTGACCGACGGTGTGCCACGTCGACTGATCCGGCTGTGCTATCACCTCTACCAGCGGGCGATGCAGGACGGCACCCCGGTCACCCACCGCATGGTCCGGGAGGCGGTGCGGATCCAGTTCGACCTGGCCAGCCGGCAGGACGTCGCCGCCGACGTACGGCGGGTGCTCACCCAGGAGGGCTGGTCATACCAGCGGGACCACCTGATCGGCTCGCTGCGGGATCTGCCGGTCGACTTCTGGGTGCCGCTGGACGAGCAGGGCGCGGGCTGCTGCGTGCTGCTGACCGAGTCGGTCCTCAAGGCCGAGGAGGTCGACGAGCTGAACAGTCGGGTCGTGGCGATCCGGGCGGCGGTGCCGGACAGCGAGGTGATCCTCGTCGTCGTCGGGCACCTGCCGGCGGAGTTCGCCGTGGACCTCACCGAGACGTTCAGTGTGGAGCCGATCGTCCACGATCCGCAGACCTTCGCCGAGGATCTGTCCGGCAGCGTCAAGGCGTCGATGCGCCGGCTGGAGCAGGCGCTCGGCGAGGACGCGCTGACCTCCGTGCGGCAGCGGGTCGAGCGCATCCAGCGCCAACAGACCAACGCCCAGCGCTCGCTCGAACGGCTGTCGTACCAGCTTGACGAGATCCGGGGTGACCTGCGCCAGGATTCCCGAGGGACGACGCACCGCGACGCGGCGGCGTCGGCGCACCAGACCGATGTCGGCCTCGCCAGCCCGCTGCCGGGCCGGGTGGCCCGGGTCTTCGCCGAGGCGATGCGGGCGCTCGACCAGCTCACCGGCTTCGAACGCCACCTGCGTGACGCGTTCGCCCCGTGCCGGCCAGAGCCCGGACGCACCTCCGGCGAGGCGGTGCCGCTGCGCTCCGGCCTGCGGTCGCGCGACGTGCAGCGGGCGCTGGGCACGGCGCTGGTGCTGCGGCGGTTGATCGAGGCGTTCCGTGCCGGGGTCGAACAGTGGTACGTCAACCATCGTCGTGCCCCCCATCCGGCCGACCTGCACCGGTTGGATCGACTCTGCGAGACCTACGACGGGATCGCCGAATATCTACCGTTGTTCCAACTGGACCTGCTCGACGACCTGGCCCTGCCCGACGGTGGCGGTACGGTCGAGCCGGCGGACCGGTCCCTCAACTGGTCGGAGGCGCGATCGATGTTCGACGGGCTCAGCGGCCGGGTACGCCGGCAGGTGGTCGACGGCTGACCCGCCGGCACCGCCTAGCTCCGGGCAGCCGACAACTGCGCGCCCACTCTCCACATGGCCTGGTCGGCGTGGCTGACCCAGTCCTGGTCCAGGCAGACGCCGAAGAGGTAGTCGTCCGGTGCGAGCAGGTAGTAGTAGACCGCCCCGATCTCCACGTCGAGGACCAGCCGCTCGACCTCTCCGGTGATCACCCGCCGCAGGTCCCGGCTGACCTGTAGCGCCAGCAACGACAGGTCACGGGCCAACCGCTCGTAGCCGATACGACGGTCGACCACGGTGGCGCCCCGGCTGAAGAACTGTTCGAGATCGGGATGCCCCAGGATGTCGACCGCCGCCACCTGCTCCCCCAACCGGTGATGGCTGAGGTAGTGCAACCCCGCCGACCGCAGGGACCGGGCGAGGATCCCGTCGCGGTCCGCCACGCCGGTCAGGTAGGGGGCGATGTCCTCGCCGGCCGACGCCGACTGGTCGTACTCCTCGGTCAGCCAACCACCCAGGTTCTGGGCCGGCTGTCGGGTCAGTCCCCGCAGGTCACTCGCGAGTTTCGCGGCGCCCTGGTCGGTCCGACTCGCCGTGGCCGGGTTGACCACCGCATCGGTGGCCGGCGACGTCTTCGCGAAGCCCACCACGTGTTCCCCACCGACCGTGGCGTTGCAGAAGACGAAGTCGACCCGGGTCTGGATGGCCAGCCGCACCAGCCCGCCGCACTGCAGGTGCCAGACCCGCCGGTTGAGGTCGGCGGCGCGGTACACCAGCTGGGCACCCACCCGGCGGTACGCCTCGCGGCGCTGCGCCGGTTCCGTGTCGGGTCGACCGGCCGGCGCCGACTCGTGCGCCAACAGGTCCAGCGAGAAGTCGAGCACCCCGCCGGTGTAGTGCGCGACGTGGTAGACGGCCTGGTCGTTGAGGAGGAACTGCCGGCACAGGTCCCGCTTCTTGCGGAACCCCGGCACGTCCTGCTCGGCGGACTCCTCCACCACGGCAGCGATCAGCTGCGGGTCGGTCACCTGGTCACTCCTCAGCTTCTCGGCACGTCGATGTCGGTGTCGGTCAACGCCGTCACACCCGCGCCGTCCGCCCCGTCCCGGCGGGCGACGATCGCGGCGAGGTTGGCGGCGGCGTCGGTGGTGCACGGGTGCCGCCGGCCGAGGAAACGCAGGCTGGTCAGGTGCGTCTCCTGCTGGATGCGTACGGCGTCGGCCAGGTCACCGCGGGCGGCCAGGTGACCAGCCTGGGCGGTGGCCGCGGTCAACGTCCACGGGTGGGCGTCCCCGAGCCGGACCCGTAGGGTGCGCATGCCCCGCTCCCCGTCGCGGATCGCGTGGTCGTACTCGCCGGTGCCCCGGTGACAGATGCCGAGGTTGACCGAGCAGACCGCCGTGAACGGGTGCCCGGTCTCCAACGTCCGCTCGTAACCACGCAGGCAGCGCATGGCGTGTTCGACGGCGATCCCGGCGTCCCCGGCCCGGTAGTAGTCGATCGCCATGCTGAGCAGGCTGGACCGGGTGAGCGGATGGTCCTCGCCGAACCGGTCCCGGTAGCCACGGAACGTCTCGATGCTGCGCTTCTTCGCGGCGAGGGTCAGCCCGAGGCGCCGCTCGGTGACCGCGAGACTGCGGTTGACCTGTAGTTCGTCGAGTGGGTTGGCCGAGCGCAGTTCGTGCACGCGTTCCAGGGTCCCCCGCAACGTGGCCAGCGACAGCTCGTACTCGCCGACCTCGCGTTCCAGGGTGCCCACCAGACGCGAGGCCCGCCACGTCGCTGGCTCGTCCGGCCCGAACAGGGTCATCCACCGATCGAACAGCTGGTGGGCCAGGCGCAACGCCTCCCGGGCGTCACCGGTCAACTGGAAGGAGATGGCCAGGTTGTTGATCGCCATCCGGGTGTTCGGGTGATCGCCACCGAGCACCTCCTGGTAGGCGACGAGGGTTGCCTGATCCTCCACCAGGGCGTCCTCGAAGCGGCCGAGACCACGCAGGTCACCGCCGCGACCCCGACCGGCGATGAGGGTACGGAAGTGCCGCAGGCCGTACCGGCGGCGCTGCTCGCTGAGCACCTGATCGTCGAGGTCGAGGGCATCCTGAGGGCGGCCGAGCACCCGGTGCAGGTTCGCGGTCTGCACGAACAGCCGCATGGTCAACTGGTCGAAGTCGCCGCCGGCCGTCCAACGGTCACACGCCTGCTGCGCCAGCCGGACCGCGGACTGCCAGGCGTCGCTGTCCCCGAAGTGGAACAGGTAGCGGACCTGCTTGACCACCCAGTGCCGCACCCGCACGTCGTCGGCGGTCAACGCCCCGGACGGTACGAGATGGCGTTGCAGTTCCTCGAAGATCGGCAGGTAGCGCCGGTCGTCGGCCTCCGGGTCGGTCGGCGCGTAACCGGCCAGCCCGTGCAGGACCTGACGGTGCCGTTCCCGCCGCTGCGGCTCGGGAATCGACTCCCGGATCAGGACCTGGATGGCCCGGTGCATCCGCAGCGCGGCACCCCGCCCCCAGTCGATGTCGAACAGGGCGAACCGGGCGCCCACCGTCAACACCAGGTCGATCTCTCCGGCGGCGAGCAGCAACTCCTCCGGGTCGGCCTCGGCCGCCGCGGCGAGCTGGACCAGCATCGGCGTCGACCGCAACAGCGGCAGCCCGATCCCCTCCGGTGACAGGAACGCGGCGAGTTCGGCCACCCGGATCGCCAACGCCCCGAACCTGGTCTCGCGCAGGGTGGCCAGGGTGTTGTCCAGCACCCGGGCCACGGTGGAGGTGCGCGAGCCCGGAATCCGTTCGGTCGGCTCCTCCGCGCCCGGCTGACTCAGCCAGGACAGCAGTTCCTCGACACACCGGCCGACCGCCACCAGGTTCGGCACGCCCTCGCGTTCCAGCGTCCGGGTGCGCTCACGGATCCAGGCGGTGGCCAACCGCAGGGCCAACGGCAGGTGGTCGACCGCGGCGGCGATGGCCCGCGCGTCCTTGGCGCTGATGCCGAGCATCCGCCGCAGCATGGCGACGCTCTCGTCGCCGCTGAACGCCGCCACCTCCAGCGGTGCCGGCAGATTCGAGGACCCGTCGTCGCGCGAGGTGAACAGGACGTGACCGGCGCCGACCCGGGGCAGCAGTCCGCTCAGCACCTCGGCGTCGTCGGCGTTGTCGTAGATCAGCAGCCAGCGGGCGATGGTGCCACGCGGCGTCGACAGGGCGGCCACGGCCGCCTCCGCCGCGCCGACGCTGTCCACCACGTTGATCTCCTGGGCCAGCTCGCCCAGGGCCGCCTGCACCGTCTCCCGGTCCTGCGCCGGGATCCACCAGACCACGTCGTAGTCGTAGGCGAAGCGGTGGGCGAACTCGCGGGCGATCTCGCTCTTGCCGACGCCGGCCCCGCCGCTGAGGGTCACCGGCCCGCCCCCGTCGGTGAGCTGGTCCCGCAGCCGTTCGAGGTATTCGCTGCGACCGACGAACGACTCGTTGCGCGGGGGCAGGTTGGAGCGCAGCCGACGATCCGTCTCCGCCGGGTAGCGCGGCGCGGACCGCAGGTCGCCGGTGGGCTGGGTGGGTGCGATGAGGCCGAGCCGGCTCAGCAGCAGCGGCTGGGCCCGAGCCGCGTCGATCTCCCGCAGGTCGATGATCCGGTTCGGGTCGAGTTGCTTGGGCGGTTGGCCGCCGGTCAGCACACCGAACACCTCGACGTCGGTGCCGGGCGCGGTCGCCAGCCCGGCACCGAGCACCCGGAGCACCCCCGGAGAGAGCAGGGCCAGCACGGTGGCGTCCGCCTCGTACGCCGGTGCGGCGCCGGAGCGCAGTGCGTGCGGATGGACGTGGACGTTGGCCCGCCGCAGCTGCCCGGCGATCCAGTCGGCGTACGGCCGGTCGGCCGGCTCGTACAGCACGTGGATCTCGTCCGCGCTCTCCGCCCGGTCCAGTAGTACGCCCCGGCGGTAGCGGCGACGGATCCGCTCGGGCACCTCGGCCACCCGGGTCACCGTGCCACCGCTGATCCAGGAGGCCATCTGTTCGTACGCCGACAGCAGGCTGCTCTGCTCGCCGGGGGCGTCGGCCAGCACCGCCAGTACGTCGTCGTAGGTGTCGTAGGTCGGCTCGGGCACCTCCACGATCTCGATCGAGGAGTTCGGCGCACCGGCGGAGTCGTCGAGCAGCTTCGCGAACGCCTTGCGGGCCGAGTCCCGGGCCTCGCCGTACCACGGTTGGCTGACGTCACGCAGCGTCGGCGCCGCGAGAAGTCGGATGCCGCCGGTGGCCTGCCGTTGCAGTTGGACGGCGAGGTCGGCGGCCTCCTGCAACGCCGGGCGGCGAGGCGGAATCGTGACCACCGCGACGTCGCTGAGCATCGCGGTGTAGCTGACGCCCGGCATGGTGAGATCCACCGGGGTGTCGATCAGGACGTAGTCGAATCCGGCCTGCCGCAACAACTGCCGGGCCCGCACCGGGTCCACCTCGGGAAGGCCGTCGATCTCCAGGCTCACTCCGACCATCGCGAACCCGTGACTCGACCCCGGAATCGCGTACCGGTAGAGGAAGCCCTGCTCCGGCGCGGGTGGTGTACCCACCATCGGGGCACGGTGGACGGGCACGTCCGGATGCGGGCTGGTCAGGGCGGCCAACTCCGGGCCGAGCACCCCGGCGCTCACCACGGCGTCGACCCGGAAGGAGCGTAGGTAGTCGTAGACCCGGGGGGTCTTCGTGCACCAGTCGACCGCGAGGACCCGCTTGCCGTGGGAGGCGAGGATCCAGGCGATGTTGGCCACCGCGCTGCTGCGCCCGGCGTTGCCGTTGTTGGGTGACACGAAGGACACGATGGTGCAGTGGGCCACCGGCTCGGTCACGCCCACGGTGGCCGGGCCGGTCTGCTGGTCAGTCGTCGCCATCGATCGCACTCTGCCAGCCCGCGTACTGGTCGCCGGCGGCGGCACTGCGACGTTGCAGGCGGTGCAGCGCGGCGAGGAGGACCTGGTTGGGCACGCCTTCGAGCGTGGCCAGGTCCACATCGGTGAGATCGATCAGATCGGAGCGCAACACGTCCTCCCCGGTGTCCATCCCCGATCACCGCCTGTCTGCGTATCGCACAATGATCGCGTCGCCTCGAAGCCGGACATCGATCGTTGGCCAGATCCGCTGCGTACGCCCATGATAACGGTACGGTGTCGACGCCAAGGAGCAGCGCCCCGCCACCGACACGGCGGATGGCGTGCCGCCTCGCCCGGACCCGACCCGGCGACGGTCACGCAGCGCATGCCGGTGGCACGACGCCCGGTCAACGTCGTACGTCGATGTATGCTGGTGGGCGTCGACGGCGGCCCGCCGGCCGCCGCCTGATCGTGGAGCCCCTGATGCCCGGATCCGACGACGACCACCGGCCAGCCGGTGATTCGGCCATCCACCGCGCCCCGCCCGTCGCCTTCCGCCAGTTCGTGCTCAAGCTGCACAGTCGCTGCGACCTGGCCTGCGACCACTGCTACGTCTACACGATGGCCGACCAGCGCTGGCAGGACCTGCCCCGGACGATGTCGCCCGGGGTGCTCGACGCGACCGCGCGCCGCATCGGCGAGCACGCCCGCGCGCACCGGCTCGGCGTCGTCTCCGTCGTCCTGCACGGCGGCGAACCGTTGCTGGCCGGGCCGACGCGGATCGAAAGCGCCGTGTCGGCCATCCGACAGGCCGTGGCCCCGGTGCCGGTCCGGCTCACCGTGCAGACCAACGGCATCCGGCTGGACGAGGCGTACCTGCGACTGTTCGATCGGCTCGACGTACGGGTCAGCCTCAGCCTCGACGGGGACCGGACGGCCCACGACCGGCACCGGCGCGGGCCCGACGGGCGGGGCAGCCACGACCGGGTCGACGCGGCCATCGGTCGACTCGCCACCGGCTACCCGCACCTGTTCAACGGTCTGCTGTGCACCATCGACCTGCGCAACGACCCGGTCACCACCTACCGGAGCCTGCTGGCGCACCGGCCGCCGACGGTGGACTTCCTGCTGCCACACGGCACCTGGAGCACTCCCCCACCCGGGCGGGCACCACAACCCCACCCGACCCCGTACGCGGACTGGCTGATCGCCGTCTTCGAGCAGTGGTACCACGCGCCGGGGCCCCCCGTACGCATCCGCCTCTTCGACGAGATCATCCAGGTGCTGCTCGGTGGCACCTCCCGGCTGGCCGGGGTGGGTACCAGTCCCGGCGCGGTGGCGGTGGTGCAGACCGACGGTGCGATCGAGATGGACGACACGCTCGCCGCCGCCCACGCCGGCGCCGCCCACACCGGGCTGCACGTGCTGCGTGACCGGTTCGACGACGCGCTCGACCTGCCGGTGGTCCGTGCGCAGCAGGCCGGCCTGACGGCGCTCTGCGCCACCTGTCAGGTCTGTGACCTGCGCCAGGTGTGCGGCGGCGGGCTACGTACCCACCGCTACCGGGCCGACAACGGCTTCGACAATCCGTCGGTCTACTGCCCCGACCTGTACGCCCTCATCAGCCACATCGGTCGCACCGTGCGACGCGATCTCACGCTGCTGTCCGGGGCGGCCCGATGATCCCCACCGAGCACCGGCTGCCCAGGTCGGTCCTTGACGAGTTGGCCGCCGGTCGCGGTGGCGCGGACGCCGTGGCCCGGTTACGGGCCGCCCAACACAGTAAATCGGTGCTGCTGGTCCGCTCGATCGTCCTGCTGCTGCGGGAGCGGGGGCACCCCGACCGGGCGGCGGTCGAGGCGGCGTACCGGCTGCTGGCCGGGATGCGGCCCGACCAACGCGCCACGGCGCTCGGGCATCCGCCGGTGGCCGCCTGGGCGTTCGGCACCGCGGCACTGCTCGGCGGGGCCGACGCCGCGCAGGCGTACCCCGGGTTGCTGGCCGCGGTGGCGGCGACCGCGGCCGTACGCGCCGGGACCGACGCCGACCTCGACGTCCCGCTCGCCACCGGCGCCAACGGCCGGTTGGATCTGCCCGGCCTCGGCACGGCAACGCTGCCGGTCTCCACCACCCGGGCCCGGATCCGGGTCACCGGCGGAGGTGCCTGGGCGTACGGCGCGGGCGAGCGGGTCGCCATCGGCGCCGGGTCGACCGACCCGCGCTGGCAGCCGATGCTCCGGCTGGAGTTCGCACACCACGGACTGCGGCTGTCCCTGCTACTGGACACCCGCACCTGGCGACATGTTCCCGGCATCGGCGCCGGCCACCGGATCGGCGGCGGATTGACCGGCCCCTGGCGGTCCCGACTGGACGGGGCATGGCGCGTCCTGGTCGAGGACCACCGACCGGTCGCCGAGGAGATCTCCGGCGCGATGCGGGCGCTGGTGCCGGTCCCCTCGCCCCGGGCCGGCAGCCGCAGCGGCACGTTCCACCACGCCTTCGGATCGGTGGCCATGTCGCTGCCACCGGACGCCCGGTCCGCCGCCGTCGTGCTGGCCCACGAGATCCAGCACGCCAAACTGGCCGCGTTGAACGACATGTTCGCCCTGCTGGAGCCGGGGCCGCCGGAACTGTTCTACGCGCCGTGGCGGACCGACCCGCGGCCCCTGGACGGCCTGTTGCACGGCGTGTACGCGCATCTGGGGGTGGCGGGGTTCTGGCGCCGGCAGGCCCGGGTGACGGTCGCCGGTGCGGCCCGGTACCGCGCCGAGGTCGAGTTCGCCCGGTGGACCAGGGCCGCCGGTGACACCGTACGGGTGCTGGCCGCGCAGCGGCGGCTGACCCCGGTGGGCCGGCACCTGGTCGACGGCATGGCCGGGGTGCTCGCCCGCTGGGCGACGGAGCCGGTGACGTCGCGGGCGGCCGAGCGGGCCCGGCAACTACTCGACGGGCACCGCAACCGGTGGGACCGGCGCCGGGCGCCGACCGGCTGACAACCCGTATCGCTGGTCTCCATTACGCTGTGTCCATGGGGGAGGGTATCGACCAGCCGACGCGCCGTGAGTGCTTCGTGATCGCACCGATCGGCCCGGAGGGCTCGGACATCCGCAAACGCAGCGACCAGATCCTCAAGCACGTCATCCGGCCGGTGGTGGAGAAGCGCGGCTACGTCGCGGTACGTGGCGACGAAATCGAACGCGCTGGCCTGATCACCTCCCAGGTGCTGGACCGGATCATCCAGAACGACCTGGTCATCGCCGACCTCACCGACCAGAACCCGAACGTCTTCTACGAGCTGGCGGTCCGGCACGCGCTGCGCAAGCCGTTCGTGCAGCTGCTGGCGAAGGACCAACAACTGCCGTTCGACGTGCAGGGCATGCGGGTGATCCTGGTCGACCACACCGACCTGGACAGCGTGCACAACGCCAAGGACCAGCTCGGTCGGGCCATCGACGCCTTCGGTGAGGGTGCCGACATCGTCACCCCGATGTCGGTCGCCCTCACCCTGCAAGAGCTACGCGGGTCGTCCAGCCCGCGCGAGGCCGGCCTGTCCCAGATCATCGAGACCCTGCCGCAGATGATGGACATCCTCCAGGACGTGCAGCGGCACCTGGGCACGGGCAGCTTCAGCGAGGGCCCGGCCGACGACGACCACCGCCGGCTGCGCACGCTCGTCGAGTCGCTGGCCGCCCGGGGTGGGGTGACCGAGGACGACCTGACCGGGCTGCTCGGCGGTGGCAGCAGCAGCCGGTTCGAACGCTGGGTCGAGGCGCTCATCCAGCGGGTCGGTCGCGCCAACAATCACCGCCCCGGCTGAGCCGCCGTCGAGCGGCTCCCGGCCGGGTCGGAGCGGTCTTCGATCGGCTTCCGGCCGGGTCGGAGCTGGTCGCGCGGTCAGCTCGACATGACCCGGGTGTGCAGGTCGGTGACGACCTTGCGGGCCGACTCGAACGCCCCGGCCTGCCAGGCGATGTAGTGGCTGAGGTGGTCACCGGCGAAGTACACCCGGCCGTCGGGCTCCAGCAGCCGGCCGTAGTGCCCGCCGCTGGTGCGCGACGGCCACGACACCCAGCCGCCCTCGGAGTAACGGGTGCGGTCCCAGGCCACCGAGAACGAGGTCTCCAGCTCGGTGCGGTACTTCTCGCCGTGGATCCGGACTCCCTGCGCGACCGCGCGGGCCTCCCGCTCGGCCGGTGACAGGGCGGCGTACGCCCGGGCGTTGGCCCCGGTGTTGTAGTACCCGACGACCAGGCCCTTGGCACCGTGGTAGCCGTACGACGGGTACCAGATCGCGGCCAGGTCCAGGTTGGTGTTGGTGATGCCGGAGTAGATGTTCTCGTCCTGCTCCCACCACCGCCGGCGGTACTGCAACCCGATCTTCCCGGTGGCGTTCGGGACGGCGTACGCCAGGGCGGTCCGGACCGGCTCGGCGAGGTTCGACGGGATCTTCGCCAGCACCTGCGGCGGAATCGTGCAGACACAGAAGTCCGCGGTGGCGGTCCGCGTCCGGCCGTCGGCTCCGGCGTAGACCACGGAAACACCGGAGCCGGTGTTCGAGATGGACCGGACCTCGGCGCCGTAGGTGATGAGGCGCCGACCCACGGCCTCCTCCAGGGCGTACGCGATGCGGTCCATCCCACCCACCGGCTGGAACATCAGCATCGCCTGGTCGTAGCCGAACTCGAAGGAGATGTACCGGCCGACACCGCTGGCCAGCACGTCGGCCAGCGGGTACGGGGTGAGCTTCGGCGTACCCGCCTCGAAGCCGGCACCCGGCTCCACCTCGTAGCCACGCCGGTTGGTGCCCGCGTACCGCCAACTGGCCGCCGGGTCGCCGGCCACCCGGCCGCCGATGGCGCCGAACCCGCGCAGGAACTCCAGCAGCCGTTCCTTGTCCTCACCGGTCAGGTACCCGTCGAGGGTGCCCTGGTCGGTGGCCTTGGCGAGCAGTTCGGAGACGTAGCCGTAGACATCGGCCTTGGCCTCCCGGTGCCGGATCGGCCGGCCGGAGAGCGCACCGACGTTGTCGTTGAAGTAATAGCTGTCCGCGTTCTGGTTGCCGAAGACCTCGACCGGCACGCCCAGCTCCCGGCAGTAGTCCAGGGTCACCATGTGCTGGGCGATCCGCGCCGGCCCGGCGTTGAGGTACTGGCCACCGGTGAACCGGGCCCGCTGGGTCTGCCCGTCCAGGTCCGTTTCCACGGTGCCACCGCGCACCGTCCAGTTGCGACCGCCGGGACGGCTGCGCGCCTCCAGGATCCGCACCTGGTAGCCCGCCTTGCCAAGCTCGTACGCGGTCGCCAGGCCGGCGATGCCGGCGCCGAGGACGAGGACGGATTTCGTGGTCCGGCCGGTGAGGGTGAAGTCGGAGCGTTCGGGGGCCCGGAACGCCGGTGCCGCCTGCGCGGCCGGCGTCAGGCCCAGGGCACCCATGGTGCCGTAGAGGACACCCGCTCCGCCGGACACCCCGACCGCCTGTAGGAACTGGCGCCGCGTCGTTGGTGTGGTCACCGTCGCCTCCCTCACACAAGATCGATGGGTGACGATCTCAGTGACGGATTTCGCCGATGCGTCGTCGCGGTAACGCGGGCGTCACCGGTCGGCGGCGACGGCGACCATCCAGGTGGCGAGAATGGCGAAGGTCAGCACCACCGGAATGGCCGCCACCGTCGGCGTGACCAGCGTCCGCACCCAACTGGGGGTGGTGGCCCGGAACGGGGTGGTGTTCATGTCGAACGGGATCACGTCCGGGCTGGCCGGGTCGGTCAGGCGATTTGCGGCGGCGGCATAGAGCCGCCGGTAGAGGCGCTCCTGGTGCAGGTAGTAGGCATCCAACCCCCAGAAGATGGCGGTCGGCAACAGGGCGAGCAGGGTCACGTGGGACGAGGCACCGGACTGGGTGGTCAACAGCGCGAAGACGGCCGACACCACGGTGACCGTCCAGCCGCGAATGGTGAAGGAGTGCTGGGACAGACGACCGATGGTCGCCTGGAGGGTGTCGAGGTGGCGGACGCGCAGATCGGTGTCATCGGACATGTTGACCATCCCTGGGTGCTGGCCGGACCGCTGGATCGTAGATCAGCGGTGCACGCCGGCGCCTGCACGGATCGCGCGTTCAACACCGGCCGCCGGCGAGGCGGTCGAGAGTGGTCAGTTCGGCAAGGAGACCGGTGACGCGGGCCCGGATCCGATCGCGGACCTCGCGCACGACGGATAGGGGTGAGCCGGCGGGATCGGCGAGCTGCCAGTCCTCGGATACGGGTTCGGCTCCTCAAGGGTGACGACTCACCCGCGCGAAGACGCTGCGATCAGACGAGGAGGTCTCGCCAGCGGGCGATGGTCCTCTTGTACGGCTCGGGCATGTGCAGACCCACCACCTCGTCGTACCCGAACACGCCGAGGTCCTTGTGTTCGGCCGAATATGCGAGATCCTCCGACCCCATATATCTCGCGCCGTAGCTGACGATGAAGACGTGCCGCAATGGCGTGATCTCGTAAACCCAGGTGTCCACGATGTCGACGCTGGCTACCGTAAGGCCGAGTTCCTCGGCGACCTCTCGGCAGACGCCATCCTCGGGTGTCTCACCGACTTCGAGCTTGCCGCCGGGTAGCTCCCACTCGTCTCGCTCGTTCTTGAGCAGCGGCACCCGGCCGTGGTAGTCGACAACCAGCTTCACCGAGATCGGCAACTGATACTCGAAGTAGCCTGGATTGCGTTCGACAAGGTACGGGGGATGTTCGGTCATACGGATCCTCATGGGTTGCGGGGAGCGGGCCTCCGGCGAACTCTCGAGCAGCAGGGCGTGGACTCAGTTCGGGGTGAGTAGCACGGCAGCCACATCATCGGCTCGTTTGAACCGGCCCGCCCCTTGTGTGGGCCGGTTCTCGGCCTCCCGGATCAGCTTCTCCAGGTACGGCAGGCCGTGGTCCAAGGCATGCAGGATCACGTCTGCCCAGTCCCGGTAGATCTGGTAGTCGGTGATCAGCCGGGCGAAGCCGTCCGTGCAGAGCAGGACGGCGTCGGTTGCCGCCCAGGTGCCTGCGACACCGTGCGGGCGCAAGCGGCGTCGCAGATGACCGGAGAAGATGGATTCGCTGTCGCCGGAAGTCATGGTGTACAGCCGCCGCTCGTGCATGGCGGCGGTAACCCGTTCGGGATCCTTTTCACGGGCTGCGACCGCCGCCGCTTCGCGGCGGTCAAAATACCCGGTGGCCAGCACGGAGGGCTCACGACCTGCGATCACGGCTGTCGCATCGCCGATTCGGCTGATGTCATAACTGGTGCCCTGGTCGACGCAGAGCGCGATCGAGCATGCCGGTGGCACTCGCTCGGCCGGAAATTTCAGGGCCGCCTGCCGCTCAGCGACATCATCGGCAACCGCCTCGAGCAGCGTGGCGGCCGAGCCCCGATACCCGTCGGCGCCGGCCTCGGACAAGTATTGACCGATGGTGTCCACCAGCCACTGCACATCGCTTTCGGCAGGTAGCGCGGCCTCCTGATACAGGTCGGTGGCCCCATCGATCACCCAGGCGAGAGTCCCTCCATAGCCGACCCGGTCTTCGTTCGTCCGTACGCCACCTGCCGTTGATATCGCCGTTCGCATCCGCACCGGTCGCCGTCCCTCATGACATCCACGAGGCGGGTAAGAAGATCCCCGCCCCGATCAGCGCACAGCCGAACGCAACTGCCACTACCACTCGGCGTATCCGACTGTTATTGACAAGAGAGAACGTACCGAACACCACACCGACCGCGCCGGAGGCCACGAGCATCAGCCGGATGCCGTCGATTCCTCCGGTCTGACTCGCGATGTTCCCACCGGTGGCGATGAACGCGACGACCGCCGCCAGCAGGCCAAGCAGTTGAAGTTGCTGGGTCTTGAACTCGGCAAGCTCGGTACGGAAACGTTCGTGGGCCTGGGCCCACCGCGCCCGTTCCTGCATCAGGTCGATACGGACCCGAGTGGCCTGGTACTGCGTCAGTCGACGCAGATAGTCGCGGGCGGATCTCGGCTCCAACTCGATGGCCTGCGCCACCGCAGAGCGAGCCGCCTCGAACTCTCCACGCAGCGCCAGCACCCGGCCCTTCGTCTCGAAGTAGTGAGCCACCCTGCCCTGCGACAGGCTGATCGCACGGTCGATGTGGCGCTCGACCTCATCGAGTTCGTGAGGGCGCTGTGGTGTTTCGAGTCGTTCCAGATACTCGACCCAGAAGGCGGCCAGTTGGTGCACCACCGCCGGCACATCCGGCATGGCTGCGACCGCGTGGCGGGAATACTCGACGGCGCTTCGAAGGGAGGCAAGGTCACCCCGAGTGCGCGCAGCGATCGCCCGGAACGTGTGAAAATACGGCTCGGCTCCGAACTCTGCCTCGTGCTGGCGTACCACCGCAGCGTACTCCGCGTGGCGTTCCTCCCGACGTAGGCGCAGCAACAGCGCGTACAGTGCCGCGAAGCGGGTCCGCGCTCGCGCGGCCCGATCGTCGAGGATCGCCCGCAGCGCCGGCTCTGGCTCTGGATGTGCCTCCATTACCGCACGGATGGCCAGCGGAAATTCCGCATCGGCTGGTCGCGTCTTCGCCAGATCCGTGGCGAGCCGGGCCCGCGCGAGACTTGCCGTCGGAGCCGATCGGGCCCTAGGAATCCGCACGCTGGAACCCCCGATTCAGCCATGCATAAGGATGGCCGCTTTTGACCTTGGCGAGTAGCCGCACGAGAAGCCGATCACCGCTGAACTCCGCCCGTCCGTGCAGTATTCGATGATTATGGATCAGGTATCCGTCCCCCGCAGCAAGATGGACGGTCCTCGCGGTGACGCGAACCAGGTGCCGGAATTCCGCGGCCGGATCCCCCGGTCCATAGGTGCTGTGCGGCTGGGCAACATCGTCATCGCGGTAGCGAATCCTGATGAGACCAGTTCGCATATCCAGGACAGCGACATCACGCGCACCCTCAGCAGTGACCAACCGCAACCCGGCCAACACCGACTCGGCATGATCGAGACGGAGTTGCCGTAGGACGCGCGCCCCATCGACCAGGACCCCTTCTCCGCCATCGGGCGCACCGGACACCATCAAGGCGGCAACCAGGCTGGGCGGCTGGTCGTGGAGGCTTCGATCTGTGTGCGGCGACAGGAGGCCGCGAGAGAAACCCGCAACGTTTTCCAGATGATCAGGCACCTCTCGCGGCGAAATGATCGTGAGCCCTGCACCTGCTTGATGCGGATGGTCAACAGGCTCCGTCCAGGTGTCGAGCAACTCCCGGACTTCGGCGACACCCCCCTGCTTGATCAGTACAATGCCGTCACGGGCAAGAATAGCGGGAATCTGGTCGGCGGCGATCTGGGTTCCACCGTCCGTCTCCAGCAGTCGCATGGCCCGCCCAGCAATGTTCGAGTGACGTCGTCGAGCAATCGACTATAGTCGAAGAATCTCGCCGGAATATCGCTGGAAAAAATCCGACAGCAGCTCACGATCTTTCTAATTCCACGAGCCGCAAATTCCAGATTGCGTCGCCTTACGGGGCGGACGATGGCAGCGCGGCCACGCTGGCCAACACCGGCGGTCACGCGATGCCCTCCCACCGAGGGTGCAGGGACACGAGCGGCTACCCGGCCTCCGGGGCGCCGCTCTGTTCGTAGTGCGTCTCCACCCCGCGGACGGGTTTCACCAGACCAGCGAGAAACTCACGGGTTTCCGGGTCACTGGAATAGATGATCGTCCCGCGCATGCCACGCGTAAGCAGCACCTTGTAGGTGTTGCGGATCAGCCGGTCGGCTTCGTCCTCACTGACGGCCTTGCGGCTACGCAGTGCCGGATCCTTCGACTCGGCCCGCCGGGCCACCAGCTGACCGCCGCGAGCCACCAGGTCGGGCCCAAGGATGACGCCGGACCAGTCGTACTCGAAGCCCTGGGCGGTGTAGACGCAGCCCACCTGGCCGAAGCCGTTGGGGTCGGTGGCCCAGAAAGGGCTGCCGGGAGCGTCACCCACGCTGCGATCGCTCTTGACGTTCCACGGGCGCTCCCAGTCACCGAGCACCACATCCGGTACCAGGCTGCCATCGCGCCGAGGGTCGCTCCAGGGCCAGCAGTAGCCGGCAGACATCCGGGCGGTCTGTCCGGGCTCGCCGGGCGCTCCCGCCAGACGCTGGCGAGTCCGGAGGAACTCCTCCAACTGTGTCGGTGACTCCGCGAGCCGCAGGTCGAACTTGCCGTCGCCAGCCCACACAATTGGTCCACCGGCGTCGAGGCCGAGCAGCTTGAGCACCCACTCCTCGTACGCCGTACTGCCGCCGCACCGGAACTGGTCATGCAGCGAGACGACCTCGACCTCCAGGCCCAGCTTCTCGGCGTACGCCGAAATGACCTCGACGTTGCCCAACTCGCCAGGTTTGACCACCTGGTGCTCATCGAGCAGGAAGACCGGCACCCGCGCGGCCGAGATCAGCTCGTCCAACTGCGGGCGGGCCCTGTCCCGGCGGGTCTTCGGCGTGAAACGGTTGACCGAGGTTTCCCGGATCCGATGGGCCTCGTCACAGAGCAGCACCTCGATGTCGTTGGCCCCGGCATCCATGAAGCTGTTGAAGTACTTGAACATCCCCTGTAGCCGGGTCGAACCGCGTCCCGCGTATCGGCGCAGGGTCTGGGTGAAGGCCCGGGAGCCGGTGGCGTGCAGCACCGACCGGCCCTGACGGGCCAACTCGCCCATCACCGACAGCGCGATGACGCTCTTGCCGCTACCCGGTCCACCCGCCACCACCACCGCCCGTTTGCGGTTCGTCGTCCTGGCCCGCTCGACCGCGTGCAGCACCAACTCGTACGCCACGCGCTGCTCGTCGATCAGGGTGAACTGCGGCCTTTCCTTGAGCTCCTGCGCGGCGTACCGCAACAGGTGCCGGCTGGGTCGGACGGTGCTGGTGAGGAACCGATCTGCGGCGGTCGCACCGGAGGCCGGTGCGAACCGCGACTGTAGATAGTCAAGCCACTGCCCGCGCCGCTGCTTGGTGAACAGACGGCTCTGCTCGGTGACCGGCCGGTCGAGCAGATCGGCAACGTCCCGGTCGACGGCGTTGTGCAGGTAGGCCGCGCCGTGCAGCGGATATTGCTGGCGGCCCAGAACGCCCAGGAAGTCGATGAGATATTGGCAGTAGTCAGCAACCTGTTGGCCCGGATGGAGTCGCGCTCCGCGTGCATGCTCTACGGCGACCAGGGTGTCCGATTCCTCGTACGCGGTGGCATACGACCACTGTTTCAGCTCGACAACCAGATAGGAATCATCCCCGCTACGCGGATCGACTCCGGCGAGCACCGCGTCGATACGCCGGCTCGTCAACGGCAGCTGATACTCGACCAGTACCTCGACCTGACCGAGGCCCGCATCGGCGAGATCCTGCGCCAGCACCAGCAGGCTGGATTTCCACGAGCGCTGCTCGGCCGGGCTCACGCCGTGGCGCATTGCTCGCAGGTGCTCGGCGATACGGTCGGCGAGTGTGCCCTCGGTGGCGAGACGCAGCAGGTTGGCTGCGGACGTACGGAACGCCGACATTGGCAGGTGCCCCCAGGCAGCACGAAGTAATCGTGCGGATGGGGGGCATATCCGTGCACCGGAAGCCCGTCGGACCGCTTGGCTCTGAGCACCTTACCGAGTCGGATCAAGGCGGTAGTGGCTAGCCAGGAGTGTCGGACGACCGAGCCTTGGCCGCTGTCCCGAATGCCCGCTCGACCGGATAGCGTCGGGCCGCGTCCGCGAGTTTGTCGTTGGCCGCCGCTACAAGGTCAATTCCCAGCACGTCGGCCAGTCGGGCCAGGTAGATCATGACGTCGCCAATCTCGGCCCGTACCCGGTCGGCATGATCCGCGTCAGCCATCATGCCGACAGACTCCTCCGGAGTGAGCCACTGTAGTTCCGCCAGTAGTTCGCCCACTTCCCCGGCGAGTGCCATTGCCAAGTTCTTCGGGGTGTGGAACCGCTGCCAGTCCCGCGCGTCGGCAAACCGGCGTAGCTGGTCCGCAAGGTCCGCCAACCCACGGTCATTCGGTTCCTCCACAAGGTCGAACCCTACCGGCGTCGAATACCCGGCAGCGCGACCAGTCGGCCCAGCCGGAAGGGAGAACCATGACGAGGTACGGCCGGAGGGTGGGTTCGGAGTCCGCCCCGGCGTGACCGGAAAATGGTAGCTTGGCCGGGCAGGAGAGTAATTCACCTTCCCTCCGGGGTACGGGGGCAGTGGTGTCGGATCCGAACATGCGGACGAGCCGTACCGCGAGCAGTCTTAGCCGGCGGCTGCCGGCGGCGCTCGTGCTGGCTGCCGTCATGCTCGCGGGTGCCGGCGGGGCGGGTTGCAGCGGCCTGGCGCCGCGTGCCGCTCCGGCCACCAATGCCAGCGCATCGCCGGAGGCTGCCGCAGGACCCGGCGGATCGACGGACCCGGGAGGGCCCACGTCGGCCGGAGGCACCACGGACTCCGGGGGCACCACGGACTCCGGGGGCACCACGGACTCCGGGGGCACCACGGACTCCGGGGGCACCACGGACTCCGGGGGCACCACGGACGCTGGGGGCACCGCAGACGCCGGGGGCTCTGCGGACGCCGGGGGCGGCGTGGAGGCCGACGGGCCGCCGGAGCCGCCCGGGTACGAGACGCAGCCGGCGCCGTGTGCGAACGAGACATCCTCGGCTGACGATTCGGCCGGGCAGCCGTCGATCACCTCGGGCAGGCAGGTGTGGAGTTTCGTGTCGGCGCCGCATCTGCGTCCGATGCGGGTCGCCGTCAGCACGCACCGGTCGGGCACCGCTGCTGGTCAGGTCTTCGTCGCTCCGTACAGCGAATCGGCGATGGTCGGCCAGACCGGGGCGTTGATCCTCGACGGCGGCGGTGATCCGGTGTGGTTCCGGCCGTTGCCGTCGCCGGGGCTACAGAATGCCGATTTCAGGGTGCAGACCTGGTACGACCCGCAGACCGGCGCGGCGCAGCCGGTGTTGACCTGGTGGCAGGGCCCCATCACGCCTCCCGCCGCCGCGGATCGGCGCTCGCCGTCGCCGGTGGGTACGACCGGGCCGGGTGGCTGCTACTACGTCTTCGATTCGAGTTACCGGCTGCGGCAGACGGTCACCGCCCGCAACGGGTTCCACGCCGACCGGCACGAGTTCCTGCTGACCCGGCGGGGCACCGCGCTGTTCCTGGCCTCCCGTGCCGAGCCGGCGGATCTGCGGGCGTACGGTGGGCCGGCCGACGGGGCGATCCTCAACGGCGAGGTGCAGGAGGTGGACCTGGCCACCGGGGATCTGGTCTTCTCCTGGAACGTCCGTGAGCATGTCGATCCGGCCGAGTCGCGGGTGCCGGCGGCGCAGGCGTGGAGCACCGGTGGGGTGTGGGACGCGTACCACCTGAACTCGATCGACGAGGGTCCGGACGGGGAGTTGCTGATCTCGTCTCGGAACATGTCGACGGTGTACGCGGTGGGCCGGGCCGGCGGGGAGATCCGGTGGCGGCTCGGTGGCGCGCAGAGTGACTTCAGCTTCGGGCCGCAGGCGAGTTTCTCCTGGCAGCACGACGCCCGCTTCCGGGTGGGCAACCGGATCGGGCTGTTCGACAACGGCTGTTGCGAGCAGTCGGGTGGCACGCCGGGGCAGCAGTCCCGTGGGCTGGTCCTCCAGCTCGACCTCGACCAGCGCACCGCGACCGTAGAGCGGGCCTATCCGCACCGGCCGCCGGTGTACGCGTCGTCGGCGGGCAGCCTGCAAGGGCTGCCGGACGGTAACGAGTTCGTCGGGTGGGGGCAGAGTCAGTACTACTCCGAGTACGCGGGCGACGGCCGGCTGCTCTACGAGGCGCGGATGCCCGGGGAGAACGTCTCCGACCGGGTCGTACGCGGGGAGTGGGTCGGCACGCCGTACTACCCGCCGGCTGCGGCGGTGCGTCGGGTCGGCGGGCAGAGCGTCGTCCACGTGTCGTGGAACGGGTCGACGGTGACCCGGGCGTGGCAGGTGCTGGCCGGTCCGGATCCCGAGTCGCTGGCGGTGGTGGTCGAGCACGCCATGCGGAGCGGGTTCGAGACGGCCGTCGGCACCGGGAGCCCGGGGCCGTACTTCCAGGTGCGGGCGCTGGACGCGGACCGGGCCGTGCTGTCCGCCTCGGCGGTGGTCCGGCTCGACGACTGAGCGCCGCCGACCTGCCGCCCTCCGCTCGGGACGCCGAGCAGGGGGCGGTTTTTACTGTACGGACGGCGCTTTCGCTGTCTTAGCGGAAAGTTTGGGCGCAGACCGTCGGAAGCCATAGACACATGGACATCCGCTTTGTTAGCTTCAGGCGAGATGTTACGTCGAGGTGAACCGATACGGGGGCCAGTGCCTCGACCGTGACCGCCACCCATCCGACCACCCCGGCGCCCCCCACACCCATCAGAACCCACGCCCAGACCCGCGAAGCGGCGTCGAAGGGCGATTCCGTGCTGCCCACCCACAAGGAGGAACCAGCCGTACGTCTGCGACCTGCCCCGATCAGTCCTCAGTAGAAGGAGAGGCAGTTGAAGAGACGACTCGCGCTCGCCGTGGCCGGCCTGACCACCATCGCGCTCACCGCGACGCCGACCCCGACGATGGCCGCACCGGACGCCACCAGCGCTCCCCCGGAGACGGCCTTCCAGAAAGTCACCCTCAACGACCGGCCGGGCGAGCCGATGGACCTCGCCGTACTCCCCGACGGCCGGGTGCTGCACGTGACCCGCGCCGGTCAGGTGTGGCTGCACAACCCCGCCACCGGTCGCAACACCATCGCCGCCACCCTCGACGTGTACCAGCACGACGAGGAGGGCCTGCAGAACGTCGCGATCGACCCGAACTTCGGCAAGGGCGGCAACAACTGGGTCTACCTGTACTACTCACCGCCCATGGACACCCCGGTCGACGACCCGTCGACCCCGGACGTGAACGAGGGTGACGCGCCGACCTGGGGCACCGAGGAGGACTTCGCGCCCTTCGAGGGGCTGATCCGGCTCTCCCGCTTCCGCCTGGTCAAGGACAAGCTGGACCTGAGCACCGAGCAGCAGATCCTCGACGTGCCGGTCGACCGGGGCATCTGCTGCCACGTCGGCGGGGACATCGTCTTCGACAGCAAGGGCAACCTCTACCTGTCCACCGGCGACGACACCAACCCGTTCGAGTCCGGCGGGTACACGCCGATCGACGAGCGCCCCGGCCGCAACCCGGCGTACGACGCACAACGCAGCTCGGCCAACACCAACGACCTGCGCGGCAAGATCCTGCGGATCAAGGTCCGCGCCGATGGCTCGTACACCGTCCCGGACGGCAACCTGTTCAAGAAGGGCACGTCCGGTACCCGGCCGGAGATCTACCTGATGGGTCTGCGCAACCCGTTCCGGATCGAGCTGAACCGCAAGACCGACGAGCTGTACGTCGGCGACTACTCCCCCGACGCGAGCCAGCCGAACCCGCAGCGCGGGCCGGCCGGGCAGGGCAAGTGGATCGCCGCCCGTAAGGCGGGCAACCACGGCTGGCCGTACTGTGTCACGCCGGATCTGCCGTACCGCGACTACGACTTCGCCACCAACCAGTCCGGCGAGCCGTTCGACTGTGCCGCCCCGGTCAACGAGTCGCCGCACAACACCGGGCTGCGCAAGCTGCCCCGGGTGGAACAGCCGGACGTCTGGTACGGCTACGGACTCTCCCCGAACTTCCCCGAGCTGGGCACCGGCGGCATCGGGCCGATGGCCGGGCCGGCGTACCAGTTCGACCACCGTACGACGCGGGGCCGCAACCCGGTGGCGTGGCCGGCGTACTACGACGGCAAGCCGCTGTTCTACGAGTGGACCCGCGACTACGTGAAGGCCTTCGAGCTGGACCGGCGCGGCGCGCTGCGCGGGATCGAGTCGGTGCTGCCGTCGGTGGTCTTCGACAACCCGATGGACCTGGAGTTCGGCCCGGACGGCGCGCTCTACGTGCTGGAGTACGGCGACGGCTTCTTCAGCGAGAACCCGGACGCCCAGCTGGCCCGGATCGACTACATCGGCTGGGACGGCAACCACAGCCCGGTGCCGCAGGTGTCGGCCACCCAGACCGCCGGACTCGCTCCGCTGACCGTGGAGTTCTCCAGCGAGGGCACCGCCGACCCGGACGGTGACCGACTCCGGTACGAGTGGTACCTCGACGATGACGACAAGGTCGACTCGCGCGAGGCGAACCCGACGTTCACGTACCGCAAGAACGGCATCTACGAGGCGACCCTGAAGGTCACCGACCAGAAGGGACGGTCCGCCTCGGCCTCCGTCCGGGTGGTGGTCGGCAACGCCGCGCCGGTGGTGGAACTGGTCAGCCCGGTGGTCGGGCAGCCGTTCACCTTCGGTGACGTGGTGCGGTTCGAGGTGCGGGTCACCGACGACCAGCCGGTGGACTGCGCCCGGGTCAGCGTGACCTACATCCTGGGCCACGACGACCACGGTCACCCGATGACCACCGCCAACGGGTGCACCGGTTCGATCACCACCACGGTGCCGTCCGGGCACGATCCGGCGACCGACAACCTGTCCGCCGTGTTCGTCGCGTCGTACACCGACCCGGGTGGTGAGGGTCTGCCGCCGCTGACCGGCACCGCCGAGGTCGTCCTGGTTCCCACCCGCTAGCCCTGGTCGGGGTCCCTGGCCCGGCGCGAGCCGGCCGGGGACCCCGGTCCCGGGTCACGCACCACGAGAGGAGTGCCACATGTGTTACGGGTACGACGGCGAGGCCGCGCTGCGGCGGTCCGTCATCGACCGACGGGGCCTGTTGCGCGGTTCGTTGGCGGCCGCCGCCGGGGTGGGGTTGGTCGCGTCCGGGGTGGGGGCGACCGCCGCGGTCGCCGGTCCCGGTCGCACCGGTCGGCGGCACGTGCCGCCGGGCCTGATCAGCATCCAGTTGTGGACGGTCCGTGACGCGCTGAACGGCGCACCGGGCTACGACGCCACCCTCAGACATCTCGCCCGCATCGGCTACCCGAAGGTGGAGTTGGCGCTCGGCTACTTCGGCCGCAGTGCTGCTCAGCTGCGCCGGTTCCTGGACGGCATCGGGATCAAGGCCAGTTCCAGCCACGACGGGATCAGCGCCGACGCCGCCGCGCTGCGGCAGAAGATCCAGAACGCGGTCACCCTGGGCCAGAAGTTCATGGTGGTGCCGTACCTGTACTCCGAGAGCGCCGACGACTGGAAGCGCTGGGCGGAGCAGATGAACGTGGAGGCCGCGGCGGCACGCCGGGCGGGCCTGCGGTACGGCTACCACAACCACGCCCACGAGTTCACCATCGACCTCGGCGGTGGCCGTACGCCCTGGGACGTGCTGACCGCCGAACTCGACCCCAAGCTCGTCCACCTGGAGATCGACATCTACTGGGCGGTGACCGGCGGCATCCAGTCCGGTGTCGGGGCGGCCGACCCGGAGGGCTTCACCCTGGACGTGATCCGCCGTGCACCGCAGCAGGTCCTCCAGTACCACGTGAAGGACCGGCACGCCGCCGACGGCGACATGGCCGACCTGGGCACCGGGATGATCGACTTTGCCCGGATCTTCCGGGGGCACTCGGTACTGGAGTACATCGTCGAGAACGACACCCCGGACGTGACGCCCCAGCAGACCGCCGAGGTCGGCTACCGCTACCTGCGCAAGCTGCGGTACTGACCGGACACCGCCGGGCACCGGGCCGCTCGTGGCCCGGTGTTCGGCGACGTCATCGCCCGGTGCGCCGTGGCGCTGGCACGATCACGGGCGACCGGCCGGCCCGAGGCGTCCGTCGGGACGGTACGGCGGCCACGAGGTTCACGCCGCCCCGGGCGCCCCCGCTTCGCGGGACCGGCGCTCACGTGGCGGAGGGCTCGCGAGCACCCGCAGCGGTGCCATCAGCCGGCCGACCAGCCCCGGTCGGATTCGGCCCAGCACCCGGGCCCGCAGCAGGGGCACTCCGTCACCGGCCAGGTGGTCGAAGGCCCACGGCCGCCCGCCGATGCCGAGCAGCAGGGCGTCGGCGCGGCCCCGAACTGCCGGTCCCGTGCCGTGCACCCAGCCGGTGTCGGTCGCCTCCAGCCGCAGGCCCCGGAGGCGGTCGCCCAACGCGTACCCGGGCGACGGCTGCTCGGTCAGGTGCCGGAACGCCACCCGGAGCCGCTGCTCCGGGGTGTCGCGGTCGAGCCCCAGCGGGACCCGCACGTCCAGGTCGTGCAACAGCAGGTCGGTCAGGACCGGGTCGTAGCCGGACCGCGGGATCGTGGTCCGGCTAGCCGAGTTGCGGCGCAGCCGGGCGACGATCTCCTCGATCGGCAGCCGGGCGGCCCGGCGGGTGAGCAACACGTTGAAGCGGTCGAAGTCGGCGCCGGTCGTGACGATGGCGGTGTAGATCTTCAACTGGCCGAACCGTAGGTAGGTGATCAGGTGAGCGGCGACGTCGTGCACCGTCCAGCCCGCGCACAGACTCGGCTGACGCAGTTGGTCGGCCGTCAGTCCGTCGAAAAGATCAGCCGCCCGGCGCCGCTCATCGACGATCATGTCGAAGACGCGCATGCCGGTCAGGGTATTGGCCGCGGCGGTGGCCGGCATCCGCCCACGTGCCCTCCTGCGGGTGGCCGCCACGCCGGGGCTGTGGTGATCAGTCGAAGTCGGCCGGGGTGAACTCCCGGTGCTCCACCAGGACCAGCCAGTTGCCGGAGTTGTCGCGGGCGACGGCCTCCACGCCGTACGGGCGCTCCGCCGGTTCCTGGAGGAACTCCACTCCCTTGGCCCGCAGGTCGTCGTAGGTCTTGTGGCAGTCGTCGACGGCGAGCCCGACGGCGAACAGGCCACCCTCGTCCTGCGCCCGGCGGAACAGCTCGGCCACCTCGGGCGAGAGCGGCGGGCCGGGCAGGGTCAGGTGCACCTCCAGTTCCGGCTGGCTGGGATGGCCGACCGTGCACCACCGGTAGGAGCCGTCACCGATGGTGATGTCGGTACGTTCGACGAAGCCGAGCACGTCGACGTAGAACGCCTTGGCGGCATCGATGTCCTTGACGAATACGCTGGTCAGCGAGACGTTGGTAATCATGGGGCCAGGCTAGGCGACGCCGAGGCGGTGACGACTTCTCCTAGCTTGCGGCGTCACCGCGCCGCTCGGCGAATCCCACCATGAACACGAAGCAGCCCGGGATGCGCGGCGCGCCGCTGCTCGCCCAGCGGCGCTGGAACTCGCTCGGTGGCTCGCCGACGAGTTCGCGGAACCGGCTGCTGAACGAGCCGAGGCTGGCGAAGCCGACCGCGTAACAGACCTCGGTCACCGTGAGGTTCGTGGCCCGCAACAGGTCCTGAGCCCGTTCGATGCGCCGCTGTGACAGGTACGCGGCGGGTGAGCACCCGTACGTGACGGTGAACAAGCGATGGAAGTGATACTTGCTGATGCCGGCGACCGCCGCGACGGCGGTGAGTTCCAACGGCTCGGTGTAGTGGCGGTCCATGTGGTCGCGGGCCCTTCGCAGGTGAACCAGCAGGTCACCTGGGGCACGGCGGGGTGGTCGGCTCATCACGTCGAGCCTATGTGACGGCGGAGGGGAGAATGATGCACATAGCTGTAACGAATCAGCGTGGTTGAACGCCTATTGCGGGTGTAGACAGGATCCTGATCATGGCGGGGGTGCGCGGGTTGGCTGCCGCGCGCCAGGGTCCGTGACGTGAGAGGGGGCCTGGTGCGGGGCGAACTGCAACGCATCGTCGATGCCGTCGCCGCCCACGCCGGCCGTCCCGCCCTGATCGAGGACCGACGTCAGCGGGTCGTCGTGTACAGCGAGCAGACCGGCCTGACCGACGAGGTCCGCCGGGCCTCGATCCTGCGCCGGCAGAACGCCCCCGAGGTCGTCGCCTGGCTGCGCGATCTCGGCATCGTCGACGCCCGGGGGCCGGTACGCACCCCCGCCCGACCCGAGTTGGGACTGCTGCCCCGCCTGTGCGTGCCGGTACGCCACCACGAACTGCTCCTCGGCTACGTGTGGTTCATCGACCCCGACGCCACCATGACCGACGTCGACCTGACGGCGACCGGGCTGCTCAAGGAACTCTCGCTGGCCCTGTACCGGGAGAACCTGCTCGGCGAACTGGCCGCGCAGAGCGAGACCGAGGCGGCCCGTACGCTGCTCGCCGACAGCCCGGACACCCGCGACCAGGCGGCCCGGGCCCTGCTGGAGGCGGGGATGATCGCCGCCGACGGCCCCCGGGCGGCGCTGGTCGCCCGGCTCGTCTCACCCGCGCACCGGCAACCCGACGAACTGGCCCGTATCGCGCTGGAGCAGTCGCTGGTGGCCGCCCGCCGCCGGGCCGGCATCCGGGAGGCCCTGCACCTGGTCCGGCACGACCACGGGGTGCTGCTGTTGCCCGCCGAACCGGCCGCCGGTCGGCCCGCCCCGGAGGCCGCCGCCCGCCAACTCGACGAGGACCTGCAACACGTCACCCGCAGCCTCGGCTCGGTGGAACGCACCGTGGTCGGCGTCGGCCAGGCGCGACCGAGGTTGGCCGACGCGGTCGAGTCGTACGTCGAGGCCCTGCACGCGGCGCGGGTCGGTGCGCAACTGCCGGCGCTGGGCCGGGTGGTCTTCTGGTCCGGCCTGGGCAGCTACCGGGTGCTGGCCCGCCTCGGCGACCAGCAGCTCACGGTGGCCGACGTGCATTCGGGGCTGGCCCGGCTACTGGCCACCCCGGGCAGCCAGGTGCTGTTGACGACACTGGAACGGTATCTGGACCAGGCCGGCAACGCCCACGCCACCGCCGCCCGGCTGCGGCTGCACCGCACCACGCTCTACTACCGACTGCAACGCATCGAGGAACTCGCCGGCACCGACCTCAAGGACGGCGACGAGCGGCTCTGCCTGCACCTGGGACTCAAACTGGCCCGGTTGACCGGGCAGCATCGACCCGAGGAGTGAGGCGGCTGCGACACACGTAGCAACCCGGCTCGGAGATCTTCGACAGGTGCCCGATGACCGGTGGCGAGCCGATCCATAGGTTCGGCGCAGCGTGCGTGGTGCGCCGGTTGTGGACAGGGGGTGGCGCGGTGGTCGGGCGGTGGCTCGGGCGCTACGTCGTGCCCGCCCTCTTCGCGGCACTGTTCGTCGCCCCACTGTGGTTCATGCTCGTCGGATCGCTGCGCCCGACCGGCGCCCCACCGCCACGCACCCTGGAGCTGTGGCCGGCCGAACCCACCACGGCCGCGTACACACGGCTGCCGGAACTGGTGCCGCTGCTGCGTTACCTGGCGAACTCGGCGCTGGTGGTCGCGCTGGCCGTCCCGGTGACCGTGCTGGTGGCCTCGCTTACCGGTTTCGGGCTGCGGCTGCTGTCCGGCGCCGCGCGACGCCGGGCACTGCTCGGGCTGCTGGTCGTGCTGCTGGTGCCGGTCACCGCCGTGTGGGCCACCCGGTTCGAGGTGTTCCGGCTGGCCGGAGCCGTCGACACCTACCTGCCGCTGCTGGCACCGGCGGCGCTGGCCGTCAGCCCGTTCCTGGTGCTGCTGTACGCGTGGAGCTTCGGCGGCGTACCGGACAGCCAGTTGCAGGCCGCCCGGCTGGAGGGCGCCGGCTGGTTGACCATCTGGCGGCGGCTGGCGCTGCCCCAGGTGAAACCGGCGACGCTCGCGGTGGCGGTGCTCGCCTTCACCTTCCACTGGTCCAACTTCATCGACCCGCTGCTGTACCTGACCAGCGGGGACCGCTACACCTGGCCGCTGGGCCTGCGGTTCCTGCTGCTGCTCAACCCGACGGACTGGCCGCTGTTGATGGCCGGCAGCGTGATCGCCACCGCGCCGTGCGTACTGGTGTTTCTGTTCGCCCAGCGGATCCTGCTGGCCGACGATCCGCTGGCGGCGCTTCGCTCGAAAGGACGCCGATGACCCCGCCCTGGCGGCGCGCGTGCGCCACCCTGCTCACCGTGCTGCTGGTCGGCGCCGGATGCACGTCTGGTGACCGGGCGGCCGACCGCGCCGGCATCACCGTGGTGTTGTTCGGCGACGCGGAGGAGATCGCCGGCTACCGGGAACTGGTGGCCGGCTTCACCGCGACCAATCCGGACCTGCCGGTCACCCTGTCCCCGGTGGCCACCCAGGACGAACTGATGGCCCGGCTGACCACCTCGTTCGCCGGGGGCCGACCGCCGGACGTGTTCCTGCTGAACTACCGCCGCTACGGGCAGTTCGCCGCGCAGGGGGCGATCGAGCCGGTGCAGTCGTACCTGGACACCAGCGAGGCGATCCGGGAGAGCGACTTCAGTCCGCGGGCGCTGGACGCGTTCCGGTTCGACGGTCTGGAGTTGACCTGCCTGCCGCAGAACCTGTCCTCACTGGTGGTCTACTACAACGCCGACCTGTTCCGCGCCGCCGGTGTGCCCGTACCGACGCCGGGCTGGACCTGGGACGACTTCCTCGCCACGGCGAAGGCGTTGACCCGCGACGGCCGGTACGGCCTCGGCGTCGAGCCGTCCATTCCCCGGCTCGCCCCGTTCGTCTGGTCCAACGGGGGTGAGCTGGTCGACGACGAGCAACGGCCCAGCCGGCTGACCCTGCGCGACGACCCGGCCGCCCGGGCGGCCGTGGACTGGTTCGTCGACCTGCAACTGCGCCACGGTGTGGTGCCGCCGGACGCGCAGGAACAGAGCGAGTCCAGCGAGGCCCGGTTCCTGCGCGGCACGCTCGGCATGTACCTCAACAGTCGGGTCGCCGTGCCCACCCTGCGCACCATCACCGACTTCGGCTGGGACGTCGCGCCGCTGCCGGTGGCGCCGGGCGGGGTGCCGGCGTCGATCCTGCACAGCGACGCGTACTGCATGAGCGCCGGGCTGGCGGACCACCGGCCGGCGTGGCGGTTCATCGAGTACGCGATGGGCGAGGCCGGGCAGCGCACCCTCGCCGAGTCCGGCCGTACCGTGCCGTCCCGCCTGGAGGTGGCGAACTCCCCCGCCTTCCTCGATCCGGCCAAGCCACCCCGTTCCTCACAGGTCTTCCTCGACGCCGAGCCGCACCTGCGGGCCACCCCGCGCACCGGCAGTTGGTCGCGGGTGGAGAAGGAGGGGAACAGTCTGCTGGCGGAGGTCTTCTACGGCCGGGTCGACCGGGAAGAAGGGCTGCGCCAACTGGAGGAACGGGTCCGTCCACTGTTCGCCCTGACGGTGGGCAAGTGAAGGGTGTCATCCGGCTGGCGGCGCTGACCCGGTCGTACGGGACGACCACCGCCGTCGACGGCGTGGACCTGGAGGTCCGGGCCGGCGAGCTGATCACCCTGGTCGGGCCGTCCGGGTCGGGCAAGTCGACCATCCTGCGGCTGATCGCCGGGCTGGACCGGCCGGACAGTGGCCGGATCCTGGTCGACGACGTCGACGTCGCCCGGATGCCGGCACACCGGCGCGCGGTGGCGATGGTCTTCCAGGACTACGCGCTGTTTCCGCACCTCACCGTGCTGGGCAACCTCACCTTCGGGCTCCGGGTACGCAAGGTGCGGCGGGCCGAGGCGGACCAGCGGGCCCGCATCGCCGCGCAACGGCTCGGCATCGGCGACCTGCTGGACCGCTACCCCGACCAGATGTCCGGCGGGCAACGCCAGCGGGTGGCGCTGGCCCGGGCGCTGCTGCGCGACCCGAGCGTCTACCTGCTCGACGAACCGCTGGCCAGCCTGGACGCGCCGCTGCGCTTCGCCACCCGCGCCGACCTGCTCGCCCTGCACCGGGAACTGCGTACCACCACCATCCACGTCACCCACGACCAGCACGAGGCGATGACCCTCGGCGACCGGGTGGTGGTGCTGGCCGCCGGGCAGATCCGTCAGGTCGGCCCACCCCAGCAGGTGTACGACGCCCCCGCCGACACGTTCGTCGCCGGGTTCCTCGGCAGTCCACCGATGAACCTGGTTCCCGGCGGCGGGGTGCTCGGCGGCGACGCCACGCTGACCCTCGGCGTACGGCCGGAGGACCTGACGCTCGACGACGCCGGGCGCATCGCCGCGACCGTCGAGGCGGTGGAGGCGCTGGGCAGCGAGGCGATCCTGCTGACCCGCTGCCCGGACGGCACCCGGCTCACCGTCCGCACCGGACCCCGCCCCGGCGTCGGCCCCGGCGACGAGGTGCGGCTGCGCGCCGACCGGCTGCACCGGTTCGACGCGGCCACCGGACGGCGCCGGTGACCCGCCCCCGGCCGGCGCTGACCGGCTGGGCGTTCCTCGCCCCGTACGCCATCGCGGTGGCCCTGCTCGTCGCGGTGCCGGCGCTGCTCAACGTGGGGTACGCGTTCACCGACCACACCGGACTGACCCGGGACCCGCAGTTCGTCGGCCTGGCCAACGTACGGCGGATGCTCGACGACCGGTTCCTGCTCGACAGCCTCCAGGCGTCACTGTTCCACGTGTCGCTCGCCGTGCCGGTGCGCTTCGTCGCCGCCGTGGGGCTCGGCCTGCTGCTCGCCGCCCCACGCCCCGGCGGCCGCTGGTTCCGCACCGCCGTCTACCTGCCCACCGTCATTCCGGACGTGGCCCTGGCGGTGCTGTTCCTGTGGGTACTCAACCCGCTGTACGGGCCGTTGAACCAACTCCTCGGGCTGTTCGGGCACGCCGGGTACAACTGGCTCGCCGACCCGACCACCGCCCGGATCGGCGTGGTGTTGATGCTCGCGTTCCCGATCGGCGAGGGGTTCGTGGTGGTGCTGGCCGCCCGCCGGCTGCTGGACGGCCGGCTGTACGAGGCAGCGGCGTTGGAGGGCTGCGGCCCGTTCGGGCAGCTGCGTCGGCTCACCCTGCCGCTGCTCGCGCCGGTGCTGGTGCTGCTGGCGGTGCGGGACATCATCCTCACCCTCCAGGTCAACTTCGTACCGGCGTACGTGCTGACCGACGGCCGGCCGGCCAACGCCACCCTCTACCTGCCGGTCTACATCTTCGACCAGGTCTTCGAGTTCTCCGGCTTCGCGTACGGCTCGCTGGTCACCATCCTGCTGATGCTGATCACTGCCGTGATCATCACCGGGCTGCTGCTCCTGGTCCGGCGCTGGCGGGTGCTGCGATGAGCTGGCATCCTGCTGCGATGAGGTTCCGGGTCCTGGCCGCCACCGTTGTCGTGCTCCCGCTGTTGGCCGCCTGCGGTGGTGGCACGCCGGCACCGGCCGGCGCCGGACGCGACCTGCTGGCGAACCTGCCCAGCTGCGACCGGGTGCCGATGGACGACGAACCGGAGGTCGCCGCCGACGTGCCGGGTCTGGTCCTGCCCGAGGGCGCCCGGGTCACCAGCGTGGTCGAGCAGGGCGTACTGACCAGTGTGGCGGCCACCATCCGGATGTCCCCGTTGGACGTACGCGCCCACTACGAGCAGCGCACCGACATCGACCTGCTCCGCGTCGAGGACGAGATCTTCGAGACCGAGGTGCTGGCCCGAACCCAGGACCGGCGGATGTACCTGCGGGCCGGGGCGCTGTGCGCCGACGGCACCACGCTGACGGTGATGGTGGGACCCGACTCCGAGGACGCCGGCCTACCCGAGTTCCGTAGCGGCTGAGATGCCTCGACACCTGTCCTAACCGGACGGCGCGTTTCCCGACAGATGCTCGGTGACGTTCACCGATGCGCACTCTAGCGTGCGCACACAGGACCGTTCACGTCCGGATCAGGAGAGACGCAATGATATTCACCCTCGCGAGACGTCATCGCGGGCTGGCGGCGACGGCGGTGCTCGGGCTGCTCGCCACGGTCGCGTTGGCCGCGTCGTCCAGCCCACCACCGACCGCACCGTCGCTGGCCACCAACCTGCCCACCGGCCCGATGGAACTGCCCGACGAGTGGATGACCGCCCAGCGGATGAGCGACGGCAGCACCGACCTGTCGGTGGCCAAGTACGTCAACGCCCGCGGCGCGGCCAACCAGCTGGCTGCCCGTACCCGTAGCGTCTACCGGCCGCTGGCCGAGCGGAACTGGTCCTTCTTCGGGCCGCACAACATCGGTGGCCGGGTCGTCGACATCGCGGTGGACCCGCAGGTACCGGACCAGGTGTTCATCGCCGCCGCCTCCGGTGGCGTGTGGAAGTCCAGCGACGCCGGCGCCACCTTCACCCCGGCCTGGCCGGACGGTTGGGGTCAGGCCATCGGTGCGGTCGCCATGACCAGTGACGGCGTCCTGTTCGCCGGCACCGGTGAGGCGCAGCCCGGCGGTGGTTCCATCACCTTCGGCGGCGACGGCGTCTACCGCTCCACCGACCGGGGTGCCAGCTGGCACCGGGTCGGGCTGGCCGACAGCCACGCCATCGGACGTTTCGCGATCGACCCGAGCAACGAGGACCGGATCTTCGCGGCGGCCAGCGGCAACCTGTTCGTTCCCGGCGGCGAGCGCGGCGTCTACCTCACCGAGGACGGCGGTGACAGCTGGCAGCAGGTCCTCGCCCCGCCGAACGACACCACCGGCGCCACCGAGGTACTGATCGACCCGAGCAACCCCGACCGGGTGTACGCCGCGATGTGGGACCACCTGCGCGAGCCCCACCAGCGCACCTACGGTGGCCCCGGTTCCAGCCTCTGGCGTTCCGACGACGGCGGCCAGAACTGGCAGCGGATGACCACCGGCCTGCCCACCGACGCCGACCAGGGCCGCTGGGGACTCGCTCTGGCCCCCAACAACCCGCAGCGACTGTACGCGTACGTCGGCACCGCCCTCGGGCCGTTCCGGGCGTTCTACCGCTCCGACGACGGCGGCGACACCTGGACGCAGCAGCCGATCAGCGCCAACCAGGCGTCGCAGTCGACGTTCAGCTGGTGGTTCGGCAAGATCTTCGTCGATCCGGGCAACGCCAACCACCTGTTCCTGATGGGCGTGAACCTGATGCGCTCCACCAACGGCGCGCAGAGCTTCTCCTCCGTCGGCGGGGTACACGCCGACCAGCACTCGATGCGCTGGGACCCGAAGGTGCCGGGCCGGGTCTACCTCGGCAACGACGGCGGCTTCTACCGCTCGCAGAACAACGGCGCGAGCGGCTGGGTGAAGTCCACCGACGAGCGGTACACGCAGTTCTACACCGTCGACGTGGCGCAGACCGACCCGAGCCTGAAGGTCGGCGGCACCCAGGACAACGGCTGCAACCGTGGCTATAACGGCCCCGGCGGCCCCTGGAACGCCATCGGCTGCGGTGACGGCCTGCAGACCCTGATCCACCCGGAGAACCCGAACATCGTCTTCGGGTGCAGCCAGTACGGCGCCTGCTACCGGTCGGAGACCGCCGGTGGCACGCCACGGCAGAACATCGGGACCGGCCAGACCACCTCGCAGCGGCGCAACTGGCTGACCCCGTTGCAGTTCGACCCGAACGACCCGAACGTCATGTACTACGCCGGCAACATCGTGAACCGGTCGACGGACAACGGTCGTACCTGGACGGCGATCAGCCCCGACCTGACCGGCGGTGGCCCGAACGACCCGTCCGGCTACCCGTGGGGCACGATCACCACGATCGCCGCCGCGCCCACCGACGGCAACACGCTCTACGTGGGCACCGACGACGGCAAGCTCTGGTGGACGCGCGACCTCGGCGGGAGCTGGCACGAGGTCGACCCGGCGCAACTGCCCGGCACCTGGGTCACCCGGGTCGCGGTGAACCCGAACGACGCCAACATCGCGTACGCCACGTTCTCCGGCTTCCGCTCGGGCAGCGACCGGGCGCACGTGATGATGACCCGCGACGGCGGGCACACCTGGACCGACATCGGTCGGGGTCTGCCCGACGCGCCGGTCAACTCGGTGATCCCGACCGCCGACGGGTTGCTGCTGGTCGGCACCGACGTCGGTGTGTTCCTGTCTGGCTGGAACGGCGGCGAGTGGGCCGCGCTCGGCGCGGACCTGCCGCAGGCGGCAGTGATGTACCTGCGTTACCACGAGCCGTCGCGGCAGCTCACCGCCGCCACGTTCGGTCGGGGCATCTACGACCTGACGGTCCCGCGTTGCCCGGCGGCGTCCACCCGGCTGCCGCTGAAGGACCCGGGGGTCGGCCTGGTGGGCACGCTGTCGTCCTGCCGCGCCGGCTAACCCCGTCGAAGTCCCCGATTGCCGACGCGGAGGCCCCCAAGCGGCGGTCAGGGACTTGGACACACCGGCCCGAACCAGAACCGGAGGCCACCTCACCCGTCCGGGTGAGGTGGCCTCCGGCCTGCGCCAGCAGGTGTTCGGCCTGCGCAGCAGCTGTCCGGCCCGCGCAGCAGCTGTCCGGCCTTCGCGCAGCTGTCCGGCCGGACCGGCCCTGTCGAGCTGACCTGGACCGCCCCTCCCCGCCCGACCCGCAAGCGGCCCCTGTCGAGCTGATAGCGCGAACGGTTCGCGGCGAGCGAGGCGTTGTCGTGCACACGGCGCAGGCCGCAGGTGCGCAGGCGCCGGCAGCATCGGACGACTGTGGCGTTGCGCGGCGGGGCGACCTCGGGTACCTGCAAGTCCTCGGCTGCGCAGGCGCCGGCGGCGGACGTAACGACACGGGCCCGCGTGGGCCGGCAAGCCGGCCGGCGGTCGATCCTGGTGATAGCAGAAGCGACTCAGCTCGACAGGGCCCGGACCGAGGCATAGTCCGGCACGGGGCCCCGCGGCACTGCCAGCCGGGCAGCGCAGCCGGGCAGCGCAGCCGGGCAGCGCAGCCGACGGGCAGGGACCGGGTCGACGGGCGGGCGATCGCCCGGCAAGGGGCGGGATTCATCGCCCTGGCACTGCCGGCCGGGCAGCACAGCCGACAGGCAGGGAAACCGGGCCGACGGATAGGCGACCGCCCAGCAGAGGGCGGGATTCATCACCCCGGCACTGCCGGGCGGTCAGCGCAGCCGGCGGGCGGGGAACCGGGCCGACGGATAGGCGATCGCCCGGCAGAGGGCGGGATTCGTCGCCCCGGCGCTGCTGGGCGGTCAGCGCAGCCGGCGGGCGGGGAACCGGGGCGGCGGGTGGGCGATCGCCTCCTGGGCGGCGACCAGTTGGAGTTCCCGGGTGCCGGCGGCAAGGGTCGCCTCCAGCACGGCGAAGATCGAGGCGGTGGTCTGCTCCAGGGCGGTGGCGGGCGAGCCGGTGGTGCGCAGATGCGCGAGGTACAGCGCGGCGGTGACGTCGCCGCCGCCGTTCGGGTTGATCGGCAGTAGCGGGGTGGTCACCGCCCAGGCACCCTCGTCGGAGACCGCCACCACCTCCAGCGACCCCGACGGTACGGCACCGTGCAGCACGCTGGTCACCAGGACGTGTCGGGGGCCGGTCGCGCGGACCACGTCGACGGCGGCCAGCAGCGCCTCCGGTGAGTCGGTCGGGCGGCCGGCGAGGAACTCCAGCTCGAACTGGTTCGGGGTGACGATGTCGGCCCGGGGTACGACCACGTCGCGCAGGTACTCCGGGATGCCGGGCCGGACGAACATGCCCCGGCCGACGTCGCCCATCACCGGGTCGCAGCAGTAGACGGCGTCCGGGTTGGCGGTCTTGACCAGGGTCACCGCGTCGAGGATGACCCGGCCCATCGCCGGGTCGCCCTGATAGCCGGAGAGGATCGCGTCGGCGTCGCCGAGCACCCCCCGATCGGCGATGCCGGCGATCACCTCGGCGACGTCGGCCGGGGCCAGTAGCGGGCCGCGCCACGCGCCGTAGCCGGTGTGGTTGGAGAAGTGCACGGTCAGCACCGGCCAGACCTCGTGGCCGAGTCGTTGCAGCGGGAACACGGCGGCGGAGTTGCCGACGTGGCCGTAGGCGACCGAGGACTGGATGGACAGGATCTTCACCGTCCCATCATCGCCGTTGCCGCCTGCTGGTTCCTCCCGGGTCGGGTCGCTGGCCCGGCGGCAGGGTTGACGATGATCGGTCCCGATGCGACCATCAGCGATGTTTGCGTTAACACGCACATAACCCCCACGTTGCGTTTCCCTCCGGTGCCCGCGCGCATCGCCGGCTGCCTCGACAGCCGGCATGTTTGCGCAAACATCGACGACTGATGTGGAGTACGGGCCTATGACAGTCCCGCAGGTCACCGCCCGGGGCGCGGCGGCGGCTCGACGGCGCCGCCGCGGGTTGGCGGGCTGGCAGTTCGTCGGTCCCTTCATGGCGGTCTTCGCGCTGGTCTTCCTCGCCCCCATCGGCTACTCGATCTACCTCAGCCTGTACCGCCAGCGCCTGATCGGCGGGACCAGCTTCGTCGGCTTGGAGAACTACCAGCGGGCCCTGACCGACCCGCAGTTCTGGTCGGCGCTCGGCCGGGTGTCGCTGTTCCTCGCGGTCCAGGTGCCGATCATGCTCTTCCTCGCCCTGCTCGTGGCGCTCGCCGTCGACAGTGGCCGGCTGCACGGGATGCGGTTCTTCCGGGTCGGCGTCTTCCTGCCGTACGCGGTACCGGCGGTCGTCGCCACCCTGATGTGGGGCTTCCTGTACGGCACCCAGTTCGGGTTGGTCGGCAGCCTCAACGACGCCCTCGGGCTGACCCTGCCCAGTCCGCTGACCCCCGAACTGATCCTGCTCAGCATCGGCAACATCGTGACCTGGGAGTTCGTCGGGTACAACATGGTGATCTTCTACTCGGCGCTGCGGGTGGTGCCGACCTCGCTCTACGAGGCGGCGGCGATCGACGGTGCCGGCCAGTTCCGGATCATCCGGGCCATCAAGCTCCCCGCCATCCGGGGCGCCCTGGTGGTGGCCACCATCTTCTCGGTCATCGGCAGCTTCCAGCTGTTCAACGAGCCGGCGATCCTCAAGGACCTGGCGCCCAACGCGATCACCACCTACTTCACGCCCAACCTGTACGCGTACTCGCTCTCCTTCTCCGGGCAGCAGTTCAACTACGCCGCCACGGTGGCCGTGCTGATGGGTCTGATCACCATGGCGATCGCGTACCTCGTCCAACTGCGCGGCATGCGGAGGGAACCCTGATGGCCACCACCGCAGAGCCGGCCACCGCCCGCCCGGCCACCGCCCGGTCGGCCACCGTCGAGCGACGCCGGCCCCGGCGCCGCCCGGCGCGCAGCCTCACCCTCACCGTGTCGACCGGGATCGTGCTGGTCTACAGCCTCTTCCCGCTGGTCTGGCTGGTGATCAGTGCGACCAAGTCCCAGGAGGGCCTGTTCACCTCCTTCGGCCTCTGGTTCGCCAGCGACTTCGCGCTCTGGGACAACATCGCGCAGACCGTCACCTACCGCGACGGGATCTTCCTGCGCTGGTTCGCGAACACCCTGGGCTACGTCCTGGTCGGAGCCGGCGGCGCCACCCTGCTCGCCACCCTCGGCGGGTACGGCCTGGCCAAGTTCGACTTCGTCGGCAAGCGGGCGGTCTTCGCGGTCGTCATCGGGGCGATCGCCGTGCCCGGTACCGCCCTGGCGGTACCCACCTTCCTGATGTTCAGCCGGCTGGGGATCACCGACACGCCCTGGTCGGTGATCGTCCCGTCGCTGGTCACCCCGTTCGGGCTCTACCTGATGTGGACCTTCGCCGCCGAGGCGATTCCGGACGAGCTGCTGGAGGCCGCCCGGGTGGACGGCGCGGGCGAGTTCCGCACCTTCTTCCAGCTCTGCCTGCCGCTGCTCGCCCCGGGAATCGTGACGGTGCTGCTGTTCAGCATGGTGGCCACCTGGAACAACTACTTCCTGCCGTTGATCATGCTGCGCAATCCCGACTGGTATCCGCTGACCCTGGGGTTGCAGACCTGGAACAAGCAGGCCAGCACCGCCGGTGGCGAGGCGGTGTTCCACCTGGTCGTCACCGGTTCGTTGCTGACGATCCTGCCGCTGTTGGCGGCCTTCCTCCTGTTGCAGCGCTACTGGCAGTCCGGACTGGCCGCCGGCAGCGTCAAGCAGTGAACACCCACCACCATGAAGGGACATCGATGAGAAGAACCCTTACGAAGATCGTCACGGCGGCCACCGTGGCCGCGTTGGCGCTCACCGGCTGCGCGTCGAGCGACGATCCGGCCGACACACCGAACGGGCCGGTCTCCGCGGCCGACATCCAGGCGGCCCTGGACGCCGGCGGTGAGATCGCGGTCTGGGCCTGGGAGCCGACCATCACCGAGGTCGTCGCCGGCTTCCAGCGCAAGTACCCGAAGGTCAAGGTCAAGCTGGTCAACGCCGGCAGCGGCAACGACCAGTACACCGCGCTGCAGAACGCCATCGCCGCCGGCAGCGGCGTGCCGGACGTGGCGCAGGTCGAGTACTACGCCCTGCCCCAGTTCGCGCTGGCCAAGTCGGTCACCGACCTGCGGGCGTACGGGGCGGGTGGGCTCGGCGGCACCTTCACCCCGGGCCCCTGGGCGTCGGTCAACACCGGCGGCGGCGTGTACGGCCTGCCGATGGACTCCGGACCGATGGCGTTGTTCTACAACAAGGAGGTCTTCGACAAGCACGACATCGAGGTGCCGGCCACCTGGGCCGACTTCGTCGCGGCGGCCCGCAAACTGCGCCAGGCGGACCCGAAGGCTTACCTGATCAACGACGCCGGGGACGCCGGCTTCGCCACCAGCATGATCTGGCAGGCCGGCGGCCGGCCGTTCCAGGTCGACGGCACCTCCGTGAAGGTGGACTTCACCGACGCCGGCACCACCCAGTTCGCCAACCTGTGGCAGCAGCTGATCACCGAGAAGCTGGTCGCGCCGGTGGCGCCGTGGAGCGACGAGTGGTTCCAGGGCCTGTCCAACGGCACCATCGCCAGCCTGGTGATCGGTGCCTGGATGCCGGCGAACCTGACCTCCGGCGCCTCGGCCGCCGCCGGCAAGTGGCGGGTCGCGCCGCTGCCGCAGTGGCAGGCCGGCGGCACCGCCAGCGCCGAGAACGGCGGCAGCTCACTGGCCATCCCCGAGAAGGCCGACAACAAGGCCCTGGCGTACGGCTTCATCAACTACGCCAACGCCGGTGACGGAGTGGCGATCCGGCTCAAGGGTGGCGCCTTCCCGGCCACCACCGCCGAGCTGAACTCGCCCGAGTTCCTCGCCACCGAATTCAGCTACTTCGGCGGCCAGAAGGCCAACGAGGTGTTCGCCGAGTCGGCGAAGAACGTCGTCAGCGGCTGGTCGTACCTGCCCTTCCAGGTGTACGCCAACAGCGTCTTCAACGACACCGTCGGCCAGGCGTACGTCAGCTCGACCTCGTTGCAGGACGGCCTGAACGCCTGGCGGGAGGCCGCCGCGAAGTACGGCACCGAGCAGGGTTTCACCCTCCGGTAGCCGGCGGCTGGGCCGGGCCGACCACGGCGGCCCGGCCCGGCCGTGTCAACGTCCGACCCTCCAGGGAGAAGTGATGGCATCCGGTGAGACCCCGAGTTGGCTGCGCTGGCCGGCAGCTGGCCGCCCCCGGCTCGCGTTCGGCGCGGACTACAACCCCGAACAGTGGCCCCGAGCAGTCTGGGACGACGACGTACGGGCGATGCGCGCCGCCGGGGTCAACATCGTCTCGCTGGCCATCTTCTCCTGGGCCCGCCTGGAACCGGCCCCGGCCGAGTACGACTTCGGATGGTTGGACGAGGTCATCGGCCTGCTGCACGACAACGGCATCGCGGTCGACCTGGCCACCGCGACCGCCTCGCCACCACCCTGGCTGACCACCGCCCATCCGGAGATCCTCCCGGTCGACCGGGACGGGCAGACCGTCTGGCCGGGCGCCCGGCAGCACTGGCGCCCGACCTCACCGGTCTTCCGCGCCCACGCGCTGCGACTGGTCGAGGCGATGGCACAGCGGTACGCCCACCATCCGGCGCTCGCCGCCTGGCACATCAGCAACGAGTTGGGCTGCCACAACGTCTACGACTACTCCGACGACGCGGCGCGGGCATTCCGGCACTGGCTGCGGGCCCGCTACGGCAGCGTCGAGGCGCTCAACCGGGCCTGGGGCACCGACTTCTGGTCCCAGCGGTACGGCGACTTCGGGCAGGTGCTGCCACCCCGGCGGGCCGCCTCCCACCCCAACCCGACCCAGCAACTGGACTTCAAGCGGTTCTCCTCCGACGCTCTGCGGGATCACCTGCGCGCCGAACGCGAGATCCTGCGGGCAGCGAACCCCCGGATCCCGATCACCACCAACTTCATGGTCATGTCCGGCACCTCGGGGATGAACTACGCCGACTGGGCGGACGAGGTGGACTTCGTCGCCAACGACCACTACCGGCACCCGGGCCCGCAGTCCCTCGACGAGCTCTCCTTCTCGGCGAACCTGGTCGGCAACCTCGCCGGTGGGCGGCCCTGGTTCCTGATGGAACACTCCACCAGCGCCGTCAACTGGCAACCGGTCAACCTGGCCAAACGCCACGGCGAGCTGGCCCGGGACTCGCTGACCCACGTGGCGCACGGCGCCGACGCGGTCTGCTACTTCCAGTGGCGCCAGTCCGCGGCCGGCGCGGAGAAGTACCACTCGGCGATGGTGCCGCATGCCGGTGAGGAGAGCGCGGTGTTCCGGGCGGTCCGCGACCTCGGTGCCGAGCTGGCCGACCTGGCGGAGGTGGCGGGCACCGACCGGACGCCGGCCGAGGTCGCCATCCTCTTCGACTGGGAGTCCTGGTGGGTCAGCGAACTGGACTCGCACCCCACCTCCCTGCTGCGCTACCGGCAGGAGGCGCTGGACTGGTACTCGGCCCTCCTGGCCCTGGGTGTCCGGGCCGACGTGCTGCCGGTGGCCGCACCACTGGACGGATACCGCCTGGTCGTGGCGCCGATCCTGCACGTCATGCCGGCGCCGCTGGCGGCCCGGTTGGGCCGCTTCGCCGAGCAGGGCGGGCACCTGGTCACCACCTACTTCTCCGGCGTCGTCGACGAGCACGACCACGTCTGGCTGGGCGGTTACCCGGGCGCCCTGCGGGACCTGCTCGGTATCCGGATCGAGGAGTTCGGCCCGCTGCTCGACGGTGACCAGGTGACGCTGGACACCGGTGAGGTCGGCACCCTGTGGACGGACCGGATCGAGGTGACCGATCCCGACGTGACCGTGCTCGCCTCGTACCACACCGGAGAACAGGCGGGTCGCCCGGCGATCACCCGGCGACCGGTCGGTACCGGCTCGGCGAGCTACGTGTCGACCAGGCTCGGGGTCGCCGGGTTGGTCCCGGTGCTGGACCAGCTCACCCAGGCCGCCGGGCTGGCCTCCGAGTTGCCCGAGGCGCTGCGCGGGCGGGTGGAACTGACGATCCGGGGCGCCTACCGGTTCCTGATCAACCGCACCGACGAGCCGGTCGGCCTGCCGAGCCTGCCCGGCACCGCGCTACTCGGCGACGACGACGTGCTGCCACCCCGGGGCGTCACGGTACGCACCCTCGCCGCCGCACCGGACCGGCCGCCGGCCGCCGGCCTCGGCGTGCCCCTCGCCGCGTCCCGCTGGTCCCCCGGCTGACCACGCCGCGACCAGGGACGTCGACGGGGCGTGCCGTGATCCCGCCACGCACCGTCGAAGGCGCCCCCATCGGGTCATCCACCCGGTGGGGGCGCCGTGCTGTCGCGTACCACCAGTCGGGTCGGCACCAGCGTGGTCCCGGTCTCCGCCGAGCCGGTGCGGACCTGGCGCAACGCCGCCTCGACGCAGCAGCGGCCGACCTCCGCGAAGTCCTGATGGACGGTGGTCAGGGGTGGGATGAACGAGCCCGCCTCGGCGATGTCGTCGAAGCCGACGACGCTGACCTCACCGGGCACGATCCGGCCGGCACCGTGCAGGGCACGCAGCACCCCGAGGGCCATCTGGTCGTTCGCCACGAAGATCGCCGTGCAGTCGGTCCGGTCGGCCAGTTCCCGCCCGATCCGGTAGCCGGCCTCGGCCGACCAGTTCCCCCGGTACGGCGGCGGCACCGGGCGGCCCGCCTCCGCCAGCGCCGTACGCCAGGCCAGCGTCCGCCGCTGGCTCGCGTACGACTCCTCGGGACCCGCGACGTGCCACACCGTACGGTGGCCGAGGTCGAGGAGGTGGTCGACCGCCTGCCGGGCACCGTCGTCCTGGTTGGTGTCCACCACGCAGTAGCGGTCACCCGCGTCCGAGTCGACCACCACCACGGGGACGTCCGGCGGCAGCACCAGCGTCGTGCTGTCCAGCAGGTGCACCTCCATGATGACGATGACCGCGTCGACGGCGAGTTCGCCGAGCCGGGTGAAGGCGCCGTACACGCCGTCCTGGGTGGGCGCGGCGACCGGGATGAGGGTGATCACGTAGCCCTCGTCGGCCGCGTGGCTGGCGATCGCTTCGAGGGTGCGGCTGTTGCCGGTGGTGGAGAGGGTGAACAGGATGACGCCGATGGTCCGGAACTCGCCGTACTTGAGGGCGCGGGCGGCACTGTTCGGGCGGTAGCCGAGGGTGCGCATGGCGTCGAGCACCTGCTTGCGGGTCGAGCCGACCACTCCGGGGTGGCCGGTCGACACCCGGGAGACGGTCTGCGCCGAGACTCCGGCCAGCCGGGCGACGTCGGCCATCGAGACGCGACGGCGGCGCGGCGCCCGGCCGTTGTCGCCGGCCGGGTCCGGTGCCACGCCACGTGGCGGGGACTCGCTCATCCCGTCGGCTCCCTTCGTCCGCGTCCCGGGTCAGGTCGGTGCCCGCCCCCGGGGCACCACCCTACGTAGTCGGTCGGGATGGCGGTGCCATCGGCACGGCGCGGTCGCCCTTGACTCGCCGGTAGCCGACTGGGACCATCATCGCCACCGATGTTTACGCAAACATTAGCCGCTCGTTTCGGTTGTCGCCGGCCGTCGCCGCACCGCGATCCGGGGCTCCAGGGCCGAAGGAGGCCGTCCATCGTGCACGGACATCGCAGCCGGCGGCTGGCCGGAACGCTCGGCGCGGTCCTGATCGCCACCGCCGCGGCGGCGGGCACCGTCGCCACCGACAGTGCCCCGGCCGAGGCGGCGACGGTGGTCACCGTCCGACCCGACCCCTCCTACCAGGGCGCGGAGTTCGAGGGCTGGGGCACCAGCCTCGTCTGGTTCGCCAACGCCACCGGTGGCTACCCGGACGAGATCCGAGAACGGCTGGCCGAGCTGCTGTTCGGCGCGACCGGGCTCAACCTCAACATCGCGCGGTACAACATCGGTGGCGGCAACGCCCCGGACGTCCCCGACTACCTGCGTCCGGGCGGCGCCGTGCCGGGTTGGTGGCGGGCGCCGGCCGGCACCACCCGCGCCGACCGGGACTGGTGGAACCCCGACAACCCGGCCCACTGGAACTGGGACGCGGACCCGGCACAACGGTGGTGGATCGACCGGATCAAGGACGACGTGACCCGCTGGGAGACGTTCAGCAACTCACCACCGTGGTTCCAGACGGTCAGCGGTTACGTCTCCGGCGGCTTCGACGCCAGCACCGAGCAGATCCGGGCCGACACCGTCGACGACTTCGCCACCTACCTGGTGCGGGCCACCCGGCACCTGGAACAGGCCCACGGCATCACCGTCGACAGCATCGACCCGCTGAACGAGCCGAACACGAACTACTGGTCCACCCGACTCGGCGCCGACGGTAACCCGGTCGGCGGACGGCAGGAAGGGGCGCACGCCGGCCCGGCCCGACAACAGCAGGTGCTACGCGCGGTCGCGCAGCGACTGCGGGCCGAGGGCAGCCGCACCGCCCTCGCCGCGATGGACGAGACGAACCCGGGCACCTTCGCCACCAACTGGAACGCCTACGCCGACGACGTACGCGACCAGATCGACCGGCTCAACGTGCACACCTACGGCACCGGCCAGCGGACCGTGGTGCGCGACATCGCCAAAGCCGCCGACAAGCCGCTGTGGATGAGTGAGGTGGAGGGCTCCTGGAGCACCGGCCAGAGCTTCACCAGCATGCTTCCCGGCCTTGGCATCGCCCAACACATCGTCGACGACCTGCGGGAGTTGGAGCCGACCGCCTGGGTGCTCTGGCAGCCGGTCGAGGACTACGACAACATGAAGCCCGGCGGCGAGTTCCCGCAGGGTGGCAACTGGGGCAGCATCCAGGTCTCCTTCGCCTGCACCCGCACCGACACCCTGCGCAGCTGTCCGATCTACACGAACACCAAGTTCCACACGCTGCGCAACTTCACCCACCACATCCGGCCCGGTGACCGGCTGGTGCGGGTCGGCGACAGCAACAGCGTGGCGGCCGTCTCCGCCGACGGTCGGGCCACCGTCGTACACGTCAACTCCACCGCCGCCGCCCGGACGGTCCGGCTGGACCTGTCCGCGTTCGGGGCCGTCGCGCCGGACGCCACCGTGACCCCGGTCGTCACCAGCGCCAGCGGCGCACTGACCCGGGGAGTCACGGTCGGTGTCGACGGCCGCATCGCCCAACTGGAGGTGCCCGCCCAGTCGGTGACCACCTTCCTGCTCACCGGGGTCAGCGGCGTCGACCCGGCCGCCGCCCCCATCCAGGACCAGCGGACCTACCGGTTGCGGGGCGTGCAGAGTGGCCGCTCGCTCACCCCGTCCGGCAGTGCGGTGGTGATCCGCACCGACAGCGCGGGCGACGTGTCGCAACGATGGCGACTGACCAGGCTGGACCCCGGCTACGGCAACCGGGCGCGGTACGTGGTCAGCACGGCCGTCGGCGGCCAGCACCTGGCCGTGGTGAATCAGGGGGCAACGCTGGTACCCGCCAGCGCCACCCCGTCGCCGGCCGCACAGTGGATCCTGTCCAGCACCGGGGACGGGACCCACACTCTGGTCAACGTGGCGACCGGACGACTGCTGGACGTCGCCGGCCAGGCCACCCACGACGGGGCGGGTGTCTCGACCTGGCAGCCGAACTCCGGTGCCAACCAACGCTGGCAGGTGGTGGACGTGACCGCCACCCCGTGACTGCCCGGCGGGCCGCAACCGCTCACCGCGCCGACATGGTCGACACGACGGCCGGTGGCCCTCCCCTCGGCCTGCCGGGCCCCGGTGCTGATGGCGAAAGGGGGGCCGCGCCATCACGGCCCCCCTTTCGGTTCCGGCCCTACTCGAACAGGGACAGGGTCAGCGTCGAGGTGTACGCACCCGCCGCCACATCACCCGGCGTACGCAGGAACAGATCCGCGTTCACCGTGTACGCGTCACCAGCCACCGCACCCGAATCGAACGTGGAGACCAGCAACTCCTGATCCACCAGACCCACGTTGTTACCCGGCTGCGTCGGCTCGTCCAACACCGTCACCACCTCTTCACCCTCACTGACCAGACCGGTGTCACCACCATCGATCAGCTTCGGCTTCCAACCCAGGTGCCCGGCACCGATCGACGCCTGACCGGCGTCACCGGTGAAGTCGGTGGCACTACCCAGCACCGCCCACGCGGCACCCGCCGGCACCTCGTCGGCGGTACGGGTGTCGGTGACGGTCACCGTCGGCAGGGTGCCGACGAACTGACGCACCAGCAGCGTCGAGCCGTCCTCGGCCAACGCCACCGAATCACCGGCGATCGACATCGCCAGCACACCCGGTTCCTTGATCTCCTCGATGTCGACCGTCACCGACACGTCGGCGCTGTCACCCGGCTCGGCCAGGGCCGGTGATCCCACCGCCACCGACCCGGCCAGCAGGGCACCGGCGGCGCCAGCGGCGACCAGCCGCTTACGACTCCATGTGTTCATTCGACTCTCCGTCATTGCATTCAGTTACTGAGCTGGCCGGGGGTCGGCGCAGTTGAGGGCCGCGTACTCCTTGGTGACGACGGTCGTCACCGCGGTGCCGTCGAGCGTCCCGGTGGCACGCGCCGACGCCGAGCCGGCGGCGACCGCGGTCGCCCGGGTGTTGAACTGCTGGAAGGTGTTACCGCCCGGCGCGACGTTGGCGGCGGCCTTGGTGCCGTACGCGCTCTCCAGGGCGATGCTCACGCCCGCGTTGTGCTCGTTGTTCGCCTGCACCGCGACGTACGCCTTGCCCGCCACGCACCGCACCTGGACGGTGACCGTCACGGGCAGCGCCTCCGGGTCCCACACCTTCTTCTTGTTGTAGTTGGTGCTGGTTCCGTCGGGCAGGTAGCCGCCCTCCACGTTGCCCCGCGAGTCGACCGAGAACCAGTGCAGCGTGGTGCCGCTCGGCAGGGTCAGGGTCTCGCCGCCCTCGCGGACACCCGCCGAGCCGTAGAGCGCCGACTCGTAGGTGGGCCGGCTGCCGTCGACGGTGTAGAAGACCGCCGCCGGCTCGCTGGTGTCGAAGGTGACGTCGACCATGCCGGGCGTGGCGCTCGCTTCGACGTTCACCGTGCTGGTGGGTGCCACCGTGTCGGTGTCGTAGTCGCGGGCCACCCGCAGCATCTCGACCAGACCGTTGGAGTACTCCAGGGTCTCTTCCTTGGCCGACGCCCAGGTCGGCTGGAAGGAGGTGCCGACCTCGAAGTTCCAGGCGTAGATGCCGTACTTGTACCAGAGCATGTCACCGGAGTTGCCGGCCGCCGAGTAGAGCACGTCGGCGATCGGTCCGGTACGCGCCGGGGTGACCGCCAGGTTGCGGTGCCGCTTGATGGCGGTGAGGATCCGCGACGAGGCACCCCAGAACAGCGACTCCTCGGCCAGCGTCGGCCGCGGCGCCGAGATCCGGCCCGGGGTCGCGTACGAGCCGGGCGACCACATGAAGTAGTTACCCGAGGAGTGCAGGTTCATCGAGAACTTGATGTTGCCCCGGGAGGCCAGCCAGTCGACGTTCTTGTTCTCCGGCTCCGACAGCTCGCTCGGTCCGGCGTACGTGTCGCTGGTGCAGCTGGTCGAGGCGCCCGAGTAGCCGTCGAAGAGGCTGTACTCGGTGTAGTTGCGGTTGTTGTCCACACCCCACGAGTTGCGGGCGAGGAAGTCCGCGTTCCCGGTGAGCGGGCAGTGGTTGGTCATGTTCCGACGCTGCGAGTTGAAGTCGTAGAACGAGTAGTGCCCGCCATCCGGGTTGATCGACGGGGCGATCCAGATGTCCAGGTTGTCGACCAGCTCACGGGTGTTCGCGTCGTGCTCGTAGTTGCGCAGCAGTCGCTCGGCGGTCTCGATGGTCACCAGCGGCGGAACCCACTCGCGCGCGTGCTCCTGGGCGTAGGCGAGCACACCGAGCTTGGAGCCGTCACGGTGCTTGCCGATCCGGATGGCGTACACCGAGTGCGGGTCACGGGAGACCGATGCCGGCGCGGCCAGGCCGTCGGTCAGCGTGGTCTTCGCGGCCGTGGCGACCACGCCGGTGCCCGCGTTACCCCGATAGGTGTACGCGGTCAGCAGCGTCCCCGCCTGCGCGTTCAGCGCCGCGACGACCTCAGCCGCGGTGCTGGTGACGGCACCGGCGGCGTTGGTGGCCAGGCTGACGCGTACGTCGCTGCCGGTGACCGTGACCGCCAGCGGCGAGTCGGCGGCACCGGGGTTGGCCAGCTCCACCGAGACGTTGTTGCCGCCCTCGTGGCCCCAGGCCAGCGAGTCCACGCCGACCCGGCTGGCGTTGGCGGTGCCCAGCACGGCCTGCGCCTTGCGCCGGTAGCCGTTGGTCTTGTACGGCAGCTCGACGATCTCGGAGATGCTCGGGTACTGCTCGGCCACCGCCTTGATCCGGGCGTACAGCTCGGTGGGGGTCAGGTAGCTGGTGACGAAGTCCTTCTGGTAGCCCGGTCCCTCGGGGGCGTCACCCTCGATGGGCAGCCATTCCTTCACCTTGGCCACCGCCACGTCACCGGTGGGGCTGGTGATCCGCACGTACTCCGGCTTGCTGGTCACGTTCGCCGCGCCCCGGTGGTACATGTAGACCCCGGCGTCGACGAAGCGGGTGATGTTCTGCGTACCGCCGGAACCGATCTCGGTGCCCGGCCCGCTGTCCCGCGCCACGGTGAGCGCCGTGGTGGCGGTCTGGCCCTGGGCCCACTTCGCCTCCACCGACAGCACCTGGCTGGTGCCGTTGGTGTAGTAGTCGGCGCGAATGATCTTGACGTCGGAGACGGCCGCCCGGGCCGCCATCCCCGCCCCCGCCATGAACTCCTGGTTGTCGGCCAGGTGCTCGGCGATGGTCGCCTCCCGCTCGGCGATCCGGGCCTCGGAGTCGGCCGGGGTGTGCAGCACCTTGCCGAAGGTGAAGCCGGCGGCGGTCAGGCTGTCGACCTCGTTGCCCGTCACCACGGCGTGTACGACGATGCCGTTCTCGGTCCGGTCGACGTGGTGGTCGAGGTCGACGCCGGTGGCCACCAGCGCGTCCAACTCGTCGTTGTCGGCCAGCAGCACCTCGACCACGCTGGCCTTCTCGTCGGCCAGCCGGCCGAGGTCTTCGGGGGTCTCACGGACCGGAGCGGGGGCGGCGGCCTGCGGCAGAACGGCGGCGGCCGGGCTGACCAGCAGCAGCACCGCCGTGCCGGCCGCCAGCGCGGCGGACACGGGTACCCGGCGTCGCCACCGGGAACGGGTACGGAACTCAGACATGAGGCTTGTGGCCCCTTCTCGGCGTGCGGTGGGGGTGGGGATGACGAGCCTCGCCTCGGCCGCCAGTACCCCCGTGACGGCCAGCACGACAAGGCGTCCGGCGTGGACGCCACCCGCATCACCGACTACGTAGCGTCACGCACCGGACCATAGGAGTGATCAGGTTGCGGACCACTTTCGTCCGCCGAAGGTCAACTGTCAATCATCCCAAAGTATGGACAGGTGATCACCCCCACCTTGGCGAATGGCAGCCGATCAGGTGTTTGACCTGCATGCAGACTGGAGAGCAAGAGCGATGAAGCTCGTGTAAAAGGGGGGACCACGCGTGTCCGAGAATGCCGGCAACCGACCCAGCCACACCTCCGACCGTCCGGAGCAGGTGACCGATCCGCTGCTGTGGCGACTCGCCCTGGACGTCGCCGACGCGCACGCTCCGGCCGAGGACGGCGGCTGCGCCCACCTGCTCTGCGCGGGACAGGACTGGCCCTGCGCGCCCTGGCAGCAGGCACAACGGGCCCTCAACCTGGCACAGGGCGGCTCGGCGGATGCGCCACCGGCACCCGGCCGGCAGGGCGTCTGGCCGACACCGGTGGCGCTGCCGAGTTGGCACGGCGAGCAGCCACGCGGCGACTCCGCAGCCGCCTGAGCGGCCGGACAGCACGGGTTGGCCCCGCCGACTGTCAAGATAGCGTTGACGGGTGCGTGAGCCGTTGGACCGTCTCGCGGGGATCCGGACGGCCCGCGACCACCTGGACGAGGCGGAGTTGGACCTGATCGACCAGGCTCGGCAGGCCGGGGCGACCTGGCACCAGGTCGGCGCGGCGCTCGGGCTGGGCAGCCGGCAGGCCGCCGAGCAGCGGCGCCAGCGGCTGGCCGCCGGGCGCCGGGCCCGGCGGGTCACGGCCGACCGACGCTGGCCGGGTGAGGTCGCCGGGCTGCGCGCCCTGCTCGCCGGGCTGCATCGCTGGATCGAGGCGGACCGCCGCTGGGACGGCCGCTTCTCCGGCGCCGCACTGACCCGCCACACCATCGCCCTCGCCCTGGACGCCGAGCCCGGCGCCCTGCACGACCTGGCCCGACACGTCGCCGCCGACCTCGCCACCGCCGGACGCCGGCTGCCACTTCCGATCCGCGCCGTCAGCCGCGATCTGCACACCGCCCTGTCAACAGTACGTTGACAGGGCCTCGCCACTATTGCTCCGGGTCAACTCAGGATTGAGGCTGTGAGTCAGCTCGACTCAACCCGGAGGCACCGGTGCGGCGAAACGCGATCCTGTTCGTGACCATCTCCGTGCTGTCCGGCTTCGGCGGCAGCGCGATGGCCCTGGTCGCCGGCATCTGGATCCTCGACCTGACCGGATCCAGCGGGCTGGCCGCCCTCGCCGGGCTCTGTGTGTACGCCCCCACGCTCGCCGGACCGTGGCTGGGCGCGCTGGTCGACCGGCTGCCCCGCCGGCCGCTGCTGATCGCGGCGAACCTGACCCTGGCCGCCGTGCTACCCACCCTGCTGGCGGTACGCGGGCCAGCGCAGACCTGGCTGCTGTTCGCCGTCTGCACGGTGTACGGCATCGCCTACGTCCTCATCGACGCCGGCGAGAGCGCCATCCTGCCCGCCGCGCTGTCACCGGCCGAACTCGGTCACGTCAACGGCTGGCGTTCCAGCGCCCAGGAAGGCGTCAAGCTCGTCGCCCCGCTGGCCGGCGCCGGCCTGTACGCCTGGCAGGGCGGACACCTCGTCGCGCTGCTCGCCGCCGTCGCCCCGGCCCTGGTGGCGGTCGGCTACGCGGCGTTGCGCCTGACCCGCACCCCACGGGCCACCAGGAACCGGCGTGGCGCCGCCCGCGCCGGCCTCGCCGTGCTGTTCGGTTCGGCGTCGATCCGACTGCCGCTGACCCTCGCCGCGACCGCGATCGGCATGTCGACGTTCGTCACCGCCGCCGGATACGAGATCGTGACCGGCGTGCTGGGTATGCCGGCGGCCTTCCTCGGCGTCCTGCTCAGCACACAGGGCGCCGGCTCGATCGCCGGCGGCCTGGTCGTCGGCCGGCTGATCGCCCGGTTCGGCCCGGCCACCGTGGCCGTGGTCGGCGCGGCCCTGTTCGGCGCGAGTTGCCTGGCCCGTGGCCTGCCCTGGTGGCCGGCGGTGCTCGCCGCCTCGGTGGTGGCCGGGGTCGGTCTGCCGTGGACGCTCGTCGCGGCCGTCACCGCCGTACAGACCCACAGTCCGGACGAGTTGCTGGGCCGGGCCGCCGCGACCGCCACCACTGTCATGTTCGGACCGATCGCGGTGGCCACGCCGCTCGGTTCCGCGGCCGTGCTGCTGGGCGCCCGGCCACCGCTCGTCCTCGCCGCCGCCGGCTGCCTCACCGCCGCCGCGCTGGCCGGGCACCGGCTCACTCGGTCGGGGCGGTCGCGGACCGATCTGGACAGCACACGGTCAGCCCAGCCGGCACGGATCGGACCTTGAGCCGCCTGGTCCGCGACCGGGCGCCACCGTCCAGTTCGTACGTCTTGGGCTCGGCGAAGCGGACCTTGACCTTGCGGCCTCGGGTGATCCGGACGAACGTCGAGTCCTCGGATCGGCCGCTGGCCATCCGGCCCAGGGTGCGTGCCCAGTCGATCGCGCCGCTGGCCGTCGACACACCGATCTCCAGCGCCCCGTCGTCGGGGCGGGCGTCGTCGAAGGCCGGGATGCCACCGGTGATCGTGCCGACGTTGCCGAACAGCACGCAGCTGGCCTCGCCGTCGAACCAGCGGTCACCGTCGACGGTGATCCGGGTACGGGTCAACTCGCCGCGTACGTGCCGCAGCCCGGTCCACACGTACGCGAGCCGGCCGAGGCGGCCCTTCAGCTCCCGGTCGGCCGCGCGGATCAGCTCCCCGTCGAACCCGGCGCCGGCCATCACCGCGAAGTGCTCCCCGTTGAGCTTGCCGAGGTCGAGGCGGCGGCGCCGGCCGTGCAGACCGATCCGGACCGCCGCCGGCAGGTCCTCGGGTATGCCGAGGTTGCCGGCGAAGAGGTTGGCGGTGCCGGCGGGCAGGATCGCCACCGGCGCGGGGCCGACCGAGCCTGGGCCGGGTTCGTGCCCGATCCGGGATCGGGTGGCGGCGCCGCGACGGCGTGGCCATCCGATCCCGGTCGAGCGCGATCATGCTTCAGCCGCCCGAGCCCCTACAGGGTGCGGGCGAGGCGGTCGGCGAGGATCCGGGCGAACCTCGACGGATCGGCCAGATCCCCGCCCTCGGCGAGCAGCGCCGTGCCGTACAACAACTCGGCGGTCTCGGCCAGGGATCCGTCCGCACCACCCTGCTCGTACGCCTTGCGCAGCCCGGCGACGAGCGGATGACCCGGGTTGATCTCCAGAATCCGCTTGACCTTCGGCAGTTCCTGGCCCATCGCCCGGTACATCTTCTCCAGCGTCGGAGTGAGGTCGTGGGCGTCACCGACCACACAGGCCGGTGACGTGGTCAACCGCGAGGACAGCCGCACCTCCCGCACCGAGTCGGCCAGCACGCCGCCCATCCAGGTCAGCAGGTCGGCGTACTCGCCGCGCTGCCGCTCCCGCTCCGCCTCGGCCTCGGCGCGCTCCTGTTCGGTGTCCAGGTCGACCTCGCCCTTGGCGATCGAGCGCAGGGTCCGGCCGTCGTAGCTGCCCACCTGCTCCACCCAGACCTCGTCGACCGGGTCGGTGAGCAGCAGCACCTCGTACCCCTTGGCGCGGAACGCCTCCAGGTGCGGCGAGTTCTCGATGGTCGCGCGGTGCTCGCCGGTGGCGTAGTAGATGTCGGTCTGGCCGTCCTTCATCCGGCCGACGTAGCCGGCCAGGTCGGTGAGCTCGGCCGGGTCGTGGGTGGAGGCCACCGAGAGGATCTCCAGCAGGACGTCCCGGTTGTCGGTGTCCTCGAGCAGGCCCTCCTTGACCGCGGCGCCGAACTCGGTCCAGAAGGTGCGGTACCGCTCGGGCTGCCCGGTCTTGAGGTCCTTGACCGTGGCGAGCACCTTCTTGACCAGCCGGCGGCGCACGGCCCGGATCTGCCGGTCCTGCTGGAGGATCTCCCGGGAGATGTTCAGCGACAGGTCGTGGGCGTCCACCACGCCCTTGACGAAGCGCAGGTAGTTGGGCATCAGCGCGTCGCAGTCGTCCATGATGAACACGCGCTTGACGTAGAGCTGCACGCCCCGGCGGCCCTGCGGTGAGAACAGGTCGAGCGGCGCGTGCGACGGGATGAACAGCAACGCCTCGTACTCGAAGGTGCCCTCACCGCGCATGTGGATGGTTTCCAGCGGGTCGGCCCAGTCGCGGCCGACGTGCTTGTAGAACTCGTGGTACTCGGCCGGCTCGACCTCGCCACGCGGGCGGGCCCAGAGCGCCTTCATCGAGTTGAGCGTCACCGTCTCGGTGGTGGCTTCGGCGTCGTCGGCAGCGGACCGCTCGACGGTCATCCGGATCGGGTGGGCGATGAAGTCGGAGTACCGCTTGACGATCTCGCGGATCGTCCACTCGGCGGTGTAGTCGTGCAGGTTGTCCTCGGTGTCGGCCGGCTTCAGGTGCAGCGTGACCGCGGTGCCCTGGGGCGCCTCGTCGAGCGCGGCGATGGTGTACGTGCCCTCGCCGCTGGACGCCCAGTGGGTGCCACCGCTCTCGCCGGCCCGGCGGGTGGTCAACTCGACCCTGTCGGCGACCATGAACGCCGCGTAGAAGCCGACCCCGAACTGCCCGATCAGCTCCTGCGAGGCACCCGCGTCCTTGGCCTCGCGCAGCTGGCGCAGCAGCTCGGCGGTGCCGGACTTGGCGATCGTACCGATGACGGAGACGACCTCGTCGCGGGTCATGCCGATGCCGTTGTCCCGCACCGTGAGCGTGCGGGCGTCCCGGTCGACCTCGATGGTGACGTGCAGGTCGTCGGTGTCGGCGGTGAGGTCCTTGTCGCGCAACGCGGCCAGCCGCAGTTTGTCCAACGCGTCCGAGGCGTTAGAGATCAGTTCACGGAGAAAAACGTCCTTGTTCGAGTAGATCGAATGCACCATCAGCTGCAACAGCTGACGGGCCTCGGCCTGGAACTCCAACGTCTCGGCCCGATCGTTCACGCCCTCGTTCCCTTCTCTACTCGTCCGCCACGACGATTCGCGGAAAGGATACGAGTCGTCGCTGTCCGCGTGCGCCGGTGGTCCACCCTTGCCGGCACGGCGCGGCCCGCCCCCGGCTGGCGGGGACGGGCCGGCGGACGGATCGGGTCAGCGGCGGCGGCCGTAGACACCGGCGAGGAGCGAGACACCGACCGCGGCGAAGGCGATCTGGATGAACAGTTCGATCCAGTCGATGCCACGGGTGTCGTCCACGCCGAGCGCCGCGGCGACGAGCGTGCCGAGAATCGCGGCGACGATACCGATCAGCATGGTCAGCAGGATCGGGATGCGCTGGCGTCCCGGTACGACGAGCCGGCCGAACGCGCCGATGATCAGACCGATGACGATGGCGGTGAAGAAGCCGGTGATTTCCACGAGAGCCTGTCCCTCCGAGCGGTTACGTCGGCAGCTCTGGTGCCCCGGCCTGAAGGCCATTCAAACGTCGACGCCCGTCGCCGATCGCTTTGTGTCGCAACCGTCACAGTTCCGTGCGACACCCGTCATCGATCGTCAGCGGAGGCTGATCAGGACGGCGTAGTCGGCCATGGTGAGCGGATCCGGCGACAACGAGTGGTCCCCCCGGGGCACGCTCAACGGAGCGCCGTCGCGCAGGAAGATCACCGCGTTGACGTCGGTCCGGGCGGTGAGCGTACAGACGATCTGCCCGTAGGCGAGCATCTCGTCGATCCGGCCGGTGTCGGCGGCGGCCGGCGTGACCGTGACCCGGGCCTGCCCGTCGACCAGTTCGACGAGCGCGTTGCTCAGCGCACCGGGCAGGGCGCTGGTCAGGCCGTCGTCGCGCTCGGGGTGGGTCGGTCCGGCGAGCAGGTCCCGCAGCTGCGCGGCGGCCGTCGGTAGCTCGTCGATTCGGCGGATCACCGGCACCAGCCGGTCGTCCCGCGCGAAATAGAGCACCTCGGTCACGGCGCCGGTCTCGGCCGTGGTCGGCGCGGCGGTCGCGGTGTACGGAAAGGGGCCGGGCGGTGGAGTCACCGTCCGGGGCCGGTCCTCGCCCGGCACCCCACAGGCGGCGACCAGGGCGAGCAGTACGGCGGCCACGGCGCCGTGGCCGGCGCGGGTGACGGTCATGACAGGCTCCCGGGCAACGTGATCCGGAACCGGGCGCCACCCTCCGGGCGGTCACTGACCGAGGCGTCGCCACCGTGGGCGGCGGCGTGCTGGGCCACCAGCGCGAGCCCGAGGCCGGTGCCGTCACCGCCGCCTCGGTAGTTGGCCGCCCGACCCCGCACGAACCGATCGAAGATCGACTTCCGGTCCTCCACCGGCACCCCCGGGCCCTCGTCGTCCACCTCGACCACGCCGACGTCGCCCGCCCGGGACAGCCGTACCGCGACCGGGCCCGCGCCGTACCGTTCGGCGTTGTCGAGCAGGTTGGTCAGCACCTGGGCGACCCGGCGCCGGTCCACCCGCCACGTCCCCGGGGTGCCCACCGCCAACCGCACCATCGTCTCCGGCAGGTCCCGGTCCCGGCAGGACTGCCGGGCGAGTTCGACCATGTCGACCGACTCCCGGTGGACCGGCTGGTCGCTGCGGGCCAGGTTCAACAGGTCGTTGACCAGTTGCTGGAAGCGGTCGATCTCGTCGGCCACCAGCCGGGCCGCGGTGGCGGTCCGCTCGTCCTGGTTGTCCCGGCGCCGGGCCAGCACGCTCGCCGCCGCGGCGAGCGTCTGCAGCGGTGAGCGCAGCTCGTGGCTGACGTCGGCGGCGAACCGCCGGTCCCGGTCGATGCGTTGGGCCAACTCGTCGACCATCCGGTTGAAGGAGGTCGACAGCCGGGTCAGGTCCGGATCGGTGTCGGGTGCGAGGCGGGTGGTGAAGTCACCGGCGGCGATCCGCTCGGCGGCGTCGGCGACGGCGGTCAGCGGGCGCAGCCCGTGCCGGGTGGCGTACCAACCGAGCGCGGCACCCGAACCGGCCACCATGATCGCGACGGCGGTCAGCGCCAACGCCAGGACCTGAAAGGTCTGCTCCAGCTCGCGCAGCGAGGCGATCTCGTAGAACGACGCCGAGTCGGACAACGGCACGCCGACCAGCAGCACCGGCTGGTCGTCGACCCGGATCCGCTGCACCGCCGGCTCCCCCGCGCTGACCAGTTCCCGCATCCGCGCCGGGATGGCGGAGGTCAGGCCGTTGTCGGCGGCGCGGCTGTACCAGTCGTTGTTGAGATACACCACCGCGCGCCGGCTGGTCCCGGTGTCCAGCGTCCGCAGCGCCTCACCGGCGTCCGGATTCTCGGTGTCGAGTCCGGCGCGGACCACCTCCGCGTCGTAGTAGGCCGCCCGCAGCACCGCGCGTTCCCGCTCGTCGAGCAGCGTACGACGGGTCAGCTCGTACGACACCAGGGCCATCGAGGCCGACAGCAGCAGGGCACCGACGGCGAAGGCCGCGGTGACCCGGGCACGTAGTCCGAGGCGTCTCATCGTTGCAGTTTGTAGCCGAGCCCACGCAGGGTGACCAGGTGTTTGGGATTGGCGGGGTCGGCTTCGATCTTCTGGCGCAGCCGGCCCACGTGCACGTCGACCAGGCGCTCGTCGCCGGTGTCGTACCCCCAGACCCGGCTGAGCAGTTGCTGACGGGAGAGCACCCGCCCGGCGTGCTCGGCCAGTTCGCAGAGCAGTCGGAACTCGGTCCGGGTGACCGCCACCGGCTCACCCCCCCGGCGTACCTCCCCGGCCTCGGGGCTGACCTCCAGCTCACCGAAGGCGAGCACCGGCACCGGCTCCTCCAGCGGGGCCACCGTGCGGGCCCGCCGCCGCAGCGCCCGCAGCCGGGCGGTCAGCTCCTTGATCGCCACCGGTTTGACCACGTAGTCGTCGGCACCGGCCTCGAGCGCGGCGACGATGTCATGGGTGTCGTCGCGGGCACTGACCACCACGATCGGCACGTCGTCGTCGCGCCGCAGCTGACGGATGCACTCGAAACCGTCGATGCCGGGCAGCATCAGGTCGACCAGGACGTAGTCGGCCGGGGTTCGGCGCTGGGCCCGCAGCCCCTCCTCGGCGGTGGCCGCACCCTGCGCCTCGTAGCCCTCGTCCTCCAGGGCGAGCAGCAACGCCAACCGGATCCGGTCGTCGTCCTCGATCACCAGCACGGCTGTCATACCCGGAATCATCCCCAAGCGCGCACCGACCGGCCAACCACCACCGGCTTCAGGGTGTTTTGTCACGCAACTGTCATACGTCCGCGCGGTGCCTGCCAACCCCGCTGGGCAGGGTGAGAGCCGACCTCGGGACAGCAGGAGAGGGGGCACCGACGTGACCACGCCACGACGCCCCGAGTGCACCGTGCCGCTGGTGGAGGTGGCCATCACCGAGTTCGACCTGGCCTGCCTGCCGGAGACCGGCACGGTGTTCGACCGGCTGCTCGCCCTGCGACCGCAACAGGTCATGATCGACTTGTCCGGGTGCCGGCACATCGACGCCGCGGGCATCGGACTGCTGCTCGACGTGCACCGTCGGATGGTCCGCACCGGCGGCGTGCTGTCGGTACGCGATCCCAACCCGCGCATCGCCCGCATCCTGCAGACCGCCCGGCTGGACCAGATCCTGCCGGTGCACACCGGCGGCACGGCGCCGTCCGCCTCGACAGGTGACTCGGCGGCACCGTCGACCGACGCGACACCATCCACCGACGCGACAGCGCCAGCCGGCGTCGGCGCGGCGGTAGGTGCCGCCGGTCACCCGGCGGCGTACGGCCGCGCCGCCGTCACCGTGCGGACCTGATCCAGCGGCCACCCAGACACGAAGACGAGGAGCAGCATGACCATCGCCGGGATCGCCGCGGCCCTGGCCGTCGGCCTCGCCGTCGGTGTACTCGGCCGGCTCGTCGTCCCCGGTCGTCCGGGTGTTCCACTGTGGCTCACCATGACCATCGGCGCCGCGGCCGCGCTGCTCGGCGCCATCAGTGCCTGGCTCGTCGGAGCCCACGGGTTCAGCCTGCTGGGCCTCGTCGTCCAAGCCGGTCTCGCCGCCGTCGGCGTGGTGATCGTGGTCGCCACCGCCAGCAAGGAACACTCAGACTCCCGCTGAGTCCGCACGGCGGCCCCACCCGCCGCTCGCCCCGAGCCCATGTCCCGGCCTCGCACCAACGGCACCGGAGAGGAAGCAGGATGACCGTCGTACCGGACGACAACCTGATGACCCTGATCTGCGACGTGTGCGGCGAGACCACCACCGGCACCGCCTGTGTGCTGCCCGATGCCGAGGTCGTCTGGACACTGGTCTCCGACCACGGCTGGAGCGGTTCCCCGTTCGCCACCGGTCCGCACCGCTGCCCCCGGTGCAGCACCCTGCCGCCGGGCACCACGCCGGGCGGCGGCGACCGTACCGGTGGACCCGGAGCGGGCCTCCCGGCCGGGCAGGGTGACGAGGTGGCGGTGCTGGCCAGCGGCGGCGATCTCGGTGCGGATGCCGGCGAGGCGCTGCGTGCCGCGTTGCGCGACGCCGTGGCCCTGGCCGGGACGGTCGTGGTGGACCTGGTGCACGTCCAGGTCATCGACTCGGTCGGGCTGGGCCTGTTGGTCCGCGCCCACCGGGAGGTACGCGAGCGGGGCGAGCGGCTCTGCCTGGCCGCGCCGTCGCGGTTCATCCGTACCGTGCTGCACACGATGAAACTCGACGGGGTCTTCCCGATCTTCGCCAGCCGCGACGAGGCCCTCGCCCAGCTACGCGCCGAGGCGCCCACCGCCGGCGACGTCGTGCTGGTCGACGTGACGCCGGCCGAGGCGAGCCGGCCCCGGTCCCTGGCGCCCCGACAGGCATCCGCCGCCCGTCGACCGGTCACCCGCGTCACCGTCTGAGCCGCCGGCGGGTCTGCCCCGTCCGGGCCGAGGTCATCCGGCAAGGTTTCAGGGCCGGCGTTGAACCGATCCACTTCCGTTGCCGTACCTCATGGCGAAGGGAGTGGCCCATGAAGCGCCTGACCCCGTTGCTCACCCTCTTGTCGGGGGCGGTGACGGCTGCCGTGCTGTTCACGATGAGTGCACAGGCATCCCCGCCGAGCACCCAACCGACCGGGGAGACCGGCCCACCGGCCGTCGCCGCACCACCGGAGGCCGATGTCGACGTCGAGGCCGACGCCGAGGCCCCCGTGGACGAGGAGCAACCGGACCCCGCCAGCACCCGCCCGGCCGAGGTTTCCCCGCCCGACGCACCGGACGGGTCGTCTACCGAGGTCGCCTCGGTGGAGCAGAACTGGATCGGCCAGCTGGAGAACGGCGCCACCATCGCCATCACCGTCAAGGGCGGCAAAGCCGAGGCGTACGTCTGCGATGGCAAGAGCATGGAGGTGTGGCTGTCCGGCACGGTACGCGACGGAAAGATCGAACTGACCGGGAACGACGCGAAGCTGAGCGGCATCATCCGCGGTGACAGCGCCAGCGGCGAGATGATCGTCGGTGTCCGCCGGTGGAAGTTCACCGCCCAGCCCGACGACAAGGTGGTCGAGGAGGCGGTCACCAAGTCCGGCTCCGGCACCGCCCCGGCGATCTACCGCGCCTCGAACGAGGTCCGCAAGGCCGGTATCGACGGCGGCTGGATCATGCTGCCCGACGGTACGCAGATCGGCATCGTCACCTGGAACGGCAAGCCGATCCCCGCGCCGCCGCTGGACCCGGCGTTCTACAGCACCGTGGTCAACGGAGTGACAATCGCCGCCGAGCCGGTCGTTCCCGGGGCGCGGTGATGTCCCAGCACCGTCAGGGCAACGTGCGTACGGTGCCCCGCCGCCCGGCGGAGCCCACCGTCGAGGTGATCCGCGACTTCGGCGGTGCGCCGGCCGCACCACGCCAGCGCCCCTCGATGCTGGTGCCGCTGGTGGTCGGGGCGGGCGTGGCCGTGGCGCTGGGCGTCTACGGCCGCACCCACACCCCGACCGGCATCGCGGTCAACGTGGCCGGCTTCTCGTCACCCTTGACGGTGAAGGTGTGGCTGGGCACCGGGGCGGCGTTCTTCGCCGTCATCCAGCTGCTGTCCGCGCTGTCCATGTGGGGCCGGCTCGGCGGGATCTCCCCGTCCTGGGCCGGCACCGCACACCGCTGGTCGGGGCGGATCGCGTTCCTGCTGACCGTCCCGGTCGCGGTGCACTGCCTGTACGCGCTCGGCTTCGCCGACTACGACACCCGTACGCTGCTGCACTCCCTGCTGGGTTGCTTCTTCTTCGGTGCGTTCGCCACCAAGATGCTGACCCTGCCCAAACGGGGTCTCGCCGGCTGGGTGCTACCGGTGGTCGGCGGGGTGGTGTTCGTCGCCCTGATCGGTGTCTTCCTGACCTCGTCGGTCTGGTACTTCACCACCTTCGGCATCCAGTTCTGAATCTCCGAAAGGCAAAGGCTGCACAGATGAACCACGAGCAGGCCGGCTGTTGCCGGTCGCGACGGGCTTTCCTGGCCGGCACGGGCGCGGCGGGAGTGGCCGCACTGACCGGCTGCGCGACGTACGGCCAACCGGCGGCAGCCCCACCGCCACCGGCCCCGCCGGGCGGCAGCGCCGGCCCGTCCGGCTCGGGTGCGCCGGACGACGGCGGCGGCCCCCCGGCGCTGGCCGCCCTCGCCGACATTCCGGTCGGCGGCGGCGCGATCTTCGCCTCGGCCGGCGTGGTGGTCACCCAGCCCACCGAGGGAACCATCAAGGCGTTCTCGGCCAAGTGCACCCACCAGGGCTGCACCGTCACCTCGGTCGACAACGGCGTCATCACCTGTGCCTGCCACAACAGCGTCTTCGACATCGCGGACGGATCCGTCCGTAGTGGACCAGCGGGCGCCCCGTTGCCGGCCGCGAACGTCACCGTCGAAGGTGACGCCATCCGGCTGGCCTAGACCGGGGGCCGGGTCCCGGTCCAGCCGAGGTCCCTGGCCGGGCGACGACCGGCCAGGGACCTCGACCACCGGGGTCCATGGCGTACCCCGATGACGCGGCCCATCCCAGGCCCGGGCCGCGCGGGGCCGTTCGGGATGGCATCGCGATTCCGGACGGCCCCTGCCCCGACCCGGGGGCGGGTGGGGCAGGGGTCCCCCGGCGCAGGTCAGGACGCGGCGCAGGTGAGCGCGGCCGGCACGCCCGATCCGTTGCCGGTGAGCCCGAAGGTGGTGCTGGCCCCGGTGCCGAGCTGACCGTTGTACGGCTCGTTGCGGACGGTCACCGAGCTGCCGGACGTGGTCAACCGACCGTTCCACTGACGAGATGGTGGTGCCGGCGGGAGCGGTCCAGCTGACCGTCCAACCGCTGATCGCCGTGGTGCCGGTGTTGCGCACCGTCACCTCCGCCTGGTAGTCGCCCGGCCAGGAGCTGACCACCCGGTACGTCGCGGCGCAACCCCGATCACCGCCACCGGTGTCGCCGGCCGGTGTGGTCAGGGTCAGCGGCGGCGAGGCCACCGAGACGTTGCCGGCCGCGTCGCGGGCCCGCACCGTGAAGGTGTAGCTGGTCGACGCCGTGAGGTTCGTGGCGCGGTAGGTGGTAATACCGCCATTCCGTCGGTACGGAGTTGACCAGCCGGCTACACGGCGAGAGCCTCCCGGACGGTGCGTTCCGCGTCGCCGCCACCGTCGCCCGCGGAGGTGACCCGCCCGGACTCCAGTACGTGGTACCGGTCGGCCACCCGCAGCGCGAACCCGAGATGCTGCTCGACCAGCAGCACGCTGAAGCCCCGCTGCGCGATCAGCGCCACGATCCGCTCCTGGATCTCGGCCACCACCGAGGGCTGGATCCCCTCGGTCGGTTCGTCGAGCATCAGCAACCGGGGCCGGGTGATCAGCGCTCGGGCGATGGCCAGTTGCTGGCGTTGCCCGCCGGAGAGCAGCCCGGCCCGGCGACGCAGCAGCGTACGCAGCGCCGGGAACAACTCCAGCACCTCGGCGGTGGCCGCCGCACCGTCCGGGCGCCCGTCGGCGACCAGGCGCAGGTTCTCCGCCGCGGTCAGGTGCGGAAAGCACTGCTGGCCCTGGGGGACGTACGCGATTCCCCGGGCGACCCGCTGGTGCGGGGCGAGCCGGGTGATGTCCTCGCCGTCCCACTCGACCTTACCGGCGCTGGGCCGCAGCAGCCCGGCGGCGACCCGCAGCAGCGTGGACTTGCCGGCCCCGTTGTGGCCGAGGACGGTGGCGACCCCGTCGCCGGGCACGGTGACGTCGACACCGTGCAGCACCCGGCTCCGCCCGTAACCGGCGTGCACGCCCCGGATGGTGAGCATCATGCCTCCGTAGCCGTCGGGGCCGTCCCGGCGTCGACCGGGTGGCCGAGGTAGACCTCCTGCACGCGCGGGTCGGCCTGCACCTGCGCGACGGTGCCCTCGCTGAGCACCTTCCCGGCGTGCAGCACGGTGACGGTACGCGCGAACCGGCGCAGGAAGTCCATGTCGTGCTCGATCACCACCACCGTTCGGTCGCGGCTGACCTGCTCCAGCAGTTGCCCGGTGGCGTCGCGTTCCTCGTGGCTCATCCCGGCCACCGGCTCGTCGAGCAGCAACAGCCGGGCGTCCTGCACGAGCAGCATGCCGATCTCCAACCACTGCTTCTGGCCGTGCGCGAGGGTGCCGGCGAGTTGGTCGGCCCGGCTCGCCAGGCCGATGACCTCCAGGGCCTCGGCCACCTCGTCGGGCACGCCGTGCCGGCGACGCAGCAGCGTCGCCCAGCCGCGTCGGGCACCCGCCGCGATGTCGAGGTTCTGCAACACGGTAAGTTCCTCGAACACCGTCGAGGTCTGGAACGTGCGGCCGACGCCGAGGCGGCTGATCCGGTGCACCGGGCGACCGAGCAGTTCCCGGTCACCGAAGCGGACCGAGCCGGTGGCCTTGACCAGCCCGGTGACCGCGTCGACCAGGGTGGTCTTGCCGGCGCCGTTGGGGCCGATCAGAAAGCGGATGTCGCCCGGCGCCACGTCGAGGCTCACCCCGTCGACCGCGGTGAACCCGTCGAAGCTCACCCGCAGGTCTCGCACGTAGAGCCCGTGCAGTTGCTCGGTCATCACGACGCCTCCGCTTCCGTTCGGCGTGACCGGCGCAGCCAGCCGGGCCGCCGCTCGCCGTCGCCGCGTCGGAGCAGACCGACCAGCGAGGCCAGGCCGCCGGGCAGGAACGCCACCACCACCACGAACAGCAGCCCCTGCAGGTACGTCCAGGTGCCGGGGAAGCGTTCCGACAGGGCGGTACGGGCCCAGGCCACCGCCACCGCGCCGAGCACCGGCCCGAGCAGGGTGGCCCGCCCGCCGATGGCGACGCCGATGACGAACTCGATGGACGGGACGATCCCGATCATGGCCGGCGAGATGATGCCGACCGCCGGCACGAAGAGCGCACCGGCCAGCCCGGCCATGCCGGCGGCGACCACGTACGCGACGAGCTTGACGGTGGCCGGGTCGTAGCCGAGGAAGCGCACCCGTTCCTCGCCGTCGCGGACCGCCACCAGCAGTTCGCCGTATCGGCTCTGCATCAGGTGCCGGGTCAGGGCCAGCAGCGCCAGCAGGGTGCCGGCGATGATGAAGTAGACCATCCGCTGGTTGACCGGGTCGTCCAGGTCGTAGCCGAAGAAGCCCTGGATGTCGGTGAGTCCGTTGGTGCCGCCGGTGGTGCCCTGCTGGCCGATCAGCAGGATCACCATGGCGGCGGCGAGGGCCTGGCTGAGGATGGCGAAGTAGGCACCGCGTACCCGGCGTCGGAAGACCAGCGAGCCGAGCACGAACGCCACCGCCATCGGCAGCAGCACCGTGGCGGGTAACGCGAACCATGGGCTGGCGAACGGCCGCCACCACAGTGGCAGCTCGTCGAGCTGCCCGTACAGCAGCATGAAGTCGGGCATGTTGCCGGGGCCCGCGTCGGCGAGCTTGAGGTGCATGGCCATCGCGTAGCCGCCGAGGCCGAAGAAGACGCCCTGACCGAGGGCGAGCATGCCGCCGCGCCCCCAGGCCAGGCCGATACCGATCGCGACCATGGCCACGCAGAGGTACTTGGCCAGCAGGGAGAGCCGGAAGTCCGACAGGAGAAGCGGCGCCACGGCGAACAGCAGGGCGGCGCCGAAGGCGAACCCGGCGACAGCGCGGAAGCGGTGGCGCGACGGTCCGGCCGCCGGCTTGGCCGCAGGTGGCGTCGGATCGGCGGCGGTGACGGGGTCTCGGGCGACGGTGGTCATGCCAAACTCCTGGTACGCAGGGTGAACATGCCCTGGGGCCGCCACTGCAGGAACGCGACGATGGCGACGAACACCATCACCTTGGCGACGCTGAGGGTGGTCAGGTACTCGCCGCTCGCCTGGAGCACGCCCAGCGCGAACGCGACGATCACGGTGCCCTTGAGCTGGCCGATCCCGCCGACCACGACGACCAGGAAGGCGTCGATGATCAGGTTGGTGCCCATGGTCGGGCCGATCGGGCCGAGCAGGGTGAGGGCGACCCCGGCGATGCCGGCCAGGCCGGAGCCGATGAAGAAGGTCATCCGGTCGACCCGGGCGGTGGCGATGCCGGAGACGGCGGCCAGGTCGCGGTTCTGCACCACGGCCCGGATCCGGCGACCCAACGGCGTCACCCGCAGCGCGACGGTCAACGCGACGACCGCGCCGCCGGCCAGGGCCAGGATGAACAGCCGGTTGTTGGCCACGGTGATCCCGCCGGGCAGCGCGATGTTGCCGGTGAGCAGTTCCGGGGCGCGGGTCTGCACGTTCGGACTGCCGAAGATGTCCCGGGCCAGCTGTTGCAGGATCAGCGACACGCCCCAGGTGACCAGCAGGGTGTCCAGCGGGCGGGCGTAGAGGCGACGGATCAGCAGGATCTCCAGCAGCACACCCATCGCGCCGGCCACCACGAAGGCCACCGGCAGGGCGATCAGCAGCGACCAGCCGGCCGCGGTGATGACCTGTTGCAGGACGAAGGTGGTGTAGGCGCCGGCCATGATGAACTCGCCGTGCGCCATGTTGATCACGCCCATCTGGCCGAAGGTGAGGGCCAGGCCGAGCGCGATGAGCAGCAGCACCGCTCCGATGCTGACGCCGGTGAAGAGTTGACCGATGAGAACTGTCACGGTGGGTACTCCGTACTGCTGGTGGGGTGCCGACCCGGGCGGGCCGTGCGGCGCCGCCCGGGTCGGGTTGTCCCAGGGCCTGCCGTCAGCTCAGGCCGCCGGCCCACGGGTAGCTCTTGAGGTACGGATCCGGCGTGATCGGCGCACCGGAGTTCCAGACCTCGGTGATCAGGCCGTCCGCGCCGACCTTGCCGACGCGGGCGGTCTTGGCGATGTGCTGGGTCGCGCCGTCCACGGTGACCAGTCCCTCGGGCGCCTCGAAGGTGATCCCGTCGGATGCCTGCCGGACCTTCTCCACGTCGAAGGCGCCGGCCTTCTCCACCATCGCCTTCCACAGGTAGACCGAGACGTACGCGGCCTCCATCGGGTCGCTGGTCGGCTTGTCCGCCCCGTACTTGGCCTTGTACGCGGCGACGAACTTCTCGTTGGCCGCGCCGGGGGTGGTCTGGTAGTAGTTCCAGGCGGTCAGCTGGCCCTCCAGGTACTGGGTGCCGATGCTCTTGACCTCCTCCTCGGCGATCGACACCGACACCACCGGCATGCTGGTCGCGGTCAGCCCGGCGGACTTGTACTCCTTGAAGAACGCCACGTTGCTGTCACCGTTGAGGGTGTTGAAGACCGCGTCCGCGCCGGAGGACTTCACCTTGTTGGTGATGGTGCCGAACTCGGTGGAGCCGAGCGGGGCGTAGTCCTCCCCCAGCACCTTCATTCCATTGGCCTCGGCGTACGCCTTGATGATTTTGTTCGCGGTCCGCGGGAAGACGTAGTCGGAACCGACCAGGTAGAGCGATTTGGCGCCCTGCGCCTTGAGGTAGTCCAGGCCGGGCACGATCTGCTGATTGGTCGTCGCACCGGTGTAGAAGATGTACGGCGACTGCTCCAGGCCCTCGTACTGCACCGGGTAGAACAGCAGTGCCTTGTTCTTCTCGAACACCGGCTTTACGGCCTTTCGGCTGGCCGAGGTCCAGCAGCCGAAGACGGCCGCGACGCGGTCCTCGCGGATCAGTTTCTCGGCCTTCTCGGCGAAGGTCGGCCAGTCCGAGGCACCGTCCTCACCGACCGGTTGGATCTTCTTGCCGAGCACCCCGCCGGCCGCGTTGATCTCCTCGATCGCCAGCATGATCGAGTCGCGGACGGTCACCTCGCTGATGGCCATCGTGCCGGACAGGGAGTTGAGCAGGCCCACCTTGACGGTGTCGCCGGAGACGTCGGCGGTGACGCCGGCGGAGGTGTTCTGGTCGGTGGTCTTGCTGCCGCACGCGGCCAGTGCAGCCGCGGCGACCAGGGTCATGGCACCCGCCAGGATGCGGCGGCCCCGGAACAGTGTCATCAATTCTCCCTGCGTCGCATGTGAGGCGTGGAGTCAGTTGCCCGGGAACGATCGCCGGTCCCGGGTCGAGAGTGCTGATCTGCGGTTTACGGTGCGGTCCGTCGGAACATCGCGATGCCCGACGGGGCGGGTGGACGCCGGCCGGGCACCGATTCGAATATCGGGCAGGGAAAGCTTCGATCCGCTTCGTTGCGCGGATGTTTCCCGATCCTCAATAGACTGTTTCCACTGGCCGTAGTCGCGCATGTCGAAGCGGGACGCGAAAATGCCGGCGCCCCGCCACGGAGATTCGGCGGAATGGCACCGGCACACAATTATCGGCCGCTGTGGGCACCGATTCGACCACCCGTCGGGCGGGTGGCGATATCCGGCACACCGGCCGGATACTTCACGCAGGAAGTATCTTAGGCGGCGGGCGGCCCGGCGTGTCAAGGCACGGCCGGGCCACCGAAGGTCACAGTTCGGCGAGGACGGTGAAATCCAGACCGTCGGCCTCGGCGAGGTAGATCCGCTGGCGGACGTGACGGCGCCGCAACCGCAGCTCACCCCGGGGCCCGTCGTACGTCACCACGTCGGCCGTGGCCTCCACCGCCCGGACGTCCAGCGTGCCGGCCTTGGCGATCAGCGCGGCGAGCAGCATGACCCCCTCGTAACAGGACTCACCGAGACTGCCCAGCGGCGGCGCCTCCAACCCGAACCGGCGGCCGAACGCGCCGTGGAAGTCCAGGTTCTCCGGGGTGACCAGGCCGGCGAAGAAGCCGGCGGTGCTGAACAGCCGCCGGGTGTTGGTCGCACCGCTGGCCAGCAACATGTTCTCGTCCATCAACGTGCTCAACCGCAGGCACCGCTGGTCCAGGCCGGACCGGGCGAACGCCCGGTTGAACCGCACCGCGTCCGCCCCGACCAGCAGCATCAGCACCGCGTCGGCGTCACTGCGCTCGATCCGGCGCAGCACCTCGGCGTACTGGTGGGTCTCCAGCGGCAGGAAGTGGTGCCCGACCACCCGGCCACCGCTGCGCAGCGCGTACCGGTACGCGGCCCGGGTGGTCCGGCGGGGCCAGACGTAGTCGTTGCCCACCACGAACCAGCGCCGCACCCCCAGGTCGGCGGCGAGCACCCGCATCGCCGGCCAGAGCTGCGCGTCCGGCGTCTCGCTGGTCAGGAAGACCCCTTCGGTACGCTCACCGCCCTCGTACAGCGCGGTGTAGACGTACGGCACCCGGTGCGCGATGCGCGGCGCCACCGCCTGACGTACCGAGGAGATGTGCCAGCCGGTGACACCCTGCACCGCACCGACCGACACCAGCGCCTCGACCTCGGCGGCCACCTCGGCCGGTGGCGCCCCGCCGTCGACCGGCACCAGCCGCAGCTCCCGGCCCAGCACCCCACCGCGACCGTTGACCTGCTCGACGGCGAGTTGGGCGCACAGCTCGCAGCTCGGGCCGAACATGCCGGCCGGCCCGCGCATCGGGTACACCAGCGCGATACTGACCACGCCCCGGTCGACGGTGAGCCAGGACGCCCCGGCGGCGACACTCTCCCCCGCCTGCGGGCGCCCGTACCCCGGTGCCGGCGCGGACATGAACACATGGTGGCCGCCACCGATGGTGATGACCAGCCCTCCCCATCCAGCGGGACGTCTCGGTACGATGACCCGGCAACCGCAAGGCGGGAGTGCCATGTCAGAGTTTCCCGGCTCCGCAGCCGACCTGCTGCCCCTGCTCACCCGCGCCGAGCGGCTGCTCGCGCGCCGGGTCGGCGGGCTACTCGCCGACGAGTCGCTCAGCATCGAGGCGTGGCGGGTGCTCTGCCTGCTCGCCGACGGCCTGGGCCACCCGATGAGCGAGGTGGCCACCGAGGCGTCCCTGCCGCCGGGCACCCTGACCAAACTGGTCGACCAGCTCGTCGACCGTAACCTGGTCTTCCGCCGGGTAGACCCGATCGACCGCCGCCGCATCCGGGCCTACCTCACCACCCGTGGGCGCCACGAACACGAGCGCCTTTCCGCACTGATCCAGGCGGACCTGGCCGGGCTGACCGCGGTGGCCGACGCCGACCTGGCGGCGCTGCTCAGCGGCCTGATCGAGCGGTTCGACGCGGACCGTCGGCGAGCCCCGAGCCCGGCCTGACCTTCGAGCCCACGGTCGCGCTCGAATCGGGATCGGGTGGTCGCACCGCGACTGCGACACCACTCGATCCCGAAACGGGCACGATCTTCCACGTCGACCGTGCGACGGTTCCCGAACTCCGCCGACCCGGCGGGCCCGGGTCAGCCGCCGTTGACGGGGCGGAACTGGGGGATGGAGTGGCGGGACCGGGCGGTGCGGTGGGTGATCGGGGCGATGGCGTCGAACATGGTCCGGCCGAGGGACGCGTGGGCCCGTACGGCGGGGTGGGTACCGCCGTAGTTGTCCAGGTCGCCCAGGGAGTCGGCGAAGAACGCGTAGGTCAGGGTCGGTGCGCCGGTGGGGTCGAACATGATGCCGACCTCGTGCCGGGCGGCGCCACGCGAGTCGTAGTCCGCGCCGTACTTGGTGGCGACCCGGCTGCGCTCGGCCGAGGACATGTCGCGGCGGATCCCGTCGTGGTAGCCGTTGATCCACCGCAGGATGCCGAGCAGGAAGTTGCACGACCGGGTGGACAGCAGGGTCTTGTTGGCCAGCCGCCACAGCAGGTCGTGGGTCTCCCGTGGGGTGGTGACGCCGAGGAAGAACCGGTTCGGGTTGGCCACCGGCTCCACCCGGGTGTGGGCGAAGCCCTTGGCCGCGAGGATCTGATTGATCTCCAGTGCCGGCACCACCCGGCCGCACATCCGTACGGCCGTGTTGTCGGAGACGAGCAGCAGGGCGGTGAGGAAGTTCGCCACCGTGACCTCGTCGCCCCAGACGGTCTGGAGGAAGTAGATCCCGCTGCCGCCGAGGATGATGTCGGCGGTGAGGTCGAGACGCTGGTCGAGCCGCAGCTCACCCCGGTCGATCTTGTCCATGACGGCCACCGCGACCGCGAGCTTCTGCACGCTGTAGCCGTGCGTCACCCGGTCGGCGTCATCGTCCACGACCACACCGAGCGCGCCAGCGCTGTCGAGCATCGCGACGTGCGAGTGCCACACGCCACCGGCGGCCGCCTTCCGATGCTGGTACGCATGGCGGATCAGGCTCGACGCCGACCCGGTGCCGACGCCTGCCCCGGCGGCGGGGTCGGCCACGCCCGGTGCGGGATCCACGCCCGGTGCGGGATCCGCGCCCGGTGCGGCGGAGGCGCTACGCGGTGCCGCCACCAGTGCCGCCGTCGCCGCGCCGATTCCGATCGCGGCTCGCCGACTCAGCTGCTTGGCCATTTGCCACACTCCTGACTTTCGCGGTCAGACCGGCGGTTGCCGGCACCGGACACACGGTGCCATACCAACCCAACGCCCGCCCGGTCGTCCGATGTGGATTCACCGCTGACTGAGAGCGAAGACGCCCCAGCCCAGGTACTCACGGCGATAACGGACATGGCGCAGCGGATCGTCGGTCAGCTCCTGCCGCAGTTCGTCGGCGAGCGGGTCGTCCGGGTTGTCGTCCAGCCAGCGACGCAGATTGAGCCAGTGCGCCGCCGCGTAACGGTCCCAACTGTCCTGGTCGGCCAGCACCATCTCGACCAGGTCCCAGCCCTGCTCACCGAAGAGGGCGACCAGGCCGGGCAGGCCCTGGAAATCGTCCCGGCTGGTGGCGTCGCAGCCCTCGACGGTCGCCTGGTCGGGCGGATCGATCCGCCAGTACGGCTCACCGATCAGTGCCAACCCGCCCGGACGCAACCACCGGGCGAGGATCTCCAGGGTGCCGGCGACGCCGTCGCCGATCCAGGCGGCCCCGACGCAGGCGGCCACGTCGACCGGCTCGTCAGGCACGTACGACGCGGCGTCGCCGTGCACGAACCGGACCTGTTCGGCCACGCCCAGCTCGGTCGCTCGCTGGCGGGCGGCGGCGGTGAAGGCGGTGCTGATGTCGACTCCGGTGCCGACCACACCGTGGTCGCGGGCCCAGGTACAGAGCAGCTCACCCTTGCCGCTGCACAGGTCGAGGATCGACGTACCCGGTGCGAGTTTCAGCGCCCGACCCAGCGTGGCCAGCTTGCCGGCGTCGAACGGGTTGAGGATGCGCAGGTCACCCTCGCGGATGACGAAACTTCGAGGCAGATCCATGAGATCGGCACGCTAGCCGCTTTTCCCTACGCGCCCAACCGGTTTACCCGCAACCCGTCGCGGCGTGGGCCGGGCCTGTCATCACCACTCGCCACTCGGCGGCGACCTCATCCGACTCGGACCCGCCCGTTCACCTCTCCCCCGGCCGAAGCGGCGCTGCTGTTCGCCCCGTCGAGGTACGTCCGCAGGGTGTGCGCGTCGGGGGCGGTGGCGGTCCACAGCGTCGCCGGCCCACCGGCCAGTGGCAGCCGGGCGACCGTGCCGCGTACGGCCGGCGGTTCGGCGGGCCGGGCCGGGTCGACCACCAGCAACGAGCCGGTGGCGGGTGCTCCCGAAAGCACCGCCGGACCGGCCCAGCCGGGCGCGTCCGGCCCGACGCTGAGCGATTGCCGCAGCAGCGGTCGGCCGGCCAGGTCGACCCAGGTGTTGATCTCGGCGTGGCCGGGCTGCTCGCCGTGCCGGCCGCAGATCAACTCGTCCCGCCAGTGCAGGGTGCCGCCCTCGGCGACGTCCACCTGGGCGTCGGCGACATGCGCGCAGCCGGCCGCCGCGACCAGTTGCTCCGGCAGCCAGTGCAGCACGGCATCTGCCGCGACGGACACCCGGACCAGCATCCTGGAGACCGCGCCGGGGCGGCCCGGCAGCGCGATGGACGCGGCGACGGTCTGCACGCGTACCACCGCGCCCGGGCCGACCTCGACGTCCAGACGCAACTCGTCGCCGGCGAGCGGACCGGCGGCACCGCCGACGACGTACACCGTGACGCCACCGCCCGTGGCCGCGACCTGGCGCAGGAGCAGCGGGCTCTCGCCACGCAGCTCGGCCAGGGCGGTGCGGCCGTGCCGGTCGGCGCGGGCCACCAGCCGGGCGGTGGCCCGCATCAGACCTGCCCGGCGGAGGCCGCGACGACCGGCGTCGGTCGTCCCATCTCGCCCGACGCGGATCGGTCCACATCGCCCGGTCCGGTGCTGGCCGCCGTCACGCGATGGTGGGCGAGTTCGTGGCGGATCCACTCGGCGACCCGGGTGGCGAGGGGGTCCTCGGTGATGGACTGGAACACCGTGGGCAGGCTGCCGCGCCGGGCCCGGGCGTCGCGGTCCATCACCGCGAGGTCCGCGCCGACCATCGGCGCCAGGTCGGTCTTGTTGACGACCAGCAGGTCGGCCGCGGTGACCCCCGGCCCGCCCTTGCGCGGCACCTTGTCCCCGCCGGCCACGTCCACCACGAAGATCTGCCGGTCGACCAGGCCCCGGCTGAAGGTGGCGGTCAGGTTGTCGCCGCCGCTCTCCACCAACACCAGGTCCAGCGGACCGAGCGCCTCGGCCAGTTCGTCGACCGCGTCGAGGTTGGCGCCGATGTCGTCGCGGATGGCGGTGTGCGGGCAGCACCCGGTCTCCACGGCGCGGATCCGGGCCGGATCGAGCACCCCGGCCCGCTTGAGGAAGTCGGCGTCCTCGGTGGTGTAGATGTCGTTGGTCACCACCCCGAGGCGCAGTTCGTCGGCGAACGCCCGGCAGAGCGCGGCGACCAGGGCGGTCTTGCCCGAGCCGACCGGCCCGCCGATGCCGACGCGCAGCGCCCGGACGGCCGGCGGCAGCGGGGCGTGCGGGTCGACCCCCGGCTCGGGGTGGGTGTGGGGAACGGACTCATCGTGGTCGATTTCAGGACGCAAAGAGACGCACCTCCCAGGTGGCGTGAGCTTCGGCATGGATGTCGGCGAGGGGCGCGGCGGCGGCGGGCAGCCGCTGCGGTGGTTGTTCGGCGGCCCGCGCCGCCCGCGCGGCGGTGGCGTCGCAGGCACCGGCGAGCCGGACCAGCAGGGCCTGCACCTGGTACGGGTCGAGGCCGAGCAGGCGTACGGCGGCACTGGCCGAACCGGTCACCGTCGAGTGGGCGGCGACCGTGGCGACCTGCGCCGGGTCGAGACCGGCGGCGGCACCGACCAGCCCGAGGGCGAGCGGCTGGTGTGGGCCGCCCGGCGTGGCGGGCAGGTCGTCGAAGGCGGCCGTGGGCCAGATCTCGCGGCCGGCCCGCAGCAGTGCCCGGCCCTGCCGGCGGGACACCGTCCGCTGGGCCGGCGAGGCGGTACGCGCGTCCAGTTCGGCGTCGAGCCGGACCAGGGTGGCGGGCCGCCGGGCCGACCAGGCCGCCCGGCGGGCCGCCGCCGCGAACGCCGCCGCGACCAGCCCGGCGGTGGCCAGCCGGCCGCGCAGGTACTCCCCCAGCGTGGCCAGGTCGGTGACCCGCCCCGCCGCGACGGCCGCCTCCAGACCGGCCGAGTGGGCGTGCGCCCCGGCCGGGAACCGCCCGTCGGCGAGCAGCAGCAACATCGTCGGTGCGGTCATCAGAACAGGAAGTACCGCTGGGCCATGGGCAGTTCGGTCACCGGATCGGGTTCGACCACCGCGCCGTCGATCCGGACGGTGAAGGTGTCCGGATCGACCTCGATGCGCGGCAGCGCGTTGTTCTCCGGCAGGTCGGCCTTGCCGCGCGACCGTACGTCGGCCACCGGCACCACCCGGCGCCGCACGTCCAGCCGCAGCCCCGCGTCGAGCGCGGCGGGTGCCACGAACGCCAGGCTGGTGGCGGCGGCCGCGCCGCCGTACGCACCGAACATCGGCCGGGGCAGCATCGGCTGCGGCGTCGGGATCGAGGCGTTCGCGTCACCCATCTGGGCGTACGCGATGAACCCGCCCTTGATCACCAGGTGTGGTCGGACGCCGAAGAACGCCGGCTCCCAGAGCACCAGGTCGGCGAGCTTGCCCGGCTCCACCGAGCCGATCTCGTGGTCGAGCCCGTTGGCCATGGCCGCGCAGATGGTGTACTTCGCCACGTACCGCCGGGCCCGGTGGTTGTCGGCGGCACCGTCACCCGGCAACGCCCCCACCCGCGCCTTCATCACGTGCGCGCTCTGCCAGGTCCGCAGCACGACCTCGCCGACCCGGCCCATCGCCTGCGCGTCCGATCCGATGATGGAGATCGCGCCCAGGTCGTGCAGCAGGTCCTCGGCGGCCATCGTGGACGGTCGGATCCGGCTCTCCGCGAACGCCAGGTCCTCCGGCACGGCCGGGTTCAGGTGGTGGCAGACCATCAGCATGTCGAGGTGCTCGGCCAGGGTGTTGCGGGTGTACGGGCGGGTCGGGTTGGTCGACGACGGGAGCACGTTCGGCTCACCGGCGACGGTGATGATGTCCGGCGCGTGCCCGCCCCCGGCCCCCTCGGTGTGGTACGAGTGGATCGCCCGCCCGCCGATCGCCCGCAGCGTGTCGGCGACGAACCCGGCCTCGTTGAGGGTGTCGGTGTGGATCGACACCTGCACGCCGGAGGCGTCCGCGACCCGCAGGCAGGCGTCGATCGCGGCCGGCGTGGTGCCCCAGTCCTCGTGCAGCTTGAACCCGCCGGCACCGGCCCGCAGCTGCTCCCAGAGCGCCTCCGCCGAGACCGTGTTGCCCTTGCCGAGCAGCAGCACGTTGACCGGGAACGCGTCGAGGGCCTCGTGCATCCGGGCCAGGTGCCAGGCGTTCGGGGTGACCGTGGTGGCCCGGGTGCCCTCGGCCGGCCCGGTACCGCCACCGACCAGGGTGGTCACCCCGCCCGCGAGGGCCTCGGTGACGATCTGCGGGCAGATGAGGTGCACGTGGGTGTCGACCGCACCGGCGGTGAGGATCCGGCCGTTGCCGGCGATCACCTCGGTCGCCGGGCCGATCACCAGGTCCGGGTGCACACCGTCCATGGTGTCCGGATTGCCGGCCCGCCCGAGGGCGACGATCCGGCCGTCCCGCAGCCCCACGTCGGCCTTGACCACGCCCCAGTGGTCGAGGACCACCGCGCCGGTGATGACGGTGTCCAGGGCGCCCTCGGCCCGGGTGGCCCGGGACTGGCCCATCGACTCGCGGATCACCTTGCCGCCGCCGAAGACCGCCTCGTCGCCGCCGGCACAGTGGTCGTGCTCCACCTCGATCAGCAGGTTCGTGTCGGCCAGCCGGATCCGGTCACCGGTGGTCGGCCCGTACAGCGCGACATAGCGGTTCCGTTCCACGATGCTCATGCGTCCCGCCTCCCGTCCAGTGCGCCAGCGCACTCACCGCGCAGGCCGGGCACGACCCGGGCGCCGCCCAACGGCACCAGGTCGACGGTGCGGCTCACCCCCGGTTCGAAGCGCACCGACGTGCCGGCCGGTACGGCCAGCCGCTGCCCCCAGGCGATGTCCCGGTCGAAGTCCAGGGCCGGATTGGCCTCGGCGAAGTGGTAGTGCGAGCCGACCTGCACCGGCCGGTCCCCGGTGTTGACCACCAGCAGCGTGGTCACCGGCCGGCCCGCGTTGATCTCCACCGGTCCGGTGGCCGGCAGGATCTCCCCGGGGATCACGGGATCGGGTGGTGCACCGTCACCAGTTTGGTGCCGTCCGGGAACGTCGCCTCCACCTGCACCTCCCCCAGCAGCTCGGGGATGCCGTCCTGGACGTCGTCCCGGCTCAGGACGGTGCGGCCGGCGGACATCAGGTCGACCACGGACCGGCCGTCGCGGGCCCCTTCGAGCAGGAAGGCGGTGATCACCGCGACGGCTTCCGGATAGTTGAGACGCAGGCCGCGTTCGCGGCGGCGCCGGGCGACGTCGGCCGCCACGTGGACGAGCAGACGGTCCTGCTCGTGGGGGGTGAGGTACACGGGGTGCTCCCGGTGGGTGTCCGCGCTCCCGTACGCCACAGGCACCGGCGCCTCGACGCGCCGCCCGCAGGTCGGGGTTCGCCCGCCGGTTCGTCCGCCACACGCTCGCTGGTGCGGGATTCCACCATCCCGGCCCGGCGTCGCGGAGCACCGGCGGTGTCTTCTCGGATGCGGACCGCACCGCCCACCGCTGAGCAGACCGTAAGGGATCACGCGGGCCGTCGGCAACCATGCGGCGCGGGAATCCGATGACCGGTATATCGCCACACCGAATAGTGGGCTATTATGTGTCGCATGGTAGTGGCAGGAAGCCAGCCGACCGACGACAACGACCGCCACACACAGCTCCTGCGCGGCGCGCTGGACATGTGCCTGCTGGCACTGCTGGCCCGCGAACCGGCCCACGGCTACGAGCTGGTACGCCGGATGGAGACGGCCGGCTTCGGCCCGATCAGCTACGGCACCATCTACCCGCTGCTGACCCGGATGCGTCGCCTCGGCCTCGTCGCCGACGAACAGCAGGCCAGTCCGACCGGCCCGCCCCGCAAGGTCTACGCACTCACCGGATCCGGCCGGGTCCACCTCGACGCATGGCAGCAGCAGTGGAGCCGGTTCGCCGACACCGTCAACGCCATCATCGTCCCGTCCGACCCCACCTCGCCCAGGAGTTGACCATGGACACCCTCGACAGCGTCCTGACCGAGGCCGACCGGGCGTGGCGCGCCTACGGGGTCGGTTCGGCCGACCGGCAGGCGCTCGCCGCCGACCTACGCCTCGACCTGGCGGCAGCGGCCGCCGACGGCGGCGACCCGGCGCAGTTGATCGGCGGCGACGTCGCCGGATTCGCCCGGCGGCTCGCCGACGAGGCCGGCGTCCGGCGGGTACGCCGCGACTACGGCCGGCTGTTACGGACCGCGCTCACCGGTGCGGTGCTCGGCAGCCTGCTCGGCTACGCCCTGCTGAACGCGCTGTATCCACTCTTCGTCCGCATGATCGACATTCCGCGCTCGGTCGACGTGCCGATCCTGGTCGGGGTCGGCGTCTACTACGGGCTGCCGGCCGCCGTCGTGGTGGCCGCCGCGGTCGTCGCGGTACGGCTGCGGCTGCGCGACCTGCCCCAGATCCGGCGCACCGCCTGGATGATGACGCTGCTGTTGCCGGCGGCCGGCATCGTCGTCACCCCGATCACCATCGGGTTCGCCTGGTCCACCGACTACAGCACCGCACCGGAGGTGGTCGCCGTCGAAGTCGCCATGGTCATCGCGGCGCTCGCCGGCGCCACGATCCTGGCCCGGCGCCTGGCCCTGCACCGCCGCCCGGCGCGGGCGTGAGGGTGGTCATAACGGGTGGACGCTGCCCCGTCACCGGCTGCTAGCCTCGGCAACAGGTCATGAGCGCCAGCGTCAAGCCCCGGCTCGCTGGCCGGCAACCCTCGTCCGCGCAGGGGTGCCCCGGGTGAGGACCAGGCATCGGAGCGACCTCCGGTGCAAGCGTGGCCTGGTGTCCCAGGTCATCACGACCTTGAGGAGACCCATGTCGTACCGCAGTCGACCCGCTCCCGTCGCGGCCCGCCCGGGCCTGACCCGGCGCCGGCACGTCGACATGATGCGGGTCTGCAGCGCCGCGTGTAGCTGACCGCGTCGCCGCCGGTCACCGACCCGAGTTGGTCGGTCGACCGCCACGTCCGTACGTCCACCCATCCCAGCGGTCCGTCGCGCGGCGGACCGTCGGTGTGGCACGTCCGTGCCCGCCGCCGCTCAACCAGGAGACACCTGTGCGCATCCTTCCTGCCCTGACCCGGGCCGCCGCCGTCGGCGTCGCCGCCATCCTCGGTGCCGCCACCCTCACCGCCTGCGGCTCGGACTCCGCCGGCACCGCCGACAACCCGTACGACCTGCTCCAGCCGGGGGTGTTGCGGGCCGGCACGCTCACCGACGCGCCGCCGAACGTGTACCTCAAGGACGGCAAGTTCACCGGCTTCGACAACGACCTGCTGGTCGCCGCCGCCGACAAGCTCGGCCTGAAGGTGGAGTTCGTCGGCACCGACTTCTCGGCACTGTTGTCGCAGGTCAACACCCGCAAGTTCGACATCGGCAGCTCCTCGATCACCATCACCGAGGCGCGCAAGAAGACCGTGGACTTCGGCAACGGCTACGACTTCGGCTACTTCGGTCTGGACGTGCCGGCCGGCTCGGCGCTGACCAGCTTCGACGAACTGCCGGGCAAGCGCGTCGTGGTGGTGCAGGGCACCGTGCAGGACGACTACGCCACCAACAAGGGCCTCGACCCGGTGCGGGTGCCGGACTACAACGGCGCGATCAACCAACTCAAGGCCGGCACGGCGGACGCCTGGATCGCCCCGGCCGAGATCGGTGAGAAGACCGCCGCCGACAGCGGCGGCAAGATCAAGGTGGCGGCGAAGGAACTCAGCCCGGCCCCGACCGCGTACGCCTTCGCCAAGGGCAACGACGCGCTACGCGAGGCGCTGAACAAGGCCCTGGACGAGGTGATCGCCGACGGCACCTGGACCCGGTTGCAGGAGCAGTACTACCCGGGCCGGCCCATTCCGGCCGACTTCACCCCGGGCAGCGGCGACGTGTCGGCGCCGGCCGCCTCCTGAGGTAGGACGACGAGCGAGTAGGGCGGAGGTCGACCGTGGATCCGTTGCGCACCCTGTGGGAGACGTTCTTCGACTGGGAGTCGATGCGCGAGGCGCTACCCGAAATGATCACCGTCGGGTTGCCGAACACGCTGATCCTGGCGGTCACCGCCGCCCTGCTCGGCTCGGCGCTGGGCATCGTGCTGGCGGTCGCGGGCATCTCGCGTACCCGCTGGTTGCGGTGGCCGGCGCGGGTCTACACCGACGTGTTCCGCGGCCTGCCGGCGGCGGCCACGATCCTGCTGATCGGGGTCGGGCTGGCCCCGCTGGGCATGCAGGTGTGGGGACCCAACCCGTACCCGCTGGGCATCCTGGCGCTGTCGCTGATCGCGGCCGCGTACATCGGTGAGATCTTCCGTTCCGGCATCCAGTCGGTGGAGGCCACCCAGTTGGAGGCGGCCCGCGCGCTCGGGCTCTCCTGGGGTGAGGCGATGCGGATGGTGGTCATCCCGCAGGGCATCCGGCGGATCCTGCCGGCCTGGGTGAACCAGCTGATCGCCCTGATCAAGGACTCCAGCCTGGTCTACTTCCTCGGCCTGCTGGCCAGCCAGCGGGAACTGTTCCGGATCGGGCAGGACTACGCGGCCAACACCGGCAACCAGTCGGCGTTGCTGCTGGCCGGACTCTTCTACCTGGCGCTGACGGTGCCGCTGACGCACGTCGTCAACTGGATCGACCGCCGGCTACGGCACGGCCGACCGGCCACCGCAGCGGCCGGCGACGACCCCGACGACCTGGACCTGGCGCTGCCCGGCGCCGCCGGAGGGAACCAACGATGAGCAGCTCGGTCAGCCTGAGCCTGCGCGACGTGCACCTGGCCTTCGGGCGCCACCAGGTGCTGCGCGGGGTGGATCTGGACGTCGCCCGAGGCGCCACCGCCTGCGTGATCGGCCCCTCCGGCTCGGGCAAGTCCACTCTGCTGCGGACCGTCAACCGGCTACTCGAACCGGATCGCGGCGACGTGCTGCTGGACGGGCGCAGCGTACTGCGCGACGACCCGGACGCCCTACGCCAGCGAATCGGCATGGTGTTCCAGCAGTTCAACCTGTTTCCCCACATGAGCGTGCTGCGCAACATCACCCTGGCCCTGCGCCGGATCCGCAAACTCGGCGAGGACGAGGCCGTGGCGGTGGCCCGCGAACACCTGGACCGGGTCGGGCTGGTGGCGAAGGCCGACGCCCGCCCGGCCCACCTCTCCGGCGGGCAGCAGCAACGCGTCGCCATCGCCCGCGCGCTGGCCATGCAGCCGCAGGTGATGCTCTTCGACGAAGCGACCTCGGCGCTGGACCCGGAACTGGTCAAGGGCGTACTGGCACTGATGGCGGACCTGTCGACGCAGGGCATGACCATGGTGGTGGTGACCCACGAGATGGGCTTCGCCCGCGAGGTCGCCGACACAGTCGCCTTCATGGATGCCGGCGTGGTCCTCGAAGCCGGCGAACCGACCGCGATCTTCGAGTCGGCCGCGCACCCCCGCCTCCGCCGCTTCCTCTCCCAGGTGCTCTGAGGCGAACGCCAGCGCATCCAACATCACCCTCCGGTGCAGGAGTATGCGCATCGCGTTCTGCGGCGACCGCCGTTGGGCCGCCACAACAGGCTCCTCAGCCTCGATTTCTAACGGCCGGTATAGGCTGTCGCTCGAATCTGCAACATCCAACTCAACCGGGAGGTCAGCGTTGAGCGACCGGGTCATCGACAACCCGATCATCAACTCGCCGTACGGCCGCCCCACCCGCCACTTCGCCTTCGACCGGGACGGCATCACCGACCGGATCGAGGAGCAGCGGCGACCGTCGAGCTTCTTCATCCCGGTGCCACAACCTCGCAAGCGGGGGCAGCAGCTTGAGTTGCAGGTCTTCACCGAAGATGACATCAAGCCCAACAAGCAGGTCAATGATGTCCGAGAGCGCGTCGACGCGTGGCGGGAGGCAGGCTGGCCCAACGTCACTCCGGTGACCCGCCGCCTGTTGGAGTACTGGAGCGATCCGGAGCGGGACAACAAGATCCTGTTCTGCCAGCGTGAGGCGGTCGAGACGGCCATCTTCCTTGCCGAGGGCGCGACAAAGTGGCAGGGAAGCTGGATCAACAACGATCTGGACGCGCACAACGCCGAGCACAACAACGGACTCCCCCGCGCGGCTCTCAAGATGGCGACCGGTACCGGCAAGACGGTGGTGATGGCCATGTTGATCGCCTGGCACACCATCAACAAAGTCCATGCCCGATACGACAAGACGTTCGCCAAGCGGTTCCTGGTGGTGACCCCCGGGCTCACCATCCGCGACCGGCTCAGAGTTCTGCTGCCGGAGGATCCGGGCAACTACTACCGCGAGCGTGATCTGGTGCCGGCCGAGTTCGTCGACGACCTCGGTCAGGCAAAGATCGTCATCACCAACTTCCATGCCTTCCAACTCCGCGAAACCCGCTTCGGCCGCAACGCGACCGGAAACACCAAGGCCCTGGTAGCGCCCGGCCGACCCGACCCGTTTCGGGAAACCCCGGCCCAGATGGTCAGCCGGGTGCTACGCGAACTCGGCGGATCGTCGGAGATCGTCGTCTTCAACGACGAGGCACACCACTGCTACCGGGGACGTGCCGGCGAGCCGGAGCCGGACGCCGACACCGTCGAGAATCTGCGCGGCGACGAGCGCAAAGAGGCCGCCGACCGGGCCGAGGACGCCAAAATATGGTTCAGCGGCCTGGAAGCGGTCCGCGCCAAGGTCGGCATCAAAAGGGTGTACGACCTATCTGCAACCCCCTTCTTCCTGGCCGGATCCGGCTACCGGGAGGGCACGCTCTTTCCCTGGGTGGTCAGCGACTTCTCGCTGATCGACGCCATCGAGGCCGGCATCGTCAAGATTCCCCGGGTGCCGGTCGACGACGACCGGGTCGCCAACCGCGTGACCTACCTGAACCTCTGGCAGGAGATCCGCGACGCCCTGCCCAAGGGTGGACGCCGGTCCAACCAGGACTTCACTCCAGCGGATCTGCCTGGCGCGTTGACCGCCGCCCTGCACAGTCTCTACGGCTCCTACGTCTCGGCGTTCGAGGCATGGGAAAAGTCGGAGGCTGCCGCCCACGGACAACCGCCACCCGTGTTCATCGTCGTCTGCAGCAACACGACGATCTCGAAGGCCGTCTACGAGTGGATCGGCGGCTACGACCGTGAACAGGCCGGTCATCTGCTGCCGACCGCCGGACAGCTACCCCTGTTCAGCAACGTGGCGGACGGGCAGTGGCTGCACCGGCAGCGCACGATCCTCGTCGACGCTGCGGAGTTCGAGTCCGGCAGCCTGTCACCGGAATTCCGCCGCACCGCAGCACGAGAGATCGCGGAGTTCAAACAGGAGTACGCCGAGCGTTTCCCTGGCCGGAGCGCCGACGACATCGGCGACGCGGAGCTGATGCGTGAGGTGATGAACACCGTCGGTAAACCGGGGAAGCTCGGTGAGCCGGTACGGTGTGTCGTCAGCGTCTCCATGCTGACGGAGGGCTGGGACGCCAACACGGTCACCCACATCCTCGGGGTACGGGCCTTCGGCACCCAGTTGCTGTGTGAGCAGGTGGTCGGCCGGGGCCTGCGGCGACGCTCGTACGTCGCCGACGAGAACGGCATGTTCACTCCCGAGTACGCGGATGTCTACGGTGTTCCGTTCCAGTTCATCCCGACGGTGGCGGTGAGCCGGGAGCTGCCGATGAAGCCGGTCCGCAACGTGCGGGCCGAGCCGGACCGCGACGCGGCAAAGCTGGAGATCACCTTTCCGCGGGTGGTCGGATACCACCTGGAGATACCCGACGTGCCGCTGGTCGGCGACTTCAGGGATCAAGACCTGAAGATGATCCTGTCTCGACAGGACCTCCCGACGAAGACCATGGTGGCGGGACAGGTCGGCGAGGAGGACGTGCACGGCCTCGAACGGTTAAAGCGCCTCCGTGGACAGTTCGTGGCCTACCGGTTGGCCAGTGAGGTACTCAAGCGCAAGTTGCTCACCGGGGACGGTGACCTCCGGCCGTGGTACTTCCCGCAGGTGCTTCAGATCGCTCAACAGTGGCTCCGTCGCTGCGTCGAACTCCGAGATGACCAGGCGGTCGGGCTGATCCTGCTTCGGGAGGCCGAGGCGGTGGAGAAGGTCTCGCAGTCGATCACCTGGCAGGGTGGCCGGCGGGAACGCTGGGTGCTACCGGTGCTGCGGACGACGGACCCGGTCGGCACCACGTCGAGCGTCGATTTCCGGACGACCAGGGAGGTCTGGCCGACGGACCCGCGACGGTGCCAGGTCAACCTCGTGACCCTCGATGGTAAGGACGGCAACGCTTGGGAGCGGGCCGTCGCCCAGGCGATCGAGTCGCTGCCGGAGGACCAAGTCGGCGCGTACGTCCGCAACGACCACCTCGACTTCTTCATCCCGTACGAACACGCCGGGCGGAGCCGGAAGTTCTACCCGGACTTCCTGGTCAGGTTGGCCGATACCGGCGACGAGATCACCCGCACCCTGATCGTGGAGGTGTCGGGCGGTCGCAAGTCACAGTCCGAGGCTTCGCAGAAGTCCTGGGCCGCCCGCAATCTCTGGGTGCAGGCGGTCAACAACAGCGGCCGGTTCGGACGCTGGAGCTTCTGCGAACTTCGTGACCCGACCACCGCCAAACGCGACCTTCGACCTGCCATCGATGCGCTGTTCGCCCTGCAAGGCGCGGCGGCGCTCACCGATGCCGTACCCGCCGAGGAGGAGCTGGTCTGATGCCCCCGAGGAGCCGCAAGACCGCCGTCAGCCCTGTGCCGGTGCAGGCGATCGCGCACCCGACGGACCGGCGGGTGCACCTGCCGACGCCGGACGGCCAGGAGTTCGTCTCGGCCGACGCCGCCCGGATCGAGCAGGTCAAGAAGGAACGCGATCCGAGCCTGGACCCGCAGCTCGTCTGGATCGGTAAAAAGGAACAGGACGCCGAAGACCTGGTGGTCGAGGCCCCACCGATCTACATCCAGGAGAAGATCGCCCCGCGCACCCTGGTCGAGGAGTTGCGCAGGGCCAGCGAGAAGGCCCGCCCTCGGGAGAACGAGCAGCTCGGCCTCTTCGCCGACGACTACGCCGACTTCGACGGGCTGGACAACTGGCAGTCGGTCGAGTACTACCAGCACCAGGCCAACTGGTCCAACCGGATGATCCTCGGCGACTCGCTGCGCGTCATGGCATCGCTCGCAGAGAAGGAACGCCTGCGCGGCAAGGTCCAGATGATCTACATCGACCCGCCGTACGGCATCAAGTTCGGCTCCAACTGGCAGATGTCGGCCCGCAAGCGGGACGTCAAGGACGGCAATCTCGCCGACGTCACCCGCGAGGTCGAGCAGATCAAGGCGTTCCGGGACACGTGGGAGCTGGGCATCAACTCCTACCTGGCCTACCTACGCGACCGGCTGATCATCGCCCGCGACCTGCTCACCGAGTCCGGCAGCGTCTTCGTCCAGATCGGCGACGAAAACGTCCACCTAGTCCGCTGCCTCCTCGACGAAGTCTTCGGCCCCGACAATTTCATATCACTGATCACGTACAAGAAGACCACTAGCTCAACCGGCGACTATCTGGGTGGAGTGAACGACTACATCCTCTGGTATTGCTTGGACCGCAGCAGAGTCAAGTATCGCCATCTATTCAAAACTCGCGAGTACGGCGGCCAAGGCTCAGGCCAATATAGTTGGATAGAAACACCCGATGGCGTCCGGATGCAGGCGGACCAGGATGCCCTCCTTGGGAGAAAGCCTGGACGCCTGTTCAGGCGGGATCAGCTCACTAGCCAGAGCGCTGGGCGAGCCAAAGGGGAAGGTGCGTCATCGTGGTTCGAAGTACAAGCAGATGGACGCACTTTTACTCCCGGCATGCAGGCACGTTGGAAGACGAATGAGACTGGCATGGCACGCCTCAAGAGCGCCAGCCGCCTCATGCCCGTCGGCAATACGCTAACTTACGTCCGATATTTCGACGATTTCGCAGCGTTCCCGTTTAGCAACCTTTGGGATGACACAGTTACATCTGGTTTCGGCGACCCTAAAGTTTACGTTGTTCAGACCAACACCAAAGTCGTCGAACGGTGCATGTTGATGTGCACCGATCCGGGGGACCTGGTGTTGGACCCGACCTGCGGATCGGGGACCACCGCGTACGTGGCTGAGCAGTGGGGGCGACGGTGGATCACCATCGACACCTCGCGGGTGGCGATCACGCTCGCCCGACAGCGGCTGGTGGGCGCAAAGTATCCCGCCTACCTGCTCGCTGACTCTGTTGAGGGCCGGGCCAAGGAACGGGAACTGTCCGGCAGCGAGTCGCCGCCCACTGTGCCGGGTAATGACATCCGCAAGGGCTTTGTCTACGAGCGCGTCCCGCACGTGACGCTGAAGTCCATCGCCAACAACCCGGACATCAAGGAGGGCATGAGCCGCAAGGAGATCGACGCGGCGATCGCCCGGCACGCCGAGACCGAATTGCTCTACGACCGGCCCTACGAAGACAAGAAGCGCATCCGCGTGGCTGGCAAGTTCACCGTGGAGAGCCTGTCGCCACACCGGTCGGCCAACTTCTCGATCACCGAGGAGCAAGCCACCGGGACCGATGTCAACGCCTACGTCAAGACCATCCTGGACAACCTCACCAAGGCAGGGGTGCAGAACGGCTGGCGTAACGAGCGGCTGGAGTTCGCTTCGCTGAATCCGTACCCCGGCAAGTTCGTCCACGCGGAGGCCGCGCGACGCAACGACGACGAGGGCACCTCAGCGCGGATCGCGGTGAGCGTCGGCCCGCAGTACGGCACGGTGGACGCCGACTTCGTCAAGGACGCAGCCCGGGAGGCACTCAAGGGCGTCGGTTTCGACCTGCTGCTGGTGTGCGCGTTCGGCTTCGACGGTCGTGCGAGCGAGGCGGCTGGCAAGTTCGCTCCGGAGGGCAACGACTTCGCGACCGTGGCGGAGCAGCGGCAGCTCGGACGGCTTCCCATTCTGCTCGTCCGGATGAACGCGGACCTGGCCATGGGCGACACCCTGCTCAAGAAGACCGGAACAGCCAATCTCTTCACGGTCTTCGGCGAGCCGGACATCGCCATCGACCCGGCACCGGAGGGGCTCATTGTCGAGATCCGCGGTGTCGACGTCTACAACCCCACCACCGGCGAGCTGCGGCCGGACAACGGCGTCGACGACATCGCCCTGTGGATGATCGACACCGACTACAACGAGGAAGAGTTCTTCGTCCGGCACATCTACTTCGCCGGCAGCGAAGGCAAGCCGGACGGGCTGGACCCGTACTCCCGGCTGCGCAAGGCGCTACGCGCGCAGATCGACGAGTCTGCCTGGTCCAGCCTCTACGGCCACCGCTCTCGGCCGTTCTCCCGTCCCGGGTCAGGGAAGATCGCGGTGAAGGTGGTCAACCACTACGGCGACGAGGTGGTCAAGGTCTACGAAGTCTGAGCAGGCGAGTAGCCGTACTCCGCCAACCGGTTCCGGGCAATGTCCAGTTCCTCCTCGGTGAACAGTCCGGTGAATCGGTCTTGCAGCACCACCGCCTCAACTGCAAGGTCAAGCCTGCCCTTCTCCCACAAAGTGGTGAAACCGCTGGAAACCGAGCTTGCCCTGATCAAGCGGCGGGCCGCCTCAAGCCCGCCTATCTGCTGCACCATTTGCAGGAAGTAGGCCGCGTTGTAGTTCAACTCCTTCTTGGCCCTCCGGTAACCGTCCAGCATGGCTGCGTGGAACTCGGCAGCCACTTTCGGATCCTGCTCGTTCGCAGCACGTCCACCAACCGTGGCGGTGCTTCGACGCGGTTCCGCGACCGGACGCGACTTGACGGCGGGTAGGGTCGCGGGCCGATAGGCAGGGTTGCAGGTAAGTGCGATGTGGTCGGCCAGACCTGTGCCGAGATGCTGTGGGCGAGGCAGACCGCTCGCAAGCAGCGCCCGGGTCAGCGTCGGATAGATATCGCCGAGTGTAAGTAGCGGCCCAGCACCGGGGATGCCCTGCCGCAACGCTGTCAGCAACTCACCGCTGAATGCGGTGAAGCGTGCGCCGATCGGCGCGACAGCGGCTTCATAGGCAGGCGCCGACGCCAGCGTGTAGGTGCCCCGGATATCGAGTGTGCCGCGCACGATGGAGGCGGCGTCCGACATTGCTTCCGCAGCCCGACCCGAGAAGCAGCAATCGAGGATCAGCACCCGGTTCCGGGCGGGACTCTCGGCCAGCGCGGATCGGAACCAGTCCAGCGGGACCCCTGAGTAGCGGACGCGTCGTGGATCCGGATTCGTGTCATCAACAGCCAGGAACAGGTCTCCACGCTGGCTCAGCACCCCGTGGCCAGCGTAGTACAACACGAGCGTATCGAGCGCCTCGTCGGCCACGGCATGGATGGCGTCACCCACCTGCTGCGTCGCCGGATCCGTCAGAACTCGACACCCCGCCTCGTCAAAACCCCCGAACTTTGGATCGGTGAGCAGGCCAGACAGCGCCTGCACGTTGTTGATCACCGCAGGCAGGTCGAATAAGCCCGGGTAGCTGAACTTTGATGCGCCGATGAGTAGCGCCCGCGAGGAGTGTCGCTCTGGCAGTCGGGCGGTCATGGCACCGTCCGACCGGGAGCCAGCAGGGCGTACATATCTTTGACGGATTTCGCGTTGGTGGCCTCGACCTCCACCTTCCGGATGGTCTCGCCCGTATCGCTCTCGACGAACTCGACGCTGATGCGTGCCCTTCGCGTCCCCAACCAGGTCGACAGGGCACCGGCGAGCACAGCGCCCAAGCCACCACTGCCGAGCGCTACCGAAAGGGTCTCCATCGCGCTGCCCATATCCTCTGGACCTGGTTGGCGGGGCACCATCCTGACCCTGCCATGGAGGTCATCGGTGCGTTGAAGCCAATCGACCAGGGAATACAAGTCGCTGGGATTCCCATCAAGAAGTGACACGTTGATCAGCGCCATAGCGCCATTATTCATTAGGGAGGAACCGGAACTCGCCCAACACCCCACAGGCGTGGTCTTCTACGCTCTGGCCTAGGCAGGCACCTGGGCTCAGGTCATCACGACCAGCCAGAGCGCCGAACTCTTCGTTCTGCCGAGACGTCAACTACCTCGTGACCGGAAAACGAGAGGAGTAGTTGAGCGCTGGCAGCGTCGGCCTGCCGCTGTCACGCCGGCTCAGGCAAACGGGGCTACGCAAGGGGATTCATGTTGGGTAGTGTCTGCTCCGCTACGGCGTGTGCGGGAGCGCCCAGCATCCCTCGCTGTGGACCGGAAGGACGGCATGGCCAGCATCGAGCAAGTCAAGGCCGAGCTTACCCAGGCAGCCGCGCAGAGTAACGCGACGACGAACCAGATCCGGGCCGCGATCGAGGGCACCGAGCAGGTGCTCTCCCGGCTACGTGCGGTCGCCGCCGGCACCGGACATCCCGCAATCTCCGAGGCGATCAACCGCGCCGAACAGAGCAAGCAGCGGTTGATCGAGGCGGCCACCGTCCTTGCGGGCAGCACCCAGGCGGCCCGGCAGTACATCAGCATTCTTGGCTGACCGGTGAGTATCGGTGAGGTCAAGGCGGCCCTAGCGCAAGCGCACCAATCCCTGGACCAGGCCGGGGCGACGGTCGAGGGGGTCGGTACGGACCTGGACGAGGTGTCCGCGCTCGTGCTCGCCACCCTGCACGACAGCCAGCGGGCCGAGGCAGCGCAGGCCCGTAAGGCCATCGCCGACGCCATCCGCGAGGTAAAGCTGACCCTGCGAGTCATCGCCGCCGCTGCGGACAACGGCAGCGCGTACCGGGACGTGCTGGGATGAGTGGCCTGCTCGCCCAGGTCATCGCCCAACTCAAATCCGCCGTGGACCAACTGGACGGCATCGCGGTACGCGCCACCCGCGCCGCAACAGACGCCGCTGAGGCAAACGCCCTCTACACCCGGGTCGGCACAGGCACCGATCATCCGAAGCTCCGGGCAGCGGTGATACAGAGCCGCGTCGGCGTCGACAAAGCTCACCGGCTATCCCGGCTGTGCAGCGACGCGGCCCGACACATCGGGGCGTATGCGAATGTCATCGCGCCGGGATCGGTTTCGCTACCAGCCGCCGACTCCGGCCCGCCGTCCGGCGAGGAAATCCTGACGGACAGCGACCGCCGTGCCCTCACCCGCGAGCGGATGCGGGGAATGCTCACCCGGGCCGTACGGAAAGCCGACGAACTACAGGAGCAGGTAACCAACGCCACCGAGGCCACCCAGCAGATAATCAAGATCTATCGTGGCCCCAAGGGTCCTACCGGAACACACCACACGGGAACTGGCACCCCCTCTGCCCCGGGCACCGCACCACGGCCAAAGATTGACAACGCGGAGGCCGCAGGCAACCTTGTGGTGGTCGGCCTGTTGGCAGGCATGGGGGCGCGATGGTTCGCGATGGCGGCAAGCAGGATGATTGCGAGGTTGAAGCGATGACGGTTCAGGCGCTCAGCGAGCTTGTCCGGGCGTTGGCCCGAGCTGACTGGGATTCTGCCGAGGCGCTTGTCGCGGAGATCGGCCGTGGCGGCTGGATCGGTGGCCTCCAGGTCATCGGTGCGGCGTTCACCCTCGCCGTCAACCGCTACTTTGGCCCCGGCACCACCCCGACCGATGTAGCCGCTTGGGTGGCCACAACCCGCGCCCGATACGACGAGGGCGACACCCTGCCGGCCCTTGAGATGGAAGGTCTCATCCGAGCCGCTCTCGGTGAGCCGCAACTGGTCGACAACATCCCAGCCGAGACCATGATCGCCGCCGAGATCTTCGTACTTGGACAACTGCTCCTAGAGATGACGCTGACTCCGGACGAACTCAACGAGTTCGTGGCAGAGGCAGAGGAGGTCGCGGCCGAGTACATGTAGGCGTTAGATGATCATTTCGTGCGTACCGATCCATAGGGTGAACAGGTACCACCGGCCACTCACTCAGCGAATCCCCAGCTCAGAGCCTTGACATCAGACTATGTAATCGCCCTGCCCTGGCTCCTCCCACACCATCCACGTCTGTCCGGATGAGACCGTAGCCACTAGGGCCGAGCGGGGCAACGGAATCGACCACTACTCCTCCCCTCGGACAGCGAGCCACGCTACGCGTTCCCACCGCCAGCCCATGATGGCGTCGACGTCCTCCAGTCCGGCCGGCACGATGATCATCCGGCGGCTTCTTCGGGCCGGAGCCTGGCGATTATTGCCAGGTTCCCATGGGGGGGGTGACGACTTGATTCCGGTCGCCAACAACGGGTTGAAGGGGACGCGTACCGGTCGGTGCTCAGTGTTGCTGGTGCGAATGTGCAGCAAGATCGACGTGCAGACCTGGCAGAACGAAGGCTACGGGAGCGACCTCCCCTCAGCCCTACGAATCGGCGGGTCTGCCGTCGGACCACAGTGACTCGAAGTGCTCCACGTACCGGTCGAACATGCCGCCGTCCTGCACACGCCGCAGGTGCAGTGTCACGGAGTCCTGTCCGAGCCCGGCACCGATGTGCGTGGCCACGATGGCCTCTTCGCCAAAGATCCACACAGACATGGCGATATGGCGATTGGACAACCGAACCGGAACCGCATGATGCGCCGAGCGGAAGGCCCCAGGGCCGCGCAGTCGGCCTTGCGCTTGGTGCCGTCCTCGGCGGCGGTGTGGCGCTCGCCGCCCGCTACCTCGGCCGGCACGGTCGCGCTACCGGCGGAAGAGGCTGAACCCGCACAACGGCGGCGCCAGATGTGCCGCGCCGTCGTCGCTGGGTGCCTGTGCGGAACACCCGCTTGTTAAGAAGGGGCCCGTGCTATGCACGAGGCGTTAAGCAGGTGCCCTTCCTTACACCGTGAGGTCGCGGCGGCGGTACGTAACCAGGCCGAGGGTGAGCAGGGCGGCGGCTGCGGCGGTGAGGGTGAGCAGGGGCAGCAGCGTCGGATCGGTGGCGGGTACGGAGGGGACGTGGGTGTAGGGGGACAGGTCGAGTACGGCCTGCGGCAGGTCGAGCACCGGGCCGAGTTGGCCGAGCAGCAGGAAGGCGATCAGCAGCGTCCAGCTCAGCGCGACCGACCAGCGCGGCAGTACGCCGAACAGGGCGGTGACCACGCCGGCGACCACCAGCAGGGCCGGTAGCCGCAGCAGCGCCGCGCCGGCCAGTTCCACCGCCCAGCCGATCGGGTCACCGGCGGCCGCCCCGTAGCCGAGGCCGGTGGTGACGCCGGCCAGCAGCACCAACGCCGACGCGCCGAGGATGGCGCCGAGCACCTGCGTACCGAGCCATCGGGTGCGGCTGACGGCGGTGGCGAGCAGCGCTTCGAGGATGCCGTCGGACTCGTCGTTGCGGGTCCGCAGCAGGGCCTGCACGACGTACGCCCCGATGGTCAACGCGAACAGCCCGAGCATCGCGGCCAGGTACGCGTCGACAAGTTCCGCACCGCCACCGAGCTGGGCGATCACCTCGGCCGCCTGCGGATTCTCGGCGATCATGGCGTCGACCTCGTTCCCGGCCACGCCCATGGCGAGGCCGAGCACGCCCACCGCGACCGCCCAGCCGGCCAGCGCGCCCCGGTGCAGTCGCCAGGTCAGCCCGGCCGGGCTGAGCAGTCCGGCCGCGGCCCGGGCGGGTCCACGACGCGCGGCGAGCAGACCCGCACCGACGTCTCGGCGCTCGGCCAACAGGTAGGCCACGGCGATCCCGGCGACGAGCAGGGCGAGCGGTAGGGCGAGAACCCACCAGCGTTCCGCGCCGAAGGCCCGGATCTGGGTGCCCCAGCCCAGCGGGGACAGCCAGCTGGGCCAGGCGCTGTCCAGGCGGGTGCCGCCGGCACCGCGCTCGCCGAGCACGTCACCGGCGGCCCGCAGCAGGAACGCGACACCGACCGTGGCGGCGGCGAGGGCGTTCGCGCCTCGGGAGGTGACCGAGAGCTGGGCGGTGACGGCGGCGACGCCGGTGAAGGCGACGCCGACTCCACCGATCGCCGCCGCCGCGGCCACCGATCCGGCGACCGGCAGGCCGGTGCCGACGAGGGCCAGGGCGAGCAGCGCGGCGGCCATCAGGTTGGCGCCCACCACCACGACCAGGGCGGCGGTGAGCAGGGCGTACCGGCCGACCGGAGCGGCGCCGAGCAGTTCGGCGCGACCGGTCTCCTCGTTCTGCCGGGTGTGCCGGATCACGGCGAAGGTGCTGAGCAGGGCGGCGAGCAGCGCCAGCGTCAGGTACGACTCGGTGACCACCACGGCGCCGAGTTCGGTGCTGGCGATGGGGCCGTTGAACGCCCGGGCGACCACGCTGGTGATCACCGTTTCGGCGTACCCGAGGCGGGTCTGCTCGTCGGGATAGAGCCCGGCGACGCTCTCGGCGAGGGCGTACCCGATCAGGGGCGTGCCGAGCACCCAGATGCCCAGCCGGATCCGGTCGCGGCGGACGGCGAGCCGGGCCAGCCGGCCGGTGCCGGTGAAGGTGCTCATCGGTCACCGCCGCCGTTGACGGTGTCGCCGTAGTGCCGCAGGAACAGCTCCTCCAGGGTGGGCGGTGCGCTGGTCAGGGCGCGGACCTGGAAGCGGACCAGGTGGCCGAGCAGCGTGTCGAGGTGGGCGGGCTCGACCTCCAGCCGGACCCGACCGTCGACCGCCCGGACCTCGTGCACTCCGGGCAGGTCGGTCACCCCGGTGAGGGGACGTACGGTCTCGACGGTGACCGTGGTGCGGGCCAGGTGCCGCAGTTCGGCGAGGGTGCCGGACTCCACGATGCGCCCCTCGCGGATGATGCTGACCCGGTCGCAGAGCGCCTCGACCTCGGCCAGCACATGGCTGGAGAGCAGCACGCTGGCGCCGGCCCGGGTGAGCTGGCGTACCTCCTCCTGGAACACCGCCTCCATCAGTGGGTCCAGCCCGGAGGTGGGCTCGTCCAACACGTACAGCTCGACGTCGGAGGCGAAGGCGGCGACGATGGCGACCTTCTGCCGGTTGCCCTTGGAGTAGGTGCGGCACTTCTTCGTGGGATCCAGGTCGAAGCGGCGCAGCAGTTCGTCGCGTCGGCGCTCGTCGAGGCCACCGCGTAGGGCGCCGAACAGGTCGATCGCCTCGCCGCCGGAGAGGTTGGGCCAGAGGTTGACGTCGCCCGGCACGTACGCCAGGCGTCGGTGCAGCGCGACCGCGTCCCGCCACGGGTCGCCGTCGAGGACCCTCACCTGCCCGGAGTCTCGGCGGAGCAGGCCGAGCAGGATCCGGATGGTGGTGGACTTGCCAGCGCCGTTGGGTCCGAGGAAGCCGTGCACCTCCCCCGGTTCCACCCGCAGGTCGAGCCCGTCGAGCGCGCGTACGCTGCCGAACGTCTTGACCAGGTTGTCGATGGAGATCACGGACATGGACGCCTCCCCGTCGTACCGCTGCGACTCACTGTACTGACCGATGGTAAGGGATCGGCGCCAGGCCGACCATCCGGCGGTCAGCAGCGGCTACGCTGAGCGCCATGACCTGGGCGGAGACCGACGGCACCCGCGGCCGAATCCTGCGCGCCGCGTTCGACCTGTTCGCCGAGCAGGGCTACCAGCGCACCTCGCTGCGCCAGATCGCCGAGCGGCTCGAACTGACCAAGGCCGCGATCCTCTACCACTTCCCCAGCAAGGGACACCTGCTCACCGCCCTGGCCGAACCGATGGTCGGCGACCTGGAGAAGCTGGTGGACGCCGCCGGGGCGCTGCCACCCGAGCAGGCCAGGTGGCGGCTGCTGGAGGACTGGGTGGACACCATGCTCGAACATCGCGGTCCGCTCGGCATGCTCCTGCACGACCTCGCGCTCGTCGACCAGGGCAGCACGTACCACCGTCTGGTGCGGATCGCGATGCGGGCCAACGAGATCCTCGCCGGCCCGCGTGCCAGCCGCCGCGACCGGGTCCGCGCGGTGCAGGCCATCGCGATGTGCAGCGACCCGGTGGTGTTCCTCATGGAGGTGCCCGCGCCGGTGCTGCGCGCCGACATGCTCGACGGCGTCCGCCGGCTGTTGGCCGACGCGCCGGGCGACGACTCCTGCCTTGGCGGGCCCGACGGTGACGCCGGACGGGCGGCTGTCGATGCGGGCCCGACGCCGGCTCCGGCCGTCCGCACCGGTGGCGGCTCCACCCTCGACGATGGGTCCACGCGCGCCCGCACCGGCACGGCGGTCGACGGCGCGGCTGCCTCCGGCGGCAACGGTGCGGTGGTCGACGGCGACGCTGCCTTCGGCGGCGACGGCCCGGGTCGGGTCGACGGCGCGGCCGGGGCGGTACGGGTGGGCCGACGGCGACCCGGCCGGCCCCGGTCGATGAGCCCGGAGCAGTTGTCGGCGGCCCGCCGGATGCACGAGACGGGCAGCCATTCCATCGACGAGATCGCCGCCGCCTGCGGGGTCTCCCGGGCCACCCTCTACCGGTATCTCAATTCGTCGGGCAATAACGAGACGGTTTTGAGTTAGTTTTGAGACGCCGCGACCCTCCACCGGCTCCGGCGGAGGGTCGCGGCAGCGTCTCAGCGCACCAGGCCGATCCCGGCGTACGCGCGGTCGTGCGCCGGGAAGCCCTCGTCGGTGTGCGGCGCGTAGATCCAGGTACGCAGCGAATCCGCCGCCGTGTCGACCTCGACCAGCCGTACCGGGTTGGTCCGTCGGGAGTGGAAGGTCTGTAGGAACGAGTAGACCCGATTGCCGTGCACGCCGGTGTCCACCCGCGCCGCCGCCGTGCCCGTGTGCCCGGAGAAGACGAACCGGATGTTGGGATACTGGCGCACCAGGTTGTCGAAGACGTACTGCGGGCTCGTGGAGCCGAACCCGGCGCTCTGCCCGATGGTCGCGTCGCTTTCCAGGTAGTGGTGGGTCACGACGACGACGTTGTGCCGTGGGTGGGCGGCGACGACGCCCCGTGCCCAGGCGACCGCCGCCCGGCGGGGCCACAACTCCAGGGTCAGCACCAGCCAGCGCACTCCCCCGGCCGTGTAGGTGGCGTAGGCGTTGTCGACCTTGCCCGCCTCGAACTGGCCCCGCACCGCGCCGAAGCGTTCGGCGGTGAAGTACCGGTTGAACACCGTGGTGTCGCGCAACAGCGGCCCGGCCGGCCGCCGCGGCTCGCCGTCCGGGCCGAAGATCTGCGTGTCGTGGTTACCGACGGCCAGCGTGTACGGCACCCCGGCCCGCTCCAGCGGTCGCAGTGCGCTGCTCGCCCGGACGTACTGGACGTGATCCGGCGTGTCGTAGTTGACCACGTCGCCGGAGTGGGTGACGAAGCGCAGGTCGAGCGCGCCGCGCTGCGCCACCAGCCAGTCGACGCGCTGGCGCAACCGGGCGTCCGAGGCGTCCAGCACCTCCTCCTGGGTGTCCGGCACGACCGCGAAGCTGAACGTGGTGTCGACGGCCGGCGCCGGTTCGATCCGGGCGTACGCCAGGTGCACGTTGCGGTCGCACTCGCTGGTGTACCGGTCGTTGACCAGCTCGATCCGGACGCTGTACTGCCCTTCGGGCAGCACCGAGCCGACCCGGTAGGCGCCGTAGTCCGTGGCGCTGGCCACGGACACCTCGCCGAGCGGGGCACCGTCCACGCTCACCCGGATGGTCGGCCACCCGTCGCAGTGGTCGCCGATCGCGCCCACCACCAACGATCCGGCGCCCTGCACCGTGGTCAGCGCATAGCTGGCGTTGTGCCACAGGGTGGCATGGGTGCCCGACGGCGGCTCCGGGCTCCCGGTGGCCGGCTGGATCGTCCCGTTGACCACAGTGAACGGCGACGGCGCGGCCGCGTTCGCCGAGCCCGTCAGCACTCCGCCCGAAAGTACGACCACGACCGCGACGATCGCGCGCGTGACCCGCATGGTTGCCCCTCTCCACGCCTGGCCCCCGTGCCCGACATCGGCATGCTAAGGCAGACCAACCGGACACGCCGGTCAACCAGGCGTCATCAGGCGCTCACGGCGTGTCCGTGAAACCTGGTCACCCCGCGAGGTCACTCCACGTCCACCCAGTCGAGCGTGCGCCGGACCGCCTTCCGCCAGTTCGCGTACCCGGACGCGCGCTCCTGCGGCGACCAGGACGGCTGCCAGCGCCGGCTCTCGTTCCAGTTGTCCCGCAGTTCGTCGGTGTCCTTCCAGAAGCCGACGGCCAGTCCGGCGGCGTACGCGGCACCGAGGGCCGTGGTCTCGGCGACCACCGGCCGGCTGACCGGTACACCGAGGATGTCCGCCTGCAACTGCATGCACAGGTCGTTGACGGTGACCCCACCGTCGACCTTGAGGCACTCCAGGGTCACGCCGGAGTCCTGCGCCATGGCCTCGGCCACGTCCCGGCTCTGGTAACAGATCGCCTCCAGGGTGGCCCGGGCGATGTGACCGTCGGTGTGGTAGCGGGACAACCCGACGATGGCGCCCCGGGCGTCGGCCCGCCAGTAGGGGGCGAACAGGCCGGAGAAGGCGGGCACGAAGTAGACCCCGCCGTTGTCGTCGACCTGGCGGGCGAGGTCCTCGCTCTGCGCGGCGCTACTGATGATCTTGATTTGGTCGCGCAGCCACTGCACGGCGGAGCCGGTGACGGCGATGCTGCCCTCCAGCGCGTACACCGGTGCCTCTCCGGCGAACTGGTAGCACACCGTGGTGAGCAGGCCGGCCTCCGAGCGGACGATCTCCGTACCGGTGTTGAGCAGCATGAAGTTGCCCGTACCGTAGGTGTTCTTGGCCTCGCCCGGCGCGAAGCAGACCTGCCCGACGGTGGCTGCCTGCTGGTCACCCAGATCGCCGGTGATCCGGACCGCCCCGGCGAACGGGCCGTTGGGCAGGGTGGTGCCGTAGGCGTGCGGGTCCGAGGAGGGGACGATCTGCGGCAGCATCGCCCGGGGGATGTCGAAGAACGACAGCAGCTCGTCGTCCCAGTCCAGCGTCTCCAGGTCCATCAGCATGGTGCGGCTGGCGTTGGTGGGGTCGGTGACGTGCGCGCCACCGTCGACGCCGCCGGTCAGGTGCCAGAGCAGCCAGGTGTCGGTGTTGCCGAAGACCGCCTCGCCGCGCTCGGCAGCCGCCCGTACCCCGTCGACGTTCTCCAGGATCCACTGGATCTTGCCGGCGGAGAAGTAGGTCGCCGGAGGCACCCCGGCCCTGCGCCGGATGACCGCGCCCCGTCCGTCGCGCTCCAGCGCGGAGGCGATGCGGTCGGTACGGGTGTCCTGCCAGACGATCGCGTTGTGGTACGGCCGGCCGGTGCGACGATTCCACACCACCGTGGTTTCCCGCTGGTTCGTGACACCGAGCGCGGCCAGGTCGGTGGCGTCCAGGCTGTGCGTGTTCAGCGCGGTACGCACCACCGTCTGGGTCCGTTCCCAGATCTCCAGCGGGTTGTGCTCCACCCAGCCGGACCGGGGCAGGATCTGCTGGTGCTCCAGCTGATGGCGACCCACCTCGTTGCCGCCGTGATCGAAGATCATGAAGCGGGTGCTGGTGGTGCCCTGGTCGATGGCGCCGACGAAGTCAGCCATGTCCGGGTATCCCCCTGTTGTGGTCGTCGCGCCCCGGCCGCTGCGGGCGCCCTGCTCGGCTGCGCTGTGCCCCACTCCGCTGACGAAGCGTGGCGTGGATTGAAGCAGAGCAAAGCACGGCCCGGCCCCGGTCGCCACCACTGTCACCGCGCCGCCGGACCGGGCGACGACCGCCCGGACCGTTCGCTGGCCGCACCGCGCGAGTGATCCCGGTCACCACGGCTGGCGTGATCAATGCCGCTGGAAGAGGCAGAACTCGTTGCCCTCCGGGTCCGCCAGAACCGTCCAGCGCGACAGCGTACGCACCACCGTGGCACCCGCCGCGACGACCGTCGCGAGTTCCCCGTCCTCGATCGCCAGGTCCAGGTGCACCCGACCGACCGGTGGCAACTCCTGCGCCGGCGCGATCCAGATGTCCGGGCCGTCACCGTCCGGGTCGGTCAGCAGCACCGACTCGGTCGGCCCCAGCGAGCGCGCGGCAAGCTTGGCACGGTCCGCGGGTGCGACGGGCAGTCCGGTGACCGTGCTCCAGAACGGAGCGATCAGGTACGGGTCGCGGCAGTGGATCACGATCGCGGCGAGCTGCGGCATTCGATCATCGTATCGGCCCCCTTGCCAGGTCAGACCGGGGTCCCTTGCCGTCTGGCAAGGGTCGCGGATGTCGCTGGACAACGTAATCTGCCAGCATGAACAACCTCGGCCGACCGGACGCCAGCGGCCCGAGCGGCCCGTCACCCGGCGGTGACGAGGGCGCCCCACTGCTGTCGCTGGCCTTCACCGGGCAGACGGTGACCGCACTGCGGCACCTGCTCGCCACGCGGATCGTCGCTGCGGGCCTGCGCGGCGACGCGGCCGAGGATCTCGTTCTGGCCGTCCACGAACTGGTCACCAACGCCGTGCTGCACGGCGGTGGCCAGGGTCGACTCGAACTGTTCCGGCGCGCCGACCGGCTGGTCTGCGAGGTCACCGACCACGGGCCCGGCGGCGCCGACCTGACGGTGCACCTGCCGGCCACCAACACCCCGGGCGGCCGGGGACTCTGGTTGGCTCATCAGCTGACCGGAGCACTGACCCTCACCCACCGGCCGGACGGCATGACCGCCACGGTCACCGCTCCGCTGATCGTGGACGGCACGCTCGGCGAGGGCGGGCTGCCGCACCGCTAGGGCGGCCGGCAGCCCGCACCCGGTCAGCCGTTCTGCTTCTGCTGGCAGGGCACGCAGAAGCGGGCCTGCGGCAGGATCTCCAGGCGCTCGCGGGGAATGGCCGTACCGCACCGCTCGCAATCGCCGTAGCTACCGGAGTTCAGCCGCCGCAACGCGGCGGAGATCCGGTCGAGGCTCTGCCGGGTGGCGGCGATCAACGCGGCGTTGGTGTGTGCCTCGCCCGGGTCGCCGGTGTCGGCGGTCAGCTGGGTCAGCCGCGCCGTCTGCGCCTCGAACTCGTGCGTCAGCGTCGCCCTGAGTTCGGTCAGCCACTTCTGGTCGTAGGTGTCGGTGCTCATGTCGGATCCCTTCCGGAAAAAGAAAAGGGCCGAAGCCTTTGGCTTCGCCCTGGTCGTCCCTGCGTGGATGGACGACTACCGGAGGGCTCCGGCCGGCGGGGCTCGGCTGGCCGTGACCGGCCTGCCCGGAAACCCACACCGGACGGGTCGCCGCAGCCGACACCAGCGTCGCCGTGACGACGGCGACGCGGTCCAGCAACGCGGCGGGGTACATCGAACCACCATAGACCCACCCATGGCGCAAGCCCAATGGCATATCCACGACCGCCCGACGCCGCCGGCGGGAAGTCGACGCCCCCCACCACCAGCGCCGGGAGAGGGGTGCCCTGACAGAGCAGCCCCGAAAGCGGATCAAAGACGCTAAGGTGACATACAGTGGCGGAGCCGAGCCAGGTCGACGCCGCCCACCGATTCGGTCCTCCGCTGCCAATCGCCGCCGGGTCGCAACCCTTGGAGGTGGTGCGATGTCGGAGTCCGTACGTGCGTTCTTCGACGCCCTCGCCCACGGCGGGGGTCGGATGCTGCGGCAGGTCTCCGGCAGCGTTCGCTTCGACCTGGTCCGCCCCGACGGTGTCGACCATTGGCTGGTCACCATCGAGCAGGGTCGGGTCACCGTCTCCCAGGGCGGCGTGGCGGACGCCGACACCGTGATCCGCGCCGATGAGCCGCTCTTCCTCCGGATGGCGCACGGCGAGGTCAAACCACTGCCGGCGTGGCTGCGCAACGACTTCACCGCGGATGGCGAGTTCCGCTGGGTGATCATGCTTGAGCGCCTGTTCGCCCCACCGCCGGGAGCCCGCCACCCCCGGGCCCTGGCCGCCCGACAGTGGCCGGCGGGCGACCGGGAGCCACGATGAAGAAGATGGTGCGCATCCTCGACGGCAACATCTTCGCGCTCAGCGAGGACAACGGGGACATGGCCTTCAGCCCGACCAGTCCGAGCGGGTTCTTCGCCTTCGACACCCGCTTCCTCTCCACCTGGCGGCTGAGCCTCGACGGAGAGCGGTTGCACCCACTGGCGATCCACGAGCCGAGCTACTACGAGATCCGGTTCTTCCTGGTCCCCGGTAATCCGACCCACTACGTCGACGCGAAGGTCTCGGTCATCCGCGACCGGTGGATCTCCGACAGCAGCTTCACCGAACGGCTGACTGTGCTCAACCACACCGGCGAGCCGGTCGACTACGTCGTACGTCTCGACATCGACAGCGACTTCGCGCCGATCTACAACGTGGTCTGGCCGCACGCGTCGAGCTTGCGCGGCTACCGGCAGGTGTCCGACGACAGGCTGCGGCTGGGCTACCAGCGGGAGAGGTTCCACCGGGTCACCGATGTCTCGACCAGCGAGCCGGCCGACATCGACGACCAGGGGCTGACCTACCGGATCCGGGTGGACCGGCAGGCGCGGTGGAGCACCACGCTGAACGTCAGGAGCATGGTGTTACGCCCGGACGGCGCCGACATCCGCGAGCAGCTACGGCACGGGCACGGCCAGGTCGGTGCCCAGTTGCGCCATGACCTGAGGCAGTGGCTGAGCGACGCGCCCCGGCTGGAGTGTGACTGGGAGCCGCTGGCGACGACCTACAACCGCGGACTGGTGGACCTCGCCGGCCTACGGTTCTCCCCGCTCGCGCTGCCACACGAGACGATGCTCGCCGCCGGCCTGCCCTGGTCGGCCACCATCATCGGCCGCGATGCCATCCTCGCCTGCTACCAGACCCTGCCGTTCGTGCCCCGGATGGCCGCCACCACGCTGCGACTGCTCGCCCTGGATCAGGGCATGGTGCTCGACGACTTCCGGGACGAGGAGCCCGGGAAGATGCTCAACGAGTTCCGCTACGGGGAGATGGCCGCCTTCGAGGAGCGGCCCCAGTCGCCGTACTACGGCGGTGCGGACGTCACCCCGCTGTTCGTCGTGCTGCTCGACGAGTACGAACGCTGGACCGGCGACGCCGACCTGGTCCGCAACCTCGAGGACGCGGCCCGCGCGGCCCTGCACTGGATCGACGAGTACGCCGACCTACGCGGCGACGGCTACGTCTGGTACCAGCGCCGCAACGAACGAACCGGCGCGATGAACCACTGTTGGAAGGACTCGCCGGAGGCGATCTGCTACCGCGACGGCCGGCTGCCCGGGCTGCCCCGGGCCACCTGTGAGTTGCAGGGCTACGCGTACGACGCCAAGCGGCGCGGCGCCCGGCTGGCGCGCGAGTTCTGGGGCGACCCGGCGTACGCCGACCGCCTGGAACGGCAGGCGGCGGAGCTCAAGCAGCGGTTCAACCGGGACTTCTGGATCCGCGACGGCGAGTACTTCGCGCTGGCGCTCGGTCCGGACGGTGACCAGGTCGACGCCCTCGCCTCGAACATGGGCCACCTGCTGTGGAGCGGCATCGTGGAGGAGTCCCGGGCCCCGGCGGTGGCCGGTCACCTGCTCGGGCCCGGGTTGTTCTCCGGCTGGGGCGTCCGGACCCTGGGCAAGGGACAGGCCAGGTACAACCCGCTCGGCTACCACCTGGGCACGGTGTGGCCGTTCGACAATTCGCTGATCGCCGCCGGACTGCGCCGGTACGGCTTCGTCGCGGAGGCCGGGGTCATCGCCGAGACCATCATCGACGCCGCCCAGCACTTCGCCGGGCGGATGCCGGAGTCGTTCGCCGGCTACGACCGGGACCTGACCCGGTATCCGGTGCCGTATCCGGCGGCGAACAGCCCGCAGGCATCCGCCACCGGCGCCATCTTCCTGCTGCTGCGCACCCTGCTCGGCCTCGAACCGTACGGCGAGCACCTGGTGGTGCACCCCGCGATACCGCAGCGGTTCGGCCGGATCGAGCTGCTCGACATCCCCGGGCGGTGGGGCCGGATGGACGCGATCGGCAATGCCCGCGTCACCGTCCCCTGACCAGCACCGTCCCGCATTGCTGACCCGGGTCCGGTGGTCGCACGACGGCGGCGGTAACGTGCATCGGCATGACCGGCGTGGCCCACTCGCACTGCTCGTACTGCGGCACGGCGTATCCGGCGGAGGCCGGTTGGCCCCGGCTCTGCGCCGATTGCGGCCAGACGGTCTGGCGTAATCCGCTGCCCGTCGCGGTGGCGTTGCTGCCGGTGCTGACCCCGGCCGGCCTCGGCGTGGTCGCCGTCCGCCGCGCCATCGAGCCGGCCCGTGGGCTGCTCGCACTACCGGGCGGCTTCATCGAGTACGGCGAGCAGTGGCCTGAGGCCCTGGTACGCGAGCTACGGGAGGAGACCGGGCTGGCCGCCGAACCGGGCGGGGCCGAACTCGTCGCGGTGCACAGCGCACCGGCCGGCGGCACGATAATGATCTTCGGTGAGCTGCCGGCCCGCCCGGTCGAGGAACTACCGGCATCGGCGCCGACCCCGGAGGCCACCGAGTGGCTGGTGCTGACCGAGCCGACCGAGCTGGCCTTCTCCACGCACACCCAGGTGCTGACCGACTTCTTCGCCCGCCACCGCGGCTGAACCGCCACTTCGACCAGCCACGCCCGGCCGGTACCGGCGGCGTGCCGAACGGAATACCGGTGGGCTGGGGCACGCGCACGGCCAGGTCGGGGTGTCCGGACAGGACGAAACGGCAGGGCTCGATCCTCCGGACGACGGTGGCTGGTCCGACCGGTCCGATGTGGACGGCGACCCGCGCAGGCTACCCATAAAACCTATCGGGTTAGTAGGCTGTCGGCGGCGGACGGCGATCGATGTCCGCTCGATCCCCCCGTGCTGTCGAGGAGCCCGCATGCATACCCCTGCCCCGCGTCGAGTCCGCGTCATCGCCGCCCTGGCGGCGCTCGCCCTGGTCGCCGTCGGCGCGCTGACCGGCTGCGGCGGTCAACCGGCCGGCGGAGACGACGACACGCCCCGACTGCGCATCGGCTACCAGCGCTTCGGCGGGCTGAGCCTGGTCAAGGCCCGAGGTGCGGCGCCGGACGTCGAGTGGTCGCTGTTCGAGAGTGGGCCGGCACTGACCGAGGCGCTCAAGGCCGGTTCCATCGACCTCGGCCAGACCGGGGAGGCACCACCGATCTTCGCCGCCGCCGGCAAGATCCCGTTCCAGATCATCGGGACCTCGGAACCGATACCGCAGGGCGAGGCCGTACTGGTCAAGGAGGACTCCGGGCTGCGTACCTTCGCCGACCTCAAGGGCCGCACGGTGGCGCTCAACAAAGGCTCCAACGTGCACTGGCTACTGGTCCGCCTGCTGGCCGCGAACAACCTGACGTTGCAGGACATCAACGTCAAGTACCTCAAGCCCGCCGAGGGCCGGCCCGCCTTCGACAACGGGCAGGTCGACGCCTGGGTGATCTGGGATCCCTACTTCGCCCTCGCCGAGCGACCCGGGGTACGGATCCTCGCCGACGCCACCGGCCTGGCCAGCAACCGCGAGTACGTGCTGGCCCACCCGGACGCGCTGACGAACAAGTCCGCGCAGATCGAGGCGTTCCTGCGTACGTACCGCACGGTCACCGACTGGGGCATCGCCAACCCGGTCGAACGGGCCACGGTGCTCGCCCCGGAACTGAAGATCCCCGAGGATGTCACCAGCCGGGCCCTGGCCCGCAGCGCCCGGGCCCTGGCACCGGTCACGCCGGCGGTGGGCGACGAGTTGCAGGCCATCGCGGACGGCTTCGCCACCCTCGAACTGATCCCCGGCCCGGTCGACATCCGCGCGCGGGTCGACGGCCGCTTCACCGAGGTGTTCCGGTGACCAGGGCGACGGTCATCCCACCGGCGCCGGTCGCGGCACCGGCCGTCGCACCGGGCGTCTCCCGGCGGCCCGGACGCACCCAGGCGTGGCGCCGGCTCACCACCCCGGTCCTGCTGGTCGCCGGGTGGGAGCTGGCGGCCCGGTCCGGGCTGCTGGCCCCGGAGAAGCTGCCCGCGCCCAGCACGGTGCTGGCCACCGGTTGGCGGCTGACCCGCGACGGCACCCTGCTGACGCACCTGCTCGACTCGCTCACCCGGGCCGGCACCGGTCTGCTCATCGGCGGCGGACTCGCCCTGCTTCTCGGCGCCGTCGCCGGACTGCTCCGCATCGGCGACGACCTGGTCGACCCGCCGGTGCAGATGGCCCGGATGCTGCCGCATCTCGGGTTGGTGCCGCTGCTCATCATCTGGGTCGGCATCGGCGAGTCGCTGAAGGTCAGCCTGGTTGCTCTCGGTGCCTTCTTCCCGCTCTACTTCAACACCTACGCCGGCATTCGGGACATCGACGAACGGCTGGTCGAGGCGGCCCGTACCTGCGGGCTGGGGCCGGTCGCCCGACTACGGCACGTGGTGCTGCCCGGCGCGCTGCCCGCGCTCTTTCTCGGCCTGCGGCTGGCCATCGGCGCCGCCTGGCTCAGCCTCGTGGTCGGCGAGCAGGTCAACGCCCAGACCGGGATCGGCTTCCTGATGATGGAGGCCCGCGAGTTCAGCCAGACCGACGTGGTGGTCCTCGGCCTGCTCGTCTATGCCCTGCTCGGCCTGCTCTCCGACGTTGCCATCCGGACTGTGGAAAGGAGGACGCTGGCATGGCGCCGGGGACTTCGGGCGACCTGACCGGCCACGCGTCGGTGCTCACCGCCACGGGCGTACGCCGTCAGTTCGGTGCCAGCACGGTGCTGGCGGGCGTACGCCTGAACATCGCGCCGGGCGAGGTGGTCGCCCTGCTCGGCGGCAGCGGCTCCGGCAAGAGCACCCTGCTGCGGGTGCTCGCCGGCCTCGACCAGGAGGCCACCGGCCAGATCGTGCTGCGCGGCACCACGGCGGTGGTCTTCCAGGAACACCGGCTGCTGCCCTGGAAGCGGGTCGCCGACAACGTCGCACTCGGACTGTCCGGTCCGGACGTGACCGACCGGGTCGCCCGGGCACTGGCCGAGGTCGGCCTCGCCGAGCGGCACCGGGCCTGGCCCGCCGAACTCTCCGGCGGGCAGGCGCAGCGGGTCGCGGTCGCACGGGCCCTGATCCGGGAGCCGGACCTACTGCTGCTCGACGAACCGTTCGGCGCGCTCGACGCCCTCACCCGGCTGCGTATGCAGGGCCTGCTGCGCCGGTTGCGCGCCGAGCACGGCTTCGCCGCGCTGCTGGTCACCCATGACGTGGACGAGGCGCTGCTGCTCGCCGACCGGCTTCTCGTACTCGAACACGGCGTCATCGCCGAAGAACTGGCCGTGCCCCTCGGCCCGACCCGGACTCCCGACGACCCCGCCTTCGGCGCGCTACGCCGCCGCCTGCTCGATCGACTCGGTGTACCCACCTGAGGCCGGAGGTCCACCTGAACCACGGCACCGCAACTCAGGCGGTGCTGCACCGACGGTTCCTCGGCTGGCTGACCTGACCACACCCCGCACCGTCGCCCAGCCGGCGACGGCCCGAAACTGGAGTCAAGGGATCCAGTTCCGGGCCGTCGCCGTCAGCGGCTCCCCTCGGCGGGCCGCAGATCGGCTCGCCGTTCCGGCGAGATGGCGGTATCCCGGGCGCCAGAAGTCCACCATTCCGCCGGAACCGAGTCGATCAACCTGGCGTGGCGGCCGGCGCTCAGTTCGTGGAGAAGCCGGCGAACAGCAGCGAGGCCAGACCGAGCGCGAGAACCAGGTTGAACACCGTGGCGCCACCGAACACGACGACGGGGCGCCATCCGGCCTGCCGCAGTGCCGACACCCGGACCTCCAGGCCGATGCTGACGAAGGCCAGGATGAAGAACCAGACTCGCAGGTCGTTGACGATCGCGATGGTGGCCTTGCCGTCCGCCCCGGCCGCGTTCAGGTACCAGGTGGCGATCACCGATGCCGCGACGAAGCCGAGGACGAACTTCGGGAAGCGGCGCCACAGCTCGCCCAGCCCCGGGCGGGCCGCGCCCGCCTGCCGCTCGACGTGCAGTGCGAAGTAGGCGGTGAGCGCCACCGCGACCACGCCCATCAGCGCGTTCTGGGTCACCTTGACGATGCTGGCGATCTGTAGGGCTTCCTCGCCGGCCAGCGCCCCGGCGGCGGTGACCGCGGCGGTGGTGTCGATGTTGCCACCGATCCAGGCGCCGGCCACCGCCGACTCCAGGCCGAGCACGTCGGCCAGCCAGGGCAGCAGGAAGATCGACGGCAGGGCGAAGACAATCACCAGGCTGGCCGTGTAGGCGAGCTGCTCGCGGCGGGCGCGGACCGCCCCGGCGGCGGCGATGGCCGCGCTGACCCCGCAGATCGACACTGCGGAGGCGAGCAGGGCGCGCAGCTTGTCGTCCAGGCCGAGCCGCCCGGCCAGCCACCAGGTGAACAGGAACACCCCGCTGATCAGCAGGATCGCCTGGGCGATGGCCGGCCCGGCGGCGCTGGCGATGACGGCCAGGTTGATCGAGGCGCCGAGCAGCACCAGTCCGGTCTTGATGAAGAACTCGGTACGGAAGGCGGCGGCGATGCGGTCGCGCAGCCCGGTCAGCGTGACCACGAGGTTGCCGAGCAGGCCGAGCAGGATGGCGTAGACGGGGTACTCGATCGCCGCACCGATGTCCTCCAGCGCGGTGCCGGCCGCCCACTCGGGCACGTTCTGTTCGAGGTAGCGGGTCAGCGCGGCGAGGAACAGGACCACCAGCAGCCCGGCGGCGGTCCAGGCCCAGAACGCGCCCGAGCGGCCGGCCGCACCGGGCGGTACCGCCGCCGGATCGGCCGGTGACTGGGCTGGCTCGGTGGTGGCCGGTGGCGGGGTGGGCTCGGTGGTGGCGGGGCGCTCGGCCGGCTCAACGCCGGTGGCTTGCGGTCCGGTCGCCGGTGGCGGTGTGGTCGGAGTCTCGGTGTCCGGCGCCGGCCGGGTCGTGTCGGCGGTCATCAGGGCACCAGCCCGGCGGGAATCGCACCGGCCAGGACCAGGCCGAGCAGGGCAAGGCCCAGGATCGTGGCGGCCCAGTCCTCGTTGATGGCGAACCGGCTCTCGGGGGCGGTGGGCGAGGTGGGAGGTTGCTGCTTGGTCATGGATGTCTCTTTCGAAGGTCAGCGGGGGGCGACCGCCCGTCGATGGAAGGGGGTCCGGACGAACGTAGACCTATATTCCTACCGGGAAACTAGGATTTCAAGACTCCCGTGCCCGATCCGGCCTCCGGGTGCCGCTTCGCTGCCGACGCATCGGCCACACCGGGCGCAGGCGTGACCGGCGTCGGGACGGGTAGACGGCGACGCCATGCCGCAGGTCCGGACGGATCCAGGCGGCTCCGGCCGGCAGACACCACCCGGGGGACGAATGACCAGCGGACCGCAGCCAACCGACGACGTCGTGGAGCTGCGGGTGCACGGCGTCTCCGGTGCCGGGGCCGAGCAGATCCTGGACCGCCCGCACAGCTACCAGGTGGCCGGGGACGGCAGCGGCGGGTTCTACCGTCCGCGTCCCGGCTACCCGGACGCCGAGGGCCCGGCCGGGGTGACCCTGGAGGCGTACCGCTGGAGCGATCTGCCCTCCGGGACCACCGTCCGAACGTTGTCGCTGGTGTTCCTGCTGCCCTTCATGCTCTGCAACGTCGCGATCTGGATGCGACCGGCGGCCCGGGGCACCTCCGGCGCGGGGCTCAAGGCGGTGTGCCGGCTGCTCGCCCTCACTCTCACCATGCTGTACGTGCTCGCCGCGATGGGCGTCGCGCTGGACCTGGTCGCCGCCCGATGCATGTCGAACCCGACCTGCCTGACGGGCCGACCGTGGTTGTCCTGGCTCGGCGGTCGACCCACCGGCCTACGCCTGGCGGTGCTCGCCGTGGCACCGGCCGCCGCCCTGACGCTGGTCTGGCGGCTCGGCGTACGACCGGGGCGCAATTTCGACGCCTTCCACACGACCACCAACGGCTCCGGGCCGCACCAACTCAGCGCCGTGGGCCAGTGGGACAGCGCACCGGTGGTGGGCCGCCTGCGCTCGGTGCACGTCGCCGCCGGCTTCGTCACCCTGAGCACCGGCCTGCTCATCGCCCGGATCTACTCGGGCGCCTCGGCCGTGAGCGTCGTACTCGGTGTCGTCGCCGGCGCGATGCTCGGCGCCTGTGTCGCGCTGATCTGCGCACACTGCTGGATCGACGCCCCGGACAGCGGACCGGTGGACCGCGTCTGCGCCGGTCTGCGTACGGCCGCCTGCGTGCTCACCGCACTGGTCCTCGTCGTGCTGGCGGTCGACCCGACGCCCTGGCGACCACACGTGGGCCTGCCCGGCTACAGCATGCTGGGCAGCCTGGTCATCCTCTCGCAGACGATCCTGCTCTTCGTGCTCGGCGTGATGGTCTTCGCCAGCCGCGGCCAACTGCGTCGCGGCGCGACCGCGGCGGGTGGACCCGCCGGGCCGGCCAGCGGGGTCGACACCGACGAGATGCGGCGTGGTTTCGGCTGCGACGGGCTCGGGTCGGGACCGTTGCAGGGGCTCGGGGCCCCGGTCATCGCCGCCGTCGCCACCGGTCTGGCGATCGCCCTCTCCGCGGACCTCGTTTTCCGGGTCGCGGACCTGCTCAACCGCCGCGCCGCAGCCGACGGCGAGCGGGACATCTCCGCCCCGCTGGGCTTCAAATGGGCCATCTTCGTGTTCCTCGTGGCCGCCGCGACCGTGCTGATCGGCGCGGTGGTGGTGACCCTGGCCAGCCGATCCGCGCGAATGCGTACCGCCCGCGCCACCGTGGCCCGGGACTTCCCCGACGCCCCGCCCGCCGCCCGCTACCGGTTGCGCCAGGTCGAACGGACCATCGCGCGAGCCCGGTTCACCGAACGCCTGGAGATCCTCGCGGTGGTCTACGCCTGCATGGTCGGCGCGGGCCTGCCCACCATCACGCTCGGCATGTTGCAGATCTCCCCCGGCGAGGTCGTGGAGCGGCTCACCGGGATACCGGAAGCCGCGACGAACTTCGGCATCCAGGTGGGCAGCTTCCTCATCGCGGTCGTGGTACTCGGCCTGCTCATCGGGGGGATCTTCGCCTACCGCACGGCCGAGTTCCGCCGGTACGTCGGTGTGCTGTGGGACCTGGGTACCTTCTGGCCCCGGGCGGCACACCCGTTCGCGCCGCCCTGCTACGCGGAGCGGGCGGTGCCCGAGCTGAGCCGACGGATCACCTACCTCACCGAACAGGGTCACGGCGTACTGCTGACCGGACACAGCCACGGCGCGGTGCTGCTCGCCGCCACGGTGTTGCAGCTACCCCACCAGGTCTGCGGCCATCTGGCCCTGCTCACGTACGGGTCACCGCTGCGCCGGCTGTACGGGCGGTTGTTTCCCGCGTACGTCGACGAGGAGGTGCTACGCGAGGTGGGCGAGCGGGTGAACTGGCGGTGGGTGAACCTGTGGCGGGACACCGATCCGATCGGCGGCTGGGTCTTCTCACCCCACCGGCCGGGCCGGGAACCGGTGACGCCCGGGCCGCCGGGCACGGTCGATCGACGACTACGCGACCCGGCGGACGTGGTTCCCCCACCGGGGGACAGCGTGCCGCCGCAGATCACCGGGCACTGGCCCGGCGAGGCCGATTCCCGATTCACCGCTGCGGTAACGGATCTGGCCGGCCGGCTGCGGACCCGGCACCGCTGAGCCGGCACCGCTGAGCCGGCACCGCAACGGCCACCCGATCGGCGTCCGGGCAGCGGATATCCTTCGCCGGGTGAGCACCTCCCGTCGCCCCGAGCCGACGTTGATCGCGTCGAACCGCAAGGCCCGGCACGACTACACCATCCTCAAGACGTACGAGGCCGGGATCGTGCTGGCCGGCACCGAGGTCAAGTCGCTGCGAGCGGGCCGCGTGTCGCTGGTCGACGCCTTCGCCCAGGAACGTGACGGGGAGATCATGCTGTACGGCCTGCACATCGCCGAGTACGCCTACGGCACCTGGACCAACCATGCCCCCCGCCGGACCCGCAAGCTGCTGCTGCGCCGGGTGGAGATCGCCCGGATCCTGGCGCAGATCCGGGAGGGCGGCTTCACCCTCGTGCCACTGTCGATGTACTTCTCCGGTGGCTGGGCCAAGGTCGAACTCGCCGTGGCCAAGGGGCGCAGGTCGTACGACAAGCGGCAGGTGCTCGCCGCCCGCGACGCGGACCGCGAGATCGCCCGCGAGCTGGGCCGGCGTCTCAAGGGACGATCACGGCCCCGCTGACGCCGACGGCGAGGTCGATGGCGGTGGCGATGGCGGTGGCGGTGGCGGTGGCGTTGTCGGTGGCGGTGGCGGTGGCGTTGTCGATGGTGATGGCAACGGCACCAGACCGCCGCAGCGCGGGTCCGGCGCGCCGACCGGCCGGCGCGGCATGAGCCATTCCAACGCGGTGTCCTCCACCGGCCAGCCGGCCACCTCCACCCGGCTGCTCGGCACCCGACCCGCGTCCGGGCAGAGCACCTGCGCCCGGACGTCGTCATTGGGTAGGAAGCGGACCTCGCCGCCGCGGCTCAGCACGATGGTCATCCGGTCGGTGACCGTCACCGCCTCGCCCAGCACCACCTCCTGGGTCTCCGGCTGACCGACCTCGACGGCCACCGCGGGCAGCAGCGGGACGCGCAGGAACACCGCGCCGGTCAGCAGTGGCATCAGCGCGCCGACGGCGTAGATGACCGTCCGGGTCACCGCCGGGGCCATCCGCGCCGGCACCGGGCCGGTCAGCACCAGCGCGCCGGCCGGCGGGAGCGCCAGCAGCAGGGCGGTGGCCAGTTCCCCGTGCCCGACCGCCGCCCGGATGGCCGGGGCGAGCCAGGCGTAGCCAGCCGCCGCGACGACGACCGGCACGACCAGACCGGTGGCCACCAGCAGTCGCGGCCGGTCGGGGTAGCGACTGCGGGTGTGCAGGGCGACCAGCCACACCAGCAACATCAGCAGGGCCGGCAGGAACCGCAGTTGCCAGGTGAGGGCGGCGAGCGCGGCCGTCACCACCAACACCCAGCCCGGCGTACGCGCCGCCGCGTAGGCGAGCAGCGACCGCTCCGGGTCGAACCGGTCCGGTGCGCTGACCTGCAACAGTCGGCCGAGCACCACCGGCACCAGCACCACCAGCGGCACCGCCCAGACCAGGGCGATGAGCAGCGCGCTGAGCAACCCGAGCGGGCTGACGTACTGCACGAGCAGCAGCATCGTCGACATGTCCTGCCGGCTGAGCCGCCACAGCCGCAGCACCAGCAGCAGCAGCGGGAAGGCGGGCAGCAGGGTCAGCAGCCACTGCTGCGTCTGGCGCGCACCCGGGCGGCGACGGGCGACAGCCCCGGCCGTGGTTGGTTCGGGTGCCGCCATGCGGACCTCTCCCATGGCCACTGTCGCACCTCCACCTTGTCCGCCGGTCCGGGCGGCGGTTGCCGGTCGACCGCGACCTGCTGCTCGTCGTTGTACTGTTGCGCGTGGCCGAAGTACCGGTCGAAGGCGGCCCGCCAGCGCTTGCCGTTGTGGCCGGTACGCGCCTCCTCCAACGAGAGATTGACCAGGTCACGCATGGCCGGGTTGGGCCCGGTGTTGACGCCCCACAGCTCGTCGCCGTCGGCGCCGATGTCGAAGTGACGCAACGGCTTGGGGTTGGTCAGCTTGCTGGCCGGCGGCGCCTCGCCGACCGGCGGCGGAGCCACGAAGCCGGCCAGGATCGCCGCATCGGTGGTGACCGCGTCGACCTCGCCGTCGTACAACTCCTGGATGCACTGGCGGATCCGGTTGCGGCCGTGGGCCTGGGCGCCGGCCGCGGCCAGGTTCTGCTCGGCCGTCGAGGTCGCCAGCGTGCAGACCTTCCGACCGGCGAGATCGGTGAAGGTGGTCGGCCGCAGGTCGCTGTCGGCTCGGGTGACCACCGACTGTTCGGTCTGTAGGTAGGGCGCGGAGAAGATCACGCCCTGCTGCCGACGCCTCTCGGTGATGCTGTAGGAGGCGATGACCAGGTCGACGGTGACGTAGCGGGACTCACCGGGGACGAGAGCCTGCCGGCGGGCCCGGTCCTCGCTCTCGATGGGCAGGAACCGCACCCGTGGCGCGTCGAATCCGAGATCCTCGGCGATCATGTAGGCGATCTCGATGTCGAAGCCCGCGAACGCCCCGTTCTCCAGCAGCTGCGACACCCCTGGCTGGTCGTCCTTGACGCCGATGAGCAGTTCCTGCTTGCCGGTCAGCCCGGCCCGTTCCCGCAGTTGCTCACGGCTGGGCGGGCCGACCACGCTGACCACCCGCACCACCGTGACCGCAGCCACCACCAGCAGGATGAGCAGCGCGACGAGGCGCAGCCGCCGAATTCGGGCCGTCGGGCCAGGGGTGGCGGACCGCGGCGGGAGCGCGCCGCCGGCCGGTGCTTCTGACTCGCCCATCGTCACCCCCGGATACGACCTGCCGTGAGGGTCTATTGTGGCCGACCGGCACCACCAGGTGACCCACAGTTACCTAAGCGAGATGCTGGCGGACCCGACGACCGGAGGTCAGCCGGCGAGGCGGTCCGCGTGCGCCGCACGCAGTCGGGCCAACTCGGGATCTCCCGGCGCGGCCCGCCGCTCCAACTCGGCCCACACCTCGGCGAGCGCCGCTCGCATCGCCCGCAACTCGGCGGCGTGCCGGCGACCGGCCTGCTCGCGCTGCGCTTCGAGGCGCCGGGCCCAGCCTGCGGTCACCTCGGCGAGCCGGTCGGCGTCGGCGCGAGCCTGAGCCGCACTGCGGGCGGCGTCGGCCGGCACGATGGCGGCGACCGGCCGGGCGTCGCCATCGCGGGTTACCACGGTGACGGTGTCGGTCAGCTCCGCCATCGCGACGAGCTGACTCAGTCGGGTGCGCGCCTCGCGCAACGGCAGCGAGCGCGGCGGGGTGTTGCGCGGGGTGAGGGCGGGGACAGCCATGAATACATCGTCGGTGCCGGGTACGACACTTTCCGCAACCGTCCACGAGGGAGCCTGCCGCCGAACCGTCCCGCCACCGGTGACGCGGACACTGGACATCCACAGTAAACAAACTTAATAATTGTCCATCCGTCGATCGACGGCTCTCGTTCCCCGGGAGGTCCGGATGCGTCGCCCTGCCCGACATCTGCTGCTGGCCGCCCTCGCGGCCCTGACCACCGCCGCCGTCGGCACGCTCGTGGCGGCCAGCCCGGCTCGGGCCGCCGGCCCGACCGCCAGCTTCGTCAAGACCGCCGACTGGGGCACCGGATGGGAGGGCAAGTACACCATCACCAACGGCGGGGCCGGCACCATCACCTCCTGGCAGGTCACCTTCACGCTGCCCACCGGCACCACCCTCGGCAGCTACTGGGACGCCACCGTCAGCAGCGTCGGCCAGCGGCACACCTTCACCAACCGGTCGTGGAACGGCACCATCGCGTCCGGCGCCTCGGTCTCGTTCGGCTTCCTGGCCACCGGCCCGGGCACACCCACCGACTGCCTGCTCAACGGCGCACCCTGCGGCGGCACCCCGACCAGTCCACCCACCACGCCACCACCGACCACCGCACCGCCGACCACACCGCCACCGACCACAGCACCACCGACCACACCGCCGCCGACCACACCGCCGTCGGGCGGGATTCCCCGCCACGCGCTGATCGGTTACCTGCACGCCAGCTTCGCCAACGGTTCCGGCTACCTGCGCATGGCCGACGTGCCCGCCGACTGGGACGTCATCAACCTGGCCTTCGGCGAACCGACCTCGGTCACCTCCGGCGACATCCGCTTCCAACTCTGCCCGGTCACCGAATGTCCGGGCGTGGAGAGCGAGACGGCGTTCATCGCCGCGATCCGCGCCAAACAACAGCAGGGCAAGAAGGTGCTGCTCTCCATCGGCGGCCAGAACGGGCAGGTCCAACTCACCACCACCGCCGCCCGGGACGCCTTCGTCCGCTCGGTGTCGGCGATCATCGACCGGTACGGCCTGAACGGACTCGACATCGACTTCGAGGGCCACTCCCTCTACCTGAATCCCGGCGACACCGACTTCCGTAACCCGACCACCCCGGTCATCGTCCACCTGATCGCCGCGATCCGGGCCCTCAAGCAACGCTATGGGCCGAACCTCGTACTCACCATGGCGCCGGAAACCTTCTTCGTCCAGCTGGGCTACCAGTTCTACGGCCCCGGACCCTGGGGCGGCCAGGATCCACGGGCCGGGTCGTACCTACCGGTGATCCACGCACTGCGCGACGACCTGACCGTGCTGCACGTCCAGAACTACAACTCCGGACCGATCATGGGACTGGACAACCAGTACCACACGATGGGCGGCGCGGACTTCCACGTGGCCATGACCGACATGCTGCTCGCCGGGTTCCCGGTCGCCGGCAACCCGGACCGGCGGTTCCCCGCCCTACGTCAGGACCAGGTGGCCTTCGGCGCGCCCTCGTCGGTCAGCGCCGGCAACGGCTACCTCGCTCCCGCCGGCATCCAGTCGGCGGTCAGCTGCCTGGTCCAGGGACTGCGCTGCGGCAGCTACACCCCGCGCAGCGGCACCAATCCCCACCTCCGGGGACTGATGACCTGGTCGATCAACTGGGACCGGTACTACCAGTGGGAGTTCAGCCGCAACCACGGTCCGTACCTGAAATCCCTGCCCTGAGCACCGCCGGCCGTGGCCCTGACCGACGCTGCTCGGGCGCCACGGCCGCGCGGATCAGCGCGGCGGATGGTCCCGCCGGGACGGGAACGGGGCACCCGGCCGGGCCAGGGTGGAGCGGGCGCGCAAACCCACCGGATCCGGCGAGTCGATGGCCGCCTGACCTGACACGGCCGACGCCGGGGCACGCCGGGCCTCCAGGTAGGCCGCCGCGGCCCGGTCCTCGTCGGTCGGCGCGGCGAGCAGCGCGTAGACCAGCCCCACCACGCCGAAGATCACAAGTAGCACGATCGGGATCAGCAGGGCACCCACCTCCGCGCCGGCCACCTCTCCCCGCTGCTCGTGCACGTGCACCGACAGGGCACTCATCCCGGTGAAGTGCATGCCGTTGACCGCCACGCCCATCACCAGCGCCGAGGCGAAGATCGCCGCGCCCCGACGGACGGTCACCGCGAGCCACAGCGCGACGGTGGCGGCAACCACCGCGATCAGCACGGAGAGGCCGACCCGCACCGCGTCGTAGCCCAACTGGCCGTTCAGCCGCATCGCCGCCATGCCGGTGTAGTGCATCGCCGCCACCCCGAGGCCGGTGAACAGGCCACCGGCGAGCACCCGTACCACCGACAGCCGACCGGTGCCGACGATGGCCAACCCGATGCCGACGGCCGCCACCGCGATCAGCGCACTGGCCACGGTGACCGGCACGTCGTACCTGATCCGCGAGCCGGCCACGGCGAAGCCGAGCATCGCCATGAAATGCATGGTCCAGATGGCGGTACCGCCGAGGGCCCAGGCCGCGAGCAGCCCCCACCAGACCCGCTGGCCGGCACTTGACGCGGCACGGATCCGGCCCGCGAAGATGAGTCCGAGAACGGAGCCCAGCACCGACAGCGCATAGCTGAGCGCAGGTGTGATCCATCCGTACTCGAAATGATTGATTTCCGCCACGGCGGCTCCCCCCAGAGCATTACCGGCACGCTGTTGACGCGCCGGTAACATGATCAGGGAACCTCTCAGCAGGCACAATAGGATCATCGGCCCGTGCGGAAGGTCGACTTCTGGTGATTTTCGCGGCCGCGTCGGCGCCGATCGTGCAGCGGTCGGGTGAGTGCCCGTCAGGCCGGCGCGTGGTAGGCGAGCACACCCCGGTTGACGACACCGATCGCCTGGCGGGCCGTGGCCCGCAGCTCGACCGAGGCACCACCGGAGTCGGCCAGTTGGCCGAGCAGGTCCACCACCTGTCGAGCCCACCGGACGAAGTCGCCGGCCGGCATCTCACCGTCGAGTTCGTGCCCGCTGCCCAGCACCTTCGCCAACGCCTCGCCCCGGGCCCAGCGGTAGATCGGCCACGCGAAGCCCAGATCCGGTTCGCGGGTCACCGCGAGACCACGGGCCGCCTCGTCGGCCTCGATCTCACTCCACAGCTTCAGGGTCGAGTCGACCGCCTCGGCGACCGCGCCACGCGGCAACGAGGCCCGCTCGTCGACGTCGCGCCGGGCCTCGAAGACCACCACGGAGACCGCGGCGGCCAGTTCGGCCGGCGACAGCCCGTCCCAGACGCCCCGACGCAGGCACTCCGCGACGAGCAGGTCGGCCTCCGTCCAGATCCGCCCGAGCATCCGCCCCGCGTCGGTCACCTCCCCCTCGGCGGTCAGGTAGCCCCGGCTGGTGAGCAGCGCGACGATCCGGTCGAAGGTCCGCGCCAGCGACCCCGTACGGCCGGCCACCCGCTGGCGTAGCTCCTCGGTGTCCCGCTCCAGGCGCCGGCGGCGCTCGGCCCACCGGGCGTGTTCCTCCCGCTCCGGGCAGGCGTGGCACGCGTGACGCCGCAGTTCGCCGCGCAACTGGGTGAGCTGGTGGTCCTCCCCCGACTGCCGACCCCGGGCCCCCCGACGGGAGTGCCGGTCCAGCCCGGTGCCGCTGACCTGCGCGGCCAGGTCACGCCGGGCGGCCGGATTGCGGGGATTGAAGTGCTTCGGCACCCGGATGCGGGCCAGCACCTCGGCCGGCGTGGTGAAATCGGCGGGACTGATCCGCCCGGCCCAACGGTCCTGCGTCAGGACCAGCGGGCGGGGCTCGCTGAAGCCACCGGCGGCCGGGTCGAGCACCACGGCCAGGCCGGCACGGCGCCCGGAGGGCACCCGGATCACGTCACCGACACGCAGCCGTTCCAGCGCCGCCACCGCCGCCGCCCGGCGCTGGCTCTGCCCCTGCCGGGCGATGGCCCGTTCCCGGTCGGCGATCGCCACCCGCAGCCCGAAATACTCGTCGAAGTCCCCGTGGTGGCATTCCGCCTCCACCCCGTACGCCTCGATGGTTTCGGTGTTGCGTTGCACCTGCCGGGCCAGGCCGACCACCGACCGGTCCGCCTGGAACTGGGCGAACGAGGACTCCAGCAGCGCCCGGGCCGGCTCCGCGCCGACGCTGCCGACCAGGTTCACCGCCATGTTGTACGACGGCCGGAAGCTGGACCGCAGCGGGTACGTGCGGGTGGAGGCCAGACCGGCCACATGCCGCGGGTCGGTTTCCGGGGACCACACCACCACGGCGTGCCCCTCCACGTCGATGCCCCGACGTCCGGCCCGCCCGGTGAGCTGGGTGTACTCCCCCGGCGTCAGGTCGACGTGCGCCTCGCCGTTGTACTTGACCAGGCGTTCCAGCACCACGCAGCGGGCCGGCATGTTGATGCCCAGCGCGAGGGTCTCGGTGGCGAAGACCGCCTTGACCAGACCACGGACGAACAACTCCTCGACGACCTCCTTGAAGGCCGGCAGCATCCCCGCGTGGTGTGACGCCAGCCCACGCTCCAGCCCGTCGAGCCACTCCCAGTAGCCCAGCACCGACAGGTCCTCGCCGGGAATGGCGGTCACCCGGGACTCCACCACCCGACGGATCTCCGCCCGCTCCTCGGGCGAGGTGAGCCGCAGCCCGGCGGCCAGGCACTGCTGCACGGCGGCGTCACAGCCGGCCCGACTGAAGATGAACAGGATCGCCGGCAGCAACCCCTCGCGGTCCAGCCGGTCGACGATGTCCGGCCGCATCGGCCCCCGCCAGCGCGGTCCCCGCCGGCCGCCACCCGGCCCCGCCGAACGTCCCTCGCCCAGATCGAGACGGCGCGCCGTCTCCCGGGTGTAGCGCAGCAACTCCGGGTGCACGTCGTGCTTGCGGGCCGCGGCGGCATCGTGGAACAGGTCGAACATCCGCTTGCCGACCAGCATGTGCTGCCACAGCGGCACCGGCCGGTGTTCGCTGACCACCACCGTGGTCTCACCGCGCACGGTGATCAGCCAGTCGGCGAACTCCTCGGCGTTGGAGACCGTCGCCGACAGCGACACCAGGGTCACCGAGGCGGGCAGGTGGATGATGACCTCTTCCCACACCCCGCCCCGGAACCGGTCAGCCAGGTAGTGCACCTCGTCCATCACCACGTAGGCCAGGCCCTCCAGCGTGGCCGAGCCGGCGTAGAGCATGTTGCGCAGCACCTCGGTGGTCATCACCACCACCGGCGCGTCCCCGTTGATGGCGTTGTCGCCGGTGAGCAGCCCCACCTGCTCGGCACCGTAGCGATCCACCAGGTCGTGGTACTTCTGGTTGGACAGCGCCTTGATCGGGGTGGTGTAGAAGCACTTGCGCCGGGCGCCGTCGGCCACCGCCGGCTGCCCCGGTGTGCCACGCAGCGCCAGGTGTACGGCGAACTCGCCGACCACCGTCTTGCCGGCGCCGGTGGGCGCGCACACCAGCACGCCGCTGCCCCGCTCCAGCGCCTGGCACGCCTCACGCTGGAAGTCGTCCAGGTCGAACCCCAGGTCAACGGTGAACTCTTCCAGCGCCGGGAACTGTGAGGCCTGGGCGGCCCGGCGGCGCGCCGCGGCGTACCGCTCGGCGGGGCTCGACATGCCACCAAGATTAGTCCGTGCGCCTGACAGGCACCCGGCAAGGCCGACCGGCAGCATGGTCGGAGTGGGTCGGTAGGGTGCACGACGTGCCGGATCATGCCGAACCGACCGACCTTGTCCGCGACGTCCAGCCGAGGCCGTCCCGCCGGCAGGTGGAGGCGGTACTGCTCGACTTCCACGGCACGCTCGCCCAGGTCGAGGAGCCCCGCGACTGGGTCCTGGCCGCCGCGGCCACGTGCGGCGTGGAACTCGACCGGGTCCGGGCCACCGCGTTGGCCGACCGGCTGCTCACCGCGGGCCGCGCCGGGGGACCGCTGCCCGCCCGGGTGCCGCCGCACCTGGCCGAACTCTGGGCCGACCGGGACCTCTACGAGCACGCCCACCGGGGCGCCTACACCGGGCTGGCCGCCACCGTCGATGCCGGCATCGACGGCTTCGCCGACGCCCTCTACGAGCGGCTACTGATACCGGACGGCTGGGTACCGTATCCCGACACCGCCCCCACCCTGACCGCACTGCGGGCAGCCGGCGTACGGGTGGCGGTAGTGAGCAACATCGGCTTCGACATCCGGCCGCACTTCGCCGCCTGGGGCCTGGCCGACCTGGTCGACGCCTTCGTACTCTCCTACGAGGTCGGCCGCTGCAAGCCGGACCCGGCCATCTTCTGGCGCGCCTGCGGCATGCTCGGCGTCGACCCGGAGCGAACCCTGATGGTCGGCGACACCCCGGCCGACGCCGGCGCCGTAGCCGCCGGTTGCGCCGTCCTGGTCCTGCCCACCGCCGACCCCGGCCACCCCAACGGCCTAGGCTCCGCCCTCGCCCTCACCACCCCCCACCCCTAGGTTCTGCCTCGCGGATCTCGTAATCAGGGACGGCGGGTAGCCCGATCGAAGTCCGACGAGTCGAGCAAGTCGTGGAAGTGGGTACCGAGCACGTCGGGGCCGCCTGGTCGCGCCAGTGCCCGTGAGGTTGAAGCCGCGTTCGACCTGACTGCGTTACTGCGTCCACGCCGCGGTCCAACATCGCTGGTCGGCCACCCGATCGACACCGCCGGCCGACCCGATCCGCTTCACCCGATCCTAGCCGCGGATCTTGGTACGAAACGGCCCCGATCGGGGCCCCGATCGGGGCCGCTTCGTACCAAGATCCGCGAGCCAGAACCTACCCCCCACTCCCCGCTCCCGCCCCACGCTCCCGCTCCCGCCCGCGCCTGCGCCCGCGCTCCCGCCCGCGCCCGCGCTCGCGCCGATCTTGCAGTTTTCGTCGCCCTTATGCCCGTCTGGCGGCTTACGTCCGGACGAAAACTGCAAGATCGACGGCGGGATGAAGAGGCTGGGCAGGCGACACGGCGCGGGGTGAGGGGTGGGCGTCACGACACGGCGCGGAATGAGGGGTGGGCGTCACGACACGGCGCGGAATGAGGGGTGGGCGTCACGACACGGCGCGGAATGAGGGGTGGGCGTCACGACACGGCGCGGAATGAGGGGCGGGCGTCACGACACGGCGCGGAACGAGAGGCGGGGCGGGCGTCACGACGCGGCGCGGGGTGAGAGGCGGGGCGGGCGACACGACGCGGCGGGGAATGAGGGGTCGGGCGGGCGGGGGCGGCGTGGCCGGGGCGGCGAGGGGTGGAGGCCCGAGGAGCCGGGGGTGGGGTTAGTGGAGGAGGTGGAGGGCTGCGGGGGTGGCGGTGACGGTTACGGGGAGGGGTAGGGACCGTTCACCGTCGGCATAGGTGGTGATGTCCTCGGCGGCGATGGTGACGGTGCGGGCCCGGTAGGTGTGGACCAGCGGATGGGTGACGTGGGTGCCGGCGTAGATGCGCGGCTTGACCCGGATCAGCGTGCGGCGGTCGAAACGGCCACCGACCACCACGTCGAGCAGACCGTCGGTCGGGTCGGCGGCCGGGCAGATCCGCATCCCGCCGCCGTAGCTGGCGGTGTTTCCGACCGCCACCAACACCGAGTCCACCTCGACCCGCTCACCGTCGAGGGTGAGGGTGTAGCGGCGTGGGCGCAGCCGGGCCAGCTCGGCCACTATCGCGAGGTCGTAGCGGCGCGGGCCGCGCGGCCAGCGCATCCGGTTGGCCCGCTCGTTGACGATGGCGTCGAAGCCGGCTGCGAGCACCGCGCCGTACCAGCGGACCGTACCGTCGGCGCCGGTCATCCGAGCCAGGTCGACCGGGCGGCTACGGCCCTCGCGCAACGCCGCCGCGATGACGTCAGCGGCCGCCCGAGGCTCGCTCGGAAAGCCCGTCTCCACCGCGAAGTCGTTGCCGGTGCCGGCCGGAACCGGCCCGAAGGGTACGGCGGTGCCGGCGACCGCCTGCATCGCCCGGTGCACCGTACCGTCGCCACCGACCGCGATCAGTGCGGCGACGCCGTCGGCCACGGCCGCTCGACAGGCCGCCTCCGCGCCGTCGGCGCTGTCGGCCCGCAACAGTCGTACCGGCCGGCCGGCGGTGGAGAGCCGGTCCAGCAGTTCCGGTAGCAGGCCGCGGTGCCGGCCGCGCCCGGCGGTCGGGTTGGCAAGTACGGCGACCGGCCCGTCGGGGCGGTGATCGTCTGCGGTCACGGCGTGCACCGTACCTGCCGTGGTTCCCGCGGTGTCCAGTCGGCACCGGGCGGCAGCGCCGGCCGGTCAGCCAACGGCGCTCGGCGGCAGCATGGCTTGGCCGTCCCCGGCACCGGGCGATGCCGGCGCCTTCGGCGCAGTCGCAGCAGGATGCCGGGACGACGAAAGACGCCGCCCATGCGGGGGCGGCGTCTTCCGGTGCTCGTCGGAACCGGTCAGGTCACGTCGTCGTAGCGCCGCTCGATCGGCTTGGGCGCCACAATCGGCTCCGGGGCGTCGATCGGGCTGACCTGGTCGACCGGCCGGCCGGCCTGCACCGGCTCCCGGTCGACGTCCAGCGGGGAGACCTCGTCGTCGCCGATGCCGGCATAGATCTCCTTGCCGCGTCCCCGGCGCTTGTCGTTGAGGAACGCCACCCCGACCGCGATGAAGTAGAGCAGGCTGAGGCAGAGTGCCAGCAGCGTCATGCCGAACGGGCCCGGGTCCGGCGTGGCCACCGCAGCGAACGCGAAGCAGACGAAGACCACCACCCGCCACCAGCTGAGCAGCCGCTTGGCGCTGACCACGCCGGTGAAGTTGAGCATCAGCAGGGTCAGCGGGAACTCGAAGGCCACCCCGAAGAGCAGGATCATGGTGGTGACGAAGCTGATGTAGCGGGTCACCTCAAGCTGCGAATCGGTGCCGGTGACGCCGGCTTCCAGCAGGAACGCCAGGCCCTTGTCGACCACGAAATAGGCGAGCACCGCACCGGCGGCGAACAGCGGCGCGGCGATCGCGACGAAGACGTACGCCCACTTGCGCTCGTTGCGGTGCAGGCCGGGTGCGATGAACGCCCACAACTGGTAGAGCCAGACCGGGGCACCGATGATCAACCCGATCCAGAGCGCCAACTTGAGCTTGAGGATGAAGCCGTCGGCGGGAGCGAGCATCAGGAACTGCTGGCAGTCGCCGTCGACCATCATCCCGGGCAGCCGGCAGTACGGCTGCTTGAGCAGGTTGAACGCCGGCTGGGCGAGCGCGAAGCCGGCGATCAGGCCGACCACGATCGCCAGTGATGCCCGGAACAGCCGGGTACGCAGCTCGCGGAAGTGCTCGACGAGGGTCATCGAGCCGTCGGAGGCCCGTTCGAAGTTGCTCGGGCCACGCTTACGCAGGGCGAAGGCCACGGTGGTCGGGCCCCTCGCTCAGTTTTCGCGGACGCGCTGCACCGGGTCGGCGACCGGCTGCTGCACCGTGCCCTGGTACGGCTGCTGCTGCGTGGGCTGCTGCGGCGTCAGCGGCTGGTAGCCGGCCTGCGCGTCTGCCTTGCTGGCCAGGTCGCGCTCGTCGTCGTCGGCCAGGCTCTTGGTCTCGGCCTTGATGATGCGCAGCGAACGACCCAGGGAACGCGCCGCGTCAGGGAGCCGCTTCGCGCCGAAGAGCAGGATCAGCACGACCACGAGTACGGCGATGTGCCAGGGCCTGAGGGCACCCATGTGAAGCTCCAGTCGCTTGTGTCAACGGGGGTGGTTCCGCAGCCCATCGTACGTCCGACATTGGCTGTTGCCACCCACCGGGCGGTGGTGGAATCGTCCCGGCGGGTGAAGTCTCGGCCACCTGCGAGTGTCCCGTCAACCATCGGTTGGATCTTCGTACCCGAAAACGGGCTGCTCCGCTCAGCAGTGGACCAGGCGCTCGGCGCTCAGTCGCCGCGCCGGGCTTTGATCAAGGTCAGCCGCTGCTGAGTCGTCTCCAGCCGGCCCTGCAACCCCTCGGCCCGCTGCTGGAGGCTCTCCGCCGCCGCGCGCAACGCCGCCGCCTCGTCGGCGCGCTGTTTGAGGCGCACGGCCGCCCGACGTAGTTGGGGCAGCCGGGCCAGCACGGGTCGGACCGCCAGCGCGAGCACGACCAACGGCACCAGCACCAGCGCGAGCACGATCCACTTCAGCACGGCGCCAGCCTACTGCCTGGGCACGCTCGCCGCCGGGTCCGCGCCGGGCGGCACCGGCGTCGCGTACGCGTCCAGCGCCGCCACCGCCGTGTCGCGGACCTGCTCGGCCAGCTCGGCCGGGGAAAGCACGGTGACGTCCGGGCCCAGCCCGAGCACGAACCGCCGGGCCCAGCCGAGGTCGGTGACCCGGAGCGAAACCACCCACCGCTCGCCGTCGGACTCGACCCGCTCACACGGGTAGTACTCGGTCATCCAGCGCTCGCCCCGGCCGATCCGCAGCGTGATCAGCGGCAGGTCCGGCGAGGGCCGGAACACCCCCTCGCTGAGGTCGTGCGGGCGGGCCTGCGCCGGCACCACGGCCGGCTCGTCCAGCTCGGTGACCGCGTCGATCCGGTCGGCCCGGAACAGCCGTACCGCCTCGGCCCGCCGGCACCACGCCTCGACGTACGCCCGGCCACCGAACATCAGCACCCGCAGCGGGTCGACCACCCGCTCGGTGGTCTCGTCGCGGGCCGGGGTGTAGTAGGTGATGCGCAGGGCACGCCCACCCTCCACGGCGGCGCGCAGCTGTTCGACCCGACGCGCGTCACCGGGCAGTCGCACCTCCACCGGGGCGGTGACCAGGTCGCCGGCCGCGTCCTCGATCTTCGCGAGGGCCCGCTCGACGGCCTCCCGGTTGGCCACCCCGGGGGTCTCCGCCAGCATCCGCAGCGCGACGACCAGGGCCAGGGCCTCGTCCGGGGTGAGCCGCAGCGGCCGGTCGATGCCGGCGTCGTAGGTGATGGTCACCCGGTCGCCGTCGAAGGCCATGTCGATCAGGTCACCCGGGCCGTAACCGGGCAGCCCGCAGACCCAGAGCAGTTCCAGGTCCTCGCGCAGCTGCCGTTCGGTCACCCCGAGGTCCCCGGCCGCCTCGGCGATCTCGATCCCGGGCCGGGCGAGCAGGTACGGCACCAGGTTGAGCAACCGCGCCAACCGGTCGGCGGAGGTACGCGTGCCGGCCTTCACCGCATCCGCCTTCCGCTCAAGACTGCGGGGTTCACAGGACCACCGCCAACGAGTCGTGCCGGGCGGCGATCTCCTTGAGCCGCTGGATGACCGCGTCGCGTACTTCGGGTGGGTCGAGCACCCGCACGTCGGGACCGTAGCCGACGAGATGGCTGGCGAGCAGCTCCGCGTCGGTGTACGGCAGGACCAGTCGGTCCGCCTCCGGCCCGGTGGTCACGTCGACCGCCCAACGCCGCAAGCCGGCGGCCCGCCCGGGGGTGACCAGGACGGTGGCCCGCCCGGTGTGCTCGGTCGGGCCGGACCAGCGGGCCACATGGCTGATCAGGTCGACGCCGGCCGGTGGGTCGTAGGCGCCGGCCGTACCCGTTGCGCGGACCTGGCCGACGACCCGGGACAGCCGGAAACAGCGGGTGGCGTCACGATCGAGATCGTGGCCGACCACGTACCAGCGCCCACGCCAGCAGACCACACCCCACGGCTGAAGTCGCCGGCGATCGGGCGCGTCCCGGTCCGGTACCCGGTAGTCGAAGCGGACCTCGCGCCGGTCCCGGGCGGCGGCGGTCAGCGGCGCGAACGCCGGATCGACGGTGACCATCGGTTCCAGCCCGAGGGTGGCCTGGGGGTCCACGTCCACCCCGGCGGCACGCAACTTGGCCAGCCCGGACGACGCGGCAGCGGCCAGCCCTGCGTGCTGCCACAACCGTGCCGCGATGCCCACCGCGGCGGCTTCATCCGGTTTGAGCGGGATCTCGGGTAGCGCGTACTCCCGGCGGGCGATCCGGTATCCGGGCTCCGCGTCGAAGGCACTCGCCGTGCCGGTCTCCAGCGGCACGCCCAACTCCCGCAGTTCGGCCTTGTCCCGCTCGAACTTGCGCTGGAACGCCTCGTGCTCACGGGCGTCGTCGGGGTCGTGCTCGTAACCGGGCACGGTCGCGGCGATCTGCGCGGCGGTCAGGAACCGCCGCGTGGACAGCAGACAGATCACCAGGTTGACCAGGCGTTCGGTGCGGCTGCGCGACACCCCGTAGACGCTAGCAGCCGCGCCACCCCCCGCACGCACCCGCGCCGCCCTTCTCAAAAGGAAGGGCACCTTATTAACGCCTCCGGTAGAGCAGGGGCCCCTTGTTAACAACCGGACGAGGCACCCACACCCCGCTGCGGCAGGCGCGGGCGCGGCAGTTAGCGTGCGGGCATGGTGCGATGGCGGGTGGGTACGGTGGCGGCGCGGCGACGGCAGTGGGCCGGCGCGGTGGAGATCGACGTCCATCTCACCGACGGCACGTCGATGCGGGCGCTGGCGTACCCGGAACTGGTCGGCACGCCCGAGCCGGGCGACCGGGTGTTGCTCAACGCCGGGGCGCTGCTGATGGGGCTGGGGACCGGGGGGTACGCCCTGGTCGTGGCGCTGCCGGACCGGCTGCCGCCGGACCCGCCGCAGGCGGTCGACAGCCGCGACGCCGGCCACCTGGTGAAGGCCCGCTACACCCCGCTGCAACCCATCCTGCTCGGCGTCGACGAGGAGGCGTCACCGCACCACGAGGTGCTGGCCGCCGCCGAGGACCTGGCCGGCCTCCCGGTCGTCACCGCCGATCTGCACTCCGCGCTGCCGGCGATTCTGGCCGGCATCCACGCCGATGCCCCGCCGGCCCGGGTGGCGTACCTGCTCACCGACGGTGGGGCGCTGCCGGCCTGGTTCTCCCGTACGTTGTCCGCCCTGCGCGACGAGCTGGTCGGCACGATCAGCGTCGGGCAGGCGTTCGGCGGGGACCTGGAGGCATCCACGCTGCACAGCGGCCTGCTCGCCGCCCGGCACGTGCTGCACGCCGACGTGGCGGTGGTGGCCCAGGGCCCCGGCAACCTCGGTACGGGTACCCGCTGGGGCTTCTCCGGGGTGGCGGTCGGCGAGGCGGTCAACGCGGTCGCCACGCTGGGCGGGCGGCCGGTCGGCTCGCTGCGGATCTCCGACGCCGACCCCCGGGCGCGGCACCGTGGGGTGTCGCATCACAGCCTGACCGCGTACGGCCGGGTGGCGCTGGCCCGCGCGGAGCTGGTGGTGCCCGACGGTCTGGAGCCGGCGCTGGCCGCCGAGGTCGACGCCGCGCTGGCGCCGCTGGCCGAACGGCACATCGTGCGGCGGGTGGACACCGCCGGGCTGGACGCGGCGCTGCGGAGCAGCCCGGTGCCGTTGTCGACGATGGGCCGCGGGTTGGACGCCGACCACGCCTACTTCCTGGCCGCCGCCGCGGCCGGCCGACACGCCGCCCGCCTGCTCGCCGCCGCGCCGACACCCCAAGCCGGGGGTACGCGTTAAGAGGGGCCCCTTGCTCTACCGGAGGCGTTAATAAGGTGCCCTTCCTTACACCTCAGGCGAAGAGGATGAGGGCGATCCAGCCGCCGACCATGAGGGCCAGGGCCAACGCCAGCACCCAGGTCGGGACGGTGTACTCGCCTCGGCGATTGCGCTCGATCTCGGCGCGGACCTTGTCGCGGCGACGTTCGAGCCAACTCTGCCGCTGGGCACCCTGGGTGGAAGGTTCGGAAGGAAGCATGGTCCGGCCAGCCTACCCGGGCCCGCCCGGCGTGGCCGGGCCCGGTGCGGCCGGTCACATGCTGGCGATCAGCCGTTCCACCCGCTCGTCGTACGCGCGGAACGGGTCCTTGCACAGCACGGTGCGCTGCGCCTGGTCGTTGAGCTTCAGGTGCACCCAGTCGACGGTGAAGTCGCGCCGCTTCTCCTGGGCGTGCCGGATGAACTCGCCGCGCAGCCGGGCCCGGGTGGTCTGCGGCGGCGTCTCCTTCGCCTCGAAGATCTCCGGATCGGTCGCCACCCGGTCCACGTCGCCACGCCGCTCCAGCAGCGCGTAGAGCCCCCGGCCCCGACGCAGGTCGTGGTAGGCGAGATCCATCTGGGCGACCCGGGGGTGCGACAGCGGCAGGTCGTGCTTGCGCTGGTAGCGCTCGATCAGCCGCAGCTTGGTCACCCAGTCGATCTCCCGCGAGACCGGCTCCAGGTCGCCGGTCTCCACCGCCCGCAGCACCCGGCCCCAGAGCTCGACCACCCGCTTGGCGGTCTGGTCCCCGCCCCGGCGCTCGACGAACTCGGTCGCCTTGGTCAGGTATTCCTGCTGGATCTCCAGGGCGCTGACCTCCTTGCCCGAGGCCAGCCGCACCTTGCGCCGGCCGGTGATGTCGTGCGACACCTCCCTGATCGCCCGGATCGGGTTCTCCAGGGTGAGGTCGCGCATCACCACCCCGGCCTCGATCATCCGCAGCACGATGTCGGCGGTGCCGACCTTGAGCAGCGTGGTGACCTCGTTCATGTTGGAGTCGCCGACGATGACGTGCAGCCGGCGGTACCGTTCGGCGTCGGCGTGCGGCTCGTCCCGGGTGTTGATGATCGGACGGCTGCGGGTGGTGGCCGAGGAGACCCCCTCCCAGATGTGCTCGGCCCGCTGGGAGAGGCAGTAGACGGCGCCACGCGGGGTTTGCAGCACCTTGCCCGCGCCACAGATCAACTGCCGGGTGACCAGGAACGGGATCAACACGTCGGCCAGCCGGCCGAACTCCCCGTGCCGGGAGACCAGGTAGTTCTCGTGGCAGCCGTAGGAGTTGCCGGCCGAGTCGGTGTTGTTCTTGAACAGGTAGATCTCGCCCGCGATGCCCTCGTCGTGCAGCCGCTTCTCCGCGTCGACGAGCAGCCCTTCCAGGATGCGCTCGCCGGCCCGGTCGTGGGCCACCAGGTCGACCACCGAGTCGCATTCCGGGGTGGCGTACTCCGGGTGCGAGCCGACGTCCAGGTAGAGCCGGGCGCCGTTACGCAGGAACACGTTGCTCGACCGGCCCCAGGACACCACCCGGCGGAATAGGTACCGGGCTACCTCGTCAGGGGACAGCCTGCGCTGTCCGCGGTAGGTGCAGGTGACGCCGTACTCGGTCTCCAGACCGAAGATTCGCCGTTCCATGATGAGACATTAGCCGTACGAGGCGCCGATTCGTCACTGTCGTGGCACGCGCGCTGCCCCGCGCCGCAACGGTCACCGCCCGTCGGGCTGCTCGGCGTCCAGCGCGGCGACCCGGCGCCGGCAGGTGTCATGGTCCGGCAGCAGCCCCGATGCACGGGCCTGCGCCAGGGTCGGCGCGGCGGCGTCACGGGCGGACAGCAACGGTGTCTCGCTCGGCCACTCGATGCCCAGTTCCTCGTCCAGCGGGTTCACCGCGTGCTCGACCGACGGGTTGTACATCGTCGAGCAGAGGTAACTGAGGGTGGCGTCGTCGGTCAGTGCGCAGAAGCCGTGGCCGAGCCCTTCCGCCAGGTACACGGCGCGCCGGTCCACGTCGTCCAGGCGTACGCTCTCCCACTGCCCGAAGGTGGGCGAGCCGACCCGTAGGTCGACCACCACGTCCAGCACCGCGCCACGGACACAGGTCACGTACTTCGCCTGCCCGGGTGGCACGTCGGCGAAGTGGATGCCGCGCACCACGTTGCGGGCGGAGACCGAGATGTTGCCCTGGGCCAGCCGCAGCGGATGCCCGACCGCCTCGGCGAGCCGGTCGGAGCGGTACCACTCCAGGAACTGGCCCCGGGAGTCGCCGTGCTGCTGTGGCGTGATCTCCCAGGCACCCTCGATGCCCATCGGCCGCAGCTTCACCGGACCTCCCCGGGCCCGATCAGCTCGTGGCGTTCGTCGGCGAGCAGGTCGAGCAGATAGTCACCGTAGCCGCTGCTGGTCAGCGGCTCGGCCAGGGCGCGCAGCTGGTCGTCGTCGATCAGCCCGGCCCGCCAGGCGACCTCCTCGACGCAGCCGATCTTCATGCCCTGGCGTTCCTCGATCACCCGGACGAACTCGGCGGCCTGCATCAACGAGGTGAAGGTGCCGGTGTCCAGCCAGGCGGTGCCCCGGTCCAGCACGGTCACCGACAGTTCGCCCCACCGGCGGTACGCCTCGTTCACGGCGGTTATCTCCAGCTCGCCCCGGGCGCTCGGGGTGAGACTCCGGGCGATCTCCACCACCCGGTTGTCGTAGAAGTACAGGCCGGGCACCGCGTACCGGGATCGGGGTTTGTCCGGTTTCTCCTCGATCGACAGCACTCGGCCGTCCGGGTCGAAGTGCACCACCCCGTACGCCTGCGGGTTCGCCACCGGATAGGCGAAGATCCGCCCGCCGACCGGGTCGCCGGCGCTGGCGAGCTGCCGGCCCAGGCCGACGCCGTGGAAGATGTTGTCGCCCAGGATCAGCGCCACCGCCTCGTCGCCGATGAAGTCGGCGCCGAGCACGAACGCCTGGGCGATGCCCTCCGGCCGGGGCTGGGCGACGTACTCCAGCCGCAGCCCGAACTGGCTGCCGTCGCCGAGCAGGCGCTGGAACTGGTGTTGCTCCTGAGGCGTCGTGATCACCATGATCTCGCGTACCCCGGCCATCACCAGAGTGGACAGCGGGTAGTAGATCATCGGCTTGTCGAACACCGGCATCAGCTGCTTCGACACCGCCCGGGTGATCGGCCACAGCCGGGATCCGGTCCCACCGGCAAGCAGAATTCCACGCACCCGGGGAGCCTACCGGTAGGTCAGCGCGGCGGCCACGCGAGCGCGTGGGGCTGCGGGTGTGGGTGTTTCGCGTAGACTTCCGGACCCGTGAGGATCCTGGTCACCGGCGGCGCCGGGTTCATCGGTTCGGAGTACGTCCGCATGCTGCTGGGGGTGCCCGGCGGTAGCGCCGAGGGGGTGCCCGGGTGGGAGCCGTCCCGGGTGACCGTGCTGGACGCGCTGACGTACTCGGGCAATCTGGCCAACCTGGCGGTGGTGGCCGACGACCCTCGACTGCGCTTCGTCCAAGGTGACATCCGTCACGCCGAGGTGGTCGACGAGGTCGTCGCGGGGCAAGACGTGATCGTGCATTTCGCCGCCGAGTCGCACGTCGACCGTTCGATCGCCGGCGCCGGGCCGTTCGTCAGCACCAATGTGCTGGGTACGCAGACGCTGCTCGACGCCGCGTTGCGGCATGGCGTACGGCGGTTCGTGCACGTCTCCACCGACGAGGTGTACGGCTCGATCGCCGACGGCTCGTGGACCGAGGACTGGCCGTTGGCGCCGAACTCGCCGTACTCGGCGTCGAAGGCCGGTTCCGACCTGCTCGCCCTGGCCTACCACCGCACCCACGGCCTGGACGTGGTGGTCACCCGCTGTTCCAACAACTACGGCCCGTACCAGTTCCCCGAGAAGGTCATCCCGCTGTTCGTGACCAACCTGCTCGACGGCCGGACGGTGCCGCTGTACGGCGACGGCGGCAACGTGCGCGACTGGCTGCACGTGCACGACCACTGCCGGGGGGTGGCCATGGTCCAGCAGGGCGGCCGGGCCGGCGAGGTGTACCACATCGGCGGCGGCACCGAACTGACCAACAAGGAGCTGACCGGCCGGCTCCTGCGGGCCTGCGGCGCCGACTGGGACCGGGTCACGCCGGTGCCCGACCGCAAGGGCCACGACCGTCGCTACTCCCTGGACATCACGAAGATCCACAACGAACTCGGGTACGCCCCCACCATCACCCTCGACGACGGACTCGCCGCCACCGTGGCCTGGTACCGGGACAACCGCTCCTGGTGGGAGCCGCTGCGGAAGGCCCCGGCCGAATGAGACTCCTGGTGACCGGCGCCGGCGGCATGCTCGGGCGGGACGTGGTCGACGTGCTCGCCGGGCATCCGGGGCACACGGTGACCGCCGTCACCCGGGCCGAACTCGACATCACCGACCCCGCCGCCGTGTCCGACGCGGTCGCCGGGCACGACGTGGTGGTCAACGCCGCCGCCTGGACCGACGTCGACGGCGCCGAACGGGACGAGGCGGCGGCGACCACGGTCAACGGTGCCGCCGTCGCCCACCTCGCCGCCGCCTGCGCCCGCCACGGCGCCCACCTGCTGCACGTCTCCACCGACTACGTCTTCGCCGGCGACGCCGACACCCCCTACCCGGAGGACGCGCCGACCGCACCGCTCAACGCGTACGGCCGCAGCAAGCTCGCCGGGGAACAGGCCGTCCGCCGGCTGCTGCCCGACACCGGACACGTGGTGCGTACCGCCTGGCTGTACGGCGCGCACGGCCGCAACTTCGTCAGCACCATGCTCGCCCTGGCCGAACAGCGCGACTTCCTCGACGTCGTCGACGACCAGCGCGGCCAACCCACCTGGTCGTACGCGCTGGCGGGGCAGTTGGTCGCGCTCGCCGAGGCGGCCCGGGCCGGCCGGGCCGCACCCGGCGTCTACCACGGCACCTGCTCCGGCGAGACCACCTGGTACGGCCTGGCCCGGGCGGTGTTCGCCCTGCGTGGGCTCGACCCCGACCGGATCCGCCCCACCACCAGCAGCCGGTTTCCGCGTCCGGCCCCGCGACCGGCGTACAGTGTGCTAGGGCACGGCCGATGGGTCGAGGCCGGCCTGCCGCCCCTGCCGGACTGGCACACCACGCTGGTCGAGGCGTTCGCCCCCGCCGCTCCACCCTCCCCGTGGAAGGTCGCATGAAGCTCACCCTGGTCACCGGCCTGACCGGACTCGTCCTGCTGGCCACGATCGTCGAGCTGCTGCGCCGGCGGCAGCTGCGGGAGAAGTACGGCATGCTCTGGCTCGGGCTGCTGTTCGTCGTGATCCCGCTCTCGCTGTTCCCCCGGCTGCTCGACGGCGTGGCCGACCTGCTCGGCGTGGCCTCCGGAGTCAGCCTGGTGCTCTTCCTCGGCATCGTCTTCCTCCTGCTGGTCTGCATCCACCTGAGCTGGGAGGTCAGCGCGTTGGAGGAGGAAACCCGGACGCTGGCCGAGGAGTTCGCCCTGCTGCGCGCCGAGGTCGAGGCCGACCGGGCGGAACGGGCCGACCGGCAGGAACTGGTGCACCGCGATGGTTAACGGCAAACGACTACTGGTCATCATCCCGGCGCTCAACGAGGCCGGCTCGATCGCCGACGTGGTCCGCGAGATCCGGGGCGAACTGCCCGGCGTGGACGTGCTGGTCGTCGACGACGGCTCGGCCGACCGGACGGCCGCCGTCGCCGCCGCTGCCGGTGCCCGCGTCGCCCGGCTGCCGTACAACCTCGGCGTCGGCGGGGCGATGCGGCTGGGCTACCGGTACGCGTACGACCACGACTACGACGTCGCGGTGCAGATCGACGCCGACGGGCAGCACGACCCCCGGTACGTGCCGAAGCTGGTCGACCTGCTCGACGACTACGACCTGGTCATCGGGGCACGCTTCGCCGGTGAGGGCGACTACGCCGTACGCGGGCCGCGCCGCTGGGCGATGGGCATGCTGTCGATGGTGCTGTCCGGCCTGGCCGGCGCCACGTTGACCGACACCACCTCGGGTTTCCGGGCCGCCAACCGCCGGATGATCGAGATGTTCGCCCGGTGGTACCCGGCGGAGTATCTCGGCGACACGGTCGAGACGCTGGTGCACGCCGCCCGTCGGGGTTACCGCATCCAGCAGGTACCGGTGGCGATGCGACGGCGGATGGCCGGCACCCCGAGCCACTCTCCCGCCAAGGCGATGATCTACCTCGGTCGGGCGCTGGCCGTCCTCACCCTGGCGCTCATCCGCCGGTGATCCGCCGACTGCTCCGCCTCGTCCCACCCGGCACGCTCCCCGTCGGGGCCGGGCTCGCCCTGGTGGGCCTGGCCTCGTACGTCCACCTCGCCGTCGCCGGGCACACCCTCACCGCCGCCGACTACTCGTCGCTGTCGGTGTTGTGGTCGATCGTCTTCACCGTCGGCATCGGCGTCTTCCTGCCGGTCGAGCAGGAAGTCGCCCGGCTGGTCGCCGCCCGCCGGACCCGTGGCCTGCCGCCCGGCCCGGTGCTGGCGCGGGGCGCGGCCGTCGCCGCCGCTGTGCTCAGCCTGCTCCTCCTGGTCATCGCCGTCGCCCGGGACGCTCTCGCCGACCGTCTCTTCGCCGGTGACCGTGCCATGGTGGCCGCGCTGGCCGGCGCCCTGGCCGCACTGGCGCTGGCCCACACCACCCGTGGTGTGCTCTCCGGGCTGCGCCAGTTCGGCTGGTACGGCAGCCAGCTCGGCGTCGACGGCGGGCTGCGCATCGGGCTGGTCGCCGCGCTCGCCGTGGCCGGTGTCGACTCCCCCGTGGCGTACGCACTGGTGCTGGTCGGCGCGCCGCTGCTCGCCGTCGCACTGACCGCGGTGCCGGTGACCCGGGCCGTCGGCGGTGGCGCGGTGGTGCCCTGGCCACCCCTGCTGCGTGGCCTGGCGCTACTCACCGCCGCCAGCCTGCTGTCGCAGGTCGTGGTCAACGTCGGCGTGATCAACGTGCGGCTGTTGGCGCCGGCCGACGTGGCCACCGCCGGAGCGCTGCTGTCGGCGCTGGTCCTGGTCCGCATCCCGCTGTTCGTCTTCGGCTCGATGCAGGCCGCCCTGCTGCCCGGCCTGTCCACCGCCGCCGCCACCGACGACGAGGCGGCCTTCGGCGGCCTGCTGCGCCGCGCCCTGGCGGTCGTCACGGCGTTGGGAGTCGGCGGCGGCGTGCTGGCCGTACTGCTCGGGCCGTGGCTCGTGCGGGTCCTCTTCGACGCACCGGAGATCCTCGGCCACGGCGACTTCGCCTGGCTCGCCCTGGCCACCCTGGCGTACCTGTGGGCGATGGTGCTCGGCCAGGCGCTGCTGGCCCGCGACCGGCACCACGCGCAGGCCCTGGCCTGGAGCCTCGGCGTCGCCGCACTGGCCGCCGCGACCCTCGCCCCGCTGCCCGTCGCACTGCGGGTCGAGCTCGGCTACACCGTCGGCTCCGTGGTGGTCACCGCCGTCATGATCGCCCTGTTGCGGCGCCGCCGCGAGCCCACACCCACCCCACCCGTCGTGGTGACCATGCCCGCGACCGCCTCCGGAGGAACCCGATGAGCCCACCCGCCGTGACCGTGGTGATGCTCGCGTACGGCGCCGAGCCCTGGTTGGTCGACGCCGCGCAGGCGGTGCTGGCCAGCACCGACGTCGACCTGGAACTGGTGGTGGTCGACAACGGTTGCACCAGTGACGGCATCGACGTGGTCAAGGGGCTGCCCGGCGTACGGGTGATCCGCCCGGAGCGCAACACCGGGTTCGCCGGCGGTTGCAACCTCGGCGCCGCCGAGGCCAGCGGCGACTGGTTGGTCTTCGTCAACTCCGACGCGGTGGTCGCCCCCGACGCGCTCGCCAAGATCACTGCGGTGGCCGCCGAGCCCGGCGTCGGCGCGGCGATGGCCTCGATCCGACTCGCCGAGGACCCCGAGCTGATCAACACCTCCGGCAACCCGTTGCACTTCACCGGCCTGTCCTGGGCCGGCGGCAACGGCGAACCGGCCAGCGCCCACGCCCACCGCACCGTCGTACCGTCCCTGAGCGGCTGCTGCTTCGTGATCAGTCGCCGTCGCTGGGAGGAGTTGGACGGCTTCGCCACCGAGTACTTCGCCTACCACGAGGACACCGAACTCAGCCTCCGGTTGTGGCAACGTGGCCTGCGACTGGAGTACGTCCCCGACGCGGTGGTCCGCCACCACTACGAGTTCTCCCGCAACGACCTCAAGCTCTACCTGGTCGAACGCAACCGGCTGGTCACCCTGCTCACCGCGTACCAGGGGCGGACGCTGGCACTGCTGGCACCGATGCTGCTGCTCACCGAGGCCGCCATGCTCGCCGCCGCCCTGGCCGGCGGTTGGGGCCGGCAGAAGGCCCGCGGCTGGGCCTGGTTGTGGCGACACCGCGACTGGGTACGCGCCCGCCGCCGCCGGCTACAGGCCGAACGCACCGTCGGCGACGCCGTGCTCGCCGACCTGATGACCGCCCGGGTGGCACCCTCGAACGTGGACGCACCGCCCGGCATGGGCGTGTTCAACGCCGTCGCCGCCGCCTGGTGGGCCCTCGTCCGCCCGCTGCTGCCCCGCCGCTGACCTGCCCCGCTGACGCTTCCTCGGCGACATCTTCGGCGCACCCCTGGCCATCGAGGCCCCTGCCCCGTTGATCGGGCTCCTGCCCGGGGCAGCCGACCGGCTCGCCACACCACCCCTGCCGACCGCCCGGGTTCCCCCTCGCGCCCTTTGCTCTGCTTCAACGGACGCATCAGGTCCGGCGCGATTTCTGTGCGTGGAGTGAAGCAGAGCAAAGGGCCCGGCGGGCAGTGTGGTGCGCTGCCCGGGCAGCGGCGTGGAGACCCCGGTCGAGCCCGGGGCTGGGGCGTGAGGCGTCAGGCCTCGGGGTTGCCCGGCTTGTCCTCCAGGTCAGCCGAGCCGGCCGAGGTGGTCGGCTTGTGCGCCTCCTCGGTCGGCGTGGTCGGGGTCTTCGCCCGGTCACCATCGGCGGCCTCGCCCTCCGCGCCGCCGTCGAGCAGCGCGATCAGCGCCGCCCCGGTGATCCGCCGGAAGGTACGCCCCACCCGGTTACGGTCCAGGACCGCCACTTCCAACTGGTTGGCGGCGATCGACCGGGCCGCACCGCCCTCACCACCGACGCTGCCCAGCGCCTGCACCGCGACCTTCACCGCCTCGCCGAGCGACATGTCCGGCCGATGATTCGACTTCAACACCCCGGCGATCGCGTCGGCCTGCCCGCCCATCGCCATCCGGCCCGGCTCGTCGGTCACCGAACCGTCGTAGGTGTTCCGGTAGAGGGAATCGTCATCGGGGGTGGCACCCACCTCGGCCACACAGATCTCCACCTCGAACGGCTTCGACTGCTCGGTGAAGATGGCGCCGAGGGTCTGCGCGAACGCGTTGGCCAGTGCCAGGCCGGTCACGTCACGCCGGTCGTAGCTGAGCCCGTTCAGGTCGGCCATCCGCACCCCGGCCCGGCGCAGGTTCTCGAACTCGTTGTACCGGCCGACCGCAGCGAACCCGATCCGGTCGTAGATCTCACTGACCTTGTGCAGCGCGCTGGAGAGATTCTCCGCAACGAAGAGCACCCCACCGGCGTAGCTCAGGACCACCGCGCTGCGTCCCCGGGCGATGCCCTTGCGGGCCAGCTCGGAACGGTCGCGCATGATCTGTTCGGGCGAGGCGTAGAACTGCATGGCCACGGCGGCGGCTCTCCTTCTGGCGCTGTGCTGGCAACTGGGATCAGGTGAGGGCGCGGAAGCGGCTCAGCCGCCCGGGTTCTCCATCCGGCCGGCGACGACGCTCTCGGCGACCGCCGACGTCTCCGCGTCGGTCAGCCGGTGCGTCCCCTCCGCCGTCGCGGTCATCACCACCGGGTAGATCCGCCGGGTCAGGTCCGGCCCGCCGGTCGCGGTGTCGTCGTCGGCGGCGTCGTAGAGCGCCTCCACCGCCAACCGCACCGCGTCGTCGGTGGACAGGCCGGCGCGGAACCGCTTCTTCAACGCCGACCGGGCGAACAGCGAGCCCGAACCGATAGCGTCGTAGCCGGTCTCCTCGTACGGGCCGCCGGTCACGTCGAAGCTGAAGATCCGCCCGGCCCGGGCCGGGTCCTTCGCGGCCAGGTCGAACCCGGCGAACAGCGGGATCACCGCGAGGCCCTGCATCGCGGCGCCCAGGTTGCCCCGGATCATCGAGGCGAGCCGGTTGGCTTTGCCGTCGAGCGAGAGCATGGCGCCCTCGAGCTTTTCGTAGTGCTCCAACTCCACCTGGAACAGTCGCATCAGCTCGATGCCGATGCCGGCGGTGCCGGCGATGCCCACCAGGGAGTACGCGTCGGCCGGATGCACCTTCTCGATGTCCCGCTGGGCGATCAGGTTGCCCATGGTGGCCCGCCGGTCGCCGGCCATCACGACGCCGCCAGCCGCGGAGATCGCCACGATCGTGGTGGCGTGCGGGGCCAGGTCGGCGGCCATCCCCGGGGGCAGCGGCCGACGGCCGGGCAGCATCTCGGGGGCCACCTGGCTCAGAAACGACGTGAAGGAGGACGTCCCCGCGTTGGTGAACACATCTGGTAGACGCCCGGATGGATCAAAACCCGCTGCCACGTGGTTCCTCTCAGGTACGTGATGGCCCGGGCCAGCCTCGTTGGACTGTCACGGAACTGGCCAAGACCACCGTTGCAGTTGAAGCAGAGTATCCCGCGTACCCATCCGGTGCGATGATCGTGGTCCACATGTTCCGGATCGGGGTCACCGCAGACCGCGCAGACGCCACCCTGCTCGGCCAGAAGTCACCCGCTTGGCGTAACTAGCCTTCGAACGGGCGTTGAACTTCCACTCCCCACAGTCACGGCAACGCCGTTGACCATCCCGATCATCCCGAAATTCCGACATGTTCGGATTGCCCTATACGTTCACTGACCTCCTTTTTGAACGTATCCTCTCACGAATTCTTCGGCGTTCTCTTCGAGAACGGAGTCGATCTCGTCCAGCAGGTCGTCGACGTCCTCGGTGATCTCGGCGTGCCGCTCGGCGACCTCCGGGTTCGCCTCGACGGTGACGTCCTCGACCTCTTCTCCCTGACGGGACTTGCCCGACTGCGACTGACCGCCGCTGTCACGAGTGGCCACTGCTGCCTCCTCCACGATCTCCCTGCGATGAACTTACCTCGCGGGAGCGACGAAACGCCCACCCGCGCCGGTACGGAAACCAGCACGCGACGACATCCACCCGATGATCGACCGCTCAGCCGCCAGTCAGGCTCTCCAGCAGGTCCTTGGCGCTTGCACACCGGTCGAACAGCGCCCCGACGTGCCGCCGGGTGCCACGCTCCGGCTCCATCATCGGCACCCGCACCAGCGACTCCCGGCCCACGTCGAAGATGACCGAATCCCAACTCGCGGCGACCACCTCCGAGGCGTACTGCGCCAGGCAGCGACCCCGGAAGTAGGCGCGGGTGTCCTCCGGCGGCTCGGTCATCGCCGACCGGCTCTCCTCGTCGCTCAGCAGCGTCTTCATCGCGCCCCGAGTGACCAGCCGGTGATAGAGCCCCTTCTCCGGGCGTACGTCGGAGTACTGGAGGTCGACCAGTTGGAGCTTGTGCGAGCCCCAGCCGAGCTTCTCCCGGTCCCGGTATCCCTCCAGCAGGCGCAGCTTGGCGACCCAGTCCAACTCGTCGGCGCAGAGCATCACGTCGCGCCCGAGCCGGTCCAGCACGGCCTCCCACCGGTCCAGCACGTCGACGGTCTGCTCGTCGACGTCACTGCCGTACCGGTCCTCGACGAACGCCCGCACCCGTTCGAGGTACGCCCACTGCACGTCCAACGCGGTCAGCCGGCGCCCGTCGCGCAGCCGCATCCGGTGGGTCAGGGACGGGTCGTGGCTGACCGCGCGCAGTTCAGCCACCGGGTCGGCGATGCCCAGGTCCGGGCCGAGCGCCTTCTCCTCGATCATCGTCAGGATCAGCGCGGTGGTGCCGACCTTGAGGTACGTGGAGATCTCCGAGAGGTTGGCGTCGCCGATGATGACGTGCAGGCGACGGTACTTGTCCGCGTCGGCGTGCGGCTCGTCCCGGGTGTTGATGATCGGTCGCTTGAGGGTGGTCTCCAACCCGACCTCGACCTCGAAGAAGTCGGCCCGCTGGGAGATCTGGAAACCGTTCTGGCCACCGTCCTGGCCGATGCCGACCCGACCGGCGCCGCAGACGATCTGGCGGGTCACGAAGAACGGCGTCAGGTACGCCACGATGTCGGCGAACGGCGTCTGCCGCCGCATCAGGTAGTTCTCGTGGGCTCCGTAGCTGGCGCCCTTGTTGTCGGTGTTGTTCTTGTAGAGGTGGATCGGCGCCGTGCCCGGAATGGTGGCGGCCCGGCGCGCCGCCTCCGCCATCACCCGCTCGCCCGCCTTGTCCCAGCGGACCAGGTCACGCGGGTTGGTCACCTCCGGTGTGGAGTATTCGGGGTGGGCGTGGTCCACGTAGAGCCGGGCCCCGTTGGTGAGGATCACGTTGGCCAGCCCGAGATCCTCGTCGGCGAGCGCCTCGGCCGGGTCGTACACGGCACCGGAGTAGGTGAAGCCCCGGGCGTCGCGCAGTGGCGACTCCTCCTCGTAGTCCCAGCGTGCCCGACCGCCCCGGTTGAGTTCCGGGCGGGCGCCATAGGCGTTCACCACCTGGGACGAGGTGACCATCGGGTTGGCCCCGGCCTGACCGGGCACGGAGATGCCGTACTCGACCTCGGTGCCCATGATCCGTCTTACGCTCATCGACCTACCCGCTTCGCTTTGCCCGACCGATCCCCCGTCACGTCCGAGCGTAGTCCGCGGTGGGGCTCACGGGGGCGCGCCGTCGTGGTCGGTGCGCCGCGGGTCGCCCGGATCAGCTCGGTGGATCATCGACGATCATCGTCTCGATGGTGACCCGGTCGGCCAGCTCAGGGGCGGTACGCAGCAACCTGTTGACCCGGACCCGGGCCCCGTCGGTGGCCGCCACCAGGCGGATCTCACCGGGCACCCGGTGCAGTATCTGCCAGGTCCGGTCCGGTTCGGCGAAGACCATGTCGTAGATGCCATCCTCGGTCTGCGCCGTGGTGCCCTGCAAGGTGGAGACGCAGATGTTGGCCAGATAGGACTGGTACGGGCGGCGGTCGAGCACGAGCGTGGTGACACCGTCGACGGCCGGATAGCGCCGGTGGGCCTGCTCGCACACCGCCGCCGAGCGGGTGGGCTGGTCGACCTGCTGGTGGACCCAGCGCTGCGCCCAGGTCTGCGGCGTGACCACGAGCAGGCTGCGGTGCCAGCCGGTGACCCCGACGAACAGCACGGTGGCGGCGGCGACCGTGACGGCGGTGAGTCCGGCCACGGTGGCGCGTACCGGGCGGCCACGACTCGGCACCGGCAGCAGCCGCGCCACGGCGGCGGTGCCGATGATGAGCAGCACGGTGGTGAGGTGACCGGCCTTGTTGAAGTAGTAGCCGGCCTGGCCGCCGAGACTGATGCTGGCCTGGCCGATGGCCAGGGTGAGCACCAGGCTGACCAGCAGCACGAACAGCCAGCGTCGCCAGGCCGGGTCGGCTCGCCCGCTGCGGACGGCGTGCACCAGCAGGGCGGGCACCACGAACGCGCCGAGGCCGCCGAGGGCGAGCCAGGTCTCGGTCAGGTCCGGCCCGACGGTGGCGGTCAGCGACTCGGTCTGGTTGGCGCGGAACACGCCGAGCAGGATCGGCACGGGGGCGAGAACCGCGGTGGCCAGGCCGACGACCAGCGTGGTGCCACGGAGTCGGCGTACCTCGCGGTGCCGCAGCAGCAGCGCCCCGAGGACGAGGATGACGGCGGCGGGCAGGAACAGGTAGTAGGTGAAGCCGATGCCGACGAGGAGGGCACCGAGCAGCAGGAGATGCTCGCGGGGCGCGCTGACCGGCCGGGCGACGAGAGCGGCGAGGACCACGGTGAGGGTCAGTCCGAGCGTCTCGGTGGGGTAGCCGGACAGCAGCATCCGGGGCATCTGGGTGCCGAGGACCAGGGCGCCGACCACGACGGTGAGCACCAGGCGGCTCAGCGGATGCAGCGGGCCGGGCAGGCGTTGGGCGGCCCAGAGCAGGGCAAGGACGAACAGGCCGAAGGTGGCGACGTTCCACCAGAGGAACGGCTCCACGGCGGCGGCGCCGCCCGGTCCGGTGCCGGGCGGGCTGCGGTGGCCGTCGAGCAGGGCGACGAGCAGGTGCCAGCCCTGCGGGTAGTAGACGAGTTGGGAGAACAGGTCGTCGCGTACGGCGGCGGGGTCGACGAAGACGTAGCCGCCGTGCCGACCGACCACGTCGACCAGGCTGAGATGCCGCAGGTAGTCCTCGCCACGGCTGAGAATGGTGAGCCGGCCGACCAGGTCGCCGGCGCGCAGCAGGGGTTGGGCGAGGTACCAGACGAGCCCGCTGGTGGCCAGGACGGCGAGCAGGTCCGGCCAGCTGGGGCGGGGCAGGGTGGGGCGCCGGCCGGTCGCCAGTGCGGTCAGGACGAGCGCGGTGAGGGCGGTGCCGCTGACCGCGACCGGGTCCATCGCCCAGGGCCAGACGGCGAAGAGCAGGCCGGCCGCGGTGGTGAGGCAGACCAACAGGACGGTCGCCAGCAACAGCCGGTCGAGCAGGGTACGACCGCCGCGCAGCAGGCTGGCGGTGGCGATCAGCACCAGCGGGGGCAGCACCCAACGGGCGTCGACGGCGACCGCGGCGAGCGGCAGCAGCCAGGCTGCGGGTAGGGCGGCCAGCGCGGTGATGCTCCGCCGACGGTGCGGCGTGCCGGGGCTGACGGTGGGAGTCGGGGCGACCGGCGGGGCCACGACGCTCTGCTCGGCGGGCACGCGGAAATCCTTGGGGACGCGGGGAGGGATGTCCGGAGTCTAACGGTGTCGCCCAGTTTCTGCCGGCCTGGTGAGCCGGGCACACACGAGGCCCGTGACAGGTGTCGTCACGGGCCTCGTGGGCGTGGTCAGAGGTACTGGCCGGTGTTGCTGGCCGTCTCGATGGAGCGACCCGCCTCGGCGCCCTTGCCGCCGGAGACGAGCGTACGGATGTAGACGATCCGCTCGCCCTTCTTGCCGGAGATGCGGGCCCAGTCGTCGGGGTTGGTGGTGTTGGGCAGGTCCTCGTTCTCGCGGAACTCGTCGACGCAGGCGTCGAGCAGGTGTTGCAGGCGCAACCCCTTGCGACCGGAGGTGAGGAACTCCTTGATGGCCATCTTCTTGCCCCGGTCGACGATGTTCTGGATCATCGCGCCGGAGTTGAAGTCCTTGAAGTACAGGACCTCCTTGTCACCGTTGGCGTAGGTGACCTCGAGGAAGCGGTTCTCCTCGGTCTCGGAGTACATCCGCAGCACCACCGCGTCGATCATGGCGGCGACGGTGGCCTGGGCGTCCTGCCCGTGCTCGGCCAGGTCGTCGGCGTGCAGCGGCAGCCCGGCGAGGATGTACTTGGAGAAGATGTCCTTGGCCGCCTCGGCGTCCGGACGCTCGATCTTGATCTTCACGTCGAGTCGGCCGGGACGCAGGATCGCCGGGTCGATCATGTCTTCCCGGTTGGAGGCGCCGATGACGATGACGTTCTCCAGCCCCTCCACGCCGTCGATCTCACTGAGCAGCTGGGGCACGATGGTGTTCTCCACGTCGGAGGAGACACCGGAGCCACGGGTCCGGAAGACCGAGTCCATCTCGTCGAAGAAGACGATGACCGGCGTACCCTCGCCGGCCTTCTCCCGGGCCCGCTGGAAGATCAGCCGGATGTGCCGCTCGGTCTCGCCGACGTACTTGTTGAGCAGCTCGGGGCCCTTGATGTTGAGGAAGAAGCTGGTGTGCTTCTCCTCGCCCCGCCGCTCGGCGATCTTCTTGGCCAGCGAGTTGGCGACCGCCTTGGCGATCAGCGTCTTGCCGCAGCCGGGCGGGCCGTAGAGCAGGATGCCCTTCGGCGGGCGCAGCTGGTGCTCCCGGAACAGGTCGGCGTGCAGGAACGGCAGTTCCACCGCGTCCCGGATCTGCTCGATCTGGGAGTGCAGGCCACCGATGTCGCCGTAGTCGACGTCCGGCACCTCCTCCAGGACGAGCTCCTCGACCTCGCTCTTGGGAATCCGCTCGTACGCGTACGCCGAGCGCGGCTCGATCATGAGCGAGTCGCCGGCCCGGATCGCACTGCCGATCAGGGTCTCGGCCAGGTGCACGATCCGTTCCTCGTCGGAGTGCGAGACCACCAGCGCCCGGTCACCCGGCGCGCCGTCGGGACCCGCGAGGATCTCCTTGAGCATGACCACCTCGCCGACCCGCTCGTAGCCGAACGCGTCGACGATGTTGAGCGCGTCGTTGAGCAGGACCTCCTGACCGCGCCGCAGCTCGTCCACGTCGAGCGAGGGCGAGACGGCCACGCGCAGCTTGCGCCCGCCGGTGAAGACGTCGACTGTGCCGTCCTCGTGGCGGGCCAGGAAGACGCCGTAGCCGCTCGGCGGCTGGGCGAGCCGGTCGATCTCCTCCTTGAGCGTCACGATCTGCGCGCGAGCCTCCTTGAGGGTGCTCACGAGCCGTTCGTTGTTCTCGGTCAGCCGCGCCAACTGCGCCTGGGTGGCGGCCAGCCGCTCTTCGAGCTGCCGGACGTGTCGGGGGCTTTCGGTCAACTTGCGCCGCACCAGAGCGAGTTCCTCTTGAAGGAACGCGACCTGCGTGGAGAGATCGTGGGCCTCCTTCTCCCACCGTGCGGCGCGCGAGTCCGCGTCGTCGCTGCGTGCCACGTCCCACCTCCCCGGGGGGCTTGAACGTTCTGACCTAACACTAGCCGCTATGAGCCCGATTCGGTCCTCCGCAACGCGCCCGTCACCGAAGCTTGATCGCCAAGGGTGGGTTGGCGGGCGGGTACGGGCATTCGGGTACCGTCGGGGGGTGGGACGGGAGAACATGGGGGGTGCACCGGTGGCCGAGGTCGCGACCGACGAATTGCAGGTCTGGGTGGATCAGGACCTGTGCACGGGCGACGGGCTGTGCGTGCAGTACGCACCCGAGGTCTTCGAGTTCGACGTCGACGGCCTGGCCTACGTCAAGGGCTCCGACGGAGAGCTGAGGCAGGCCCCGGGCGCCCGGGTGGCCGTACCGGAACACCTGCGCCTAGAGGTGATCGACTCGGCGCGGGAGTGCCCCGGCGAGTGCATCCACGTGGTACGCGGCAGCGACGGCGTCGAGGTGGCCGGCCCGGAGGCCGAGGACTGACCGACCCGAGGCGGTGCCGGGCGCGTCACAGCAGCGGGCGACCGACCACCGAGGCGACCAGTCGGGCGAACTCCTCCAGCCGGGCGATCTGCCCGGCACCACCGTCGTCGAGGGTCTTGCCGAACCGCAACGCGTCGTGACGCGGCCCGCCGGCCGTCTCCTCGCTGGGCGGGCTCTCGTCGAGCGAGGTCAGCAGCAGGTACACGTCGATGCTGTCGACCCGGATCTCGCCGTTGTCGTGCCGGAACAGCCGGCGGCGGCAGCCCACCTCGGTGACCGAGGAGGCCGGCACCACCCGCAGCGACGAGGTCATCGACCCGGGCGGCCCCTCGCCCGGCGGCACGTCCTCGCCGTGCCAGAGCACCAGCCGGCTGCCGTCGCAGACGACGACCTCCTGCCACACCCCGTTCACCTCGTTGACGAAGCGTTCCAGGGTGAAGCCGAGCACCGACGCCCCGCGCAGCACGCCGCCGAGTGCCTCGAGCGCCACGTCGGGGTCGCGCAGGTAGGCCCGCGCCGCCGATTCGAGGTCCGTGTAGGGCGACCAGTCGGGAAAGACCGCCGGCAGGTCACCGCCGCCGAAACCGGGACGACTCATGCGGTCATCTCCGGCCACCGCCCACCCGCATCCAGGATCAGCCCGTTCACTCCCAGCCGCCCCATTCCGCCGTCACGGCCTGTCCGTCTCCTGCGTCGTGTCCGGTTGCGCCTGCGGCGCCGTGGTCGCCTGTCGGGCCGCCTCCGCCTCGCGCAGTGCCTGCCGGCGTTGCGCGTACGCCTCGGTGCCCTTGCTGGGCTTGCGTCGCCGCGGCGGGGCGGTGACTCCGGGGGCGAGCTTACGCGCGGAGACGAGGAACGCGGTGTGCGCGATCATCCGGTGGTCGGGGCGCACCGCCAGCCCTTCGGCGTGCCAGTCCCGCACCAGCGACTCCCAGGCCCGCGGCTCGGTCCAGCCGCCCCGCTCGCGCAGCGCCTCGACCAGCTCGGACAGCTGCGGGGTGGTGGCGACGTAGCCGATGAAGACGCCGCCGGGCAGCAGCGCCCGCTCGACCATGTCGAGGTTCTCCCACGGGGTCAGCATGTCCAGGATGATCCGGTCGAAACCGGTCTCGGTGCACCCCGCGACGTCGCCGACGTGCAGGTGCCAGGCCGGATGCGGCCCGTTGAAGAACGCCTCCACGTTGCGCCGGGCGATCTGGGCGAAGTCGTCGCGCAGCTCGTAGGAGTGCAGTTCGCCGCCGGTGCCGACCGCCCGCAGCAGCGAGCAGCTCAGCGCCCCGGACCCGGCGCCGGCCTCCAGCACCTTGGCGCCGGGGAAGATGTCGCCCATGGCGACGATCTGCGCCGCGTCCTTGGGGTAGATCACCTGGGCGCCGCGCGGCATGGAGAGCACGTAGTCCGACAGCAGGGGCCGTAGCGCCAGGAACGCGGTGCCGCCGCCGGAGGTGGTGACCACGCTGCCGTCGGGCAGGCCGATCAGGGCGTCGTGCGCGAGGATGCCCCGGTGGGTGTGGAACTCCTTGCCCGGTTCCAGGGTGACCGTGTGCATCCGGCCCTTGGGATCGGTCAGCTGCACCCGGTCACCGGGCCGGAACGGCCCACGGTGCACGGGGGTCAGCTCCGGTGTCTCGGCGGGCACGGCGGTGCCCGGGGCGGCCGGGTTCGAGTGGGTCACGGTCACGAGTTCATCTTCCGGTGAGGTTCGAGCAGTTGCGCCAGATCCGCGATGTGCAGAATTCCGACGACATCTTCGCCTGCCGTCACGAGGTACTGCGCGCCCGGGTGGGCCTGTACGGTCTCCAGCACCCGCTCCCCGTCGGTGGTGACCGGCATGGTCGGCAGGTCGGTGACCGAGCGGGCGACCGCGTCCACCGCCAGCCAGGGCCGGCGGTGCTGCGGCACGGCCGCCGCCGCGGCCGGGTCGACCACCGCCACCGGCCGCCCCGCCGAGTCGGTCACCAGCAACGCGACCGGCCGATCCGGGGTCAGCTCGTCGGCCCGGCGCTGGGCCTCGGCCAGCGGAGTGGCGGAGGGTACGGCGAGCACCGGCCGGGCCAGGTGGGCCAGGTCGACCAGGGGCAGTCGGCGGCCGATCCGGGCCATCCTGATCGACTGCCCGGCGCCGTGCCAGATGGTGAGCGCGACCAGCGCCGTCAACGGCAGCGCCAGCAGGCTCAGCACGCCGGCCGCGTAGAGCAGCCCGACCAGCGCGATGGTGCCCACGGCGAGGACCCGGCCGACCCAGCCAGCCACCTCGGTGGCCCGGTGCCGGTCCCGGGTGAGCGCCCAGAGCACCGCCCGCAACGCCCGCCCGCCGTCCAGCGGCAGCCCGGGGAGGATGTTGAACACGGCGACGATGACGTTGCTCGCCGCCAGTTGGAAGGCGAGTTGGTCGGCCACGGTGCGGTCGGGCAGGGCCACCGTCGCGGCGACCGCCGCCCCGCCGAGCAGCGCGGAGACCGCCGGCCCGGCCAGCGACACCAGCAGGTCCACCCGGGGCGACGGGGCGTCGCGGTCCATCTCGGTGTACCCGCCGAGCAGTTCGAGGGTGATTCCCCGCACACCGATGCCGAAGTGTCGGGCGGTCAGCGCGTGACCGAGTTCGTGGGCCAGCACCGAGCCGAGTAGCGAGACGACGAAGCCGGCGCCGACCAGGTAGCCGACGGCTGGCGACAGCTGCAACCGCTGGCCAGCCAACTCGCCGTAGAGCACGATGATCAACACCGCGAGCAGCAGGATCGAGGCGTTCAGGTACAGCGGCACCCCGAAGATCCGGCCGACCCGGAGGCCGGAGCGCCGTCCCGGCCGTGGCTGCCTGCTCTGCTCCATCGCGCCGATGCTACGCGGCCGGAGATCACCTATTCGGAGCGGCGGCGGCCCCACTGTCACACCGGTGCCCTAGTCTTCCACGGCATGACGGCGGATCCGGTGATCACCCAGCAGGCTCCGACTCCGACCCAGTTGCCGGCGACGGTGCGGGCCTCGCTGTCACCGTCACGGGCCGCGGATTTCAAGACCTGCCCGTTGCTCTACCGGTTCCGCAGCATCGACCGGCTGCCCGAGCGGCCCACCGTCGAGCAGGCCCGCGGCACGCTGGTGCACGCGGTGCTGGAGCGGCTGTTCGACCTGCCGGCGGCCGGGCGTACCCCGGAGGCCGCCGGTGACCTGGTCGCCCCCCAGTGGGACCGGCTGGTCACCGAGCAGCCGGAGCTGGCCGGGCTGTTCACCGACGACGGTCAGGTCGACGCGGACGAGTTCCTCCGGTCGGCGGCGGCCCTGTTGGAGGGCTACTTCACGGTGGAGGATCCGCGCCGGCTGGAGCCGGCCGAGCGGGAGAGCCTGATCTCCGCCGTGATCGACGACGAGTTGCTGATCCGCGGCTACCTCGACCGGCTCGACGTGGCCCCCGACGGCGCGCTACGGGTGGTGGACTACAAGACCGGCGGCGCCCCACGCGAGGCGTTCGAGGCTCGCGCGCTGTTCCAGCTCAAGTTCTACGCGCTGGTGCTGTGGCGCACCCGGGGGGTGGTTCCCCGGGTGCTGCGGCTGCTCTACCTGCGCGACGCCGAGGTGTGCGACTACGCGCCGGACGCCGAGGAGTTGGTGCGCTTCGAACGCACGGTGGTGGCGCTGTGGCGGGCGATCGAGCAGGCCACCGCCGCCCGGGACTTCCGGCCCCGGCCGAGCCGGCTCTGCGACTGGTGCAGCCACCAGGCGCACTGCCCCAGCTACGGCGGCACCCCGCCGCCGTTTCCCGAGCAGCCCACGGCGGATCCGCTGCGCGACGCGCGTACCCGCCCGGCCGCCCCGGGTGCCGACGAGTAGCTCTCCTCCCCAGGGAGGAGAGGCACTTCACCACGCAAGACGATCTTTCGCCGGCAGCGGCGGTTAGCGTCGTGGCGTGGTGACCGAGCTGAGGCAGTGGCTGCGCACCCGCCCGCTGGCCGGTGACGCGCTGTTGACCGTCGGGCTGGTGCTGGGCGAGGTGCTGTTCACCGTGCTGACCCCGCGCGAGTTCTGGCCCCGGTCGCTGCCGGCGGCGCTGGGCTGGAGCCTGCTCTGTGCCGCCCCGGTGGTGCTGCGCCGGGTCGCGCCGTGGCCCGCCGTGCTGGCCGCACTGGCGACCCTGGCCCTGCCCATCGTGCTCGGCGTGGCACCGACGGCGCAGAGTCTCACCCTGGTCGTGCTCACCTACACGATGGCCGCGTACCAGCCGGTGCGTCCGGCGCTGGTGGCCGCGGTGGCGCTGTGGGCGCCGACGGCGATGGTGGCCGCCCGGCTGCCCTCCGAGATCCTGCCGCAGATCGGCGCGGCCTACCTGGTGGCGAACAACCTGCTGGTCGGGATCGTGTCGTTCTCGGTGGGGCGTACGGTGCACGCGCGCCGGTCCACCACCGCGGCGCTGCGGGAACGGGCCCGGGTCGCCGAGGCGAACCAGCGTTCCCTGGCCGAGCAGGCGGTCGCCGACGAACGGCGACGCATCGCCCGGGAACTGCACGACGTGGTGGCCCACCACGTCAGCGTGATGGGTGTGCTGGCCACCGGGGTCCGGCGGGTACTGCGCCGCGACGCCGACGCCGCCGACGAGGCGGTCGCCACCATCGAGGAGACCAGCCGGGCCACCCTGCGGGAGCTACGCCGGCTGCTGGACGTGCTGCGTACCGAGGCGGAACCGGCGGCCGAACTGGCCCCGCAGCCGGGGCTCGCCGGCATCGAGGCGCTTGTCGAACAGGTGCGGGAGGCCGGGCTGCCGGTGCACCTGGCCGTGGCGGGCAGCCCCGGACAGCTGGAGGAGGGGGTGGCGCTGACCGTGTACCGGATCGTCCAGGAGGCGTTGACCAACGCCCTGAAACACGCCGGCACGGCCACCGCGCAGGTGCGGGTCAGCTTCACCGGCGACGCCGTCGAGGTGGAGGTCACCGACACCGGCCGGGGGCCGTCGCCCGACCGGCAACGGCTCGGACACGGCCTGGTCGGGATGCGCGAGCGGGTCGCCCTCTACGGTGGTGTCCTGCGGACCGGGGCGCGATCCGGTGGCGGCTACCGGGTGTACGCGCGGATCCCGGTCGAACCGCTGGCCGACGCCCGGTGAGCGGCACCCGAACCCCGGAGGACGAGATGGCCGATCCGACGAGGCCGACCCGGCCGGTGCGCATCCTGCTCGCCGACGACCAGCCGCTGCTGCGTACCGGCTTCCGGATGGTGCTCGGCGCCGAGCCGGACCTGGACATCGTGGCCGAGGCCGGCGACGGTGCGGAGGCGGTGGAGCTGTCCCGCCGGCTGCTGCCCGACGTGGTGCTGATGGACATCCGGATGCCCCGGATGGACGGGGTGACCGCGACCCGGGCCATCGTCGACGCCCGGCTGCCGGTCCGGGTGCTCATCCTGACCACCTTCGACCTCGACGAGTACGTGGTGGGCGCGCTGCGGGCCGGGGCGAGCGGATTCCTGGCCAAGGACGTGCCGGCCGAGGACCTGGTCACCGCGATCCACACGGTGGCCGCCGGCGACGCGGTGGTGGCACCGCGGATCCTGCGGCGGCTGCTGGACCGTTTCGCCGACGTGCTGCCCGATCCGGCGGCATCGCCCCCGAAGACGCTGAGCACGCTCACCGACCGGGAACGGGAGGTGCTCGTGCAGGTGGCCCGGGGGTTGTCCAACGCCGAGATCGCCCGCGCCTTGTCGGTCAGCGAGACCACCATCAAGACCCACGTCGGGCACGTGCTGACCAAGCTCGGGCTGCGGGACCGGGTCCAGGCGGTGGTGCTGGCGTACGAGTCGGGTCTGGTGCGACCTGGGGCGTAACGCCAGCGTTGCATACGTCACCTACCGTGACGGTCCGGGCCGGGAAACGGTTGACTCTGACGCGAGGGAAGGGTCGAGGATCACCGTGTGGTGACGGGGACGCCGCCGTCAGCACGCCCGGGTCGGGGACAACCCTGATTCCGCGTGGGGGCTACCCGCAGCCGGAAATCCGCTCCGCCTCCGCCCGGAGTCGGACGGATCCGGGGCAACCAGCGCAGATGATGGACTCGTGCCGGACCAGCGGGGGCGGCGCGATTCAAACAGCGACGGAGAGGTACGAGACGTGACCGCTACGACAGGCCAGCCGGCACAGGCCGCAGCCCGGGCGAGCGACGTGTGGAAGGTTTACGGCAGCGGCGAGGCTCAGGTCATCGCGCTGCGGGGGGTCAGCGCCGAGTTCGAGCGCGGACGGTTCACCGCGATCATGGGCCCGTCGGGGTCCGGCAAGTCGACGCTGATGCACTGCCTGGCCGGGCTGGACACGGTGACCCGGGGGACGGTGCACGTCGGCGACACCACCGTCACCGGGCTCGGTGACGCGGGTCTGACCAAGCTGCGCCGGGACAAGGTCGGCTTCATCTTCCAGCAGTTCAACCTGCTGCCGACGCTGACGGCCAAGGAGAACATCCTGCTGCCGCTCTCCATCGCCGGGCGCAAGCCCGACCCGGCCTGGTACGACGTCGTGATCGACACGGTCGGGCTCCGGGACCGGCTCGACCACCGGCCGGCGCAGCTCTCCGGCGGCCAGCAGCAGCGGGTGGCCTGCGCGCGGGCGCTGGTGGCCCGCCCCGAAGTGATCTTCGCCGACGAGCCGACCGGGAACCTCGACTCGCGGTCCGGCGCCGAGGTGCTCAACTTCCTGCGCAACTCGGTACGCGAGCACGGCCAGACCATCGTCATGGTCACCCACGACCCGACCGCCGCCGCGTACGCCGACCGGGTGGTCTTCCTCGCCGACGGACAGATCGTCTCCGAACTGATCGAGCCGACCGCCGACACGGTGCTGGACACCATGAAGAAGCTGGACACTCCCGCCGAGGTGGCCGGCTGATGTTCCGGGCGACCCTCAAGAGCCTGCTGGCCCGCAAGGTCCGGCTGGTGCTGTCCGGCCTGGCGGTGGTGCTCGGCGTCATGTTCGTCTCCGGCGCCTTCGTGCTCACCGACACCCTCGGCCGTTCCTTCGACTCACTCTTCGCCGACGCGTACGCCGAGGTCGACGTCAACGTCGCCGCCAAGCCGAAGCTCGAAATCGGCGAGATGGAGGGCGAGCAGCTGATCGGGCCGTTCCCGGCCAGCACCGTGGAGACGGTACGGGCGGTGAACGGGGTGGCCGAGGCCACCGGCGTGGTCTCCGCCGACGGGGCACGGCTGATCGGCAGCAACGGCAAGGCGGTCACCTCGTTCGGTCCGCCGCAGCTGGGCGGCAACTGGACCGGTGAGAGCGACCTGGTGCGGCTGCAGGAGGGCCGGGCACCGCAGGCCGACAACGAAATCGTGATCAACAAGGGGCTGGCGACGGCCGGCAAGGTGGCCCTCGGCGACCAGGTGGGTGTGCTCACCCTGGAGCCGCGCAAGGACTTCACCATCGTCGGCATCTTCGGCTACAGCGGCGACCGGGACTCCCTCGGCGGCGCCAACGAGGTCATGTTCACCACGCCGGTCGCCCAGCAACTGATGCTCGGCGAGCCGGACGTCTACAACAGCGTCGTGGTCAGCGCCGCCGACGGTGTCACCGACGACCAGCTGCGCGACGCGGTGGCCGCCGCGGTGGGCGACAACTACGTGGTCAAGACCGGTGAGCAGCTCTCCGCCGATGCCGCCGCCGGTCTGAAGGAGGGCCTCGCCTTCTTCAACCGGATCCTGCTCGGCTTCGCCGCGGTGGCGCTGCTGGTCGGTACGTTCCTGATCCTCAACACGTTCTCGATCATCGTGGCGCAGCGGACCCGGGAACTGGCGTTGCTGCGGGCCGTCGGGGCCAGCGGCAAGCAGATCATCGGCTCGGTGGTGCTGGAGGCCATCGCCATCGGCCTGATCGCCTCGGTGTTCGGCCTGGCCGCCGGCATCGGCATCGGCGCGCTGCTGGCGTACCTGTTCAGCAACCTCGCCGGAGGGATGGCGCTGGCCGGGATCGCGGTGCCCGCGTCGGCGGTGATCGGCGCGTTCGGCGTCGGCCTGGTGATCACCGTGCTAGCCGCGCTGCTGCCGGCGCTGCGGGCCGCGCGGATCCCACCGATCGCGGCGATGCAGGACGTGGCCACGCCGGACCGGCCGCTCACGAAGATCACCATCGCCGGGGCGGTGGTCACCGCGATCGGCGCCACCCTGCTCTTCGTCGGCCTGGGCGGCTACGCCGGCAGCCGAACCCTGATGACCATCCTCGGTGGCGTGCTCTTCGCGTTCATCGGGGTGGCCCTGCTGACGCCGCTGATCAGCCGCCCGGTGGTGGCCCTGCTCGGCGCGGTCTTCGCCGGCTGGGTGCCGGGCAAGCTGGGCCGGCTCAACTCCGGCCGCAACCCGCGCCGCACCGCCATCACCGCCGCCGCGCTGATGGTCGGCATCGCCCTGGTCACCGGCATCACGGTGATCCTCGACTCGGCCAAGAGCAGCATCAGCGGCCTGGTCCAGGACACCGTCCAGGCGGAGCTGGTGATCGCCGGGGCGCAGAACGGGCCCCGCCCGCCGAGCTTCGATCCGGCGGTGCTGGACCAGACGAAGGCGATCCCCGGGGTCCGCCTGGTCGATGGCCAGTACGGCGACATGGCGCTGGTGGGCGACGAGCGCACCTGGGTGGGTGCGGTCACCGAGCCGGCCGCGATGCGACAGATCTACGGCGCCAAGGCCACCGCCGGTGACATCGACCGGCTGGCACCCGGACAGATGTTGATCAGCTCGGACGCGGCGGAGGCACGCGGGCTGTCCGTCGGCGCGACGCTGCCGGTGCAGTTGGCCCGCGGTGACGCACAGACCTACACGGTCACCGGCATCTACGAAAGCTCGCCGATCTTCGGCCCGGTGATCCTGCCGGCCGACGCCGCCCGCAATTTCAGCGTCACCCAGCCGATCCAGGCGTTCATCCAGCTCGAACCGGGCACCGGGGTGGCCGACGTGCAGTCGCGGGTGGAGGCGCTGCTGGTGGACAGTCCGGAGGTGTCGGTGGCCGACCGGGACGCCTTCATCGAGGAGCAGACCGGGCAGCTCGACAGCCTGCTCACGATGATCCAGATCCTGCTGGCGCTGGCCATCGTGATCGCCGTACTCGGCATCATCAACACCCTGGCGCTGTCGGTGCTGGAGCGGACCCGCGAGCTGGGCCTGCTGCGCGCGATCGGCCTGCGGCGGTCGCAGACCATGGGCATGATCACCGTGGAGGCGGTGGTGATCTCGGTGTTCGGCGCGCTGCTCGGCGTGGCCGTCGGCAGCGGCCTGGGTGCCGCCGTGGTCGAGGCCCTGCGCGACGAGGGCATCAACAAGCTGGTGCTGCCCTGGGGCCAGATGGGGGTCTTCCTCGGCCTGGCCGCCATCATCGGTGTGATCGCCGCGGTCCTGCCCGCGATCCGCGCCGCCCGCATCAACGTCCTGGGCGCCATCGCCCACGACTGAGGTGTAAGGAAGGGCCCCCTGTTAACGCCTAGCGCGGTACAGGGGGCCCTTCTTAACACCAGCAGCGCGGGACGGATCGACACCGGCAGCGCGGGACGGGCGAGCAGCGCGGCGTCAGGCGCCCGGCCGCGCGAGCAGTGCGGCCAGCAGGTCCAGGTCCGCCGTGAGCAGGCTCTCCAGTTGGTGTACGCCGTCGCGGGGCGCGAGCGGCACCTCCGCCGGCACGGCCAGCACGGCCGCTCCGGCGGCGAGGGCACTGGCCACCCCGGTGGCCGAGTCCTCGATCGCCACACACTTCTCGATCGGTACGCCGAGCAGCCGCGCGGCGGTCAGGTACGGCTCCGGGTGCGGCTTGGTCGCCTCCACCTCGTCGCCGCAGACCACCACGTCGAAGCTGTCCCGCCCCAGGGTGTCCAGGGCGATCTCGACCAGCGCCCGGCCGCTGGAGGTGACCAGGGCGGTCGGGATCCGCGCGCTCCGCACCGCGCCGAGCAACGCCAGTGCCCCGGGACGCCATTGCAGCCCGGTACGGAACAGTTCGAGGATCCGCGCGTTGACCCACGCCGCGCTGGCCGTCGGGTCCCGGTGCGGCTGGCCCAGGTCGTCGTGCAGGATCCGCATCGAGTCGGCCATGCCGGTGCCGACGATCGCCCGCCGGGCCGCGGTGGAGAGGCTGCCGCCGTACGCCTCGGCGAGTTCGGCCAACGCGACATCCCACAACCGCTCGCTGTCGACCAGGGTGCCGTCCATGTCGAACAGCACGGCGGCGGGATGGCTGCGCACCGGGATCCTCCTCGTTCGGCTACCCGGTGAATCCTGTCAGCCCGTCACCGCCGTACGCCCGGCACAGTGACCTTTCTCAACTGAGCCCGCAGGCCGACAGCGACTTCTCGTAGCCCCGGAAGAACGCCTCGGCCCGCTGTTCCGGGGTGCCGTGCGCGCCCTCGGCGAACCACGGCTGGCCGGGGTCGTCGCCGACGGCGAGCAGGCCCTCGCGGAACTCGTCCAGGTCACCGTCGGCGAGGGTGAGCCAGCCGGCCTGCACCGAGCCGCCCAGGTACGCGCCGGCCATGCAGTCGGCCTGCAACTCCTGCTGGATGGTGAAGTTGTACTGGATGCCCAACCGGGTCTGGATTCCGTGGGCGTACTCGTGGCCGATCAGGTAGTACACGAACGCGTCGCCCACCTGCCGGAACGCCCGGAAGGACCAGTTGCTGTCGTAGGCGATGTAGTCGCTGACCGTGCAGTAGACGGCATTGTTGCGGGGCACCTCCTGCCCGCCGCAGGTCACCTCCCCGTCGCGCTGGTACGCGATCACCCGCCGGATCTCCCGAAACGAGCTGCCGGACGCCTCGAACTGTGCCGCCCAGTACCGTTCGGCGGTGCGCCGGGCGACCTCCACGTCCTCCTGGAATTCCTCGACCGTGTCGGTGCCGTCGGCGCGGGTCACCTCGGCGCTCGGTGTCGCCGGTTCCCGCTGCCCGGTCGGCTCCGCCGGCTGGTCGACCGGATCGACCATGCACGCGGTCGCCGCCACCAGTGCCACCGCCAGGCCGGCGAACCTCCCCTGCCGCCGCCCTCGCCCGCCAACCGCCACCGCATCCTCCCGCCTCGGCGATGCCGGATCCAATACCCCGACGGTACGGCCGTCATGCCCTTGCCGTCTGGTACGCCGTACCGACCCCACCGGTTCACCGGACGCGCCGGGCTGGCCCGATCCGACCGGACCGGCCGGACCGGCCGGCGCGAAACGATGCGGCCAACGCGGGAGGACTCCGGCCGGCGGTCAGGGGAGGCGGTGGTCAAGAACTGACAGCGGTCAGGGGCTGGCGGCGAGGAAGACGAAGGCGGCGAACAGCACCAGGTGCACCCCACCCTGCAACAGGGTGGCCCGGCCCGGCACGACGGTCAGCACACCGGTGACGACGGTCAACGCGAGCAGGGTGACCTGGGTGCCGCCGAGGCCGAGCAGCAGCGGTCCCTCCAGCCAGATCGACGCGATGGCGATGGCCGGGATGGTCAGGCCGATGCTGGCCATCGCGGAGCCGAGCGACAGGTTCAGGCTGATCTGCACCCGGTCGCGCCGGGCGGCGCGGGCCGCGGCGAGCGTCTCCGGCAGCAGCACCAGCAACGCGATGATCACGCCGACGAACGCCGGAGGCAGGTTCACCGCGGCGACGCCCGCCTCGATCGCCGGGGAGACCGACTTCGCATCGCCGACCACCGCCACCAGGGCGACCAGCAGCAACCCGACGCTGGCCAGGGCCTGCCGGTTCGACGGCGGATCGGCGTGTACCTCCTCCGGCAACGTCTCCCCCTCGCTGCCCACCGGCAGGAAGTAGTCCCGGTGCCGGCCGGTCTGCACCATCACGAACAGGGCGTACAGGGCCAACGAGACCACCGCCGCGAAGGTCAACTGGGCGGGGCTGAACTGCGGACCGGACCGGCCGATGGTGAACGTCGGCACCACCAGGCTGAGCGTGGCGAGGGTGGCCACGGTGGCCAGCGCGCCGCCGGTACCCTCCGGGTTGAACACGGCCAGCCGGCGGCGCAGCGCGCCGATCAGCAGCGACAGACCGAGGATGCCGTTGCAGGTGATCATCACGGCGGCGAAGACGGTGTCCCGCGCCAGGGACTGGGTCTTCTCCCCACCACTGATCATGAGCGTGACGATCAGCGCCACCTCGATCACGGTGACCGCCACGGCCAGCACCAGCGATCCGTACGGCTCGCCGACCTTGTGCGCGACCACCTCGGCGTGGTGCACGGCCGCGAGGACCGCGCCGGCCAGAAACAGGCCCACCACCACGACCATGACGCCGTCGAGCTTCCGGTCCCAGGTCAACGCCAGCACCAACAGGGCGGCGATCGGTACGGAGACGGTCCAGGTGGTCATGGTGCGGCGCAACGCGAGCATGATCTACATCCTGCCAGTCGTCATGATCATGAGCGGCGAAGCCTCCGAGAGTCCCCCGTCTGCGCGCCCACTGCCGCCGGCCGCCCGGCCACGGCGGCACCGGGGCACGGCGGCACCGGGGCACGGCAGCGCCGGGCGCCTACCATCGAGGCCGGGCGGGCGGTCGCCGCCCTGCACGGGACGGGGGCGATGGAGCCGGCAGCAGGTACGCCACGGTGGGCCGGCGTGCCCCGCCGGATCCGCGTCGTGGTCATCGCCGCGACCTGCGTCCTCGCGTACGGCGGCATCGTCCACCTGGGTGACCTCGCCGGCCTCCGACCGGGTGGCCCGGACGCCTCCTCGACCCCCGGTTGGCTGCTGCTGTACTTCACCTCGTTGACCGTGCTGGACCCGCTCGCGGCGCTGCTGCTGGCGCTACGCCGACTCGAAGGACTGCTGCTCGGCTGCGCCATCCTGGTCACCGACGCGGCGGCCAACGGCTACGCCAACTACGTCCTGGACAGCACCCCCGGAGTCACCCCCGCCCGGATCGGACAGGCGGTGGTCACGGCCCTCGCCGTAGCGTTGCTCCTCGCCACCCCCACCGTGGCACCCTGGCTGCACCGCCCGGGACTGGCCCGGCCCGATTCGTGGCAGCCTGGACAGTCGACACGCCGGGCGTGGACCGCCCGCACCGCCACGAACCCGACCCGGGAATCGCCGGGCCGCTCACCGTGACCGCTGGCGCGCACGGCCCGGCGACCGCTCCTCGAAGCGCTGCTGGGCGTCGAGGACCGCGTCGGCGTAGCGGTTGGCCCAGGCGCCCATCAGCCGCATCGGCTCCACCAGCGCCTCGCCCGCTTCGGTCAGCGCGTAGTCGACGCGGGGCGGAGCCTGCCGGTACGGCCGGCGCTCCACCAGGCCGTTGTACTCCAACCGGCGCAACGCCTCGTTGAGCACCTTGGCGCTGATCCCGCCGATCCGGATCCGCAGCCGGGCCGGACGGGTCGGCCCGTGGGCGGCGAGGGTGTAGACCACCACGCTGTCCCACCGGTTGGCGAGCACCTCGAACGCCAGGCGGGCCTGGCAGTCGGAGGTGAAGCCGTCATGTTCCGTGCACCCGCCCATGCTCGCCATCCTGCCCCAGGTGTCGAACACCGTTTGGTCTCCATCAGCCTGCCTAGGGTCCGCAGTGGCGGGTCGCACCGTCCCGCCACTGCCGGAACGAGGGGCGTACGGATGAAGATCGGGATACTCGGCACGGGCGGGATGGCGGCGGCGCTCGGTGGTGCCTGGGTCGCGGCCGGGCACAGTGTGATGATCGGCGGGCGGCGTCCGCAACGGGCGCAGCGCATCGCCGAACTCGTCGCCGGTGCCGGGACCGGCAGCCTGGCCGACGCGGCGCGCCACGGAGACGCGGTGCTTTTGGCGGTACCGGCAGCGGCGGCCCCGCAGTTGGCCGCCGAACTGGCCGGTGATCTCGCCGGGCGCACCGTCGTCGACTGCACCAACCCGCTGGTACCGACCGACGACGGGCTGATGCTCGACGTCGGGGAGACCGGGTCGATCGCCCGGCGACTGGCGGCTGCCGCGCCCGAGGCGTACGTGGTCAAGGCGTTCAACCTGTGCCACGTCAGCATCTGGACGCTACGTCCACCCACGTTCGAGAACGTGCCGCTGGCCGTGCCGTTCTGCGCCGACCATCCCACCGCGATCGCCGCGACGCAGACCCTGATCGGCTCGATCGGCTGCACGCCGGCACCCTGCGGCGGGTTGGCGCGGGCGGCGTACCTGGAGGCGACGGCGGCGTTGGCGATCGGTATGTGGTGGGCGGGTACCCAACCGCGTGCCGCCTTCCCGTCCCCCGCCGAGGCCCCGCTCCCCTGACCGCCTCCCGGCCTCCCGGCCTCCCGGCCGCCTCCCGGCTCCCGGCTCCCGGCTCCCGGCTCCCGGCTCCCGGCTCCCGGCTCCCGGCTCCCGGCCACCTTGCCCGCTGCTGACCGGAGGGCAGCGGTAGGGGCCGACACCAGTTCAGAGCGGCGGGCCGCCCGTACCGGTGGTCCGGTCGGCCTGCGCGCGGGCCTGCGCCAGGATGGCGTCGGCCTCGGCCCGGGCCGCCGCCAGGATGCCTTCCGACTCCCGCTTCGCCTCGTTGCGGTGGTCGTCGGCCTGTTCTTCGGCAAGCTCGAGGATCTGCTCGACGCGGGTGCCCAGCCCGGCGAGCGTGGGCCCGTCGTCGGCCAACTGGAACGTCCGAACGCGCCGCGGGGCCGGCGCGCGGTCAGCGCCGGCCAGGTGGCCTTCCGCGCTGAGGGTGGGTGCCGACGAACCGAACGCGGTCATGGTGACCCCGGCCAGGATGGCCACCAGGGCGGGCCAGATGGCCACCTCGCCGAGGAGGATGCCGCCGGCGGCACCGCAGCCGAGTCCGAAGAGCAGGGTCTGAGCGGGCTTGACTCGCATACGTCCTCCCGGTGGGGCGGCGGGCCGCGGCCCCGAGCGTTCCGGCTCGCGGACCAGGTCTGAGCATTCGGGCTCGCGGACCAGGTCTGGACGTCCAGGTTCTCAGGCCGGGTCAAACCCGAACGCCGGCCGAGTGCTGGGCCCAGCGCCGGCGCCGCCGTTGCGCCGCAACGGCGCATACCCTGCACGCGCGATGCCGCCGTTCCAGCGCAACGGAGTCGATCATCCCGGTCGGCCGGAGCCGATCGCCCCAGTCGGGGTCGTCAGGTCAGGGCGCACCTTGTGCCACAGACCGGGCAGTACGCCCGCTTGGCGTTCGACGTGACGCTGGTGTCGCAGCTGGTGCACCGGCCTTCTTCCCAGAGTCCCTGGTCGATGCCGAGCCCACCCCGGTAGTACTCGCGGTCGGGCCACGCGACCAGTTCGACGTCGACCGCACCGCGCTCTTCCGCGTAGGTCGTCGCGGTGGCCAGCACGAGTACGGTTCGTATCCCGTACTCCTCCTCCGTGTGGTGCGACAGAACCCGGCGCAGCACGTCGACGAGTTCGGGTACGGGCAGCGCCGCGAGTCGCTCGGCGAGGCTCTCCCGATCTTCGTCCGTCGTCATGCGCCCGACCGTACACAAGTGCCCTGACTGGTCAGCACGTCTGCGGCCGGCGACCTGGAGACGGCCTGATCTGGCAAACAGACCGCGATTGAACCCGTAGCTGGCTCCACGTCCGCCGCTACCGTCCGCGGCCTGCGGCCGGAGAAGATCACCCCGATGAACTACAAGGCCGGCTCTCGATCTGTCGGTGCGCCCCGATCAGGTGGATCTGGTCTCGCCGGGTCAAGTCGCTGGCCGAGGCATACGTCACCTGGGCGCCCTGGACCGGCGGGCCAGCGGAGTTCTACCTCGAACTGGGCTTCAGGCCGACAGGCGGGCGGCGGTCGTCACTTGGCGTTGAAGTAGCTCGCCTCCGGGTGGTGGACGACGATCGCGTCGGTGGCCTGTTCGGGCATGAGCTGGAACTCCTCGGACAGTTGCACGCCGATCCGCTCGGCGCCGAGCAGGTCCACGATCTTCGCCCGGTCCTCCAGGTCGGGGCAGGCCGGGTAGCCGAACGCGTACCGGCAGCCCCGGTAGTCGGTGCGGAGCAGGCCGGCCAGATCGGTCGGGTCGTCGGCGGCGACGGTACGGCCGTCGGGCAGGGTCAACTCGGCCCGGACCCGCTTGTGCCAGTACTCCGCGAGGGCCTCGGTGAGCTGCACGGACAGCCCGTGCACCTCCAGGTAGTCGCGGTACTCGTTGCGGGCGAACAGCTTGGCCGCGTACTCGCTGACCGGCTGGCCGACGGTGACCAGTTGCAGGGCGACCACGTCCAGGTCGTCGCCGCGCGGGCGGAAGAAGTCGGCCAGGCAGAGGCGGCGTTCCTGGCGCTGTCGGGGGAAGGTGAACCGGGCCCGCTCGGCGTGCCCGTTCTCGTCCAGCACCACCAGGTCGTTGCCCTCGGAGTAGGCCGGGAAGTAGCCGTACACCACGGCCGCCTCCAGCACCTGGTCGGCGATCAGGCGGTCCAGCCAGTAGCGCAGCCGGGGCCGGCCCTCGGTCTCGACCAGTTCCTCGTACGACGGTCCCTTGCCGCCGCGCGCACCCCGCAGCCCCCACTGGCCCATGAAGGTGGCCCGCTCGTCCAGCAGCGCCGCGTAGTCGGCCAGCGGCACGCCCTTGACCACCCGGGTACCGAAGAACGGGGCGCTCGGCACCGGCACGTCGGCCGCCACGTCGGAGCGGACCGAGGCGTCGCTCAATTCCGGCAGCGACTCGGCGACCACGGCGCGCTGCCGCTCGCGGCGGGCCCGACGGGCCGCCAGGGCCGCCTCCCGGTCGGCGTCGATGACCGGCGCACCGCCGCGCTTGGCGGTCATCACCCGGTCCATCAGGGAGAGTCCCTCGAAGGCGTCCCGGGCGTAGTGCACCTGGCCGGGGAACATCGACCGCAGGTCGTCCTCGACGTACGCCCGGGTCAGCGCGGCACCACCGAGCAGCACCGGCCAGCGCTCCGCGACCCCGCGCGAGGCCATCTCGGCCAGGTTCTCCTTCATGATGACCGTGCTCTTGACCAGCAGACCGGACATGCCGATGGCGTCGGCGCGGTGTTGCTCGGCGGCGTCGAGGATGGCGGAGATCGGCTGCTTGATGCCGATGTTCACCACCTCGTAGCCGTTGTTGGACAGGATGATGTCGACCAGGTTCTTGCCGATGTCGTGCACGTCGCCCTTGACCGTGGCGAGCACGATGCGGCCCTTGCCGCCGTCGTCGGCCTTCTCCATGTGCGGTTCGAGGTACGCCACCGCGGTCTTCATCACCTCGGCGGACTGCAACACGAACGGCAACTGCATCTGCCCGGAGCCGAACAGCTCGCCGACGACCTTCATGCCGTCCAGCAGGATGTCGTTGATGATCAGCAGGGGCGCGGTGCCGGCGGCCATCGCCGCGTCCAGGTCGGCTTCCAGGCCGTTGCGCTCACCGTCGATGATCCGCCGCTTGAGGCGTTCGTTGAGCGGCAGCGCGGCCAACTCCTCGGCCCGGGTGGCGCGGGCGGACGCGGCGTCCACACCCTCGAAGACCTCGATGAAGCGCTGCACCGGGTCGTAGCCCTCGCGGCGGCGGTCGTAGACCAGGTCGAGCGCGATCTCGCGCTGCTCGTCGGGGATCTTCGACATCGGCAGGATCTTGCTGGCGTGCACGATCGCCGAGGTCAGCCCGGCCTGGACGCACTCGTGCAGGAAGACCGAGTTGAGCACCTGCCGGGCCGCCGGGTTGAGCCCGAAGGAGACGTTCGAGATGCCCAGGGTGAAGTTGACTCCCGGCCAGCGGCGGGCGATCTCCCGGATCGCCTCGATCGTCTCGATGCCGTCGCGGCGGGTCTCCTCCTGACCGGTGGCGATCGGGAAGGTCAGCGCGTCGATGAGGATGTCGGCGCGGCGCAGCCCCCACCGGCTGGTCAGGTCCTCGATCAGCCGCCCGGCGACGCGCACCTTCCACTCCGTCGTACGGGCCTGGCCCTCCTCGTCGATGAGCAGCGCGACCACGGCGGCGCCGTGCTCGGCGACCACCGGCATCACCCGGGCGTACCGGGAATCCGGGCCGTCGCCGTCCTCGAAGTTCACCGAGTTGACCACGCAGCGTCCGCCGAGCATCTCCAGGCCCGCCTCGATCACCGCCGGCTCGGTCGAGTCCAGCATGATCGGCAGGGTGGAGGCGGTGGCGAACCGGCCCGCCAACTCCCGCATGTCGGTGGTGCCGTCCCGGCCCACGTAGTCGACGCAGAGGTCCAGCAGGTGCGAGCCGTCCCGGGCCTGGCCACGGGCGATCTCCACGCAGGACTGCCAGTCGGCGGCGAGCATCGCCTCCCGGAACGCCTTGGAGCCGTTGGCGTTGGTCCGCTCCCCCACCATCAGCACGCTGGCGTCCTGGGCGAACGGCACGTGGTGGTAGATCGAGGAGACACCCGGGTCGGTACGCGGCTCACGCGGCCCCGGCCGGGCGCCCCGCAGCCGCTCGGCGAGCAGCCGGATGTGCTCCGGGGTGGTGCCGCAACAGCCGCCGATCAGGGCGACGCCGTAGTCGGTGACGAAGCGTTCCATGGCGTCGGCCAACTCGTCCGGCGTCAACGGGTAGAACGCACCGTCGGCGGTCAGCTGCGGCAGGCCGGCGTTCGGCATCACCGACAGCGGCACCCGGGCGTGCTGGGCGAGGTAGCGCAGGTGCTCGCTCATCTCGGCCGGCCCGGTGGCACAGTTCAGCCCGATCAGGTCGACACCGAGCGGCTCGATCGCGGTCAGCGCGGCGCCGATCTCACTGCCGAGCAGCATGGTGCCGGTGGTCTCCACGGTGACGTGACAGATCAGCGGGATCGTCTGGCCCAGTTCCGCCATCGCTCGCCGCGAGCCGACCACGGCGGCCTTGACCTGGAGCAGATCCTGGCAGGTTTCCACGATCAGCGCGTCCGCGCCGCCCTCGATCAGGCCGGCGGCGTTCTCCTGGTACGCCTCGCGCAGCGTGGCGTAGGTGGCGTGGCCGAGGGTGGGCAGCTTGGTGCCGGGTCCGATCGAGCCGAGCACGAAGCGGGGCTGTTCCGCCGTGCCGTACGCGTCGGCCGCCTCGCGGGCGATCCGGGCACCCGCCGCCGACAATTCCCGGATCCGGTGCTGGATGTCGTACTCGGCGAGGTTGGCCAGGTTCGCGCCGAAGGTGTTGGTCTCCACGCAGTCCGACCCGGCCGCCAGGTACGCCTCGTGCACCCCGCGTACGACGTCCGGGCGGGTGACGTTGAGGATCTCGTTGCAACCCTCAAGGCCGTCGAAGTCGTCCAGGGTCAGGTCGGCGGCCTGGAGCATCGTCCCCATCGCCCCGTCGGCGATGAGGATCCGGTCTGCCAGCGCATCGAGCAACGAAGTCCGCACGAACTCAGGTTAGTGCGGCGCGGCCGGCTCGCCGCCCCGCGCGCCCCCCTTCCCACATTGTGTCGCCGGGATCACGTTGACCGGTTTGGTAGCCTATGCCGGTTAGCTTACTGATCACCCGAGGTCGCCGGCCGGGTGCGCCGGGTCGCGGAGCCGGCTCATCCGGCGCGGCCGGCGGGCCGCGTCCGGGCGCGGCACGTAGGCTGACCGTGTGAGGGACTACAGCGACACCACCGTGCACGGCGGGCGGACGACCGGGGCCGCCGGCAACGAGCAGGGTGAGGTGACGGCGTGACCGAATTCGACGGGCTGCCGGTGCTGCGGTCCCCCGTGGCCATCGCCGCCTTCGAGGGCTGGAACGACGCCGCCGACGCCTCGACGGCCGCGGTCGAGCACCTGGAACAGGTGTGGCAGGCCAAGCCGATCACCGAGCTGGACCCGGAGGACTTCTACGACTTCCAGGTCAGCCGGCCGACCATCGCGATGTCCGACGGGGCCACCCGGCGGGTGGAGTGGCCGACCACCCGGTTCACCGTCGCCAGCCCGTCGGGTACGGACCGGGACGTGGTGCTGATCCGGGGCATCGAGCCGAGCATGCGCTGGCGCACCTTCTGCGAGCAGGTACTGGAGATCTGCCACAGCCTGGAGGTCGAGCGGGTGGTGCTGCTCGGCGCGCTGCTGGCGGACGTGCCGTACACCCGGCCGCTGCCGATCAGCGGCAGCGCCTCCGACGCCGACGCGGCCAAGCGCTACCAGCTCACCCCCACCCGCTACGACGGGCCGACCGGCATCGTCGGCGTACTGCACGACGCCTGCACCCGCGCCGAGGTCGACGCGGTCTCGTTCTGGGTGCACGTCCCGCACTACGCCAACAACCCGCCCTGCCCGAAGGCGACCCTGGCCCTGCTGCACCGGGTCGAGGAGGTGGTCGACCTGCCGGTGCCGATGGCCGACCTGGCCGAGGAGGCCGCCGAGTGGGAGCAGCGGGTGCGCAGCGCCGCCGAGCAGGACGCCGAACTCGGCGAGTACGTCCGCGAGCTGGAGGAACGGGTCGGTGACGCGGGCATCACCCCGTTGACCGGCGACGAGATCGCCCAGGAGTTCGAGAAGTACCTGCGCCGCCGGGGCGGCTCGGCCGGCCCCACCGCCGGTTCCTGGTAGCCACCCCGACAGATCCGCCTTCTTCAGGGCCCCGGGCTTACTGCCCGGGGCCCTGATCGTTGCCGGTCGCTCTGATCCGGACGGCGACACCTTCGACGCGCGGGATCGATGGGGTGGCGGGGTCACCTCGCGTAGGGCATCCTAGGAACCTAGCTGATAGGAGGTCGGGATGCAGATCAATCCCGGCGCGGCCGAGTTTCCGCACCGGCAGATCGCCGCGCAGCTCAAGGCACAGATCCGGCGCGGTGACTGGGGGCCGGGCGAGCGCCTGCCGTCGATCCCGGCCATCGCCGAGATGTTCGGCGTGGCGAAGCAGACCGTGCAACGCGCCGTCGACCAGCTGCGGGTCGAGGGCGTCCTGATCACCAAGCCCGGCTCCGGTACGTACGTACGCGGCACCCGCCGTCGCCTCAACCGGCTCTCCCGAGGGCGGTACGGCGGTTTCCGTGGCTACCACACCGATCTGGCTGCCCGCTACCGGCAACAACTCGTCTCCGTCGGCCGCTCCCCCGCACCACCGGAGGTGGCCGACGCGTTCGGCGTACCGGACGGCACCGACCTGCTCTGCCGCCGACACCTGGTCCGTACCGAGGACTCACCGGTCGAAGTGGGCGCCTCCTGGTTCCTGCCCGCCGACACCGCCGGCACCTCCCTGGAACGCGCCGAGGCGTTCGGCCGCCCGCTCTACCAGGAGGCCGAGGAGGTCATCGGGCGGCGGTACGCCACCGCCACCGACACGATCACCGCGCGCCAGCCCAGCCGGGAGGAGGCGGAAACCCTCCAGATCCGGCCGGACACCCCCGTGCTGCACCTGCTGCACGTGGCGTACGACACGCACCGCAAACCCATCGAGGTCGCCCAGGCGACCTGGCCCGGGCCGGTCACCACCCTCACCGAGGAGTACCTGATCCCCGCCCCCACAGCCGACCCCGATCCCGACCCCGGCCTCATCCTCGGCTAACCCACCACCCCGGGCACACCCCGCCCCTCCCGCCCTCACCCCGGCCCGGACTGCCCGCCGCGCACCGCCCCGTCGATCTTGCACTTTTCGTCGCCATATAAGCCGCAAATGCCGCACAACCGCGACCAGAAGTGCAAGATCGACGGGGCGGGGCGCGGCGGGGCGCGGCGGACCCGGGCGGACCGGGGCGGGGCGGGGTGGGGCGGACCCGGGCGGGGTGGGAGGGACCGCAGGGCGGGAGGGGTGGGTGGTGGGGCTAGGTTCTGTCTCGCGGATCTTGTGGTCGGGGACGGCGGGTGGGCCGATCGATGTTCGACGGGTCGAGCAAGGTGTGGAAGTGGGTACCGGGCACGTCGTACCTGGCCGCCTGGTCGCGTCGGTGCTTGCGCCGTTGAGGCTGCGTCCTACCCGGCTGCGTTGCTCGTCCCCGCCGCGGTCCAACCACGCTGGTCGGACTCCCGGTCCTAGCCGCGGATCTTGGTTCGAAACGGCCTCTATGGGGGCCGTTTCGAACCAAGATCTGCGAGACGGAACCTAGAGGCGGATGCCGAGGAGGGCGTCGAGGGTGTCGGCGAACAGGGCCGGTGCCGCCGGATCGTCAGCCGAGCCGGTGCCGGTGTCGGCCGAGTGCTGTGCGAGTCGTTGCAGCGCCGGGTCGGCCCGGCGATCACCGGCGTTGGCGGCAAGGGTCCGCTCGGCCCACTCGTCGGCCAGCCGGAGGGCACCAGGCGAGTCGAGGTCGTCGGTGAGGCGGTCGCGTACGCCGGCCAGGAACGTCTCCCCGGACGGCCCGGCGGGCGCGGCGGCGGCCCGACGCCAGCGGTCCAGGCGCTGCTGCGCGGCGGCCAGCAGGTCCTCGGTCCAGGACCGGTCGGCGCGGTAGTGGCCGGACAGCAGTGCCAGGCGGACCGCCATCGGGTCCACCTGGTCGGCGCGCAGCCGGGAGACGAAGACGAGGTTGCCGCGGGACTTGGACATCTTCTCGCCGTCCAGGCCGATCATGCCGGCGTGTACGTAGTGGGCGGCGAACGGCGCCGCCCCGGTCAGCCGTTCGGCGTGCGCGGCGGAGCACTCGTGGTGCGGGAAGAGCAGGTCGTTGCCGCCGCCCTGCACGTCGATGGTGGAGCCGAGCAGGCCCAGGGCGATCACCGCGCACTCGATGTGCCAGCCCGGCCGCCCCGGGCCGAGGTCACCGCCGGGCCAGGAGGGCTCGTCGGCCCGGGCGCCGCGCCACAGCAGCGGGTCGAGCGGGTCGCGTTTGCCGGCCCGGTCCGGGTCGCCGCCGCGCTCGGGGAAGATCTTCAGCATCTCGTCCCGGGACAGGTTGGACTCGTAACCGAAGCGGGGCGCGGCCGAGATGTCGAAGTAGACATCCCCGGTGCCGTCGTCCAACCGGTACGCGGCACCGTCCTTGAGCAGCACCAGCACCTTCTCGGCGATGTCCGGGATCGACTCGACCGCGCCGACGTAGTGGGCGGGTGGGATGATCCGCAGCGCCTCCATGTCCTCCCGGAACAGCGCCGTCTCCCGCATGGCCAGGACCTTCCAGTCCTCACCGTCGCGGGCAGCGCGTTCCAACAGCGGGTCGTCGATGTCGGTGACGTTCTGCACGTACCGCACCTGGTGGCCCGCGTCGCGCCACATCCGCTGCACCAGATCAAAGGTGATCATGGTGGCGGCGTGGCCGAGGTGGGTGGCGTCGTACGGGGTGATGCCGCAGACGTACATGGTCGCCGGGCCGGGCGGGTCGGTCGGGTGCACGGCCTGCCGCGCCGAGTCGAACAACCTCAGCGCCCCGCTCCTGCCCGGCAATCGTGGCACCTCGTGCCCCACCCAAGAGTCCATGACCGTCAGCCTAACCAGCCCTGGGTCACCGTCACCGCCAGCCCGCAGTGATCAACCCCTCAGCTCACAGCGGCGGCCACGGCACTGCCGGCCAGTCCGCGGGCGGCTGCGGAAAACAGGCGTGCCGGCGCAGCCGGTCGATCCGCGCCGCCAACTCGGTGATCTCACTGAGGGTGAGGTGTTCGGCGAGTTCGGCGCCGAGCGGGCCGCGGAGCTGACCGGCGAGGCGGTCGAGCGCCGCCACGGCGTCGGCGGGCAACGGCCGGCCGGCCCAGCCCCAGAGCACCGTACGTAGCTTCTCCTCCACGTGGAAACTGACCCCGTGGTCGACCCCGTGGATCCGGTCGTCCGGGCCGAGCAGTACGTGGCCACCCTTGCGGTCCGCATTGTTGATCACCGCATCGAGCACCGCGAGCCGGGCCAGCCGGGGGTCGTCGGCGTGGGCCAGGGCGTACGCGGTGCCGTCGTCGTCGCGGGCCGCCGCGATCGGGAACCACCGGGGTGGCAGCGCGTCGGCCGGCACGAACCCGACCAACGGCTCGGCGTCGTCGGGCTCGTCGATCCACAGCTGGCAGGAGCCGGGGCCGAACGGCCCGTCACGCAGCACGGTCGGCGGCACCAGATCCCAGCCGGTGGCCGCGCAGACCAGATAGGCGGCGACCTCGCGACCGGCCAGCGTGCCGTCGGGAAAGTCCCACAACGGACGCTCACCGCGTACCGGCTTGTAGACGCAGCGGGCGGTCATGCCGTCGAGGGTGAGAATGCCGCGCAAGGTGGTGTTCGACGCGTCGACCAACCGCCCCTCGACGGTCAGCTCACCGTCACGAAGCAGACGCAGCGCGGCGCCACCATCCTGTCGGGGGGTCACGCCGGACGAGGTCACCGGTGATAGCCGTTGTGCCGGGGGCAGAGGTGACCGGCCGGGTCGAGCGGCTGGCCGCACAGCGGGCAGGGCGGGCGGCCCGCGTTCACCACTCGCCGGGCCCGTTCGATGAACTCGCGGGTCGCCTCGGGGGTCAACCGCACCCGGAGCCGGTCGAGATCCTCGTCCGGCTCGACGTCGTCGGCTTCGTCCTCCTCGGACTCACCCAACTCGATCTCGGCCTCGGCTTCGCCGACCGCAATCGCCTCGATCACCACGGTCGCGGTGTCCGCGTCGAAGGCAAGGCCCAGCGTGCCGACCCGGAACTCCTCGTCGACCGGCGTCTCCAGCGGGTCGTTGTCACCGAGCGAGGCCGGCGCCTCGGGCAGTTCCACCCCGAACCGGCGCTGCGCCTCGGTGAGCAACTCCTCCAACTTCTCGGCGAGCAGAGAGACCTGGACCTTCTCCAGCGCGACGCTGACCAGCCGGCCTCCGCCGCGCGCCTGGAGGAAGAACGTGCGCTCCCCCGGCGGCCCGACGGTCCCGGCGACGAACCGCTCCGGCGGCTCGAAGGCGTGCACCTGGTGGGTCATACCCACGACCCTATCCGGCGGCCCCGGGCACCGCGCACCCCACCGACCCGAATTCCGGTACGCTTCCGGGCCCGGCTCGCCGCCCGTTCACCCGCCCCGTTCGCGGCCCTGCCACCGGCTCGGGCCGGGCGGCTCACCGGGCCGCTCCCGCACCGCCGCCGACCGCGGCGTCCGAGTCGACCGACCGGGCCCGCCGGCGCCGCTTGCTCGGTGGCGGTACCAGCCCGGTCAGGTCGCCACCGACGTCGTTGAGGCGCACCAGGAACGGGCGGAGCGGGGTGTAGCGGATCGCCGTCACCGACGCCGGGTCCACCACGATCCGCTGAAAAAGATCAAGGTGTACGCCGAGCGCGTCCGCCACGATCGCCTTGATCACATCGCCGTGGCTGCACGCCAACCAGACCGCCTCCGGGCCGTGCTCGGCGGTCACCCGGGCGTCCCAGGCGCGTACCGTGGCGACGGCACGGGCCGCCATCTGCGCCATCGCCTCGCCCTCGGGGAAGACCGCCGCGCTGGGATGCTGCTGCACCACCGGCCAGAGCGGCTCCTTGGCCAGCTTCTTGAGCGGCTGCCCCTCCCAGTTGCCGTACCCGCACTCGATGAGTCCTTCGTCGGTCACCGGCGACGACTGTGGCAACGCCAGGTCGAGGGTCTGCCGGCAGCGGATCAGCGGACTGCTCACGACGGCCGCCAGGGGCACCGCGCGCAGCCGCTCGCCGACCGCCGTCGCCTGAGCCCGGCCGGTCTCGTCCAGTTCGACCGGCTGCCGGCCGGCCAGTCCGCCGTCGGCGTTGGCGGTGGTACGTCCGTGTCGCAGGAGCAGAAGTGTCGCCACGTACCCCACCCTAGGCCCGGTGGCCGGGCACACCGTCGGGTGGCTGCGTACCGTCCGGGCCTGCCTCTGGCGTGTTGCGAGCCCTGGGGCCGGATGTCCGGTATGTCGGCGTGGTGGCGTGGGGCGGGGTGGAATGCCGGCCGGGGGTACGGCGTTGTAACCGGTGGCTGACCGAGCAGGGCCCGTACCCCGCGGGGAATGTCCCGCCCCCGTCAGTCGTTACACCTGGTCCCGGCGCCGCGAAGACCCCCGTCCGCGACCCGCCGGCATCCCTCTTCTCTGCTTGCTCTGTGCGCCGTCACGGCGCTGGTGTCGCCGCGCCGATCCCCCGTCGGCGACGCCCGACCCCCGATTGGAGCCTGCTCATGAACACCATGCTGCGTAAGAGCGTGCTCGCCATCGCCGGTCTGACCGTCGCCGGTGGCCTCGCCGCCGGCCCGCTGAACCACACCACCACCGATCCGGCACCGGTCAACCCCATCGCCGCCGC
>NZ_SJJR01000010.1 GCF_004331455.1 Micromonospora zingiberis
CAGCAGCCGCCGCGCATCTACGCCGCCGCCAAAACCAGCCCGAGGTCGTGAAAGCGTTGTTCGGCAAGCCAGAGGTCCGCTACGCCGCTGGCTGACCATCACATGTTTGGCCTTCGGGTCAATAACATCCCGCGCGACGCGACGCGGAGCCGGCGGACGGCAGCGGCATCGAAGGCGGCGGCGCGGAAGCTGCGGAAGGCGGCGGGGAAGGCGGCGGCGCGGAAGGCGGCGGCGCGGACGGCGGCGGTCGGCGGTTGGCGGTCGGCGGACGGTGGACACGACGATGCCGGCGGGCCACTGGGCCCGCCGGCAGTCAGATCGTGGGTACCGGTGCTACCGCGTCAGGCGCGGGCGACCTTGCCCGCCTTGATGCAGGACGTGCAGACCTTCAGCTTCTTGGTCGTGCCGCCACCGGCCGGGGTACGCACCGACTGGATGTTCGGGTTCCAGCGGCGGTTGGTCCGCCGGTGCGAGTGGGACACGTTGTGGCCGAAGCCCGGTCCCTTGCCACAGACGTCGCACACGCTAGCCACGGGATACTCCTGGGATTGAAACGTTCATGAGGTCGCCGCCAGGCGCAGCCCGGGCAACCTGGTCAGGTTACCCGATGGTGCAGGCCCCCGCCCAACCGGGCTCAGCTTCCACGGTCCGGGGTACGGAGAATCGGACGAGGCGGGACACGCCCGGCCCTCCGGCGACTGTCAGCGTACGCCAGTAGGCTTCCCAGCGTGCTGGACACCCTCGATGCCGCCGCCGTGCGCCGCTGGTGTGCCAGCGGGCTGGACGCGTTGAAGCGGCACCAGGGAGAGATCGACGACCTCAACGTCTACCCGGTGCCCGACGGCGACACCGGCACCAACCTGGTGCTCACCCTCACCTCGGCGCAGCAGGCGCTGGCGATGGACCTCGACACCGTCGCCGACGGCACGTCGACCGCGCACGGGCACGCGCTGCGGCTGATGGCCCGGGGGGCGCTGCTCGGCGCCCGGGGCAACTCCGGCGTCATCCTGTCGCAGATCCTGCGGGGCCTGGCCGACGCGCTGGCCACCACCGCAGCGGTACGCGGCCCGGAGTTGGCCGCCGCCCTGCGGGCCGCGACCACCGCGGCGTACGCGGCCGTCGCCCGGCCGGTGGAGGGCACCCTGCTCACCGTGGTCTCCGCCGCCGCCGAAGCGGCCGAGCAGGTCGACGGCGAGCAGTTGGCAGCGGTCGCCCGGGCAGCGTCCGGCGCCGCCGCGCAGGCCCTGGCGCGTACCCCGGAGCAGTTGCCGGCGTTGGCCCGCGCCGGCGTGGTCGACGCCGGTGGGCAGGGGTTGTGTCTGCTGCTGGACGCCCTGGTCGAGGTGATCACCGGAGAGCACCCGGAACATCCCGCGCCCGCTGCCCGGATCGTGCCGCCGCCGGCCAGCGCCGTCCGGGAGACCGGCTCCGCCGAGTACGCCTACGAGGTGCAGTTCCTGCTCGACGCCGAGCCCGAGGCGGTTCGCCGGATGCGCGACACGCTGGGCGCGCTCGGTGATTCCCTGGTGGTCGTGGGTGACGGCGACACCTGGCAGGTGCACGTGCACGTCAACGACGTCGGCGCGGCGATCGAGGCGGGCGTGGTGGCCGGCCGGCCGTACCAGATCTCGGTGACCCGTTTCGCCGACCAGCGCGCGGCGGCGCCCCGCCCGGCGCCCGACGGTCGGGCCGCCGTGGTGGTCGCCGCCGGCGCCGGGATCGCCGAGCTGCTCGCCGGTGAGGGCGCGGTCGTGGTCCCCGGCAGCCCCTCGACCGGGGAACTGCTGGACGCGGTCCGGGCCACCGGCGCGGCCCAGGTGGTGGTGCTGCCCAACGACCCGAACGCGCAGGCGGTGGCGAACCAGGTCGCCGAGGAGGCGTACCGACTGGGTGTGAAGGTCAGCGTGGTACCCACCCGCTCCCCGGTGCAGGCGCTGGCCGCGCTCGCCGTCCGCGATGCGCGCCGCCACTTCGAGGACGACGTGATCGCGATGGCCGAGGCCGCCGGTGCCTGCCGGTACGCCGAGGTCTGCCACGCCGGGCGGGACGCGCTCACCGTCGCCGGTCCCTGCCACGCCGGCGACGTGCTCGCCCTGGTCGAGGGGGAGGTGCACCTGATCGGCGCCGACCTGACCGATACCTGCGTCGCCCTGGTGGACCGGCTGCTGGGCGGTGGCGGCGAACTGGTCACCCTGCTCGTCGGGGCCGACGCGCCGGACGGGCTGGCCGACGCGGTGCACACGCACATCGCGCGACGCTGGCCGTTCGTCGAGGTGCAGGCGTACCCGGGTGGGCAGCCACGCTATCCGTTGCTGGTAGGTGTCGAATGACCGCAGAGGCGTCCACCCTGGACACCCCGTTGAAGAAGTTGGTCGGCGAGAAGACCGCCAAGGCGCTCGCCAGCCACCTCGACCTGCACACCGCCGGTGACCTGATGTACCACTTCCCGCGCCGCTACGACGAGCGTGGCGAACACACCGACATCCGGGCCCTCGACGTCGGCGAGCAGGTGACCGTACTGGCGCAGGTGCAGCGCACCGCCGTACGCCCGATGCGCCAGCGCCGGGGCAACCTGCTGGAGGTGACCGTCGGCGACGGTAGCGGCGGCACCCTCACCCTCACCTTCTTCGGTAACCAGGCGTGGCGCGAGCGGGAACTGCGGCCCGGCCGGTGGGGACTGTTCGCCGGCAAGGTCACCGACTTCCGGGGCAAACGGCAGCTCAACGGACCGGAGTACGTCCTGCTCGGCGAGCAGACCGACGGTGAGGCCGCGGCCAGCGAGCAGATCGAGGAGTTCGCCGGGGCGCTGATCCCGGTCTACCCGGCCGCCGCGGCCGTACCGACCTGGGTGATCGCCCGCTGCGTACGGGTGGTGCTGGACACCGTGGCACCGCCGGAGGACCCGCTGCCCGCCACGGTGCGGGCCAGCCGGAACCTGGTCGGCCTGGGCAGCGCGTTGCGGGAGATCCACCGGCCGTCCAGCCGGGAGGAGCTGTACCGCGCCCGGCGGCGGTTGAAGTGGGACGAGGCGTTCGCCGTGCAGGTGACCCTGGTCCGGCGTAAGCACCAGGCGGCTGCCTCGCCCGCCCGGGCCCGGCCGGCTCGCACCGGTGGCCTGCTGGACGCGTTCGACGCCCGGCTGCCGTACGAGCTGACCGGCGGCCAACGCGACGTCGGCGCCGAGGTCGCGGCCGACCTGGCCACCGGGCATCCGATGCACCGGCTGTTGCAGGGCGAGGTCGGCTCCGGCAAGACCGTGGTGGCCCTGCGCGCCATGCTCCAGGTGGTCGACGCGGGCGGCCAGGCCGCCCTGCTCGCCCCGACCGAGGTGCTGGCCGCCCAGCACTACCGGGGCATGCTCGACCTGCTCGGTCCGCTCGCCCAGGCCGGCGAGCTGGGCGGCGCCGAGCACGCCACCCGGGTCGAACTGGTCACCGGCTCGCTCGGCGCGGCGGCCCGGCGGCGGGCGTTGGCCGAGGTCGCCAGCGGTGCCGCCGGCATCGTGCTGGGTACCCACGCCCTGCTGTACGAGGGCGTCGACTTCGCCGACCTGGGGCTGGTGGTGGTCGACGAGCAGCACCGGTTCGGGGTGGAGCAGCGCGACGCGCTGCGCGCCAAGGCGGCGCAACCTCCGCACGTGCTGGTCATGACCGCCACCCCGATCCCGCGTACGGTGGCCATGACGGTCTACGGCGACCTGGAGACCTCCACCCTGTCCCAGCTGCCCCGGGGCCGCTCCCCGATCGCCTCGCACGTGGTACCGGCCGCCGAGAAGCCGGCCTTCCTGGATCGGGCCTGGCGGCGGTTGCGCGAGGAGGTCACCGCCGGCCACCAGGCGTACGTGGTCTGCCCGCGGATCGGCGACTCCACCGCCGCTTCCGACGAGGAACCACCGGCGGTGGACGACACCGGTCGGCGCCCGCCGTTGGCGGTGACCGAGGTCGCGCCGCTGCTGGCCGAGGGGCCACTGCACGGTCTGCGGATCGGCGTGCTGCACGGTCGGCTGCCGGCCGACGAGAAGGACGCGGTGATGCGGTCCTTCGCCGGCGGTGAGCTGGACGTGCTGGTGGCCACCACGGTGGTCGAGGTCGGCGTGGACGTGCCGAACGCGACCATGATGGTGGTGCTGGACGCCGACCGGTTCGGCGTCTCCCAGCTGCACCAGCTGCGGGGTCGGGTGGGTCGGGGCAGCGCCCCCGGGCTCTGCCTGCTGGTGACCGAGGCGACCGAGGGCAGCAGCGCTCGGGAACGATTGGACGCGGTGGCCTCCACCACCGACGGTTTCAAGCTTGCCGAGCTGGACCTGGAACAGCGGCGCGAGGGCGACGTGCTGGGCGCCACCCAGTCCGGGCGCCGTTCCCACCTGCGGCTGCTGTCGCTGCTGCGCGACGCCGACCTGATCCGCGACGCTCGAACGGAGGCGATCGCACTGGTCGAGGAGGATCCCGAGCTGACCCGGCAGCCGGCGTTGGCCGCCTCGGTGGCGGCCCTGGTCGACGCCGATCGCGCCGAGTACCTCGAAAAGGGCTGACCCCGCGCACCTCGATGATCGCTCGATCCAGGCGCCGGTGCCTCGTGCTCGGGTGGCGGCCCGGTATCGAGCGCCTCGCCCAGACCAGCCCGCACCTCGTGCGATACGCCGTAGGGGCGTCGACCAACTGGTCGACGCCCCTACGGGTCAGGCCGGGTGGGGCGCCCTCCACGGTGGCGGGAGGGCACCCTCGGTCGGCTCAGGCGGTGAAGTGGATCCGCCGCCGCCGGGCCATGACGAACAGCACCGCGCCCACCGCCAGCAGGGCGATGGCGCCAGCGGCGATGCCGCCGACCGCGGCACCGGTCACCGGCAGGCCGGGCTCCTCGCCGCCGCCGCCTCCGCCGCAGCCCTCGGGCGCGTAGACGACCTCAAGCTCCAGGCCCAGCTCCGGCAGCACGACCAGCGCGGCCTCGTCGTCGCCGGCCGGGAAGGTGACCGTCTCCGACGAGCCCGGCTCGACGGTACGGCTCTCGGTCTTGTCGCCGTAGGTGAAGTCCACCTTGACCGGCAGCCCACCCTCGGGGTTCGACGCGGTCAGCGCGAAGGTCTCGCAGTTGGCGTCGGTGGTCACCGTCGGCAGCGGGCAGTCCTCCGGACGCGTCCACTCGTAGGTGCCGTTCTCGATCACCTTGCCGTCGACCAGTACCTCGATCTTGCCGGCGTTCTCGGCGGGCACCACGGTCTCGTTGTTGGCCTTGCCCGGCTCGACGGTGACCTTCTTGGACCAGCCGTTCTCGCCCCGGACCTCGAACTCGACCGCGTACCGGGAGATCGAGCCGTCGTTGCTCAGCGAGACGGTCACGGTGCCGTCGCAGGCGGAGGCGAAGGTGGACGCCGGGGTGGTGCAGTTCTTGTCACCGCCGTTGTACCAGCCGGGCGGGCCGGCCGAACGGTTGCCGGGGGCGCCCCGGTCGCCGAGCTTCTTGTTGCCGTAGCGCGGGCCGTTCTCGACGATCGGGTCGATGACCTCGTCGACGCCGCCCCAGATCAGGTCGACCTGGGTGTAGCACTCCGGAACGTCGACGTTCAGCTCGATCTCGGTCTGGCCGTTACCGAGGTAGTCGCTGGCCGGGGTGCCGTACACGTACTGCGGGGTGGAGAACTGCGGGCGCGGAGCGAAGTACGACACCAGGGTGAAGTACTGCTTCTCGTCGCTGCACAGCGGCAGGTCGCCCGCCAGCTTGACCGTCGCCTTGCCCCCCGGGCCGTCGAAGGTGTGGCTGTACTTGGCCTGGCTGGCGTCGACACACTTCGGCGCCGGGGTGCAGGCGCCGTCGGCGCCGAGTTCGATGGTCTTCTTGTCCTGCGACGTCGGAGGCTTCTTGCGCTGCGAGTCGCCCTTCTGGAACCAGGCGGCGTCCACGACCAGCGTCGCGCTCTGGGTGTCGCCGGGCACCCGCTGCACACCCTGGACGGAGCCATCCTTCGGGATCGCCGTGCCCTTGAGTTCGGCGCCGTCGGCACCCTCGGCCACGAGCAGGACCGGGGTCGCCGGGTCGGCCGTGACGTTCGTGATGGTGGCGGTCTTGCGGCTCTCGCTGTTGACCACCGTCCAGGTGATCACGCGCTCGCCGGTGAGCTGGTCACAGACGACGGTGCCGGAGATGGTGGTGTGGTGTGCGCTGGCCGGGGTGGCCACGATCGCGGCGCCGGTCGAGCCGATGAGGGCGGCTGCCAGCACAGCCAGCGGTCGCCGTAGCGACAGCTTGGGTCGGAACACGCGTACTCCCGGGGTGAAGAAAGCGTCAGGGACGGCGCGGGCGGGACGGACGGCGCTGGCGGAGCTGTGCCACGCCGGAGAGGGTGCCACCCGTGCCGTGGGGCCGGCCATCGATGAGCCGGCACCGGCAGACCCTAGCGAGATCGTCAGTGCCGATACAGCCTTCAGCGGTGGCTAAGAATGATGTTATGAACATGAGATCATTTATCTACGTCGAGTGACGGTTCCGGGGCGCCGAGCATCGGAGAGGATCGATCTGGGTCGCTTTCGGACGGTGTGGTTCGTCGCGGTGGTCGGCCTGCGGTCGCGTAGCGTCGGCGACATGAGCAGAAGCAGGCTCGGCGGTACGAGCGGGAGTGGGCGATGACCCGGATCGTGGCCGGCACCCTCGGTGGCCGGCGGATCGCCGCGCCGCCGGGTGCCGGCACCCGGCCCACCTCCGACCGGGTACGCGAGGCGCTCTTCAGTTCCGTCCAGGCGGAGCTCGACCTGACCGGGGCGCGCTTCGCCGACCTGTACGCGGGTTCGGGCGCGGTCGGCCTGGAGGCGCTGTCCCGGGGGGCCGGGCACGTGCTGCTGGTCGAATCCGATGCCCGCGCGGCCCGGGTGATCCGGGAGAACATGGCGACCCTGCGGGCGGCGCCGGCCGCTCGGCTGGTCAGCGGAAAGGTCAGCACGGTGCTGGCGGCCGGCCCGGACGGCGACCCGTACGACGTGGTCTTCGCCGACCCGCCGTACGCGCTGGCGGACGATGGGGTCAGCGCCGTGCTCGCCGCGCTCGTCGACGGTGGCTGGCTGGCCCCGGACGCGATGGTGGTCGTGGAGCGGTCCAGTCGCACCGGACCGGTCGACTGGGTGGAAGGAATCACTGGCCAGCGCAGTCGCCGGTACGGCGAGACCACCCTTTGGTACGGTCGCCGATCATGAGACGTGCGGTGTGCCCCGGCTCGTTCGACCCGGTCACCAATGGTCACCTCGACATCATCGGTCGGGCCAGCCGGCTGTTCGACGAGGTGATCGTCGGCGTGCTGATCAACCAGTCGAAGGTCGGCCTGTTCACCGTCGAGGAGCGGATAGCCATGCTCCGCGAGGTGACCGCCTCATATGACAACGTCCGGGTGGAGTCGTTCCGCGGGCTGCTGGTGGACTTCTGCCGAGCGCAGCGGGCGACCGTACTGATCAAGGGCATCCGGGCGGTCAGCGACTTCGACTACGAGTTGCAGATGGCCCAGATGAACATCGGCCTGGCCGGCGTGGAGACGTTGTTCATGCCCACCAACCCGCTCTACTCCTTCCTCTCCTCCAGCCTCGTCAAGGACGTGGCCAAGTGGGGCGGCGACGTGACCCCCCACGTCCCCGACGTGGTCCGCGAAGCCCTGAAATCCCGCCCCACCCCACCCTCCTAAACCCCACCCTCCTTCGCGTCGATCTTGCAGTTTCGGCCGCCTATTTCTGCCGTTATGCGGCTTTTGTAGAGGCAGAAAGTGCAAGATCGGCGAGTGCTGCGGGGTGGGGGTGGCGACTCGCCGGGGGAGGGGGTGGGGGGTGGGTGGGGTAGGGGACGACATTATTGGGTGAAGCGGGAAGCTGGCCTTAGCCCGCATGATGTAGGTCGGCCCGACCAACGACAGGAGTGAGGGTGCCGGTGGACCCGCTCGACCGCATCGAGGAACTGATCGCCATCGTGGAGCAGGCGCGCTCCGTCCCGATGTCGCGCAACAACTGCATGGTCGATCGGGGCGAGATGATCGCCGCTCTCGACGAGTTGCGCGTCGAGTTGCCGGCCGACCTGCGTCGGGCCGCCGCTCTGCTGGAAGAGCGCGACAAGATCATGGAGGCCGGCAAGCGGGAGGCCGACCGGATCATCAGCGAGGGTGAGGCGGAACACGCCCGGCTGGTCTCGGTGAACGAGATCACCGTCTCCGCCGAACACGAGGGCGCCCGGATCATCGCCGAGGCCCGGGCCGAGGCGCAGCGCCTGCGCGAGGAGGTCGACGACTACGTCGACACCGCGCTGGCCAACTTCGAGCAGTTCCTCACCCGGGCGTTGGCCTCCATCGAGCGTGGGCGGGACAAGATGCACGCGCTGCGGGAGATCGGTACCTTTGGCGGCGAGGAGGCGGAGCGACCGCTGCCGTTCTGAGCGGCACCCGCGCGAAGCCGACATTCGCCCCGCCAAGTCGCGCCGACGCAACCGGCGCCAGCATCCTTACCGGCCCCGCCACCAGCCCGGGGCCGCCCCCGGTTCGACGTTCGAGTGCCTGTCCAGGTAACCTCGTTTGTCGGCCTCTCACCGGCCGGAGCCTGACTATGCCCAAGCACTCACCCACTTCACTCGACCCCAGGTCGCCGCTGGTCCTCGACACGAGGGAACTCCCGCGCCGGCCTGGTGCGTTGCGTGCCGTAAAACGGGTGGTTCCGGCACCGTCGGACCTCGGCGTGGAGTTGATCGGCGTGCCGGAGGGCGCGGACCTCGATCTCGATCTGCGGATGGAGTCGGTGTCCGAGGGCGTACTCGTCTCGGGGACCGTCACTGGTCCGATCCGGGGTGAGTGCGGTCGCTGCCTGCGCGAGATCAACGACTCGGTGACGGTGACGATCCAGGAGCTGTACGCGTACGAGAACAGCACCACGGATGTCACCACCGAGGAAGATGAGGTCGGTCGAATGCAGGGAGACCTGATCGACCTGGAACCGACGCTGCGGGACGCGGTGGTGCTCGCGCTGCCGACCAACCCGCTGTGCCGGGAGGACTGCCCCGGCTTGTGCCCCGACTGCGGGGTGCAGTGGGACGATCTGCCGGCCGACCACAGCCACCAGCAGATCGACCCGCGTTGGGCGGGCCTGTCGCAACTGACCCGTACAGAGGAGTAAGAACCGTGGCCGTCCCCAAGCGCAAGATGTCGCGCAGCAACACCCGGTCCCGCCGGGCGAACTGGAAGGCCGCGGCGGTCGCGACCGTGGCCTGCCCGCAGTGCAAGTCCGCCAAGCTGCCGCACGCCGCCTGCTCCGTCTGCGGCACCTACAACGGCCGCCAGGTCCTCGAGGTCTGACCTGGACGCCGAGTGACGTCTCCGACCACGGGTCGGGCGACGCGCACACCCCGGCGATCGCCCGCTGCTCCCGCCGACGCCGGCCGGCTCGCTCCGGCCGGCGTCGCAACGGAGCCGGGCACCGCACGGATCGCCGTTGACCTCCTCGGCGGGGACGACGCTCCCGCCGTCGTGGTGGACGGCGCTCTACGGGCGGTGCGCGCCGACCCCGATCTGCATCTGCTGCTCGTCGGCCCCACCAGGGCAGCCGGCGCGCTGATCGACGCCCTCGAACCGGCCGAACGCGTCCGGATCACGCTAAGACCAGCGCGCACCGCCGCCGACATGGCCGACGATCTCACCTCGGCCCGCGCCGACACCACGGTCCGGGCGGCCGTCGCCGCGATCCGTGCCGGCCAGGCCGACGCGATGGTCTCCGCCGGGTCCACCGGCGCCACCGTCACCGCTGCCGCTCTCGGCCTCGGCCGCTGGCCCGGGGTCCGCCGCCCGGCACTGGCCGCCACCCTGCCCGGCGTCTCCGGGCCGGTCGTGCTGCTCGACGTCGGCGGCTCGCTGGAGCCGAGTGCGGCGACCCTGAGCCGGCACGCCGTGCTCGGTGCCGCGTACGCCGCCATCGCACACGGCCTCAGCACGCCCCGGGTGGGTCTGCTCTCGGTGGGCACCGAGCCCGGCAAGGGCGACCGGGCCCGTCGGCTGGCCGACCCGGCGATCCGCGCTACGGAACTGCCCGGTGACGCTCGGTACGTCGGTCTGGTGGAGGGGTACGACGTCTGCCTCGGCACGCGCGCCGATGTGGTGGTCACCGACGGGTTCACCGGTAACGTGCTGCTCAAGGCGGTCGAGGGCGCGTACACCATGGCCGGCGGGCCCGCGCCCGACGGGGGAGCGCCCCGGGCGGCCGCCCTGCTGGGGGTGGCTGGCACGGTGGTGGTGTGCCACGGCGCGGCCCGGCCCGGCGACATCGCCTCCGGCATCGCACTGGCCGCCCACCTCTGGCGGCGGGCCGCCACCGACCGGGTCGCCGCGCTGCTCGCCGGGGACCGCACCGATCGCACGACCGACACCGAGGTACGCACATCATGAGCAATGACAAGCGACGGCGGCCCTCCATCGGCCATCTTGAGGCAGCCTTCGGCGTGTCACTCGATCCGGACCTGTTGGAGCGGGCGCTCACCCACCGTTCGTACGCGTACGAGAACGGTGGCCTGCCCACCAACGAACGCCTGGAGTTCCTCGGCGACTCGGTACTCGGCGTGGTGATCACCACCGCGCTCTTCCACAACCACCCGGACCTGCCCGAGGGGCAGCTCGCCAAGCTGCGGGCCAGCGTGGTCAACATGCGTGCGCTCGCCGACGTCGCCCGTGGTCTGGGCCCGGACGGGCTCGGGCCGTACCTGCTGCTCGGCAAGGGTGAGGAGACCACCGGCGGCCGGGACAAGGCGAGCATCCTCGCCGACACCCTGGAGGCGCTGCTCGGCGCGATCTACCTCCAGTACGGGCTGGACACCGCCGCCATCGTCATCCACCGGCTGTTCGATCCGCTGATGGCCGAGTCGGCCGGCCGGGGCGCCGCGCTGGACTGGAAGACCAGCCTGCAGGAGTTGACCGCCGCGCTCGGCCTCGGTGTGCCGGAGTACCGGATCGAGGGCGCCGGGCCGGACCACCTGAAGACCTTCACCGCCTGGGTGGTGGTCGCCGGCAACCGGTACGGCGGCGCCGACGGACGCAGCAAGAAGGAGGCCGAGCAGCGGGCGGCGGAGTCCGCCTGGCGGACCCTCACCGAGCAGGCCGACGCCGACTCCGCTACCGAGCCGACGACCGTCGGGACCGACCAGCCGGAGCCGGCGGTTGCCGGGATGGTCGCCGATCCGGTGGAAGTCGCGGCCGGCGACGGTCGGGTCGGCGCGGCCGGCGGTGGACGGGTCGGCGCGGACGCGGCCCAGCCCGAGGTGCAGGCGCCCCGTGCCTGAGCTGCCCGAGGTGGAGACCGTCCGGCAGGGGCTGGCCCGCTGGGTCATCGGCCGGCGGATCGACTCGGTCGAGGTACGCCACCCGCGAGCGGTACGCCGGCACGTGGCCGGTGGTGGCCACTTCGCCGACGTGCTGGCCGGCCGGACCGTGCTCGACGTGTGCCGGCGCGGAAAGTATCTCTGGCTGCCGTTGGACAGCGGCGACGCGGTGGTCGGGCATCTCGGGATGTCCGGGCAACTGCTCCTGCAACCGGCCACCGCACCCGACGAGACGCACCTGCGGGTCCGCTTCCGCTTCGCCGACGACGGCCCTGAGCTGCGCTTCGTCGACCAGCGCACGTTCGGCGGGCTGTCGGTCAGCGAGGGGGGCGCGACACTGCCCACCGAGATCGCGCACATCGCCCGGGATCCGCTGGATCCGCAGTTCTCCGACGCGGAGTTCGTGATCGCGCTGCGCCGCAGGCGTACCGAGGTCAAGCGGGCCCTGCTCGACCAGACGTTGATCTCCGGGGTGGGCAACATCTACGCCGACGAGGCGCTGTGGCGGGCCGGACTGCACGGCGCCCGCCCGACCGACGCGTTGACCGGCCCGGCCGCCCGGCGGCTGCTCGCCCACGTACGGGACGTGCTCGGCGAGGCGATCACGGCGGGCGGGACCAGCTTCGACGCCCTCTACGTCAACGTCAACGGGGAGAGCGGCTACTTCGACCGGTCGCTGAACGTCTACGGCCGCGAGGGTCAGCCCTGCCGCCAGTGCGCGGCACCGATCCGCCGGGAGTCGTTCATGAACCGGTCGTCGTACAGCTGCCCGCGCTGCCAGCCCCGGCCCCGGGCCATGCTGCGCGGCTGACCGGAGTGTGCCCGGGCCGGTTCACGGGAGTGGGCAGGGCAGTCGCCAGGCGTCCAGGGTGCGGTTCTTGCGGATGGAGGCGAATCCGTAGCCGACGCTGGTGACACAGAACTCGGTGAGGGTGCCGGTGTACTCGACGTGGAACACCGGTTTGCCGGCGTCGACGAAGGGCAGCAGCTTGTCGCACCGCGCCAGCCGTACGCACTCCTCGTCGACCGCGAAGTCGAAGTCCGGCGCCAGCGCCGCGACCTGCCCGAGATTGCCCAGCAGGCCGGGGGAGAGATCCAGCGAGCGGGCCAACGCCGCGACCCGGCGATTGAACTGCAACTGGTCGTCGAACTCCAGAGCGAGACCGGAGGACTGGGCGTAGCCGTCGGCGTCGGCGAGCAACACCGCGCCGAAGCCCTTGCCCCGGCAGAGCCGGAACCGGTCGGCCAGCACCGGCCGCAGGGCGTCCCATCGGCGTACGTCCAGCCAACTGCGCCCGGTGTGGGCGGCCACCGCGCCGCGTACCTGCGGCGGGAACCTGGTCGCGTCCGGGTCCTGCGGACGGACCGACCCGACGTGCACCTGGCAGACCAACCGGCGGCCGAGGGACCGCAGCTCGGCGGTCTGCGCCGCGGTGGTGACGACCGGATCGAGGACGAAGACCTCCGCCTCGACCGTCAGGTCCAGCGGGCCGTCCAGTTGCCACTGCCACTGCCACCGCCCGGACGAGCCGCTCGGCCAGTTGGTCGGCGCGCCGGGTGCGGCGAGCTCGGGCCGGCAGGCGGCCAGCGACACGAGGACGGTGAGCGCCAGGGCGGCGGGCAGCACCCGTCGTACCCGTTGCCCGCCCAGCCCGATCCGCATCGCCAGCTCCGCAGGTCGCGGGACGGCGTCGCGCCGCTCCGCAGGTCGCAGGGCGGCGTCGCGCCGCTCCGCAAGTCGCGAGGCGGCGTCGCGCCGCTCCGCAGGTCGCAGGGCGGCGGCGCGCCGCCCGAGCCGGTGCGCCGTCGGCGCACCTCACCCGGTCAAACGAGCGCAGACCCGACAAGGACTCGCGGTTGATGCGGCGCGGCGCCGGAACGCGACGAGTTCCAGCGCCGCGCCGGCTCAGCGTGGCGCGGCGAAAACCTGGGTCCAGTACGGTCCGTTGCTGCTCGCCACGCCGACGCCGATCTCGGTGAAGGCGCAGTTCAGGATGTTCGCCCGGTGCCCAGGGCTGTTCATCCAGGCGTCCATCACCGCAGCGGGCGTCGGCTGGTTCCAGGCGACGTTCTCGCCGTACGTGCGCCAGGCGTACTCGACCCGGTCGATCCGTTCGCCCGGGTCGCTGCCGTCGCTGCCGGTGTGCGACATGTTCTGGTGCTCGGCCTGGTCCTGGCTGTGTCGCTGGGCCGCGGTCATCAGCTTGTCGTCGGTGCTCAGTGCGTCGCAGCCGGCCTTCGCCCGTTCCGCGTTCACCAGCTCGACGACCTGCGCGGCCTGCGAGGCGCCCGCCCCGGTGGAGGGCGAGGTACTGGCCGTGGCCGCGCGGCTCGGGCTGCCCTGACGCTCGACACCCTGCCGGGAGGGCGCGGTGCTGCGCGACGGCGCGGGCGTCGGCTTGACGGTTCGGCTGGGCGACGGGGAGGGTGCGGCGGTGCTGGGCGAGACGCTCGGGCTGGGGCTCGGGGAGTCGAGCGTGTCGAGGGTGACGACCGGTTCCTCCTCCTCGGGCAGCGCGGGCGCGGTGGCCACCGGGGGCTCGCCCGCAGTGGTACCGGTCGGCGTGTCGTCCCCGGGCAGCGCGAGGGCCGCGACGCCGATGCTCACCACCAGGGTGGCCGCCGCGGCGGCGCCGCCCATCACCAGGGGACGCGACAGCCGGCGGCGGGACGGGCGGACGTCCGCCACGGGCTCCTGGGCCTGCGTCCGGGCCGCGTCGAGGTGATCATCTCCCGGTACGCCGTAGGAGCCGTGCGGCTGCCCGTACCACTGGCCGTCGGCGTACCGCTGGCCGTCGTAGTGCTGCTGGCCGTCGGCGTACCGCTGGCCGTCGTAGTGCTGCTGGGGGCCGGCGTGCTGCTGGGGGCTGTCGGCGTACGGCTGGCCGGCGTGGTGCTGGACGGTCTGGTCGTACCAGTCGGGTTCGGGGGCGGCGTGCCGCGCGGGCTGGTCGCCGCCGTACTGGTCGGCCCAACCGCTGACCTGCGCGGTCGGCTCGTCCATGCGCCAACCGTCGCGGTGCTGGCCACGGCCCGCGTCGACGGCGCTGTGCTGCCCGTCAGCGGGCCAGGCCGGGTCCCCATGCGGCCCGCCGACACCGGGCTCGAAGCCGGCATCGTGCTGGTGGTCGGCGCTGTGGTGGTGGCCGGCGTCGTGGTGGTGGGCCGGTCCGGGGTGTGGCGACTCGGCGGGCTGGTGTGGATCTTGTGGGCGCCACTGTTCGGTGGGCTGGTCGTGGTACCACCGGTCGGCCGAACCCTCCGGTTCGTCACCGAACAGGTACGAGGACCGTGGCGCCGGGCGATCGGTCAACCAGGCCGGGTCGTCGGTCGATGGGTCCGGTCGCCGGCTGCCGTCCGGGTCGAGCGGGTCGTTCCAGCCGTGCACGCCTGTCGCCTCCACGGGTCGGTTACGGGCCGGGGTGACGCTACGTGGTCGGTTTGAGCAGCAGCAACGTGGCTAAGGAAGAGTTAAGAGGACCCTGTACGTCTGGGTGAGGTATTCCGGCGATTCGGTGCGTAGAGTCGGGGTGTCCGGACAGAGTGTGTCCGCGCCGTGTGGCAGCCTCCCGCGACGGGTCAGGTCGGCATCGAGATGATCTACGGCCTGCGAGAACTTGACGAAGTAGGGGCTGTCGGCTCAATATGGAGATGTCGCCAGTCGCGCCCGGCCGTGCCCAGAATTCGTGGGAATGGTAGTCGCGTACCCAAGGGCGCGCGTTGGCCGGCTTCTCCGGCAGCGCAAATCAAGGAGTCAACATGGCGAAGGCCCTCTTCGGCCACGTAGGTGCGGCGCCCGACCGGCGCCTGCTCGACGAGGTCACCCGACTGCGTTCCAGGGTTCAGTCACTGGAGTTCGAGATCACGCGGCTGCGTGCCGAGAACGATCGGCTCGCGGCAGCTGCGGCGGAGGCGGACGATCTGCTCCGTCTTGCCGAGCCCGCGCTGACCTGACCCACCTGGTTCGCAACAACCGAATAGCACCACCGCACGAAGCGCGCCGACACGAAGTGCCGGCGCGCAATTCTGTGCGTAACCGATCGGCCTGACCGTTCGGTGCGCGGATGGCAGCCGGACGGCGGGCGGTCACCGGCAGGCGGGTCGAGTCGCGCGGCCCACCCGGTGCCGGGTTAGTCTGCGGGTTTACCAGGGGCCGCGCAGCCGGGGAGGGTACGGCGGCCACCCGACGAGGATCGAGAAGGTGCATCTCAAGAGCCTGACGGTGAAGGGCTTCAAATCCTTCGCCTCCGCGACGACGCTGAAGCTGGAGCCGGGGATCACCTGCGTGGTGGGCCCGAACGGCTCCGGCAAGTCCAACGTCGTCGACGCCATCGCCTGGGTGCTCGGCGAGCAGGGCGCGAAGGCGCTGCGTGGCGGCAAGATGGAGGACGTCATCTTCGCCGGCACCGCCGGTCGGGCCCCGCTGGGTCGGGCCGAGGTGACCCTAACCATCGACAACACCGACGGCGCGTTGCCGATCGAATACACCGAGGTCTCCATCACCCGCCGGATGTTCCGCTCCGGCGAGAGCGAGTACGAGATCAACGGCGACTCCTGCCGGCTGCTCGACATCCAGGAACTGCTCTCGGACTCCGGCATCGGCCGGGAGATGCACATCATCGTCGGGCAGGGCCGGCTCGACGGCATGCTGCACGCCAAGCCGGAGGACCGGCGGTCGTTCATCGAGGAGGCGGCCGGCGTCCTCAAGCACCGCAAGCGCAAGGAAAAGGCGCTGCGCAAGCTCGACGCGATGCAGACCAACCTGAACCGGCTCACCGACCTCACCGCAGAGCTGCGCCGCCAGCTCAAGCCCCTCGGCCGACAGGCCGAGGTGGCCCGCCGGGCCGCGGTGATCCAGGCGAGCCTGCGCGACGCCCGACTGCGGCTGCTCGCCGACGACCTGGCCACCCTGCGTACCACCCTGGACAAGGAGATCGCCGACGAGACCGCGCTGCGACACCGGCGCGAGCAGGTGGAGGCCGAGCACACCGAGGTGCAGGGCCGTCTCGGCGAGCTGGAGGAGGCGCTGGCCGCGGACGCGCCACTGCTGGCCGCCGCCCAGGACACCTGGTACAAGCTCTCCGCGTTGCAGGAGCGGTTCCGTTCGATCGAGCAGCTCGCGGTCGAGCGGCTGCGGCACCTGAGCGGCACGCCGGACGACGAGCGCCCGGGCCGGGACCCGGACCAGCTGGAGGCCGAGGCCGAACGGGTCCGCGAGCAGGAGGAGGAACTGCGCGCAGCGCTCACCGACGACCAGATCCGCCTCGCCGAGGCGGTGGAACACCGCCAGGAACTCGAACGGCAGCTCGCCGCGGCCGAACGGGAACTGGTCGCCGCCGCGAAGGCGATCGCCGACCGGCGGGAGGGGCTGGCCCGGCTGACCGGCCAGGTCAACTCGGCCGGGGCCCGTACCACCAGCGCCGGTGAGGAGATCGAGCGGCTCGCCACCGCACACGCCGACGCGATGGCCCGCGCCGAGCGGGCCCAGGCCGACCTGGACGCGGTCGCCGAGCAGTCCACCGAGGCCGACCGCGACAACGCAGACCTGGACGCGCGGCACGCCGAGGCGGTGACCGCCCAGGAGCAGGCACAGGCGACGGTCCGTTCGTTGTCCGACGCCGAGCGGGCCGCCGAGAAGGACGCCGCCACCTGGAAGGCCCGCGAGGAGGCACTCGCCCTCGGCCTGCGCCGCAAGGACGGTGCCGGTGCCCTGCTGGCCCGCGCCGACCAGGTACCCGGCCTGCTGGGCAGCCTGGCCGGCCTGCTCACCGTCGCTCCCGGGCACGAGGCGGCGCTCGCCGCCGCGCTCGGCGGGCTCGCCGACGCGGTCGCGGTCACCGGTGTGGACGAGGCGGTCGAGGCGATGCGGCTGCTGAAGATCTCCGATGCCGGCCGCGCCGGACTGCTGGTCGGCAGCGCCGCCGGGCCGGGGATGTCCGGCTCCGCCGACGCGTTGCGTCCCAAGCTGCCCGATCGTGCGCAGTGGGCCCCCGACCTGGTCGACTGTGACGCGCAGATCCGCCCGGCGGTGCACCGGGCGCTGCGCGACGTGGTGCTGGTCGACGATCTCGCGGCCGCCGCCGAGGTGGTCGCCGGTAACCCTGAGCTGCGGGCGGTCACCCGCGAGGGCGACGTGGTCGGGGCGTACGCGGCGGCCGGCGGGTCGGCGAAGGCGCCCAGCTACATCGAGGTGCAGGCGGCCGTCGAGGAAGCCCGGACCAACCGGCTCACCGCCGAACGGACCAGCGCGGAACTGCGCGAACAGCTGGTCGAGGCCCGGGCCGCCGTGGCCGAGGCGAAGGAGCGGGTGCAACACGCCGCAGCCGCGAAGCGCGAGGCGGAGAGCCACCGCAACGCCGCCGCCCGCCGGCTGGCCGAGCTGGGCGCCGCCGCCCGGTCCGCCAAGGCCGAAACCGACCGGCTGGGCGAGTCGCGGGCCCGCGCCGAGGCGGCCCGGGAACGGGACCTGACCGCCCTGGCCGAACTGGAGGAGCGGCTGCGGCTGGCCGAGGCGACCCCGATCGACGCCGAACCGTCCACCGAGGAACGTGACCAACTCGCCGCGATGGTGCCGCAGGCCCGGCAGAACGAGATGGAGGTCCGGCTCGCGGTGCGTACCGCCGAGGAACGGGTGGCCTCCATCGCCGGGCGGGCCGACTCGCTGCGCCGGCAGGCCGCCGCCGAACGGGCCGCCCGGGAACGGGCCGCGGCGCGGCGGGCGGCGCGGGTCCGTGGTGCGGGCATCGCCCGCGCCGTCGCCGGTGGTGCCCGGGAGGCGCTGACCCGGCTGGCCACCAGCATCGCCCAGGCGGAGGAGCACCGCGACGAGGTGGCCCGCTCGCGGGCCACCCGCGAGGCGGAACTCCAGGAGGTGCGGGCCGCCGCGAAACGATTCGGTGCGGAACTGGAGCGGCTGACCAGCCAGGTGCACCGCGACGAGGTCGCCCGCGCCGAGCAGCGGCTACGCATCGAGCAGTTGGAGGCCAAGGCCGCCGAGGACTTCGGGCTCACCGTGGAGACCCTGATCGCCGAGTACGGCCCGAGCCAGCCGGTGCCGCCCACCGAGGCCGAGGTGGCGGCCGCCGAACGCGACGGTCTGCCGGTGCCCGAACCGGTCCGCTACGAGCGGCCGGTGCAGGAGAAACGGGCCGCCAAGTCCGAACGTGAACTGGCCCTGCTCGGCAAGGTCAACCCGCTCGCGCTGGAGGAGTTCGCCGCGCTGGAGGAGCGGTTCAAGTTCCTCTCCGAGCAGTTGGAGGACCTCAAGGCGACCCGGCGTGACCTGCTCACCGTGGTCAAGGACGTCGACGAGCGGATCCTGGAGGTCTTCGCCAGCGCCTTCGCCGACACCGCCCGGGAGTTCGAGCAGGTCTTCACCGTTCTCTTCCCCGGCGGCGAGGGTCGGCTGGTGCTCACCGACCCCGACGACCTGCTGACCACCGGCGTCGAGGTCGAGGCCCGCCCACCCGGCAAGAAGATCAAGCGACTGTCGCTGCTCTCCGGTGGCGAGCGGTCGCTGACCGCGGTGGCGATGCTGGTGGCCATCTTCCGCGCCCGGCCCAGCCCGTTCTACATCATGGACGAGGTCGAGGCGGCGCTCGACGACGTGAACCTGGGCCGGTTGATCACCCTGATGGCCCAGTTGCGGGAGAAGAGCCAGCTCATCGTCATCACGCACCAGAAACGCACCATGGAGATCGCCGACGCGCTGTACGGGGTGACCATGCGTGGTGGAGTCACCCAGGTGATCAGTCAGCGGCTCAACCGGGCCGACGAGGACGAGCGGCGGGGCCGCGGCGAGGAGAACGGGTAGTGGCTCGGGAACGCGCGACGGCGCTCCTGGTGGATTTCGACGGCGTACTGCGCCGCTTCGACCCGGCGGTCGCCGCCAGGGTGGAGCAGGAGTACGGCCTCTCCTCGGGCGTGCTCGGCGAGATCGCCGAGTCCTGGGGGATGCTCCAACCGGTGCTCACCGGGCAGGTCAACCACGCCGAGTGGGTGTCGAGCGTCGCCGACGCACTGACCCCGTCGGTGGGCGACCCGGGCCGGGCCCGGGCCGCGGTGGAGCAGTGGCAGCGGTACCGGGGTGAGGTCGACCCGCAGGTGCTGGCGTTCATCCGCGAGGTGCGGGCCGCCGGCATCCGGGTCGGGCTGGGCACCAACGCCACCGACCTGCTCGACGCCGACCTGGCCGCGCTGGACCTCACCGGCGAACTGGACGTGGTGGTCAACTCGTCGGTCATCGGCATCCACAAGCCCGCTCCGGAGTATTTCCAGGCCGCCTGCGCGGCGCTGGAGACCCCGCCGGGCCGGGTGCTCTTCGTCGACGACGAGGACCGCGCGATAAGTGGCGCCCGGGCGGCGGGGATGTCCGCGTACCGCTGGAACGGCCCGGCCGATCTGCGCTACCTTCGGGCCGCCCTGGCGGGCTGACGCCGCCCGCGTCAGCGTTCCGTGACGTCGCCCGCCGCAGCATTCCGTGGCGCCCTCCCGCGTCAGCTGTCAGTGACGCCGTCGATGCGTTCGCGGATCAGGTCGGCGTGGCCGTTGTGGCGGGCGTACTCCTCGATCATGTGGACGTAGACCCAGCGCAGGTTGATCTGGTGGGTGCCGCCGTCGCGGCGTCGCGTCGTGAAGACATCGTCCAGGTCACGGCCGGCGGCGACCGCGTCGGCGGCGGCGACCTCGGCGCGGAACGCCGCGAAGTCGGCCTCTGCGTCCGCGGTGTCGACGGTGTTGAACTCGGCGTCCGGGTCGGCGTGGAAGTCGTACAGGTCGGGCAGGTTCTCGCCGCCGAAGCGCTCGCGGAACCAGTGCCGCTCGACCACCGTCATGTGCCGGACCAGACCGAGCAGGGTGAGCGGGGACGGTGGCACGCTCGCGATCCGGAGCTGCTCGACGGTCAGCCCCGCGCACTTGTCCAGCAGCGTGTCGCGGTGGTGGTTGAGCCAGCCCTCAAGCATGGCGCGCTCGTCGCCAAGGTAGGGCTCGTGCCGGCGGTCGATCTCGGGTGCGGTCCACGTCATGCCGGTCATCGTGCGACCCGGGTACGACGGTGGCGAGCGAATTTGTGGTTCCGGTGTTAAGCGGGGGCCCCTTTACCACGCTAGGCGTTAACAAGGGGCCCTTCCTTTCACGCGGTCAGGTGGTGGTGGGCGACTTGGCGGAGGTGGCCGTCGCTGGTGGTGCCCTCGATGACCACCTCGGCGGTCCGGTTGGCGTGGGTCAGCGTGGCCACCGCGTTGCCGAAGTACGGGCCGGCCAGTTTGCGCCACTTGACCAGCGGTCGGGGCACTCCGGCGGTCCGGGCCAGCGCCCGGGTCGCCTGGGCGGGTCCACGGGCCCAGCCGAGCCGCATCAGCGGGCGCATCCCGGCCGGCACCTGGTTGTGGATCGGTGAGCAGGTGAGCTGGTGTACCGGGGTGCGTACGCCGGGGTCGGCGAACCGGACCCGGGCCACGTACGAGTGGTGCACGTCGCCGGAGAGCACGTTGATCGACGCCGGGGGCGGGTACGCCGGCCCGGCCCCCTTGCGGTCGTCGGGCGCACCGGGTGTGCCGCCGCCGACGCGGGCGAACAGCGCGCCGAGGGCGTCGAACGAGCGGCGGAAGGCGCCCCAGTGTTCCAGGTCGAGCCCGCGGCGCAGCCGCTCGGCCAGTGCGGCGACCCAGGGGCGGGGCGAGTCGGCCAGCTTCTCGTTCCACGTCTCGACGTGGTGGATGCCGGGTGGCAGCAGCCAGGGCAGGGACGAGCCGACCACCAGGTGGTCGTAGTCGCCGTGGACCCGGTCGACGAACCAGGACCACTCGCCGGCCGGCAGCATCGCCCGTCGGCCCGGCTGCAACACCCGACTGCACCGGGTGTCCAGCATCACCAGGCGGGTACGGCCCAGGTCGAGCGAGTAGCTCCACTGGTACTGCACCTCGCGCCACCGCTCGGTGTCGTGCGCCAGGTCGGCCTCGGTGTCCACCCGCTCGCCGAATTCGCGCAGCACGGCTGTGGCGTCCCCGGCCGTGGTCACCTTGGCGAAGACCGGGTCGGCGGCGATCTCGTCGGGCGAGAGGTTGCCCAGGTGCTGGTACACCCAGTAGGAGGCAAGGCCGCTGATGATCCGTTCGGCCCACCAGGGCTGTTCGCGCATTTCCCGGCGCCAGGACGCCGAGGTGTTCCAGTCGTCGATGATCTCGTGGTCGTCGAAGATCATCACGCTCGGCACGGTGGAGAACAGCCAGCGGATCTCCGGGTCGCTCCACGATTCCAGGTAGAGCTTGGTGTACTCGTCGAAGCTGACCACCTGGTCGCTGGGGGCACCCGCCGGGCGCCGTCGCCGTCGGCGCAGCAGCCGCTTCATCGTCGGTGACGTCTCGTCGGCGTACACCTGGTCGCCGAGCAGCACCAGCAGGTCCGGCAGGGCCGCCGGGTCGAGGTCGGCCAGGACCCGCCGGGCGTACGCGTCGAGCGCGTCCGGGGGCAGCTTGCGGGTGGTGGCGTGCTGGGTGGTTTCCCGGCAGGACCCGAAGAGCAGCCGTACCGGCTGGTCCCGGTCCGGTGCGGCGCGGGTGCGGATCACGCTGGGCGGGTAGCGGCCGTCGGGCAGTGGCCAGGCCGGCTCGTCGTCGATCAGCACCTGGTAGGTGGTGGTGCTGTCCGGGGTGAGCCCCTCCACCACCACCAGCGCGTAGTGGTGGTCGTACGCGGAGAAGGTGGCTGCCGTGCCGGTGGCGCCGCCGGCCGTGCGGACCGTCACCATCGCTGGCGCCGTGGTCTCGACCCACACGGTGGCCCGGGTGCCGACGACCCGGCGCAGCAGAGGGCCGATGAGCAGCTCGGCGGGCATTCGGGACCTCCAGATGAGAGTGCTTCATCCTCTTATTACCCGGCCCGCGGTCGCACCACTGCTGGCTGTGGCCGAGACTACCGCCGCTTTCCCGACCCGTACGGGCAGCGGTGGCTGAGACGCGGTCGTCGGCATCTGACAGGATTTCGGCATGAAGGAATACCTCCTCATCGCTCTCGCCCTGCTCGGCGTGCTGATCCTCGGCGGCATCGGGCTGGTCGTGCCGAGGCTGCGCCGGCGGCCGGAACCGCCGCTGCCGCGTACCGAGGTCGACACCCGGGCGGAGGAGGGCCTCGCCGGTCCGCCGGTGCAGGCACCGGAGGCCGAGCTGTCCACCGGTGTCCTGGTCGAGCCCCCGCCGGTGGTGGCGCCCCCGGCCGTCGAGGTACCGGAGCCGACCGCCGGCCGGCTGGTCCGGCTGCGGTCCCGGCTGTCGCGGTCGCAGACCGTCTTCGGTAAGGGCCTGCTCGGACTGCTCAGCCGGGACCGGCTGGACGAGGACGTCTGGGAGGAGATCGAGGACAACCTGATCACCGCCGACGTCGGGATCGACGCCACCCGCGAGATCGTCGACCGGCTGCGGGAGCGGACCCGGGTGCTGGGCACCCGCACCGCCGCCGAGCTGCGCGCCCTGCTCGCCGCCGAGCTGGTCAACGCGCTCGATCCGGGGCTGGACCGTTCGCTGCGTACCGCCCCGAAGGAGGGGGTGCCGGCGGTGCTGCTGGTGGTCGGGGTCAACGGCGCCGGCAAGACCACCACCTGCGGCAAGATCGCCCGGGTACTCATCGCCGACGGCCGCAGCGTGCTGCTCGGCGCGGCCGACACCTTCCGGGCCGCCGCCGCCGACCAGTTGCAGACCTGGGCCGGGCGGGTCGGCGCGGAGACCGTCCGCGGCCCGGAGGGCGCCGATCCGGCCAGCGTCGCCTTCGACGCGGTCAAGCGCGGCATCGACACTGGCGTGGACACCGTGCTCGTGGACACCGCCGGCCGACTTCAGAACAAGGTCGGCCTGATGGACGAGTTGGGCAAGGTCAAGCGGGTGGTGGAAAAGCACGGCCCGATCGACGAGACCCTGCTCATCCTCGACGCCACCACCGGCCAGAACGGTCTGGAGCAGGCCCGCGTCTTCACCGAGGTGGTGAACGTGACCGGGGTGGTGCTCACCAAGCTCGACGGCACCGCCAAGGGCGGCATCGTGATCGCCGTGCAGCGCAAGCTCGGCATCCCGGTGAAGCTGGTCGGCCTCGGCGAGGGTCCGGACGACCTGGCGCCGTTCGACCCGGCGCAGTTCGTCGACGCGCTGCTGGGCACCGACGCCCCCGGGCCGACCGCGTAACCTCGGGTGACCAGAGACGATCGCGCGTACGCGGGCTGGCGTGACCCGGGCCACCCGTCGCAGCGCCTCGGGAGACCGTACGTGACTTCGCAGGAGATCCCCCTGCATGGCGGGAACGTCAGCACCGTGGTGCGGGTGGGGGACACCGTCCGGCGCAACGCCGGGCCGTGGACCCCGTCGGTGCACGCCCTGCTACGCCACCTGGAGTACGTCGGGTTCACCGGTGCCCCCCGTGCGCTGGGCATGGACGAGCGCAACCGGGAGGTGCTGTCGTACCTGGAGGGGGAGTGCGGGGAGTACCCGCTGGCCCCGCACTGGGTCACCGACGAGGCGCTGGTCACCGTCGCCACCATGCTGCGGATGTTCCACGACGCGCAGTACGGCTTCGCCCCGCCCCCGCAGGCGGTGTGGCGCTCGTTCGGCCCGCCCCCGCCGGACACCGAGGTCATCTGCCACCACGACGCCGCGCCGCACAACGTGATCTGGCGGCCGGACGGCACCCTGGGCCTGATCGACTTCGACCTCGCCTCGCCCGGTGCCCGGATCTACGACGTGGCGTACGCGGCCTGGACCTGGGTGCCGATCTTCTCCGACCGGGACTCGATCACCCTCGGCTGGAAGCACCCGGACCGGCCGCGCCGGTTGCGGCTCTTCGCCGACGCGTACGGGCTGATCCCCCGGGACCGGCACCGGCTGATCCGGACCATCCGCAAACGGATCGTCGACCACGTGGAGGGCATCCGTCGGATGGCCGCGGCGGGGGAGCCGGCGTTCGTCCGGATCGTGCACAAGGGCCACCTGCGCCGGCCGATGCGGGATCTTCGACTGCTCGACTACGAGCGGCATGCCCTGGAGTACGCCCTGCGGTGAGCCGTTGGGGGATCGACCCGCACCAAATGGCCGATCCGCCCCCGCCATATCGCCGAGGTGTGCGACTTTCTTCACACGTACGAAACAAGCCGTCACGGTCCGGAAACCAGTCGGGGACCCTCGGTGAAACAGCCGACAATCAGGCTTCCGCGCAACCGGCGTACGGGCGATGCTGCGCGATGCCGGGAGGGAGGGAAAACGACCCGAGAGGAGGCAGCGTGCCGGAGCTAGATTCTGGTGCCACCGCCTGGATTTTGACTTCTGCCGCGCTGGTGTTGCTCATGACGCCCGGCCTGGCGCTGTTCTACGGCGGCATGACGCGATCCAAGTCCGTACTCAACATGATGATGATGAGTTTCGGTGCGATCGGCCTGGTCAGCCTGTTGTGGGTGTTCTACGGCTACAGCATCGCCTTTGGTGACGACATCGGCGGGATCACCGGTGATCTCTCCGCCGCCGGCCTGCGCGGCATGCTGGAGAGCGGCACCGAGGGCGGCATCCCCGACCTGCTGTTCGCCGGTTTCCAGTTGATGTTCGCGGTGATCACCGTCGCCCTGATCAGCGGCGCGATCGCCGACCGGGCCAAGTTCGGCCCGTGGCTGCTCTTCGCCGGCCTCTGGGCCACCCTGGTCTACTTCCCGGTCGCGCACTGGGTGTGGGGTGGCGGCTGGATCTACGAGTTGGGCGTGCTCGACTTCGCCGGTGGCACTGCGGTGCACATCAACGCCGGTGCCGCGGCGCTCGCCCTGGCGTTGGTACTCGGCAAGCGGGTCGGTTGGCCCAAGGACAAGTTCAAGCCGCACAACCTGCCGATGGTGCTGCTCGGCGCGGGCCTGCTCTGGTTCGGCTGGTTCGGCTTCAACGCCGGCTCGGCCGGTGCCGCCAACGGTGCCGCCGCCGTCTCGCTGATCAACACGCAGGTCGCCACGGCCGCCGCGGTGCTCGGCTGGATCGTGGTGGAGTGGCTCCGTGACGGCAAGCCGACCACCCTCGGTGCGGCCTCCGGCGCGGTCGCCGGCCTGGTCGGCATCACCCCCGCCTGCGCGTTCCTGGAGCCGCTGGGTGCGATCGCCCTCGGCCTCATCGCCGGTGCGGTCTGCGCGCTCGCGGTCGGCCTGAAGTACCGGTTCAAGTACGACGACTCGCTCGACGTGGTCGCCGTGCACATGGTCGGCGGCATCATCGGCTCGCTGCTCATCGGCTTCCTGGCCATCGAGGTGCTGGCCGGCGAGGGCAACAACGGTCTGCTCTACGGCGGCGGCATCAAGCTGCTGGGTCTCCAAGCGGTCGGTGTGATCGCGGTGCTGGTCTACTCGTTCGTGGTCGCGTACATCATCGGCTTCGCGATCGAGAAGACCATCGGCTTCCGGGCCAGCGCCGAGGCCGAGGTCGAGGGCATCGACAACGCCGAGCACGCGGAGAGCGCGTACGAGTTCAGCTCCACGGGTGGCGGCGGTGCCTTCGCCGCCGCGGGCATCGCTCCCACGGCCGCGCCGAAGACGGAGCCCACCGAACCGGTAAGCGAAAAGGTCGCCGGCTAGCGTTGCTGAGATGGAGGGGTTGGACATGAAGCTGGTGACCGCGGTCATCAAGCCGCACCAGTTGGACGCCGTCAAGGAGGCCCTGCACGCGCTGGGCGTGGCCGGGTTGACCGTGAGCGAGGTCCAGGGTTACGGGCGACAGAAGGGGCACACCGAGGTCTACCGGGGTGCCGAGTACACCGTCGAGTTCCTGCCCAAGATCCGGGTGGAGGTACTCACCGACGAGATCGACGTCGAGAAGATCGTCGACGCTGTCGTCGGTGCCGCCCGGACCGGCAAGATCGGCGACGGCAAGGTCTGGGTGACCGGAGTCGAGGAGGTCGTCCGGGTCCGTACCGGCGAACGCGGCCTGGACGCCCTGTAGGAATCACCTCGATGACCTCGTTGACCTCTCGGGACGCCTCGGCTTCGGGCCGCGCGGCGGAACCAAAGGTCAACGAGGTCGTCGGCGTACCGGCCGGGATCGGCGCGACGGCGCGTCGAGCCCGGGCGGACGCGTACGACGCCTGGCTGGCCCGGCTGCTGCCGGACCGGCCGGGCATCGCGCTGCTCGCGGTCGGCGGCCTGGGCCGGCGGCAGTGCGCCCCCTACGGCGACCTCGACCTGGTGCTGGTGCACGCCGGGGTGCCCGGGATCGACGAGTTGGCCGCCGAACTGTGGTACCCGATCTGGGACGCCGGGCTGCGGCTGGACCACTCGGTACGCACCGTCGCCGAGGCACTGTCGGTCGCCCAGGACGACGTCAAGGTGGCCCTCGGCCTGCTCGACGCCCGGCTCGTCGCCGGCGACCCCGAACTGGCCGACACGCTGGCCCGCAGCGCCACCGACCACTGGCGGCGTACCGCCGTACGCCAACTGGCCCCGCTGCGGGAGAGCACGGCCGCCCGCTGGCAGGCCCACGGTGAGCTGGCCTTCCTGCTGGAGGGTGACCTCAAGGAGGCCGCCGGCGGTCTGCGCGACGTGGGCATCCTGCGGGCCATCGCCCTGGCCGGGATCACCGACGCGCTGCGTCCCGCCGTGCACGCCGCGCACCTACGCCTGTTGGACACCCGCGACGCGCTGCACCAGCAGGTCGGCCGGCGGGTCGATCGGCTGCTCGCCCAGGAACGCGCCGGAGTGGCCGCGCTGCTCGGTCTCCGGCAGGCCGCACCCGCTCGATCCGAACCGCACTCCGCCGAGCCGGACGGGTCGCTGTCGGGCCCGGACCGCTCGTCGCACGGGTCGCGGTCGGATACCGGGCCCTCCGGGCAGCCGGCTGTGCCGGCGCCACGCGGGCCGGACGGTGACGGTGACACGTTGCTGCGCCGGGTGGCCGGCGACGCCCGGACCGTCAGCCACGCGCTGGACGACGCGTTCCGCGCCGCCGACCGGCTGCGTTCCGGTCGCCGCCGGGGCGCCGACGGGCGGCCGGTCCGCCGGCCCGTCGCCCGGGACGTGGTCGAGCACGACGGTGAACTGGTGCTGGCCCGCACCGCCATCGGGGCCCGCCCCGACCCCAACCTCTCGCTGCGGGTCGCCGCCGCCGCGGCGGTCACCGGGCTGCCGATCGCCCGCGCCACCTGCGAGTGGCTGGCCGCGTACTGCCCGCCCCTGCCCACGCCCTGGCCGCCGGAGGCGCGAGCCGCGCTGACCACGCTGCTGGGCGCCGGCGCGGGACTGCTGCCCGCCTGGGAGACCTGCGACCGGTACGGGCTGATCGACGGCTGGTTGCCGGAGTGGACCCGGCTGCGGAGCCTGCCCCAGCACAATCCGGTACACCGGTTCACCCTCGACCGGCACCTGGTGCAGACCGCCTTCGAGGCCAGCCGGCACACCCGCGACGTGGACCGTCCCGACCTGCTGCTGCTCGGCGCCTTCCTGCACGACATCGGCAAGGGCCTGCCCGGCGAAGGTGCCGCCGAGCGGCCCGGCACCCACCAGGCCGCCGGCAGTGACCACTCCACGGTCGGGGCGCCGATCGCGACGGCGATAGCCGCCCGGATCGGTCTGCCGGCGGCGGAGGCGGAGCTGATCGGCACGCTCGTCCGGTTGCATCTGCTGCTGCCGGAGGTGGCCACCCGCCGCGACCTCGCCGATCCGGTCACCATCGCCGGGGTGGCCGAGGCGGTCGGTGACGCCACCACCCTCGACCTGCTGTACGCGCTGGCCCGCGCGGACGCCGCCGCCACCGGGCCGGCCGCCTGGTCGGACTGGAAGGGCCGGCTGATCGCCGAGTTGGTCGCCCGGGTCCGCACCATGCTCGACACCGGGACCGTCCCCGAACCGCCCGCACCGGATCCGGCGCTGGTGGCGGGGCCGCTGCCGGTCGTACACCTGACCGGGGACCGGGTGGCGGTGGCCGCCGCCGACCGGCGCGGCCTGCTCGCGACGGTGGCCGGTTGCCTGGCCCTGCACCGCCTGGAGGTGCTCGCCGCCGACGCCTCGACGGTGGACGGCCGGGCCCTGGTCGAGTGCCGGGTGCAGCCCCGCTACGGCCTGCCACCGGATCCGGTGGCGCTCAGCTCGGACCTGCGTCGCGCGGTCGGCGGCGACGTCTCGGTGACCCAGCGGCTGCGCGGTCGGGCGTTGGCCGCCCGCAACGCCGGAGCCGAACCGCGGGTGGTCTGGCATCGGGACGCGGCCACCGACGCGGTGCTGCTGGAGTTGCGCGCCGCCGACGCCGCCGGCCTGCTGTACCGGGTGACCAGCGCCCTGGACACGGCCGGCGCCCAGGTCCGGGCGGCCCGGATCGCCACGCTGGGCGGGGACGTGGTGGACGTGTTCTACCTGGTCGGCTCCTGGCCGTCCGACGCCGAACGCGACCGGCTGGAGTCCGCCGTGCTCACCGCGGTGTAAGGAAGGGCACCTTGTTAACGCCTCCGGTAGAGGAAGGGCCCCTGGTTAACAACCCGCCATCGGTACGTACCGAACCCGCCGGGGACCGGTCCGGACTGTGGATGGGTGCGGCCGGTTGCGCCGAGGGCCCGGCTGGGCGGGCCCCGGACTGCGGGGGCGGGCTAGGCTAGCGGTGGGCTGGACGACACCCGCGCGTCCGCACTGTGCCCGCCGAAGACGACAAACGGGATGTTCGCGTGTTTGACACCTTGAGTGACCGCCTCTCCGGGATCTTCACCAAACTCCGCGGCAAGGGACGCCTCACCGACGCCGACATCGACGCGACGGCGCGCGAGATCCGCCTCGCGCTGCTGGAGGCCGACGTCGCGCTGCCGGTCGTCAAGGGCTTCATCACGAACGTCAAGGAACGGGCCCGGGGGGCGGAGGTCTCCCAGGCGCTCAACCCGGCCCAGCAGATCGTCAAGATCGTCAACGAGGAACTGGTCGCGGTTCTCGGTGGCGAGGGGCGCCGGCTCCAGTTCGCCAAGCAGCCACCGACCGTGATCATGCTCGCCGGCCTCCAGGGCTCCGGTAAGACGACGCTCGCCGGCAAGCTGGCCCGCTGGCTCAAGACCCAGGGCCACCAGCCGCTGCTGGTCGCCGCCGACCTCCAGCGGCCCAACGCCGTCGGGCAGCTTCAGGTGCTCGGTGGCCGCGCCGGTGTCGAGGTGTACGCCCCGGAACCCGGCAACGGCGTCGGTGACCCGGTGCAGGTGGCGAAGGCCTCTCTCGAACACGCCCGCCGTGCCGCCCGCGACGTGGTCATCGTCGACACGGCCGGCCGGCTCGGCATCGACGCCGAGATGATGCAGCAGGCCGCCGACATCCGCGACGCGGTCGACCCCGACGAGGTCATCTTCGTCATCGACGCGATGGTCGGCCAGGACGCGGTGCGTACCGCCGAGGCGTTCCGCGACGGCGTCGGCATCACCGGCGTGGTGCTCTCCAAGCTCGACGGCGACGCCCGGGGTGGCGCCGCGCTGTCGGTGCGTGAGGTGACCGGGCAGCCGATCCTGTTCGCCTCCACCGGCGAGAAGCTGGAGGACTTCGACGTCTTCCACCCCGACCGGATGGCCAGCCGGATCCTCGGCATGGGCGACGTCCTCACTCTGATCGAGCAGGCCGAGGCGGCCTTCGACACCGATCAGAAGGAGAAGATGACCGCCAAGCTGATGGGCGGCGAGCAGTTCACCCTGGAGGACTTCCTCGACCAGCTCATCGCGGTTCGCCGGATGGGGCCGATCGCCAACGTGCTGGCCATGATGCCGGGCATGGGGCAGGTCAAGGACCAGCTCGCCGAGCTGGACGACAAGCACTTCGATCGGATCACCGCGATCATCCGGTCGATGACCCCGGCCGAGCGCACCAACCCGAAGATCATCAACGGCTCCCGGCGGGCCCGGATCGCCAACGGCTCCGGCGTCACCGTGATGGACGTCAACCAGCTGCTCAACCGCTTCACCGACGCGCAGAAGATGATGAAGCAGATGGGCGGCATGATGGGTCTGCCGGGCGGACGGCGCAAGGCCACCAAGAGCCCCAAGAACAAGCGCAAGGGTACGAAGGGCGGCGGCCGGCCGCGTACCGGCGCCGGGATGCCGGGTGGCTTCCCGGGTGGCATGCCGCAGCTTCCGCCGGGCATGAGCCCGGACGACCTGGCCGCCGGTCAGGGTCTGCCGCCGGGCTTCAAGCTTCCGAAGATCGACTTCAACAAGCTCGGCAAGGGCGGTAAGCCGCCCCGCTGAGCGTGTCGATGACGGCGGGTGGCGTTGCCAGCGCTTAGGGTGATGCCGCCCCTGGAAGGAGGAGTCATGACCGTGGCGCCCATCCTGCCCGAGCGGTCGGAGTGGACGGTTGACGACCTCGGCGACCTGCCGAAGGACCTTCCGTACGAACTGATCAACGGAAGGTTGATCGTGCCGTCCCCCACCGCACTGCACCAAGATCTCTGTGTCCGGCTGCTGCTCGCTCTCGAAGTCAACTGCCCGGTGGAATACCTGGTCAGCATCGACCTGTCGATGCGGGTCGACCGCCGCAACGAGCCTCGGCCCGACGTGGTCGCCATCCGCCGCGAGCACGCCGACCGTTCGCCGGTGCCGGTCGAGGACGCGCTGTTGGCCGTCGAGGTCGTCTCGCCCTCGTCGACCTTCCGCGACCTCTACGACAAGGCCCGGGTCTATGCCCGTGCCGGTGTGCGCACGTACTGGGTGGTCGATCCGCTGCACGACAAGATCACCCTGACCGAATACGTGCTGAGTGCCTCCGGTGAGTACGAGGTGGCCGCCCACACCGAGGACCTGTTCGTCACCGAACGGCCGTGGAAGGTGTCGGTCGATCTGCCGGCGCTGACCGTCCGACGCGCGGGGCTCCTCGTCCGCGACGGAGAGTGATCCGGTAGGACTGTGCGCATGGCTCTGCATGTGCGCGGTGTGCTTCTCCCCGACGACGAGGTCCGGGATCTGTGGCTGGTGGGCGACCGGGTGACCTTCGATCCGGTGCCCGGCGCCGAGACGATCGCCGACCGGGGGTTCATCCTGCCCGGGCTGGTGGACGCGCACTGTCACATCGGCATCGCCCGGGGCGGCGCCCCGGTCACCTCGCTGGACCAGGCGCGTGCGTTGGCGCGTACCGATCGGGACGCCGGGGTGTTGGCGATTCGGGACGCCGGTTCGCCCTTTCCGTACCCCGAACTGGACGACGAGCCCGACCTGCCGCGTCTGATCCGGGCCGGGCGGCACGTGGCGCCGCCGAAGCGCTACCTGCGTGACATCGGTGTGGAGGTCGGTGCGGCCGAGGTCGCGGCGACCGTGGCCGAGCAGGCCGCGGCCGGCAACGGCTGGGTCAAGCTGGTCGGTGACTGGATCGATCGGGGGGTCGGTGACCTGGCGCCGGCCTGGGACGCCGACACGATGACCGCCGCCGTGGCCGCCGCACACGCCGCCGGGGTACGCGCCGCCGTACACACGTTCAGCGAATCGGCCGTGGAGATCATGGTGCGGGCCGGGGTGGACTCCGTCGAGCATGGCACCGGGTTGAGCCTGGACCTGATCGACCTGATGGCCCGGCAGGGCACCGCGCTGGTCCCCACGATGATCAACATCCGTACCTTCGGTCACATCGCCGACCAGGCCCGGCCCAAGTTCCCCGGGTACGCCGACCACATGCTCGCCCTGCGCGACCGCTTTCCGCAGGTGGTGCGGGCCGCGTACGAGGCCGGGGTGCCGATCTATGTCGGCACCGACGCGGGCGGTGGCATCGACCACGGCCTGGCCGTCGAGGAGATGCTCCTGCTGCACGAACAGGCCGGCATGTCCACCCTGGACGTCCTCGCCGCCGCCTCCTGGCGCGCCCGGGAGTGGCTCGGCCTCCCCGCCCTGGTCGAGGGCGCCCCAGCCGACCTGGCCATCTACCCGGAAGACCCCCGCCAGGACCTCAACGCCCTCCGCACCCCCACCCACCTGATCCTCCGCGGCACCCCCCTCCCCTGACCACCCCGCCCGCCCCTCCCCGCCCGCCTGCGGCAACCCCTGCCTGACCACCCCGCCCGCCGCCCCCGCTCGGTTGATCAAGAAGTTTGGGTCAGGAACCGGCCTCATCGGTGACCCAAACTCCTTGATCAACCGAGGAAGGCGGGGGAAGGCGGGGGAAGGCGGGGGAGGGGGCGGGGGCGGGGAGGGGAGGGATGGGAGGGAGGGGTGGGTGGGGGTGGGCATAGGATGTGCGGTCATGGCGCGCGTGCTTACTCCCCGGGCTGAGGACTTTCCTCGCTGGTACCAGGACCTCATCGCCAAGGCGAAGCTGGCCGACAACGGGCCGGTGCGGGGGACCATGGTGATCCGACCGGCCGGCTATGCCATCTGGGAGCGGATGCAGGCCGAGATGGACGACCGGATCAAGGCGGCCGGCGCGGAGAACGCGTACTTCCCGCTCTTCATTCCGGAGAGCTACCTCAAGCGCGAGGCCGAGCACGTCGAGGGCTTCTCGCCGGAACTCGCGGTGGTCACCCACGGTGGTGGCAAGCAGTTGGCCGAGCCGGTCGTGGTCCGCCCGACCAGCGAGACGGTCATCGGCGAGTTCATGGCCAAGTGGATCGACTCGTACCGGGACCTGCCGCTGCTGCTCAACCAGTGGGCCAACGTGGTCCGCTGGGAGCTGCGCCCGCGTATCTTCCTGCGCACCAGCGAGTTCCTCTGGCAGGAGGGGCACACCGCGCACGCCACGCGGGAGGACGCCCGCGCCTACGCCCGCAAGATCCTGCACGAGGCGTACGAGGACCTGATGGTGAGCGTGCTCGGCATCCCGGTGGTGGTCGGGCTCAAGACCACCCGGGAGCGCTTCGCCGGGGCGACCGCCACGTACACCTGCGAAGGCATGATGGGTGACGGCAAGGCGCTGCAGCTCGGCACCAGCCACGAGCTCGGGCAGAACTTCGCCAAGGCGTTCGACATCAGCTACTCCTCGGCCGAGGGCAGCCGGGAACTCGCCTGGACCACCTCCTGGGGCACCTCGACCCGGATGCTCGGCGGCCTGATCATGTGCCACGGCGACGACAACGGGCTGCGGGTGCCGCCGAAGCTGGCGCCGGTGCAGGCGTACGTGATGGTGGTGAAGGACGGCGACGGCGTCGGCGAGGCCGCGGCCAAGCTGCGCGACGCGCTGCGCGACGCCGGGGTCCGGGTGACGCTCGACGACCGCACCGACACCCCGTTCGGCCGCCGGGCCGTCGACGCCGAGCTGCGCGGCTACCCGGTACGCGTCGAGGTCGGCCCGCGTGACCTGGCCGCCGGCAACGCGGTGGTGGTCCGGCGTACCGACGGCTCGAAGGCCCCCACCCCGGTGGCCGACGTGGTCGGCGCGGTGCTCGCCGCGCTGGACGCCGACCAGCAGGCGCTGCACGACCAGGCGCTGGCCTTCCGCCAGTCGCGCACCGTCGCGGTGGCGACCCTGGACGAGGCGATCGAGGCGGCGGCCAACGGCTGGGCCCAGGTGCCGTGGTCGGCGGTCGGCGTCGAGGGCGAGGCCAAGGCCAACGGGCAGGGCGTCACCGTCCGCTGCCTGGTACGCGCCGACGGTTCCGTCCCCGACTCCGAGGACGAGCCGGACCTCACCGCCATCCTCGCCCGCGCCTACTGAGGTGTAAGGAAGGGCCCCTTGTTAACGCCTCCGGTAGAGGAGGGGCCCCTTCCTAACACTCCGGCGGCGGGCGGATGCCGTTGGGCGGGACGGGCGAACCTTGCCCGGAACATCGCAACAGCACCCTTCGTCGGCGCGGCCCGATCATCGCCAGCGATCCGGCCGGTGGCCCCGGCGCGCGTACCGAGGCCCGTGGTCGCCGACCGATAGGCTGCGGTGCGTGACGTTCGAGCCAGGTCGTTTGATCGTCCACCGCAACGTGCGGCGTGGGCGGATCGGGTGGGTCCGGCCGGTCCGGGTGGTCAGCGACGACGAGCGAGGGCTGCTGCTCTGGTTGGCCGAGGGCTCGCCGGTGGCCGGTGAGGTGACCGAGGCGGGGCTGGGCATGCGCGCGATGCCGTTCGCCGAGTGGGTGGCGAGCAGTTACCGCGTGGCGCAGGGCCGCTGGACCGGCCCGCCGCTGCTGGAGTTCCTGCCCACCGGCGCGACCCACTCCGTCTGGTGGTTCCGCGACGCGCAGGGTGGCTTCGCCGGCTGGTACGTCAACCTGGAGGAGACCGGCGTCCGGTGGGACGACGGTGAGCTGGCCGGGGTCGACATCATCGATCAGGATCTCGACGTGTGGGTCCGCCCGGACCGGGCCTGGGAGTGGAAGGACGAGGACGAGTTCGTCGAGCGGCTGGCCTTCCCCGAGCACTACTGGGTGAGCGACGAGGCGGCCGTGCGGGCCGAGGGCAAGCGGGTGATCGCCCTCGCGGAGGCCGGCGAGTTCCCCTTCGACGGCACCTGGTGCGAGTTCAGCCCGCCGGCGGAGTGGACCGTCCCCGAGCGGCTGCCCGCCGGTTGGGACCGTCCACCCGCGTGTTGAGGCCCGAGCCGGCCAGACATTGCCCCGCAAAGGGGTGTGGCATCGGTCACATCTGGGTCGGGTTGGGTGACCCACACCGGTCCGATGTGAGGGATCCCGGGCGGATCTGGCAGAATGGCTGGCTGGTATCCGGCGCGTGCCCGGCGCCCTCTAACCCGAGCACGTCGCCAGTCCACCCGAGTGGTCTCCGGCCCAACCCCACTGTGCCGTTGGCGCTCACCCGTGCACACCGCCCGCCCTGGGCCGGTGAGATCGCAACAGGAGCGAAACAACCGTGGCCGTAAAGATCCGGCTCCTGCGGATGGGCAAGATCCGCAACCCGCAGTACCGCATCGTCATCGCCGACTCGCGCACCAAGCGCGACGGCCGGGCGATCGAGTTCGTCGGCATCTACCAGCCGAAGGAAGACCCTTCGGTGATCGAGGTCAAGTCGGAGCGGGTCCAGTACTGGCTGTCCGTCGGCGCCCAGCCGAGCGAGGCGGTGCAGCGGCTGCTGGAGCTGACTGGTGACTGGCAGAAGTTCAAGGGCCTGCCGGCTCCGCCGCCGCTGAAGGTCGCCGCCGAGCGGGCCGACCGCAAGGCCGCCTACGAGGCCGAGGCGAAGGCCGCCGCTGGCGTGGCCGACACCCCGGCCAAGCCGGCCAAGAAGGCCGCCAAGGCCGCCGAGGCCGAGGCGCCGAAGGCCGAGGCGCCGGCCGCTGCGGACTCCGGCGAGCAGGCCTGACATGGCACTGCGGCCGGCGTTGGAGCACCTGGTCAAGGGCATCGTCGATCACCCCGATGACGTACGCGTCCGGATGGTCGACTCCCGTCGGGGCAAGCGGCTCGAAGTCCGCGTGCACCCCGAGGACCTGGGCACCGTGATCGGGCGGTCCGGTCGGACCGCCAAGGCACTGCGCCAGGTGATCGGCTCCATCGGTGGGCGCGGCGTACGCGTCGACATCGTCGACTCGTACTGATGCTGCTCATCGTCGGCAGGATCGGCAAGCCGCACGGCATCCGCGGTGAGGTCACCGTGGAGGTGCGTACTGACGAGCCCGAGACGCGGTTCGCCCCCGGCACGGTGTTGCGCACCATGCCGGGGGCGGTCACCCGGGGCGGCCAGGAGCCGGCCGCCAGCCCCGGAGTGCCCTACGAGCTGACCGTAGAGGCTGCTCGCTGGCACCAGGGTCGGCTGCTGGTCGCCTTCGAAGGGTCGCTGGACCGGGACGTCGCGGAGGCGTTGCGGGGTACCCTGCTCACCGTCGACAGCGCCGACGTGGCCGCGCCGGAGGACCCGGAGGAGTTCCTCGACCACCAGTTGGTGGGGCTGGCCGTGGTCACCCCGACCGGCGAGCATCTCGGCGAGGTGGCCCGGATCGACCACGCTCCCGCCTCCGATCTGCTGGTGCTGCGCCGTCCCGAGGGGCGTACCGCGCTGATTCCGTTCGTCAAGGCGATCGTCCCCGAGGTCGATCTCGCCGGTGGTCGCGTCGTGGTCGACCCGCCCGGCGGCCTGCTCGACCTCTGATCCCCGCGGAGCACCCCTGATGCGCGTCGACATCGTGTCGATCTTCCCGGAGTACTTCGCCCCGCTGGACCTGTCGCTGATCGGCAGGGCGCGGGCCAACGGCACGCTGCGGCTGGCCGTACACGATCTGCGGGACTGGACCCACGACGTACACCGCACGGTCGACGACACCCCGTACGGCGGCGGGCCCGGCATGGTGATGCGGCCCGAGCCGTGGGGCGCGGCGCTGGACGCCCTGGCCCCCGCGGAGTCGGCCCCACCCCGGCTGCTGGTGCCCTCCCCGGCCGGCGTGCCGTTCACCCAGGCACTGGCGTACGAGCTGGCCGCCGAGCCGCACCTGCTCTTCGCCTGCGGCCGGTACGAGGGCATCGACCAGCGGGTACTCGACCACGCGGCCACCCGGATGCCGGTCACCGAGGTCAGCCTCGGCGACTACGTGCTCTTCGGCGGTGAGGTCGCGGTGCTGGTGATCCTGGAGGCGGTGACCCGGCTGCTGCCCGGGGTGCTCGGCAACGCCGGCTCGCTGACCGAGGAGTCCCACGCGCACGGGCTGCTGGAGGCGCCGATGTACACCAAGCCGGCGACCTGGCGGGGACTGGACGTGCCGGAGGTGCTCCGTTCCGGCGACCACGGCCGGATCGCCCGGTGGCGCCGGGACGAGGCGTTGGCCCGTACCGGCCGGCGCCGGCCGGACATGCTCGCCGCGCTCGACCCGCAGCAGCTGGACAAACGGGACGCAGCGGCGCTCGACCGGGCCGGATTTCAGGTGCCCGGACCGGATGTGGCAAAGTAGAGGGGTTGCCGCAGTCGTCTGCGCCGTGGACGGCTGCGAGGGTCCTCGACCGGGGCCGGTTCTCGCCGACCACCATCCGGGGATCAGTATCACCCATCCGCGCGCCGAGTGACGGTGCGCCGTGAGCCTCACGAGGACATCGCGATGAACATCCTGGACGCCCTTGACGCCGCGTCGAAGCGCACCGACCTTCCCGACTTCCGTGCCGGTGACACTGTCAAGGTGCACGCCCGGGTGGTCGAGGGTAACCGGTCCCGGGTTCAGATCTTCCAGGGCGTCGTCATCCGCCGCCAGGGTGACGGACTGCGGGAGACCTTCACCGTCCGTAAGCTCAGCTTCGGCGTCGGTGTCGAGCGGACCTACCCGATCAACAGCCCGGCGATCGACCGGATCGAGGTCGTGACCCGTGGTGACGTGCGTCGGGCCAAGCTCTACTACCTGCGGGAGCTGCGGGGCAAGAAGGCCAAGATCAAGGAGCTGCGCGAGAAGCAGCCGAGCTGACCTCGCACTGCGCCACGCCGCCTAAGCTGCGCGTATGTCGTACGGGCCAGGTCGCACTACCCTGGTCGGTACGGGCGCAGCGGCGCGGCGACCCGCCCTGCGCGGCGGGTGACCTCCACTACCGCCCGGGGAGTCTCGACGAGACTCCCGGGCGGTAGTCGTTTCTGCGGACCGGGGAGTGGGCGTGGTACAGGCGCTTGACGACAGCGGCTCGGTTGATCCGTGGCGACGACGTGCCCGACGCAGCAAACCGCAGATGCCGCTCTGGCAGGAGCTGCCGCTGCTGCTCGTCGTCGCCTTCTGTCTCGCGGTGCTGATCCGCACGTTCCTGCTCCAGGCGTTCTTCATCCCCTCCGGGTCGATGGAGGACACCCTGCTCGTCGGTGACCGCGTGCTGGTCAACAAGGTCGTCTACAACGTTCGGGATCCGCAGCGCGGCGAGGTGGTGGTCTTCCGGGGCACCGACCAGTGGGTGCCGCAGGTCGACGTGGAGCCGCCGGACGGTTTCGCCGACCGGTTCGGCCGCACCGTCGGCGATCTGGTCGGCGTCGGTCGCCCCGGGGAGAAGGACTTCATCAAGCGCGTCATCGGGCTGCCGGGTGACCGGGTGAGCTGCTGTGACGAACAGGGGCGGGTGCTGGTCAACGGCACCGCGCTGGACGAGTCGGCGTACGTGCTGCGTGACTCGCCGCTGGATCTGCCCCCGAACCCGCAGGAGTGCCGGTCGCGGCGGTTCGAGGAGATCGTGGTGCCGCCGGGCCAGATGTTCGTGCTCGGCGACCACCGGCTCGTCTCGCAGGACGCCCGATGCCAGGGCACGGTGCCGATCGACAACGTGGTGGGACGGGCCTTCGCGGTGGTCTGGCCGTCCAGCCGCTGGCATTCCCTGCCGGTGCCCGAGACGTTCGCCACCGTGGCCCCACCATCGACGGCAACCGGAGGCGCCGCTCCACCGGTACGGCCCACGACCGACGGAGGTGTCGTGCTGGTCCTTCCGATCGCGGCCACGCTATCCGTTCTCGCGCGTTCCGCGCGGTGGCGCCGATCCGGGCAACGTAGGCTCCTTCCGTGATTGACGAGCAGACCGACAAGTCGAGCCATTCCTTTTGGAAGGAACTGCCCATCCTTCTCGGGGTGGCGATCGTGGTCGCGGTATTGGTGCGGGCCTTCGTACTGCAGACCTTCTTCATCCCCTCGCCGTCCATGGAGAACACCCTCAAGATCGATGATCGGGTGCTGGTCAACAAGCTGGTGTACAACTTCCGGTCGCCGCACCGCGGCGAGGTGATCGTCTTCAAGGCGCCCGTCGAGTGGAGCGGCAACCCCGCTGGCGAGGACTTCATCAAGCGGGTGATCGGCGTCGGCGGTGACCGGGTGGTCTGCTGCGACGACCAGGACCGCCTGGTGCTCAACGGGGTGTCGCTGGACGAGCCGTACATCTTCTCGTTCGACGGTCACCGGGACAAGCCGGCGGACCAGGAGTTCGACGTGGTCGTGCCGGAGGGTCGGCTCTGGGTGATGGGCGACCACCGCTCCGCCTCCGGCGACTCGCTGGAGCACTACCAGCAGTCCGGGGAGAACATCACCTCGGCCACCATCCCGGAGAAGGATGTCGTGGGCCGGGCCTTCACCATCTTCTGGCCGTTCAGCCGGGCCACCCTGCTCACGGTGCCCGAGCAGTTCGAGGCGATCCCCGGATCCTGACGGCGCGGGCGCGGTGCGCCGACAGAGCCTGGGTGCGGCAGGTGGGACGGGGACGTGGGCGTTGTCGGCGGCGTCTGGCAGTCTGGTGCGGTGACGGACTACACCCCGAGGCGCGCCGCCCGGGTGCTCCTGGTCGACGGGGCTGATCGACTGCTGCTCTTCCGCGGCTCCGATCCGGCCCGTCCGGAGGGCGGACGTTGGTGGTTCACCCCGGGCGGCGGTCTCGACCCAGGGGAGACGTACGCCGACGGCGCGGCCCGCGAACTGGCGGAGGAGACCGGGTTGCGGCTGGCCGTGGCGGAGTTCGGTGAGCCGGTCCACGCCGACCTGACCGAGTTCTCCTTCGACGGGGTGTGGTATCGGCAGGAGCAGCGGTTCTTCCTGGTCCGGGTGGCCGCACACGAGGTCGACACGACCGGCTTCAGCGAGGTCGAGCGGGGCAGCGTCGACGGCTACCGGTGGTGGTCGGTGCCGGAGTTGAGCAGCACCACCGAGCGGTGCTACCCGGTGGACGTGGCGGCGATCCTGACCCGTGCGTTGACCGGCGTCACGACCGCGACCGGCGGTGCGGCATGCTGACCCCGCCGCGCACGGTGGTGCGTCGGGAGGCCGGGCTCTACGCGCTGGAGCGGGCGTTGCAACGGCGCGGGTTCCGGTACGTCGCCGGCGCCGACGAGGCCGGCCGGGGCGCCTGCGCCGGGCCGCTGGTGGCCGCCGCCGCGGTACTGCCCGAGGGGCGGCGCGGCGAGATCGACGGGTTGGCCGACTCCAAGCTGCTCACCCCGGCGAGCCGGGAGCGGGTGTACGACGAGGTCGTCGCGCGTGCCCTGGCGTACGCCGTGGTGATCATCCCCGCCGAGGAGGTCGACGCCCGAGGGCTGCACGTGTGCAACCTGGCGGCGATGCGCCGGGCACTGGCCTCGCTGACCGTGCGGCCCGAGTACGTACTGACCGACGGGTTCGGCGTCGACGGCCTGGACGTGCCCGGGCTTGCCGTGTGGAAGGGCGATCGGGTGGCGGCCTGCGTGGCGGCGGCGAGCGTACTGGCCAAGGTGACCCGGGACCGGATCATGGTCGAGTTGGACGCGACACATCCCGGCTACGGCTTCGCCGAGCACAAGGGGTACATCACCGCCGATCACACGGCGGCGCTGCGCGAGCACGGTCCGTGCCGGGAGCATCGGTTCTCGTACGTCAACGTCGCCACCGTCTCCGGCCTCGACGGCCGTCCGCCCCGCTCGCGTCGACCGCTGGGCGCAAGCCGGGACGAGCCGATGGAGCGCTCGGGCTCCGCAGGGGGTACCGTCGGCGTGGCGTTGGGCGAGCAGCCTCAGCGTCCGGCGCCGGTGGGGGAAGATGTGGTCATGGAAGGCGGAGTGGAATGAGCGCGGAAGATCTCGAAAAGTACGAGACCGAGATGGAGCTACAGCTCTACCGGGAGTACCGCGACATCGTCCGTCAGTTCTCCTACGTGGTGGAGACCGAGCGGCGGTTCTACCTGGCCAACCAGGTCGACCTGCACGTGCGCAACTCCGACGGCGAGGTCTACTTCGAGGTCGAGATGCACGACGCCTGGGTGTGGGACATGTACCGCCCCGCGCGGTTCGTCAAGAACGTCCGGGTGATGACGTTCAAGGACGTCAACGTCGAGGAGCTGGAAAAGCCCGACATCTCCCTCCCCGCCGACTCCGGCTTCGGCGGCTGAACCCCGGTCGGATCCCGGCGGACCCCCACCCGCCGCGAACGGTCCACACTGGCGGATCGGCCGCTAGACGGCCATAGCAGATCATCTCCTTCGGCGTGGGCTGTCCACAGCGTGCTTCGTCGTCCACAGGCGACCCCGGCCGGTCGGCGAACCTGCGCGGAGCCCGGCAGGCTCACCGGCATGCCGACCCGCTCCCGTGCGCTCACCGCTCTCCTCCTCGTCCCGCTCGCCGCGTACCCGCCAGCGGCGTCGGCGTTGACCGCCTGTGCGTCGCCGTCGTCGGCCTTTGCGTCCGCGTCGGCGTTGTCCGCGTCCGCGTCGGCTCCGTCGGCGTTGTCCGTGTCCGCGTCGTTGTCCTCGCCGTCGTCGTCCGCGGCTTCGTTCGGCGGGCGGTATCGGTGGCCGGTCGACGGCCAGCCGCGGCCAGCCCGCCGGTTCGATCCGCCGCCCCGACCCTGGTTGCCCGGCCATCGTGGCGTCGACCTGCTGGCTCCGGCCGGTGCGACGATCCGTGCGGCCGGCGCCGGCACGGTCCGGTACGCCGGCATGGTTGCCGGCCGCCCGGTGATCTCGGTGGACCACGCCGACGGGCTGCGGACCACCTACGAGCCGGTGGAGCCGATGGTCACGGTCGGCACGCTGGTACCGGCGGGCACCGTCCTGGGCGTCCTGGAGCCCGGACACCCGGGTTGTCCGGAGGCCGCCTGCCTGCACTGGGGGCTGCGCCAGGGCAACGACTATCTCGACCCGTTGGCCCTGCTCGGCCTCGGCCGGTCCCGGCTACTGCCGCTCGCCGAGGAGCCCGTCACCCCTGGGCGAGCAGGGTGGGCAGCCGGACGGCCAGCCGGTCGTACTCGTCAGGCGAGTTGTACACCTGGCCGCAGAGTCGCAGCCAGCCGCGTCCGTCCCAGCTCATGACCGCGACCTGGGTGGCGAGCCGCTCGGCGATCCGGGCCCGCAGCGCCCGCGCGGCCTCGATGGTGGTGGCGAGCCCCGCCGGCAACGGGATGATCCGCATGGCGACCGTTGGTCCGCCGGGGTCGGGCAGGTCGGCCGGCGGCACCCCGAGCGCGTCCCCCACCACCCGCTGGCCGTACGCCGCCAGCGCCGCGTTGTGCGCACGCACCCGATCGACGCCCAGCGTACGCAGCGTGTAGAGCCCCGCCGGGGCGCTCAGCCAGGCGGTGTAGTCCGCCGTCGCCTGCCACTCCATCCGGCCCGGAAAGCCGGCCGCCTGTTCCCAGGAGACCACCAGCGGCTCGATCCGCTCCTGCCACTGCGGGGCGACGGTCAGCACCGCCGTGCCTCGTGGCGCGTACCCCCACTTGTGCAGATTGCCGACCCAGAAGTCGGCGCCGATGCTCTGCACCGTCGCGGGCAACATCCCGGGCGCGTGCGCGGCGTCGACCAACACCGAGATTCCGTGTTCCCGGGCCACCCCGACGATGGCGGCGACCGGGAACAGCCGTGCCGTGGCCGAGGTGAGCTGGTCGACCACGAGCAGTCGGGTGCGGCCCGGGCGCAGCCCGGACCGGACGATCTGCACGATCTCCTCGTTGGTGGCGGACAGCGGCACCCGCAGCACCCGATGTGTCGCCCCGGTGCGGCGACATTCCCGGAAGACCGAGAGGTCGACCGCACCGTAGCCGTGGTCGGTGGTGAGCACCTCGTCGCCGGGGCGCAGGCAAAGGGACTGGAGCACCACCGCCACGCCGGTGGTCGCGTTCATGGTCAGCGCGGTGCCGTCCGGGTCGGCACCGAGAAACCCGGCCAGGTGCCGGCGGGCGTGCGTGATCCGGTCGGCCAGGCCCTGGGTGAAGAAGCGCAGCGGATCGGCCTCCATCTCGTCGCGCAACCGCTGCTGGGCCCGCTGCGCGATGATGGGCACCGCGCCGAACGAGCCGTGGTTGAGGTGGCTGACCGCCGGATCGAGGGAGAAGAGCAGGCGGGCGCCCGTGATCGGCTCAGGCGGCGGCGGAACGCTCACCACATGATCGTAACGCCGCCCCCGCCCCCAATACCCCCGCACGCAATGGATCTTGGTGCGAAGCCGCCCTTCCAGAGGCGCTTTCATACCAAGATTGCGCGCGAGGTGGGTCAGGCGCGGGGGTGGGCCTGACGGTATGCGTTGCGTAGCCGGTCGACGGAGACGTGGGTGTAGACCTGCGTACTGGCCAGCGAGGAGTGTCCCAACAACTCCTGCACCGCGCGCAGGTCCGCGCCGCCCTCCAGCAGGTGCGTGGCGGCCGAGTGGCGCAGCGCGTGCGGGCTGATCCGGGGCAGGCCGGCGGCCTGCGCGTAGCCACCGACGATCCGACGGGCGCTCGTCGGGTTCAACCGACCGCCCCGTGAGCCGAGCAGCAGCGCGTCGCGGGAACTCGGGACCGCGAGCACCGGCCGTCCCTGCCGCAACCACTCGTCGAGGGCCCGTTGGGCCGGCAGGCCGTACGGCACGGCCCGTTCCCGTCCACCCTTGCCCCGTACCCGGACCACCCGCCGGCCATGATCGACGTCGGCGATGTCGATGCCGCACGCTTCGCTGACCCGTACCCCGGTGCCGTAGAGCAACTCCAGCAGCGCCCGATCCCGCAACAACACCGCCTCGGCCACCCGGTCGGCCGGCCCATCGCCGACCCGGCGTCGACCAGTCGCGCTGCCACCCACCCCGTCGCCGTCGCCCGCCCCGATCCCGCCCTCAGCCCTGGTCCCGCCCTCAGCCCCGATCCCGCCGTCAGCCCTGGTCCCGCCGTCAGCCCCGGTCCCGCCCTGAGCCCTGGTCCGGTCCGCTGCCTCGGTCCTGTCCGCTACCTGGGTCCCGGCCGCTGATTCGGTCCTGTTCGTTGTCTCGGTCCTTGCCTCTGCCCCGGTCCCGTTCGCTGCCTCGGCTCGGACCTGTGCCCCGGTCGGGTCCGCTGCCTCGGTTTGGTTTGCTGCCTTGGTTCCGGGGCGGGTCGGTGCCTCGACGAGGAGTACGGCCTGGTCGGCGCGGAGCACGGTGGGCAGCGTGCGCTGCGGGCGGGGACTGGCCAGTGTGGCGGCCACGTCGCTGGGCAGCAGTCCGCCACGGTGGGCCCAGGCACTGAACGTGCGCGCCGCCGCCGCGCGCCGGGCCAGTGATGCCCGGGCCGCTCCCATCGTCCGCTGCTTCGCCAGCCAGCTGCGTACCGTGTCGAGGCTCAGTCCAGCCAGGTCGGCGCAGCCCATTCGGTGCGCGTGGTCCAACAGGGACACGAGGTCGGCGACGTACGCCCGCACGGTGTGCGGCGAGCGGTTGCGGACCGAGGCGAGGTGACGGGCGAACTCGTCCACCGCGTCCCGCAGCGGCTCCGGCAGCGCCGCGTGTACGGCCTGGGTGCCGCGGGCGTCCCGGCTTTCCGTACCCCGCACGGGCTCCAGCGTAAGACCGGGCGGCGCCGTCCGCGAACCAGCAGCTCAAGACCGCGGCTCACCGGGAATCGCGGGGCCCTGGCCGTGCCGGCACGGCCAGGGCGTAGCCGTCGTCGCGGCGTACCACCAGAGCCAACTCCTCCAGCAGGGACAGCTTGCGTAGCACCGTGCGTACGGCCAGGCCGGCCCGCGTGGCGAGGTCGTCCACGCCGACCGTGCCGCGTCGGGGCATCGCCTCCACGATCGCCCGCGCGTCGTCGTCGAGCACGTCGGTGGGGTGGTCCGGGCCGCGTGGCACCGGGGCCAGCTCACCGATCCGGCCCACCTCCTCCAGCACCTGGGCGAGACCGGTCACCAGCCGGGCCTGCGGCTGCTCGCGCAGGATCTCGTGGGCGCCGACGGACATCGCCGAGGTGACCGGACCGGGTACCACCATCGCCGGCCGGTCCAGGGCGAGGGCCCGTCTGGTGGTCTGGGTCGCGCCGCTGCGCGCCGCCGCCTCCACCAGTACGGTGCCCTTGGTGCCGGCCGCGATCACCCGGTTGCGGATCAGGAAGCGGGGGCGAAGTGGTTCGGCACCCGGCGGCCACTCGCTCACCAACAGCCCGGAGTCGGCGATCCGGTCGAACAACGCCGCGTTGCCCATCGGATAGGGGCGGTCCACCCCGCAGGCGAGCACCGCTACGGTCCGGCCACCCGCGCTCAGCGCGCCCCGGTGCGCGGCGGCGTCGATGCCGAACGCCCCGCCGGAGACGACCGTCCAGTCCCGGTCCGCCAGACCGTAGCCCAGGTCCCTGGCGACGTGGAGGCCGTACGGCGTGGCGGCCCGCGCACCCACCACTGCCACGGACCGGTCCAGCGCCTCGGCCAGCGGCCACGCCCCGCGTACCCAGAAGCAGAGCGGTGGGGCGGTCTCCACGTCGACCCGGCGGCGGACGTCCGGCAGCCGAAGATCGCGTAGCTGCTCGACCGTTTCGGGCCACTCGTCGTCGCCGGGTACGACGACGCGGGCGCCGAGCCGGTCGGCACGGTCGAGCGCCTCGGCGCCGATCGCCCGGGCGTCCCCGGCCCGGCTGCGCGCCGCCACGCTGTCGCGTAGTCCTTCCTGCGGCGCCCCACCGTCCAGCAGCAGCTCCAGGGCGGCCACCGGGCCGAGTTCGTCGACCAGCCCGTGCACCGAGCGGGTACCCGGCTCGGCGAGCCAGGTCAGTGCCACCCGGGCCAGTACCTTCTCGTCGTACGTGCTCACGTTCCTTCTCCCGTCCTGAGCTGGATGGCCTCGCCGACGTCGTGCCGATCCGGGCGGGCCCGCCCGTCGAGATCGGCGATCGTCCAGGCGAGCCGGATGACCCGGTCGAAGCCGCGGGCGGACAGCGACCCCGAGTCGAGCCGGGCCCGTAGGTCGGCGGTGTCCGAAGCCGGCAACTGCCACGGCGGTCGGCGCAGATAGGTGCCGGGTACTTCGGCGTTGAGCCGGCGGCCCAACGCTGACCAGCGGCTCGCCGCTGCCGCGCGGGCGGCGACCACCCGGGCCGCCACCATCGCGGAGGACTCGTGCGCGTCCGGCGCCATCAGTTCGGCGGCGCGCATCGGCAGCAGTCGTACCTGCAGGTCGATCCGGTCGAGTAGCGGGCCGGAGAGCCGACTGAGGTAGCGGCGGCGGGCCTGCGGGGGACACTCGCAGCGCTCGTCGCCGGCCGGGTTGGCGCACGGGCACGGGTTGGCCGCGAGCACCAGCTGGGCCTGGGCGGGGTATTCGGCGCCGCCCCGGCTGCGGGCCAACAGCACCCGGCCATGCTCCAGTGGCTGGCGCAGCGCCTCCAGGGCGGCTCGGCTGAATTCCGGAGCCTCGTCGAGAAAGAGGACCCCACGGTGGGCGAGCGAGATCGCTCCGGGCCTGGCCAGACCGGCCCCGCCGCCCACGATCGAGGGAATGGTCGCGGTGTGGTGTGGGGCCTGGAACGGCGGGCGGCGGAGCAGCCCGCCGTCGGCCGGCAGCAGCCCGGCGATCGAGTGCAGCGCGGTCACCTCCAGCGCGGCGGCGTCGTCCAGCGCCGGCAGGATCGACGGCAGGCGCTCGGCGAGCATGGTCTTGCCGGCGCCCGGTGGCCCGATCAGCGCCAGGTGGTGACCGCCGGCGGCGGCCACCTCCAGGGCCCGCCGGCCGAGCCCCTGCCCGGCCACCTCGGCCAGGTCGGGACCGGACGCGGCCGGCGGCGGGACGTGACGGGGCGGTTCGATCAGCGGCGCGCCGTCGCGGACGAACGCGACCAACCGGTGCAGGGTGTCCACGCCGCGTACCCGTAGCCCGGGCACGACCGCGGCCTCGGCGGTGTTGGCGACCGGAACGATCACCCGCTGGACGCCGGCCCTTGCCGCCGCGGCGACCATCGGCAGTACGCCCCGCACCGGCCGGACCGTGCCGTCCAGGCCCAGTTCGCCGAGGATCACCACGCCGTCCAGCGGCGCCAGTGGCAGTTCGCCGGAGCCACCGAGCAGGGCCACCGCTATCGCCACGTCGAACGCGGAGCCGAACTTGGGCAGGGTGGCCGGCAACAGGTTGAGGGTGATCCGGCGGTTCGGCCAGCGCTGGCCCGAGTTGACCACTGCGGCCCGGACCCGGTCCCGCGCCTCGTGCAGCGCGGTGTCCGGTAGCCCGGAGATGACCAGCCCGGGCAGGCCGGGTGCCAGGTCCGCCTCCACCTCCACCAGGTGGCCGGTGACGCCGACCAGCCCGACGCAGAGCACCCGGGCGTAACTCATCAGAAGGCCCCCTTGAGGTGCTCGACCTGCGCCCGACCGGCGTACGGCAGCAGGACCGAGATGACGTCGAAGCGGATCTCGTCGGCGGTGGTGGCGGTGGCCGCCAGCCACGCGGCGGCGAGTCGACGCAGGCGACGGGCCTTCTCTGCCACCACCGCCTCGGCAGGGGTGCCGAAGTCCTGGTTGCGGCGCGTCTTCACCTCGCAGATGACGAGCACCGGCCCGTCCCAGGCGATGATGTCGATCTCTCCGGCGGGGCAGCGCCAGTTCTGGGCCACCGGGCGCAGCCCTGCCTCGATCAGGTGTCGGACGGCGCATCGTTCCCCGTACCCGCCGACCGCCTGGTTCCGCTTGGTCATGGCCGGCACCCTGCCCGCCGGGAGCGCGTCGAGGTGACCCCGCCGGTGCGGCCTGTGGACGACCGGAGGTGTTGTGGACGGCCGGACGATCATGCCCTCGGTGTGCTAGGGGCAGCGGGTGACGAATCAGCTCCTTACTCTGCGTACCTGGTCGAATTGCCCTACCCCATCGCTGGCCAGGCGCGGGGCAGAATGGCGGCCGGCTGGTCGGTCGCATACGGTGCCGGCGTGGACGGACGACGTAGCTTTGCCGATGATCAGGAGTCGCGCTGGTACCCGGGTGAACGCGACCGTGGTTACAGCGACCCGGATTGGCGTGGCGCAGCGGAGGCGCGGTACCGGGACGACGAGCCGCGGGCGACTCCCGAGCAGCGGGCCGACGACGAGGACTCGTACAACATCTCGGCGCGGCGCTTCGGCGGCGCGGATCCGCTCGCCGACGCCCCGGCCGAGACCGAGCGGTACCGGGCCTCGCGCGCCCGGCGGGCCGAATCGGCCGATCCGGAGATCTCCGGCGAGTTGCCCACCGAGCGTGCGGGCCGCCGCGCCGCCCGGGAGGCGAGCCCGCAGGCCGCCGGGGATCCGCTGCGCAGTGACCCGACGCGGGCCGCACCGCTGGTGAGCGACCCGGCCCGGTCCGCGTCGCTGGCCGGATACCCGATCGTCGAGGCGAAGCGGGGGGCGGAGGCGGTGAACCCGCTGGAGCAGCCGACCGGGCCGATGCCGCCGGTGGCGCCGCGGGGTGACCTGCCGGCGGGGGAGCCCGGCTTCCAGCAGACCGCTGGGGAGGCCGGCTTCCAGGCGCCGGGCGTACCGTCGGGGTTGCCGGGCGACGGCGTCTACCGGACCCGGCGGCCGGTGCTCGCCGTGCTGTTCGCCGCGCTGGTGGTGATCTTCGAGGTGCCGGCGCTGAGGGTGTTGCTGCACGGGGCGATCGGGGATCCCGTCTCCGCCGCCGACGTGCTGGTGGGCACCTTCCTGGTGGTCGGCCTGCCGATCTTCGCGGCCGGCCTGTACGGGCTGCGGACCACCGGGTTCTCGCTGACCGACGGGGCGCGCGGTTGGCTGCGGCCGCCGACGGCGTACCTGACCGTCGGGCTCGCGCTCTTCTTCGCTGCGGCCCTCGCCGCCGGCTGAGCTGTCGGCTGAGCTGTCGGCTGAGCTGTCGGCCGTCGAGGGCGGGCGCCCGCCCTCGACGGCGCTCGGCAGCTGTTAACAGGGGGCCCTTCCTCGACACGAGGCGTTAATAGGGTGCCCTTCCTTGCACCCGGGGGTGGGGCGGTGGGGGAGGGGCGTACACTGGTCGACTGGCGACCGCCTCGCGCGGTCGACCTCGCGTGCCCTCCTCACGAATCGTCGTGTGGCGGCGGCCTCCCTGGTCCCGACCCTGTCGGGCCCATCATGGCCGACCACTGGGCACCAGGACGCCCGGCCGCCGGCCGGGCGGGACAACCAGGGATCGCAAGGAGTGCAAACCATGGCCGTCGTGACCATGCGTCAGTTGCTGGAGAGCGGTGTTCACTTCGGGCACCAGACCCGGCGCTGGAACCCGAAGATGAAGCGCTTCATCTTCACCGAGCGCAACGGCATCTACATCATCGACCTGCGCCAGACCCTCGACTACATCGAGAAGGCGTACGAGTTCGTGCGCAACACGGTGGCCGAGGGCGGCAGCATCCTGTTCGTCGGCACCAAGAAGCAGGCCCAGGAGGCGATCGCCGAGCAGGCGACCCGGGTCGGCCAGCCGTACGTCAACCACCGCTGGCTCGGTGGCATGCTGACCAACTTCCAGACGGTGTACAAGCGGCTGCAGCGGATGAAGGAGCTGGAGGCCCTCGGTGACCTCAGCGGCACCGCCGCCGGCTACACCAAGAAGGAGACCCTGCAGCTCTCCCGCGAGAAGATCAAGCTCACCAAGACCCTCGGTGGTCTGCGGGACATGCAGAAGCTGCCGGCGGCGGTCTGGATCGTCGACACCAAGAAGGAGCACATCGCCGTCGACGAGGCCCGCAAGCTGGGCATCCCGGTGATCGCCGTGCTCGACACCAACTGCGACCCGGACGAGGTCGACTTCCCGATCCCGGGTAACGACGACGCGATCCGTTCGGCCGAGCTGCTGACCAGGGTCGTCGCGGCCGCCGTCGCCGACGGTCTGATCGCCCGTTCCGGCCGTCGCCGTGGTGGCGACGAGAAGCCGGAGGCGGGTGTCGCCACCGACGAGCCGCTGGCCGAGTGGGAGCGCGAGCTGCTCGAGGAGCCCAAGAAGGCCGACGAGCAGCCGGCAGCTGAGCAGCCGGCAGCCGAGCAGCCGGCAGCCGAGCAGCAGCCGGCCGAGCAGCCGGCGGCCGTTTCCGGGCAGTGACCGCGCCGCCGTCTGGTCACCGTCGGCTGCGCTGACGGTGACCGGCGGCGACCAGGCCGGCAGGAACCTCCCGGATCCGGGTAACCGGCACCTCAGACCATCCCATCGCAATCTCAACACCGAAGAGAGAGCCATGTCCCAGATCACCGCCGCGGACGTCAAGAAGCTCCGCGACCTGACCGGCGCCGGCATGATGGACAGCAAGAAGGCCCTGACCGAGGCCGAGGGCGACTTCGACAAGGCCGTCGAGATCCTGCGCGTCAAGGGCGCGAAGGACGTCGGCAAGCGGGCCGGTCGGACCGCCGCGAACGGCCTCATCGCCCACGCCGGCCAGGCCCTGCTCGAGCTCAACTGTGAGACCGACTTCGTCGCCAAGAACGACGCCTTCATCGCGCTGGCCCAGCAGTTGGTGGAGCACGGCGAGCGCTCCGGCGTGAGCAACGCCGAGGAGTTGCTGGCCAGCGAGATCGACGGCCGTACGGTCGCCGACCTGGTCCAGGAGCAGTCCGCCAAGATCGGCGAGAAGCTGGTGCTGAACCGCTTCGCCAAGCTCGACGGCACGGTCGCGGTCTACCTGCACCGCAAGGCCCAGGACCTGCCCCCGGCGGTCGGCGTGCTGGTGCAGTACGCCGGCAAGACCGACGAGGCCGGCGATGCCGACGCCCGTGGTGCGGCCATGCAGATCGCCGCGATGCGTCCGCAGTACCTCACCCGGGACGAGGTGCCGGCCGAGGTCGTCGAGTCCGAGCGGCGCATCGCCGAGCAGACCGCCCGCGAGGAGAACAAGCCCGAGGCGGCGCTGCCGAAGATCGTCGAGGGTCGGGTCAACGCCTTCTTCAAGGACTTCGTCCTGCTGGAGCAGTCGTCGGTCACCGACAACAAGAAGTCGGTGAAGCAGGTGCTGGCCGAGGCCGGCATCGAGGTCACCCGCTTCGTGCGGTTCGAGGTCGGCCAGGCCTGAGCCGCCGCCGGGCGCGGCGCGCCCGTGGGCTGAGCAACGACATGACGAGGAGGCCGCCGGTGTACGCGATGCACACCGCGGCCTCCTCGTCCCATAAGGTCGGCAAGGGCAGGTACGCACCCGGTGCACCGGTGGGGGAAGGACGGGCGGATGACGCAGGTTGTGAGTGACCGACCGCTGGCGGCGGACGACCCGACGGCACCGCCGCCCGGCCGGTCCCGGCGGGTCGTGTTGAAGCTCTCCGGCGAGGTGTTCGGCGGCGGCGCGATCGGCGTCGACCCGGATGTGGTGCAGGCCATCGCCCGGCAGATCGCCACGGTGGTGCGTCGCGGGGTGCAGGTTTCCGTGGTGGTCGGTGGCGGCAACTTCTTCCGTGGCGCGGAGTTGCAGAAGCGGGGCATGGACCGGGCCCGGGCGGACTACATGGGCATGCTCGGCACCGTGATGAACTGCCTCGCGTTGCAGGACTTCCTGGAGAAGGAAGGCATCGAGACCCGGGTGCAGAGTGCCATCACGATGGCCCAGGTCGCCGAGCCGTACATTCCGCTGCGCGCGATCCGGCACCTGGAGAAGGGCCGGGTCGTCATCTTCGGCGCCGGGGCGGGCATGCCGTACTTCTCCACGGACACGGTGGCCGCCCAGCGGGCGTTGGAGATCCACGCGGACGTGGTGCTGATGAGCAAGAACGGCGTCGACGGGGTCTACACCGCCGATCCGCGGATCGACCCGACCGCCAGCAAGTTCGACTCGATCACCTTCTCCGAGGTGCTGCGCCGCAACCTGCGGGTCGCCGACGCCGCCGCCTTCAGCCTGTGCATGGAGAACGGCCTGCCGATGCTGGTCTTCGGCGCACAGGGCGACGACACCATCGTCCGGGCGGTGGGCGGCGAGAAGATCGGCACGCTGATCACCACCTGAACCGACCGTCGATCCGACCCTGACGGTCCCGGTGACCCGACAAGCCCCATGACGAGCACAAGAAGGAGGCGAGGAGAGCGGTGATCGACGACACCCTCCTCGAGGCCGAGGAGAAGATGGAGCGTGCGGTCGAGCACGCCAAGGAGGAGTTCGGTGCCATCCGCACCGGTCGCGCCACTCCGGCCATGTTCTCCAAGATCATCATTGACTACTACGGCAGCCCGACTCCGCTGACCCAGATGGCGTCGGTGGGCATCCCCGAGCCGCGGATGGCCATCATCAAGCCGTACGACAACTCGCAGATCAACGCCATGGAGAAGGCGATCCGCGACTCGGACCTCGGGGTCAACCCGAACAACGAGGGCAACCAGCTGCGCATCCTGCTCCCGCAGATGACCGAGGAGCGCCGCCGCGACATGATCAAGGTCGCCCGGCACAAGGGCGAGGAAGCCAAGGTCGCCATCCGTAACATCCGCCGTAAGGGCAAGGAAGAGCTGGACCGGCTCGTCAAGGACGGCGAGGTCGGCGAGGACGACGGCCGTCGCGCGGAGAAGGAACTGGACGACCTCACCCAGCGCTACGTCGCGCACGTCGACGAGCTGGTCAAGCACAAGGAAGCCGAGCTCCTGGAGGTCTGACCCGCCCGCCTGCCGCCCACCCCAGCCCCGCCACATCGATCGGGAAGTTGTCGTCGCCAGCGGTGCGTCGCGGCGACAACTTCGTGATCGACGCGGTGGGGGTCGAGGGTACGGGTGGATACTGGTGCGGGCTGTGGGGCGGACAGGTGCAGTAGGCTCGGCACGATTCCCGGTGACCCGGTGGTGAAGGGTGGGAATCGGTCAGCCGACCGGCCGGCAAAATCAGACGGAGCGCCTCGCGCGGGTAGGGGATGGTAGTGGCTGTGCGTCAAGTGGTGGATTTCGCGGCGCCCTCGTCCGGTGCGTGATGTCCCACCTCGACCCCTACGGTGGCGCCGAGGCCCGTGGCTGGGAACGGCAGGATCGGCCCGCCCAGCTACCCTGGCCCGACCCGGACGTCGATCCCGGCCCCTGGGCCCGCGACCCGCACGCCGCCGCCGCCGCCGAACTGTACGCGGAGCCGCGTACCCGGTCCCGTCCGGCTGCCGATCGTCCGTACGCCCGGCAGCCTGACGACCTCGGCGGCCTGCCCGGCGACCCGTTCGGTGCTCCCCCCGCCGACCGGGGCGCCGCACCCGGCGCCGGCTTCGGCGGCCACGGTGACCGGTACGACGGTGACCCCTATGGCGGTGACCGGTACGACGGCGAGCGCGACCGGCGTGACCCGGCCCCGAACGGCGTCGGCCGGCGCCTCGACCTCGGCCACGAGGACGCCCCCACCGCCCAGATCGAGCCGGTACGCGGCGGCCCGGGCCTCGATCATGACGACGCGCCGACCGCCCAGTTCGCCCCGGTGCCCGCCAGCGACGACCCGGACCCCGACGAGCCGCCGGCGGGCAAGCGCCACCGGGGCCGGCGCCGCGCCGGTGCCGCTCGGCCAGCCGGCCCGCAGTCGGGGTCGAACGCAGGCCCGCAGCCGGCGCCGAGTCGGGCCGGCCGGAACCTGCCGGCGGCGATCTCGGTGGGCGTCTGCCTGGGTGCTGCGGTCCTGCTTCCGCTCTTCCTCTACACGCCTTCCTTCCTGCTGGTGCTCGCCGCCGCGTTCGGTGTGGGCATCTGGGAGATGTCCCGCGCGGTACGGCGTGCCCGTGCCCAGGTGCCGCTGGTCCCACTGATCGTCGGTGGGGTGCTGACGGTCACCATCGGCTGGTTCGGCGGGTTGGACGCGCTGCTGCTGGGGCTGCTGGTCACGATCGCGGGCACGCTCGTCTGGCGGCTCGGCGACGGTACGGCCAACTTCCGGCGGGACATGACCGCGGCCATCCTGATCGCGGTGTACGTGCCCTTCCTCGGCGGCTTCGCCGCCCTGCTCGCGTCGTCCCCCGACGACGGGGCGCTGCGGGTGCTGGTGACCCTGGTCGCCGTGGTGCTCTCCGACACCGGCGGGTACGCCGCTGGCGCCAACTTCGGTAAACATCCGATGGCGCCGACGATCAGCCCCAAGAAGTCCTGGGAGGGTTTCGCCGGGTCGGTCGGGGCGGCCGCGCTGGGCAGTGCCCTGCTGCTCTGGCTGCTGTTCGACGTGGCCCCGTGGTGGGGTGCCGTGTTCGGGGTGGCGGTGTCGGGCGCCGCCGTCCTTGGTGACCTCGCCGAATCCATGATCAAGCGGGATCTCGGCGTGAAGGACATGAGCAACCTGCTGCCCGGGCACGGTGGCCTGATGGACCGGCTGGACTCGGTGCTGTTCGCGGTGCCGACCGCGTACCTGCTGCTCGTGGTTCTTGTTCCGGCGGTGAACTGAGGCATGGATCACGCCGGCACAGCCCGGTCGTACGGGTGGCCGGAGGCGATCCGCGCCCTCCGGACGGGTGCGTTCCGATCCGGGCGTGCCAGACTGGACGGGCCATGACGAGCCTGCCCCTGATTCCGGCGGACCCGGACGCGCCCGGTGCGCGCCGGGCGTCGATGCCACCGCAACATCTCGCCGACCTCGACCTCGCGGGCCGCAAGGCCCTGGTCACCGGGCTGGGTGAGCCGGCCTTCCGGGCCCGGCAGATCTCCACCCACTACTTCGGTCGGCTGGTACGTGACCCGGCGCAGATGACCGACCTGCCGGCGGCTTCCCGTGACCGGCTGGCCGACCAGCTGCTGCCCCGGCTGCTCAACCCGGTCCGCGAGATGGCGTGTGACGACGGGGCGACCCGCAAGGCGCTCTGGCGCCTGCACGACGGCTCGCTGGTGGAGAGCGTGCTGATGGGCTACCCGGACCGGGTCACCGTCTGCATCTCCAGCCAGGCCGGGTGCGGGATGGCGTGTCCGTTCTGCGCCACCGGGCAGGCGGGCCTGACCCGCAACCTCTCCACCGCCGAGATCGTCGACCAGGCGGTCTACCTGGCCGGGGTGGCCGCCTCCGGGGCGGTGGCGGGGTCGCCGCCGAGGTTGTCGCACGTCGTCTTCATGGGCATGGGCGAGCCGCTGGCGAACTACAACCGGGTGGTGGCCGCGATCCGTCGGCTGGTCACGCCGGCGCCGGAGGGCCTCGGCCTGTCCCAGCGGCACATCACCGTTTCCACGGTCGGCCTGGTGCCTGCCATCCACCGACTGGCCAGCGAAGACCTCTCGGTGACCCTTGCGTTGTCGCTGCACGCCCCCGATGATGAGCTGCGCGACGAACTCGTGCCGGTCAACCAGCGCTGGAAGGTGTCCGAGGTGCTGGACGCCGCCTGGGCCTACGCGGCTCGCACGGGGCGTCGTGTGTCGATCGAGTACGCGATGATCAAGGACGTGAACGACCAGCCGTGGCGAGCCGATCTGCTCGGGCGGCTGCTGGCCGGCAAGCTGGCCCATGTGAACTTGATTCCGCTCAATCCGACTCCGGGCAGTCGCTGGGACGCGAGCCCGAAGCCGGTGGAGCGGGAGTTCGTCCGGCGGTTGCGCGACGCCGGGGTGTCCACCACGGTGCGGGACACCCGGGGTCGCGAGATCGACGGGGCGTGTGGGCAGCTGGCCGCCGCTGAGGACAGGGGCACCGACCCGGCCGGGAACTTGTCGGCGTGACCGGGCGTGGCGAACGAGACCAGGAGACATAGTGGCGAGTCAGGGTCAGCGTTTCCGGCGTAAGGCGCTCCGCCGGGGATACAAGGTTGACGAGGTGGACGCCTTCCTGGACCGGGTCGAGGCGACCCTCGCCGGCCAGCCGGTAGGTGCTCCGGTGGCCTCGCAGGAAGTCCACGACGTCGTCTTCCGGGTTCGCTTCAACGGCTACGACGAGTGGCAGGTCGACCTGCACCTCGACCGGGTCGAACGGCAGCTGGCCGAGTTGGAGGAGCGTGGCGCTGGCCGGGCCGGTGGCGAGGGCCGGATGGGCCCGCCGGACCGGATGGGCCCGCCGATGCGCGAGGAGCGGGGGATGACCCCGATGCCGCAGCCGCCGATGCCGCCCCGACCGATGCCGGCGCAGGCAGGCCCGCCGTACGGCCGCTACGACGAGCCGACCGGTGCCTTCGCCGGCGGGTACGACGCTCCCCGCAGCGGATACGAGGCACCGCGTGGTCCGATGGGTCCGGGTGGTCCGATGGGTCCCCCCGGCGGCCCGATGGGTCATGGCGCCCCGCCGCGCGGTCTGCCCGCCGGGCCGGGCGGTTACGGTCCTCCGGACGGCCCGGGTGGCTATGGCCCCCCGGATGGGCCGGGTGGTTACGGTCCTCCGGACGGCCCGGGTGGCTACGGCCCTCCGGACGGGCCCGGTGGTTACGGTCCTCCGGACGGGCCGGGCGGCTATGGTCCCCCCGACGGCCCGGGTGGCTACGGCCCCCCCGAGGAGCAGCGGTTTGACGGCTTCGAGGCGGGTCGACGCGCCCGTACCGACATGACTGCGGAGATCCGGATGCCGGATCGTGACCCGCGTCGCGGCCCCGCCGGCCCGCCCGCCGTGCCGCAGCAGGCACTCGGTGGCCCGCCGATGGCGGGGCCACCGGCGATGGCCGGGCCCTCGATGGGCGGGCCGCCGATGGCCGGACCGCCCGGCAGCGATCTCTACCGGGTGGATCAGATTCGGCGCAGTTTCCAGGTGCGCCGCTTCGGCAGTGGATACGACCCCGACCAGGTGGACCGCTTCTTCGAGAGCCTGCTCGGCGGGATGGCCGGGCGCAACCAGATGCCGGTGAATCCGAAGGACCTGGACACGCTGCGCTTCGGGCTGGTGCAGGGCGGCTACTTCGAGGCCGAGGTCGACGCCGCGCTGAAGAACGTGCAGGACATTCTTTTCGGTCGCTGACCGGCGCCGACGAGTGGGGCCCGCCTCCGATGCCGGAGGCGGGCCCCACTCGTGTTGCCGGGACGGGCTCGCACGTCCCCCTGTCGCCGTACCACACGACCGGGTTCGCCACACCGCTTGCTACGCGAGCGGTTGGCGCCGTGGCGGCTGGGTCAGGAACGCAGACCGTTGCGGCGCAGCACCACGTCACCGAGGACGATGAGCAGCAGAAGCGCGGCCAGGCCGATCAGCCAGATGTCCTCGACCCTGCCCTCGTGGTTGCCGCAGAGCATCGCCAGCAGCGCGAACGCGGTGACGACCGCGCCGATCCGCCCGGCCTTGCGGTGCCCAGGCTTGTGCTGGTCTGGCGACGTTACCGGCTCGCTTCCTGCCACTGGTCGGTCCTTCCCTCGCGATCGGATCTCCGGTTAGTCTGGCACGCCCCGCGTCGGCCCTGGCGCAGGGCCCGACCGATAAAGGACGACCGATGTCCGGCGGCGACGATCGTGTCCCGCCGAAGAGCGGGCCCGAGACGCGGGACACCGGCACGTCGGGTCGGCTGGTCGCCCGGTCGAGGGCCGAGGACCCGGGCCGTCTGGCCTGTCTTCGCCGGGCCGGACGGGACTACCGGCGTCGCGGGACGGTGAGCACACTGCCTCCGGTAGCGTTCTTGCGTACGTCGTGATTTGTCTTCTTGAGGGGGAACTGCGGTGCGAGTGACCGGTACCGGGCACGCGAGCATGCGGATCGACACTGCTGCGGGCAGCATCCTGTGCGACCCGTGGGTCAATCCGGCCTACTTCGCCTCCTGGTTCCCGTTCCCGGACAATTCCCAGCTCGACTGGGAGAGCCTCGGCGACGTCGACTACCTGTACGTCTCCCACCTGCACCGGGACCACTTCGACGCGGCCCACCTGAAGCGGTACGTGTCGAAGTCCGCGACCGTGCTGCTGCCCGAGTTCCCCACCTCGGAGATGGAGGACGAGTTCCGCGCGCTGGGCTTCACGAAGTTCCTGAAGACCCGCAACGAGGAGGTCGTCGAGCTGGACGGCGGCCTGAAGATCATGATTCAGGCGCTGACCAGCCCGACCGACGGCCCGATCGGTGACTCGTCGCTCTGGGTGGAGTACGACGGCGTACGGCTGCTCAACCAGAACGACGCCCGCCCCACCGACCTGAGCGTCTTCGCCGAGCTGGGCCACGTGCACGCGCACCTGCTCCAGTTTTCCGGAGCGATCTGGTACCCGATGGTCTACGAGCTGCCGCAGTCGGCGAAGACCGCGTTCGGCAAGCAGAAGCGGGACCGGCAGTTCGACCGCACCTGGCGCTACATCGACGACCTGAAGGCCGACCACGTCTTCCCGATCGCCGGGCCGCCCTGCTTCCTCGACGACGAGCTGTGGCAGTTCAACGACATCTTCGACGACGAGGGGAACATCTTCCCCGACCAGTCGGTCTTCCTGGCCGAGTACGCCAAGGTCGGCGGCACCAACGGCATCGTGCTGCTGCCCGGCAGCGTCGCCGAGGTCACCACCTCCGGGGCGACGACCACCCACCCGCAGCCGGTCGAGGAGTTCTTCGCCAACAAGGTCGCCCACCTGGAGGAGATGCGCGAGCGCAAGCGCCCGATCATCGAGGCGGAGAAGGCGTCCTGGCGGCACCCCGAGGTCGACGTGCTCAAGGAGCTGAAGCAGCGCATCGAGCCGCTGCTGGACGAGTCGATCTACCTGGCCAAGGGCGTCGGCGGTCCGGTCCGCTTCGACCTGGTCGGCACTGACAGCTCAGGCGGCGAGACCGTTGAATCGATAGTGGTGGACTTCCCGGGCAAGCAGGTGCGGCCGTACGCCGACGAGAAGGTGCGTTACCGGTTCCGTACCGAGCGGGCGCTGGTGGAGCACCTGCTGCACATCGGCGAGGTCGACTGGGTCAACTCGCTCTTCCTCTCCTGCCGGTTCTCGGCGGCCCGGATCGGCCAGTACAACGAGTTCGTGTACGCCTTCTTCAAGTGCCTGTCCACTGAGCGCCTCCAGTACGCCGAGGGCTGGTACGACGAGCACGAGCGGGCCGTCGACGCCGAGGACATCACCGTCGGCGACTGGACGGTGCAGCGGCGCTGCCCGCACCTGAAGGCGGATCTGAGCCGATTCGGCATCGTCGAGGGCGACCAGTTGACCTGCCAGCTGCACGGCTGGCGCTTCGACCTGCCCAGCGGGCGCTGCCTGACCAGCGTCGGCCACAAGATCCGCGCGCACCGGGTCGGCGAGGAGGCCCCCGCCACGGAGGTCGCCCGGTCGTAAGCCGGTTGGTGTTAAGAAGGGGCCCCTTTACTACGCGAGGCGTTAATAAGGTGCCCTTCCTTACCCCGCAGCCCGAGTAGCGCGCTTAGCAACCGAGGTCGGCGAGGATGCGTTGGGCGGCGTTGTGGCCGGCGGCGCCGATCACGCTGCCCGCCGGGTGGCAGCCGGCGCTGCCCGCGTACACCCCGTCGACGCCGGTGGCGTACGGCATCCGGTCGGCGAACGCGACGGTGTTGTCGACGTGGTGGATGTGTCCGCCGGTGATGCCGAAGTGCGCCTCGATGCCGGGTGGGGGCAGCGGCACCGCGTCGGCGATCAGGTCGCCGGTGCCGGGTGCGTACCGTTCGCAGATCTCCACCAGCCGCTCGACGTAGCCGGGCAGGGCTGCGTCCCAGGTGGTGCCGGCCAGCTCGTACGGCACCGACTGGACGAACAACGCCGACGAGTGGTGTCCGTCCGGGTCGGCCAGCGACGGGTCGACGGTGGTGTGCAGGTACCACTCGATGGTCGGCTCCGCCGGCAGCCGTCCGGCCTGCACGTCGGACCACATCCCCCGTAGGGCGGCCATCGGGGATTCGCCGCCGCCGCCGATCAGCGAGGCCGAGCCGGGCAGCAGGTGGATGGTCGAGCCGAACGGGCTCGGCGCGTCCTGCGGGAGGCAGGAGAAGCGGGGCAGGCCGCGCAGCGCCAGGTTGAGCTTGAGCGTGGTGCCGGTACGCCGGACCGCCGCCATCCGGTCGCTGAGCACGGTCGGCAGCGCGCCGTCGGGCAGCAGCTCCATCAGCCGGTACGGGTCGCAGGCGCCGAGCACCACCTCGGCGCGTACCTCCTGGCCGTCGGCGAGCACCACGCCGGTGGCGGCGCCCCCGTCCAGGGTGATCGCGGCGACGGGTGCGCCGGTGACGATCCGGGCGCCGGAGGCGCGGGCCGCGTCGGCGAAGGTGCGCGAGACGGTGCCCATGCCGCCTTCGGCGATCATCCAGGTGCCGCCCGAGCCGGGCAGCCGGCACATGTTGTGCACCAGGAAGTTGTGCCCGGTGCCGGGGTCGTCCGGGCCGGCGTTGAGCCCGGACAGGCCGTCGGTGACCGCGTACATGCTGACCAGCAGCTCGGAGTGGAAGTCGAAGCGGGCCAGGTAGTCGGCGACCGAGCCACGGACCAGGTCCACGAAGACCTGTTGCAGCTCGGGGCGGATGTAGCGCTGCGCGGTCTCCTCGACGCTGAACGGTTCGGCCAGCCACGCCGGGGCCAGGTCCTCGCGCAGCGCCGCCAGTTCGGCCTGCAACGCGTCGTCGGCGGCCACGTCGGCGGCGGAGAAGAACTCGGTGAGCTGCGCCCGGGTGGCCGCGGTGTCGGTGCCGAACAGCAGGTACGGCGAGCCGGCACCGCCCGGGGTGGGCAGGAAGTAGTGCGGGTCGCGGCGCAGCACCGGGATCCGTACGTCGAGCGCGGCGAGCAACTCCGGCGGCATCAGCCCGAGCAGATAGGACCCGGTGGAGTGCCGCAACGACGGCACCTTGGGGAACGGGTTCTCGGTGCGGGTAGCCCCACCGATCACCTCGGCGGCCTCCAACACCAGCACGTCCAACCCGGCGCGGGCCAGCAGGATCGCCGACACCAGCCCGTTGTGACCCGACCCGACAACCACCACGTCGGCCCGCCCCGGCACCTCGCCACCCATCATCCCCGCACCCTAACCCCTGCACCCCCGCCGGAACCCCGTTGATCATCAGGTTGGCGATAGGTTGGCGATGTCCAGGAGATCGGATTCGCCGTCGTGATCAACGTGGGTGGGTGCGATGGGCGGAGAGGGCCAGGGTGGCGGAGTAGCCGGCCAGCACGATGATGTGGAAGACGTAGAGCCAGAGCAGGATGGCCACGGCGGCGCCCACCTCGACCAGGCCGCCGAAGGGTAGGCCCAGGTCGAGCGGGAGCGAGGCGAACAGCACGAAGCCGTGCAGGAAGCCGGAGAGGTTCGCCGCCGTGAACGAGCCGACCAGCAGCGCGGAGAGCCAGTCCGGCGAGGCCGGACCGACCACCCGGAACACCCACAGCAGCACCGGGGTGAGCACCAACCAGACCGCCAGGAAAGAGAGCACCACGCCGAGCGCCCCGGCCCAGCCACCCTGGCGGACCAGCCCCGTGGTGGTCGGCAGCGCGAGCAGGATGGCCAACAGCAGCGCCGGTGCCGGGGCGAGCAGCGGCAGCAGCAACAGCCGGCCCCGCCAGCCGATCAGGTGCTCGTCGGAGCGGGGCGCCGCGACCGAGACGAACGCCCGCCGCAGCCCCTCGCCGTACAGCGACGCGGGTAGCACCGCGGCCAGCGCGAGCCACGGCGTGAGGTCCACCCCGGCCTCGACCAGGGCGGCCACCGCGTGTGGCGCACCGATCGCGTCCGGCAGCGCCGCCACGGCGTACGCGGTGAGCCGCCGTACCTGGTCGGCTCCGACCAGCAGCCCGGTGAGCCAGATCGCCAGCAGGGCCACCGGCACCACGGCGATCGCCCCGTAGAACGTGATGGCGGCGGCGTGCAGCGACAGATCCCGCCCGCGTACCGGCCGGAAGGCGGCCCGAGCGATCCGCCTCGTGCGCCGCCATGCTCTGCCCATCACGCCCCTGTTCCCCGTAGCGGCCCCGGCCACGCCTGGGGCGTACGCCCACGATGCCCCGACGGTGGGCGGGTGGGGACGTAGGATCGCCAGCCATGACGGTAGCCACCACCGACCGGTTGGTGCTGCGGGAGTGGACCGACGCGCCGGCCGACCTCGCCCGGATCTTCGACATCTACTCCCGGCACGAGGTGATGCGTTGGCTCGGCGGGGGAGCGGGACGGCTTGTCGAACCGGCCCAGGCCGCCGAGCGGCTCGCCGTCTGGCGGCAGCGTGACGCCCCGTACGCCGGGCGGTACGGCCTCTGGGCGATCGAGGTGCGCCACACCCGAACGGTGGTCGGCAGCGTCCTGCTCAAGCCCTTGCCGGGCGCCGACGGCCGTACGCCGACCGAGGACATCGAGGTGGGCTGGCACCTGCATCCCGACTCGTGGGGCAACGGCTACGCCACCGAGGCGGCCCGGGCCGTGCTGGCCCGCGAGTTCGCCACCGCCGACGCCACCCGCGAGGTGTACGCCGTGGTGACGCCGGGCAACGAGCGGTCCATGGCGGTCTGCCGGCGGCTCGGCATGACCCACGTGGGCCGGCGCACCGACTGGTACGGCGGCACCGAGGTGGAGACCTTCGTGCTGACCGCCCCCGCTCGTCAGGACGGCTGAACCCGGACGTGACGGGCGGCTCACCGTTCGGCCGGTCCGCCTCGGCGAATCGGTCGGGGAAGCGCTCCCGCTGCCCTGGGCTATCGACTTGCGGTGTCGTCGCTGGTAGAACAGCGAATCATCGTGGCGCTGGCGATCAAGAGTCGCCACCTGTCGCCCTAGTCCTCGAAGCGAGGTACCTGCGTGGCCGTTCGTCGACCATTGATAGCCCTACTCTCCGCCGCACTCCTGTTCGGACCGGCGTCCGCCGCCGTGGCGGCACCGGCTGACCCGGAGGCACTCGACGCGGCCATCGCGTCGCCGCGCGGTCAGTCCGACACCGAACTTCCCTTCGGCATCGGCCCCGGCCAGCGGGGACGCTCCGCCGACGCCCCGGGCCGCCAGCCCAGCGAGCCGGTAGCCGCGGCGAAGCTGGCGGGCAAGCCGCGGAACGATGTCATCGCCGACGTGCCGGTGGAGCTGACCGACGCGTCGATCGCGTACAACCTCATTCCGTACCACGGCATCCCGTCGGCGCTGCGTGACCTTCAGCGCAGCAACCGGATCAGCGTGGAGGTGATCGGCCAGTCGGTCCTCGGCCGGGACCTGCACCTGGTGGTGGCCACCGCGCCGATGAGCGACGCCCAGTGGAAGACCTGGCAGCAGCTGTCGGACCTGCGGTTCAGCGACCCGCACGCGGCACAGGCCAAGCTCGCCGCCGGCGGTTACGACAACTGGCGTACGCCGCTGTTCGTCAACAACAACATCCACGGCAACGAGTGGGAAGGCACCGACGCCAGCCTCCAGGTGTTGCAGGAGTTGGCGTTCTCCACCGACCCGACGGTCGTGGACATGCTCAACAAGCACGTCCTCGCCTTCGTGGTCACCAACAACCCGGACGGCCGGGTCGCGGCGACCCGCGCCAACGCCAACGGCTTCGACATGAACCGTGACTACATCACGGCGTCGCAGCCCGAGGTCCGCGCGGTGCGGGCGCAGTTGGTCCGCTACAGCCCGCTCACCATGCTGGACATCCACGGGTACGTCAACTGCACGCTGATCGAGCCGACCACCGGCCCGCACGGCGACAACTACGAGTACGACCTGTACATCAAGCACGCGCTGCGCAACGCGCTGAGCATGGAGCAGAAGGTCCTCGCCACCGGCGAGACCCGGGCCAGCTGCGCGAACCCGGACGGCAGCCGCCGTAACGACATCCCGTTCCGTGACCGGACGCAGGGTTGGGACGACTGGCCGCCGATCTTCACCCCGATGTACTCGATGTACCACGGCGCGATCGGGCACACCATCGAGGTGCCGCTGAACCCGCGCGGCAACCTGACCGTCGCGGAGCGCCACGAGCGTACCCGGATCAACACGGCCGTGGCCGTGGCGACGATCAAGGGCAACTTCGACTACGCCACCCAGAACCGGGCCGAGCTGCTCACCAACCAGCTGGAGTGGTTCCGGCGCGGCGTCGACGGTGAGTCGACCCGGCCGATCGACGACCCGCTGGCCATCTCGCTCGCGCGTGGCGACAACATCAAGACCCACGTGCAGGGCTTCGCCCGGGCGTACGTCATCCCGGCGGGTACCGACCAGCGCAGCGCCACCGCGGCGGCCCGGCTGGTCCAGTTCATGGTCGACAACGACCTGAAGGTCCAGCGTGCCTGGCGGCCGTTCAAGCTGGGCGGCACGCACTACGAGGCCGGCACCTACGTCGTCGACATGCACCAGGCCAAGCGCGGCCTGGCGAGTGCCCTGCTCGAGGTCGGGCGGGACGTGACCAACGACTTCAACGCCATGTACGACATCTCGGCGTGGAGCCACGGTCACCTCTGGGGCGCGACGGTGCAGCGGGTCAGCGAGAACGTCGCCCTCGACGCCCAGGCGCTGCGTCCGGTGACCGAGGCCCGGGCCACCGGTGCCGTGGCGCCGGGCAAGCAGGCGAACTACGGCCTGATCGTGGACTCGGTGGCCGGCATCCAGGCCGTCAACCGGTTGCTCAACGACGGGGTGGAGCTGGCCCGGACCGCCGACGGCACCTTCGTGGTGCCCGGTGACCTGTCCGTGGTCCGGCCGATCGCCGAGGCGTACGGGGTCGAGTTCATCCGGCTCACCCCGCCGCAGGTACGCGGCGCCACGCCGGTGTCGAAGACCCGGCTCGGTGTCGCCGCCAACGGTGGTGAGATCTTCGCCCTTCAGCAGATGGGCTTCGCGCCGATCTCGGTCACCCACACCGCGTTCAACAACGGCACCCTGTCGTTCGCGGACTTCGACGCCTTCTTCGTCTCGACGACGGCGTTCAACCCGCTCAGCCTCAACGCCACCCAGCTCGCCGCGTTCGACCAGTGGCTGGCCGACGGGGGCACCGTGGTGGGTCGCGGGGCCAGCGGCAAGCAGTTCAACGACCGCGCCGGCCTGCTCGACGTGACGATCGCGGCGGGACGTAGCGACGCGAACGGCATCGTCAAGGTGGAGAACAACCCGGCATCGCCGATCACGGCCACGGCGCTGCCGACCGCGTTCGTCGACGCGCCGCAGTACTTCACCCGGGTCGGTGACGGCGTCCGCGTCGACCAGCGTCTCGCCGCCGAGGGCTTCTTCCTCGCCGGCCACTGGGGTGGCCAGGCCGCCGCCGCCGGGCAGGCGGTCGTGGTCAGTGGCGTGGCGAAGGGGGCCAACGTGACCCTGTTCGGCACCGAGCCGCTGTTCCGGGCCCACCCCGAGGGCCTGTACCCGCAGGTCGCCGCCGCCCTGTGGCAGTGAACTAGCCAGTTCGGGTGACCGTTGCCCCGGCCGGTGCGACCAGCACCGGCCGGGGCAACTCCGTTGCCGCCCGCCTGATCGCGTTGCCGGCACCGTCGGCCGCGTTGCCGCGAGGTCGACTGCGTTTCCGCCAGGCTGATCGCGTCGCCGCGAGGTCGTCCGCGTCGCCGCGAGGTCGTCCGCGTTGCCGCGAGGTCGTCCGCGTTGCCGGCCGGCTGGTCGCGTTGCTGCGAGGTCGTCCGCGTTGCTGGCGGGGTGATCGCGTGGCCGGCACCGTCGGCCGCGTTGCCGGGAAGCAGTCCGCGTTGCACCTCGGCTGATCGCGTTGCCGGCACGTCGTCCGCGTTGCCGCGAGGTCGGCCGCGTTGCCGGCCGGCTGGTCGCGTTGCCGCGAGGTCGACTGCGTTTCCGCCCGGCTGATCGCGTTGCCGTGAGGTCGTCCGTTTTGCCGTGAGGTCGTCCGCGTTGCCGGCCGGCTGGTCGCGTTGCTGCGAGGTGCTGGCGGGGTGATCGCGTGGCTAGGCCGTCGGCCGCGGTTACGATCCCGCAGCAGGCCGAGGATCGTGGACGGGGTGCGGATGCGCGAGGACGAGCTGACCGAGATCGAGGAGTTGTGCGCCGCGGCGACCCCCGGGCCGTGGTTCGTCCGATCACTGGACGACGAGCATGCGATGAACCTGGTGGCGGTGAGCGTCGTCCCCGACGACGGCGCGGGCGCCCGGTGGCCGGACTTCGACCATCGGGAGATCGTCGCTGCGACCCTGGTGCAGCAGCCCCGTTGCGTCGACTCCGGCGACGAACGTTGGGACGAGAACGCCGCCTTCATCGCGATGGCCCGCCAGGCCGTACCGCGCCTGGTGGCCGAGATCCGGCGCCTGCGCTCGCAGCAGCCCAGCGACGCAGCTGGTGCGGTGGCCAGCGACGCGGCCGGTGCGACGAGCCGCGCCGCGCCTGGTGCGACGAGCGGTGCCGTGGCTGGTGTGGTGGCCGGTGCCGGTGCCGGTGCCGGTGCCGGTCCCGTGGCCGTGGCCGGTGCGGCGAGCGCTGGCGTGGCCGGTGCGGCGTGACGTGGGCGGTTCAGCAGGGCGGGTCGTCCCCGCGGTCGGTGGCCGAGGCCGAGCGGATTCAGGAACTGCTACGGCAGCGACTCGACCTGGGCGGACATCTGACGCACGCGCCGACGCTGGTGGCCGGCGTGGACGTGTCGTACGACAAGGCGTCAACGCGGCTGGTGGGCGCCGCTGTCGTGTTCGACCTGCGCGCCGGTGTCGAGGTCGAGAGCGCCGTCGTACCCGGTGAGGTGAGGTTCCCGTACGTCCCGGGGCTGCTGGCCTTCCGTGAGGTGCCGATCCTGCTGGAGACGCTGGACCGGCTCGGCACCGTCCCCGAGGTGGTGGTCTGCGACGGGTACGGCATAGCGCATCCCCGCCGCTTCGGGCTGGCCTGCCACCTGGGGGTGGTGACCGGTCTGCCCACCTTCGGGGTGGCGAAGACCCCCTTCGTCGCCGACTACGCCGAGCCGGGCGTACGCCGGGGTGACTGGTCACCGCTGCGTGACGGTGACGAGGTGCTGGGCCGGGTGCTGCGGACCCAGACGGGCGTCAAGCCGGTGTTTGTGTCGGTCGGTCACCGCACCCGCCTCGATCAGGCGACCGCGTTGACGCTCGACCTCAGCCCGCGCTACCGGCTTCCAGAGGTGATCCGCCGCGCGGACTTCCTCTCCAGACAGGCCCTACGCACAGGTCCGCCGACACCGCGATGACGCAGGTACGGCGCTGAAACGCCGCGCGGCCGACGCCGAACCCAACGACCTCCGCGCTGCCCGCGCTGCCCGCGCCGCCCGTGCCGCCCGTGCCGCTCGTGTCGTCCGTGCCGCCCGTGCCGCCCGCGTCGCCCGTGCCGCCCGTGCCGCCCGTGCCGCCCGCGTCGCCCGCGTCGTCCGCGCCGCTCGTGTCGTCCGTGTCGTCCGTGTCGCTCGTGTCGTCCGTGTCGCCTGTGCCGTCCGCGTCGCCCGTGCTGCTGGCGTTGCCCGTACCGCCTGCGGTGCCCTGTCGCTCGGGGTTGTGCCGCGACTGCCTCGGGCGGCGCGTGGTCAGGTCGGCTGTAGACCTTGGACAGTTTCCGTTAGCGGCTAACGGAAACGTTCCAAGATCTGCACGGGCGGGGCTCCCGGATCGGCGGTTATGCCGGTTCGAAGTGCGGGCGAGACGGCAACGTGACCGGCCGGGTCGACCGTGAGAGTCCGGATGCTCGTCGGAGCGCGGGCGCGGGCGCGGGCGCGGGCGCGGGCGCGGGCGCGGGGAACGGGACCACAGGGGGAAGCATGGACGGGGCGCTACAGGACCACTGGGGTACGGACGGCTCGCGTCGGCGATCGGTGGATGCCTTGCTGAGTTGGCTGATCCACCCGGTGACGGTGGCGGCCACCGCGTTGCTGATCCTCAATGACCACGTGTTGAAGGCGGCCTATCCGGGGTGGCTGACCGGCAAGCTCAGTGACGTGGCCGGACTGGTGATGGCACCGCCGTTGCTGGCCCTGCTGCTGGCCGCTTGCGCTCGGCTAACGGCGGACAGCGCTCGGTTGCTGGCGGGCCGCGTACGGCTGGTGGCGGACAGTGCTCGGTTGCTGGCGGGCCGCGTACGGCTGGTGGCGGACAGTGCTCGGTTGCTGGCCGGGTGCGCTCGGCTGGCGGTGGACAGCGCTCGGTTGCTGGCAGGTCGCGTTCGGCTGACGGCGGGCCGCTCTCGGTTGCTGGCGGGCCGGGTACGGCTGGTCGGTAGCGTTCGGCTGGCGGGTCGCGCTGCTGGAGGTGTTCCTGGCGCACCGCTACGCGGTGGTGACCGCGTTTGGCTGGCGGGGCTGTGGCGTACCGCCGGAAGACCTGGTCCGCAGCGCGGGCCGGACGGCCGCGATCTGCTGGCGGCCGGCTCGATCCTCCTGGTGGGGGTGGGGTTCGCGGCGGTGAAGGCGACGCAGGCGGGTGCGACGACGGCGTCTGCGCTGTGGAGCGTGGTCAACGGTCCGTCGGTGATCCTGGCCGACGTCACGGACCTGCTGGCCCTGCCGGCGCTCGGGCTGGCCTGGTGGACGTGGCGGTCGGCGGCGAATCGTCCGACGCTGGTCCGCTGGCTGCGGATGGTGGCGGTGCTGGTGGTGCTGCCGATCGCCGGGCTGGGCGTCGCGGCCACCTCCGCCCCGCAGTACGACGACGCTGTGCAGTTGTACGAGTGGCAGGACGTCGCCGTGGTCGGTGTCGGCAACGCCTACCACGGCAACCGGGAGCCCTACCGTTGGCAGGTCAGCCAGGACGACGGACCGAGCTTCACGGAACTGCCGGAGCACCGCCGTGAGCTGTTCCAGCAGCAGTTGCCGACGCCCGCGTCCGGATCGGACTGTTCGACGCGGGAGCCGACGCACTGCTTCCGGGTCGTGCCGCGTCGCCTGGCGGTGCAGGAGAGTCGGGACGGCGGCGCGACCTGGCAGCTGGCCTGGGAGGTCGACGAGGATGCCCGGGCGCGGCTCGGCGTGGCCATGCCCGCCATGGGTGACGTCGAGGAGTACCTGTCGTCCCGGGCGTTGCTGGTGCGGGACCAGCCGGACGGCGGGGTCGTCGTGCTGGTGGCCAACGGCCGGGACGGTGTCGCCCGCCGGGACACCACCGGCCGTTGGAAGCGGATCGGCTTCGGTGCCTTCACCGCCGACGGTTTCCGGGCCGAGACAGCCGCGATGCCGATCCCGAGCGTCGCCGAGGCGACCGTCACCGCTGGTTGGCGGGTCGCCGTACCGTTGTCGATCGTGGTGGGCAGCTTCGTGGCCCTGGTCGGCTGCGCCACCCTGCTGGTCCGGCGGAGCGGTTGGCCCCTGGTCGCGGCGATCGCCCCCGCTGCGGCACTCAACCTGCTGGGGCTCGTTGCGTTCATCCCGTACGCGATGGCCGGGGCCAACTCGGACGAGTTGCTGGCACCGTTGTTCGTCGTCGCGGTGACCCTCGGTCTGTCGCTGCTGCCGGCCGGTGCCATCGTGCTCACCACCGCCGTCACCGAGCGGTCGCGGGGTGTCGCTGGCCGGTTCTGTCTGGCGGGTCTGCTCGGCGGGACGCTGGTGTGGCTGCCGTACCTGCTGCGCGTGCTGACCGGATGGCCGCAGCAGCACACCCTGACCGACGTCGCGGTGGCGACCGCGGTGGCCGTGGTGCTGATCAGTGTTCCGCTGGCCATCCGCTACGTCATCCGGGTATTCGCCGCCCAGCAGGTCGAGCAGGCGCAACTCGATCCGCCGTGGCCGCTGGTCGATGGTGGCCAGCGTTCGACCTGATCAGTGCGGGTGGAACGGGGGTGCCCGGCCCCTGGTGCTGGTCGGGGCGGCGGCGCCGGTCCGGGCCGTCGTGCGGGGCGTCGCACCAGACCCCGGCCGACCTGCGCGACGACGAGGCACCACAGGACGCTACGTCGGAGGACGGTACGGCCGGCCGGAGGCGAGGTAGCTCCTTGCCGTTAACAGGGGGCCCTTCCTCTACCGCAGGCGTTAATAAGGTGCCCTTCCTTGCACCCAGGCGTCGTGGGGAACAATGGGCGGCGTGAGCACCCCCCGCGATCTTGTGCTGTTGGGCTGTACCGGTTCGATCGGAACCCAGGCCGTCGACATCGTGCGGCGCAACCCGGACCGGTTCCGGGTGGTGGCGCTCGGCGCCGGTGGTGGAAATGTCGGGCTGCTCGCCGCGCAGGCGTTGGAACTCGGCGTCGAGGCGGTGGGGGTGGCCAAGGCGTCCGCCGCGCAGGATCTCCAGTTGGCGTTCTACGCCGAGGCGAGTCGGCGGGGCTGGGCCAGCGGTGAGTTCAAGCTGCCCAAGATCGTCGCCGGGCCGGACGCGATGACCGAGTTGGCGCAGTGGCCGGGTGACGTCGTACTCAACGGGGTGGTCGGGTCGCTCGGGCTGGCGCCGACCCTGGCGGCGCTGCGCGCCGGGCGTACGCTCGCGCTGGCCAACAAGGAGTCCCTGGTGGCCGGCGGCTCGCTGGTCAAGGCCGCGGTGACCCGACCGGAGCAGATCGTCCCGGTGGACTCGGAGCACTCGGCGCTCGCCCAGTGCCTACGCGGCGGCACCCGGGGTGAGGTACGCCGGCTGGTCGTCACCGCCAGCGGCGGGCCGTTCCGGGGCCGGCGGCGCGACGAGCTGACCGGAGTCACGCCGGAGCAGGCGCTGGCCCATCCGACCTGGAACATGGGACCGGTCGTCACGATCAACTCGGCGACCATGGTGAACAAGGCGCTGGAGGTGATCGAGGCGCACGAGCTGTTCGACGTGCCGTACGCCGACATCACCGTGATGGTGCATCCGCAGTCGGTGATCCACTCGATGGTGGAGTTCGTCGATGGTTCCACCCTCGCGCAGGCCAGCCCGCCGGACATGCGGCTGCCGATCGCGTTGGGCCTGGGCTGGCCGGAGCGGGTCGCCGACGCCGCCGCAGCCGTCGACTGGACCACCGCGCACACCTGGGAGTTCGCGCCGCTGGACGACGCGGCGTTCCCGGCGGTGGCGCTGGCCAAGGCGGCCGGTGCGGCGGGGCGCTGCCGGCCGGCGATCTACAACGCGGCCAACGAGGAATGTGTGGCGGCTTTCGTCGCTGGGCGACTGCCGTTTCTCGGCATCGTCGACACGCTACAGCGGGTGTTGGAGGAGGCTCCCAATTTCGGTGAACCGGGTACCGTCGAGGACGTACTCGACGCCGAGTCGTGGGCCCGCGCGCACGCGCAGGAGATCATCGCTGCTGCGGTGGAAGGAGCTTGATGTCGTTCGCGTTCGGGGTGGCGCTGTTCGCCCTCGGCATCCTCATCTCGGTGAGCCTGCACGAGGCGGGCCACATGCTCACCGCCAAGGCCTTCGGGATGAAGGTCACCCGCTACTTCGTCGGCTTCGGCCCGACCATCTTCTCCTTCAAGCGGGGCGAGACCGAGTACGGCCTCAAGGGCATCCCGCTCGGTGGCTTCTGCAAGATCGTCGGGATGACGCCGCAGGACGACGACGTCGAGCCCGGTGACGAGAAGCGGGCCATGTGGCGGTACCCGGTGTGGAAGCGGACCATCGTGATGTCCGCCGGTTCGATCACCCACTTCGGGTTGGCCATCTTCGCGGCCTGGCTGGCGGCGATGACCTTCGGCCTGCCCAACCCCGACTTCCCGCGCAACGAGGAGCAGATCCGCGCCGAGCCGGCGGTGATCGCGATCCAGGACTGTGTCCTGCCGGACACCACCTACCGGGAGTGCGCTGCGGGTGACGCGCCGAGCCCGGCCGGCGCGGGTGGATTGCAGAACGGTGACCGGATCACCTCGATCAACGGCACCCCGATCAACAACTACGGCGAGCTGCTCACCACCCTGCGGGCCACCACCCCGGGCAGCACCGCCACCATCGGTTACGTCCGCGACGGCCAGTCCGGCAGCACCGAGACGACGCTGGCCACCACCAAGCGTCCGCCGATCGACAACCCGGAGGGGCCGGTCACCGAGGTTTCCGCGCTCGGCGTCGGCCTGGTCCTCTCCACTCCGGGCCTGGTCACCTACGGCCCGGTCGCGGCGGTCGGCGCGACCAGCACCTTCATCGGCGACATGGCGGTGGCCACCGCCCAGGCGTTGCAGCGGCTGCCGGAGAAGATCCCGGCGCTGTGGCACGCCATCACCGGCGGCGAGCGGGACATCGACACCCCGATCAGCGTGGTCGGCGCCAGCGTGCTCGGCGGCGAGGCGGTCGCCAACAACGCCTGGGAAATCTTCATCATGCTGTTCATCTCGCTGAACTTCTTCATCGGGGTGTTCAACCTGCTGCCGCTGCTGCCGCTGGACGGCGGGCACATCGCCATCGCCTGGTTCGAACGGGCCCGCTCCTGGGTGTACGCGCGGCTGCGCCGCCCCGACCCGGGCCGCGTCGACTACTTCAAGCTGATGCCCTTCACGTACGTGGTGATCCTGATCGGTGGCGTGTTCACGCTGCTCACGATCACCGCGGACGTCGTCAACCCGATCACCCTCTTCCCAAGGTGAGTGCCTGAAGTGACCGCTGTCAGCCTCGGTATGCCCGCCGTACCGCCGCCGCCGCTGGCCCCCCGCCGGGCGAGCCGCCAGATCATGGTCGGTTCGGTGCCGGTCGGCGGTGGCGCGCCGGTTTCCGTGCAGTCGATGACCACGACCCTGACCGCCGACATCAACGCCACTCTCCAGCAGATCGCCGAGCTGACCGCGTCCGGCTGCCAGATCGTCCGGGTCGCGGTGCCCAGCCAGGACGACGTGGAGGCGCTGCCGGCGATCGCCCGCAAGTCGCAGATCCCGGTGATCGCCGACATCCACTTCCAGCCGAAGTACGTCTTCGCCGCGATCGACGCCGGTTGCGCTGCGGTGCGGGTGAACCCCGGCAACATCCGGCAGTTCGACGACAAGGTCAAGGAGATCGCGGCAGCGGCCTCCGCCACCGGTACGCCGATCCGGATCGGGGTCAACGCCGGTTCGCTGGACAAGCGGCTGCTCACCAAGTACGGCAAGGCCACCGCCGAGGCGCTGGTCGAGTCGGCGCTGTGGGAGTGCTCGCTGTTCGAGGAGCACGGCTTCCGGGACATCAAGATCTCGGTCAAGCACAACGACCCGGTGGTGATGATCCGGGCGTACCGCCAACTCGCCGAGCAGTGCGACTACCCGCTGCACCTGGGCGTGACCGAGGCCGGTCCGGCCTTCCAGGGCACCATCAAGTCGGCGGTCGCCTTCGGGGCGCTGCTGGCCGAGGGGATCGGCGACACCATCCGGGTGTCGCTGTCCGCGCCGCCGGTCGAGGAGATCAAGGTCGGCGCCCAGATCCTGGAGTCACTCGGCCTGCGTGAGCGCGGCCTGGAGATCGTCTCCTGCCCGTCCTGCGGGCGGGCCCAGGTGGACGTCTACAAGCTCGCGGAGGAGGTCACCGCCGGCCTGGAAGGGCTGCCGGTGCCGCTGCGGGTGGCCGTGATGGGCTGCGTGGTGAACGGCCCCGGCGAGGCCCGCGAGGCCGACCTGGGCGTGGCCTCCGGCAACGGCAAGGGGCAGATCTTCGTGAAGGGCCAGGTCATCAAGACCGTGCCCGAGGGGCAGATCGTGGAGACCCTCATCGAGGAGGCGCTGCGACTGGCCGACGAGATGGGCGCCGAGTTGCCCGAGGAACTGCGCGGCCTGCTCCCCGGCGCCAACGTCACCGTGCACTGACCCGGCCCGCACTGTACGGGCTTCGGCCCGTGCTGTGACAGGCTCCGGCCCGCACCGTGAACGGCGCCGGCCCGCACCCCGGCGGGCCGGCGATGTGCCGGGCCGTCCATGATCGCGCTCTTCGAGTGGCCTCACTGTGAACGTGAGGCCACTCGAACTGCGTGCGAGCGCGATCGTGCGGCGCGATCGACCCCCGACGCGGGGCTCACTCGGATTCGGCGAGGATGGCGTACAGCTTGCGGCGGGTCTCGTCGAGCACCTGTGCGGCGCGTTCCCGCTGGTCGTCGGTGCCGGTCATCATCACCTGCCGGAGGGCGTGCATCGCCTGCGCGCCGGCGTGCCGGATGTCGTGCCAGCTGTTGATGGTGTCCTCGGCGACCTCGGCCCAGGGCGGGGTCTGGGCCGCCGTGTCGGCCTCGGGGCACCCCTGCTCGGTGAGGGTGAACCGCTTGCGGCCACCGCCGGACTCCTCGGTGGCGACGACGACTCCCTCGTCCTCCAGCAGTTGGAGCGTGGGATAGATCGACCCGGGGCTGGGCCGCCAGGCGCCGCCGGTGCGGGAGTCGATTTCCTGGATCATCTCGTAGCCGTGCATCGGGCGCTCGGTGAGCAGGGCGAGTACGGCGTTGCGGACGTTCGGCCGGCGTCCCCGGCCGCGTCCCCGTCCGCCCCGGCCGTGGCGGTGACCAGGCGTGCCGGGTGGGAAGGGTGAGTCGGGCGGGAAGGGCGGGAAGCCGAAGCCGCGCATCCGGGCCTCGTGCAGGCGGTGCCCGCGTCGATGGAACCTCATGGTGATCCTCTCGTAGAACTGTCGCTGATGCATCTACGATATATCGGCAATGCAACGCCGACAACTCATCCGACGCGGCGGTGACGCTGGGCGGGCGCCGACCGTGCCGGCGACGGTTACCGTCCGCCAACACGAGTGGGACGGATCTGGCAGGCTGGTAACCGTGCTGACGGCGCCGGTGCGGCAACTGGGGGAGTCGGAGCGTCGCGCGGTCGAGCGGCTGCTCGACCTGGACCCGTACGCGGGGGCGCAGGTCGCGGAGCGGGTCGCCGCGCGCGGGCTGGCGTGGTGGCGGGCCGAGGGACGGGTGCTCGGGTACGGCTCCCGCCGGCAACTCGAATCGGTCTGCTGGCTCGGCGGCAACCTGACCCCGGTGCTGGCCACCCGACAGGCGGTGGCCGCCTTCGCCGACCTGCTCGCCGGTGAGGACCGGATCTGCTCGTCGATCGTGGGGCGGGCCGACGCGGTGCTGGAGTTGTGGGACCGCCTCTCCGACACCTGGGGCCCGGCCCGGGACGTACGCCCCAACCAGCCGCTGCTGGCCACCGAGGCGCTGCCCGAGGTCCCGGCCGACCCGCACGTACGCCTGGTCCGGGGTGCCGAACTCGACCTGCTCTATCCGGCGGCCGTGGCGATGTACACCGAGGAGGTCGGCGTCTCGCCGCTGACCGAGGACGGCGGGCGCGGATACCGCCGCCGGGTCACCGACATGATCCGCTCCGGTCGGGCGTACGCCCGGTTCGTCGATGGCCGGGTCGTCTTCAAGGCCGAACTCGCGGTGGTGACCCGGCGCACCGCGCAGATCCAGGGGGTCTGGGTGGCGCCCGAGTGGCGCGGCCGGGGGATCGCCACCGCGGCGATGGCGGCGGTGGTGCGCGACGCGCTCGACCGGGTCGCCCCGACGGTCAGCCTGTACGTCAACGACTTCAACCTGCCCGCCCGGCGGGTCTACGAGCGCTGCGGGTTCCGCCCGGTCGGCACGCTGGCCACGGTGTTGTTCTAACGGCCTGGCCGGCGGCAACCCGCGCAGCTCAGCGTGGTTCCGGCGGGAATTTTCGGCAGATCTGCCGGCAGCGTCGAAAAATGCGTTGAGTCATCCCAGCCCGGCACAGCAGGCTGGAACCTCCGCCACGAAATCGGAGGAACTGACCCATGCGTCTGCTTCGTGATCTGTGGGTCACCTCTCCCCGCCGGATGAACCTGGTCGTCGTCCTGATCGTGCTCGGCGGCATCGGGCAGGCGGCCACCGCCGCCCTGGCCGGGCCGGTGCTGGTGAACCGTTCCGTCGGCTTCTTCGCGCTGCTGGCGGTCGCCCTGGTGGCCGCGGTCTTCAGCGACCTGGTGGTCAGCCTGGTGATGGCCGGGGTGACCGCCGACTGGTCGGCCGACCTGCGTCGCCGGTTGTGCCAGGTGGCGCTGGGCCAACCCGTGCCCGCGCTGGAGACGACGCCGGTCGGCGAGATGCTCGACCGCATCGACGGCGACGTCTACGACGTCGCCTCCGGGGTGCGTGGTCCCGGCGTACGGCTGGCCCAGGCGTTGGCGGTGGGCCTGCTCTCGACCGTGGTCGGGCTCACCGTCTGGTGGCCGGCCGGGCTCGGCATGCTGCTGGTGACCATCCTGCTCGCGGTCACCCTGCGGCGGCCCGCCGGGCGGATCGCCCCGGCCCGGATGAAGGAGGAGGCGGCCTGGTCCGACCTGGCCGCGGTGATGGAGGAGTCGATCCACGGCCAGGACGACGTACGCACCAGCCTGGCCCGGCCGTACGTGCTGCGCCTGTACGCCCTTCGGGCGGCCGAGGTGCTCCGGCGGGGACTGCTGGTCTGGCGGATGTCGGCACAGGTGAACACCGTCGCGGCCGGCGTGACCCGGGCCGGTGTCGCCCTGGTCGTGCTCGGCGGGGTGTGGGCGTTGAGCACCGGCCGGGTGGACGCCGCCCGGCTGACGGCGATCTGGCTGCTCGCGCTCTCCCTGGGCATGACCGTCGAACACGTCAGCCGGATGGTGCCCGAGGTGCAGTACGCCCTCGGTGCCTGGGGGCGGGTGCAACTGCTCCAGAACGCCGAGCAGGAACCCACCGGCGGCGACTCCCCGATCGACGGGGACCTGGTCATCCGCGACCTGACCTTCCACTACCCGGCCGGCGCGGACACCGAACGGGGCCCGGCGTTGCGCGAGGTCGACCTCACCTTCGTCCGTGGCCGGTCGTACGCGCTGGTCGGGCGGACCGGTTCGGGCAAGTCGACGCTGGCCAAGGTGCTCACCCGGGCCGTCGACGTGCCACCCGGCACGGTGCTGCTCGGCGGACGGGACGTGCTCGACCTGGACGTGGAACAGCTGCGCCGGTGGATCGCGGTGGTGCCGCAACGTACCGAGATCCTGGCGGGAACCCTCGCCGAGAACGTGGCGCTGTTCGACCCCGAACTGCTCGACGCCGCCGGGCGGGCCCTGCACGAGCTGGGTCTGGCCGGCTGGATCGCCGAACTTCCCGCCGGCCTGGACACCCGTCTCGGCGAGGGCGGACACGTCCTCTCGGCCGGGCAGGAACAACTGGTCGCCTTCGCCCGCATCCTGGTCCGTGATCCGCACGTGGTGATCCTCGACGAGGCCACCGCCCGGCTCGACCCGGTCACCGAGGCCCGCGTACAGCAGGCCACCCAGCGGCTGTTGCGCGACCGGATCGGCATCGTCATCGCGCACCGGTTGTCCTCCGTGCGCCAGTGCGACGAGGTGGTGGTGCTGGCCGACGGCGCGGTGGTCGAAGCCGGCCCGCTGGCCCGTTCGCGCCGCTTCGCCGAACTGCTCGCGGCCAGCCACGCGGGCGGGTACGGCGACGGGGCCGCCCTGCTGGTCGAGCCGGGCGTCGACTGGGCGCAGGGTGAACCAGCACTGGTCGGCGCCGCCCCCACGGGCACGGCCGCCGGCACTGCCGGCGACGGCACCCGGCCGGTCATCGTGCCGGTCACCGCCGACCAGACCAGCCTGCCGACGGCCGCCGCCGAGCGGCCGGTCGGCGGCGATGATCCGGCGCCGGTCGTCGGACCCGAGCCGATCGAGCCGCCGGGTGGACGTGAGGTCGGTGGGCGTGAGTCGACCGGTCGGACCCCCGGCGGTGAGCCGGGCGGCGAACGTCGACCGGCGTCGCGTAGCCGTACCCTCCGGGAGATCTTCCGGCTCTGCCTCAACGATCCCCGCTACGGCGCGGCGGCGGTCGGGGTCTTCGCGGTGCTGGCCGTGTTCGGCCTGGACGGGCCGGTGCTGGCCTGGCTCTGGGCCGACGTGGTCGACGGCACCGGCGATCCGTGGCTGCCCGCGTTGGGCATCGCCGCCGGCCTGGTCTTCGCCATCCCCGCGCACTACTGGACCCACCTGTGGTTCCCGGCCTGGTGGGTACGGCAGATGCTGCGGATCAGCGCCCGCCTGGTGTACGGCCAGACCGGCCCGCGCCGGGTCAGCCGGCACACCCCGGCCGAGGTGGTGGCCCAGGGCGGTGACACCGAGCGGGTGGTGCAGCTCGCCGACAACGTGCTGGACCAGGCGGTCGGCGTGGTCCTGCTGGTCACCATGACCCTGGTCACCGGCAGCGTGGTGCCGGGGCTGTTCTTCTTCGGCACGATGGTGCTCTCCGGGCTGGCCGCGACGGCCTTCGGGCCCCGGCTGGAGCGCGCGGCGCGGGACACGGTCGCCGCGCGGGCCGCGTTCGCCACCGCGCTGGTCTCCAGCCTGTCGGCCGCCCGGACGGTGAAACTCGCCGGGGCCACCCGGCCGGTGCTGACCCACCTCGCCGACCTCGACACGGTACGCAGCGACCGGCAGCGTCGGGAGATCGCCGTGCAGGTGTGGGCCCGCTCCACACCCGCGCTGGCCAGCGGCCTGTTGCCGATCGGTGTCTGGGCGTTGTTCCTCGCCGGTGCGCTCTCCGCCGGAGCGGCGCTGGTCGCGGTCGCCACGCTGGGCGCGGCACGCTGGTTCGCGTGGACCACCGCGTCGCTGGTGTCGCAGGTGCCGTCGGCTCGGGTGTGGACCCGCCGGACGACCGACATGGTCGGCGTCGACGTCTACTCGGCACGGATCCCGGGGGTCGATCTCGCGGCGGGGACGGCGCCCGCCCCACCGGCGGCTCCGCGTACCCCGCTGCGTCGGCTGGAGCTGGCCGGTTTCGGCGTACGGCACACCGACGGCATCGTCGCGGTACGCGATGTCGACCTGGTCGTGCAGCGCGGGCAACTCGTCCTGGTCGTCGGTGCGGTCGGCTCGGGCAAGTCCTCGCTGCTGCGGGCCCTGGCCGGGATCGCCCCGCACCATGGGCGGATGACCTGGAACGGCGACCCGATCACCGAGCCGGAGCTGTTCCTGCGTCCCAACCAGGTCGGCTATGTCGGCCAGTTGCCCCGGGTGCTCTCCGGCACGGTCGCCGAGAACATCACCCTCGGGCACCAGGTGGACGCCGGTCACGCCGTGGCCACGGCGCAACTGGAGCACGACCTGGCGGCCACCGGTAGTGGGCTCGGCCTGCTCATCGGGCACAAGGGCACCCGGCTCTCCGGCGGGCAACTACAGCGCCTGGCCCTGGCCCGGGCGTTGGCGCCGCGTACCGAACTGCTGGTCGCCGACGACGTCTCCTCCGCCCTGGACGTCACCACCGAACTGGCGCTCTGGCAGGCCCTGCGCGATCACGGGGTGACCGTGGTCGGCTCCACGTCGAAGCGGGCCGCGCTGGTGCGGGCCGACCACGTCGTGGTGCTCACCGACGGCGCGGTGGCGGCCCAGGGCCCGTGGCGCGACCTCGAACAGCGCTGGGGCCACCTGGCGGGCTGAGCCCCGCCAGCCCGGCCCGCGGCCCGCGCGCGGGCTGCGGCGTGGCCGGACCGGGGCTCAGACGGCTCGCAGGTACGGCTCGGGCCAGGTGGTGTCGGCACCGAGCTTGGCGGCGGCCTGGTGCGGCCAGTACGGGTTGCGCAGCAACTCCCGGCCGAGCAGCACCAGGTCGGCTTCGCCGTCGGCGACGATCGCCTCGGCCTGCTCCGGCTCGACGATCAGACCGACCGCACCCGTCGGCACCCGCGCCTCCCGGCGCACCTGGGCGGCCAGCGGCACCTGGTAGCCACGGGCGACCGGAATGGCGGCCTTCGGCGCGGCGCCGCCCGAGGAGCAGTCGACCAGGTCCACCCCGACCGCCGCGAGTTCGGTGGCGAGCACCACGCTGTCGTCGATCGTCCAGCCGCCCTCGACCCAGTCGGTCGCCGAGATCCGGGCCAGCACCGGCACGTCCTCGCCGACGGCGGCGCGGACCGCGCGGGCGACCTCCAGGGTCAGCCGCATCCGCCCGGCCCGGTCCCCGCCCCAGCCGTCGGTACGCCGGTTGGTCAGCGGTGACAGGAACTCGTGCAGCAGGTAACCGTGCGCGGCGTGCACCTCCACGGCAGCGAACCCGGCTGCCACCGACCGGCTGGCCGCCACCGCGAACGCCGCCACCACGGCGGCGATCCCCGCCTCGTCCAGGGCGCTCGGCACCCGGTACTCCGGGAGGAACGGCTCGCCGGTCGGTCCGACCGGATTCCACCCGCCCTCGGCGTCGGGCACCCCACCCCGGCGCGGATCCCAGGGCCGGTAGGTCGACGCCTTGAACCCGGCGTGCGCGAGCTGCACGGCGGGCACCGCGCCATGCGCGGCCAGGAACCGGGTGACCGGGCGCCAGGCGTCGACGTGCTGGTCGGACCAGATTCCGGTGTCCTGCGGGCTGATCCGTCCCTCGGGCAGCACGGCGGTCGCCTCGGTCAGCACCAGGCCGGCGCCGCCGGCCGCGCGGGCGCCGAGGTGCACCAGGTGCCAGTCGGTGGGTAGTCCGTCCGGGCCAGCGCTGTACTGGCACATCGGCGCCAGCGCGATCCGGTTGGGCAGCGTCACCGCGCGCAACGTCAGCGGTGTGAACAACGCACTCATCGCGCCATCTTCTCCCGGCCGGCCGATGCGCTCGCGACGCAGGGGCCGGCGAGGCAGGTCGCGGCCGGTCCGGTGACGTCACCGCCTCGACGCGTACGGCTTCCGGGGGAGCTGCGGCCCGGCTGCCAGGATCAGCGCGGTGACCACGCCCCAGACGGCCGCCACCATCAGCAGCAGCCGCTCCAGGACGCCGACCAGCGACCCCCGTCCGACGAGCAGCATGGCCAGGCCGACCGCGCCGGCCAGCGGCAGGGCCACCGCCGCGGTGATGGTGGCGGTCCGGCGCAGCCGGCTCGCCGCTGCCCCGGAGAGCACGATCGCGATCATGGCGAAGACCACGGCGGCGGTGGCGGCGACGCTCGCCGCGCCGTGCACCAGGTCCGCCACGGTGGCCGTCTCGAACGGCGGCAGCGGGCAGCCGGCACTACAGGTCACCGCGCCGGACAGGGCGGTGGCCAGCCCACCCGCGACGAGCAGCGCCACCGCCGCCCGCAGCGCCCCGTCACCCCGCACCGGCGGCTGCCCCTGGCCGGGCGGCTGGTCGCGCAGTGCGGTGGCGAGCAACAGGAGCGCGGCACCCAGGGCGAACACCCCGATCCGGTAGGTCCAGGCGTACCCGCTGCCGGCCACGCCGGCCTCGCTGACGTACCCGGTCAGGCCCGGACCGGGACCGGCGACCACGGCGAGGACCACCGCGGCCGTGCCGGTGAGTACGCAGACCGCCGCGCCGATGGCGGCGCCCCGCGACCCGACGATGCCCGGTCCGGTGGCGCCCACCGTGCCCGTCGTCCGGCCGGCGGAGGTCTGGTCCGGGGCGGGTGGCTCAGCCACGCCCGTGCGGCGTCGTCCAGCCGTGCAGGTCCGGGCCGAGCGGCACGATCCCGGTCGGGTTGATCTCGTGATGGGTGGCGTAGTAGTGCCGCTTGATGTGGTCGAAGTCGACCGTCTCCCCGAAACCGGGAGTCTGGAACAGATCCCGGGCGTACGCCCACAGCACCGGCATCTCGGTGAGCTTCTGCCGGTTGCACTTGAAGTGCCCGTGGTACGCCACGTCGAAGCGGACCAGGGTGGTGAACAGCCGCACGTCCGCCTCGGTGATCGCGTCGCCCATCAGGTACCGCTGACCGGCCAGCCGCTGCGACAGCGCGTCCAACCGCGCGAACAGCGCCGTGAACGCCTCGTCGTACGCCTGCTGGGAGGTCGCGAAGCCGCAGCGGTAGACGCCGTTGTTCACGTCGCGGTGGATCTCGGCCATCAGCCGGTCCAGTTCCGGACGCTGCTCGACCGGGTAGAGGTCCGGCGCGTCCGGGGCGTGCAGTCGCCGCCACTCGGTGGACAGGTCCAGGGTGAGCTGTGGGTAGTCGTTGGTGACCACCCGCCCGGTGCGGGTGTCGATCAGCGCCGGCACGGTGACCCGGCCCGAGTAGTCGGGATCGGTGGCCAGGTACGCCTCGGACAGATGACCGATGCCGAGCACCGGGTCGAAGCCGTCCGGGTCGAGGGTGAACCGCCAGCCGCGTTCGTCCCGGATCGGGTCGACGGTGCCCAGCGAGATGGCGTCCCGCAGCCCCAGCAGGTTGCGGACGATCAACGCCCGGTGCGCCCACGGGCAGGCCCGGCACCAGATCAGCCGGTACCGGCCCGGCTCCAGCGGCCAGCGGTCCCGCTCGTCCGGCCCGGCCCCCGGTGGCGAGGTGGAGTGCGGGGTGACCCGCCCGGTGAACCGGTTGGGTTGCCGGACGAACGCGCCGCCCATGCTGGTTTCCGCGCCGAACTGGGCTCGTGCCATGCCGACAACCTATCCGGATCAGCCGGCGATATCCTGGCCGCTGGACGTCCCCGTGGACCCGGCGGGCGCCCACCACCCCCGCCTTCCCACCCCCGAAGGACTCGCGATGACCGTGGCATACCTGGTGGCCGGTGTCCGCACCCCGATCGGCCGGTACGCCGGCGCGCTGGCCGGCGTACGCCCCGACGACCTGGCCGCGCACGTGATCCGTGAACTGGTCGCCCGGCACCCGTCGGTGGACTGGTCCCGTACCGACGACGTGGTGCTCGGCTGCGCCAACCAGGCCGGTGAGGACAACCGCAACGTGGCCCGGATGGCGGCGCTGCTCGGCGGCCTGCCGGAGCAGGTCTCCGGCAGCACGGTCAACCGGCTCTGCGGCTCCGGTCTCGACGCGCTGGCCACCGCCGCGCGGGCGATCGTCGCCGGTGAGGCCGACCTGATGGTCGCGGGCGGGGTGGAGAGCATGAGTCGGGCGCCGTTCGTCATGCCGAAGGCGACCACCGCGTTCTCCCGGGCCGCCGAGGTGTACGACACCACGATCGGCTGGCGGCTGGTCAACCCGCTGATGGAGCAGGGCTGGGGAATCGACTCGATGCCGGAGACGGCGGAGAACGTCGCGGTCGAGTTCGGCGTGGACCGGCGCGCCCAGGACGAGTTCGCGTACCGCTCGCAGTTGCGGGCCGCCAAGGCGCAGGCCGACGGCCGGCTGGCCGAGGAGATCGTGCCGGTGACCGTGCCGGCCGGTCGGCGCGAGACGCGGCTGGTCGAGGTGGACGAGCACCCCCGCCAGACCTCGGTGGAGAAGCTCGGCGCGCTGCCCACCCCGTTCCGTACCGGCGGCACGGTGACCGCCGGCAACTCCTCCGGGGTCAACGACGGCGCGGTGGCGCTGCTGGTCGCCTCGGAGCGGGCGGTGGCCGAGTACGGCCTGACCCCGCTGGCCCGGGTCACCGGGACGGCGACGGCGGGCGTACCGCCACGGATCATGGGCATCGGCCCGGTGCCGGCGACCCGGCGGCTGCTCGACCGGCAGGGCCTGACGGTGGCCGACATCGACGTGATCGAGCTGAACGAGGCGTTCGCCGCCCAGTCCGTCGCGGTGCTGCGGGAACTGGGGCTGCCCGAGGACGCCGAGCACGTCAACCCGAACGGTGGCGCCATCGCGCTGGGTCACCCGCTCGGTGCCAGCGGCGCCCGGCTCGCGCTCACCGCCGCGCTGGAGTTGCGTCGCCGGGGCGGGCGGCGGGCCCTGGCGACCATGTGCGTCGGCGTCGGGCAGGGCATCTCGCTGCTGCTGGAAGCCGCCTGACCGGCCCGGCCGGAGCGGCCTGCGGGAAAGAGCCTTGTGGATCTCCCGGGGCATGACGCGCGGGCCTAGAGTGGTCGGCATCACCAGATCCGAGGCGACGACTTGGGGTCACCAGTGCAGCAGCCGGACGGACCACCCACCGAGATCGACCTTTCCCGGCCCAGCGCGGCCCGGGTGTACGACTACTTCCTGGGCGGCGCCCACAACTTCGAGATCGACCGGCAGTTGGCCGACCAGATCGCGGCCATGACGCCCAACCTCCCGGCGACCATGTGGGCGGGGCGGGAGTTCCTGCGCCGGACCGTACGGGTGCTGCTCGACGCCGGCATCGACCAGTTTCTCGACATCGGCTCGGGTATTCCCACCGTCGGCAACGTGCACGAGGTCGCCCAGGCCGCGAACCCGAAGGCCCGGGTGGTCTACGTCGACATCGACCCGGTGGCGGTGGCGCACAGCCGGGAGCTGCTGGCCGGCGACGACCTGACCGGGGTGATCCACGGCGACCTGCGCGACCCGGCGCGGATCCTGGCCGAGGCCCGGCGGCTGGGCCTGCTCGACTTCGACCGGCCGCTGGGCATCCTGCTGGCCGGCGTGGTCCACTTCGTCCCCGACGCCGACCGTCCCGCCGACATCATGGCCACCTTGCGCGCCGCTGCGGCACCCGGCAGTCACCTGGTCATCTCGCACTCCACCTTCGAGGACCAGCCACAGGAGATGCTCGACGCGCAGCGGCTCTCGGCGCGTACCAGCACCGAGATCACGCTCCGCTCGCGGGCCGAGATCACCGGCTTCTTCGGTGACTGGACGATCCTCGAACCGGGCGTGGTGCACATGGAGTTGTGGCGCCCCGAGTCGCCCTCCGACGTGGTCGCCGACGCGCAGCGGTTCGGTGCCTTCGGCGCGGTAGCCCGCCTCGACCGCACAGCGGGTTGACCTGATGTCGGCCGTCGGCGCCCCCAGTGGGCGTGCCGTCGACCGGGCCGGCGCGCAGCGCTACGCGGCCGAGTGGGCTCAGGCGGTACGCCGGCTCGGGTTCGTCCCGATGAGCGCGGTCGACACCGAGCGGCTGCTGCTGGCGTACACCCTCCGGCTGGCCGACGCGCTGCTCGCTGCCGAGGCGGTGACGCCGGTGGCAGCGGAGGTCGGCCAGGCTCTGGTCGAGGCACACCTGACCGAGCCGGGCGTGATCGAGTGGTCGGTGCGCTCCCTCGCCGACCGGCTTCCGCAGCAGGTGCTGGGCGGGGCGGCCGGGCTCGACGATCGGATCGCGGCGATGCAGGGCGGCCTGGCCGCCGGCTTCGCCCGGGCGCTGCGCGATCGCACCCTCAGCCAGCAGGAGCGGATCGCGCGCTCCGCGTGGCAGGCCCGGGACAGCGTCGAGCAGGCGCTGCGCGACAGCGAGGCCAGATTCCGGGCGGTGTTCCGGGGGGCGGCGATCGGCATCGGCATCGCCGACGTCGACGGGAAGATCATCGACGTCAATCAGCCCTTCGCCGACATGCTCGGCTACTCGATCGAGGAGTTGCGGCAGCTCAACGTGGCGGCGCTGTTCCACCACGACGACGCGCCCGGGATGTGGGAGCTGTACCGGGAACTGGTCGAGGGCAAGCACGACTCGGTGCGGGTCGAGAAGCGATACCACCGCAAGGACGGTAGTTCCGTCTGGACCGACCTGGCCGTCTCCCTGATCCGTCACGACGACGGCCGGCCCCGGTTCACCGTCGCCGTGGTGGAGGACATCACCCAGCGGTACGAACTCCAACGCCGACTGCGGTTCCAGGCACTGCACGATCCACTGACCGAACTGCCCAACCGTACGCTGTTCTTCGATACGCTGGGCCGCCTGCTGGACGGCGCGGGCCGGGTCGGCGTCTGCTTCCTCGACCTCGACGGCTTCAAGGCGATCAACGACAGTCTCGGGCACGACCTCGGTGACCGGCTGCTGGTGACCATCGCCCGGCGGCTGGCCGGCTGCGTGGCCGAGCACGGCTACCTGGTCGCCCGGATGGGCGGCGACGAGTTCGTCATCCTGGTCGACGGCGACGCCGGGGTGGACGACATGATCGCGGTGGCCGACCTGGCGCTGGCCGCAGTGTCCGCCCCGGTGTTCATCGGCGAGCAGCAGCTGATGGTCTCCGCCAGCGTCGGCATCGTCGACTCGGGCATCGTCGGCACCAGCGCCTCCGAGCTGATGAAGGCCGCCGACACCACGCTGTACTGGGCCAAGGCGGAGGGCCGGGGCCGGTGGGCGGTGTACGACCCGGAGCGCAGCGCCCGGGACATCGCCCGATCAGCGCTGGTCGCCGGACTGCCGGTGGCGCTGGAGCGGGACGAGTTCGTGCTGCACTACCAGCCGATCGTGTCGCTGCTGGACGGCCGGATGCTGGCGGTCGAGGCACTGGTCCGCTGGCAGCATCCGGAACTGGGTCTGATCGGCCCGGACCGCTTCATCGGGCTGGCCGAGGAGACCGGTCTGATCGTCCGGCTGGGCGAGTGGGTGCTGCGGCGGGCCTGCCAGGACGCCCAGCGGTGGCACGTCGAGTTCCCTGAGTCCCGGCTGGTGGTCAGCGTGAACCTGGCCGCCCGCCAGGCCGACACGCCGGTGATCGTGGACACCGTGGCCGACGCCCTGGCCAGCAGCGGGTTGCCGGCGGGCCTGCTGCAACTGGAGTTGACCGAGAGCGCCGTGATGGGCTCCGCGGGTGAGCCGTTACGGACGCTGTACCGGCTGGCCGCGCTCGGCGTCCGGCTGGCCGTCGACGACTTCGGTACCGGCTACTCGAACCTGGCGTACCTGCGTCGGCTGCCGATCACCTGCCTGAAGCTGGCGGCGCCGTTCGTCGAGGGCATCCGGGGCGACGAGCCGGATGCCGCCGACCACCGCGACGAGCGGATCGTGGACGCCCTGGTGCGGTTGGCCCACGCCCTCGAACTCTGGGTGACCGCCGAGGCGGTGGAGACCGAGGCGCAGGCCGAGCGGCTGCGGGCGCTGCGCTGCGACTCCGCCCAGGGTCGCCTCTTCGGCCCCCCGGAACCAGCCGAAGCCATCCGCACCCGCCTGGACGGCGGGTAAGGAAGGGCACCTTCTTAACGCCTCGTGCATAGGAAGGGCCCCCTATTAACTAACCCCTGCAACGATCGGAGCCGACGTGAGCCTGACGGACACCGGAGCGCTGGTGGCGGTGGTCACCGCGCTGGCCATCCTGGCCGGGCTGGCCGGCGTGGTGGTGCCCGGCCTGCCGGCGCTGCCGCTGTGCTGGGGCGGGGTGCTGGTGTGGGCACTGTTCGGTGGGGCCGGTCCGGGTCGCTGGCTGGTGCTCGCGGCAGCCACGCTGGTCGCCGCCGGCGGCACCGTGGTCAAGTACGCCTGGCCGGGCCGTAACCTCAAGCGGGCCGGCGTACCCACCTCGTCGCTGCTGGCCGGCGCGGTGCTCGGCCTGGTCGGTTTCTTCGTCATCCCGGTCGTCGGCCTGGTCATCGGCTTCGTCGGCGGCATCTTCGCGATGGAGCGACTGCGGTTGGGCGACACCCGACTGGCCTGGCCGGCGACCAAGCAGGCGGTCGGCGCTGCCGGCCTGTCGATGCTGATCGAGTTCCTGTCCGGGGTGGTGATCGGCGGGCTCTGGGTGGTCGGTCTCGTGGCGACCTGAGCGCCCGGTGGGGTGACGCGCCCGGCGGGGTGACGCGCCCGGCGGGTGGTGCACTCGGTGGTGACGTAGCCGGTGTGGCGGAGTGCCGGACGCCGGGCGGTGCGGGGCGGAGTCAGGGTAGGGCGCAGCGCCGTACCCGAGAGAGAGGTGACGTTTCCCCGCACCGCCGCGGCCGCCGGGCCGTTCCGAGGGCCCGGGGTGGCCCGTCGCGATCGGGCCTGGTCACAGGCTCAAGGATGCGCCATGCCGGCGGCGCGCGGCAACGCAATTGCGGGGCCGCCGGTGGGTCGTCCGCCAACGACCACCGGGAGCGGTCCCGCGTGTCGCTACTGCGCGGTGCTGGGTCCTGGGGCGGTGCCGGGGGGCGATGGAGCGTGGCGGCAGCGCGAGCGCGGTCGCCGCAGACCAGATGTCTGGTACGCGCCGAGGTGGCGTCGCCGTGGCGATGCCGGTTTGTCGGGGGAGGGGAACGGGGTACCAGCGGTGCGGCCCATTGACGGTCACCGGCGTGGCCGGTAGACCTTGGTGATGGAGGCTCGCGGATGAGAAGAGCACCGCTCACGCTGGAACAACTGCGGGTCGCCGTGACCGAGGGTGAGATCGACACGGTGGTGCTGGCCCTGGTCGACATGCAGGGCCGGCTACAGGGCAAACGGTTCCACGCGCCCTACTTCCTCGATCAGGTGGTCGGGCACGGCAGCGAGGGGTGCAACTACCTGCTCGCCGTGGACGTCGACATGAACACCGTCGATGGGTACGCGATGTCGAGCTGGGAACGCGGCTACGGCGACTTCGTGATGAAGCCCGACTTCGACACCCTGCGCCGGGTGCCGTGGCAGCCCGGCACCGCGATGCTCCTGGCCGACCTGGAGTGGCCCGACGGCACGGGCCCGGTGGCCGCCTCACCCCGGCAGATCCTGCGCGGCCAACTGGACCGGCTGGCCGCCCACGGGCTGACCGCGTACGCCGGCACCGAGCTGGAGTTCGTGCTGTTCCGTGACTCGTACGAGCAGGCGTTGCGGGGCGGCTACCGTGACCTGACGCCGGCCAACCAGTACAACGTCGACTATTCGCTGCTGGGCACCGCCCGGGTGGAGCCGCTGCTGCGTCGGATCCGCAACCAGATGGCCGGCGCGGGCCTCACCCCGGAGAGCGCGAAGGGCGAGTGCAACCTCGGCCAGCACGAGATCGCATTCCGGTACGACGCGGCGGTGGCCTGCGCCGACCACCATGTGATCTACAAGAACGGGGCGAAGGAGATCGCCGCCCAGGAGGGCATGTCGATCACCTTCATGGCCAAGCCGAACGCCCGGGAGGGCAACTCCTGTCACATCCATTTCTCGCTGCGTGACTCCGCCGGCGACTCGGCGATGCTCGGCGACGGCCCGGCCCACCTGAGCGTCACCGGGCAGCGGGTGCTCGCCGGGCTGCTCGCCACCATGCGGGAGCTCAGCCTCTTCTTCGCGCCGAACGTGAACTCCTACAAGCGGTACCAGCCGGGCTCGTTCGCGCCGACCGCGCTGCGCTGGGGCACCGACAACCGCACCTGCGCGCTGCGGCTGGTGGGGCACGGCCAGGGCATGCGGGTGGAGAACCGGGTGCCGGGCGCGGACGTGAACCCGTACCTGGCGATCGCGGCCCTGGTGGCGGGCGCGCTGCACGGCATCGAGCAGGAACTGGAACTGGGTCAGGAGTGCACCGGCAACGCGTACGACGACGAGACGGCGGAACGCGTCCCCGGCACCCTCCGCGACGCGCTCACCCTCTGGCAGTCCTCCGAGGTGGCCCGAGCCGCCTTCGGTCCCGAGGTGGTCGCCCACTACGCCAACATGGCCCGCGTCGAGCTGGCCGCCTTCGACGCCGCCGTCACCGACTGGGAACTAACCCGTGGCTTCGAACGCCTCTGACCCGCCCCCGCTCACCGCGTCGATCTTGCACTTTCGGTCGCCGATTCGTGGTGACGAGTGGCTTATGTCCGGACAGTAAGTGCAAGATCGACGAGTTGAGAGCAGGGGAGGGTGCGGGTGACGGTGGTTTGGGAGCCGGCTACGGGGGAGGTGTTGCGGGAGGTCGCGGAGAGTTCGGTGGGGGAGGTCGACGCGGCGATCGCGCGGGCGGGTGTCGCGTTCGAGCGGTGGCGGGGGGTCGCGCCGGGGGAGCGGGCGCGGCTGCTGCGGCGGTTCGCGGCGGTGGTGGACGCGCACCTGGTGGAGTTGGCCGGGCTGGAGGTTCGTAACGCCGGGCACACCGTCGGCAATGCCCGCTGGGAGGCGGGCAACGTACGGGACGTGCTCGACTACTACGCGGGGGCGCCGGAACGGTTGACCGGGCAGCAGATCCCGGTGCCGGGCGGCCTGGACGTCACCTTCCACGAGCCGCTCGGCGTGGTCGGGGTGATCGTGCCGTGGAACTTTCCGATGCCCATCGCCGCGTGGGGATTCGCCCCCGCCCTGGCCGCCGGCAACACGGTGGTGCTCAAGCCCGCCGAGCTGACCCCGCTGACCGCGCTGCGCCTGGCCGAGCTGGCGCTTGAGGCGGGCCTGCCCGAGGGGGTGTTCACCGTGCTGCCCGGCCGGGGTGACGTGGTGGGCGAGCGCTTCGTCACCCACCCGGCCGTACGCAAGATCGTCTTCACCGGCTCCACCGAGGTCGGCACCCGGATCATGGCCGGTTGTGCGGCCCAGGTGAAACGGCTGACCCTGGAGTTGGGCGGGAAGTCGGCGAACCTGGTCTTCGCCGACGCCGACCTGGAGCGGGCGGCGGCCACCGCCCCGTACGCGGTCTTCGACAACGCCGGCCAGGACTGCTGCGCGCGTTCGCGGCTGCTGGTGCAGCGGCCGGTCTACGACCGTTTCCTCGCACTGCTCGAACCGGCGGTGCGAGCCTTCCGGGTCGGCGACCCGGCCGCCGAGGGCACCGAGATGGGCCCGCTGATCTCGGCCGGGCACCGGGACCGCGTCGCCGGCCACGTCGACGGCGCCCGGGTCGCCTTCACCGGTAGCTGCCCCGACGGCCCCGGCTACTGGTACGCCCCGACGGTGCTGCTCGCCGATTCGCCCGCCGACCGGCACTGGCGGGAGGAGATCTTCGGCCCGGTGGTCTCGGTGCTTCCGTTCGACGACGAGGCGGACGCGATCCGGCTGGCCAACGACACCGAGTACGGCCTGTCGGGCTCGATCTGGACCCGGGACGTGGGCCGGGCGTTGCGGGTGGCCCGGGCGGTGGAGTCGGGCAACCTGAGCGTGAACTCGCACTCCTCGGTGCGGTACTGGACCCCGTTCGGCGGGATGAAGCGCTCCGGGCTGGGTCGTGAGTTGGGCCCGGACGCCCTGCACGCGTTCACCGACGTCAAGAACGTGTTCATCAGCACGGAGGAGTGATGATGCAGGGACGGTTGCAGGACCGGGTGGCCGTGGTGACCGGGGCGGCCAGCGGGATCGGGCTGGCGACGGTACGACGGTTCGCCGCCGAGGGAGCCCGGGTGGTCTGCGTCGACATCGACGCCGAAGCCGGCCAGCGGGCCGCCGACGAGGTGGACGGCAGCTTCGTGGCGGCCGACGTGGCCGACGAGTCGGCGGTGCGGGCCCTCTTCGACGGGGTGGTCGAGCGGTACGGTCGGGTGGACGTCGCGTTCAACAACGCCGGCATCTCCCCGCCGGACGACGACTCGATCCTGGAGACCGGCCTGGACGCCTGGGAACGGGTGCTGCGGGTCAACACCACGAGCGTCTACCTCTGCTGCAAGCACGTCATCCCGCACATGCGCCGGCAGGGTCGAGGATCCATCATCAACACCGCCTCCTTCGTGGCGTTGATGGGCGCCGCGACGTCGCAGATCGCCTACACCGCGAGCAAGGGCGGGGTGCTGGCGCTCACCCGCGAGTTGGGGGTGCAGTTCGCCCGGGAGGGCATCCGGGTCAACGCCCTGTGTCCCGGGCCGGTGGCCACCCCACTGCTGCGGGAGTTGTTCGCGGCCGATCCGGAGCGCGCCGCACGCCGGCTGGTGCACGTGCCGATGGGGCGCTTCGGCGAGCCGAGCGAGATCGCCGCCGCGGTGGCGTTCCTGGCCAGCGATGACGCGTCGTTCATGACCGCTGCGCAGTTCGTGGTGGACGGCGGGATCACCGGGGCGTACGTCACGCCGCTGTGACCCCGCCACGCACGGCAGCGACCGACCCGGACGGCGCCGTTGGTGGCGGCGCTCGGCAGCGTCTGGCCACGAGATTGCGTTACGTTGCTGGTCCGTCGGGGTAGAAGGCGGACGCGGCAAGGGATGATCGGAGCGCTTGTGGACACGGCCGGGGGAGGCTGCATGAACTCGGCCCAGGGGGATGCGGGCGGGAGCCATCCGTCCGGGGCGGACGGCGGGATTCCGCCACTTCTCGAGGCGGCGTTCGCCGGTGGCGGCGAGCTGGGCCGGCTGTTGCGCGACCACGACTGGTCGGCCAGCCCGTTGGGCACCCCGGACAGCTGGCCCGACGGGCTGGGCAACGCGCTGAGCATGATGCTCGCCTCCAAGGCGCAGATCGCCATGTTCTGGGGCGAGGAGCTCCGCGCCTTCTACAACGACGCCTACCGCCCCACCATCGGGGACAAGCACCCGGGCGTGCTCGGGGAGCCGGCCCGCGAGCACTGGGCGGAGACCTGGGACGTGCTGGGGCCGCTGCTGGCCGGGGTGCTGCGCGACGGCGAGGCGTACCAGGCGCAGGACCATCACTTCCTGCTCAACCGGTACGGCTTCGTGGAGGACGTCTACTTCGACGTCTCGTACGACCCGATCCGTGGCGCGGACGGGTCGATCAGCGGCGTGCTCTGCATCTGCAACGAGACCACCGGCCGGGTGCTCGGCGAGCGCCGGTTGCGCGCCCTGGCCGAACTCGGCTCCGAGCTGGCCGACCCGGGCAGCATCGAGGAACTCGGCCGCACCGCTGCCGCCGTACTCGACCGGCATCGGCCGGATGTGCCGTTCGGGCTGCTCTATCTCGATTCCGGTGACGGGCACCTGCGGCGGGCCGGGATCAGCGGTGTCGACGACGTCCCCGCCGACCTGCCCGGCCGGCTGATCGAGGTGGCGACGACCGGCACCGCCGAGAGGGTGCCCACGGTCGAGCTGCTCGGCCGGGTTCCGGCCGACGCCGCCGACGAGGCGGTGGTGCTGCCGATCAGCGCGACCAACGAGCCGGCCGGTGCGCTGGTGCTCGGTGTGGCCCGCCGGCTGCCGCTCACCGACGACTACCGCACCTTCCTCGAGCTCGTCGCCGCCCAGATCTCCCGGGCGGTCGGCAAGCAGCGGGCGTACGAGCAGGAGCGGGCTCGGGCCGCCGAACTGGCCGCGCTCGACCTGGCGAAGACCAACTTCTTCGCCAACGTCAGCCACGAGTTCCGTACGCCGCTGACGCTCGTGCTCGGCCCGTTGGAGGAGATGCTCGCCGATCCGGCGTTGCCGGCGGCGTACATCCAGCGGCTCACCGTGATGCACCGCAACGCGCTGCGGCTGCTGAAGCTGGTCAACACCGTGCTGGACTTCTCCCGGCTGGAGTCGGGCCGGCTGGCCGCGCATTTCCAGCCGACCGACCTGGCCGGTTACACCAGCCGGTTGGCCAGCACCTTCCGTTCGGCCACCGAGCGGGCCGGGCTGCGGCTGGTGGTGGACTGTCCGCCGTTGGCCGAGCCGGTCTACGTCGACCAGGACATGTGGGAGAAGATCGTCCTCAACCTGGTCTCCAACGCGGTCAAGTTCACCTTCGACGGCGAGATCCAGATCCGGGTCCGGCCGAACGGCACCACGGCCCGGCTGGAGATCACCGACACCGGCGTGGGCATCCACCCGAATGAACTGCCGCACGTGTTCGAACGCTTCCACCGGGTGCCCGGGGCCCGCTCACGCAGCCACGAGGGCACCGGGATCGGGCTCGCGCTGGTCCGCGAACTGGTCGAGATGCACGGCGGGCAGGTCGACGCCAGCAGTCAGGTCGACAAGGGCAGCACCTTCGCGGTCACCATCCCGTTCGGCACCGCGCACCTGCCCGCCGACCGGGTGGCCGACGCCGACGACATCGAGCGCGAGCCGCGTCAGGCCCCGCTCTTCGTGGCCGAATCGGCCCGCTGGACCAGTGACGTCGCCACCGCGCCCGCGCCCGGTCCGGCCAGCGCCGGGCCGCAGGGCCGCATCCTCGTCGTCGACGACAACCCCGACCTGCGGGAACACGTGGTCCGGCTGCTCGCGCCGAACTGGGAGGTGGTGACCGCCACCGACGGTGTGGAGGCCCTGCGGCTGGCCACCGACGCCGCCTTCGACCTGGTGCTCACCGACGTGATGATGCCCCGGCTGGACGGGTTCGGCCTGGTCGCCGCGCTGCGCGCCGACCCCCGCACCCGGTACGTGCCGATCGTGCTGCTCTCCGCCCGCGCCGGTTCGGCGGAGGAGGTGGCCGGGCTGGCGGTCGGCGCCGACGACTACCTGACCAAGCCCTTCTCCGGGCAGGAGCTGATCGCCCGGGTCCGCGCCAACGTGGAACTGGGCCAGTTGCGTGGCCAGATCATCCGGCGACTGCGGGCCCTCGCCGACGCCGCGGTCGCGGTGAACACCGCCCGATCCACGGCCGATGTGCTCCAGGTCGCGGCCCGGCACGCGCTCAGCTTCGCCGAGGCCGTCCGGGTGGTGGTCGCCGCCGGTGGGGCACGCTACGAGGCCGACGGTGGCGGCGCCGCCCCGGTCGAGCCGTCCTTCGTGCTGCCGTTGACCGGCGTCGCCGGCCGGCAGCTCGGTGAGCTGAGGGTGTGGCGGCCGGCGGTGGAGGGCATCGGCACCGACGAGGCCGCGCTGACCCAGCTCGCCCGGCTGGTCGGCGTCCGACTGGAGAACGCCCAGCTCTACGAGGCCGAGCACCGCATCGCCACCACCCTGCAACACAGCCTGCTGCCCCGTACGCTGCCGCAACTGCCCGGCGCCGTGGTGGCCAGCCGCTACCTGCCGGGCAGCGCCGATGTCGAGGTCGGCGGCGACTGGTACGACGTGGTCGCCCGGGACGACGACGAACTCGTGCTGGTGATCGGTGACGTGGTCGGCAAGGGCGTACCGGCGGCAGCCGCGATGGGCCAGCTGCGCAACGCGCTGCGCGCGTACGTCCTGGAGGGTTTCGACCCCGGCGAGTCGCTGACCCGGCTGAACCGGCTGGTGGGTTCGACCGATTCGCGTTCGTTCGCCACGGTCTTCTGCCTCTGGTTCAGTCCGCGTACCGGTCAGTTGCGCTATGCCAGCGCCGGGCACCCGTCGCCCCTGCTGATCCGTGGTGACGACGTGGCGTTTCTGCACTGCCGGGCGCTCGGACCACCGGTCGGGGCGATCCCCGGGGCGGGGTACGAGACGGTCTCCGGCGAGCTGCGGGCCGGTGACCGTCTGCTGCTGTACACCGACGGGCTGATCGAGGACCGGCACGTCGCCATCGACGCGGCCCTGGCCCAGTTGCGGGCCGACGCCGCCCGGCCCGGTGACCACGTGGCGGACCTGGTCGACGCGGTGGTCAACCGGGTCGCCGACCGGCCGCGCCGCGACGACGTGGCGGTGCTCGCCCTGGAGGCGACCGAACTCCACCGCTTCGCGCTGCGGCTGCCCGCCGACCCGACCCGGCTGAGCGTGCTGCGTAAGCGGCTGGAGGACTTCCTCGTCGCGCACGGGGTGAGCGAGACCGACCTGTTCGACCTCACCGTGGCGGTGTCCGAAGCGGCGGCGAACGCGATCGAGCATCCGGTCGACCCGGTGGAGCCGGTGATCGAGGTCGAGGTGCGGGTGGAGAACCGGGAGGTGGTGGCGACGGTGCGGGACACCGGCCGGTGGCGGGAGTCGACCGGGTCGGGTTTCCGGGGCCGGGGGCTGTCGCTGATCCGGGCACTCGGGGAGCTGTCGGTCAGCCGTACCCCGGAGGGGACGCAGGTCACCCTGCGGCGGCAGTTGGGCGACTGAACCCGCGGTGTGCCGGGTCGGTCAGTCCGCCCGCAGCCAGGGTTGCCCGCCCAGGCCGGCGATCGTGAGTACCCGGTTGACCTGCCGGGACGGCAGCACGGTGAGGGCGTCCGGATAGTGGCCGGCGAGCCGGACCACCGCGTGGATGGCCGCCGAGTCGAAGAAGGTGACCGCGCGCAGGTCGAGCGTCACCCGGGCGGCCGGCTCGCGCAGGGCGGTCTGCAGCATGGTGTCGGCGGTGGCCATGTCGACCTCGCCGGTGACCACCACTCTGAGGTGATCATCGTCGGTCTCCGCGACGGCGGAGAAGACGGGAGGTGCGCCCCCTTGATCCACGCAGACACCTTGACACAGTGGTCCTAATGGGGCAACAACCCTCGGCCACGGACGGTGGTGGGGGTCGCCGAGCGGTCGGCGATAGGCTTGCCGCATGACCGTCCGTGCGCCGCTGACCCCAGGCAGGCTCTCCCCGTGGCGGCCGGTGCCCGCCCACATCGCCCGACCCGAGTACGTCGGCAAGAAGGCGCCCCGGCCATGGCAGGGGTCGCACGTGCAGACGCCGGAGATCATCGAGAAGATGCGGGTCGCGGGGCGTCTCGCCGCCCAGGCGGTGCAGCTCGCCGGGGAGCACTGCAAGCCCGGCGTGACCACCGACGAGATCGACCGGGTGGTGCACGAGTTCCTTGTCGATCATGGCGCGTACCCGTCGACGCTGGGTTACAAGGGCTTCCCGAAGTCCTGCTGCACCAGCCTCAACGAGGTGATCTGCCACGGCATCCCCGACTCGACGGTGCTGGCCGACGGCGACATCATCAACGTCGACGTCACCGCGTACCTCGGCGGGGTGCACGGCGACACCGACGCCACCTTCTGCGTCGGTGAGGTCAGCGAGGAGGCTCGGCTGCTGGTCGAGCGGACCCACGAGGCGATGATGCGCGGCATCCGGGCGGTCGCGCCGGGCCGGCAGATCAACGTCGTCGGCCGGGTCATCGAGTCGTACGCCAAGCGGTTCGGCTACGGCGTGGTCCGCGACTTCACCGGCCACGGCATCGGTGAGGCGTTCCACAGCGGTCTCTACGTGCCGCACTACGACAGCCCTCGGCCCACCGACGTGATGGAGCCGGGCATGACCTTCACCATCGAGCCGATGATCACCCTCGGCACCTACCAGTACGACCTCTGGGACGACGGCTGGACGGTGGTCACCAAGGACCGGAAGTGGACCGCCCAGTTCGAGCACACCATCCTGGTGACCGAGGACGGCCACGAGATCCTGACCCTGCCATGACCGAGACCCCGGCGGCGCTTCGGGAGCCGCACCACGCGGACGTGTCCGGGGGCTGGCTCCGGCCGGCCGTGTTCGGGGCGATGGACGGCCTGGTGACCAACATCGCCCTGATCGCGGGCGTCGGTGGCGGCGGGGTGTCGCCGCGCAACATCGTGCTGACCGGCACCGCCGGCCTGGTCGCCGGCGCGATCTCGATGGCGCTCGGGGAGTACACCAGCGTCCGGTCGGCCAACGAGCAGATCGCCGCCGAGGTGGCCAAGGAACGGCGCGAGCTGGAACGCAACCCCGAGGGCGAGGCCAGGGAACTGGCCGAGATCTGGGTCGCCCGAGGACTACCGGCGGACCTGGCCCGCCAAATGGCCGAGGCGGTACGCCAGAACCCGGAGCAGGCCCTGCGCGTGCACGTGCAGGAGGAGTTGGGCGTCAACCCGGACGAGCAGCCGAACCCGTGGACGGCGGCGTTCTCGTCGTTCCTCTGTTTCTCGGTCGGCGCGCTGGTGCCGCTGCTGCCGTACCTGCTCGGTGCGACCAGCCTGGCGCTGGCCCTGGCGGTCGGCGGCCTCGGCCTCTTCGTCGCCGGCGCGGTGGTGTCCCGGTTCACCAACCGCCGCTGGTGGACCGGCGGCCTGCGCCAGCTGCTCCTAGGCGCCGCAGCCGCCGCCGCCACCTACGCGATCGGCACCCTCATCGGCATCCAAGGCGGCCTCTAACCCCACCCCCCCGCCCCCGCCCCCCCACCCCCTCGCCGATCTTGCACTTCCGGTCGGGATAGAAGCCGCAAAAGCCGCATCTCGGCGACCGAAAGTGCAAGATCGCCGAGCCAAGGCGGGGCGCGGCGAGGCGGGGGGCGGCGGGGCGGGGCGGGGCGTGGGTTAGGGGGTGAGGAGGTCGTCGATGGTGCCGTCGGTGGGGTGGCCGCGGGCGGCTAGTTCGGCGGACTGGCGGGCCAGCACGGCGGCTATCTCGGTCATGTCGGCGCCGGCCAGGCCGGTGCGCCGGATCGCGTCGCCACGATCACGGAAGTAGGTGCGGCTGAGCAGGCCGTTCACCGTGGCCGCCGCCAGCCGGGCCGCGCCGAGCATCAGCAGTGCCTGGTCCGTCTCGTACCACTCGGCGAGCCGGGCGGCCCGGGCATGCGCCGCGCTGCCCCGGTACCAGGCGGCACGGGCGGCGGTGGTGAACTCCGCCGGCCGGGCCCGAGCCAACCGTCCGAGGTGTTCGTCGCGCAGCGTACGCAGCCAGCCGGTCGGATCGTGCAACGCCCGGGTGGTCACGTAGCGGTCGGCGGTCAGCGGCCATCGTGAGGTCAGTTGCCGGGCCTGCGCCAGTCGCTCCTCGGCGGCGACCACGGTCAGGTCGACCAGCACCCCGTCGACCCGGCGGGTGGCCGAGGGCGGCCCGGTGCCCGGGCGGTAGGTGACCAGCAGCAGCCCGACCTCGCCGTCGCCACCACCGTCGTCGTCGCCGTGTGCCAGCGGGCCGTGTACGGCCACCGCGAGCACGTCGGCCGGAAAGCGGCGCCGGGCCGCCGCGGCGACCCGCTCGGCCACGGTCCACCGCGGATCGTCCCGGTCTTCTCGGACCTCGTCCATGCCGACCACCCCGCGATAGCGTCGCCGGTGTCCACCGTCGCCGCAAGCGACGATCCGGTTACCGCCCCACCCTAGTGCGCGGTGCCCGGCGCTCCAGGGGTGCCGCGCTCGGCCGGCACCAGCCGGAAGATCCGGATCTCCCGCCCGCCGGCCCGTTCGACGTACGCCTGGTAGGCCGGCCACTCCTCGACCAGCAGTCGCCACAGCCGGTCGCGTTCGGCACCGGTGGCCAACTCGGCGCGCACCGGCATCCGGCGCCCCGCGACGTCCACTTCGGCCTCGGGCAGGGCGAGCAGGTTGAGTGCCCAGGCCGGCTGTTGGGCCTGCCCCCAGTTGGAGCCGATCACCACGTACCCGTCACCGTCGGGCACGTACAGCAGCGGGTTGCTGCGGGGCTTGCCGGAGCGGCGCCCGGTGGTGGTGATCACCAGGGACGGCACGAGTCCGAGCGCGACCACCCGGCCACGGGTCAGCCGCCCGATGGCCCGGTCGGCGGGCACGAGCAGGCGCATGGCGGTGCCGAACCAGCGGTGTCGGCCGAGCCGGCGGGTGAGGGCTCCCAGTGCGGACATCCGCACAGTGTGCCGTACGTTCAGTCCAGTCGTCGTTCCACCGGCAGCCGGGAACGGGTGAACAGCGCCGCCCCGAGCATCGCCACCAACGGCACCGCGACCAGTACGCCGAGCGTGAGCCAGGGCACCACCAGCGGATACCCCGGTTCGATCGGCCAGGCGGCGGCGTACCGCTGGTTGGTGAAGCTCAGCACGATGATCGCCGCGCCGATACCGGCGACGATGCCCAGCGCCGAACCGAGTACGGCGATCACGCCGGCCTGGCAGAGCGAGAGCAACCGGCGTACGGCCGGGCCGGCGCCGACCGCGGCGAGGGTGGACAGGTCGGCTCGTCCCTCGGCCGCCGCCAGTCCGGTGGCGATGCCTGCGGCACCCACCGTGACCACTGCGGACACCCCGGCCAGCAGGAGCAGCAACTGTACGCTGTCGCTGCGGCCGCGAGTGTCCGATATCTCCACCCCGAGCGATCCGAGCGGCCGGATCGCGGCGGAGAACTGGTCCCGGCGGTCCGGTTCGACTGCGGCGCCGGCATCGATCGCCCAGCCGATGTGCCCGGTCACGAGCCCGAGCCGGTCGGCCGCGGCCCGGGAGAGCACCAGCCAGTCCCCGCCGAGTTCGTTGTGCAGGGCGTGGCCGGGCACCTCCAGGGTCCGCGTGGGCTCTGCCAGGTCCCCGCCGGGGCCGCGCAGGAGGCGCAGTTCCAGTCGACCGTCCAGCACGTAGCGTGGATCGGTCAACACCGCCCCACCGGCCCGCAGCACGGCGGTGGCGGCGGCCACCTCGTCCGGCCCGGCGCCGGTGAGGATCGGCAGTGCCCGCCCGTCGTCGACGGCCACCCGGAAGTACGGACCGTAGTGGTCGTCGGGCGAGCCCTGGCAGCGGTGGTCGGTCCGGGCCCAGCGCTGCTCGCCCTCGCTGAGCGGCTGGTCGGCCCGCCACGGGCAGGCTCGTTCGGCCGGTAGCGTGGCGCTGACCTGACAGCTGGTGAAGTCCGGCAGGCAACCGGCCGAGAGCAGCGGAACGATCGCCCGGGCGTCGAGGTGCTCCCGCGCCGGTCCGGTGATCTTGTCGAGCGCGGGTGGCGGGTTCTTGCCAGGCGCCTCGTTGAGCGTGACCAACACGCTGCGATCCGGCAGCGCGGGCCGGTACCGTTCCTCGTTGCGCGCCTGCTCACTGGCCAGGAGGAGACCGAGGGCGACGCTGCCGGCGACCGCGGCCATCACCGCGGAGATGGCCGGCGCGGCGGAGGACCGGTTGCGGCTGGCGTCGCGTAGCGCGATCCGGGGCGCGAGCGGAAGGAACCGGCCGAGCCGGGCCACCATGCCGACCAGTGTCGGAGTGGCGAAGACCAGCCCGAGTTCACCGATCAGCAGCCCGCCGAGGATGATCGACTGTCGGGTCACCACCGCACCGAGCGCGGCCACGCCGGCCCCACCGGCGGCCAGCAGTACGCCGATGACCAGCCACCGGCGCGAGTGCACCGGCGGCGTTCTCCGGCCGGCCAGCCCGGCGACCACGTCCTGCCGGGCGGCCGTCCAGGCCGGCGCCAGCGCCGCCAGCACCCCGGCGAGCACCGCGACCAGCCCGATCACGACGAGGGCTGCGGGCCAGACGCGGTACCCGCCGAAACGCTGTGCGAAGACGAACTGCTCGACCAGCGGTCGGGTGGCGAAGGCCACGCCCACCCCGAGCGCGATCCCGATCGAGGCACCGATGGTGCCCAGGACCACGCCGTCGGCGAGCACCACCCGGCGTAGCTGGGCGGCGTCGCCGCCGGCCACCGCGACCAGCGCGAGTTCCCGCCGTCGGCGCCGTACCCCGACGGCGAAGGCCGGACCGACCAGCAGCACCACCTCAAGCAGTCCGAGCCCGCCGAGCAGCAGCCCGATGCCGAGATTCTCGTCCGCCGGCAGGCCGCTGTGCTGCTCGGATTCGATTACCGTCGGAGGCGGTGTGGTGAGCCGTGCGGTGACCAACACGCCCCGGGCGTTGAGCTGAGCGAAGAGTTCGGCGGTGATCGGGCCCGGCAGGTCGGCCAGGAAGACCGGCTCGACGAACGGCTCGGACGGTGACCCGGCGGGATGCAGGATGACCGCCGGACTCAACTGTTCGGGGAACTCGACCACCCCGACGACGGTCCAGCGGCGGCTGCCGTCTGCGGCGCTGAGCTGGTCACCGAGGGCGACGCCGAGCTGGCGCTGGGCAGCCGGGTTCACCGTGATCTCGTCGGCGCTGGCGGGCACCCGGCCGGTGTGGATCCGGGTCAGCCCGCGCGCGAGCGGATCGGTGAGGTCGACCACGGTCGCGGCCAGGTGATCGTGGACCCGGCCGTCAACCCAGGCGGCGAACGGCATCCAGCGGACGATCGGCAGGACGCGGCTGCCCGTGGGCAGGAGCGCGACGACATCCTCCGCACTGACCGGCGTGGCAGTGTCCTCGGTGTCCTCGGTCGCGGCGCTCTCGGGCCACCAATTGCGGCCGTCGGCACTCTGCCGGATCGGGCCAAGGTCGGGCATCACGCGCAGCTCCGCGTCCGCGCCGGCCAGCCGACGATCCAGCTCCTCGGCGGGGGTGAGCCGGGCCATGTCCGTGCTGACCGCGACGAAGGTGAGCGCCAGCACCGGCAAGATGATCATGCCCAGCACCAGGGCGGTGCGCCCGCGGGCCCGTTTCGCCTCCCGGCGGGCGATGCGCAGTGCGGCCCGCCACGACCCGAGGAACTCGGCCGACCGCGCCCTGCCGAGACCCTGGTGTCCCTCGTCGCTCACCGGCCGCTGCCGGAGAGCAGGGACTCGATGCCGGCCAGCGGAGCGGTCGAGTCGACCGCCACACCGTCGCGCAGGAACACCACCCGGTCCGCCCAGCCGGCGTGCCGTGCCTCATGGGTGACCAGGACGCCAGCCGCACCGGCGTCGACCCGGCGGCGGAGCAGCCGCAGGACCGCCTCCCCGGTCTGCGAGTCCAGCGCCCCGGTCGGCTCGTCGGCGAGGACCAGGCGGCGCTCGCCGACCAGCGCCCGGGCGATCGCGACGCGCTGCTGCTGGCCGCCGGAGAGCTGGTCCGGAAACCGGTCGCCCAACTCGGACATGCCCACCTCGGTCAGCGCGTCCAACGCCAGCCGGCGGGCCCGCCGTACGCCGGTCCCGTCGAGTTCGAGGGGGAGCGCGACGTTCTCCACGGCGGTCAGGCTGCCGATCAGGTTGAGATTCTGGAAGATGTAGCCGATCCGGCGGCGGCGCAACCGGGCCAGTCCGCTGCGGTCCAGCGCGTGCAGCGACTGCCCCTCGACGTACACCGCACCGGCGGTCGGGCTGTCCAGCCCGCCGGCCAGGGTGAGCAGGGTGGACTTGCCGGAGCCGGACGGGCCCATCACGGCGACCAGTTCGCCGGGGCGTACGACCAGGCTGACTCCGCGCAGCGCGTGCACGGCGGCCGGACCGCTGCCGTGGGTGCGGTGCACGTCACGCAGTTCGAGCACGGCATCGGCCGGGGCGCCGTCGCCGGTTCCCGCGTTTCCCGGCGGAGTGCCCAGACTTGGCAGGGTCGGCTCGTTGGCCGTACTCACCGTCGTGCCTCCTCACCCGTGCGGCCCACCGCCTCGGAGGTGGGCGCTGGGCCAGAAGCCGGGGGGCGGTGCCGCGCCAGGCTGGTCTCGCAGTGGTCGAGCCAGCGCACCTCGGCCTCGGCCTGGAACATCATCGCGTCCAGCACCAGCCGCCAGGGCAGATCCTCCGGCCGGTCGCTGGCGTACTTCAACCGGGTCAACTCCTGCAACGCGCGCATGGTGGCGGTGCGCTGGTTCTGCACCACCGTGCGGACGTCCACGCCGGGCGTGGTCAACGCCAGCGCCAACTTGATCGCCAGCTCGTCGCGGGGACGGTCGGTGCGGCTGATCGGTGTGGCGAACCACAGGGCCAGGTCCGCCCGTCCGGCATCGGTGATCTCGTACGGCCGCTGCCCGGCCTCGCTCTCGGGCAGGGATCGGACGAGGCCGTCGCGCTCCAGCCGGGACAGGGTCGTGTAGACCTGTCCGATGTTCAGCGGCCAGGTCGAGCCGGTCGACTCCTCGAACGCGGCCCGCAGTTGGTAGCCGTACATCTGGCCGCGTTCGAGCAGGGCGAGCAGACCATGGCGGATGGACATGCAGCGGAGTATGCATACCTGGTATGCCGTCCGCAACCGCAGGTGGCTCGCCGGTCGCCCGGTGGCTCAGCTCGGGCGGCCCGGAAACGCCACGGTCAGCGGGGTGATCCCGGCGGCGCGACGCCAGCGGGTCGCCCGTACCGCGTATTCGATCAGGGCGGAGAGCGCCCGATCCCGCTCCGCGCCCGTGCTGGTCGGCAGCACCGCCCGCCAGAACGCCGCAGTGCGCTCCTCCACCTCGACCGCGAGCCGTAGCGCGCTGGCCCGGTCGGTGACCGGGAAGGGCAGCGCGTACCCGGGCCGGTCCGGTGGCACCCGGCCGCCGCCGGTGCTCAACTGCACCACCAGGGCGTCCCGCCGGCTGCGGTGTGCGGCTTCCGCCTCGGCGGCGGCCTTGCGTTCGGCGTCGGCGAGGCGTACGCCGATCGGGCCGTACGCCCAGATCGCGGCGTACTCGGCGGTCAGCGCGGCGGCGAGGGTCTCCTCGGCGGTCGGTGCGGTCGTCACTTGAGCGCCTCCAGGTGGGTGGCCCGCGCGGCGGCGATCGAGCCGAGCAAGGCGGCCCGCTCGCCGGGCGCCGCGGCGCAGGCGGCGGCCGCCGAGTCCCGGCCGGCGCGTTCGGCCTTGCGCAGCGTGGTCAGGGTGGTGGCCGGGCCCGCCGGTGTCCCTGGCGACGGTGGGGCGGTCGATCCCGGTGAAGGCTGTGACGGGGTGGCCGTGCCGGTCACCCGGGCGAGTTCTGTGGCGTGCGCCTCATGTGTCTCGGCCAACGGGACGAGTCGGACCGCCAGGTCGGGATGGGCGTCGGCGGCGGCGCGCAGCCCGGCCGCGAGCCGCAGCGACTCGTCGAGCAGCGGGGCGAGCGGGTCCGGCGGCGGTGGCTCGTCGCGGTCGAGGAGATCACATCCGGTCAGCGGCGCGGTGGCCCCGCCGAGCGCCAGGAAGGCGCCGACCCGCAGCACCGCGCGTCGGGTAAGCGGGGACGATTCGTCCCGCCGAGTCGTTCTGCCCATCACCACCGGACAAGTCAACACCATCGCCACGGCCCGTGTACGGCAGTGGCGTCGGTGCGCCGCTCGGGCCGTCCCCGGGCCGGCGCGTTACGCTCTGCGCAGCCACCGGCGCGTCCGCTCCGGTGGCGTGCCGGCATGGCGGCCGACGAGCAGTGGAAGGGTCGGACAGATGACGCAGCGTGGCCGTGCCACCAGAACAACGGGGCGACCCCGTGGCGGCCCGGCTCCGCGAGGCGGTCAGGCTCCCCGGGGTGACCTCGCCGCCCGCCGGGAACGGCTACGCGCGGTGATCGGCCCGGTGGTCGACGGCGCCGGCTACGACCTGGAGGACCTGTCCGTGTCCCGGGCCGGCCGCCGGCACGTGGTCCGAGTGATCGTCGACGCCGACGGCGGAATCAACCTGGACGCGGTGGCGGACGTCTCCCGAGCGGTCTCGGCGGCGTTGGACGCGGCCGAGGAGACCGGTGGCGACATCGTCGCCGGGGAGTACCAGCTTGAGGTCAGCTCCCCGGGCGTGGATCGCCCGCTGACGCTGCCCCGGCACTGGCGGCGTAACGTCGGCCGGCTGGTCCGGGTGACGGTCCGGGGCGCGGCGGAGTCCGGTACCGGACCGGCGGGCGACCGGCAGGTCACCGGCCGGGTGACCGCCGCGGACGACGAGCGCGTGCTGCTGGAGATCGACGGCGAGCGTGCCGAATGGTCCTACACCGAACTCGGCCCGGGCCGGGTGCAGGTCGAATTCAGCCGCCTCGACGAGCTGCCCGAATCAGAAGACGTCGACGACGATGACGATGTGGAGGACGAGGAGAGGTGAACATCGACCTCGCGGCGCTGCGCGCACTCGAGCGCGAGCGGGAGATCCCGTTCGACACGATTCTCGCGGCGATCGAGACCGCGCTACTGACCGCGTACCGGCACACCGAGGGCGCCCAGTCGCACGCCCGGGTGGAGATCGACCGCAAGAGCGGCGTGGCCCTGGTCTACGCCCAGGAGATGGGGCCGGAGGGCGCCGTCGTACGGGAGTGGGACGACACCCCGCACGACTTCGGGCGGATCGCCGCCATGACCGCCAAGCAGGTGATCCTCCAGCGGCTGCGGGAGGCCACCGACGAGGTGCACTTCGGTGAGTACGTGGGTCGCGACGGCGACCTGGTGACCGGTGTGGTGCAGGCGCACGAGGCGCGGGCCGAGAAGGGCATCGTCACCGTCGACCTGGGCAAGCTGGAGGGCGTACTGCCGCAGTCCGAGCAGGTGCCCGGAGAGCGGTACACCCACGGCGAGCGGATCCGGTGCGTGGTGGTGCACGTCGCCAAGGGAATGCGCGGCCCCCAGATCACGCTGTCCCGTACGCACCCGAACCTGGTGAAGAAGCTCTTCGCCCTGGAGGTGCCGGAGATCGCCGACGGCACCGTCGAGATCAGTGCGATCGCCCGTGAGGCAGGTCACCGTACGAAGATCGCGGTGCGCTCCACCGCAGCCGGGGTCAATGCCAAGGGCGCCTGCATCGGCCCGATGGGTCAGCGGGTCCGGGCGGTGATGAGTGAGCTGCACGGCGAGAAGATCGACATCATCGACTGGTCGGACGACCCGGCCACCTTCGTCGGCAACGCGCTCTCACCCGCCAAGGCCCTGCGGGTCGAGGTGGTGGACCTGGCGAACCGGGCGGCGCGGGTGACCGTGCCGGATTTCCAACTGTCGCTCGCGATCGGGCGGGAGGGGCAGAATGCCCGGCTTGCTGCCCGGTTGACCGGTTGGCGGATCGACATCCGGTCGGACGCCGAACAGGCCAGCGCCAGTGGTCGCTCGGGAGCCGATCAGGTCCGGGAGCCGGGCGGCGCGGTCTCGGGCAGCTAGGGGTAGACTTCCAGCAGTGGCACGACGCGCGCAGCCGGAGCGCACCTGTGTGGGTTGCCGAAGGCGTGCGCCGGCCAGTGAACTACTGCGGATCGTCGCGGTCGACGACGAGGCTGGCTACAGCCTCCGGCCCGACCCGACCCGCAGACTGCCGGGTCGGGGAGCGAACATGCACCCGGATCCGGCCTGCTTCGCGCAGGCAGTGCGGCGTCGCGCCTTCGGGCGGGCGCTGCGTCTCGCCGGGGCTCCGGATGACGGAGCCCTCGCGGAGTACCTGACGCGTCAACCACCACGTCCGGTCACCCGACCGGGCGAGGGTCGCTAGCAAGGTAGGACGACCGACATGAGCACACGATGAAGTCCCAGAAATGACCAGGCTTCAAGTGCACGAGTGAGGTCGCTGCGGGTGCTGCCCGCACGACCTCGGAGTGAGGAGTGCAGTGGCAGGTAAGGCCCGCGTACACGAGCTTGCAAAGGAGCTCGGGGTCGAAAGCAAGACCGTTCTCGCCAAGTTGAAGGAAATGGGCGAGTTCGTGAAGTCCGCGTCCAGCACCGTCGAGGCGCCGGTCGCCCGGCGGCTGCGGGGCGCCTTCGTCTCCGGTGGCTCCGGTGCCGCCCCGACGGCTCCGCCGTCGGCCGCACCGGCTCCGGCGGCACCGACCCCGTCGCCGACCCCCGGCGAGCCCCGGATCACCGCCAAGCCGACGCCGCCCCGGCGTCCGGCGATGCCCGGGCCCAAGCCGAAGGCCCCGGTGCCCGGCCCGCCGCCACCGGCGGCCCCGGTCGCCAAGCCGGCGAGTGCTCACGACATCGAGGTGGCCGCCGCCGAGGCGCGTGCGGCCGCGCTGAAGGCTGAGCAGGAGGCCGCGGTCAAGGCCGCGCAGGCCGCCCGCCAGCAGCAGCGCGAGAACGTCCGCCGGGAGCCTCCGGCCGAGGGTGGCGCCCGTCCGGGTCCCCGTCCGGGTCCCGGCAACATGCCGCCCCGCCCGGGTTCGCCGGCTGCGGGTCGCCCCGGTGGGCCCACCTCCGGCCCGGGCGGCCGGCAGGGCCGTCCGCCGGCGCGTGGCGCCGGTAACAACCCGTTCGGCATCCAGGGCAGCCAGCAGCAGCGGCCGCCGGCCGCCGGTGCCGGCGGTCCCCGGCCGAGTCCGGCGTCGATGCCGCCGCGGCCGAGTCCGGCGTCGATGCCGCCGCGGCCCAGCCCGGCTTCGATGCCGAGCCAGCGCCCCGGTCGTCCGGGTGGCCCCGGTGCGGGTCGTCCCGGCGGTGGCGCCGGTCGTCCGGGTGGTGGCGGCGGTGGCGGTGGCTACCGTGGCGGTCCCGGTGGCGGCGGCGGTGGCGGCGCTGGCGGTGGCTACCGTGGCGGTCCCGGTGGTGGCGGCGGTGGCGGTGGCTACCGTGGCGGTCCCGGTGGCGGCGGCGGTGCCGGCGCCGGCGGTGGCTTCCGTCCGGGTGCGCCGGCCGGTGGCGGCGGTCGCCCGGGTGGCGGCGGTCGTGGCCGTGGCGGCGGTGCCGCGGGCGCCTTCGGGCGTCCGGGTGGCAAGCCGACCCGTGGTCGCAAGTCCAAGAAGCAGCGCAGACAGGAGTTCGACAACCTGTCGGCCCCGACCATGAGCTCGGGTGCTCCCCGGGGTCAGGGGCAGATGGTCCGGCTCTCCCGTGGCGCCTCGCTGTCGGACTTCGCCGACAAGATCAACGCCAACCCGGGTTCGCTGGTCCAGGAGATGTTCAACCTGGGCGAGATGGTCACCGCGACCCAGTCGTGCTCCGACGACACCCTGCTGCTGCTGGGTGAGCACCTCGGCTTCAACGTGCAGATCGTCAGCCCGGAGGACGAGGACCGCGAGCTGCTCGCGCAGTTCAACATCGACCTCGACGCCGAGGTCGCGGAGGACCGCCTGGTCAGCCGTGCGCCGGTGGTGACCGTCATGGGTCACGTCGACCACGGTAAGACCAAGCTGCTCGACGCGATCCGTAAGGCCAACGTGGTCGCCGGCGAGGCGGGTGGCATCACCCAGCACATCGGCGCGTACCAGGTCCACGTCCCGCACGAGGGCGAGGACCGGGCGGTGACCTTCATCGACACCCCGGGTCACGAGGCGTTCACCGCCATGCGTGCCCGTGGTGCCCAGGTCACCGACATCGTGATCCTGGTGGTGGCGGCCGACGACGGCGTGATGCCGCAGACCATCGAGGCGCTCAACCACGCCAAGGCGGCGGACGTGCCGATCGTGGTCGCGGTCAACAAGGTCGACAAGCCGGAGGCCAACCCGGACAAGGTCCGCCAGCAGCTGACCGAGTACGGCCTGGTCGCCGAGGAGTACGGCGGCGAGACCATGTTCGTCAACGTGGCCGCGAAGCCCGGCATCGGCATCGAGGATCTCCTCGAAGCGGTGCTGCTCACCGCCGACGCGTCGCTGGAGCTGACCGCTCCGACCGACGGGCCGGCGCAGGGTGTGGCCATCGAGGCGCACCTGGACAAGGGCCGTGGTGCGGTGGCGACGGTGCTGGTGCAGAAGGGCACCCTGCGGGCGGGCGACTCGATCGTCGCCGGTGGGGCGCACGGCCGGGTCCGGGCGATGCTCGACGAGAACGGCAACCAGGTCACCGAGGCGGGTCCGGCGCGTCCGGTCATGGTCCTCGGTCTGACCGCGGTGCCCGGCGCCGGCGACACCTTCCTCGCCGCGGCGGACGACCGCACGGTGCGGCAGATCGCCGAGCAGCGCCAGGCACGACGGCGGGCGGCGGCCTTCGCCAACTCCCGTGGCCGGGCCACCCTTGAGACGCTCATGGAGCAGCTCAAGGAGGGCGAGAAGACGTCGCTCAACCTCATCCTCAAGGGCGATGTCTCCGGTTCGGTGGAGGCCCTGGAGGACGCGCTGTTCAACCTCGACATCCCCGAGGAGGTCCAGCTCAAGGTCCTCGACCGGGGCGTCGGCGCGATCACCGAGAGCAACGTCATGCTCGCCAGCGCCTCGTCCGAGCCGGTCACGATCATCGGCTTCAACGTGCGGGCCTCCAACAAGGTCCGCGAGATGGCCGACCGCGAGGGCGTGGAGATCCGGTACTACACCGTCATCTACCAGGCCATCGAGGAGATCGAGGCGGCGCTCAAGGGCCTGCTCAAGCCGGAGTACGAAGAGGTCGAGCTGGGCAGCGCGGAGGTCCGCGAGGTCTTCCGCTCGTCGAAGATCGGCAACATCTCCGGTTGCATCGTCCGGTCGGGCATCATCCGGCGCAACGCCAAGGCGCGCCTGCTGCGCGACGGCACGGTCGTGGCGGACAACATCACGATCAGCTCGCTCAAGCGGTTCAAGGACGACGCGACGGAGGTCCGCGAGGGCTTCGAGTGTGGTCTGACCCTGGCCGGTTACAACAACGTCCAGGTCGGCGACATCATCGAGACCTTCGAGATGCGGGAGAAGGTTCGCGCCTGATCCTGCGGTGAGCACTGGTCAAGGGGTTTACGCCGGTCGGCGTAAACCCCTTGATCATGTGGGGTGGGGTACGGGTAGTGTCCGCAGACGATGTACACCGCAACCGCAGTATTCGACCTGTTGCTACCGGGTGACTCCCGGTCGCTGAAGGCCAAGAGATCGTATGTGCGGCCGATCGTGGCGGCGTTGCGCCGGTTCGAGGTCTCGGCTGCCGAGGTAGGCGCGCTCGACCTGCACGGGCGAGCGGAGATAGGTGTGGCGGTGGTGGCCGCTGAGGCGGCCCACGCCCGCGAGGTGCTCGACTCCTGCGAGCGTCTGGTGGCCGGTCGGCCGGAGGCCGAACTGCTGTCGGTGCGTCGCCGGTGGTACGGCGAGGACGACTGACCCGGGGCGGTCACTGCCATCCGCCGCGCCGCGCGGCGGTCGGTGCGGCGCGGGTAGGGTTCGAAGTGTTGGGGGCCGGTCCCGGCCCGGTGGCGTTGGCGTCAACCGGCCCGGCCGGTAGTGGGACGCCGTGGAGGTGGCGAGATGTCGGATCCGGCCAAGGTACGCCGGCACGCGGAGCGGGTGCGTGAACTGGTCGCGTCGGTGGTGCGGAGTCAGATCAAGGACCCACGGCTCGGCATGATCACTATCACCGACGCCCGGATCACCGCCGACCTCCGCGACGCCACGGTCTTCTACACCGTGCTCGGCGACGCGGCGGCCCAGGCCGGCACCGCCGCCGCGTTGGACAGCGCCAAGGGCATGCTGCGCAGCACGGTCGGCAAGGCACTCGGGCTGCGCCACTCGCCGACCCTGACCTTCGTCCTGGACGACGTGCAGGATCAGGTCAAGCACATCGACGACCTGCTCGCGGCGGCCCGTAACGCCGACGCCGAGGTGCAGCGCCTCGCGGCCGGGGCGGCGTACGCCGGTGAGGCCCAGCCGTACCGCCTGGAGGACGACGAGGACGCCGAGGATTCGACGGAGTCCGAGGGCGGCGACGAGGCCCGGGGCGGGGACCGGCGGTGACCGCCCCCTCCGCCGGCGCCGCGACCGAGGTGGAACCGGCTGCCACGCCGCCGGGGCCGGCTCGGGCTGGCGTCGACGGTGCGGCGGCGGGTTCGGCCGGTCCGACCGAGGCCGACTGGGCCGCGGCGGTGGCGGCGGTGCGTCGGTTGCCCGCCGACGGTCGGGTGCTGCTGATCTGCCACGTCAATCCGGACGGTGACGCGCTGGGCAGCATGCTCGGCTTCGGGCTCGGTCTGCGCCGGCTCGGTGTCGATCGGCTACAGGCGACCTTTCCGGGCCCGCCGGAGGTCCCCGAACCGTTCCGCGGGCTGCCCGGTCTGGAGTTGCTGGTGCCGGCGGCGGCGGCTGACCCGGAGCCGGATCTGGTCATCTGCTTCGACGCGGCCAGCGAGTCGCGGCTCGGCGAGTTGGCCGGCCGGCTGACCGGCACGGGCATCGCTCTGGTACTCGATCACCACGCCTCCAACACCGGCTTCGGTGACGTCAACCTGGTCGACCCGGCCGCCGCGGCGACGTCGGTGGTCGCGGAGGAACTGCTGGCCCGGCTCGGCGTCTCACTCGACGCCGGCATCGCCGAATGCCTGTACGTGGCGCTGAGCACGGACACCGGCTCGTTCCGGTTCGACGCGACCACCGTGGCGGTGCACGAGATGGCGGCCCGCCTCCTGGCCACCGGCATCCGCCCCGGCGACATCTCCCGGCGGATCTTCGATAGTCGTCCGTTCGGCGCGGTGCGACTCTTCGGCGAGGTGCTCGGCCGGGCCCGGCTGGAGCCCGCCGCCGCTGCCGGTCATGGCCTGGTGTGGACCTACGCGACGCTGGACGACCTGGCCCGCCACGACCAACGGCCGTACGTGTTGGAGGCCCTGATCGACCCGGTCCGGTGCACCGCGGAGGCCGACGTCAGCTGTGTGGTCAAGCAGACCGGACCGGCCGAGTGGGCGGTGTCCCTGCGCAGCAAGGGTGCGGTGGACGTCAGTCGGGTGGCCGTCGCGCTGGGCGGTGGCGGGCACCGGCTCGCCGCCGGCTTCACCGGGCGCGGGACGGTCGACGAGGTGGTCGACCGGATCCGGACGGAGTTGGCCGTGCCCGCGACCAGAGGTGACATCGACAAGCAGCGGTGATGTCAGGGGTGCTTCCGGGGGTGTTGGGGTTTCCGTCCCTGGCCAGGATCGGGAGAATCGGATGATGGAGCAGCCCCACGACCTCACCGTCGAGGCACCCCGCACCTGGGAGCGTCCGGTCGTCTGCGTGCCGGTGCTCGTCGCTCTTTCCCTGGTCGGCGGTCGTTTCCCGTCCTTCTCGACGGAGGCCAACCTCTACGTCTTCGGCGCCGGCGGGGCGCTGATCTGGCTGGGTCTGAGCAACCGCGCGCCACGTCGACCGGCGCCGCAGCGGCTGAGTTCGGGTGCGGTCTGGTGGACGCTGCCGGTGCTGGTGTTCGGCGTCTTCGAGGGGGCGACGTTCTTCGCGGCGGCCGGTGACGACTTTCCCACCTTCTCCCGGCTGGCGGACCCGCTGCTGGAGGACCGGCTGGTGCGATCCGCCGCCTGGCTGGTGTGGCTGTCGGCGTTCTGGGGGCTGGTGCGGCGATGATGCGGGCGCTGGCGATCGGCGGATTCCTGGTCGGGTTGGCGTTGTTCGGCCTGGTCGAGTGGCTGGCCCGACGGGAGGGCTCACGGATTCCGACCCTCGGTGAGGTCTGCGCGTACGTGATGCGCTACGAGGTGGGCCCCGTACCGGTCGGGCGGATCGGGTTGTTCGGCTTCTGGTGGTGGGTCGGCTGGCATTTCCTGGCCCGGTGACGCCGACCCGACCCGTCCAGATGTCGGGAACACCGCGCAACATGTGGACCTGAACGATAACTTGGGTATCGGCCGGCGCCGCCTTGGCGCAGGTCAGGACGGCGGAGCCATACCCTGAGCCGCTTTCCTCCAGGGTCGACCGACCCGGGCCGTACGGTGTCCATCCACTGTTCCGGTGACCCCGGAGTGGCGGGCCGGACGCCTTCGTAACACCGCCCGTGATGCGCCGCCGCGCTCGGCGGTGCGCGCCCTGGAAGGGGTCCACCATGCCCGCCAAGCCCAAGCCGGAGACCACTGACGAGGCCCGTGAGCAGGCCCGTCGTGCCCTGCAGACCTCCATGGACACCCGTCAGTGACCGTACCCGACCGGCGGTGACGCCGAGCCGCCTCGTGCGTACGGCGTCGCCGCCCGGCAAGCCACCCACTTTGCTCGACCGGTCCGCGCCGCCGGATCGTCCGCTGCCCGCCGGCGAGCCCGGCGCAACCCGCGCGGACGGTAAGTAGCGCTACCGCCTTGCCTCCTTACTCATCGCGTGCCACGATCAGCGGCGATGAACCAGCCCACCGTGCCCGTCGACCGGGTCGCCTCGCCGCGCCGGATCGCCGCGCTCGCCCTGCCGGCCCTCGTGGTGCTCGCCGCCGAGCCGCTCTACGTCCTGGTTGACACCGCTGTCGTCGGGCACCTGGGCCGGGTGCCGTTGGCCGCGGTCGCCGTCGGTGGCACGGTGATGACCCTCACCGCCTGGGTGGGCACCGTCGTCGCGTACGGCACGACCGGGCGCGCGGCCCGCCGCTACGGTGCCGGAGACCGGGCCGCCGCGGTGGCCGAGGGAGTCCAGTCCTCGTGGCTCGCCTTCGGCCTGGGGATGCTGGTCGTCGTCGGCATGCAGGTCGGCGGCCCGGCGCTGACCGGTGCCCTGGCCGGCGGTGGCGAAGTCGGCACCGCCGCTGGGGAGTGGCTGCGCATCGCCGCGTTCGGCGCACCCGGCCTGCTGCTCGCCGCCGCCGGGAACGGCTGGCTGCGCGGCGTGCAGGACACCCGCCGGCCCCTGCTGTTCGTGGTCGGCCCCAACCTGCTCTCCGCGGTGCTCTGTCCGGTGCTGGTCTACCCGGTGGGGATGGGCCTGAACGGCAGCGCGGTAGCGAACGTGATCGCCCAGACCCTCTCCGGCGTACTCTTCGTCGCGGCACTGGTGTCCGAGCGGGTGTCACTGCGTCCGCATCCCCGGATCATCGGCCAGCAACTCGTGCTCAGCCGTGACCTGCTGATCCGTGGCCTGGCCTTCCAGGCCAGCTTCCTGTCCGCGACGGCGGTCGCCGCCCGCTTCGGCGCCGCCGCGGTCGGCGCCCACCAGATCGCGATACAGCTCTGGTTCTTCGCGGCGCTCGTGCTCGACGCGCTGGCCATCGCCGCGCAGGCGCTGGTCGGGGCCGCGCTCGGCGCCGGCGACGCCGCGGCGGCCCGCGCGTTGGCGCAGCGGATCGGTCGGTTCGGCGCGGTCTGCGGCGTGGCGTTCGCCGTGCTCGCGGCGGCCGGCACGGGCGTCGTACCGACCTGGTTCAGCTCTGATACGTCGGTGCACGAGCAGGCGCTGGTGGCCTGGCCCTGGTTCGTCGCCATGCTGCCGCTGGCCGGGGTGGTGTTCGCGCTCGACGGCGTGCTGATCGGTGCCGGCGACATTCGCTATCTGCGGAATCTCACCGTGGCCGGTGCGTTGGGCGGATTCCTCCCGGCGATCTGGCTCTCGCACGCCTTCGGCCTCGGCCTCGGTGGCATCTGGGCCGGCCTGCTGCTGTTCACCGTGATCCGGCTGATCGGGCTGCTGCTGCGCCTGGGTGGCGGCGCCTGGGCGGTGACCGGCGCGGTCCGCACCGAGCGCCACGCCGGTAGCGCCGCCTGATCACGCCTGGCTGTAGAGGGCGTAGATGAGCATCACCAGGACCATCACCACGACCCAGGAGACGACGATGGCGACGAACTTGAAGCTGTTCGGATACCGCTGGTAGAGCCGGTCCCGGTCCTGCCAGGCCCACCAGCGGCGGCGGACCCGCGCCGCGCCGGGCAGCGCGGCGACCGCCTCGGCGACCCGAACGCCCAGGGTGCGCCTCGGTGGCGGCGGGTCGAGCATCCAGTCGGGCAACGTGGTCGGCTGCCGGGGCGTACGCAGGCGCGGCGGCTCTTCGCTTGTCGGCCTGCCGGCGGGTGTGCCGTCGCTGGTCATCTCGGTCTCCCCGTGGTCTGCGGCGCCAGCTCGACCGACGCCGATGCGCCCATCGTGGCAGTGCGGCTCCACGTCGTAAATCCGGTTTCGGCGGGCGGTCGTCCGCTGCCGGGGGCGCCGAGCCGATCTGGCAGGCTTGCACGTCGTGAGCACAGACGGTCTGATCGTGGTGGACAAGCCGGGCGGCATGACGTCGCACGACGTGGTGGCCCGGATCCGCCGGTTCGCGCGGACCCGCCGGGTGGGGCACGGGGGCACCCTCGATCCGATGGCCACCGGCGTGCTGGTGATCGGGGTGGGGCGGGCGACCCGCCTGCTGACGTACGTGATCGGCGCGGACAAGTGCTATGCCGCCACCATCCGGCTCGGGCAGTCCACCGTCACCGACGACGCGGAAGGCGACGTGATCGCCACCACGCCGGCCGGCGGGCTGACCGACGAGGCGATCCGAGCCGCCCTGGGCGCGCTGACCGGGGAGATCGACCAGGTGCCGAGCGCGGTGAGCGCCATCAAGATCGACGGGCAGCGGGCGTACAAGCGGGTCCGCGACGGCGAGAGCGTCGACCTGCCGGCCCGGCGGGTCACCGTGTCCCGGCTGGACGTGCTGGCGATCCGGCGTGACCAGCCCGACGTGGTGGATGTCGACGTCGAGGTGGCCTGCTCGACCGGCACGTACATCCGGGCCATCGCCCGGGACGCGGGCCTGGCGCTGCGGGTCGGTGGCCACCTCACCGCGTTGCGACGTACCGCGGTGGGCGGGTTCGCGCTGGCCGAGTCCGCCACTCTCGACGAACTGGAGCGGCGGGCACCGGACGTGGTCGATCTGCCGCTGGCGGTCGCGGCCGGCCGGTTCTTCGCCCGTCGGGACGCCACCGCGAACGAGGCCAAGGTGCTCTCCCACGGCGGACCGCTCGACGCGGTCGGCCTCGCCGGGCCGTACGCGGTCTTCGATCCGGCCGGCGGGTTGATCGCTATCGTCAGCGAGCGGGCCGGCCGGGCCCGCGCGGAGATCGTGCTCGCCCCGGCCTGACCGGGACCGCCGACCTGGCCGATGGCCGGGCCGGACAGCGGCAGAACCGGCGACAGGAGAGGAACAGCATGCAGCGGTGGCGGGGGTACGACGCGGCGCCGGGAGGCTGGGGGCGGTCGGTCGTCACCATCGGCGTCTTCGACGGCGTGCACAAGGGCCATCAGGCCACCATCGGGCACGCCGTGGCCCGCGCCCGTGAACTGGGCGTGCAGTCGGTCGTGGTCACCTTCGACCCGCATCCGGCGGAGGTGGTCCGGCCGGGTTCCCATCCGGCGGTGCTCACCGAGCCGGCGCGCAAAGCGGAGTTGATCGAGGCGCTCGGCGTCGACGTGCTCTGTGTGGTGCCGTTCACCCCCGAGTTCTCCCGGCTGCCCGCCGAGGCGTTCGTCCACGACGTGCTGGTCGAACACCTGCACGCCGCGTTGGTGGTGGTGGGGGACAACTTCCGGTTCGGGCACCGGGCGGCCGGGGACGTGGCACTGCTGGAGCGGCTCGGTCGTACGTTCGGCTTCGCCGTCGAGGGCGCCCCGCTGGTCGCCGAGGACGGCACGGTCTTCTCCTCGACGTACATCCGCTCGTGCGTGGATGCCGGCGACGTGACCGCGGCGACCGCCGCGCTGGGGCGCCCGCACCGGCTGGAGGGCGTGGTGGTCCGGGGCGACCAGCGCGGCCGTGAGCTGGGCTTTCCCACCGCCAACCTGCTCTGCCACCGGTACGCCGCGATTCCCGCCGACGGCATCTACGCCGCCTGGCTGGTCCGCCGGGGCCTGCGGCAGCCGCTGGCGGCGGCCGTGTCGATCGGTACGAACCCGACCTTCTCCGGCCGGGAGCGCCGGGTCGAGGCGTACGTGTTGGACTTCGACGGCGACCTGTACGGTGAGCGGCTCGCCCTGGACTTCGTGGCGCACCTGCGGGGGCAGGTCCGGTTCGACGCGATCGAGCCGCTGGTCGCCCAGATCGCCCAGGATGTCGAGCGGACCCGCCGGGCGCTGGCCTGAGGGGCCTCATCCGGGCGATCGGGACGAGGTGCTGGTAGGCTGGCGGGGACGTCGGCTGACCGACGTGTGTCCTCGCATGTCTGCTCGACGCCGCGGATGCGAGGACGACTCCGGCAGCGGTGCCCATCCTGGCCCCCACGGACAGCATCGACAACCCACTGGAACAGGGAGAACATGGCGCTCGACCAGCAGTCCAAGGCCAAGATCCGCGAGGAGTACGCGACCGTCGAGGGCGACACCGGTTCGCCCGAGGTGCAGGTCGCGGTCCTCACCAAGCGGATCGCCGACCTCACCGAGCACCTGAAGGTGCACAAGCACGACCACCACAGCCGCCGTGGGCTGCTGCTGCTGGTCGGCCGCCGCCGTCGGCTGCTCAACTACGTGCAGAAGAAGGACATCAACCGCTACCGGTCGCTCATCGAGCGGCTCGGCCTGCGCCGGTGACGTGAGACGGGGGAGTGGCCACCTGGCTGCTCCCCCGTCGCCGTCCCACCTCGAGACACGGGCCGCGAGCACCCAGACAGGGGAGCCGTCGGCGTACCGGTCTCCGGTAGTGGCCTCCGGGCACCTCCGGCATCTCGCCGGTGGTCCCGGGCGCTTCGATCGAAGACCGGCCGTCGGTACAGCTCCCGCTCGTGGCCCCCGATGCGAAGGAGCATTGCCGCACCATGACCGAGACCAAACTCGGCACCGAATCCCGTACCGCCGTGATCGACAACGGGTCCTTCGGCACCCGTGAGATCACCTTCTCCACCGGCCGGCTGGCCCGCCAGGCCGCCGGCTCCGTCATCGCCCAGCTGGGCGAGACGGTCGTCCTCTCCGCCACCACCGCCGGCAAGCAGCCGAAGGAGCAGTTCGACTTCTTCCCGCTGACCGTGGACGTGGAGGAGCGGATGTACGCCGCGGGCCGCATCCCCGGCTCGTTCTTCCGCCGTGAGGGTCGCCCCAGCGAGGACGCCATCCTCACCTGCCGCCTGATCGACCGGCCGCTGCGCCCGTCGTTCGTCAAGGGCCTGCGCAACGAGGTCCAGGTCGTCGAGACCATCCTCGCGCTCGACCCGCAGCACCCGTACGACGTGGTGGCGATCAACGCCGCCTCGATGTCGACCAAGCTGTCCGGCCTGCCGTTCTCCGGCCCGATCGGGGCCACCCGGATGGCCCACGTCGACGGCCAGTGGGTTGCCTTCCCGACCTACGAGGAGCTGAGCCGGGCCACCTTCGACATGGTCGTGGCCGGCCGCGCCCTGCCGGACGGCGACGTCGCGATCATGATGGTCGAGGCGGAAGCCACCGACCACACCGTGGGCCTGGTGGCCGCCGGTGCGGCGGCGCCGACCGAGGAGGTCGTGGCCAGCGGCCTGGAGGCCGCCAAGCCGGCCATCCGCGAGCTGTGCCGGGCGCAGAGCGAGCTGGCCGACGTGGCCGCGAAGCCGGTCGCCGAGTTCCCGGTCTTCCTGGACTACCAGGACGACGCGTACGACGCGGTCGCCGAGTTCGCCCGCGCCGACGTCGCCGAGGCCCTGCAGATCGCCGGCAAGGCGGACCGCGAGGAGGCCCTGGACGCGATCAAGGCCCGCCTGCTGGCGGAGGTCGCCCCGCGCTTCGAGGGCCGGGAGAAGGAACTCTCCGCCGCCTTCCGCTCGCTGACCAAGTCCGAGGTGCGCAGCCGGGTGCTGCGCGAGCAGGTCCGCATCGACGGCCGTGGCCCGCGCGACATCCGCCCGCTGAGCGCCGAGGTCGGCGTCCTGCCCCGGGTGCACGGCTCGGCGCTGTTCGAGCGCGGCGAGACCCAGATCCTCGGCGTCACCACGCTCAACATGCTGCGCATGGAGCAGGCGCTGGACACCCTCTCCCCGGAGAAGTCCAAGCGCTACATGCACAACTACAACTTCCCGCCGTACTCGACCGGTGAGACCGGCCGGGTCGGCTCGCCGAAGCGCCGCGAGATCGGCCACGGTGCCCTCGCGGAGCGGGCACTGATCCCGGTGCTGCCCTCGCGGGAGGAGTTCCCGTACGCCATCCGGCAGGTCTCCGAGGCGCTCGGCTCCAACGGCTCCACCTCGATGGGCTCGGTCTGCGCCTCGACGCTGGGCCTGCTCTCCGCCGGTGTGCCGCTGAAGGCGCCGGTGGCCGGCATCGCCATGGGCCTCATCTCCGACGAGGTCGACGGCAAGACGCAGTACGTCACGCTGACCGACATCCTCGGTGCCGAGGACGCCTTCGGTGACATGGACTTCAAGGTCGCCGGCACCCGGGACTTCGTCACCGCGTTGCAGCTCGACACCAAGCTCGACGGCATCCCGTCCGACGTGCTGGCCGCCGCGCTCCAGCAGGCCCACGAGGCCCGGCAGACCATCCTCGACGTGATGCAGCGGGCGATCGAGGCCCCGGCCGAGATGTCCGACTACGCGCCGCGGGTCACCACGGTGAAGATCCCGGTCGACAAGATCGGCATGGTGATCGGCCCGAAGGGCCAGACCATCAACGCCATCCAGGACGAGACCGGCGCCGAGATCTCCATCGAGGACGACGGCACCATCTACGTCGGCGCCACCAACGGCCCGTCGGCGCAGGCGGCGGTCGAGCGGATCAACGCGATCGCCAACCCGACCCTGCCCAAGATGGGCGACCGCTTCCTCGGCACGGTGGTCAAGACCGCGCCGTTCGGCGCGTTCGTCTCGCTGCTGCCCGGCCGCGACGGTCTGCTGCACATCTCCAAGGTGGGCGACGGCAAGCGGGTCGAGAAGGTCGAGGACTTCCTCAACGTCGGCGACAAGGTCGAGGTCGAGATCGCCGACATCGACCAGCGCGGCAAGATCTACCTGGACAAGGTCCGCCCGGAGGGCGCCGAGGCACCGGCTGCCGCCGAGGAGGGCGGGGACCGGCCGGCCGGCCGTGACCGGGGTGACCGTGCCCCGCGTGACCGGGGTGACCGGGAGCGTGGCGGTGACCGGGGCGGCCGTGGCCCGGAGCGGGGCGAGGGCGGCGACGGTGGCGGGGACTCCCGGCCGCGTCGGCGCACCCGGCACAGCTGATCTCCGACAGCACTGATCCACTGACCGGCCGGGCGACGACGTCGCCCGGCCGGTTCGTCACCAACCACCCTCGTCGTACTGGAAGCAGGTTGCCGTGAGTCGCACCCGGCGCTCGTCCTTCTCCGCAACTCGCCCGGGAGCGACGCCGCCGGGCACCGGCCGGCACGCCGCCGGCACCATCCGGGCGGCCGGCGGGTCGGTCCGGGCGGTGACCCGGACGTTGAGCGAGGACCCGTTGGGCGGTACGGTGCGCCGCACCGTGCTGCCCAGCGGGCTGCGCGTACTGACCGAGGCGATCCCGGCGATGCGCAGCGTCTCGTTCGGCATCTGGGTGGCGGTCGGCTCCCGCGACGAGACCGGACCGCAGGCCGGTGCCGCGCACTTCCTGGAACACCTGCTGTTCAAGGGCACCCGGAAGCGGGGCGCGCTGGAGATCTCCTCGTCCATCGAGGCGGTCGGCGGGGAGACCAACGCCTTCACCACGAAGGAGTACACCTGCTACTACGCGCGGGTGCTGGACGAGGACCTGCCGCTGGCCATCGACGTGATGTGTGACCTGGTCGCCGACTCGGTGCTGGAACCGGCCGACGTGGAGACCGAACGGAACGTGATCCTCGAAGAGATCGCCATGCACGACGACGAGCCCGGTGACGAGGTGCACGACCTCTTCGCCCGGGCCGTCTACGGTGACCACCCGCTGGGCCGGCTGATCTCCGGCACCGCGGACACCGTCACGCCGATGACCCGCCGCCAGATCCAGACCTTCTACCGGCGCCGGTACGTCGCGCCGCAGATCGTCATCGCCGCCGCCGGCAACCTCGACCACACCGCCGTGGTCCGGCTGGTCCGGCAGGCGTTGCGGGGCACGCCGCTGGACACCGACCCGGCGCCGTCCGCGCCGTTCCGGCCGGCCACCCCGGCGGTACGCACCCGGGCCGCCGACACCGTGGTGGAGGCGAAGGAGACCGAGCAGGCGCACGTCGTGCTCGGCTGCCCGGGCATCGACCGGCTCGACGAGCGTCGCTTCGCGCTCGGCGTACTGAACAACGTGCTCGGCGGTGGCATGTCCAGCCGGCTGTTCCAGGAGATCCGCGAGCAGCGAGGGCTGGCCTACTCGGTCTACTCCTACGCCAGCCAGTACGCCGACAGTGGCCTGTTCGGCGTCTACGCCGGCTGTGCCCCGGGGCGGGTCGACGAGGTCCTGGAGTTGACCCGCGCCGAGTTGGCGCGTACCGCCGAACACGGCATCACCGAGGCCGAACTCGCCCGGGGCAAGGGGATGAGCAAGGGCGCGTTCGTGCTCGGGCTGGAGGACACCGGCTCACGGATGAGCCGGCTGGCCAAGGGTGAACTCCTCTACGGCGACCTGATGCCGGTCAACGAACTGCTCGACCGGGTCGACGCGGTCACCCTGGACGACGTGAACACCCTCGCCGCCGACCTGCTCGCCCGCCCGATGTCCCTGGCCGTGGTCGGGCCGTTCGCCGCCTCCGACTTCACCGCGCGCGGCTAGACCGACACCGTTCCGGCGGAATGGGGTGGTCCATCCCCATCGGATACCGCCACTGCGCCGGAACGGAGTCGATCACCCGCCTCTCCCATCGTCGGGTAGCCGATTGGGATAGGTTGTGCCGCGTGACTGACGAGCAGGAGAAGGGCGCGGGCGGGCCGATCCGGGTCGCCGTACTGGGTGCCCGTGGCCGGATGGGCGCCGAGGTGTGCAGGGCCGTCGACGGCGCCACCGACATGAAGCTGGTGGCGGCGGTGGACCAGGGCGACGCGCTGGCCGCCGTCGCGGACGCCGGTGCCGAGGTGGTCGTCGACTTCACCACCCCGGATGTCGTCATGGACAACCTGCGCTGGTGCGTCGAGCAGGGCATCCACGCGGTGGTCGGCACCACCGGCTTCACCGAGCAGCGGCTCGACCAGGTGCGCGACTGGCTGGCCGGCAAGCCGGGCCTCGGTGCGGTGATCGCCCCGAACTTCGGCATCGGCGCGGTGCTGATGATGCAGTTCGCCGCCCGCGCCGCCCGGCACTTCGAGTCGGTGGAGATCATCGAGCAGCACCACCCGCGCAAGCTCGACGCGCCCAGCGGCACCGCCAGCCACACCGCCCGCCTGATCGCGGCGGCCCGCGCCGAGGCCGGACTCGGCCCGGTGCCGGACGCCACCACGGACGAGGTGGCGGGTGCCCGGGGCGCCGACATCGACGGCGTACGGGTGCACGCGGTGCGGGCCACCGGGCTGGTCGCTCACCAGGAGGTGCTCTTCGGCACCACCGGTGAGACGCTGACCATCCGGCACGACTCGTACGACCGGGTGTCGTTCATGCCCGGCGTGCTGGTCGCCGTCCGCGCGGTCCGCGACCGCCCCGGCCTCACCCTCGGCCTGGACCCGCTCCTCGACTGAGCGGGCCCCCGACGCGCCGACAGGCCGGACCTCCAGCCGAGCCCGGCCCTGACCTGTTCGGCCCTGACCTGTTCGGCCCTGACCTGTTCGGCCCTGACCTGTTCGGCCCTGGCCCGGTCGGAACCGGCCCGCACGCCTCGGTCAGGTCGCCTCGGGCGGCTCGGTGGGGAGCGCGACATGCAGGCGGAGCTGGGGGACCAGCATGTCGTCCACGTCCAGTGCGCGGCCGGCGCCGTCGGGTTCCCAACCGGCGGCGGTGAGGAACTTGCGGGACGCCTCGTCGCCCTCGAAGACCCAGGCCAGGGCGCGGGTGAAGCCGGACTCCCGCCACAGGTCGACGCTGGCGGCGAGCAGCCGGCTGCCGTGGCCCCGCCGACCCCACCGTGGCTCCACCAGCAGGTCGGTCACCGCGACCACGTCCGGGCCGAGGGCCCCGGCCGGCTCGTTCGGGGCCAACGCCTCGGCATCGACCGGACCGGAGGCGGCGAAACCCACCAGATACGATTGCTCGGCCTGCTCGACGGCGACCAGCACCCGATGGGTGTCGCCGGGCGGCTGGCGCACCGCAGCGTCCCAGCGTTGGGCGAGCCACGCCTCGTCGAGGTCGGCCAGCACCTGCCGGGGCAGCAGCCGCCGGTAGGCGACCCGCCAGGTGGCGAGCTGGATGCGTGCGATCTCGCCGGCGTCCTCCGGACGCGCCGGGCGGACAAACCCGAGAGCCATGGGACGACAGCCTACGCAGGGCGAGGGAGGCGACGGTGGCGCAGGGTGCCAGGCGGACGGTCGGGCAGATCGTCGTCGTGGTCGTGCTCGCCGTCGCGGTGGCCGCCTTCCTGTCCGTGGCGGCGGCCCGGCACGGCTTCTTCGACCTACAGGTCTACCGGGGCGCGCTGGTCTGGTGGGCGCGCGACGGCGGGGAACTCTACGACTACCTGCGCCCGAACACGCAGTACGGTTTCACCTACCCGCCGTTTGCCGCGCTGGTGATGCTGCCGATGGCGTACCTGCCCTGGCACGCGGCGATCGTGGTGAGCGTGGCCGCCGGTGTGGTGACCGGCGCGGTGTTGATCTGGTGGCTGCTCGACCCGGTGGCCCGGCGGGCCGGCTGGACCCGCTGGTTCGCCTTCGCGGTGGCGCTCTGCCTCGCCGCCGCGTTCGAGCCGATGCGCGAGACCATCAACTTCGGCCAGGTCAACACCCTGCTGCTGTTCCTGGTCGCGGTGGACCTGCTGCGGCTGCTGCCGCGTGGCAGCCGGTGGGCCGGAGTCGGCATCGGGCTGGCCACCGCGATCAAACTCACCCCGGGCATCTTCCTCGTCTACCTGCTGGTCACCGGCCGGGTGCGGGCGGCCGTGACCGCGGTCGGCGCCGCGACCGGGGCGACGGTGCTCGCCGCCGCGCTGTTCCCGGACGCCTCCCGCGAGTTCTGGACCACCGCGCTGTGGAACACCGGCCGGGTCGGTGAGCTGGCCTTCGTCTCCAACCAGTCGCTGCGTGGCGTGGTGGCCCGACTCGACCCGACCAGCCCCAGCACGCTGGCCTGGCTGGCGTTGGCGGCCGCGACGGTGGCGCTGTGGGTGTGGCGTTCCCGCGTCGCCGCGTCCGCCGGGGACTCCGCCGCCGGCCTGGCCCTGACCGGCGCGGTGATGTGCCTGGTCAGCCCGGTCACCTGGGTGCACCATCTGGTCTGGCTGCTGCCGGGCCTGCTGTTGCTGGTCGACCACGGCATGGCGGCGCCGTCGCGCAGCCGCCGGCGCGGTGTGCTGCTGGGCGCCGCAACCGTCGGGTACGGCTTGCTGATCAGCCGGATCGTCTGGGCCTGGGAGCGGGACTTCACCGGGTTGGACGGCTTCCTGTTCAGCAACACCTACGTGTGGATCAGCCTGGCGCTGCTGGCGTTCCTGCCGGTGCGCCGGCCCGCCGTGGCCGAGATGCCGCCCGGCTCAGTCGTCGAGCCGGCCGGTGTAGCGCAGCTCGACCAGACCGAGCGGCGTACGCCCGCCGGACAGCGGCACCTGATAGGTCGACCGCTCACCGTCCGGTGACAGCCCGGCCCGCTGGTAGAACCGGCGGGCCCGGTGGTTGTCCGCCAGCACCCAGACCCGGTACTCCGTCCAGCCCCGGTCGAGCAGCCCGGCGCGGGCCGCCCCGAACAGGGCCCGCGCGGTGCCGTCACCCCAGTGCTCCGGCGCCACGTACATCGCCACCACCTCGCCGTACGCCGGGTCGAGGTCGCCCCGGTCCTGGTTGTTGCGGTACGGGCCGAAGGTGGTGAACCCGGCGGGCACGCCGTCGGTCTCGGCGAGCAGGGTGGTGAAGGGGTGTTCCGGGTCGGCGGTGCCGAGATCGCGGCGGCGCTGCGCCCAGGCGATCGGGTTGAGCAGGGCCAGCACCTCATCGGGCATGATCCCGGCGTACCCGGCCCGCCACCCGCTCACGTGCACGCGGGCGATCGCCTCGGCGTCGGCGGGCTCCTCCCGGCGGATGGTCGGCATGGTTGCCGTTCTACGCGGCCGGGGGCGACAGGTCCAGCTTCGCGCATCGGTGTCGTACGGCTGACGTAGCCTGCCTGCGATGGTCGCACCGGAATCGCTCTCGCTCGCCCAGGCCCGGCGGATCGCGCTGGCCGCCCAGGGCTTCGCCGACCCCGCGCCCACCGGCGCGCCCACCCGCCGGCACCTGCGCCGGGTGCTCGACCGGGTCGGCCTGATCCAGATGGATTCGGTGAACGTGCTGCAACGGGCGCACTACCTGCCGCTCTACAGCCGGATCGGGCCCTACCCGAGCACGCTGCTCGACTCGGCCGCCTACCGCCACCCCCGTGACCTGTTCGAATACTGGGGCCACGAGGCGTCGCTGGTGCCGGTCGGGCTGCATCCGGCGCTGCGCTGGCGGATGGCCCGGGCGCACTCCGACGCCTGGGGCGGCATGCGTCGGATCGCCCTGGAGCAGCCGCAGCTGGTGTCCTGGGTCCGCGACGAGGTGGCCGCCCGGGGGCCGCTGACCGTGGCCGAGATCGAGCACGACGCGCCCCGAGAGACCGGCAACTGGGGGTGGAACTGGTCGGACGTGAAGCGGGCGCTGGAATACCTGTTCTGGGCCGGTGAGGTCTGCGCGGCCCAGCGCACCACCTCGTTCGCCCGCCGCTACGACCTGCCCGAACGGGTGCTGCCGGCCGAGGTGCTCGCCGCGCCGACGCCGACCGAAGCCGAGGCGTACCGCACCCTGGTCGGCATCGCCGCGCGGTCGCTCGGGGTGGCTGCGGAGCCGGAGCTGCGCGACTACTTCCGGCTGCCGGTGGCCGGCGCCCGGCAGGCCATCGCGGAGCTGGTCGAGGCGGGGGAGCTGCGACCGGTCGCGGTGCAGGGTTGGCGGCAGCCGGCCTGGTTGCACGCCCAGGCCCGGCTGCCCCGTTGGGTACGCGGAAACACGCTGGTCAGCCCGTTCGACCCGCTCGTCTGGGAACGCGCCCGCACCGAGCGGCTCTTCGACTTCAGCTACCGCATCGAGATCTACGTCCCGGCGCCACAACGGGTCTACGGCTACTACGTGCTGCCGTTCCGGCAGGGTGAACGCTTCACCGCCCGGGTCGACCTCAAGGCCGATCGCAAGGCCGGGGTGCTGCTGGTGCCGGCCGCCTGGGTCGAGCCCGGCGCCGACCCGGGTGAGACCGCCGTGGCGCTCGCCGCCGAGCTGTACCGGTTGGCCGGCTGGCTCGGTCTGGACGCCGTGGCGCCACCGGCCGCCGGCGACCTCGCCGCCCCGCTGGCCGCCGCCCTGGTGGGCGTGGCCGGTGTACGGTGACCTCGTGACGAGCGTCGACCGGCCGGCTGCCCAGCCACACCCCCCGTCCGGGGAGCCAACCTCCGCCTCCGCGTCGAACGAGGCCGCCCCGCCCGCCGCCGAACCGGTAGGTGCCGCCCCGGCGGGGACCGTGCCGAGGGCTGCCGGCCCAGGCGTTGTCGGGCCGGCGGGGGCCTTGCTGGGTGGTGTCGAGGTGCTCGGTGGTGGGCCGGTGGAGGTCGCGCCGGGCAGTGTCGGGTCAGGCGTTGTCGGGCCGGCGGGGGCCTTGCTGGGCGGTGTCGAGGTGCTGGGTGGTGGGCCGGTGGAGGTCGCGCCGGGCGGTGTCGGGCAAGGCGGTGTCGGGCCGGCGGGTGCCTTGCCGGGTGGGCCGGCGGGTGTCGCGCCCGGCGGTGTCGAGGTGCACGCTGGCGGGTCGGCGGGGACCGTGCCGGGGGCTGTCGGCCCAGGCGCTGTCGGGCTGGCGGGGGTTGTGCCGGGTGGTGTCGGGCCGGACGGATGGCCGGCGGGTTACCAGGGGGCTTATCCGGCGGGCTACCCGGGCGGTTATCCGGTGGCCGAGTCCGATCGGCTCACCCGGTTCGTGACGCGGCTCTACGCCCGTACGCCGCGCTGGATGGTGCCGCTGGCTGCGGTCGGCTGCGTCGCCGCCGGCATCGGCTACACCCTGCTCAGTGACCCCACCCGGTCCGCGCCGGACGCCCTGCCGTCCTGCCTGCTCAAGTTGACCACCGGGCTGGACTGCCCGGGCTGCGGCGGCACCCGTGCTCTCTGGTACGTGCTGCACGCCGACCTGCCGGCGGCCGCCCGGCATCACTTCCTGTTCGTCTTCGCCCTGCCGTTCCTGGCGTACTTCTTCGTCGCCTGGGCCGGCAAGCAGGCGTTCGGCTGGCGGCTGCCGGAGCTACGCGTCGGCCCGAAACTGATCGGCGGCTTCCTGGCCGCCTGGCTGGCCTTCTCCGTAATCCGCAACCTCCCCTGGCCCCCCTTCACCGCCCTCTACGTCTGACCCCGCCGCCACGCCTGATCCCGCCCATACCCCCCCGCAGTCAGGTCCCCGGGCGCGCCCCGCCCTACCGACCTGATAGCGCGACCGGCTCACCCCAGCGCCGCCCTCAACCCGCCGCTGCCTCAACCACCGGCGTTCCGTCCAGGGCAGATCAACGCTCGCGAGCAACTTCAGGGATTTTGCTGCCTCCGCGTGCACTGAAACAGCAACATCCCTGAAGTTGCTCGCGGTCTCCGGCGTTGCTCGCGGTCTCCGGCGTTGCTCGCGGTCTCCGGCGTTGCTCGCGGTCTCCGGCGTTGCTCGCGGTCTCCGGGGTTGCTCGCGGTCTCCGGCGTTGCTCGCGGTCTCCGGGGTTGCTCGCGGTCTCCGGCGTTGCTCGCGGTCTCCGGCGTTGCTCGCGGTCTCCGGGGTTGGTTGTGGGGGTGGCCGGGGGCTAGGTTCTGTCTCGCGGATCTTGGTGCGAAACGGCCCCCATGGGGGCCGTTTCGCACCAAGATCCGCGGCTAGGATCGGCGGTGTCGATCAGGGGGCCGACCAGCGATGGTGGACCGCGCTGCGGACGAGCAACGCAGCCAGGTCGAACGCGGCTTCAACGGCGCAAGCACCGGCGCGACCAGGCGGCCAGGTACGACATGCTCGGTGCAGCAGGGACCGACGGAGGTGGACCGGCTCTGCGGCGCCAGTGGACCACGTCCACCAGCGGCTTCCCGCCGTCGTCGTCCGTCAGCGGCTTCCCGCCGTCGTCGTCCATCAGCGGCTTCCCTCTGTCGTCGGCGGCATCCTACTTCCCGCCTTGCTTGACTCGTCGAGCTTCGATCGGGCTACCCGCCGTCCTCGACCCTCAAGATCCGCGAGACAGGACCTAGGCGTGATGGGGTTGGCAGGGGGGCGAGCCGGGTTTGGGTCGGCAGGGGATCCCCACTACAGTCGCGGCATGCCGGAGATGGTGCAGCCCCAGGTCAAGTTGATCGCGTGGACCCACTTCGACCCGCCGCAGGACGTGCCGTGGTCGACTGACGCCGACGGGGGGCAGGCGCTCGCGGAGTTCGCCGGACGGGCCTGCTACCAGAGTTGGCAGAAGCCGAATCCGGCCACCGCGACGAACGCCGGTTACCTGGCGCACATCCTGGAGGTCGGTCACCTCTCCGTGCTGGAGCACGGTTCGGTGAGTTTCTACTTCACCGGGGTGTCCCGCTCGTTCACCCACGAGCTGATCCGGCACCGGCACTTCTCGTACTCCCAGCTGTCCCAGCGGTACGTGCCGGAGCGGGACGCGGCGATGGTCGAGCCGAGGGCGATCGCCGAGGACCCGGAGCTGCACAAGCGGTTCGTGGAGGCGGCCGAGGCGAGTGTGCGGGCGTACAACGAGTTGCTGGAGGGCCTGGAGAAGCACTTCGCCGACGAGCCCAACCCGACGCTACGGCGCAAGCAGGCCCGGCAGGCGGCCCGCGCGGTGCTGCCGAACGCCACCGAGACCCGGATCGTGGTGACCGGCAACTACCGGGCGTGGCGGCACTTCATCGGGATGCGCGCCACCGAGCACGCCGACGTGGAGATCCGCGAGCTGGCAGTGGAGTGCCTGCGGCAGTTGCAGCGCGTCGCGCCGAACGTTTTCGCCGACTTTGTCATCTCCGCCCTGCCCGACGGCACCGAGGTCGCGGCGAGTCCGCTCGCCGAGCTGTCCTGAGCAGGCGCGAGGCTGCCCGCCCAGGGGGCATGCGACCCTTCCCCGGCAGCCCTCCACCCGCTGTCCGCTAGGTTGTCACCATGACGCACGACCACGTTGACGCCCCGGCTCGGGCGGCATCCCGCCCCTTCGGCCGGGTGATCACGGCCATGGTGACCCCGTTCACCGCCGAGGGCGCGCTCGACCTGGACGGCGCCGCGCGGCTGGCGGACCATCTCGTCGCGGAGCAGGGCAACGACGCGCTGGTGGTCAACGGCACCACCGGCGAGTCGCCGACCACCACCGACGCGGAGAAGGAACACCTGATCCGGGCCGTGGTGGAGGCCGTGGGGGACCGGGCGCGGGTGGTGGCGGGGGTCGGCACCAACGACACCCGGCACACCATCGAGCTGTCCGCCGCGGCGGAGAAGGCCGGCGCGCACGGGCTGCTGGTGGTCACCCCGTACTACAACAAGCCGCCGCAGGCCGGGCTGTTGCGTCACTTCACCGCGGTGGCCGACGCGACCGGGCTGCCGGTGATGCTCTACGACATCCCGCACCGCTCCGGTGTGCCGATCGACACCGAGACGCTGGTCCGGCTCGCCGAGCACGGGCGCATCGTCGCGGTGAAGGACGCCAAGGGCGACCTGACCGCCACCAGCTGGGTGACCAGCCGTACGGAACTGGCGTACTACAGTGGTGAGGACTCCCTCACGCTGCCCGCGCTGTCCGTCGGCTCGGTCGGTGTGGTCGGCACCTCGACGCACTTCACCGGTGCGGAGACCAAGCAGATGATCGAGGCATACGACGCGGGGGACATGTCCACCGCGTTGGCCCTGCACCGTCGGCTGCTCCCGCTGTTCACGGGGATCTTCCGTACTCAGGGCACGATCCTGGTCAAGGCGGGCCTGACCGCGCGCGGCCTACCGGCCGGGCCGGTCCGGTCGCCGCTGGTGGACGCCACCGAGGACCAGGTGGCTCAGCTGCGCGCCGACTGCGCGGCAGCGGGCCTACCACTTCCCGAATGATCAAACGAACGGACGGACGCCGGGTGACGGCGTCGCAGAATGAGGTGAACGCGTGACCGAGGCGCACAACGAGGAGGCCCAACTTCCCCCGCCGCTGCCGGAGGGCGGACTGCGGATCATCCCGCTCGGTGGGCTCGGCGCCATCGGTCGGAACATGACCGTCTTCGAGTACGACGGGAAGCTGCTGGTCGTCGACTGCGGGGTGCTCTTCCCGGACGTGGAGCAGCCCGGTGTCGACCTGATCCTGCCCGACTTCGGGCCCATCCTTGACCGGCTCGACGACATCCAGGCGATCGTGCTGACTCACGGCCACGAGGACCACATCGGCGCGGTGCCCTACCTGCTCGCCCACAAGCCCGACATCCCGCTGGTCGGCTCGCAGTTCACCCTCGCGCTGGTCGAGGCGAAGCTGGCGGAGCGACGGATCCAGCCGTACACGCTGACCGTGCGCGAGGGGGGTCGGGAACGGCTCGGCCCGTTCGAGTGTGAGTTCTTCGCCGTCAACCACTCCATTCCGGACGCGCTCGCGGTGGCCATCCGCACCCCGGCCGGGCTGGTGCTGCACACCGGTGACTTCAAGATGGACCAGCTTCCACTGGACGGCCGGATCACCGACCTGGCCGGCTTCGCGCGTCTCGGCGCCGAGGGTGTGGACCTGCTGCTGTCGGACTCCACCAACGCGGAGATCCCCGGCTTCGTCACCCCGGAGCGGGAGATCGGTCCGGTCCTCGACTCGATCTTCGCGAAGGCGCGGGGGCGGATCATCGTCGCCTCGTTCGCCTCGCATGTGCACCGGGTCCAGCAGGTCTTCGACTCGGCGCTGGAGCACGGCCGCAAGGTCGCCCTCATCGGCCGGTCCATGGTGCGCAACATGGGCATCGCCCGCGACCTGGGCCTGCTCAACATCCCGGCGGGCCTGGTCGTCGGCCTGGACGAGGCGACCTCGATGCCGCCGGAGCAGATCGTGCTGATGTCCACCGGCTCGCAGGGGGAGCCGATGAGCGCCCTGGGCCGGATGGCCAGCGGCGACCACCGGCACATCACCATCGCCCCCGGCGACACGGTGGTGCTGGCCTCCTCGCTGGTGCCCGGCAACGAGACCTCGGTCTACCGGGTGATCAACCGGCTGGCGCGCGCCGGTGCGGTGGTGGTGCACAAGGACGTGGCCAAGGTGCACGTCTCCGGGCACGCCCCCGCCGGTGAGCTGCTCTACCTGCTCAACGTCGTACGGCCGAGCAACCTGATGCCGGTGCACGGCGAGTGGCGGCACCTGCGGGCGCACGCTCGGCTCGGTATCGAATCCGGGGTGGCGGCCGACCGGGTGGTGCTCTGCGAGGACGGCGACGTGGTCGACCTGGTCGAAGGGCGGGCCAGTCTGGTCGGGCACGTCAAGAGCCGGTACGTCTACGTGGACGGGCTGGCCGTCGGCGACGTCAGCGAGTCGCTACTCACCGAGCGGCGGATCCTCGGTGACGGCGGGTTCATCGCCGCCACCGTCGTGGTCGACTCGGTCACCGGCAAGGTGGTCGCCGGTCCCACCGTGTCGGCCAAGGGTTTCTCCGAGGACCAGGCGGCCTTCAACGCGGTCATCCCGTTGGTGACCGAGGCGCTCAACCGGGCCGCGGCGGACGGGATCACCGATCCGCACCAACTCCAGCAGATCGTCCGCCGGACCGTGGGCCGCTGGGTCAACGATGCCTACCGGCGCCGGCCGATGATCGTGCCCACCGTCGTCGAGGTCTGAACCGTTCGGACGTTTTGCCCGTACTCCGACCCGGCAGGCGTGCCCGCGCCGGCCGGGAGGAGCGTGGCGGATGGACCGCAGGAAATTGACAGCCATTGGTGTCGTGGTGGCGGCGGTGGGTGCGGCGGCGGCAATCACCCTGCCGTCGTTCGCCGGTGACGGTGGGGCGCCGCGCAGCGCGCCGACCGGTCAGGCGGTGGAGGGCGCCGACCCGGAGGTGGTCGAGGCGATGCGCCGGGACCTGGGGCTGGACCAGTCCCAGGTGGCCGCTCGGCTGAAGACCGAACGCTGGGCGACCGGCGTGGTCGACCAGCTCCGGTCCGAGCTCGGCGCGGACTACGGCGGCAGTTGGCTCAGCGCCGACGGCAGCCAGCTCAACGTGGCGGTCGCGGACGCGGCCGAGGCGGCCCGGGTCCGGGCCACCGGGGCGGTACCGAAGGTGGTCGAGCGTGGGGTCGGGCAGCTCGACACGCTCAAGACCAGGATGGACCGGACTGCCGCACGGGCCGAGAACGTCTCCGGCTGGTACGTCGACGTGGCCTCGAACAGCGTCGTGGTGCTCGCCGCGCCGGGCGCCGAGGCGGCCGGTTGGCGCTTCGTCGCCCGTGCCGGGGTGCCGCGCCAGGCGGTCCGGATGGCCACCGAGGAGCAGCCGCGACTCTTCGCCGACGTACGTGGCGGTGAGCCCTTCTTCGTCGGCAGTGGACGCTGTTCGGTGGGCTTCGCGGTGGTCGGCGGCTACGTCACCGCCGGACACTGTGGCCGGGTCGGTGACCGTACCTCCGGCCCGGACGGTGAGTTGCAGGGCGTCTTCCGGGCCTCGTCCTTCCCCGGCGACGACTGGGCCTTCGTGCAGGTGAACAGCAACACCAGGGTGCTGCCGGAGGTGACCGACTTCCGGGGCGGCATCGCCCGGGTCGCCGGCTCCCAGGAGGTGCCCGCCGGCTCGTCGATCTGCCGGTCCGGCTCCACCACCGGGGTCCGCTGCGGCACCGTGCAGGCGCGCAACGCCACCGTGCGCTACCCGGAAGGGCTGGTCAGCGGGCTGGTCCGGACCAACGTGTGCGCCGAGCCGGGTGACTCCGGCGGCTCGTGGATCTCCGGCAACCAGGCCCAGGGCGTCACCTCCGGTGGCTCCGGTGACTGCGTACGTGGTGGCACCACGTTCTACCAGCCGGTCAACGAGATCCTGCAACGCAACAACCTGACCCTGATCACCACGCAGAACTTCCGCGCCCTGAGCGGCCAGCGCTGATCGGCCGGGCCCGGCAGGCTTCGCGCCCGCCGGGCCCACCGCCCAGCATCCCGGCCACCGCCCAGCATCCCGGCCATCGCTCGGCGGCCGAGTGCGCTCGCGAAGCGGTCAGGGTAGGGCGGCGACCGCCTCGGCGTACGCGACGCCGGTCCGTACCGCCGCGTCGACCAGGACCGTGACCTGTGCCGGGGCGACCCCGTACGCCAGGTCGGTGGCCACCTCGCCGGCCAACACCAGCTCGCCGTCACCGGGATCGTGCACGTACGCCTTGGGCAACAGCCGGTCACGGTTCCAGCCGTTGCAGAAGGCGTACGCCTCGGTGCGGCGGTCCGCCGGCAGCCGGCGGTCGGCGACCACCCGCGCGTGCAGCACGTCGCCACGTTCCCCGGCCCGCCGGAACTGGATCACCGCCGCGCCCCAGCGCCCGAGCACCGTGCCGGCGCTGTCGAGGGCGTACCCGTCACCGCGCCGGTCCAGCGCGGCAGTGATCATCGCCACGGTCAGCGCCCCCAGTTCCTCCTCCGCCGACGTCGCGCCGCCGCCCCGATCTCCCCCGCCCGTCCGCTCGCCGCCCCAGGCCCCGTCGTCGGCCCCGGACCTGTCGTCGTCCCCGGCCCTGTCGTTGGCCCAGGCCCCGTCGTTGGCCCCGGAGCTGTCGTCGTGGCTCGACCCGGCGGTCGGCCCGACCGGGTCCTCGTCGGGCAGCGGTACCGGCGGGGCCAGCGGGCGTTCGGTCAGCCAGGCGGCCATCCGGCCGGACTGGTGCCCGGTGCCGTTGCGGGCGTCGAAGCTGCCGGCCAGGCTGGTGGAGATGGCGAGCAGTTCGGCGCCGAGGGCGGCCACCGCAACCGTGGCGGCGGGCCGCCCGTGGTAAGCCGGCCGCCGTACCGTCCGCTCGCGCTGTTCCTCCGCCGCGCGGGTGCAGACCAGCGCGCCCGCCGCGGTGAACTCCATCACGGACAGGTCCTCGTGCGGTTGGTCCAGGCGGGGCAGGTGCTCGACGAGGATCTCCAGCCCACGGTCGAGGTGCCCGCCGAGCGCGCAGTACCGCAGGTGGGTGGCGAGGTGGTCGAAGCCGTCCGGCGTCACCCGGTGTCGGCGGTACGCCCGGACGTGCGCGTGGGCGGCCCGCTGCGCCGCGCCCGCCCGCAACCAGGGCAGCAGCGCGCCCGTCAGCGCTGCCTCGGGCTGGGCGGTACACCCGCCCGGGCCGTCGAGCAGCGGCTCGACGGCGGCGAGCGCCTCGGCCCAGTCACCCCAGCCGGCGAGCAGTTCGGCCTGGCGTACCGGCAGGCATTCGGGACACCCGGCGGCCGGGTCCGGGGTGGCGGCCTGCCAGCGCCGCAGCCAGTGTCGGGCCGAGGGTTCGTCGCCGACGTGATCGGCGATCCGGCAGTGCAGTTGGGCGACGAGTGCCGAGCCGTCGTCGCCGGTGCCCGCCGGGTCGGTGAGTCCGTTCAGCATGGTCCGGGCCTGGTCGAGGCCGATGCGGGAGGTACCGAGCAGGGACTCGACGGCGTACCGCTGGTAGCGGCGCAGCGTCTCCTCGTCCGGGCCGTCGGGGTGTGACGCGTCGCCGGAACGCTGTGGTGGCCGGGCGGCGTCGAGGCAGCGCCGGACGGGCTCGAAGAGCCGCCACCGCTGGCCGCCGCGCAGGTGGGTTTCCACCAGCTCGGACCAGGCGTCCACTGCGGACCGAAGGTCTCCGGTGGCCTCGGCGAGGGCGGCGACCCGTTCCAGCTCGGCGACGCGCGCCTCGCCGTCCGGCATGTCCCGCGCGTCGGCCAGCAGTTCGACGGCCCGCCCACCTGGTGCGGACATGCGCGGCCGGTTCCGGCCGCCGGCGGCCCACCCGGTCACCGCGGCGCCGTCCCCGGGATCCGGCCCACCTCGGCGGCCAGCCGGCAGCCGGTGGAGATGCCCCGGTCCAGCAGTTGGTCCAACTGGTGCGGCGTCACGCCCCGCTCCAGGTCGGTGATGACCTCGCCGCAGACCCGCGCCTGCCCGCCGTCGTCGACGTGGACGAACGCCTTGGGCCAGAACCGGTCCCGATTCCAGGTGTTGCAGAATTCGTGCAGCCTCGGCACGACGTCGACCGAAAAGGCGTGCGTGGCGACCGTGCGGACCTGGAGCAACTCGCCCGCGCCGGCCCGGAGGAACCAGATGTCCGCCTCGGCCCATCGGCCGACCAGGTTGCCACCGGCGTCGGTGGTCACCGCGTGTCCCCGGTTTCCGAGCACCACGGCGACCAGGTCGGTGGTCAACGGTCGCAGCGTGGACGGATGCCCGGCCAGCGGGTCGTCCAGACCGTTGTCGAACTCCGGCGACGCCATCGGCATCCCTTCGCCAGGCAAATATCACGGCAGGTGGCGGGGACCACGTTGCGACACGCGGACGCGACCAGGAAGACCGGCGTAACGCGGGGCCCGCCGTTACGGTGATGCTATGGCGGGCCGTACCTCTCAGGCGAGCCGGCGACGCGGCGCGTCGCCGCGTGCTGGCACGAACAGTCGTGCCCGTCAACCGGCCAAGAAGACCACGCCGGCCCGGCGACGCACCGCGACGCGGGGCCCGGGCCCGGCCGCTTACGTCGGTCGCGCGATCGGGGCACTGTGGATGGGCCTGGCCCACGGTGTCGGTTGGGCGGTACGCGCCGTCGGCCGGCAGGCCGCGTCGGCCCGTGACCTGGATCCGGAGCACCGTCGTGACGGTGCCGGGCTGCTGATGATCGGCCTCGCCCTGCTCAGCGCGGGAGCCATCTGGTTCTCCGCCGCCGGGCCGGTGGGGGCTCGCCTGGCCGACACGGTCCGACTCTTCCTCGGCGCCATCTCCGTCGTGGTGCCGGTGCTGCTCGGCATCGGCGCCTGGCGGCTGATGCGTCAGCCCGGCGACCCCGAGCACCGGGGCCGCGGGCTGATCGGCTGGGGTTCCATGCTGATCGCCACCGCCGCGCTGCTGCAGATCGGCCAGCAGCCGGGTGACCCGGGCGAGCGGGACTTCGCCGGTGGTCTGGTCGGTGCGGGCGTGGGCAGCGTGCTGGAGCGGGCCGTCACCGCCTGGGTCGCGGTGCCGCTGCTGATCCTGCTGCTGGTGTTCGGTCTGCTGGTGGTCACCGCGACGCCGATCAACAAGATTCCCGAGCGGCTCGGCCTGCTCGCCGGCAGCATGGTCGGCCAGACGGAACCGGACACCGACGAGGCGCCCGCCACGCCGGCCCGGCGCCGCCCCGCGAAACGGACCCCGCCTCGGGTCGACCCGGACGACTTCGACGACCTGGACGACGTGGACCTCCAGCAGACCATGGTCCTGCCGCGCAAGGCGCCGTCCCGGGTGCCGGCGAGCCGCAAACCGGCCGAGCCGCCGGAACACTCGCCCGCGCCGACCCGGGCCGAGCAGCTCGCGCTGACCGGGCTGGCCGGTGACTACACCCTGCCGCCGGCGAACATGCTGGGCAGCGGGGCGGCGCCGAAGACCCGTAGCAAGGCCAACGACGAGGTGATCGCCGCGCTGACCGGCGTGTTCGAGCAGTTCGACGTGGATGCCGCGGTGACCGGATTCACCCGCGGCCCGACGGTGACCCGCTACGAGGTCGAGCTGGGGCACGGGGTCAAGGTCGAGCGGATCACCCAGCTCTCCCGCAACATCGCGTACGCGGTGAAGTCGCCGGACGTACGGATCCTCAGCCCGATTCCGGGCAAGAGCGCGGTGGGTGTGGAGATTCCGAACACCGACCCGGAGAACGTGGCGCTTGGCGACGTGCTCCGCTCCCGCGCGGCCACCAGCGACCACCATCCGATGGTGGTGGCGCTCGGTAAGGACATCGAGGGCGGCTACGTGGTCGCCAACCTCGCCAAGATGCCGCACATCCTGATCGCCGGGGCCACCGGCGCCGGCAAGTCGAGCTGCCTCAACAGTCTGCTGATGTCCATCCTGACCCGGGCGACGCCGGACGAGGTGCGGCTGCTGCTGATCGACCCGAAGCGGGTCGAGATGACCGGCTACGAGGGGATCCCGCACCTGGTCACCCCGATCGTGACGAACGCGAAGAAGGCCGCCGACTCGCTGGAGTGGGTGGTCCGCGAGATGGACATGCGCTACGACGACCTGGCGGCCAACGGGGTCCGGCACATCGACGACTTCAACCGCAAGGTCCGCAACGGTGAGATCAAGGCGCCGCCGGGCAGCGAGCGGGAGATGCGGCCGTACCCGTACCTGCTGGTGATCGTGGACGAGTTGGCCGACCTGATGATGGTCGCGCCGCGTGACGTGGAGGACTCCATCGTCCGGATCACGCAGCTCGCCCGGGCCGCCGGCATCCACCTGGTGCTGGCCACCCAACGGCCCTCGGTCGACGTGGTCACCGGCCTGATCAAGGCCAACGTGCCGTCCCGGCTGGCGTTCGCCACCTCCTCGCTGGCTGACTCCCGGGTCATCCTCGACCAGCCCGGCGCGGAGAAGCTGCTCGGCCGGGGCGACGGGCTGTTCCTGCCGATGGGCGCCTCGAAGCCGGTCCGCATCCAGGGCGCCTGGGTCACCGAGCGCGAGATCACCGACGTGGTCAAGTTCTGCAAGGAGCAGCGTGAGCCGGAGTTCCGTTCGGACGTGCTGGCGCCCGCGCAGGACAGCAAGAAGAAGATCGACGAGGACATCGGCGACGACCTGGATCTGCTGGTGCAGGCGGTCGAGCTGGTGGTCACCTCGCAGTTCGGCTCGACCTCGATGCTCCAGCGCAAGCTGCGGGTCGGCTTCGCCAAGGCCGGCCGGCTGATGGACCTGATGGAGACCCGCGGCGTGGTCGGCCCCTCCGAGGGCTCCAAGGCCCGCGACGTGTTGGTCAAACCGGACGAGCTGGAAGAGGTCCTGGACGGGCTGCGGGGCGCCGACGACTGAGCGGTGCGCTCAACGCACCACGGGCCCGCCGCGTGCTGCGGCGGGCCCGTGGTGTTCGGTGGATCAGAGTGCGTTGAGGATCAGCATGCTGAGCAGCATGGCGACCACGTTGGCCCCGGCGGCGTACCAGCCCAGGGGCTTGTCGCCGAGCACCGCGCCGACGACGCCGAGGACCAGGCCGATGACTCCGAAGAGGATCGGATTGAGCAGCAGCGCGAGTACCGCGCACACGAAGCCCACGATGGTGCAGATGCGGGCGGCGCTGGTCGAGCGAACGGTGCTGGTGGCCATGTCTGCCTCCGGATGGTGAGTCGTTGTCTGCCGTCCGGTCTCTACCCAATGCGGACGCCCGCCACGCTCCCTCCGCAGCGCAGGTCAGTGGTAGATCTTCAACCCGACCACTCCGGCGACGACCAGCAGCAGACAGAGCAGCCGGGGCAGGCTGGCCGACTCGCCCAGGGCGAGCATGCCCACCAGCGCGGTGCCGGTCGCGCCGATGCCGACCCAGACCGCGTAGCCGGTGCCGAGCGGGATCTCCCGTAGCGCGTACGCCAGACCGGCCATGCTCAGCACCAGCGTGACCGCGAAGATCGCGGAGGGAAGGGGGCGGGTGAAGCCGGCGCTGCGGTCCAGGGCGATCGCCCATGCCGTCTCCAGCAGTCCGGAGAGCACCAGCACGATCCAGGCCATCGGGTCACCTCTTCATGGTCGCCCGGGGCACCGGGCGCCGGGACGAGTCGGGTCCAGGTACGGGGCGTCTTGGCCTGACCGGGTACGCCCTCGACTCGTCCGGGGGGCCACGCGGGCCACCGGGACCGACCGTAGCACCGGCGGGGACACCGGGCGCGGGTGAGACGGATCACCTCCGGTGGACCTGAACCTCGCTTTACCTTGCACGATGGAGGCATGACCGTGCTCATCTCCGATCCGGAGGTCGTCGCCACCCTGGACGCACCGACCACGGTGGACGCGATGCGCCGGGCGCTGCTGGCCGCGTACGACGGGCGATTGGTGGCCCCGCCCCGGGCCGCCGCGCCGCTCGGCGGTGGCCGGATGGTCCTCACCGCCGGGCACCTGGTCGGCCAGTGGTACGGCTACCGGTCCTACGACACCTTCGGCCATCCGGGGACCGAGCAGGTGGTGGTGCTGCACGACGGGGGTACCGGGGCGGTGCGGGCGGTGGCGGTCGGCGAGGAGTTGGGGTCCCGCCGCACCGGCGGCCTGGGCGGGGTGGCGGTGGACGCGCTGGCCCGCCCGGACGCCGCCACGCTCGGCGTGATCGGCTCCGGCGGGCAGGCGTGGACCCAGGTCTGGGCGACTGCCGCCGTACGCGCGCTGCGCGAGGTGACCGTGTACAGCCGTTCGGCAGCCCGTCGGACGGCGTTCGCCGCCCGGGTGCACGCCGAACTGGGCATCCCGGCCCGCGCCGTGGACACCGCCCGGGCGGCGGTCCGCGACCGGGACGTGGTGGTACTCGCCACCACCAGTACGACCCCGGTACTGGCCGTCGCCGACCTGGCCCCGGGCACCCACGTCAACGCGGTCGGTTTCAAACAGCGGGATCGCGCGGAGTTCGGCCCCGACCTGCTCGACGCCGCCGCTGTGCTGGTCACCGACTCACCGGCGCAGGCCGGATCGTACGACCCGCCGATGCTGGCCGCCGAAGCGCCGTACGCCTCGCGGCTGCGCGACCTGGGCGCGGTGCTGGCCGGGGCCGCACCCGGCCGCACCGACGCGGACCAGCTCTCGGTGTTCTGCTCGGTCGGGCTGGCCGGCACCGAGGTGTTCCTGCTCGACCACCTGGTCCGGACCCTCGCCCCGGCCGTCTCCGGCTGATCCGCTGGTCCGACCGACCGCGCTGGCGCCCGCCCCGCCGGGGCGGGCGCACCGGCCCGGTACCCTCGGATGGTGTCTGCCACCTCTTCTGACCACTCCAGCTCGGCGGGTCTGGCGTCGCGCCGCGACCTGGCGCAGCCGCCCGCTGCCGACGGCCGCCGGGTCGCCCTGCTGACCCTGGGCTGTGCCCGTAACGAGGTCGACTCGGAGGAGCTGGCCGCGCGCCTGCACGCCGACGGCTGGCAGGTGACCACCGACGGCGAGGGCGCCGACGTGGTGGTGGTCAACACCTGCGGCTTCGTGGAAAAGGCCAAGCAGGATTCGATCCAGACGTTGCTCGCCGCCGCCGACACCGGCGCCAAGGTGGTCGCTGCGGGCTGCATGGCCGAGCGGTACGGCCGGGAGCTGGCCGACAGCCTGCCCGAGGCCCAGGCGGTGCTCAGCTTCGACGACTACCCACAGATCGCGGCCCGGCTGGACGCGGTGGTCGAAGGCCGCGAGTTCACCGCGCACACCCCCCGCGACCGGCGTGAGCTGCTGCCGCTGACCCCGGTCGCCCGCCGGGACAGCGCGGTGTCGCTGCCCGGGCACGGCCGGGGCGCCGACGTGGACGAGCACACCCCGGCGCACCTGCGGCCGGTGCTGCGCCGTCGGCTCGACAGCGGCCCGGTCGCCTCGCTCAAGCTGGCCAGTGGCTGTGACCGGCGTTGCGCGTTCTGCGCCATCCCCGCGTTCCGGGGCGCCTTCGTCTCCCGTACGCCGGACGAGTTGCTCGCCGAGGCGGAGTGGCTGGCCAAGAGCGGCGTACGCGAGCTGGTCCTGGTCAGCGAGAACTCCACCTCGTACGGCAAGGACCTGGGTGACCCGCGCGCGTTGGAGAAGCTGCTGCCGCAGCTCGCCGTGATCGACGGCATCGTCCGGGTCCGGGTCAGTTACCTCCAGCCGGCGGAGACCCGGCCGGGCCTGGTCGAGGCGATCGCCAGCACACCGGGTGTGGCCCCCTACTTCGACCTGTCGTTCCAGCACTCCAGCGAGGCGGTGCTGCGCCGGATGCGACGTTTCGGCTCCACCGACCGGTTCCTGGAACTGCTCGCCTCGGCGCGGGCGTTGGCGCCACAGGCCGGGGCGCGGAGCAACTTCATCGTCGGCTTCCCCGGCGAGACCCGGGCCGATGTCGAGGAGTTGGTCCGCTTCCTCACCGAGGCCCGGCTCGACGCGATCGGCGTCTTCGACTACAGCGACGAGGACGGCACCGAGGCCGCCGGGCTGACCGGCAAGGTCTCCGCCGCCACCATCAAACGCCGGTACGACAAGCTCAGCGCGCTCGCCGACGAGTTGTGCTCGCAGCGGGCCGAGGACCGGCTCGGCTCGACGGTCGAGGTGCTGGTCGACTCGGTCGAGGACGGTGTGGTCGAGGGGCGGGCCGCGCACCAGGCGCCCGAGGTGGACGGTTCCACCACCCTGGTCGCGCCCGACGACGGCGGCGTCGACCTGGCCGCGCTGCGCCCAGGTGACCTGGTCCGGGCCACGGTGACCGGCACCGAGGGCGTGGACCTGGTGGCGGTGCCGGATGAGATGATCTCGGCGGCGCCCGGCGCGGCGCGGTGACGACGGACCGGGGCGAGGCGGGGGAGCAACACGGTGTGGTGCCCGAGCGTGGGCCGATGACCGGCGCGACGGAAGCGACGCCGGCCGCGGTGGTGGCTCGGGTGCCGGTGGTGAACGCCGCGAACGCGCTGACCGCCCTGCGGCTGCTGCTCGTACCGGTCTTCGCGGCCTCGGTGGCCGTCTCCGGCATGACGCACCCCGGCTGGCAGGTGACCGCCTGTGTGATCTTCGCCGTGGCCTCGGTGACCGATCTGGTGGACGGCTGGATCGCCCGGCGGTTCGGGCTGGTCACCGCCGTCGGCAAGGTGGCCGACCCGATCGCCGACAAGGCGCTCACCGGGGCCGCCCTGCTGCTGTTGTCCTGGTACGACCGGCTGCCCTGGTGGGTGACCGCGCTCATCCTCGCTCGGGAGCTGGGCATCACGGCCCTACGGTTCTGGGTGATCCGGCGCGGGGTGATCGCCGCCAGCCGGGGCGGCAAGGTCAAGACGGCCCTGCAGATCCTGGCCATCACCTGGTACCTGTGGCCGATGCCGGCCGCGCTGGCCGTGGTCGGTCCGTGGATCATGGCTGCGGCGGTCGTGGTGACCGTGGTCACCGGCTTCGACTACATCGCCCAGGCCCTGCGGTTGCGCCGTACCCGAAGCTGACCGCGCGGCGGCGAGTAGAACCCGGCCTGGTCGGGAAGGATGCCAGACGTGGGTGTGCGAGAAGCCGAAGGATCGATGGGTCGAGCGGCGGCCGGAGTGGTGCACCGCCTCACCGAGCGGCGGGAGAGCATCGCCACGGTCGAGTCGCTGACCGGTGGACTGCTGGCCGCCACGATCGTGCAGATCGCCGGGGCGAGCGCCGTCTACCGGGGCGGTCTGGTGGTGTACGCGACCGAGTTGAAGGAGCGGTTGGCCGGCGTACCGGCGCGGCTGCTGGCCGAGCGCGGCCCGGTCGATGCCGACGTGGCGGTGGCGCTCGCCGAGGGTGGGCGGGGTCGCTGCGGGGCCGACTGGGGGCTGGCCACCACCGGGGTGGCCGGGCCGGAGCCGCAGGACGGCAAGCCGGTCGGGCTGGTCTACGTCGCGGTCGCCGGCCCGGACGGCACCGAGGTACGCGAGCTCCACCTCGACGGCGGACGCGACCAGATCCGGGGTGCCGCGGTGACCGAGGCGTTACGCCTGCTCACCGAGCACGCGCAGCGTTCCGACGCCGCCGAGGCGGCGGTCGGCAGCGGCGGGCGGGGCAGCCACGCGGTGGAGTAGCCGGGCGGGGTGGGATGTCGTGGCGGCCCGTACCGGGTACGGTTGCGGGAAGGCTCCGGTGACCGGAGCCGGTGCCGCCGCCGGGCCGCACGGCCGGGCGTACTCTGTCCCCCAGGGGAGGTGCGATGGTCCTGCTACGCCGGGTGATCGGTGACGCACTACGGGCGCGCCGGCAGGGGCAGCACCGCACGCTGCGCGAGGTCTCGTCCGCCGCCAACGTCAGCCTGGGTTACCTGTCCGAGATCGAACGCGGCCAGAAGGAACCCTCCAGCGAGCTGCTCGCCGCGATCTGCGACGCGCTGGGCGCCCGCCTCTCCGAGTTGCTGCGCGAGGTCAGTGACACCGTCGCGCTCGCCGAACAACTGCCGGGTGTGCTCGTGCCGGTGCAGGACGAGCCCGCCGAGTCGACCCCGGTCGCCGCCGCAGCGTCGGTGGCCAAGGCCACCGGTCGCGCCGTACGCCAGGTCAGCGTGGACGGCGTCGCCGTCTCGGTGCGCCAGGACTCGCCGCTCAAGGCGACCCTGCGCAGCACCCGGGTCCGGCCCGCCGACCGTACCGACCGGGATGTGGTCTGCGCCGCCTGAGTGCCGGCTGGGCCCGTTGGCAGATGGTCGTGGTGGCGGCCGCCGCGTAGGGTTGATCGCAGACGTCCCCTCGTCGCCGGTACGGATGCCGTGCCGGCGCGTGGCTGGGACGATGGAACCACCATCTCCGGTGGCCGCGCTGGGCCACCCGACATGGGGGCTGGCGCAGCGACGTTACTGAGGGGATACCGCGCAGATGGCGAACCCGTTCGTCAAGGGTTGGAAGTACCTGATGGCGCTCTTCGGCGCCCGAATCGACGAGCACGCCGATCCCAAGGTGCAGCTCCAGCAGGCCATCGACGAGGCACACCGGCAACACCAGGCCCTGGTCCAGCAGGCCGCCGCCGTGATCGGTAACCAGCGTCAGCTGGAGATGAAGCTGTCCCGGCAGATGTCCGACGTCGAGCGGTTGCAGTCCAACGCCCGCCAGGCGCTGGTCCTCGCCGACCAGGCCCGGGCCAAGGGCGACGAGGCCGAGGCCACGCGCTACGAGCAGTCCGCGCAGACCCTGGCCACCCAGCTGGTCTCCGCCGAGCAGGCCGCGGAGGACCTGAAGACGCTGCACGACCAGGCCCTCGCCGCCGCCGGGCAGGCCCGCCGGGCGGTGGAGAACAACTCCATGATCCTCCAGCAGAAGCTCGCCGAGCGCGCCAAGCTGCTCAGCCAGCTGGAGCAGGCCAAGATGCAGGAGAGCGTGGCCGCCTCGCTGGAGTCGATGTCCGCGCTCACCGCGCCCGGCACGACGCCCAGCCTGGACGAGGTCCGCGACCGCATCGAGCGGCGTTACGCCAACGCCATGGGCCGCGCGGAACTGGCCAGCAACTCGGCCGAGGGTCGGATGCTGGAGATCCAGAAGGCGACCCTGGACACCGCCGGCTCGGCCCGGCTGGACCAGATCCGGGCCAGCATGGCCGGCGATCAGCTCGGCGGCGGCGCCGAGCGCGGCGCGGTGGGCGGTCCGCAGCCGGCCACCGCCGACCCGGCCGTGGCCCGGCTGGACGAGATCAGGGCGACCATGAACCGGGACCGGGGCACCGGCGACGCCAGCGCCGCCGGCTGAGCGGAGGGTCGAGGAGGCGACGGTGGCAGACGAGCGCACCCGCTACTTCCGGCGGCTGGGCAAGCTGCGGCGTTCCGCCCGGCGGTGGAGCGTACTGGCCGGCGGGCTCGGTGGCGCGACGATCATCCTGACGCCGTACGCCGGGATCGGGTTGGCCGACGCCTTCTGGGCCGCCGCTGCGGGCGCCTCCACGGCCCTGGCCGCCTGGCGTTGGGTGGACCTGCGGGCGCTGGCCGCCCAGCCGGCCCCGCCCGCCCTCGACCCGGCCCAGGCCGCCGCCCGCAACCGGGCCCGCCTCGTCGCCGCCGTGGAACGCCTGCCGGTCGGGGCCGGCGTGGTGGCCGAGGTACGCCGGGTGCGTTCCCGCACCGCCCTGCGGGGCACCAGCGCCGCCGAGCCGTGGGAGCGGCTGGAGCGGGCGGCGTCGACCATGGTCGGGATGTCCGGCCGGCTGACCGGCCTTGCCGAGCCGGCCGTCGCCGAGGCGTCGGCGGCCGAACAGTCGTTGCGCGAGCTGGCCACCCGGGTGGCCAGCGTGGAACGCGCGGTCCGGCTCGCCCCGGCCGACGCGCGAGCGCCGCTGGCCGAGGCACATCAGGCGCTGACCGCACAGCTGGAGGCCGGCGTGGCCGCGTACGAGCGGCTGGTGGTGGCCGCCGCCGGCTATCTCGCCGAGGAGTACCGCCCGGAGATCGAACACCCCGCCGCCGCCCGCCTGACGGAGGCCACCGACCTCCTCCACGGCTTCGCCTCCGCCCTCTCCGAACTACGCCCCCGCCCCACCCCCACCCTCTAACCCCCACCCCCCTCCCGGCCCTCCGGGCCTCCGTCGGCCGGCGTTGATCAAGAGGTTTTGGTCGCCACAACGCCGGATCCAGACCAAAAGCTCTTGATCAACTCGGCTCAGGTCGGGGTGGTGACGGGGATGGGGCCGGTGAAGGGGGAGGCGCCGACCACGTTGAAGGAGCGGATCCGGTAGTAGTAGGTGACGCCCTGGGTCAGGCCGGTGTTGGTGAAGCCCCGGCCGGTGACGGTGAAGGTGGCCAGCTCGCGGGTGAAGGCGGCGTCGAGGGCGCGTTCCACGGTGAAGCCGGTGCCCTGGCTGGCCGGGGTGCTGGCCGCCCAGCCCAGCACCACCGTCGCGGTGTCCGGACTGGGCGCGCTGGTCGCCACGCTCACCGAGGTCGGTACGCCGGGTGCCGGCGGGGTGGTCACCGTGGCCACCGTCGACCACGGTGAGGCGGCGCCCAGGTAGGTGGTGCGTACCCGGTAGTAGTAGGTGGTGTCGGGGGCGACCGCCGGATCGAGGTGGTGGTCGCCGACGCCGATGGCGGTGGTGCCGGGCCCGCTGGTGAAGGTCGGGTTGGTGGCCCGCTGCACGTCGATGCCGGTGGCGAAGGAACGGTTGGCCCAGCGCAACGCGATCCGCAGTGGAGCGGCCGGCGGGATCGCGGCGGTCAGCTTCGTCGGCGCGGTGAGCTGCACCGACGCCGGGATGCTGTTCGACCAGGCGGAGCAGCTGACCGTGTTCTCCGCCCGGATGCGGTAGTGGTAGGTGACGCCGGGGGTGACGGTGGCGTCGGTGTAGCGGGTCGCCGTGGCCGCCACGGTCAGCTCGGTCAACCCACGGGTGAACGTCGCGTCGGTGGCGCGTTGCAGCAGATGGCTGGTGGCCGCCGGGCGGCTGCCGTTGCCGGTCCAGGTCAGGTTGATCGCCGGCAGGGCGGTCGCCGAGCCGGGCGCGGGGGTGGCGGTCAGCCCGCTGGGCGCCCGGGGTGACACGCGTACCACCAGCGGCCGGCTCATGCCCTGGTCGCGGTGCCCACCCGCGCCGCCGCACCAGCGGTACTCCCAGCCCAGGTTGACCAGTTGGTTGACCACCGAGGCCGGCCGCCCGTCGAGCGGGCTGACCGGGGTGGAGCCGACCGGTACGCCGACGGGCCGGGCCGGGTCGAGCAGCCGTACGCTGTCGCCGATCTTGAACGGTAGCGGTGGTGCCTCCGGCCGCATTGCCAGGATCACGTCCTCACCCGGGTCGACCCGGACGACCTGCTTCCAGCCCAGCTCGCCCGGATACGGGGAGCGGATCGCCCCGTCCCGACCGACCCGGCCGACCACCTGCACGTCCAGCCCGTCGAAGCGCACCGGGTGGCTCTGCCGTCCGGTGCCGCGTACCCGCCACAGCTGGGTGCCGTCGCCGGGTGCGCCGATCGGCATGGCCGGGTCGCTGACGTGCAGCACCTCGGTGGCGGGGTCGTTCGGACCGAGCGGCAGGACGGCCTCGGCGCGCGGTCCGGCGTGTGGGTGCGCCACCCCGAGCCGCCCGGTGAGGCGGCCGTGCTCGGGCTCGAAGACCTGCCGCACCGCCTTGACCGCCAGCGGCAGGGTCACCGGCGCGGCGGCGCCGGCAGGGACGAACTCGACCGAGGTGGCGTGCACCGGGATCCGGGTCGGGCCGGGGGTGACGGTGCCGAAGCACGGGTCGTACGCCGGGTCGGGCACGATCGGCGGGCGTTGGCTGGCCGCGTACGCGGTGGGCAGCCGCTCGCGCAGCCGGTCGAGGTCGTACGGCTCGGCCGGGGTGCCGGCCACCCGTACCTGTAGCAGGGTCCGGGTGTTCGGGCCGTAGCCGGGCATGGTCGGGGGTGCGCCACCCTCGGCGGTGCGGTCCGGCGCGTCGGTGTGCTGGTCGTAGCGGGGATCGAAGGAGGGGAACGGCGCGGGGCAGTCGTTGTAGAGGATCAACGTCGTGCCCGGGGTGACCGTGGCGAAGTCCACCAGCACGTCGGCGCGTTCCCCGGGGGCCAGCAGCAGGGCGTGCCCATCGACGTTGAGCACGGTCGGGTCGCGCCGGTCGTACCGGAAGCCGACCGGCCGGTTCGGGATCACCACGGGGGCCGGCAGCAGGCCACACTCGTTGCCGATCCGGATCAGGTCGGGTCCGCTGGCGTCCGGGTCGGGCACCCCGCCGGGACGCCCGTCGGTGGGCCAGCCCGCCGGGCGTCCGGGTGCCCGTACCGCGTCGACCATCGGCACCTCGCCGGCGTCGGCGTCGGCGAGCTGGCCCTCGGCGGTCCACATCGGCGCGTCGGAGCTGGCCCGGTAGAGCTGGAGGTTGAGCCACCGGTCGGTGCAGGCGTTGAGGATTCGCCACCGGTACACCCGGGGCTCCACCTCCAGGTACGGGTAGGCGGCGCCGTTGACCAGCACGGTGTCGCCGTACGCGGCGGGCACCGCGCTGGGATGCGGTACGCCGGGCACCTCCGGCGGCTCGTCCGGGTCGGCGTCCGGGTCGTGGCGCGGGTTGGGTACCGCCGCTGCCGGCGTCGCCTCCGGTCCGCCGCCCGGCACGGTACGCGACCAGGGACCGTAGTCCCACCGGCCGGTGGGGTTGGTGCCCTCCGGCCGGTACGGGTTCTGTCGGGGCTGGTAGATGTGCGGGTGCCAGAGGCTGCCCCGCGCCCCCCAGCGGTGCCGGTCCCAGGTCGGGTCCTGTGCGGCGAGTTGGGCGTCGTCCGGTACGAAGGTCTTGTCCTCGAAGACCAGGGGCAGTTGGTCGCCGGGCAACACCCCGTCGGCGATCAGCCGATCCTGCGCCTCGTCGGTGAGCAGACAGAGCGCGATCTGTCCGGAGTAGACGGTCAGTCGGGACAGCCCGGCCGTGTTGTCGTGGAACCAGAGCAGCCGCCCGCTCTGCTCGTTCGGGTAGTAGAGCGTGGTGGCACCCTGCCCGGGATGGGGCATGTCGGGTACGTGGGTCAGGCCGACGCCGGTCGGGTAGGGGGTGATCTCACCTGCCGGGGTGATCCACTGCTGCGGGTTGCCGGCGCTGATCCAGCCGGTGTGCGCCCCGCTGAGGTGCAGCACCGCCCGGTTCTGCGGGTACGGTGCCGGCCCGCCGAGCGGACCCACCCCGGCGGCGGACAGGGTCGGATCCACCGGCAGGAAGAGTTCGCCGGCCGGTCCGGCGGGCAGTTGGTTGATGAACTTGATCCGTACCGGCCGGCCCCGGCGGGCCACCACGACCGGGCCGAGGTACCACGGGACCGGCGGTGGGGCGACGGTGTTGTGCCCGTCGCCGTCGGTGCCCAGGTTGAGTTGCCGGTAGCCGCGCAGCCGGGTGGCCGGCAGGTCCCGGTGCAGCCGCTGGGAGTACTCCGTCAACCCGATCTCGTAGTAGTCGCAGCCGGGATGGCTGATGGTGTCCGGTACCGCGACGGGAAGTTCGGCACCGAGCGGGGTACGCCCCAGGGCGCCGAGGCCGGGGAGCGGGTCGACGAACTTGCGGATCCCGCTGCCGGTCAGCACGGTGCCGGTGGCGTCGACGACCGGCAGCGGACTGTAGGCGTGGTTCGGTATCGGGCCGAAGCAGCGTGGCGCCACCGCCGGGTCCAGGCTGGCCGGTGTCGGTGTGCCGGCTGCCTCGGATCTGGTGGTGGCCTCGGCGGTGGCGGCGTCCGGGTCCGGGTCGGCACGAGCACTGGGCACGGCGGACGGGGTCCGCTGGTCACTGCGGCCGGCGCGGTCGAGCCAGGTCGACCGGAGTCTGCGGAACACGGCCATGGCTCTCCCGGTGATCGGGGCGCGGGCGCCACCACCCCGACGTGGCGGCCCGGTTCGCGCGATGTTGACTATCCGTGAGCGCTCAACCGCAGCATGCGACGTGACAGGCCGGTTAAGGAAGTACCCAATCGTGCCAATTTGCAGCTCATCCGGCGTGTCGTCCGCGCCACCCCGCTGGCCGGGCCGGTCGACTGCCGTCGATCACGCGAGCTCCGGCTGACAGGTGGGGCACCAGTAGGTGACCCGATCGCCCAGTTCCTCCGTGCGGATCGCGGTGCCGCAGCGGCGGCACGGCTGGGCTCGCCGCCCGTACACGTAGCTGGTCTGGCCGCGGCGCAGCGACCCGGTGGTGCTCTGCGTCCACCGGCCCCGGTTCGCGGACAACAGGTCGTGTGCCAGGGTGGCCAGGCCGGCGAGGTCGGGCACGTCGCCGACCTTGGTCCGGGGGTGGATCCCGCGCAGAAACAGCACCTCGCACTTGTAGAGGTTGCCGACCCCGGCCAGGTTGCGCTGGTCCAGCAGGGCCACCGCGATGGTCTGGGTCGGATCACTGGCCAGGCGACGTGCCGCCTCGGCCGGGTCCCAGTCCGCCCCGAGCAGGTCGGGGCCGAGGTGGCCGACGAGCCGGTGTTCGTCGGCGGTCGGCACCAGGTCCACCTCGTGCAGGTGGTAGCCGACGGCGGTCGCGGTCGCGGCGTACAGCACCACCCGGATCAGGTGGGCCGGGCGGGCACTCCAGCGTTCCCCGGGGGCGTACGTCCGCCACGTGCCGTCCATGCGCAGATGCGAATGCAGTGTCCAGTGCGCCGAGCCGGTCGGCTCGGCCAACCGGATCAGCAGGTGTTTTCCCCGGCTGGCGCAGTCGTGCACCAGCCAGCCGGTGAGGTCGCTGGTGGCCAGTCGGGGCACCCGGAAGTCGGTGCCGGTCAGCCGGGTTCCGGTCAGCGCGCGGGCCAGCACGCGGGCGGTGTTCCAGACGGTGTCACCTTCGGGCATCCCACCATTATCCCGCAGTCGAGCACAATTCATGTGTATCGCTATTTGTAGCGCACTTCTCGTCGATCTACGGGCACAGCGAGTATTGGGGAAATATTTGGAGGATTGCCCATGAATTATCTCCGCATTCCCATTCTCGCGCTTACCGCGGCCGCCGTGCTCACCGCGGCCCTGCATCCCGCCCCCGCCTTGTCCGCGCGTACCGACCGGTGGCACGCCGACCTCTCCGCCCTCGACACCGACGACGTCGACGTCCGGCACACCCCGACCGGCCTGCGGCTGGCCGACGCCCGCCCACCCGCCGCCCTCACCTACCGGGCGTACGCCACCCGGATCGGCCTGGTCGGCAACCCGACCGCGAACGGGCCCACCGTGGTGCGGCCCCGGCACTCGTACGCGCTGGCCAGCGGGGAGTACCTCAGCCACGCATCTCGCTGGTCTGGGGCGGTACGGTGTCGCGCTGCCGATCGAGCCGGGTCGGGGTCAGTCGGCACCGGCCCGGTCGCTGAGGGTCAGGGCAGTTCCTCGGGCCGGGGGGCGCGTACCAGCTCCTGGTATCGAGGGTGGCAGGCGCCGTAGACGGCGAAGTTGAGCCGGGCCATGGTGAGGCTCAGATCGCCGTTCGGCCCGCCCCGGATCACGTCGGCGTCGGTGTCACCCTGGCCGTCGTCGGTCCAGAAACACACTGGACAGGTGCCGCCGCCGGTCCGCGACGCGCAGCAGGGACAGGCGGCAGGCACCCAGCGATTTTCCACCCCGACAGCCTTCCACAGTGGACGTTTCGTACGTGTGGCGCCGGGCCGGTCAGCAGCCGGCGAGTCCGTCGACCCGCAGCAGCGTACCGGCAGTGCTGGCGAGCACCTCGGCGGCCCGTCCACCGTTGACCGACAGGGCGACCCGGCCGGCCGAGTCGGCGTGCGCGATCAGGGCACCGACCGGGGCGTCGCCGAACGTACGCCCGTGCACGGCCGTCCGCTCCCAGCCCGCCCCGCCCACCGGACTGATCCGGACCCGCGCCGGCAACGCGGCCAGCAGTTCGGCCGGGGCGGCCAGTTGGACGTTGCCGAAGTGGTCCACCGTCAGCACCTCGGCGGTGAAGCCGTCCGGCCGTACCTCGACCACCGGGGTCGGTAGCCGGACCAGCGTCGACAGGTCGATCGTCGGGCCGGCCTCGGCCAGCGGGGCGCCCGACGCCAGCCGGGCCGCGACCGGGGCGAAGACGTCCCGCCCGTGGAAGGTGGCCGAGACCCGGGCCGCCAGCCAGCGCGGGTTGGTCAGCTCCACCGCGTCGGTCACCCCGCCGAGCGCGGCGGCGGCGTCGAGCAGCAGGCCGTTGTCCGGCCCGACCAGATAGCCGTCGGGCGTGGCCAGCGCGATGCCCCGCCGGGCCGTGCCCACCCCCGGGTCGACCACCGCCACGTGCACCCCCACCGGCAGGTACGGCACGGTCTGCGCGAGCACCGCCGCACCCCGGCGGATGTCTCCGGCCGGCACCAGATGAGTCACGTCGATCACCCGGACCGCCGGTGCGAGCCGGGCGATCATCCCGTGGCTGGCCGCCACGAAGCCGTCGACCAGACCGTAGTCGGTGGTCAGCGAGACGACCTGGGGTCGTACCGGCGGGATGTTGCGCGTACTGCTGGTCACGGCACCGGATGGTACGTGCGAACGCCGCGTCGGTGGCGGCGGTCGCCGATGAGCGTCCAACATGGCGGATAGGTGACAACCGCACTGGCCGACCGGCCACTGCCCGAAATCCGGCTGGTTGGGCAAACTGTCACGGGTGAACCACCGGATCCTGCCCGCCGTCCTCCTGCTCACGGCCGCGCTCGCCGCCTGCGGTGGTGACCCGGAGCGGTCGCCCGTGGCCGACCCGACGGCACCCTCGGCCGCCAGCGTCGTCCCGCAACCACCGCACGGCCCGGAGGGTCCCGCCGCTCCGACCCCCGTCGAGCCGAGCACCGCCGCCCCGGTCGAGCCGAGCGGCGCGGCGCCGGCCAGGCCGAGCGCCGAGGGCAGCCCGCAACGGCTACCGCCGAGCCCACCGCCGGTGGAGTTGCCGCCCCGCCAGGCCGGTGCGCCCAGCGCCCGGGAGGTCGTCGCGGCGTTCCGGGCGGCCGGGCTGAAGGCGACCAACTCGCGGGACCGCTCGGTCGACTGCGGGCCGGACGGGCTCGGGCTGGGCTGCTCCGAACTGGTCGTCACCGACGGCGTGGCGGTGTACGTGTTCCCGGACGAGAGCAGCGCCGGTGACCTGGCCGAGCGGTGGACCGGGGCCGCCTACCGCAGCGGCACGGTGGTGCTCAACTACCTGGAAGCCCCGACGCCGAAGGCCGACCGTCCCCGATACGAGAAGGTCCTCGCCGGGCTGCGCTGAACCCACCCACCCGTCAGGCTCGCAGGCGCAGACCGCGCGGGGTGGTGCGGAACCCGGCGGCGGTGAGCGCGTCGCGCAGTGGGGACGAACGCACCGCCTCCCCGTCGGCGCGCTCCACCGAGATCGGCCCCAACGCGCCGGACCCGACCGCGTCGGCCAGCGCCTTCCCGGCGGCGGCCAACGCGTCGGCGTCGTCGGTGAAGGAGAGCAGCGTGCGCCCACCCCGCTCCACGTAGAGCACCAGGTCACCGGCGACCAGCACGACCAGGGCGCCGGCCTTGCGGCCGGCCCGGTGACCGGTGGCCGGTGGTGCCGCGTCGCCGGAGTCGACCACCCGCTCGGGCCAGGGCAACGCCGCACCGTACGGGTTGGCCGGGTCGGTGGCGGCCAGCACCACGGCCGGGCCGCCGCGCAGCGGTGCGGCGTCGAGCGGTTCGGCCAGGGCACGGATCCGATCCACCGCGCCGGGCACGGCGAACTGGGCCGCGCCGAGTCCGTCGACGAAGTAGCCGCGCCGGGCAGCGCCGCGCTCCTCCAGCGCGGCCAGCACCGGATAGACCGCCGCGAAGCCGCCGGACACCTGCTCCGCCACGACCGCGCCCCGGGTCAGCACACCGTGTCGCTCCAGCAGCACGTCGGCCAGGGCGGCGGCGCGGCGGGTCGGGTCGCTGTCCCGTTCCGGCAGCCGGGACCACCGGCCGGCCACCGTCGGTGGTCCACCCCGGCTGGGTAGGGCCACCCGCCCCGGGCGTCGGTAGCGGCCGTGCGCCGCCGCCGGTCGGGCCCGGTGCGCGCCGCCACCGGCGAGTACCGTGCGCAGCGGTGCCAGGGTGTCGTTGGTGAGGTGACCGGCCCAGACCAGGTCCCAGATGACCGTGGTCAGCTCGGCGTCGTCGGTGGCGCCGATCCGGTCGGCCAACGCCCGGAAGAACAGCGCCTGACCGTCACCGAGGGCGTCGAGCACCGCGTCGTGCCGGGGGGTACGGGCCAGCGACTCGTCCGGCGGCGGGAGCAGCAACGGCGCCACGTCGGCGTACGCCAGGCTGACCCAGCCGTCCCCACCGGAGATCGCCCCGGCGCCGGCCCAGAGCACCTCGCCGCTGGCACACAACTCGTCGAGCAGCGCGGGGGAGTAGTCGGCCACCCGGACCGGCAGCACCAGCCGTTCCAGCGCCGACGCCGGCACCGACACACCCTGCAACTGCTCCACGACTGAGGCCACCGCCGCCACGCCCCGGGCCGACGAGCCGACCTGCTGCCAGCGGGGCAGGAAGGTGGCCAGCGCCCGGGGCGGCACCGGTTCGATCTCCCGGCGCAGCGCCGCGAGGGACCGGCGACGCAGCAGCCGCAGCACCTCCGCGTCGCACCACTGGGTGCCGACCGTGTCCGGAGTGAACTCGCCGGAGACCACCCGGCCGGTGGCGGCCAGCCGGCGCAGTGCCTGTTCCACCACGAAGATCCCCAGCCCGAACCGTGCCGCGCAGCTGGCCGCCGCGAACGGGGCATGGGTACGCGCGTACCGGGCGACCAGGTCGCCGAGCGGATCGGCCACCGGTTCGAGGTACGCCTCGGCGACCCCCACCGGCAACGCCACGCCGAGCGCGTCCCGCAACCGGCCGGCGTCCTCCACGCCGACCCAGCGGTCCTGACCGGCGATGCGGACCCGCAGCACCCGACGGCTGGCGGCCAGGTCGGTCAGCCAGTCGGTGGGCACGCCGCGCTCGGCCAACTCGTCGGTGCTCAGGTCGCCTAGCTGACGCAGCAGCTCGACCACGTCCTCCGCGTCGCGGGGCCGGCGTTGTGGGGTCGACCAGCGCAGCTGCTGCTCGGTCTCGGCCAGCACCGCCGGGTCGAGCAACTCGCGCAGGTCGACCCGGCCGAGCAGCTCACCGAGCAGGGCCGAGTCCAGGGTGAGCGCCGCGGCCCGGCGCTCGGCGAGCGGGGCGTCCCCTTCGTAGAGGAAGGCGCCGACGTAGTTGAAGAGCAGCGAGCGGGCGAACGGCGACGGGCGGGGCGTCTCCACCTCGACCAGCCGGACCCGACGGCCGGCGAGGTCGCGCATCACCTGGGTCAGCGCGGGCACGTCGAAGACGTCCTGGAGGCACTCCCGGGCCGCCTCCAGGGTGACCGGGAAGTCGGCGTACTCGCGGGCCACGTCGAGTAGTTGGGCGGCGCGCTGCCGCTGTTGCCACAGTGGCTGGCGGCGGCGGGGGTCCCGGCGGGGCAACAACAGCGACCGCGCGGCGCACTCCCGGAACCGGGCGGCGAACAGCGCCGAGGTGCCGACCGACTCCTCCACCAGCTGGGCGATCTCGTCGGGGTCGAAGGCCACCACGTCGGCGCCGGGTGGGCTGTCGGCGGTGTCCGGCAGGCGTACGACGATCCCGTCGTCGGCGGGCAGCACCTGCGCGTCCACCCCGTAGCGTTCGGCGAGTCGGCGGCCGATGGCCAGTGCCCAGGGGGCGTTCACCCGGGCGCCGAGGACGCTGTGTACGGCCAGTCGCCAGTCGCCCAGCTCGTCGCGGAACCGTTCGACCACCACCGTCCGGTCGTCCGGCAGCGCCCGGGTCACGGCCTGCTGCTCGCGCAGGTACGCCAGCAGGTTGCCGGCGGCCCAGTCGTCCAGCCCGGCGGCGCGCAACGCGGCCCTGGCCTCCTCGTCGCCGGGCCGCAGCAGCGCCCGGATCCGGGCCCCGATCGCCCGGCCCAGCTCCACCGGGCGGCCCGGCTGGTCGCCCTTCCAGAACGGCATCTTGGCAGCCTGCCCGGGTGCGGGGGAGACCAGCACCCGGTCCGGCGTGATCTCCTCGATCCGCCAGGAGGAGGAACCGAGCAGGAAGACGTCACCGACCCGGGACTCGTAGACCATCTCCTCGTCCAGTTCGCCGACCCGGGCGGCGCGTTGCGCGCCGGCCAGGAAGACGCCGAAGAGTCCCCGGTCCGGAATGGTGCCGCCGCTGGTCACCGCGAGCCGTTGCGCGCCCGGACGGCCGGTCAGTACGTCGGTGGCGCGATCCCACACCAGCCGGGGACGCAGCTCCGCGAAGGCGGTCGACGGGTAGCGCCCGGAGAGCATGTCCAGCACCGCGTGCAGGGCCGAGTCGGGCAGCTCGGCGAAGGGTGCGGCCCGGCGGACCACCGCCGCCAGGTCACCGACCCGCCACTGGTCCAGGGCGACCATCGCGACGATCTGCTGGGCCAGCACGTCCAGTGGGTTGCGGGGATGGTGCAGCTCCTCGATCGCGGCCTCGCCCATCCGCTCGGCGACCACCGCACAGGAGAGCAGGTCGCCCCGGTGCTTGGGCAGCACCACCCCACGGGACACCGCGCCGACCTGGTGCCCGGCCCGGCCGACGCGTTGCAGCCCGGCGGCCACGCTCGGCGGTGCCTCGATCTGCACCACCAGGTCGACCGAGCCCATGTCGATGCCGAGTTCCAGGCTGGAGGTGGCGACCACGGCGGGTAGCTGGCCCGCCTTGAGTGACTCCTCGATGTGCCGGCGTTCCTCGCGGGAGACGCTGCCGTGATGGGCGCGGGCGATCACCGGTGGGGCGCCGGCCACCGCCCCGGCCTGGGCCATCATCTCCGCCGGTGTCCGGGTGGCGTGGCCCGACGCGGTGGTCTGCTCGGCGGCGAGTTCGTTGAGCCGGGCGCAGAGTCGCTCGGCGCTGCGTCGGGAGTTGGTGAACACGATGGTCGAGCGGTGCGCCCGGATCAGGGCGTGGACCCGTTCCTCCAGCGCGGGCCAGATCGACGCGGTGCGCGGACCGGCGAGCGGGTCCTGTGGCGCCTCCTGCTCGTCGAGGCGGGTCATGTCCTCCACCGGCACCTGGACGCTGACCTCGATCGTCTTGGCGCTGAGCGGGGCGACCACGTCGACCCGGCGGGCGCCGCCGAGGAACCGGGCGCACTCGTCGACCGGTCGGACCGTCGCGGAGAGCCCGATCCGCTGTGCCGGGGCGGGCAGCAACTCGTCGAGCCGCTCCAGGGAGAGTGCCAGGTGGGCGCCGCGCTTGGTGCCGGCCACCGCGTGCACCTCGTCCACGATCACCGTTTCGATGCCGCGCAGCGAGTCGCGGGCGGCGGAGGTCAGCAGCAGAAAGAGCGACTCGGGAGTGGTGATGAGGATGTCGGGTGGGGTACGGGCGAAAGCCCGGCGTTCGTCGGCGGGGGTGTCGCCGGTGCGCATTCCCACGGTGATCTCCGGTGGCGGCAGCCCGAGGCGGCTGGCGGCCTGTCGGATGCCGGCCAGCGGGGCGCGCAGATTCCGCTCGACGTCCACCGCGAGGGCCTTGAGCGGGCTGACGTAGAGCACCCGGCACCGGTGCCGAGGGTCGGCCGGGGCGGGCTCACGGGCCAGCCGGTCGAGCGACCAGAGGAACGCGGCGAGGGTCTTGCCGGAGCCGGTCGGCGCGACGACGAGGGCATGGTGTCCGGCGGCGACCGCCGCCCAGGCGCCGGCCTGTGCCGCCGTCGGCGCGGCGAAGGCGGCGTCGAACCACTCCCGGGTCGGCGCACCGAACCGGGAGAGCGTCGCGTCGCCGGTCGGCGCTGCGTTGGATTCCGCCACGAGCCCATCCTGCCCCGGAGCACCGACATCCGCCGAGCCCGGTCGACGTCCGGGTGGGAGGGTTATAACCTGATTAAGGCGTTACACGCTGTTTGAGCGTTCAATCCGTTAAGTCTTACTTAACTGCTTGCTTGTGACAGGCAACATAAAGTAACTTCACCCGCGGTGTGGTGAGCGGTGAGGAGATCGGATGGCCGTCGAGCAGCGGGGCCCAGGATCCGGCACCGACGTCCTGATCCGCAAGGTCGACAGTCACGTCGCCGCGCTCCGCGCCGGTCTGCACGGGTCCGACCTCGAACTGGCCGAGCGGCTCGCCACCTGCCTGCGGGAACTGGTCGTCGTCACCGCACAGGCCAGCGCGGCCGATCGGGCCCAGGTGCGCGTCGCCGTGCACTACTTCGTGCTGCGCCGGGAGAGCCGGGGTCGGCTGCTGTCCGTACGCTCGCTCACGGCCACCCAGCGGCTGGTCAACAAGGCGGCCCGGCGGATCGGCCGGCCCGATCTGATGGTCGAGGTCCGCGGGCGCGACGTGTTCCCGCCGGCCCACCGTCCCGCGCAGCACTGACCGGGCGTCACCTCGCCACCTCGCCACCTCGCTACCCCGCCGCGCGCTGCGCCCAGGTCGCTCGGGTTCCCGGTGGGCGAGGACGTCGGTGACCAAACACACCGACACAGGGTGAATATGGGCTTTTTTCGGCAAAGTCACCCATCGGTCGCTGCGGTGTCGTCTGATCGCTGTTAGGCGCCAGGCACCCGAAAGGGGCGCCGCTGCCCCACCTCGACCGGGAGCGCGCGTGCTCGTACTGCTGACCCTGCACCTCGTGGCGGCCATCGCGGCGCCGCTACTGGTGCGTTGGTGGGGTCCGCGCGCCTGCTACCCGCTGGCCCTCGCGCCCGCCGCCGCGTTCGGCTGGGCCCTGGCGCGTACGCCCGACGTGGCCCACGGCGGCGCGCTGGCCGAGACGTACCCGTGGATCCCGAAACTGGGGCTGGACCTGGCGTTCCGGATGACCACCCTGTCGTGGCTGATGACGCTGCTGGTCGGTGGTGTCGGCACGCTGGTGCTGATCTACAGCGCCCGCTATCTGCCGTCCGGTGCCGTCGGCACGGCCCAGTACGCCGGCGTCATGGTCGGCTTCGCCGGGGCGATGCTCGGCCTCGTCCTCGCCGACGACCTGCTGCTGCTCTACGTCTGCTGGGAACTGACCACGGTCCTGTCGTACCTGCTGATCGGGCACAGCACCGAACGGCGTTCCGCCCGCTGGGCGGCGGCCCAGGCGTTGATCGTGACCACGCTCGGCGGCCTGGCCATGCTGGTCGGGTTCATCATGCTCGGCCACCACGCCGGCACCTACCGGTGGTCCGAGCTGGCCGAGCGCCCGTTGCCCGGTGGCACGTACCTGGTGGTCGCGGTGCTGTTGATCCTGCTCGGGGCGCTGTCCAAGTCGGCGCTGCTGCCGTTCACCTCGTGGCTGCCGGTGGCGATGGCGGCGCCGACGCCGGTGAGCGCGTACCTGCACGCCGCCGCGATGGTGAAGGCCGGCATCTACCTGCTCGGCCTGCTCGCCCCGGTGCTCGCCGTGGTCGGCCCATGGCGTCCGGTGGTGCTGGTCGCCGGCCTGGCCACCATGGTGCTGGGCGGCTGGTCGGCGCTGCGCCAGACCGACCTGAAACTGCTGCTCGCCTACGGCACGGTCAGTCAACTCGGCCTGCTCGCGGTGGCCGTCGGGGTGGGCACCGCGGACGCCGCGCTGGCCGGCCTGGCGATGCTGGCCGCGCACGCGCTGTTCAAGTCGGCGTTGTTCCTCGTGGTCGGCGTGATCGACCACGGCGCCGGTACCCGGGACCTGCGCAAGCTGTCCGGGCTGGGCCGCGACGCGCCGGTGCTGGCCGGCGTCGCCGTGCTCGCCGCCGCGTCGATGGCCGGCGTGCCACCGCTGCTCGGCTTCGTCGGCAAGGAGGCGGTGTTCGCCGCCTTCACCGATCGACCACTGGTCCTGGCGGTGCTGGTCGTCGGCACCGTACTCACCGTCGCCTACAGCCTGCGGTTCCTCTGGGGCGCGTTCGGCAATCGCCCGGGAGCGGCACCGACCCGGTTGCGGCGGATCCCGCCGGCGATGCTGCTGCCGCCGGCCGGGCTGGCCGTCGTCGGGCTGGTCGCCGGGTCGGCGGCGGGCACGGTCGATCACCTGCTGCGCCCGTACGCGGAAATCCTCGGATCCGTCCACGCGCACCTGGCGCTGTGGTCCGGCCTCACCCCGGCGCTCGGCCTCTCCGCGCTGGCCCTGGCCGGCGGGGCGGTGCTGTTCGCGCTGCGCGGCCCGCTGGCCCCGCTGCTGGTCCGGCTGCGCGCACCGGTGACCGGGCTACAGGGGTACGAGTGGATCACCCACCGCTTCGACCGGCTCGCCGTGGACGTCACCAGCATCACCCAGCGCGGTTCGCTGCCGCAGTACCTCGGTCTGATCCTGATCGTGTTGGCCGCCGTGCCCGGCGGTGTGCTGCTGGTGATCCGGCCATGGCAGCATTCGATCCCGCTGTGGGTGACGCCCGTACAACCCGTGGTCCTGCTGGTGATCACCCTGGCCGCGGTGCTCGCGGTGGGCGCCCGCCGCCGACTGACCGCGATGCTGCTGGTCGGCATGACCGGCTACGGCACCGCGATGCTCTTCGTGCTGCACGGCGCACCCGACCTCGCGTTGACGCAGTTCCTGGTGGAGACCGTCACCATCGCGGTCTTCGTGCTGGTGTTGCGCCGCCTGCCGGAGCGGTTCTCGGTGCGACCGTTGTGGAGCAGCCGCTGGATCCGGCGGGCGATCGGCGTGACGGTGGGGCTGACCGTCGCCGGCCTCGCCGTCGCTGCCGCCTCCGCCCGGCGGGCGCGCAGCATCTCGGAGGACTTTCCCCAGTTCGCGGTCGAGCGTGGGTTCGGCCGCAACGTCGTCAACGTGACGCTTGTCGACATTCGCGCCTGGGACACCCTGGGGGAGTTGGCGGTGCTGGTGGTCGCCGCCACCGGGGTGGCCAGCCTGGTCTTCCAACGGTCCCGCACCGGTCCCCGGCCCCGCCGCCTGGAGGCCGACCGGGGCGAGGCGGTCGCCGGTCGGCCGGTCTGGCTGCGCGGCGGCGCCACCCTGCACGAGCGCAACCGCTCCCTGGTGCTGGAAGTGGTCACCCGGCTGATCTTCCACACCGCTGTGCTGTTCTCGTTCTATCTGGTGTTCTCCGGTCACAACGCGCCCGGCGGCGGCTTCGCCGGCGGGCTGGTGGCGAGCCTGGCGCTGATCATGCGGTACCTGGCCGGTGGTCGGTACGAGCTGGCCGAGGCCGCACCGGTCAGCGCCGGCACGGTGCTCGGTGCCGGGCTGGCCCTGGCGGTCGGCGGCGCGGTGGTCTCCCTGTTGGTCAGTGGCGCCGCGCTGGAGAGCGCCAAACTCAACTTCCGGCTGCCCCTGGTCGGCGACTTCTACCTGGTCACCTCGCTCTTCTTCGACGTCGGTGTCTACCTGGTGGTGATCGGGTTGGCGCTGGACGTGCTGCGCAGCCTCGGCGCCGAGGTGGATCGGCACATCGAGGCGGCCGGTGGGCCCGAGGGCGGGCTCGCCGTCGAACGCCAGGGAGGGCCCCGGTGAGCGGTACCGGCGCCAACCTGATGTCCTTCATCGCGATCGGGGTGCTCGTGGGCTGCGGGGTGAGCCTGCTGCTGGAGCGCAGCCTGAGCCGGGTCCTGCTCGGCGTCATCCTGATCGGCAACGGGGTCAACCTGCTGATCATCTTCGGCGCCCGGCCCGGCGGGGCGCCGGTGGCCGGGGTCACCGAACGGGGGGCGATGAGCGACCCGCTGCCGCAGGCGATGGTGCTCACCGCCATCGTGATCACCTTCGGGTTCACCGCCTTCCTGCTGGCCATCAGCTACCGCAGCTGGTACCTGACCGGCGACGACGAGGTGCCGGACGACATCGAGGACCAGCGGATCGTGCGTCGCGCCGCCCGCAAGGAGGTCTCCGCCGTCGACCTGGGCGGCGAACCGCCGGAGCTCGACCCCGAGCAGCTCGACGCGCCGGCACCCGGGCAACGCGGGGAGGGGCCGGGATGAACCGCTGTCCGCCGGACCGCCGGGACGACCGATGACCGCGCTCGTCCCGCTGCCGGTACTGCTGCCGCTGCTGGGTGCGGCACTGACGCTGCTGCTGGTGAACCGGCCGTTGCCGCAGCGGCTGGTCAGTGTCAGCTGTCTGAGTGCCACCCTGCTGGTGGCGGTGCTGCTGCTGGTGCGGGCGTACCGGCACGGACCGCTGGTGATGCAGATCGGCGCCTGGCCCGCACCGGTCGGCATCGTGTTGGTCGCCGACCAACTGGCCGCGCTGATGCTGGTGGTCTCCTCGGCGGTGACCCTCTGCGTGCTGCTCTACTCGATCGGTCAGGGGCAGGGGGAGACCGGCGAGAGCGCACCGCTGGCCATCTTCCACCCCACCTATCTGGTGCTGACCGCCGGCGTGACGAACGCGTTCCTCGCCGGTGACCTGTTCAACCTCTTCGTCGGCTTCGAGATGCTGCTCGCGGCGAGTTTCGTCCTGCTCACCCTGAACGGCACGCGGCTACGCATCCGCACCGGCTCGACGTACGTGGTGGTCAACGTACTGGCCTCGATGATCTTCCTGATCTCGGTGGGCCTGGTCTACGCGGCGACCGGCACGCTCAACCTCGCGCACCTCGCCGCCCGGCTGGACGAACTGCCCGACGGCGTACGGCTGAGCCTGCAACTGATGTTGCTGCTGGCCTTCGGCATCAAGGCGGCGGTCTTCCCGCTGTCGGCCTGGCTGCCGGACAGCTACCCGACCGCACCGGCGCCGGTCACCGCCGTCTTCGCCGGCCTGCTCACCAAGGTCGGCGTGTACGCGATCATCCGAACCCAGACCCTCCTCTTCCCCGACGAGCGGGCCGGCAAGCTGCTGCTGGTGGTGGCCGGGCTGACCATGCTGGTCGGCATCCTCGGCGCGGTGGCCCAGTCGGACCTCAAACGGCTGTTCTCGTTCACGCTGGTCAGCCACATCGGTTACATGATCTTCGGGGTCGGGCTCAGCACCGTCGCCGGGCTGGTCGGGGCGATCTTCTACGTGGTCCACCACATCACCATCCAGACCACCCTGTTCCTGGTCGCCGGCCTGATCGAACAACGCACCGGCAGCACCGACCTGCGTCGGCTCGGCGGGCTGGCCCGGGTGACGCCGGTGCTCGGGGTGCTCTTCTTCGTCTCGGCCATGAACCTCGCCGGCATCCCGCCGTTCTCCGGATTTCTCGGCAAGCTCGGGCTACTCCAGGCCGGTGTGGCGGTCGGGGGCGTGCTGCCCTGGACGCTGGTGGCGGTGGGCACACTGACCAGCCTGCTCACCCTCTACGTGGCCAGCCGGGTGTGGAGCATGGCCTTCTGGCGGGTGCCCTGTCAGACCGTCCGGCCCAGCGCACCGCTGCCCGGGTTGACCGTCGGTGCCACCACGGTCCTGGTGGTCCTCGGGGTGGCCCTGACCGTGGTGGCGGGGCCGCTGTTCGACGTGACCACGGGAGCGGCGGTCGACCTGCGGGAGCGGACCCCGTACATCCACGCCGTCCTGCCGGGTGGGCCGCCGTGACCGGGTCGGGTCCGGGTGCCCCGCCACCACGGGGGGTGCGGGCCCAGCTGGGACGGCGACGGGACCAACTGATCGCGGTCGGTTGGCTGGTGCTGGTCTGGAACCTGCTCTGGGGCGATTTCAGTTGGGGAAATTTGCTGGGCGGCCTGCTGGTGGCCGCCGGGGTGCTGGTGTTCTTCCCGCTGCCGTCGGTGACTTTCGGTGGGCGGCTGCGACCGCGCGGGCTGCTGGTGTTCGGGGCGCGTTTCGTCGTCGAACTGGTCCGGGCCAGTCTGCACGTCGCCCGGATCGCGGTGCAGCCCGGCTACGTACCGCGATCGGCCATCGTGGCGGTTCGGCTCCGGGTGCCCACCGATCTCAACCTGGCGCTCACCGCCGAGGCGCTGTCGCTGGTACCGGGCACGTTGATCGTGGAGACGGACCGGGATGCGGCCGTCCTCTACGTGCACGTGCTCGACGTGCGCGGCCCGGCGGACCTCGCCAACGCCCGCAAGCAGGTTCGCATCGTGGAGCGGCGGGTCGTCGCGGCGGTCGGATCGGCGGCCGAGTTGCGCCAGGTGCTCTCCGTGCCCGTCGACAAGGAGTCCTCGTGAACATCGTCCTCGTGCTGGCGATCGCCGGCCTGCTGTCGCTGACCGCCCTGCTCGCCCTCGTCCGGCTCTACCGGGGTCCGTCGTTGCTGGACCGGGTGGTCGCCGCCGACATGCTGCTCGCCACGATGGTCGGTGCCGTCGGCGCCGAGGCGGCACTGAACCGGCACGCCACCACCCTGCCCGTGCTGGTGGTGCTCGCCCTGCTCGGCTTCGTCGGTTCGGTGTCCCTGGCCCGTTTCGCCGTCCGGGACCAGCCGTGACACCGCCCGCCGGAGTCGGGCCGGGCGGGGCCGGGCCGCCGGTCGGCGGACCGGTGACGACGATGGACTGGGCGTTCACCCCGGCCCATGTCGCCGACTGGCTCGGTGCCGCCAGTCTGGTCGCCGGCGCGTTGTTGAGCCTGGCCGCCGCGATCGGGGTGCTGCGGTTTCCCGACACCGTGACCCGGATGCACGCCGCCACCAAGCCCCAGGTGCTCGGCGTGCTGCTCCTGCTGCTCGGCGTGGCGCTGCGCCTGCGCACCCTCTCCGACCTGGGCATGGTCGCCCTGGTCGGCGTCTTCCAGTTGGCCACCGCCCCGGTCGCCGCCCAGATGATCGGTCGAGCCGCCTACCGCGGCGGCCGGCTGAACCGGGATCTGCTCGACGCCGACGAACTGGCCGACCGCTGAAACCGTTGCACCCGGCGGGCAAGAGGGCCGGTTTTCGGGCAGGCCGACTATTCCGGCACCTTGCGTCTTGCCCCGCCCGGCCGGATCACAGGAACCTTCCGCAGTGACGGACATCGATCAAGTGGCCGTCCTCCGGCCGCGCGCACCTCCGGCTGGCCGGTGCTCACCTGCGAACCGGGAGGACCCATGAGATTCCGCCCCCTGCGTACCGTCGGGCTCGCCGCGGCCGTCGCCACCGCGACCGCCGCGGCGTCGGCCCTGGCCGTCGCACCGATGGCCGGCGCGGCGCGGCCCGCGGCCGACGCACCGGTCGCCGCCGCCGTCGCCGCGCCGAACATCGCGCTGGCCAACGTCAAGGCGCACCTGAGCCAGTTCCAGTCGATCGCCACCGCCAACGGCGGTAACCGGGCCCACGGCCGGCCCGGCTACCTCGCCTCGGTGAACTACGTGAAGGCGCAACTCGACGCGGTCGGTTACACCACCACCGTGCAGTCCTTCACCTACAACGGCGCCACCGGCTACAACCTGATCGCCGACTGGCCCGGTGGCGATCCCAACGCGGTGGTGATGACCGGGGCGCACCTGGACGGCGTGACCGCAGGACCGGGGATCAACGACAACGGCTCGGGTTCGGCCGCGATCCTGGAGGTGGCGCTCGCCGTCGCCCGGACCGGCTTCACCCCGGACCGGCACCTGCGCTTCGGCTGGTGGGGCGCGGAGGAACTGGGGCTGCGCGGCTCGCAGTACTACGTCAACAACCTGCCCGCCGCCGAACGCAGCCGGATCAAGCAGTACCTCAACTTCGACATGGTCGGCTCGCCCAACGCCGGCTACTTCGTCTACGACGGGGACAACTCCGACGGTGTGGGCGCCGGCCCCGGCCCGGCCGGCTCGGCGCAGATCGAACAGACCATCCAGGCGTACTTCACCTCCATCGGCGTACCGACCCGGGGCACCGACTTCGACGGGCGCAGCGACTACGGTCCGTTCATCAACGTGGGCATCCCGGCCGGCGGCACCTTCACCGGTGCCGAAGGCGTCAAGTCCAGCGCCCAGGCGACACTCTGGGGCGGCACCGCCGGACAGGCCTTCGATCCCTGCTACCACCGGTCCTGCGACACCACGAGCAACATCAACGACACCGCCCTGGACCGCAACGCCGACGCCATCGCGTACACGGTCTGGACGCTGGCCCAGGTGGCGACCCCACCGCCCGCCACGACGGTGTACAGCGACACCTTCGAGACCGCGACCGGCTGGACCACCAACCCCGCCGGTACGGACACCGCGACGGCCGGCCAGTGGGAGCGCGGCGACCCCGAGGCCACCAGCAGCTCGGGCGTCGCCACCCAACTCGGCACCACGGTCAGCGGCAGCTTCGACCTGGTCACCGGGCGGCTGGCCGGTGCCAGCGCGGGTGACCACGACCTCGACGGCGGGGTGAGCACCATCCAGTCCCCGACGATCACCCTGCCGTCGACCGGCACGCTGAGCGTGTCCTTCTCCTGGTACCTGGCCCACCTGAACAACTCCAGCAGCGCGGACTACCTGCGGGTGCGGGTGGTGGGCAGCAGTACGGTCACCGCGCTCAACGTGACCGGCGCGGCCAGCAACCGGGCGGCGGCCTGGCAGACCGCCAGTGCCGACATCTCGGCGCTGCGGGGACAGACCGTACGGATCGTGGTCGACGCCGCCGACGCGAGCACCGCCAGCCTGGTCGAGGCCGCCATCGACGACGTCCGGATCCTCCAAAGCTAGGTGCAGGTGTGAAAGGAAGGGCACCCTGTTAACGCCTGGTGCATAGGAAGGGCCCCCTACTAACACGGAGCCTCAGGCGCCCCGGCGGTGCACCCGCACACCGCCGGGGCGCTCGCCGTGCAGGCCCGCGATGAAGGCGGCTGGGCCGGTAGAATGACCGCATGATCGACTCTTCTGCCCAGGAGGGCAGCAGTAGCCAGCCGGGTAAGCCCCGGCATCCACACCATCCGACGACCCCGGGAGCCCTGAGCCTCCCGTGTTGATCCTCGTCGGTCTTCTTCTGATCATCGTTCTGACCGTCGCGACGGGGTACTTCGTCGCGCAGGAGTTCGGCTACGTCGCCGTAGACCGAGGCAAACTCAAGCAGCGCGCCGCCGAGGGCGACCAGGCCTCCGCACGGGCCCTGGAGGTCACCGCGCGGCTGTCGTTCATGCTCTCCGGTGCCCAACTCGGCATCACCGTCACCGCGCTGCTGGTCGGCTACGCCGCCGAACCGTACCTCGGTGCCGGCCTGGCCGAGCTGTTCGGCGTGGCGGGCGTCTCCACCAGCGTCAGCCTGCCGCTGTCGGTGGTGCTCGCCCTGGTCATCGCCACCGTGGTGCAGATGGTGGTGGGCGAGCTGGCCCCGAAGAACCTGGCCATCGCCCGCCCCGAGCCGGTCGCCCGGGCACTGGCCCGCTCGACCCTGATCTACCTGGCGATCGCCGGCCCTCTGATCAAGTTGTTCGACCGGGCCGCGGTGCGGCTGCTGCGCCGGGTCGGCATCGAGCCGATCGAGGAACTGCCCAGCGGCGCCACCCCGGAGGACCTGGAGCAGATCATCGCCGAATCCCGGCTGGAAGGGCACCTCGACCCGGAGATGTCCGAGCTGCTCGACCGGGGGCTCGACTTCCGTCAGCTGACCGCCGGCGAGGCCATGGTGCCCCGGGTCGACGTGCACACCGTACGCGCCGACGAGATGATCAGCCGGGTGGTCGAACTGCTCGACACCGGCCGTTCCCGCTTCCCGGTGCGCGGTGCCGAGGGCGTCGACGACCTGGTCGGCGTGATCGGCATCTCCGACGTACTCCGGGTGCCTCCGGCGCAGCGCGCCACCACCCCGGTCGGCACGGTGGCCGTACCGCCGCTGCTGGTGCCCGAGACGTTGCCGCTGCCCACGGTGCTGGACCGGCTGCGCTCCGGGCACCGGCAGCTCGCCTGCGTGGTCGACGAGTACGGCGGCTTCGCCGGTGTGATCACGCTGGAGGACATCGCCGAGGAACTCGTCGGCCCGATCCGCGACGAGGACGATCCACCGGAGCGGGCCCCGGCCCGGCAGGAGGACGGCTCCTGGGTGGTGCCGGCGCGCTGGCGGATCGACGAGGTGGCCGACAGCACCGGCATCGCGCTACCCGAACACCCCGAGTACGACACCCTCTCCGGGCTGGTCATGCGGGAACTGGGCCGGGTGCCCGAGGTCGGCGACCGGCTGGAGATCAGCCTGCCGGCCGACGGCGACAACGGGCAGGTCACCCCGCGTGCCCTGGTCGAGGTGCTCGCGGTCGACCGGCACGTGGCCGACTCGGTGCGCCTGCAACTCACCGGCGGGCGTGAGGGGGTGACCGCATGAGCACCGGATTCGCGTTGATCACCTCGGTGGTCCTGCTCGCCCTCAACGGATTCTTCGTCGCCGCCGAGTTCGCGCTGGTGGCGAGCAAGCGGTACCGCCTGGAGCAGGCGGCGGTCGGCGGTGGGCGGGCGGCCAAGGCCGCACTCGACGGCGTACGCGAGCTGTCGCTGATGCTGGCCGGCGCGCAACTGGGCATCACGCTGTGCACCCTCGGTCTCGGTGCGCTCGCCGAGCCGGCGATCGAACGCCTGCTCAGCCCGCTGCTGCACGCCGTCGGCCTGCCGTACGGCGCCAGCCACGTGATCGCGCTGATCTTCGCGCTGAGCCTGGTCACCTTCCTGCACCTGGTGGTCGGCGAGATGGCGCCGAAGTCCTGGGCGATCACCCACCCGGAGCGGTCGGCGCTGCTGCTGGCCCTGCCGTTCCGGGCCTTCGCCCGGGTGGCCCGGCCGATGCTGTCGGCGCTCAACGCGGTGGCCAACGCGATGCTGCGGCTGGCCAAGGTCAACCCGCAGGACCAGCTCGCCCAGGTGCACGGTCCGGACGAACTGCGCATGTTGCTGGAGCAATCCCGCGAACATGGCCTGCTCGGTGCCGCGCAGCACGAGATGCTGACCAGCATGCTCCAGTTGCAGGCGACCACGGTCGCCCAGGTGATGGAGCCGTTCGACCGGATGGTGACGATCCGTCGGGACGACCCGGCAGACCGGATCGAGCAGGTCAGCCGGGACAGCGGCCGGTCGCGGCTGGCGGTGTTGGACGCCGCCGGTGACGTCTGCGGCCTGGTGCACGTACGGGAGGCGGTGCGGGCCACCGCCAGCCGGCCCGATGCCACCGCGGCGGATCTGATGAACGACGCGATCACGCTGCCCGACACGGCGACGGTGACCGAGGCGGTGGCCGCGATGCGGGCCCGTCAGTCCCAGCTGGCGATGGTCCGCAACGGCGGCGGTCCTACCCGGCCGGTCGGTTTCGTCGCCCTGGAGGACCTGCTGGAAGAGGTCATCGGGGAGTTCGACGACGAGACCGATCCGATTCCGCGCGCGGTGCGCCGACTGAGGTAGGAGCGACGCGGGTGCGGCTGACGGGGGTGTCACCGGAATCGGGCGGTACGGGCCTGACGGTGCAGACCGCGTTGGCCAACCCGAGCACCCGCCCCGGCCTACGGTTGCCGGGGCGGGTGAACCTGATCGCCGGCTCCGTCGACGTGCCGGTCTACCACGTCCGGCTCGGCCTGGTCAGCACGGTCGAGCCGGACGACCCGGAGGCGCCGCGCCGGTTGGTGCAGTTCCACCAGGCACAGGTGTCCGATGCCCTGGTCCTTCGGGCGGGTCGGGCCCGGTCGATCCCCTTCGAGTTCCCGCTGCCGTGGGAGACCCCGGTGACCACGCTCGGCGGCGTACCGCTGCTCAGTCTGCGGATGGGGCTGCGTACCGAGGTGGCGATCGAACCGGCGGTGGACCAGGGCGCGATGGTTCCGGTCTTCGTCCACCCGTTGCCCACCCAGCAGCACATCCTGGCGGCCCTGGACACCCTCGGCTTCAGCGTGCGTCAGTCCGGGCTGGTCGACGGCCGGCTGCCCGGGGTGGCGCAGACCCTGTCCCTGCACCAGCGGTGGGGTTTCTGGGTCGGCCCGCTCTACGCCGGGCCGATCACCGAGCTGGAGGTGATCTTCGTGGCCAACTCCGCCGGCCTGGAGGTGATCCTCTGGTGCGACCGCCGGTTGGCGCTGGCCGGCATCACCCACACCAGCATCAGCCGGTTCCGGATCTGGCACGCCGGTGCGGACCAACGGGACTGGATCTCCACGGTGGACGGCTGGTTGCGCGAGACGATCAACCGGCATGCCGCCGCCGCGGCCCACGCCGACTGGTCGGCGAACATCACCGAGTCCGCCCACGTCAGCCGCCCGCCCGACGAGCCGGTCCCGCCCGGCTTCGGCCTGGGCGGCACGGGTGGTGGCGCCGGCATCGGCGGTGGCGGCGACGGCACCTGACAGCTCCAGCCGTTAACAAGGGGCCCTTGCTCTGCACGAGGCGTTAACAAGGGCACCTTCCTTGCACCTCTCAGCCCTGGGCGAGCTTGAGGCCGAAGCCGAGGAAGAGTGCGCCGACGGCGGTGGTCGCGCCGGCGGCCAGCCGGCGGCGCTGGCGGAACTGGGCGGCCAGAAAGGTGCCCGCGAAGATCAACGCGGTCAGGTAGAGCGCGCTGGTCACCTGGGCGATCAGGCCGAGCAGCAGGAAGGACAACGCCGGCCAGGGGTAGGTCGGGTCGACGAACTGGATGAAGAACGAGACGAAGAACAGGATCGCCTTCGGGTTGAGCAGGCTGATCACCAGCGCCTTCCGGAACGGGCTGCGCATCTCCGCCGGCTGCGCGGCGTCGATCAGCCGCGGCGTGGTCGGGTCGTTGCGGTCCCGCCAGCGCCGCCAGGCGGCGCGCAGCATGGTCAACCCCACATACCCCAGGTACGCCGCACCGGCGTACTTGATCACGAGGAAGATCGGCGGGTACGCCTTGAGCAGTGACGCCACCCCGGCGGCGGAGAGGAACATCAGCACCCCGTCGCCGACGAACACCCCGCCAGCGGCCCGGTAACCGGTGCCCACCCCGCGTCGCGCGGCGGTGGAGAGTACGAACAGCGAGTTGGGTCCGGGCAGCAGCACGATGGCCACCGTGCCCAGCACGTACGTCCAGATGTCGGTGATCCCCAGCACGCTGGACATCATGCGGCCGCCGACGCCTGCGCGCGAAGCCTTTCCCGCAGCCTGACCTGTGCGTTCGGCCACTCGTCGACGGTCATCGAATACTGCACGGTATCCCGCCACGAGCCGTCCGGGCGGAGTCGGTGCATCCGCAGCACTCCCTCCCGGGTCGCGCCGAGCCGCTCGATGGCGCGCTGCGAACGCTCGTTGCGGATGTCGGTGTGCCAGACCACCCGCACCGCCCCCAACTCGCCGAAGGCCCGGTCGAGCAGCAGCAGCTTGGCCTCGGTGTTGATCCCGGTACGCCACCACGGCCGGCCGAGGAAGGTGTACCCGATGGCCACCGACCGCCGGTCGGGGTCGATCTCGTAGTACGAGGTGGTGCCGACCACCGCACCGGTCACCGCGCAGCGCTGCACCCACGGCACCTGCTCACCCCGGTGCCAGGCGGTCAGATGGGCGCGGATGGTGACCGCCAGCCCGTCGGCGGTGACCGGCTGGGCGGCGCCGAGGTGCTGCCACACCTGCGGGTCGGCGGTCGCGGCGAAGAGTTCGTCGGCGTGGGTCAGGTCCAGCGGCTCCAGCAGCACGTGCTCGCCGCGCAGCGGCACGGGCTCGTGCCAGGCCGTACGGGCCGGCCGCAGGTACGCCGGCACGGGAGCGGCGACGCCGAGGTCCGGCTCCGGCAGGCCGGCGGTCAACCGCAGCGGCACCACCCCGGCCCAGTACGGCAGCGCGTGGTCGGCCGGCTCGTCGGCGACGCCTCCGGTGCGGGCGCGTACGGAGACCTCGGTCAGCGGCAGCGCCAGCACGGCGGTCTGGGCCAGTTCCCGTCGGTCCGGTGGGCGGCTGTCCGCCGAGCGGCCGGCGCCGACCTTCTCCACCAGGGCGGTCAGCCCCCCGGCCCGCTCGCCGGGGTCGGTGACCAGCCGGGCGGTGCCGTGCGCGATCACCGACCGGTAGTTGGCGCTGTGGTGGAACTGCGAGCGGGCGTAGACCAGCGCGTCGAGCAGGGTGACCGCCACGCAGACCGGCAACCCGTCGCCCCGGGCGGCCAACAGTGGTCGGCTGCCGGTGGAGCCGTGCAGGTAGAGCGTGTCGCCGACGCGTACGTGCAGGGTGGGCAGGACGCGCGGTTCGCCGTCCACGGTGAACCCGAGCGCGCAGTGGTACGCCTCGTCGAGCACGGCGTGGGCGGTGGCCCGGTCGTAGCTCATCCGGTCCGAGGAGCGGCTGGGGGTGGTGCGGGCGGTCTGCGCGTACATGCTCCCACCTTTGTTCTAGTACAATCTCTTGTTTGTGTCAGCACGTTATCAGGTCACCGGCGCGGCGGCCGCCGAGATTTCGGCCAGCATCGAGTCCGGCATCCGGCACGCCGCCCTCGCCCCCGGCGACTCCCTGCCGCCGGTGCGGGTGCTCGCCGCCGAACTGGCCGTCAGTCCGGCCACCGTCTCCCGCGCCTACGCCGAACTGCGCCGACGCGGACTCATCGTCACCGCCGGCCGGCACGGCACCCGGGTACGCCCCCGCCCGCCGGTCGCCGCCCGTCGGGCCGCGCTGCGTCCGCCACCCGCCGCCGGGCTGCGCGACCTGTCCCGAGGCGAACCCGACGCGCGGCTACTCCCGCCACTCGGTCCCCACCTGGCCGCGCTCGCCGAGCACATCGGGCCGCCGATCAGCTACTCCGACGCCGGAATGCTCCCCGAGTTCGCCGAGGCGGCGCGCCAACGGCTCGCCGCCGACGGCGTGCCCGCCACCGACCTGACCCTCAGCAGCGGCGCGCTCGACGGCATCGAACGACTCCTGACCGCCCAGCTACGCCCCGGCGACGTGGTCGCGGTGGAGGACCCCGGCTGGGCCAACCAACTCGATCTCATCGCCGCGCTCGGCCTACGACCGATCGGCGTACCGGTCGACGACGACGGACCACTGGTGGCGGGCGTCGCCGCCGCGATCGCCGCCGGGGCCCGAGCGCTGATCGTGACCAGTCGGGCCCAGAATCCCACCGGCGCCGCCGTCTCCGCCGACCGTGCCGCCGCGCTGCGTGACCTGCTCGCCGGCCGTACCGACCTGTTGCTGATCGAGGACGACCACGCCGCCGAACTCGCCCGCGTACCGCTGCACCCGCTCGCCGGGGCGACCGCCCACTGGGCCTTCCTCCGCTCGGTGAGCAAGCCCTTCGGCCCCGACCTGCGCCTGGCCGTGCTGGCCGGCGACGAGACGACGGTGGCCCGGGTGGCCGGGCGGACCCGGGTCGGCGCCGGCTGGGTCTCCACCCTGCTGCAACGCCTGGTGTTGTCGCTCTGGCACGACCCGGCGGTGACCGCCCTGGTCGAACGGGCGGCCGACAGCTACGAACGACGCCGACGTGGCCTCGTCGCGGCCCTCGCCGACCAGGGCCTGTCCGCACACGGCCGCAGTGGGCTCAACGTGTGGCTGCCGGTGACCGACGAGACGTTCGCCTCCACCGTGCTCCGCGACGCCGGCTGGCTGGCCGCCCCCGGCGCCCTCTTCCGCATCGCCGCCCCACCCGCCCTGAGACTCACCATCAGCCCCCTGACCGAAGCCGACCTCCCACCCCTCACCCAAACCCTCACCCACGCCACCCACCCCCCCCCACCCCCACCCTCATAACCCCCTAACCCCCTAACCCCACCCCCCTCACCCCCACCCCCCTCGCCCCCGCGATCTTGCACTTCTTGCCTGGACATACCGGGTCATTAGGTACGGAAGGGCGACCAGAAGTGCAAGATCGACAGGGAGGGGGGTGGGGAGGGGGGTCGGTTGGGGTGGGGGAGAGGGGGTAGAACGGAGGGCATGGTCGAGAGCGCGCCAGGGGCGCAGCAGTTCATTCCGCCGCAGGCCGACACGCTCGACGACCTGCGCGCCGCGGCTGCCGGTTGCCGGGGCTGCGAGCTGTACCGGGACGCCTCGCAGACCGTCTTCGGTCGCGGCGACGCCACCGCCCGGTTGGTCTTCGTCGGTGAACAACCCGGCGACATGGAAGACCAGAAGGGCCTCCCGTTCGTCGGCCCCGCAGGCCGACTGCTGCGCCGGGCGGTCGACGACGCCGGACTCGACCCGAGCCACATTTACCTCACAAATGCCGTAAAACACTTTCGCTTCGAACTGCGCGGCAAGCGGCGCATCCACCAGACCCCGGACCGGGTGCACATCACCGCCTGCCGACCCTGGCTGGTCGCCGAGTTCGCCCAACTGAAGCCGGAGGTCGTCGTGGTACTCGGGGCGACCGCCGCCAAGGCGCTGCTCGGGCCCACCTTCCGGGTCACCCGCCAGCGTGGCGAACTGCTGCCCTGGCCGGCCGCCGCCCAGCACCCGGAGGACTTCCACCGGGTGCCGGTGGACAACGCCGGCGGCACCGCCGACGCGCCGCCGGCCCGACTACTGGCCACCATCCACCCGTCCGCCGTGCTCCGCGCCGACGACCAGGACAAGGCGTACGAAGGACTGGTCACCGACCTGACCGTCGTCGCACGCGTCCTCACCTGACTGCGGCGGACCCCACCGGGGCGGTGCCACACATGCCGCCATGCAGCAGCATCTGTACGAGTCGGACCACGACGACTTTCGTGACCTGTGTCGACAGTTCCTCGCCCGCGAGGCGGTGCCGCAGTACCTCACCGAACTGACCACCGACGCGCAACGCCAGCGCTGGCTGCCCGGATTCTGCTCCGGCGACCTGGTCACCGCCATCGCGATGAGCGAGCCGGGCGCCGGGTCCGACCTGGCCGGCATCCGCACGGAGATCATGAAGGAGATCATCGGGCGCGGCCTGGGACTGTGAGCCGGTAACCGGGCTGCAGGCCCGTGCCCGGGTGCGACAGGATGGTCATCCCGTACCGAGGAGCAACCCTTGGCCACCGACCTGACCACCCCGGCGTCGGCGCCTGCGGGCGTCGCGCCGATCCAGCGGCGAACCCTGCGCCTGCTCTTCAGCACCCAGATCATCGGCGGCATCGGGGTGACCATCGGCATCGCCGTCGGCGGACTGCTCGCCGCCGAGATCGCCGGCACCGCAGTGTCCGGCCTGGTGCTGAGCGCCGCCGTGGTCGGCGCCGCGCTGCTCGCCGTACCGGTCACCCGGATCGTCACCGGGCACGGCCGCCGCTCCGGCCTGGCCTTCGCGTACGGCGTCGGCGCCGTGGGCGGCGCCCTGGTCGTGCTCGCCGCCGCGACCCGGTCGGTCCCGCTGCTCTTCGCCGGCATGCTGCTCTTCGGCGGTGGCTCGGCAGCCAACCTCCAGGCCCGCTACGCGGCGGTCGACCTCGCCGCACCGGACCGTCGCGCCCGGCAGCTGTCACTGATCGTCTGGGCCACCACCGTCGGCGCGGTCGCCGCACCGAACTTCGCCGCACTCGCCGGCCGTGCCGGCGGCGGCTGGGGACTGCCGCCGCTGTCCGGCCCGTTCGTCTTCAGCACCGCCGCGTTCCTGCTCGCCGCCGGCGTACTCCTGCTGCGGTTGCGGCCCGACCCGCTGCTCACCGCCCGCCGCCTCGCGGCAACCCGCGCCAGCGGCGCCGCGCACCCGGCCCCCTCGATCGCCGCCGCCGACCCGGCGGCACCCGCTGCCAGCCCGGTGGGGGCTGCTGTTCCGGTACCGGCCGAGCCGGTCGCCGCACCGGCACCGCCGGCCCGGCGCGGCGCGGGCCTGCGCGCCGCCTGGCCGGTGGTACGCGCCCAGCCCGCCGCCCGGCTCGGCATCGCCGCCGTGGCGGTGGGACACCTGGTCATGGTGGCGGTGATGGCGATGACCCCGGTGCACCTGCGGGACCACTACGCCGTCGAGGACGTGCTCCCGGTGGTCGGCCTGGTGCTCAGCCTGCACATCGCCGGCATGTACGCGCTGGCGCCGGTGGTCGGCTGGCTGGCCGACCGGTTCGGCCGGCGTCCGGTCATCCTCGGCGGGATCGGCACCCTGCTCGCCGCCTGCGCGGTCGCCGGCACCGCCGGGCACCACACCCCCCGACTGACCGTCGGGCTGGTGCTGCTCGGGCTGGGCTGGTCGGCGACCATGGTGGCCGGCTCCACCCTGCTGTCGGAGTCGGTGCCCGACGCGATCCGCCCGAACGCCCAGGGCCTGTCCGACCTGCTGATGGGGTTGGCCGGAGCGGTGGCCGGGGCCGCCAGCGGGTTTGTCATGGAGTTGGCGGGCTATCCCGTGCTGACGCTGCTTGCCGCGGTCGCGGTGACACCGTTGCTGGCGCTAGCGTTGCGGCCGGTGCGGCTGGGCGCACCGGACGAGGAGGATCGAGCATCGTGCGGCTGACCGACTTCTGGACGCGCCTGGAGGAGGCGTTCGGGCCGGGCTACGCGGCCAGCATCGCCACCGACCAGGTGCTGTCGCAGCTCGGCGGGCGGACCATCGAGCAGGCACTCGCCGCCGGTGAGGCGACGCACGTGGTCTGGCGGGCGGTCGTCGCCGCATATCCCGATCGGGTGCCGACCCGGCTACGCTGAGCAGCCGATTCGTTACTTCCGCGTGTCTGTTGCCGACTCGTACACCTGTTCGGCTATTGTCCACAGCGGGTGCTCGTCCACAGGCCACGGCCCGTCGGCTGGTTTTCTGTCGGACCCAGCGCCTAGCGTGTCCCGCGTGACGCGAAGCTCAGGAAAGACGCCGGCGAAGGCAGGGGTGGCAACGATGGCGGCAGGGCCTGACCGGGAGAAGGCGCTCGACCTTGCTCTCGCTCAGATCGACAAGCAGTTTGGCAAGGGCTCGGTGATGCGGCTGGGGGAGCGGCCGGTCGTGCAGACCGCGATCATTCCCACCGGTTCGATCGCCCTCGACGTCGCCCTCGGCGTCGGCGGCCTGCCGCGCGGCCGGGTCATCGAGATCTACGGCCCGGAGAGCAGCGGTAAGACCACGGTCGCCCTGCACGCGGTGGCCAATGCCCAGCGCAACGGCGGCATCGCCGCCTTCATCGACGCCGAGCACGCGCTCGACCCGGAGTACGCCAAGGCCCTCGGCGTCGACACCGACGCCCTGCTGGTCTCCCAGCCGGACACCGGTGAGCAGGCGCTGGAGATCGCGGACATGCTGGTCCGCTCCGGCGCGCTGGACATCATCGTGATCGACTCGGTCGCCGCGCTGGTGCCGCGCGCCGAGATCGAGGGCGAGATGGGCGACAGCCACGTGGGTCTGCAGGCGCGGCTGATGAGCCAGGCGCTGCGGAAGATCACCGGTGTGCTCAACAACACCGGCACCACCGCGATCTTCATCAACCAGCTCCGCGAGAAGATCGGGGTCATGTTCGGGAGTCCCGAGACGACCACGGGTGGTCGGGCGTTGAAGTTCTACGCCTCGGTCCGGCTGGACGTGCGGCGGATCGAGAGCCTGAAGGACGGCACCGACGTGGTCGGTAACCGCACCCGGGTCAAGGTCGTGAAGAACAAGGTCGCCTCTCCGTTCAAGCAGGCCGAGTTCGACATCATGTACGGCAAGGGCATCTCCCGCGAGGGTTCGCTGATCGACGTGGGCGTCGAGCAGGCGATCATCCGGAAGTCCGGTGCCTGGTACACCTACGAGGGCGACCAGCTCGGCCAGGGCAAGGAGAAGGCCCGCGAGTTCCTGCGGGAGAACCCGGACGTGGCCGCCGAGATCGAGAAGAAGATCCTGGAGAAGCTCGGCGTCGGGGTCGGTGCGGGCGATGCCGCCGGTGGCCCGGAGTTGCCGCCGGTCGACTTCTGATCGAAGATCCGTGACCGGACGACGCGCCCGTACGGGGCGGGGCTGGGATGCCAGTCCGCCCCGCACGGGCGATCCCACCCCGGGTACCCGCCGAGGCCGGCGTGTCCCCGGGGACGGATCCGACCCGGGCGCTGACGTTGGCTCCACCGAACGTGTCGGTGTGGGCCCGGCGGCTACCGCGCCTCGGGACGAGGCTGAGGTGGCTCGCGAGATCTGTCTGCGGCAACTCGCGGTCCGCCCCCGTACCCGCGCCGAGTTGGCCACCGCGCTGGCCCGGCGGGGCATCTCCGAGGAGACCGCCAGCGCGGTTCTCGACCGTTACGACGAGGTCGGCATCATCGACGACGCCGCGTTCGCGCGGGCCTGGGTGAGCAGCCGGCACACCGGCCGTGGGTTGGCCCGCCGCGCGTTGGCCAACGAGCTACGGCAACGCGGGGTGGACGGCGACACGGCCAGCGCGGCGCTCGGCGAGTTGGACGAGACCACCGAGGCGGAGACCGCCCGCGTCCTGGTGGAGCGGAAGCTGCGTACCGCCCGGGGTGAGCCGGACGCGGTGTTCCGGCGGCTGGTCGGCATGCTGGCCCGCAAGGGTTACCCGCCGGGGGTGGCGATCCGGGCGGTGAAGGAGGCCCTGGCGGCGCAGAGCGCCGAGGCGGCCGAGTTCGCCGAGCAGATCGACGCCGACGCCCTGGCCGACGCCGAGGACGACCCCGCCGCGGGTGGCCGGCTCGGCTGACCGGTGGCGTCGGTGGTGGCGAGTCCGGCGACCGGAAGGGGGAGGGCGATGTTGAAGGCGTGCCTCAACGGTGACCGTGGCCGCGACGCCCACCCTCGGGTGCCGCTGAGCCCGGTCGAGTTGGCGTCCGACTCGGCCCGGTGTGCCGGGCTGGGTGTCGGTGCGGTGCACGTGCATCCGCGTACCGCCGACGGGGTCGAGTCGTTGCGTCCGGCGGTGATCGCCGACGCGGTCGTGGCGATCCGCGACGCGGCGCCGGCCCTGCCGGTGGGGGTGAGCACCGGGGCGTGGATCGAGCCGGATCCGCTGGCCCGGGTGGCGGTGGTACGGGCGTGGACGGTGCTGCCGGACTTCGCCTCGGTCAACGCCCACGAGCCGGGGGCGGAGGCGGTGGCGCAGGCGTTGTACGAGCGGGGCGTCATGGTGGAGGCCGGGCTCTGGACGGTGGCGGCGGTGGGGGCGTACCGCAGGTGGCGGGTGCCGGTCGGGCGGGTGTTGGTGGAGTGCATGACGGCCGACCCGGAGGCGGCCCTGGCCGAGGCGGCGGCGATGCTCGATGCCCTCGCGCCGCAGGGGCCGCCGGTGCTGTTGCACGCCGAGGGCGCTGGCGTGTGGGCGGTGCTGGCGGAGGCGGTCCGGCGTGGGCTCGACACCAGGATCGGGCTGGAGGACACGGTTCGGTTGCCGGACGGGTCGCTGGCGCCCGACAACGCCGCTCTGGTGGCTGCTGCCGTCGCGCTGGGTGCCTGCTGACCCCGGTCGTCGGCGGGGCACGGCCTCAGTCAGGCGGATGAAAGTCTTTTTTGCCCCCAAGTGCCCGACTCGTCTTCAGCTCAGGGTTACGGTTCAACTTCTCTCCGTCCGGGTGGTTTGATCATGACTTCTTGACCGGAGGCCCGCGGAGACCTAGCCTCGCCATAAAGGCTCACATTGCCCGACCAAGCGCAGGCTAAGCGCACAACATAGATCGCGTAACAGAACAGCATCACTTTGGCCAGCAGCAACGGCCGCTGACGCCAGCTTCGGACAGGCCGGTCCGGGGCCGAGGCGACAACTGCACCTGGCCTGCCGACGGTCCCAGGGACACCGTCGGCAGGGAGAGCTATCTCACGGCCTGCGCTCCGGTCGGGCGTCCAGAGCCGTAGGAGCGCGCCCACCGGCGGGTTCCTACGGCGCGACGTTCAGGGGAGGCGCGCCATGGCGAGGCGACAGGGGTCCACCGGGTGGCCAGCATGAGCGAGCGTTGCGAGCGAATCATCAGGTTCGGGGTTTTGGTGCCTCGTGGCGGCACGCAGCGAAGCGGAGTGCCGGCATGAGCGAGCGGGATGGTGCGGATTCTGGCGCCGCCGACGAGGGTGAGCAGGGCTTAGGGCAGCTGGGTCCGGCGGCGGCTCGGGGCGGTGCTCGGCGGAGCGGAGCACCGGCATGAGGGCCTTCGACGTCGTACTTCTGATCGCCGTGTTGGTGCTGACCCTGGTGGTGCTCGGCGCGGCGGTTTTCGGGGCGCGGGTGCTGCGGGGGTTGCAGACGCGGCCGGCGCCGGAGGATCCGGCGTACATCGCCGAGAAGGATCGCCAGGAGCAGTCCCTGGCCGCGCTGCGGACGGCCGCCGACGAGGCGAACAGCACCATCGACGTGGCGAAGTCGGCGGCGGCTGCGGCCCGGGCCGAGGCGGCCGGGGCCACGGCGGAGGCGAAGGCGGCTCGGGCGGAGGCTCGCCGGGTGCTCGACGACGCCCGCGCCGAGGCGGACACGGTGCTCGAACGGGCACACAAGCAGGCCGAGGCGGATGCCGAGCAACTGCGGACCGCGGCCCGGCGCAGCGGTGAGCGGGAGGTGGCGGTGCTCGCCGCGACCACCCGTGAGCAGGCCGCCGAGGTGGAGCGGCGGGCGGCCCGGATGGACGAGCGGGAGCGGCTGCACACCGAGGAGGTGGAGCGGCTCGCCGATCGGGAGCGGCAGCTGACCGCGGCCAGTGCCGCCCTTGCCGCCCGGGAGGCGGCGTTGGCGGTCCGGGAGGAGGAACTGGCCGAGGCGGAGAGCCAGCGGCGGCGTGAGTTGGAGCGGGTCGCGGGGCTGACCGCCGACACCGCGCGGGCCGAGCTGGTGGAGGCGATCGAGGGCCAGGCCAAGCGGGAGGCGGCGCTGCTGGTGCGGGACATCGAGTCGGATGCCAGGTCCACCGCGGAGCAGCGGGCCCGGCACATCGTGGTCGACGCGATCCAGCGGGTGGCCAGCGAGCAGACGGCCGAGAGCGTGGTCAGTGTGCTGCATCTGCCGGGCGACGAGATGAAGGGGCGGATCATCGGCCGCGAGGGCCGCAACATCCGGGCCTTCGAGTCGGTGACCGGGGTCAACCTGATCATCGACGACACGCCGGAGGCGGTGCTGCTGTCCTGCTTCGACCCGGTACGCCGGGAGGTCGGCCGGCTGACGCTGGAGAAGCTGGTGCTGGACGGGCGGATCCACCCGCACCGGATCGAGGAGGTGCACGAGCTGGCCCGGCAGGAGGTGGACCAGTTGTGCCAGCGGGCGGCCGAGGACGCTCTGGTGGAGGTCGGCATCACCGAGATCCACCCGGAGCTGGTCACGTTGCTGGGGCGGTTGCGCTATCGCACGTCGTACGGGCAGAACGTGCTCAAGCACCTGGTGGAGACCGCGCACATCGCCGGCGTGATGGCCGCAGAGTTGCGGCTGGACGTGCCGTTGATCAAACGGTCGGCGTTTCTGCACGACATCGGCAAGGCGCTCACCCACGAGGTGGAGGGCAGTCACGCCATCATCGGCGCGGACGTGGCCCGCAAGTACGGCGAGACCGAGGACGTGGTGCACGCCATCGAGGCGCACCACAACGAGGTGCCGCCGCAGACCGTCGAGGCGGTGCTGACCCAGGCGTCGGATGCCTGTTCGGGCGGTCGGCCGGGGGCGCGGCGGGAGAGCCTGGAGGCGTACGTCAACCGGTTGGAGCGGATCGAGGAGATCGCGGCGGGCAAGCTCGGTGTGGAGAAGGTCTTCGCCATGCAGGCGGGTCGGGAGATCCGGGTGATGGTCAAGCCGGACGATGTCGACGACATCGGCGCGGCGGTGCTGGCCCGGGACGTGGCCAAGCAGATCGAGGAGGAGCTGACCTACCCGGGGCAGATCCGGGTGACCGTGGTCCGCGAGTCCCGCGTCACCGAGATCGCCCGCTGAGGTGTAAGGAAGGGCACCTTACTAACGCCTCGTGCATAGGAAGGGCCCCCTCTTAACACCAGTCCGGCGAAGCGCCGGTGGGGCGTCCGGCGAAGCGCCGGTGGGCAGAGAACACGTAAGCGGCGCCGGCCAAACTTGGCCGGCGCCGCTTACGTTCCGCTCTGTCAGCCCTGGGGTTCGGAGACCGTGGCGCCACCCTCCGGGGTGGAGTCGGCGGCACCGGCCGGGGCGGTCTGCTTCGGCACCCGGAAGGCCCGCATGCGGCTGCGCCGGTCGAGCCAGCCGGCGAAGGCGGTGAGCAGAGAGTTGATCACGATGTAGATGACCGCGATCACCATCGCCGCGGGGATGATGTTGCCGTAGTTGGCGGCGAGGTCGTTGACGCCGCGCTGGAGCAGCTCGGGGTAGGCCACGATGTAGCCGAGCGCGGTGTCCTTGAGCAGTACCACCAGCTGGCTGACGATGATCGGCAGCATGGCCCGGGCCGCCTGCGGGATGAGGATCAACTGCATGACCTGGGTCTTGCGCATGCCGATGGCGTACGCCGCCTCGGACTGCCCGCCGGGTACGGACCGGATGCCGGCCCGGAACGCCTCGGCCAGCACCGACCCGTTGTAGAGGGTCAGGCCGATCACCACGGCCCAGAACGCGCTCACCGGCTGCTTGAGCACCCACGGCAGGCCGTAGAAGACGAAGAAGATCATCAACAGCAGTGGTACGGCCCGGAAGAACTCCACCACCGCGCCGGCCGGGACGCTGATCCACCAGTGGTTGGAGAGCCGCCCGACCGCGAAGACGATGCCGAAGGCGAGCGAGAGCAGCATGCCGACCGACGCTGCCTTGAGGGTGGCCCAGAGGCCCGGCAGGACGAACTGCGTCCAGGTCTTCGGGTCGGCGAACGGCTTCCACAGCCAGGCTTCCCACTGGCCGGCCTGGTCGAACTTGCGGTAGAGCCAGTAGAGCAGTGCGAGCACGGCGACGCCGAAGATGACGCTCAGCACCGTGTTGCGGATCCGCGCGCGGGGCCCCGGGTGGTCGTAGAGGACGCTGCTGGTGCTCATCAGCGCTTCACCGCCAGTTTGTTGGCCAGCCAGCCGAAGAAGTAGCCGGTGGGGATGAGGAGCGCGGCGAACGTGCCGGCGAAGACCAGGAAGATCGGGATGACCGCGTTGCCGTAGCTGTTGATCAGGTCCTTCATCACGTTGGAGGACTCCATCAACCCGATGGTGCCGACGATTGTGGCGTTCTTGCAGAGCGCGATCAGGATGCTGCCGAACGGTGCGATCACCGACCGGGCGGCCTGCGGAAGCACCACGATCCGCAGGGTCTGCGCGAAGGACAGGCCGATCGCGCGGGCCGCCTCGGCCTGTCCGGTCGGCACCGTGTTGATGCCGGAGCGGATCGCCTCGCAGACGAACGCTGCGGTGTAGGTCGACAGGCCGATCACGCCGAGCCAGTAGCGGTTGAGGTCGAGTTCCTGCGACAGGCTCAGCCCGAGGGTCGAGTACAGGCCGAAGTAGCAGAAGAAGATGACCAGCGTGAGCGGGGTGTTACGGAAGATGTTGACCCAGCCGGCGCCGAAGCCGCGCAGCACGGGTACGGGGGAGACCCGCATCGCGGCCAGCAACACGCCGAGCACCAGCGCGCAGGCCGCCGACGCGCCGGTCAGCTTGAGGATCCAGAGGAAGCCCGACACGTACGCGTCGAAGTTCTTCGGATCAGTGAATACGTGCATGCTTCGGCTCCCAGGGCACGTGATGGCGGCCGATGACAGACCGGAGCCGGCACCCGCTCGGGGTGCCGGCTCCAGGACTGATCAGACCGCGCCGCAGTGGGTCAGCTTGGTGGTGTCCAGCTCGGGCGCGGGGGTGCCGCTCTTGCCCAGGGTGGCGTCCCAGGCGGCCTTGTAGCTGCCGTCGGTGGCGGCGGCCTTGAGGATCTCGTTGATCTTCTCGCAGCCGGCGGTGTCGTCCTTCTTCAGACCGATGCCGTACGGCTCGTCCGAGAAGGTGCTGCCGACGACCTTGAACTTGCCGGCGTACTGGTCCTGCGCGGCGTAGCCGGCGAGGATGATGTCGTCGGTGGTGACCGCGTCAACCTGGCCGTTCTCCAGCAGCGGCAGGCACTTGGAGTACGAGTCGAACTGCTCCAGCTTGGCGTCCGGGTGGTTCTCGGTGATCCGCTTGGCCGGGGTCGAGCCGCTGACCGAGCAGACCGTCTTGCCGGCCAGCTGGTCCGGGCCGGTGAGGGTGGAGTCCGTCTTGACCAGCAGGTCCTGGCCGGCGACGTAGTACGGGCCAGCGAAGTTGATCTTCTGCTTGCGCTCGTCGTTGATGGTGTAGGTGGCCACCACCAGGTCGACGGTGCCCTGCTCGATGAAGGGCTCACGGTTGGCCGACACGGTGGTCTTCCACTCGATGCCGCTCTCCTCGACGCCGAGGCCCTTCGCGATGATCTTTCCGATCTCGATGTCGAAGCCCTCGTACTGGCTGCCGGTCTGCAGGCCCAGGCCCGGCTGGTCGGCCTTGACGCCGATGATCAGCTTCTTCTGGCTCTCGGCCTTGCCCACGACGCCGCCGGCGCCGTTGCCGCCCTCGTCGCTGTCCCCGCCGCAGGCCGCCATCGCGACCGCGAGGCCGGCAACGGCGACGACAGCCGCCATCCGCTTCATTCGCATACTTGTTCTCCTTCTTCGACTGGAGCCCGCCGGGTCGCGGCTCGCTCCGTTAGACGCCTAGTGCGTGAGGATCTTGGAGAGGAAGTCCTTGGCGCGCTCACTGCGCGGGTTGGCGAAGAACTCGGTCGGGGCCGCGTCCTCGACGAGCTTGCCGTCGGCCATGAAGATGACCCGGTTGGCGGCATGCCGGGCGAAACCCATCTCGTGGGTGACCACGACCATGGTCATGCCGTCACGGGCGAGCGAGGTCATCACGTCCAGCACCTCGCCCACCATCTCCGGGTCGAGCGCGCTGGTGGGCTCGTCGAAGAGCATCGCCTTGGGCTGCATGGCGAGCGCGCGGGCGATCGCGGCGCGCTGCTGCTGGCCGCCGGATAGCTGGGCCGGGAACTTGTCAGCCTGGTTGGCGATGCCGACCCGGTCGAGCAGGGCCAGGCCCCGTTCACGGGCGGTGGCCACCTTTTCCTTGCGCACCTTGGTCGGGCCGAGAGTGACGTTCTCCAGGATCGTCTTGTGCGCGAAGAGGTTGAACGACTGGAAGACCATGCCGACCTCGCTGCGCAGCTTGGCCAGCGCCTTGCCCTCGGCCGGCAGCGCCTGACCGTCGAACGTGATGGTGCCGGAGTTGATCGGCTCAAGCCGGTTGATCGTGCGGCACAGGGTCGACTTGCCGGAGCCGGACGGGCCGATGACCACGACCACTTCGCCTCGACCCACCGACAGTGAGACGTCGTCCAGCACGTGCAGCGGCCCGAACCACTTGTTGACCGAGTCCAGCACGATGAGCGGTTCGCCCGTCGTCACGTCGTCCACCGTCCCCCTCGTTACTTTCGGGGTCGCTCGACCCCTGGATAGCGGCCACTGTAGGCGGGGCGACGTGGCAGAACACAACTCAGATGGTCACGGAGCGGTAACACCGTGGCGGATCGAGTCCTGGCGTCCGAAATTGCCCGCTCCGGGTGGCGCCCTCGGCAGGTGACGGAGATCATGTCAGGTATGACCGAGCCGGTGCGGCTGACCAGGTACGCCCGTGGTGGCGGATGCGCGTGCAAGATTCCGCCCGGTGAGCTGGAGGCGATGGTGGCCGGCCTCGGCCCGGCTGCCGGCCCGGCCGACCTGCTGGTTGGTCTGGAGCATGGCGACGACGCCGCGGTGGTCCGGCTGGACGAGCGGACCGGCGTGGTGACCACCGCCGACTTCTTCACCCCGGTGGTCGACGACGCGTACGACTGGGGCCGGATCGCCGCGACCAACGCCCTGTCGGACGTGTACGCGATGGGCGGTGACCCGCTGGTCGCGCTGAACCTGCTCTGCTGGCCGCGTGAGGTGCTCCCGCTGGAACTGGCCCGGGAGGTGTTGCGTGGTGGGCTGGACGTCGCCCGCGCCGCCGGCTGCCACCTGGCCGGTGGGCACAGCGTCGACGACGACGGTCCGAAGTACGGCCTGGCGGTCACCGGGCTGGTCCGGCCGGACGAGTTGATCACCCTCGACGCCGGGCGGGCCGGACTGCCGCTGTCGTTGACCAAGCCGCTCGGGATCGGCGTACTCAACACCCGGCACAAGAGCACCGGTGAGAGTTTTCCCGAGGCGGTCGCGGCGATGACCACGCTGAACCGGGACGCGGCCCGGGCGGCGGTGGCGGCGGGGGTGCGGTGCGGCACCGACGTGACCGGATTCGGTCTGCTCGGGCACGCCTCGAAGCTGGCCCGCGCCAGTCAACTCACGGTGGCCATCGACATCGACCGGGTGCCCTATCTGGCCGGCGCACGGGAGGCGGCCCGCGACGGGTACGTCAGCGGTGGCTCGCGCCGCAACCTGGACTGGGTGACCCCGTGGTCGGACCTGGACGCGGCGGGCGAGGTCGACCGGTTGTTGCTGGCCGACGCGCAGACCTCGGGTGGTCTGCTGGTGGCCGGGGAGATTGCCGGCGCGCCCGTCATCGGTGAGTTGTTGCCCCGCGGCGATCACCTGGTCGTACTCCGGTAGACCGGAGTCGCTGGCCCGCTCGCCGGGACCAGGGGCCGCGACCATCCTTCACGTGGCCTCCGCGCCGCTCGGCTTGCGGCGAGCCGTGGCGTGGAGCGCGCACCATACCCGATAAACTGTCACCTTCCCGCTACTGGCGGCGATGGTCCGGGGGGAAATTTGCCCAGAATGGTCACAGACCGGTAACTTGCCCCCGCCTGGGGGCAAATGCCCCCCACCATCGTGGGTAAGGCCCGCTCCCGAGGCCGATGGACGAGCACAGCGAGGAGGCGGCATGACCGAGCTGTGGAACTGGAGAATCGACCAGGTACGACCGGTGGAGGTCTACCCGGCGCTGGCCGACGCGCTCGGTCGGGTGGTGATGCCCCTGGCCGTCGCCGACCCGGCGCGGTTGCCCGCGTACGCGGTGGTCTGCGACGTCTGGCAGGCGCCGGGCGAGTTCGCCACGATCGTGGACTGCTACGGCGTGCCCGACGGCCTGCCCGAGCTACCCAGCATCGCGGCACTGGCCCGGCTACTGGACCGCAACTGCCTGTTGCGTGACGACACGCTCGACGACACCCGGCACCTGTTGGTCGCACCCGACGGCAGCATCCGCCCGGTGCACTTCGACGTGCGGGAAACCGACGACGGTGAGGTGCTCAGCGACCGGCGCCTGTGCACCGAGGCGGACCCCCGCTGTCGAGGCTGGTCGCGCTGTCACCGCTCGCGCTGGGCTCCCGACTCGGTGAACCCCGCCCTCGCCGCCGCCTGAGGTGTAAGGAAGGGCCCCCTGTTAACGCCTCGCGTATAGCAGGGGCCCCCTACTAACCGAGCGGCTCTGCCGCTTGTTAACAGGGGCCCCCTGCTCTACCGGAGACGTTAATAAGGTGCCCTTCCTTACACCTAACACCTAACACCTAACACCTACACCGGGCGGGTGGTGGTGCGGACCACCAGGTCGTCGAGCAGGGTGCGGGTGGCGGCGGCGACTGCGGCCACCGCGGCGTCGAACGCGGCGGCGTTGTGTGCCGCTGGCGCCCGGAAGCCGGAGATCTTCCGTACGTACTGCAACGCCGCGGCCTCCACGTCCGCGTCGGTGACCTGCGGGGTGTACGGCTCACGCAGGGTCTTGATGCTTCGGCACACGGCTCCTCCTCGTTCCGTCCGATCCCATGGTGCCGGATACGCTGTGCACGTCATGACTACCGCAGCGGCGGGCGGCCCGCGCACCTACCAGGTGCGAACGTACGGCTGCCAGATGAACGTCCACGACTCCGAGCGCATTTCCGGCCTGCTGGAGCAGGCCGGTTACCTCCGCGCGGGCGAGGCCGACGAGACCCCGGACGTGGTGGTGTTCAACACCTGCGCGGTCCGGGAGAACGCCGACAACCGCCTGTACGGCAACCTCGGTCATCTGCGTCCGGTCAAGGACCGGCATCCGGGGATGCAGATCGCGGTGGGTGGCTGCCTGGCCCAGAAGGACCGGGGCGACATCGTCCGCAAGGCGCCCTGGGTCGACGTGGTCTTCGGCACGCACAACATCGGTTCGCTGCCGGTGCTGCTGGAGCGGGCCCGGCACAACGCCGCCGCCGAGGTGGAGATCCTCGAATCCCTCGACGTGTTCCCCTCGACCCTGCCGACGCGCCGGGAGTCGACGTACGCCGGCTGGGTGTCGATCTCGGTGGGCTGCAACAACACCTGCACCTTCTGCATCGTGCCCGCGCTGCGCGGCAAGGAGAAGGACCGCCGCCCCGGCGACATCCTCAGTGAGGTACGCGCGCTGGTCGACGAGGGCGTGCTGGAGGTGACCCTGCTCGGGCAGAACGTCAACTCCTACGGTGTCGAGTTCGGTGACCGGTACGCCTTCGGCAAGCTGCTGCGCGCCTGTGGGGAGATCGACGGGCTGGAGCGGGTGCGGTTCACCAGCCCGCATCCGAAGGACTTCACCGACGACGTGATCGCGGCGATGGCCGAGACGCCGAACGTCTGCCACTCGCTGCACATGCCGTTGCAGTCCGGCTCCGACGACGTGCTGCGCGCGATGCGCCGGTCGTACCGGGCCGAGCGGTACCTCAACATCATCGAGAAGGTCCGCGTGGCGATGCCGGACGCCGCGATCACCACCGACATCATCGTCGGCTTCCCCGGCGAGACCGAGGCGGACTTCGCGCGCACCCTGGACGTGGTCCGGGCGGCCCGGTTCTCCTCCGCCTTCACCTTCCAGTACTCCAAGCGCCCCGGCACCCCGGCCGCGACCATGGACGGCCAACTGCCCAAGCAGGTCGTGCAGGAACGCTACGAGCGGTTGATCGCCTGCGTCGAGGAGATCACCTGGGCGGAGAACAAGAAGTTGGTCGGCGAGAGCGTCGAGGTGCTGGTCGCCGTCGGTGAGGGCCGCAAGGACGAGCGCACCGGCCGGCTGTCCGGCCGGGCCCGCGACGGCCGCCTGGTGCACTTCGACGCCGGCTCCTACGCCGGGTCGATCCGGCCGGGCGACATCGTGCACACCACGGTCACCTACGCCGCGCCGCACCACCTCAACGCCGACGGCGAGCCGCTGTCGCACCGCCGTACCCGGGCTGGTGACGCGGCCGAGGCCGGGCGGGCTGCGCGTACCCCCGGGGTGTTGCTCGGCCTGCCCACCATCGGTGCGCCGGCCGCGGTGCCCGCGCCGACGACCGGCTGCGCCGCCCCGCACTGACCTGTATCGACTCCACCACCACCGTCCTAACTCGACGGTGCTGGTGCGGTCTTTGTCAGATCTTGGTCGTTGCGGTCTGCCGGATCGGTGTCGGCCGTATCGTGCTGGCCGGTGTGGAGAATTCGTTGACTCGCGTTGGGCCGGCGGCCACGGTTGCGCAGTGGGTGGAGGTGCATCGGCTGGCGGTGGCAGGCCGGGAGCCGGTGATCGCCCGGCACGTCGGCCGCCAGGTGGCGAGGGTGTGGCTGCGCACGTCGCGGTTCGCGGATGTCGAGGCGCTCGCGGCCGCGACTCTGACCCTTGGTCCGGACGCCGGTGCCTGCTATGACCTGGGGTGGGCGCAATCCGTCACCGGGCGGCCTCGGCCTGCCCTGGACAGCTACGAGCAGGCCCTGCGCCTGTATCGCGAGGTCGACGACCACGGCAACGAAGCAGCCACCCTCACCAGCATCGGCCGCGTGTACAACGGGCTGGGGGATCGGCAGCAGGCTCTCGCCTACTACGGGCAGGCTCTGCCCATCGTGCGGGAGGTCGGTGACCGTGCCGGCGAGGCTGTCACCCTGAACAACATCGGCCGCGTGTACGCCGGGTTGGGGGATCGGCAGCGGGCTCTCGCCTACTACGGGCAGGCTCTGCCCATGATGCGGGAGGTCGGTGACCGTGCCGGCGAGGCTGTCACCCTGAACAACATCGGTCTCGTGTACGACGGGTTGGGGGATCGGCAGCGGGCTCTCGCCTACTTCGGGCAGGCTCTGCCGATCCGGCGGGAGGTCGGTGACCGTGCCGGCGAGGCTGTCACCCTGAACAACATCGGCCGCGTGTACGACGGGCTGGGGGATCGGCAGCGGGCTCTCGCCTACTTCGGGCAGGCTCTGCCGATCCGGCGGGAGGTCGGTGACCGTGCCGGCGAAGCTGTCACCCTGAACAACATCGGCGGCGTGTACGCCGGGTTGGGGGATCGGCAGCGGGCTCTCACCTACTACGGGCAGGCTCTGCCGATCCTGCGGGAGGTCGGTGACCGTGCCGGCGAAGCCGTCACCCTCAACAACATCGGTTCAATCCGGTTTCAGGAGGGCGATCTCGCTGGGGCGGAGGAGGCGTTCGATGAAGTTCTCGAGGTCTTCCGCACCATCGGTGATCGCGGATCCGAAGCCACGGCGAGCTTCAACATGGCCTCCCTGCTACTGCGGATGGACCGAGTGGACGATGCCATCGAGTTCCAGCGCCGGGCGGTGGCGCTGGCCGAGCAGACGGGCGATCCGGCGCTGGATCAGATGCGAGCGTTCCTCGTTCAGCTTGAGCAAGAACAGAAGGGATAGTCGGTGGGAACTGCCGTACTTGAGGTGTCGGGACCGGAGGCCGCCCGTTGGGCTGCGGAGCTGCGCGGCGCGCTCGCCGCGAACGCCGGGCCTGGCGATGAGGTGTCCCCGGTCGAGGTGCAGCGCTCCGCCGAGCTGGTGATCGCCGTCATCGGGTTGGTGTTCGCCGGGGTCGGCACGGCCAAGACGATCTGGGACTGGTGGCATTCCCGCCGTACGGACGGCGTCAGCGTCACGATCCTGCTCAGCGACGGTACCCGGGTCGAGCTGTCCAATGTCAGCAGTGGCGAGCTGGAGATCGCCTTCCAGCAGGTCGAATCGCGGCAAGCTGAGGGTGGGGACCACCGTGGGTGAGATGAGGACGTACGAGTTGGAGGTCTTCCAGCAGACCTCCGACTTCTCCGAACTGCGCCTGTCGACCGGTGGCGGCCCGCCGAAGACCCGTGGCCTGGACAAGGCAGCTATCGACCGGCTGATTGAGGTGGTTGAACGCGATTACAGTCAGCATGCGGTCGCGCAGAGGGTGTTCAATGCGCCGCAGCTGCGTGGTCTCGGCGCGAAGCTGGCTGCCTTCCTCGACGGTGATGAGCGATGGCTGACCCCGGTGCTGGATCGCCCTCCCGGCGCCACGCTGCGCATCACCGCTGTGGAACGGCTGCGGCACCTGCCGTGGGAACTGCTCGCCGCAGACGACGTGCATCTGACCGTCTCCAGTCACGCGCCGTTGCTGCCGGTGCGGGCCATCGGCACCAACACAGCCCTCAAGGACCCGGTCGAGCCCAAGAACCGGCCGTTGCGGGTGCTGTTCATGGCCACATCCCCGGAGGGTGTCGAGCCGGTGCTCGGCTATGAGGCGGAGGAAGCGGCCATCCTGGCTGCCACCCGCCGGACCGGGACCGACCTGGTCGTGGAGGAGAGCGGCACCCTGGACGGGCTTCGGTTCGTCAGCCTCGACTACGGCGCGGGATACTTCGACGTCCTGCATCTGAGTGGTCACGCGACTATCGGCGCGGACGGTCAACCGGTCTTTCTGATCGAGAATGAGTTCGGTGGGCGCGCCTATGCCACCGCTGACCAGATCGCCCAAGCGGTGGGCGGACGCTGGCCCCGGTTGGTCTTCGTCTCCGGCTGCCTCACCGCGAACGCCCCCGACTCCGGCGCATTCCCGTCGATGAGTGAAAGCCTGGTCCGTGCCGGAGCCCCGGCCGTGTTGGGGTGGGCGCTGCCGGTCGGCGACGTCTCCGCGACCGAGTTCGCCGCCAAGCTCTACCAGCTTCTGGCTGCCGGGGAGGCCCTCGACCGGGCCGTCGTCGAGGCCCGCCAGCAGTTGTACGCGAACAAGCGCGCCAACTGGCACCTGCTGCGCGTCTACGCCGACAGATCCCCACTCGCACCCATGGTCACGCCCCTGTATGAGCCGGGACGTGCCCGGATCCAGGTTCGGCCCGCCGATCGGGAGTTCCTGGACCCGCAGACCCAACTGTCGCGGGTCGCCTCCCGTGCCGCATTCGTCGGACGACGGCGGGTCATCCAGCGTTGCCTGCGTACCCTCAAACAACCCGGCGGTGACGGCGCGGCCGAGGCCCTGGTCCTGGCCGGTATGGGCGGTCTTGGCAAGAGCAGCCTCGCCTCCCGGCTGCTGGAACGCATGCCCACCCACCAGCGTGCCGTCTGGTATGGCCGCGTCGATCTGCCCAAGTTCCGAGAACTCACCACCAAGGTCCACTTCCCCACCCAGGACCAACAGAGCGAAGCAGAAAAGCTGCTCAACAACGACCAGGCTCCCCTCGTCGTACGCCTGCGTCGCCTGCTGCACGTCGATGGTCCCCTCGGGCAGACGCGGTGCCTGTTCGTGTTCGACGACTTCGAGGACGGCAACCTCGACGAACGCGACGGCGGGCACCTGCTGTCCCCGGAGATGGCCGACATCCTCCCGGCCCTGCTGACAGCCATTCGCGACACCGATAGCCCCAGCCGGGTCATCATCACCAGCCGCTACCGCTTCCCCGCACCCGCCGGCACCAGCATCGTCGTCGAGTCGCTGGAAACCCTCACCGACATCGAGCGGGCCAAGAAGCTTGCGAACCTGCCCAACCTGCGCCCCGACTCCCCGATCGACCCCGACATCCGCCGACGCGCCGTCGAGGCCGCGGCCGGCAACCCCCGCCTGCTCGACTGGCTCGACTTGATCGTCGCCGCTCCCGACCTCGACATCGACGGCCTGATCACCGCCATCGAAGCCGAAGCCGACCGGTTCCGCCGGGAAACCATCCTCGCCAAGAATCTCCTCAGCTCCCAACCCGCCGAGTTGCAGAAGATGCTCGCCAGGGTCAACGTCGTCGAACTCCCCGTTCCCGCCGGCACCGTCCGCGCTGTTCACGACCACCCCGACGCCACCGTCCACATCGAACGCGCCGTCCAACTCGGCCTGATGGAACAGGGCACCGACCCCGAAACCCGCCAACCCCGCTACTACGTCTCCAACGTCCTACGCCCCCTCATCCGCCCGTTGCTCACCGACGACGAACACACCGAGGCATGCGCCGCCGCCGCCCGATCCCTCTACGAACTCTGGATCACCGACCCGGCAACGCCCGAACCCGCGTCATGACCACCGTCGCCCAGTGGGTGGAGGTGCATCGGCTGGCGGTGGCGGGCCGGGAGCCGGTGATCGCCCGGCACGTCGGCCGCGTGGTGGCGAGGGTGTGGCTGCGCACGTCGCGGTTCGCGGATGTCGAGGCGCTCGCGACCGCGACTCTGACCCTTGGTCCGGACGCCGGTGCCTGCTATTACCTGGGGTGGGCGCAATTCGTCACCGGGCGGCCTCGGCCTGCCCTGGACAGCTACGAGCAGGCCCTGCGCCTGTATCGCGAGGTCGACGACCACGGCAACGAAGCCGCCACCCTCACCAGCATCGGCCGCGTGTACAACGGGCTGGGGGATCGGCAGCAGGCTCTCGCCTACTACGGGCAGGCTCTGCCCATCGTGCGGGAGGTCGGTGACCGTGCCGGCGAAGCTGCCACCCTGAACAACATCGGCCGCGTGTACGCCGGGTTGGGGGATCGGCAGCAGGCTCTCGCCTACTACGGGCAGGCTCTGCCCATCGTGCGGGAGGTCGGTGACCGTGCCGGCGAGGCCGTCACCCTGAACAACATCGGCCGCGTGTATGACGGGCTGGGGGATCGGCAGCAGGCTCTCGCCTACTACGGGCAGGCTCTGCCGATCCGGCGGGAGGTCGGTGACCGTGCCGGCGAGGCTGTCACCCTGAACAACATCGGCGGCGTGTACGCCGGGTTGGGGGATCGGCAGCAGGCTCTCGCCTACTTCGGGCAGGCTCTGCCGATCCGGCGGGAGGTCGGTGACCGTGCCGGCGAGGCTGTCACCCTGAACAACATCGGTCTCGTGTACGACGGGCTGGGGGATCGGCAGCAGGCTCTCACCTACTACGGGCAGGCGCTGCCCGTCATGCGGGAGGTCGGTGACCGTGCTGGCGAGGCTGTCACCCTGAACAACATCGGCGGCGTGTATGACGGGTTGGGGGATCGGCAGCGGGCTCTCGCCTACTTCGGGCAGGCTCTGCCGATCCGGCGGGAGGTCGGTGACCGTGCCGGCGAAGCCGTCACCCGATACAACATCGCGATGATCCATCGCGGTGAGGGGCATCTCGACAAGGCGATCGGCGAACTCGAACTCGTCGTCGACCTCGACCGCCAGGTAGGCCACCCGGACCTCGCATCCGACACTGCCATGCTCGAACAACTACGCCAGGAACGAGCAACTGTTCAGCGAGCTGATCCGAGCCCTGGCCGGGACTGAACGGCGCCGACGTTCAGGTGGTGGCGATCGGCGAACAGCCGGCTGCTGCGCGGCCTCGCCCCGACGGGCGGGGCTGCGGAGGGAAAATCATGTTGGGTGGCGAGAGGACAAATTGTCAGTAGACGGTCGAGGTGCCTCACGGTAATCTGTGGGATTTGCTGACCCGCCCGCCCGCTTCATGTCGCAACCGGGCCCGCAAGTAGCCTGCTGTCAGACGACAGTTGGAGATCCGGTGGACAACGCGAGCGACCCGACGAAGAAGCACAGCGCCGAGACCTTCGCCGCCGAACTCAGGCGCCGGATCAGGGAGGGCGTCAAGGGCTACGAGGCTGGCGCGAAACTCCCCACGCTGCGCGAATTCGCTGCCACCGAAGTCGGGGTGGCGCGGGGCGTCGCGGAGAAGGCGATCGATCGCCTTCGCGCTGAAGGGTTGATCGAGTCGCGTCGCGGTTCCGGTAGCTTTGTTCGGGCAGGCCGAATCCCTCGCACCTCCCCCGGCCGACTGTCGCTGGAGCAGTGGGGGCGCGGGTTGTCGATCCAGGCGCACGATGCAGCGAACCCGCCAAAGGTGGTGGATATTGAGGTCGGCGATACCGTGCCGCCGGCGCATGTTGCCGAGGCGCTCGGGGTGCCGCCCGGCGAGGTGGTGCTGTCGAGGTATCGCCGGTATGTGCGGGACCGGCGCTGCGTTCAGCTCGCCACTGCCTATCTGCCAACAGACTTGACCCGTGGCACTCGCATCGAGCACACCGACACCGGGCTGGGCGGAACGTTCGCTCGACTGGCCGAGCAGGGAGTCGGGCCAACGAGGTTCGTGGAACGGGTCATCAGCCGCGCCCCTACCCCGGAGGAGATTGACGGGGTGGGCGGACGCGACGGCTTGGGCCTGCGTCGAGAGGGGAGCCTGGTCTTCGAGATCACCAGGTGCGCCTACGCGGGTGACCGCTGCGTCGAGGTTTCGCTGATGGTGCTCGACGCCGAGGCGTACGAACTGGTGTATGCCTTCCCGGCCGAGGGATGAAACCGGAAAGATTGCCCTTAGAAACCTTGATTGTCTGCTGACAATCCGTCACGCTTGGTCCTGTAGGGATAACCCCACACCGGTCGTCCGACCAGCGAGTATCCGTGTGGGAGCCCGACTCCCGAAGGGATCGAGATGCTCGTCACTCCCAATGCGCGACGCCGAATCCGCGCAGGTCGCCTCCGTCCGATGTGTCCGAGGCCGCCGGAGGTGGCCCGAATCGCGGGCTCGACGGAAGCTCCGGGCTCGTGGGTGTCGACGTGGTGATGACGGTGCTCAGTGGCGTGCTGCCGGGTTTCCTGCTCGGGCTGTTCGCGTTTCGGGTGAAGTCGCGGTGGTGTCCGCGCTGCGGGGAGTCCACGCACGCCGCGCCGCCGGTGCAGGGGGACCGATGAACCGCCCGCACCGACGCGACCACAACTCCGTACCCATCGGACGGCGGGTGGCGGAGTTGCGGGCCCGCCGGGGAATGAGCCAGCAAGCCTTCGCCGACCGGCTCGGCAAGTCGAAGAGCTGGGTCGACAAGATCGAGCGTGGCGTACGCCGGCTCGACCGCTACTCGGTCATCCGGGAGATCGCCGACGTGCTGCGCCTCGACCCGGACCTGCTCCTGGGCCCTCGCCAACCCCCACCAACCGCACCCAGCCTGGACGGGGTCGACGGGGTTCGGGCCGCCCTCGCCCGCTACCACGACCGGCCCCAGCGGACCGGCACGGCCGACCAGACGCGCCGGCAGGTCGCGTACGCCTGGATGGCCTACCAACACGCCCGCTACCCGCACCTCCTGGATGCCCTACCGGCCCTGCTCGACGCCGCTCGCGGCACCCGCAGCCTGCTGGTGTCCACCTACCGGATCACCGCCGCCGTACTGATCAAACTCGACCACCCCGACCTCGCCTGGCTCGCCGCCGACCGGGCCGTCACCGCCGCCGCCGGCCCCACCCTCACCGCCACCGCCACGATCTCCGTCGCGCAAGCGCTGCGCGCCCTCGGTCACCACCCGCTTGCCCTCGCCGCCGCCCTCACCGCCGCGGACACCGCAGACGACCCTGCCGTACGCGGAACCCTGTACCTCCAAGCCGGACTCGCCGCCGCCAGCAGCGGCGACCGCCGCAACACCGACGACCTGCTCCACCACGCCGCCGCCCTCGCCGACCGGCACACCAGCGACACCGACCCGCATCACACCGGCTTCGGGCCGGCCGCTGTCCAGGTGGCCCGATTCGTTGCCGCCCATCACCTCGGCGACACCACCGAGGCCATTCAGCACCACGTTCACGCGATCAACAGCGACGGCTGGCGGCGACTGCCGCCCGAACATCGGGCTGCCCACCTCATCGACGCCGCCCACACCTTCCTCGACACCGGCGACGCCACCCAGGCCGGGCAAGCCCTGCTCCACGCCGACCGCATCGCGCCGGCCGAAGTCCGTGACCGCCCGGCCGTTCGTACCTTCCTCGCCCAGCTCATCCAACGCGGACCCGCAGCGGCCGACGTCGCGCGCCTGGCCACCATCGTCGGCCTGACCCGACAACCCTGACCTCGCCACTCGCCGCTTCCGGGTGCTGCTGCCCGGCAGCGTCCGGCCGAGCCACCACCCACCACCGCGCGTCCTTTGCTCTGCTTCAACCCACGCATCGCTGAGCCGGCCAAACCATTGCGTGGAGTGAACCGGCCAAACCATTGCGTGGAGTGAAGCAGAGCAAAGGGCCCACCACCCCTACTCGGGGCCGCCCTGGGCTGCCTGATTGGCACGGTATTCAGGGGGCAGGGCCCACCCACACCCGGCGGAACCCGGTGGCGGCTGCGCTATGCGGCCCTGGGCTCTGTGTCGAAGTCCCGGGCCGGCCTGCGGCGGCTCGCGCGACGCCTGGCTGGACACCGCTTGGACTCCGCCTCGGCTCGACCGAGGACTTCGACACAGGCCCTGTTCGTACGGTCAGACCGAGATCCGGCCGGCGCCCGCGCCGCCCGTCACGATCGACTTGACGCTGCTCGCGCTGTCCAGGGTGTACGAGTACGGGATGCCGGCCACGCTGCCACCGGTCTGCCCGCTGCCCGAGTTGACGAAGTGGTTGTTGCGGGCCACCAGGCCACCCGGCCCGGAGCTGCCCTCACCCCGGTGGAACGGGTCCGGGGTGTTCTCGAAGTAGTTCCCCTCGACCAGCACTCCGGCGTTCATCGTGGACGCCACGCCGTAGCCGCGCACGTTGCTGTAGAAGTTGTTGTACACGTGCACCGGGTTGCCGAAGCGGACCCGCGGGTTGCGCTGGTTGCTGCCGTCGAACCAGTTGTGGTGGTAGCTGACCCGCAACCGGCCGACGTCCTGGCTGGCGTTGTCGTCGCTGTGCCCGAGCAGCATCGTCTTGTCGTGGCTGAAGACCCGGTTCCACGACACGGTGATGAAGTCGGAGCCACGCTTGATGTCGACCGCGCCGTCGTACCCGGCGCTGAAGGTGTTGTGGTCGACCCAGACGTTGGTGGCCGACTGCTCGATGTTGATCGCGTCGTCGCCCCAGTTCCGGAAGGTCAGATTCCGGATGATCACGTTGCGGTCACCGTTGATGGTGAAGCCGCAGCCGGCGATGGTCGCGCCGGAGTTGCCGAGGATGGTCTTGTTGGACCGGACCCGCAGCATCCCCGAGCAGTTGATGGTGCCGGAGACCCGGATCACCGCCGCGCTGGTGGAGTTCAGCGCGCTGGTCAGCGCCGAGGCGCTGGTGACCGTGGTGGTGCCGGCGTTGCCGCCGCCGGTGGTGCCGCCGTTCTGGGTGGCCCAGCCGACCAGCCCGGTCTGCGTGGGCGGGTTGGGCGGGGGAGTGGTGCCGCCGCCCAGCCTGATCAGCTGCCACCGCTGGTTGGTGCCGTCGACGTTGGCGTACTGCGAGACGATGCCGCCGTCGGCGGTGGAGAACTGCCAGACCTCCAGGGCCTTGTTGCTGTGCCGGTTGATGAACCGGACGTCGCCGTTGGCGGAGTCCGCGAGCCGCCAGTGCTGCTTGGTGTCGCTGCTCGCGGTGACCTGGGTGACCTGCACCCCGTCGTTCGAGTTCGGAATCGTGACGACCTTGCCGGAGTGCCGGTTGCGCAGCTGGTAGTAGCCGTTACCCACGTCGACGAACTGGAACTGCTGGTTGTTGCCGTCGCCTCGGGTGAACTGCCGGATCTCACCGCCGTCGGCGGTGGACCAGTTCCACAGGTCCATCGCCTTGCCGCTGTTGCGGTTCACGAAGACGTACTGGGCGCTGGTGTCGACGGTCGCCGCCGATGCGGGGGCCACCGTCACGGCGACCAACGCCGCCGGTAGTGCTACCGCCGTCGCGGCCAGTGCCGCCAGTCGCCGTGTCAGGCGACGCTTGACGATTGCAAGCACGGTCAATCTCCTCATCCTCTGGGTACGCGGAACGGGTCGGACGACGCGTCGGCCGTCGCGGACCGGCTGCCGGCACCGGCCCGGAGGTGTCCGCGACGCGGGCGGCCACGGCGACATGGATGGTGGTGATATGCCGCGGCGTACGCCTGGATGCGTCATCACGTGCGGTCGGCAGGAGTGCGCCTCGGCATCGGAGGCTGCCGTGCCCAGTGGCAGCGATGCGGTGGCGGTGCGCGCAGGTGCGCCCTGCCGTCGGATGAACTGGTCGGAGCGGCTCCCACGCCTGCCAAGGGCAAGCGCTTTCCTCAGATAATCACAGATCGGCGTCGATGTAAATGTCGCACGTTAACATCGCCGTGACCAGCGGCGGGAGGAACGGAAAAGCCCTCGGTTCCGGTGGGAACCGAGGGCTTCCGGGGTTCAGCTCAGCCGGCCTGCTCCGCGAGCTGGAGGAACTGACGCTTCGAGGCGAGCGCCTGCTCGGCCTCCTTGACCCGCCGGGCGTCGCCCGCGGCCTGCGCCCGGGCCAGCCGCTCCTCGGCCTCGGCGACCTGGGCCCGCATCTGCGCCAACAGCGGGTTGTCCTCCCGGCTGGTCCGCCGCCACGCCGAGTCCATCACCTCGCGGACCTTGTCATCGATGGCGCGCAGCCGGCGTTCCAACCCGGCGGCCGCCTCGCGCGGGACCCGGCCCGCCTCGTGCCACTGCGCCTGGATGTCCCGCAGCTTGGCCTGGGCACCCTTCGGGTCGCCCTCGACGTCCAGCGCCTCCGCCTCGACCAGCAGCGCCTGCTTGCGTTCCAGGTTGGCGCGCTGCTCGTTGTCCCGCGCGGAGAAGACCTCGCTGCGTCGGGTGAAGAAGGCGTCCTGCGCGGCGCGGAACCTCTCCCACAGCTTCTGCTCGGCCTCCTTCGAGGCACGCGGTGCGGCCTTCCACTGGTTCATCAGGTTCTTCAGCTGGTTGGCCGTCGAAACCCAGTCGGTGGAGTCCTTGATCTTCTCGGCCTCGGCGACCAGCTCCTCCTTGACCGTCTGCGCCTGCTTGCGCTGCGAGTCGAGCGAGGCGAAGTGCGCACCCCGACGGCGGGTGAAGCCGTCCCGGGCGGCGGCGAACCGCTTCCACAGCTCACCGTCGGTCTTCTTGTCGACCCCCCGGATGGTCTTCCACTCGTCGAGGATCTCCTTGAGCCGATCGCCCGCGGTCTTCCAACCGGTCGACTCGGCGGCCAGCTTCTCCGCCTCCTCCACGAGGGCGGTCTTGCGGGCCAACGCCTCGCTGCGGGCCGCCTCCTTCGCGGCCTTGGCCTCGCCGGCCTTCTCCTCGGCCACCGTGGCGAGCTTGTCCAGCCGGGCAGCCAGGGCGTCGATGTCACCGACCACGTGCGCCTCGGCCAGCGAGGCACGAATCCGCCGGACGGTGGCCAGGGAATGGTTGGCGTCCGCCGCGCCCGAGGTGAGCCGTGCCTCAGTCAGATTCACCTCGGTCACCAGGTCGGCGAAGCGGCGTGCGAAGTGTGCCAGCCCCTCCTCCGGTGCTCCCGCCTGCCAGGATCCGACCACCCGCTCGCCTTCGGCGGTCTTGACGTAAACGGTGCCGTCCGCGTCCACCCGTCCGAAGGCAGTCCAGTCGCTCATGTGCCCATCCTCGTTCTCCCGGTGCCCTGGGAGAACTCTCCCGGGCCCCGCCACGGCGCAGCCAAGTTTCTCCGGGCATTGTCACAGGTCCGCCCCGGTCCGCGTCGAGCGCCTATCGCCGACCGTGACCATACGGTGTCCTAGCCCCTCGCCGGCATCATCCGGACGGCGTGCCGTTGGCTGCCGTCGGTGTGGCGGCGAGCCACCCGCTGGCGTCCGGCCAAGCCGCGGCGACGCGGGTGCGGTGGCTGCTCAGCGGCCCCGCCGGCGACCTCGGGTGCACAGCCGGCGCCGCCCGACCGTTACGGTTGCCGGGTGCCACTGGTCGCCGCCGCCGTCTGCCCGCACCCACCACTGCTGGTTCCCGAGGTCGCGGGTGCCGCCGCCATGGAACTGGACGACCTCCGCCGGGCCTGCGACGTGGCGGTCGCCCGTCTGCTCGACTCGGGTGCCGCCGAGGTGCTGGTCGTCGGAGCCGGCCCGCAGACGCGCCGCTACGACCCGCCCTTCCACGGCTCACTGGCGCCGTACGGGTTGCCCGTCGAAGTGGCCATCGGCGCGCTCCGCCCCGACAGTCGGCCCGAACTGCCGCTGAGCCTGACCATCGGCACCTGGCTGCTGGGGCGCGTCCGGCCGGGCGCGGCACACCCCGTACCGCCGGTGTCGGGCATGTACGCCCTGGCCCGGGAGACCGACCCGGCGGCGGCCGTGGCGTTCGGTGCCGACGGTGCCGACGACCGGGACTGGGCGCTGCTGGTGCTGGGCGACGGGTCGGCCTGTCGAGGTGAGCGGGCGCCCGGCTACACCGACCCGCGCGCCGAGGCGTACGACAGCGGGGTTGCCCGGGCCCTGGCCGACGTGGACCTGGACGCCCTGCTCGGCCTGGACGCGGATCTCTCCGCGCAGTTGCAGGTAGCCGGGCGGGCGCCGTGGCAGGCGCTGGCCGGCGCGGTGCGCGCCGCTGGCGGCGACTGGCGGGGCGAGCTGAGCTATCACGCCGCGCCCTACGGGGTGGCCTACTTCGTGGCCAGCTGGGAGCGGGCGTGACCGCCCCGGGCACGGTGGTCGCCGTGGTCGGGCCGACGGCGGCGGGCAAGTCGGCGCTGAGCATCGCCCTGGCGCACGCCCTCGACGGCGAGGTGGTCAACGCCGACTCGATGCAGCTCTACCGGGGGATGGACATCGGCACCGCCAAACTCACCGTCGCCGAACGGGAGGGCGTGCCGCACCACCTGCTCGACATCTGGGCGGTCAGCGAGCCGGCCAGCGTGGCGGAATATCAGGCGCTGGCACGGGCGGCGGTCGACGACATCCTCGCCCGGGGGCGGGTGCCGTTGCTGGTCGGCGGGTCCGGGCTGTACGTGCGGGCGGTGCTGGAGCAGTTCGAGTTCCCCGGCACCGACCCGCTGGTGCGCTCGCGGTTGGAGAGCGAACTCGCCACGGTCGGGCCGGCACCGCTGTACGCGCGGCTGCGCGAGGCGGACCCGGTCGCGGCGGCCGGCATCCTGCCCGGCAACGGTCGGCGGATCGTGCGGGCCCTGGAGGTGATCGAGCTGACCGGCGCCCCGTTCACCGCGGCGCTGCCCGAGCCGACGCCGTATTACCCCGCCGTGCAGATCGGAGTCGACCTGGACACCGCCCAGCTCGACGAGCGGATCGCCGTACGGGTGGACCGGATGTGGGCCGACGGGCTGGTCGCCGAGACCCGGCAGCTGGTGGGACATGGCCTGCCCGAGGGGCGCACCGCCAGCCGGGCGCTCGGCTACCAGCAGGTACTGCGCCTGCTGGCCGGAGAGTTGACCGAGGCGGAGGCGCGCGACGAGACCATCCGGGCGACCCGCCGGTTCGTCCGCCGGCAGCGTTCCTGGTTCCGGCGTGACCCCCGGGTGCACTGGCTGGACTCGGCCGAACCCGGGCTGGTCGAGGCGGCCCTGCGGATCCTCGGTGACGCTGCGCGATGATGGGGGCGTGAAGTTCACCAAGGGCCACGGCACCGGCAACGACTTTGTGATCCTGCCCGACCCGGACGGCGCGCTCGACCTGACACCCGAGCTGGTGGCCGCGATCTGCGACCGGCGGCGGGGCCTCGGCGGGGACGGCGTGCTCCGCGTGGTCCACGCCGCCAAGCATCCCGACGGCGCCGCCCTGGCCGGCGAAGCCGAGTGGTTCATGGACTACTGGAACTCCGACGGCTCCTTTGCCGAGATGTGCGGCAACGGCGCGCGGGTCTTCGTCCGCTACCTGCTGGAAACCGGGCTGGCCACGCCGGTCGCCGACGCCCTGCCGGTGGCCACCCGGGCCGGCCTCGTACGCGCCCGCCTCGACGGGCCGGACATCGCCGTCGAGATGCGCCGACCCCGGCTGTACGCGGCCTCGACGGCCGCCCTGGGCGGGTTGACCCTGCCGGGCACCGCGGTCGACGTCGGCAACCCCCATCTGGTCTGTCCGCTCCCGGCCGGGCTGGAACTGGCCGGACTGGACCTGACCCGGGCCCCCGGCTTCGACCCGGCGCTTTTCCCGGCCGGGGTGAACGTCGAGTTCACCGCCCCCGGTGAACCGCTCGACGACGTCGACGGGCACGTCCTGATGCGGGTCTACGAACGAGGTTCCGCCGAGACGTTGTCCTGCGGCACCGGCGCCTGCGCGGTAGCCGCCGTCGCCCTGCGCGAGAGCACCCGGGAGGTCGGCACGATTGCCGTCGACGTCCCCGGCGGCCGCCTCACCGTGACCGTGACCGACGACTCCTGCTGGCTCTCCGGCCCCGCCCTCCTCGTCGCCACCGGCACCCTCACCCTCCCCACCCCCTAGGTTCTGTCTCGCGGATCTTGGTACGAAACGACCCCCCTGGAGGCCGTTCCGCACCAAGATCCGCGCATACGACCGGGAGGCCGGGGGTGTGGGGGTTAGGGGGTGGCGGAGGCGGTGGCGGCGATTTCGGGGAGGTCGGCGGGGCCGGGGTCGGTGACGGGTGGGGGCGTGGCCGCAGGGTTCTGGGCGGCGGCGCGGACGGCGGCGGCGACCGCCGGGGCCACCCGGGAGTCGAAGACGCTCGGCACGATGACCGTCGGGTTGATCTTCTCCTCGCCGACCACGTCGGCGATGGCCCGGGCGGCGGCGAGCGCCATCTCCTCGGTGAACTCCTCGGCGTGCGCGTCGAGCATGCCCCGGAAGACGCCGGGGAAGGCGAGCACGTTGTTGATCTGGTTCGGCTGGTCGGAGCGGCCGGTGGCCACCACGGCGGCGTGCTTGCGTGCCTCCCGGGGGTCGACCTCCGGGTCCGGGTTGGCCAGGGCGAAGACGATCGCGTCCTTCGCCATCCGGGCGATGTCGTCACCGGTGAGCAGGTTCGGTGCGCTCACCCCGATGAAGACGTCGGCGCCTTCCAGCGCCCCCGGCAGGTCGCCCGAGTAGCCGTCCCGGTTGGTGTGCTCGGCCAGCCACTGCCAGGCCGGGTTGAGGTCGGGCTGGCCGCGGCGCAGGGCACCCTGGCGGTCGTACGCGATGATGTCGCCGACGCCCTGGCGCAGCAGCAGCTTCATGATCGCGGTGCCGGCCGCGCCGGCGCCCGAGACGACCACCCGTACGTCCGAGAGCTGCTTGCCGACCACCCGCAGCGCGTTGGTCAGCGCGGCCAGCACGCAGATCGCGGTGCCGTGCTGATCGTCGTGGAAGACCGGGATGTCCAGCGCCGCGCGCAGCCGCGCCTCGATCTCGAAGCAGCGCGGCGCGGCGATGTCCTCCAGGTTGATCCCGCCGTACGCGGGCGCGATCGCCTTCACGATCGCGACGATCTCGTCGGTGTCCTGGGTGTCGAGGACCACCGGCCAGGCGTCCACCCCGCCGAAGCGCTTGAACAGTGCCGCCTTGCCCTCCATCACCGGCAGCGACGCGGCCGGGCCGAGGTTGCCCAGCCCCAGCACCGCCGAGCCGTCACTGACCACGGCCACGGTGTTGCGCTTGATGGTCAGCCGGCGGGCGTCGGCCGGGTTGTCGGCGATCGCCTGGCAGACCCGGGCCACCCCCGGGGTGTACGCGCGGGACAGCTCGTCACGGGTCCGCAGCGTGACCTTCGGGCTCACTTCGATCTTGCCGCCGAGGTGCAGCAGGAAGGTGCGGTCGGACACCTTGCGGACGTCCACGCCGTCGAGCGCACGCAGCGCGTCGACCACCTGCTCGGCATGGCCGGCGTCGGCGGTGTCGCAGGTCAGGTCCACGATCACGTGGTTCGGGTCGGAGTCGACCACGTCCAGTGCGGTGACGATCGCCCCGGCTTCACCCACCGACGTGGTGAGGCGGCCGATCGAGGAGGCATCGGCGGGCACGGCGATCCGGATCGTGATCGAGAATCCGGCACTGGGCAGTCGGGTGGTGGCCACGCGGGTCCCTCCGTCGGCGCTGAACGGCTAGTTCGCATTTCTACTCGCTCCGCCCGGACGCCCAGCAGCCACCCCCGTTTTTGCCTCTTTGTGCGCAGGGCATATAGCGGGTGCGACGTGCGTTGACACATGACAGGATTGCTCGGTACATGCACAGATCGGACAGGAGAGACGCTTGCGAGACCAGGAGACCTACGTTCCCAACGACGAACCAGACACCACCACCGGTGAGTACGAACTCTCCGAGCGGCAGGCGTTGCGACGGGTCCCCGGCCTCTCCACCGAGCTGACCGACGTCACCGAGGTCGAATACCGCCAGCTGCGACTGGAGCGGGTGGTCCTGGTCGGTGTCTGGACCGAGGGCACCCAGGCCGACGCGGAGAACTCCCTCACCGAGCTGGCCGCGCTGGCCGAAACCGCCGGCTCACAGGTGCTCGAAGGGCTCATCCAGCGGCGTACCCGGCCCGACCCGGCCACCTACATCGGTCGCGGCAAGGTCGACGACCTCGGCTCGGTGGTGCTCGCCGCCGGCGCCGACACGGTGATCTGCGACGGTGAACTCTCCCCGTCCCAGCTGCGCAACCTGGAACAGCGCACCAAGGTCAAGGTGGTCGACCGCACCGCGCTGATCCTCGACATCTTCGCCCAGCACGCCAAGAGCAAGGAGGGCCGCGCGCAGGTCGAGCTGGCCCAACTGCAATACCTGCTGCCCCGGCTGCGCGGTTGGGGCGAGACGCTGTCCCGGCAGACCGGTGGTTCCGGTCGCGGTGGCGGCGCCGGTGGCGGCGTGGGCGTGCGTGGCCCGGGTGAAACCAAGCTGGAGACCGACCGGCGGCGGATCCGCCACCGGATCGCCCGGCTGCGCCGGGAAATCAAGGCCATGAGCACCGTACGCGAGACGAAACGGTCCCGTCGGACCCGTAACGCCGTCCCCGCGGTGGCCATCGCCGGCTACACCAACGCCGGCAAGTCGAGCCTGCTCAACCGGCTCACCGGAGCGGGCGTGCTGGTGGAGGACGCGCTGTTCGCCACGCTGGATCCGACCACCCGCCGGGCCACCGCCGCCGACGGCCGGGTTTACACCCTCTCCGACACCGTCGGCTTCGTCCGGCACCTGCCGCACCAGATCGTCGAGGCGTTCCGTTCGACGCTGGAGGAGGTCGCCGAGGCGGACCTGGTGGTGCACGTGGTCGACGGCACCCACCCGGACCCGCAGGAGCAGGTGCGAGCCGTACGCGAGGTGCTGGCCGAGGTCGGCGCCGACCGGCTGCCCGAGCTGCTGGTGGTCAACAAGACCGACGCGGCCGACGAGGAAACCCTGCTGCACCTCAAGCGGATCTGGCCGGAGGCGGTGTTCGTCTCCGCGCACAGCGGCCTCGGCATCGAGGACCTGCGCGCCACCATCGAGCAGCGACTGCCCCGCCCGGCGGTCGAGGTGCGGGTGGTGCTGCCCTACGACCGGGGTGACCTGGTGGCCCGCGTGCACCGGCAGGGCGAGGTGCTCAGCACCGCCCACCTGCCCGAGGGGACGATGCTGCACGTAAGGGTCAACGAGGCACTTGCCGGCGAGTTGTTCGCGTACCGCGACACGGCGGAGCCGGTCCATACCGCCCGGTAACGCTCATGCGGCGTCACCCGACGGAAACTTCGGGCATGCGACACTTCTTTCATGCTCCGCACTGTTTCCTCGGTCACGGTTGCGCTCGGCCTGCTCGGGGCCACCGTGGCATTCACGGGTGCCGCGGTGGCGGCCCCTTCGCCCGCCTCCGCGGCGGGTCCCGTTGCGCTCTCCGGCCAGTCGGCAGCGGCGTCGGGGCCCGGGTCGGCGGTGGCGCTGGGGCCTGTGTCGGCGGGGCTCGGGTCGGCGCTGGCGAAGGCGGGCAAGAAGCAGTGCACGGTCACCGATTCCCGGCTGCGCGAGTTGTCCGGTCTGGTGGTCACCCGCGACGGCTACATCGTGATCAACGACAGCACCGATCAGGACTCCCGTAAGCGGGTCTTCTATCTCGACAAGGACTGCCAGGTCACCCGCGACATCCCGTACTCCGGCGCGGGGCCGTTCGACACCGAGGATCTCGCCCTCTCGCCGGACCGCAAGACGCTGTGGATCGCCGACACCGGTGACAACGTCACCAGCCGGCAGCGCCGTGAGCGGGTGGCGGTCTGGAGCATGCCGGTCAACGCCAGCAAGCAGCCGGTGCTGCACCGGCTGTCGTACCCGGACGGCAAGCCGCGCGACGCCGAGGCGTTGCTGATCGGCGACGACAACCTGCCTTTGATCATTACCAAGGTGACCGCCGGCAAGGCCGAGATCTTCACCCCTGACGGGCCGTTGAAGACCGGCGCCACCGAGCCGGTGCCGATGAAGAAGCTCGGCGATGTCGAGTTGCCGAAGACGGACACCGAGAACCCGCTGAGCACCTTCGGCCGCGTCGCGATCACCGGCGCTGCCCGGTCCCCGGACGGCAACCGGGTGGTGCTGCGCACCTACGCCGACGCCTTCGAGTACGACGTGCAGAACGGTGACATCGTGGGCGCCCTGACCACCGGCACGCCCCGGGTCACCGCGCTGGCCGACCCGTTCGGCGAGGCGATCGCGTACTCCACCGACGGGAAGACGTTCCTGACCGTCTCGGACGCCGGTCACCTGGACGACGAGGATCCGGTCGACATCCTCAGCTACACCCCGTCCACGGAGGGGCCGAAGAACCTGGCCGAAGATCCGGACGCGGCCAAGAAGTCGGCCGGCCAGTCGTTCCTCGACGGGTTGACCCTCAACGACATCACCTACCTGATCGCTTCCGTTGGCGTACTCGGCGCGTTGCTGGTCGGCGCGGGCATCTTCGGCATCCTGCGCGCCCGCAAACGGCCGACGCCGGCCGGCAAGAACGGCGACGACGGCCCGCGCTCGGCCCGCAAGGACGACGAAGCCGACCCGGCGACGGACCGGGCGCGTGGCGGCGTGTACGGCGGCGGTGGCGCCTCCGGCGGCGTCTACGGCGGTTCGCCGAACGGTGAACGCCCCGGCGGGGCCCGATCCGGGCCGGTCTACGGGGCTCGCCCGGCGAACGGCGGCGGGGGTGGCCGCCCGGCCGGTGGTGGTGTCTACGGTGGCGGAGGCCGCTCCGGTGAGGCTGCACCGGGCTACGGCGGCCGGTCTGGCGCCGGCCGGCCGGCCGGTGGTGGTGGCGGTGGTGGTGTCTACGGCGGTGGGGGCCGGGCCGGTGGGCCGCCCGGCGGCGGTCGTGCCGAGCCGCCCCGCAGTGGAGGCCGCGCGGAGCCGCCGCGGCGTGGCGGTGGACCGGCCGAGCCGCCTCGGCGGGGTGGTGGTGGTCCGGCGGAGTCCGACTACCGGGGGCGCCGTTCGGGCCGGTACCGGGAGGACGCACCGGAGCCGTACGGTCAGCCGCCCGGCGGCAACTATGGCTACCGGGGTGACCGGTACTGACCTGGTGGCCAGCACCGGTCGGTGCGCCGGCTCAGATCCGGCGTAGCACCGCGACGACCCGACCCATGATGGTCGCGTCGTCGCCGGGGATCGGGTCGAATGCCGGATTCTGCGGCATCAGCCAGACGTGGCCGTCGCGCCGCCGGTAGGTCTTCACCGTCGCCTCGCCGTCGAGCATGGCGGCGACGATCTCTCCGGAGTCGGCGGTCGGCTGTTGCCGGACCACCACCCAGTCGCCGTCGCAGATCGCCGCGTCGAGCATCGAGTCGCCCTTGACCTGGAGCATGAAGACCTCGCCTTCGCCGACCAGCTCGCGGGGCAGTGGGAAGACGTCCTCCATCGACTGCTCGGCGAGGATCGGCCCACCGGCGGCGATGCGACCGAGCATCGGCACGTACGCCGGGGTGGGGCGCTGTGAGCGGCTCAGTTCGTCGTCGACGTCGCTGGGGGAGCGGACGTCGACCGCCCGGGGCCGGTTCGGGTCCCGCCGCAGGAAGCCCTTCTTCTCCAACTCCTTGAGCTGGTAGGCGACGCTGGACGGGGAGACCAGTCCGACGGCCTCGCCGATCTCGCGCACGCTCGGCGGGTAGCCGTGCCGCTCCACCCAGGTCCGGATGAACTCCAGGATGCGCCGCTGCCGGGCGGTGAGGTCGGCGGTCGCCGGGTCCGGATAGGCGTTGGTCACCGGGGTCACCGGACGCACGGCGGGCTGGCCGGCCCGGGCGCGGGTGACGCTGCGGCGTCGGGTGGGCGGCGGCCCCGCCTCGCTGCTCTGCTGCGGGCTGTGTGGCCGGTTGGCCCGGTCCTGGGTCACGTCCGTCCTCCCTGGTCGGCGCTTTAGTGCCTTGGCGGCTCGTGGTGCATGCGGTGGTCTGCCGGACAGCAGGTCGACCATGGTCACCTCCGGCTGTTCACGACCGTATAGGTGAGATCGGCCATTTTCAAACATCTGTACGACGTTCTCCGCGTGTCGACACGCAAAACGGTGACACTCGTACGCCTGTTCTGGTAAATGGTACGTCGGGTCGAACGAATGTTCGATCAGGCGTGGTTCTTCCGAGATCGGATCCGCTCGGGTGGTAACCGGCGTCGGCGGTCCGCGTTGGGCTCTCGGGTTGCGTCGGAGTCGGGATGCGGCTGGGCTGTCAGGTGACGCGCCGGACACGCCGGCCAACTTGACCTCGGATCGCCAGCGGCATACGGTCAACCCCTAGATGTAGTAGTCACACGGGCGTAAGTCGCCTACAGGTTGGGTTCGACTACCGACCGCACTCCCGTACCGTCAGGTCGGCGGCCATCTTCGGAGATGGCTCCGCCGGGCTGAAGCGTGCCCGGAGGCGGCCGGAGGCGTACCAGTGGTCGATCGAGGAGGTCGGGCGATGCGGTGTCCGTACTGCCGGCACGCCGACTCCCGGGTGGTCGACTCGCGGGAGGCCGACGACGGCCAGCTGATCCGTCGGCGGCGCTCCTGCCCGGAGTGCGGCAAGCGGTTCACCACCGTCGAGGAGGCGGTGCTCGCGGTCGTCAAGCGCAGCGGGGTGACCGAGCCGTTCAGCCGTACGAAGATCATCGGCGGGGTGCGCAAGGCGTGCCAGGGCCGGCCGGTCGACGAGGACTCGATCGCGCTGCTGGCGCAGCGGGTCGAGGAGACCATCCGGGCCAAGGGGGCCGCCGAGATCCCCAGCCACGAGGTGGGGTTGGCCATCCTGGGTCCCCTGCGGGACCTGGACGAGGTCGCCTACCTGCGGTTCGCCAGCGTGTACCGATCGTTCGACTCGCTCGCTGACTTCGAGCAGGAGATCGAGATGCTGCGGGCCGCCGCACGCGCCCGGGCGGGCGCCGGGGCCGAGGCGGCCAGCGCCGCCGGCTCCGCACAGTGAACTTTCTTCAGTGGTAGTGACAGTCGGATCGCGCGGGCCGCGCGGACGAGGGGGCGGATGAGATGCCGGGGGATGGCGTGACAACGAGCAGGGCACGGAGCAAGGCGGGCGCGGGCCTGAAGGTCGAGCGGGTCTGGACGACCGAGGGTGTCCACCCCTACGACGAGGTCGCCTGGGAGCGGCGCGACGTCGTGATGACCAACTGGCGGGACGGCTCGATCAACTTCGAGCAGCGCGGGGTGGAGTTCCCGCAGAGCTGGAGCGTCAACGCGGCCAACATCGTGACCACCAAGTACTTCCGGGGCGCGGTGGGCACCCCGGAACGGGAGTGGTCGCTCAAGCAGCTGATCGACCGGGTGGTCACCACCTACCGCACCGCCGGTGAGGAGTACGGCTACTTCGCGAGCCCGGCCGACGCCGAGGTCTTCGCCCACGAGCTGACCTGGATGCTGCTGCACCAGGTGTTCAGCTTCAACTCGCCGGTCTGGTTCAACGTCGGTACGCCGTCGCCCCAGCAGGTCAGCGCGTGTTTCATCCTCGCCGTCGACGACTCGATGGACTCCATCCTCGACTGGTACAAGGAGGAGGGGCTGATCTTCAAGGGCGGCTCCGGCTCCGGGGTGAACCTGTCCCGCATCCGTTCCTCCCGGGAACTGCTCTCCTCCGGCGGCAACGCCTCCGGTCCGGTCAGCTTCATGCGCGGCGCCGACGCCAGCGCCGGCACCATCAAGTCCGGCGGTGCCACCCGACGCGCGGCGAAGATGGTCATCCTCGACGTCGACCACCCGGACATCCAGGAGTTCGTGGTCACCAAGGCGCGCGAGGAGGACAAGATCCGCGCGCTGCGTGACGCCGGGTTCGACATGGACCTGGGCGGCGCCGACATCGTCAGCGTGCAATACCAGAACGCCAACAACTCGGTGCGGGTCTCCGACGAGTTCATGACCGCCGTGGAGAGCGGTGGCGGCTTCGACCTGCGCGGCCGGCTCGACGGGCAGACCATCGAGACCATCGACGCCAAGGGGCTGTTCCGCACCATCGCCCAGGCCGCCTGGGAGTGCGCCGACCCCGGCCTGCAGTACGACGACACCATCAACGACTGGCACACCTGCCCGGAGACCGGCCGGATCACCGCGTCGAACCCGTGCTCGGAGTACCTGCACCTGGACAACTCCTCGTGCAACCTGGCCTCGCTGAACCTGATGAAGTTCCTCCGCGCCGACGGCGGCTTCGAGGTGGAGAAGTTCGTCAAGTCGGTCGAGTTGGTCATCACCGCGATGGACATCTCGATCTGCTTCGCCGACTTCCCGACGGAGAAGATCGGCGAGACCACCCGGGCGTACCGGCAGCTCGGCATCGGCTACGCCAACCTCGGCGCCCTGCTGATGGCCTCCGGCCTGCCGTACGACTCGGAACAGGGGCGTTCCCTCGCGGCGGCGATCACCTCGCTGATGAACGGCACCGCGTACCGTCGCTCGGCCGAGCTGGCCGGCATCGTCGGCGCGTACGACGGCTACGCCCGTAACGCCGAGCCGCACAAGCGGGTCATGCGCAAGCACGCCGCCGCCAACGACGAGATCAAGCCGACCGGCACGGTGGCCACCGCCGTGGTCCGCGAGGCCACCAAGCAGTGGACCCAGGGCAACAAGATCGGTGACAAGTTCGGCTGGCGCAACTCGCAGGCCAGCGTGCTCGCCCCGACTGGCACCATCGGCCTGATGATGGACTGCGACACCACCGGCGTGGAGCCGGACCTGGCGCTGGTCAAGTTCAAGAAGCTGGTCGGCGGCGGCTCGATGCAGATCGTCAACCAGACCGTGCCGCGCGCCCTGCGCAGCCTCGGCTACCCCGAGGAGCAGGTCGAGGCGATCGTCGAGCACATCGCCGACCACGGCCACGTGGTGGACGCCCCCGGCCTCAAGCCGGAGCACTACCCGGTCTTCGACTGCGCCATGGGCGAGCGCTCCATCGCGCCGATGGGCCACGTCCGGATGATGGCGGCGGTCCAGCCGTTCATCTCCGGCGCCATCTCCAAGACGGTCAACATGCCGGAGCAGGCGACCGTCGAGGACGTCGAGAAGATCTACTTCGAGGGCTGGAAGCTCGGCCTGAAGGCGCTGGCGATCTACCGGGACAACTGCAAGGTCGGCCAGCCGCTGTCGGTGGCGAAGCCCAACAAGGCCGTCGAGCCGGCCCCGGTCACGACCGAGGTCGAGAAGGTCGTGGAGAAGGTCGTCGAGTACCGCCCGGTGCGCAAGCGGCTGCCGAAGAAGCGCCCCTCGGAGACCATCTCCTTCTCCGTCGGCGGCGCCGAGGGCTACCTCACCGCCTCGTCCTACCCGGACGACGGCCTCGGCGAGGTCTTCCTCAAGATGTCGAAGCAGGGCTCCACCCTGGCCGGGGTGATGGACGCCTTTTCGGTGGCCATCTCCATCGGCCTGCAGTACGGCGTCCCGCTGGAGACGTACGTCAGCAAGTTCACCAACATGCGCTTCGAGCCGGCCGGCATGACCGACGACCCGGACGTGCGGATGGCCGCCTCGGTGATGGACTACATCTTCCGTCGCCTGGCGCTGGACTTCCTGCCGTACGAGCGCCGCGCCGAACTGGGCATCTTCACCGCCAAGGAGCGGGCCGCCCAGCTGGCCGCCGAGGCCGAGGCCGAGGCCAACGGCACCGACCTGACCGCGATGGCCGCCTCCGCCCCGCTGGAGACCCGGCCGGAGGAGCCGAAGGCCGGCCCGATCGCCCAGCCGGCCCAGGAATTGGCCGAGGTTGCCGCCGTCAAGCCGGCACCGTCGGTCGGTTCCAGCACCGAACTGCTGGAGGCCGTGATCGGTAAGGCCGCCGACGCACCGCTCTGCTTCACCTGCGGTACGAAGATGCGCCCGGCCGGCAGCTGCTACGTCTGCGAGGGCTGCGGCTCCACCAGCGGCTGCAGCTGACCCGAGTGACGCGAGCGGCCCCGGGCGGATCACCGCCCGGGGCCGCTCGCGTCACTCCCTGGATCTTGGTACGAAACTGCCCCTCCAGGGGCGCATCCGTACCAAGATTGCTGGGGCTAGGGGCTCGTGAGGTGCGTGGTTAGCCGGGCGGCTAGGGCGTCCAGGTGGGACTTGGGGATGCGGGCGTCGGGAGTGGCGTTGAGGTAGGCGAAGGCGAGCGGGCCCCGGTGGTCGCGGGGAATGTCGGCCATCCGGGGCACGACGTGAAAGTGGACGTGCGCGAAGCCGTCCTGCTCGGCGTACTGCATGACATAGGTTTTCGCGCAGCCCGTCACGGCGGTCAGGGCGCGAGACAGCCGGACCTGCCAGATGCCGAGGCTGGCAGCCTCGTCGTCGGTCAACTCGGCGATCGACGTGACGTGCCTTCGCGGCACCAACACCAGCCAGCCCAGCAGTCGGCTGTCGAACGCGTGCGTCACCCGCCACCACTGGTCGAACCCAATCCGTTCCCAAGGCGGCAACGACGCGAACCGCTCCTCTCGACGGCACACGTAACACTCCACTCACATACCGTAGCCCCGCCACCTGCCGATCCCGCAGCGCCGTCACCCCCCATAACCAACGCCCCGCCCCAGCAACAACCCCTGCCCCGCCCCTCACCCCGCCCCTCGCCCCGCCCCTCACCCCGCCCCCCGCCCCGCCCCTCGCCCCGCCCCTCACCCCGCCGATCTTGCACTTTCTGCCTCGACAAAAGCCGTACAAGGGGCGTCTTGGCGACCGAAAGTGCAAGATCGACGTGGTGAGGGGGGCGACGTGGTGAGGGTGGGGTGGGGGAGGGTTAGGTGAGATTGGTTAGGCGGGTGGTGAGGAAGGCGCGTTCGGCGGCGTTGTCGACCAGTTCCAGCGCTGCCCGGTACGCCTGCGCGGCCTCTGCTGGGCGGTTCAGGCGGCGGAGCAGGTCGGCGCGGATCGCCGGTAGGTAGTGGTAGCCGGCTAGTCGGGGGTCCTGGGCCAGGGCGTCGACCTCGGCCAGCGCCGCCTCAGGTCCGTCCACCATGGACACGGCCACCGCCCGGTTCAGGGCGACCACCGGGGACGGCCAGCGGGCCAGCAGCGCGTCGTAGAGGCGGACGATCTGCGGCCAGTCGGTCGCGGCGTAGCTGGGCGCGAGGGCGTGCAGCGAGGCGATGGCGGCCTGGAGTGCGTACCGGCCGACCCGACCGGTGCGGAACGCGTCGACCACCAGCCGGTGGCCCTCGTCGATGGCGGCGCGGTCCCAGCGGGAACGATCCTGATCCTCCAGCCGGAGCAGTCGGCCCTGGTCGTCGGTGCGGGTGGCGCGGCGGGCGTCGGTGAGCAGCAGCAGGGCTTGCAGCCCGCGTACCTCCGGCTCGTCCGGCATCAGTTCCCGCAGCATCCGGGTCAGGTGCAGGGCCCGGTCCACCAGGTCGGCGCGGACCAGGTCACCGCCGGACGGCGCGGTGTGTCCGGTGGTGAAGAGCAGGTGTACGACGGTGAGCACCGCGTCCAGCCGTTCGGGCAGCTCGGCGGAGTCCGGCACCCGGTACGGGATCCGGGCCACCGAGATCTTCTTCTTGGCCCGGGTGACCCGTGCTGCCATGGTCGGCTCGGAGACCAGGAAGGCGCGGGCGATGTCCCCGGTACTCACTCCGCAGACCAGGCGCAGGGTGAGCGCCACCTGCGCCTCGCGGGCGATCGCCGGATGGCAGCAGGTGAAGACCAGGCGCAACCGGTCGTCGGGTACGGCGACCTCGTCGGGCTCGTCCATCTCGACTTCGTCCGGCTCCACGAGCAGGGGCAGCTTCGAGCGGAACACCTGCCGTCGGCGCAGCACGTCGAGGGCCTTGCGGCGGGCGGTGGCGGTGAGCCAGGCACCAGGCCGATCCGGTACGCCGTCGCGCGCCCACGCGCCCAGCGCGGCGACGTACGCCTCCTGAACGCACTCCTCGGCGAGGTCGAGATCACCGGCGACGCGCGCGGTCGCGGCGAGCACGAAGGCCCACTCGCGCCGATGCGCGTCGACCAGCGCCCGCTCCGCCGCGTCGTGCTGTCCCGCCGCGTCGTGCTGTCCCGCCGCGTCGTGCTGCCCCGCCCCGCCGTGCTGCCCCGCCCCGCCGTGCTGCCCCGCCCCGCCGTGCTGCCCCGCCCCGCTGGCAACGAAGTCGGCGGGGGCGTTGGTGGGATTGACGTGCCGGCCGACGGAATCTCGGCCGGCGTCGACTCCGGCCGCGTCGCAGGTGGCGGCGTCGGGCAAGGCCGGCTCGTCGCCGCAGGTGGCGGCGCCGGGTGCGGCCGGTTGGTCGCCGCCGATCACTCGGTCGGCGGTACGAACAGCGGCCGGACCTCCACGCCGCCGTGGATGGTGGCCGGGTTGAGCTTGGCGATCTTCAGCGCGACGTCCAGGTCGGGCGCCTCCAGCACGAAGAACCCGGCGACGACCTCCTTGGCCTCGATGAACGGGCCGTCGGTGACGAGATCGCCGCGCACCGCCGTGGCCGTGGTACTCGGTTGCAACGCGAACCCGGTGACGATCTGACCGCCCAACTCGGCCACCTGTGCCGGATACCGGTCGAGCAGCGCGACGTAGTCGGGGGTGAGTTCCATCGGGTCGGCCGGCGCCGGCGAGTAGATCAGAACCGCGTACTGGGCCATGGGAGTCCTCCTCGGATCGCTGTCATCCTCTGCTCAACCGACGGACCAGGCCAGCGCGAATCGACAGGGTCCGGGGAGAATTTTCGGCTGAGCCGGTTGCGCTCTCAGCTCGACAGGCGGCGGACCCCTACTCCTACACTGCCGCGATGAGCGGAGAGCGACGACCCCTGGCGGCGCGGCCCCTGACCGAGCCCCATCGGTCCCGGCTGGCGCCGGAGCATCCGGACCGGGAGCGGATCCTGGCCGCGCACGCCGCCGCGCTCTCCGCCGGGGAGGCCGGATACCTCGACCCGGCCACCGGCCTGTTCGTGCTCACCGCCGGCTTTCTGGCCCGTCGCGGCACCTGCTGCGGCCGAGGCTGCCGGCACTGTCCGTACGTGACCTGAGCCTCAGGCGGCGGCGACGAAGACCCGCGAGGCGACCTCGCGGGGCAGCCGGATGCTCTCCCCGGAGCGGTCGATGGCGACGGCGTCGCGCTCCTGCGCCACGGTCACCGTGGCCCCCGGGTCGACGCCGGCGGCGTGCAACTGTCGGAGCACTTCCGCGTCGGTCTGCACGCTCTCGCAGATCCGCCGGACGATCACCTTGCCGGTCAGGCCGGGGAAGGCCAGGTTGCGCTCGCCGTCGGCCGGCACCGGCTCGGCCTGACCGGGCGAGCCCAGCTCCTCCAGGCCCGGGATGGGGTTGCCGTACGGCGAGCGGGTCGGCCGGTTGAGCAGGTCGTAGACCCGCTTCTCGACCGCGTCGCTCATCACGTGCTCCCAGCGGCAGGCCTCCTCGTGGGCCTCCTCGTAGGGCATCCCGATCACGTTGACCAGCAGCAGTTCGGCGAGCCGGTGCTTGCGCATCACCGAGACGGCGGTGCTGCGGCCGAGCGAGGTGAGGCTGAGGTGCCGGTCACCCTCGACGGTGAGCAGCCCGTCGCGTTCCATCCGGGCGACGGTCTGGCTGACGGTGGGGCCGCTCTGGCGCAACCGTTCGGCGATCCGGGCGCGCAACGGCGGCACGCCCTCCTCCTCTAGTTCGAGGATCGTGCGCAGGTACATTTCGGTCGTATCGACCAGGTCGTGAGACTTCATGGTGTCAGCGGCCCTCCAGTGATCGATGGTACCCTGCCGCACCTGCGAAGACCGCCGTCGAACCGCAGCCGGAGTTCACCGATGGTGTTGACTGGACGCCATGTCCGGTAGTGATCTTCTGGTGGAGGCGGGGCCACTCGCCGCCGAGCTTGACGCGGCCGACCCGCCCACGCTGCTCGACGTGCGTTGGCGGCTGATCGGCCCGCCGGGCCGTGCCGACTACGCGGCGGGGCATCTGCCGACCGCGGTCTTCGTCGATCTGGACACCGCGCTGTGTGGCCGGCCCGGCCCGGCCGGCCGTCACCCGCTGCCCGATCCGGCCGCGTTGCAGACCGCGCTGCGGGCCGCCGGGGTTCGCGCCGGTCACCCCGTGGTGGTGTACGACGGCGGCGACGGCATGTCCGCGGCCCGCGCGTGGTGGACGCTGCGGTGGGCCGGACACCGCCCGGTCCGCGTACTGCACGGCGGCTTCCCGGCCTGGCTGGCCGCCGGCCTGCCGGTCAGCACCGACGAGCCGAGCCCGGTGGCGGGTGACGTGGCCGTCGCGCCGGGCGCCCTGCCGGTGCTCGACGCGGCGGGCGCCGCCCGGCTGGCCTCGGCCGGTGACGGCGTCCTGCTCGACGTCCGCGCCGCACCCCGCTACCGGGGCGAACACGAGCCGATCGACCCGGTCGCCGGGCATGTCCCCGGGGCGGTGAACCTGCCGGCGGCCGAGTACGTCGCCGACGGCCGGTTCCCGGCCGGGGAGGCGCTGCGCGACCGGTTCGCCGTCGCCGGGGTCACCGCCGGGGCGCCGGTCGGGGCGTACTGCGGTTCCGGGGTGACCGCCGCGCAGGCCGTGCTGGCGTTGCACCTCGCCGGCCGGCCGGACGCCGCGCTCTACGTCGGCTCCTGGAGCAACTGGGTCGCCGACCCGGACCGGCCGGTCGCCGTCGCCCCGCCAGCGGACGCCTGACCGGTCGCCCCCGTCCGCCCGGCACCTGCCGCTCGACGCCTGACCGGCCGCTCGGCTTCCCGCGTGCGACCATGGGCAGATGTCCGATGACACGGTGGTGGTGTGGGACGAGTCGCTGCTCGCCTACGACCTCGGTGACCACCCGCTCGACCCGGTACGGGTGGAGCTGACCATCGCGCTCGCCCGGGAACTCGGCGTGCTGCGGCGCCCCGGGGTGCGGCTGGTCCGGCCCACGCCGGCCGACGACGCGCTGCTGACCCGGGTGCACGACCCACGTTATCTGGACGCCGTGCGGATCGCCCCGCGCGAACCGCTCTTCGCCGGCTTCGGCCTGGGCACCTCCGACAACCCGGTCTTCGACGGGATGCACGAGTCCAGCGCCCTGATCGCCGGTGCGAGCGTCGCCGCCGCCGAGGCGGTGTGGCGGGGGACGGCCCGGCGCGCGGTCAACGTGGCCGGCGGCCTGCACCACGCCATGCCGGCCCGCGCCGCCGGCTTCTGCGTCTACAACGACCCGGCGGTGGCCATCGCCCGGCTGCTGGACCTGGGCGCGGAGCGGATCGCGTACGTGGACGTGGACGTGCACCACGGCGACGGGGTGCAGCAGATCTTCTGGGACGACCCGCGGGTGCTGACGGTCAGCCTGCACGAGACCCCGCTCGCCCTGTTTCCCGGCACCGGCTTTCCGGACGAGACCGGTGGCCCCGACGCCGAGGGGACTGCGGTCAACATCCCGCTGCCACCCGGGGTCTCCGACGCCGGCTGGCAGCGGGCCTTCCACGCGGTCGTCCCGTCGGTGCTGCGCGCGTTCCGCCCGCAGGTGCTGTTCACCCAGTGCGGCGCGGACGCGCACCGCCGGGATCCCCTCGCCGACCTGCACCTCTCCGTGGACGGGCAGCGGGCCACCTACCTGGCCCTGCGGGCCCTCGCCGACGAACTCTGCGACGGCCGCTGGGTGGCCACCGGTGGCGGCGGGTACGCCCTGGTCGACGTGGTGCCCCGGGCCTGGACGCATCTGCTGGCGGTGGCCACCGGGGCGCCGCTGGAGCCGGCCACGTTGACGCCGCTGGCCTGGCGCGAGTTGGCCGCCGCCCGGCGTCCCGGCCTCGACGTGCCGTTGCGGATGACCGACGACGTCGACCCGGGTTACGAGCCGTGGCAGCCGACGGGCGAGCCGAATCCGGTGGACCGGGCGATCGCCGCGACCCGCAAGGCGGTCTTCCCGCTGCTCGGCCTCGATCCGTACGATCCGCGCGACTGAGCCGGCCGGGGAGGGCCGCCCGAGGTGACCAGAGCCGAACAAGCCGTCGACGTGCTGCTCAGCGACGGCAGCACCGTCCAGTTGCGACCGATCCATCCCTCGGACGCCCCGGCGGTCGTCGCCATGCACTCCCGCTTCTCCGAGCGCACCCGCTACCTGCGCTACTTCTCCCCGTACCCGCGCATCCCGGAGCGGGACCTACAGCGTTTCGTCAACGTCGACCACGTCGGCCGCGAGGCGTTCGTGGTGCTGGCCGGCGAGCGGATCGTCGCGGTCGGGCGGTACGAGCGGCTCGGCCCGGCCGCGCCAGACGCCGAGGTCGCCTTCGTGGTCGAGGATGCCTACCAGGGGCGGGGCATCGGCTCGGTGCTGCTTGAGCACCTTGCCGATGCCGCCCGGCGGGCCGGCATCGTCAACTTCGTCGCCGAGGTGCTGCCGGCCAACGGCGCCATGTTGCGGGTCTTCGCCGACTTCGGGTACCAGCTGCAACGCCAGTTCGCCGACGGCGTGGTGCACCTGACCTTCCCGATCGCCCCCACCGAGGCGACCCTGGAGGTGCAGCGCGGCCGGGAACACCGGACCGAGGCCCGGTCCATCGCTCGGCTGCTCGCGCCGCGCGGTGTCGCCGTCTACGGCGCCAGCGCCAGCGGCCAGGGGGTCGGTGCGGCCGTGCTCGGGCACCTGCGCGACGGCGGTTTCACCGGGGCGGTGGTGCCGGTGCATCCCACCGCGACCCGGGTCGCCGGGCTGCCCGCGTACCCGTCGGCGGTCGAGGCGGGACTGCCCGTCGACGTGGCGGTGGTGGCGGTGCCACCGGAGGCCGCGTCCGAGGTGGTCGCCGACGCGGCCGCGGCCGGGGTGCACGGCCTGGTCGTCATCTCCGCCGGCTTCGCCGAGTCCGGTGTCGAGGGTGCCGCCGCGCAACGGGTTCTGGTCCGCGCGGCCCACGCCGCGGGCATGCGGGTGATCGGCCCGAACTGCCTGGGGGTGGCGAACACCGACCCGACCGTACGCCTCAACGCCACCCTCGCCCCGCGTCTGCCGGTGCCGGGCCGGGTCGGCATCTTCAGCCAGTCCGGCGCGTTCGGGGTGGCGCTGCTGGCCGAGGCGGATCGGCGCGGCCTGGGCCTGTCCAGCTTCGTGTCGGCGGGCAACCGGGCCGACGTCTCCGGCAACGACCTGTTGCAGTACTGGCAGGACGACCCGGCCACCGACGTGATCATGTTGTATCTGGAGACGTTCGGCAACCCGCGCAAGTTCGCCCGGCTGGCCCGGCGCATCGGCCGGGACAAGCCGGTGGTGGCGCTGGCCTCCCCGGCGCGTCCACCCGGGCTGGGCGACTCCGTCGGTCCCGACGAGGCGGCGGTGAGCGCCCTGTTCGCACAGTCCGGGGTGATCCGGGTGGACACCGTCGCCGAGTTGCTCGACGTCGGGGTGCTGCTGGCCAACCAGCCACTGCCCGCCGGCAACCGGGTCGGCATCGTCGGCAACTCCTCGGCGCTGACCGGGTTGGCGGCGACCGCCTGCGCGGCCGGCGGGCTGACCGTCGCGGTGGGCTATCCCCGTGACGTCGGACCGCAGGCCAGCGCGGTCGAGTTCGCCGAGGCGCTCGCCACCGCCGCCGAAGACGCGAGCGTCGACGCGTTGGTGGCGCTTTTCGCGCCACCACTGCCCGGCCAGTTCACCGGTACCGAGGCGGACTTCGCCGCCGCCCTGCCCGTGGCGCTGACCGCCGACAAGCCGGTGGTGGCGACCTTCCTGGTCGGCCGGGCACCGGCCGGAATGCCCTCGTATCCGAGCGTGGAGGAGGCGGTTCGGGCGCTCGCCCGGGTCACCGCGTACGCCGACTGGCTGCGCCGGCCATCCGGGGTGCTGCCGGAGCTGTCCGATGTCGACCCGGGTGCGGCGCAGGCGGCGTTGCGGGGCGACCCGGTCGACACCGGGGCACTGCTCGCCGCGTACGGCATCGACGTGGTCGAGTCGGTGCCGGTCGGCTCGGCCGAGGAGGCGGTCGCGGCGGCGACGCGGCTCGGTTTCCCGGTGGCGTTGAAGGTCGCTGCCGGCGGGTTGCGGCACCGGCTCGACCTCGGTGCCGTCCGGCTCGACCTGGCGGATGCCACCGCCGTACGCCGGACGTACGCGGAACTTGCGGCGGCGTTCGGCGGGGACGTGCTGGTGCAGCCGATGGTCCCGCCCGGGGTGGCCTGCGTGGTCGAGTTGGTGGAGGATCCGGCGTTCGGTCCGGTCGTCGGGTTCGGGCTCGGCGGGGTGGCGACCGAGCTGCTCGGCGACCGGGCCTGGCGGGCCGTGCCGTTGACCGACCGGGATGCCGCCGAGTTGGTGGCGGCGCCGCGCGCCGCACCGCTGCTGCACGGGCATCGTGGCGCCGATCCGGTGGACCGGGCGGCGCTGGCCGACCTGCTGCTGCGGGTCGGGCGGCTGGCCGACGAGCAGCCCCGGGTCCGTACGCTGACACTGAACCCGGTGCTGGCCCGTGCGGACGGCCTTTCGGTGCTGCATGCCAACGTCCGGGTCGGCTCCGCCGCCGCCCGCCCCGACACCGGCCCTCGGCGGCTGTGACCAGCCGGGTCAGCCCCGGCTGGAGATCTGCTGCACCGCCCAGGCGTTGCCGTCCGGGTCTGCGAAGTAGACGAAGCCGACGTTGTCCAGCGGGTCCGGTACCGGGCGGGGGTTCTTGCCCATCACCTGGATCTCGCTGACTTCGACGCCTCGTTCGAGCAGTTCGGCCCGGGCCTTGTTCAGGTCCGGCACGACGAGCTGGAGCCCCTTCAACGATCCGGGCGGCATCTGCGGGCCGCCCGCGTTGCCGATGACGATCGAGCAACCCGAGCCGGGTGGGGTCAACTGCACTATCCGCGCGTCGTCGTTGATCTTGGTGTCGTGGTCGACGGTGAAGCCGACCTGATCGGCGTAGAACGCCTTGGCCCGGTCCACGTCCGAGACCGGTACCACCACCACTTCCAGCGTCCAGTTCACGATTTGTCCTCCTGAAGTCGTCGCCCACTTTCGACGTGCGCCGGGGTGCACCGCGCCGGTGACCCCGCGCGCGGATCGTCGGCACCGCCAGCCGCGCGCACCGTATCAGCGCAGCGGCGGCCCCGCCCGGTAGATGGGCGAAACGCCGTCGGCCCCGGCGAAACCGCCGGGGCCGACATGTGTGGTCCAGATCAGCAGGCGTACGCCTCCAGCCGCTGGGCCCGCTCCGGTGCCCGCAGCTTGAGCAGCGTCACCTTCTCGATCTGCCGGATTCGCTCGCGGGACAGGCCGAACTCCCGGCCGACCTCGTCGAGGGTGCGCTGCCGGCCGTCGTCGAGCCCGAACCGCAGGCGGATCACCGCCTGCTCACGCTGGGACAGGGTGGCCAGCACGATGCTCACCTCGTTGCGCAGCTCGCCCTGGGCGGCGGCGTCGTTCACGCCGGCGGACGGGTCGACGGCGGCGACGAAATCACCGAGGGCGCTCTCACCGTCCTCGCCGACGGCCTGGTCCAGGCTGACCGGCTCCCGGTCGTACGAGATCAGCTCGATCACCTGAAGCTCGGGCACGTCGAGCGCGCGGGCGACCTCGGCGACGGTGGGCTCGCGGCCCAGCGACACGGCCAGCTCGCGGCGGGCCCGGACCATCCGGTTGACCTGCTCGACCATGTGTACCGGGATGCGGATGGTGCGGGCCTGGTCGGCCATGGCGCGGGTGATGGCTTGGCGGATCCACCAGGTGGCGTAGGTGGAGAACTTGTAGCCCTTGGTGTAGTCGAATTTTTCGACGGCGCGGATGAGGCCGAGGTTGCCTTCCTGGATCAGGTCGAGGAAGGCCATGCCACGGCCGGTGTACCGCTTGGCGATGCTCACCACCAGTCGGAGGTTGGCCTCCAGCAGGTGGTTCTTGGCCGCCCGGCCTTCCCGCGCGACCAGCTCCAGGTCGGCTCGCAACTCGACGGAGACCGGCGTGCAGGTGGTCAGCTTCTCCTCGGCGAACAGTCCGGCCTCGATCCGCTTTGCGAGGTCGACCTCCTGGGCGGCGGTGAGCAGCTTCGTCCGACCGATGCCGTTGAGGTAGGCCCGAACCAGGTCGGTGGAGACGCCCCGCTCGTCGGTCGCGTCCAGGTCGGTGAGGGTGTCCATGCCGGGCTCGGCGTCGATGCCGGCGCGCATCTGGTGCTCCATCATCTGAAGGGCCATCTCCGTCTCCCCGTTCCACGTCCGTGCCGTGTTGCCCGGCCAAGTTCTGCCGGTGACACACAGCTTGGCGGTCGGGGCGTAAAACGGGAGTGAGGCGATCGAGAACCTGACAGCTGGCGACGCCGATTCGGTCAAGCGACGGAGGCAACCGTGGTCTTCAAACGGCTCATGCAGGCGATGGGGGTCGGCGGCCCGTCGGTGGAGACGGTGCTGGCGAACCCGAACTGCCGGCCCGGCGGCGAACTGGCCGGCACCATCGCGGTCACCGGAGGAGACCATCAGGTCGACGTCTCGTACGTGGCCCTGGGGCTGCTGACCCGCGTCGAGGTGGAGAGCGGCGACCACGAGTACTCGACCAACCAGGAGTTCCACCGGCAGCACGTCACCGGGGCCTTCCGGCTCGAAGCCGGGCAGCGGTACGACATCCCGTTCCGATTCGACGTGCCCTGGGAAACCCCGGTCACCGAGTTGTACGGGCGGCACCTCACCGGGATGACCATGGGTCTGCGTACCGAGTTGGAGGTGGCCCGGGCCGTCGACTCCAGTGACCTGGACGCGGTGGCGGTGCACCCGTTGCCGGCCCAGGAACGCCTGCTGGAGGCGCTGCTGCGGCTGGGCTTCCGGTTCGCCCGGGCCGACCTGGAACGGGGACACCTCTACGGCGTCCAGCAGAAGCTGCCGTTCTACCAGGAGATCGAGTTCCATCCGGCCCGGCAGTACGCCGGCGCGATGAACCAACTGGAGGTCACCTTCATCGCCGACTCGCGGCAACTGCAGGTGGTGCTCGAACTGGACAAGCGCGGCGGGCTGTTCACCGAGGGTCGGGACGCCTTCGGCCGCTTCACGGTGGACTACGCGACCCTCGACCAGACCGACTGGGCCGCCCAACTCGACGGCTGGCTGCGCCAGTCCCTGCAACGCCGCGGCCTCTTCGGCTAGCCCTCGCCGTCCGCTGCCCCCGCCCCGCCGACGTCCGCGGGGCGGGCCGGGGAGCGTCAGAGGTCGAGCAGGATGGTGCGAGGTCCCACGTTGACGCTCTCCACCAGCATGTGGGCGCGGAATCGGCCGGTGGAAACCGTCGCGCCGCGCTGACGCAGCGCCTCGACCATCGCCTCGACCAGCGGTTCGGCCACCTCGGCCGGGGCCGCCGCGGTCCAGGTGGGGCGGCGGCCCTTGCGGGCGTCGCCGTACAGGGTGAACTGGCTGACCACCAGGATCGGCGCGGCGTTGTCGGCGGCGGACCGTTCGTCATCGAGGATCCGCAGCTCGTGCACCTTGCGGGCCATGGTCCGGGCGGTCTCGGCGGTGTCGGTGTGGGTCACCCCGAGCAGCACCAGCAGGCCGTCGGTGATCGCACCGACCACCTCGCCGTCGACCGTGACGCTGGCCCGTCCGACGGTCTGCACCACCGCGCGCATCAGCGCGTCACCGCCGGCCGGGTCGGCTCCCCGGACGTCCGCACCGGCCGGATCGCCGCCGTCGATCGCATCACGCCTCCACCGGCTCGACGAAGCCCCGCTCGACCAGGTGCGCCACGATCGGGCCGGCGGCCTCGGCCAACTCGTCGACGGTGACGTCGTGCGCGACGGCGAGCAGCGCGAGTTGGTCGCGCAGCGGCAGCCGCCCGTCGGCCCCGCCGACCAGGGCCAGCACCAGCGGGTCGATCTCCTCGGTCCAGCGCAGCCCGTTCGGCATGGTGAGGACCTGGCGATCCACCCCCCAGCCGTCGGCGCCCATGGTGGCTTCCTGGTGCAGCCGGAGCCCGTCGGCGGCGCGGAAGCGGGCGTCCAGCAGCCCGTCGGCGTCCCGCCCGCGCAGCCAGTCCTGCCGGTCGAACCAGGTGGCGATCCGGTCACCCATCGGTGCCTGTACCCGCTGGCGCAGGTCCTCCACCCGCAGCGCCGGGTCGTCGTGGCCGGCCCGGCGCAGCGAGACGATGCCGAAGCCGATCGCCTCCACCTTGTGCGCGTCGAACCAGTCCAGCCAGTCGGCCATCCGCTGCGGGTCGGCGGCCTCGCCGACGTCGGTCAGCCACAGGTTGACGTACGCCATCGGGTCGGCGACCTCGCGCTGGACGACCCAGGCATCCAGCCCGGTACCGGCGAACCAGCCGGCCACCCGCTCGCCCCAGTCCTCGCCGGTCACGTGCACCCAGTTGGCCAGGTACTGCATGGTGCCGCCCTCGGTGAGCAGCGCCGGCGCGGCGGCGGCCAACTCGGCACCGATGGCGTCGCCGACCCGGCCGGAATCGCGGTACACGTGTGTGGTGGTGCCCGGCCCGACCACGAAGGGCGGGTTGCTCACCACCAGGTCGAAGCGGCGGCCCGCCACCGGCGCCACCATGTCGCCGCGCAGCAGTTCCCAGTCCTGACCGTTGAGGGCGGCGGTGGTGGCCGCGAAGCGCAGTGCCCGCCGCGACACGTCGGTGGCGGTGACCCGCCGCGCGTGGGTGCCCAGGTGCAACGCCTGTACGCCTGATCCGGTGCCCAGGTCGAGCGCGGTGTCCACGGGCCGGCGAACGGCGGCGCCGATCATGGTCTGGGTGGCTCCGCCGATGCCCAGCACGTGTTCGGCGTGCAGCGGTCGGCCGGGTCGGGCGCTGGCCGGCACGTCCGCCAACACCCACCAGTCGTCGCCGTACGGCTCCAGGTCCAGGCCCATCCGCAGCCCGTCGCCGTGCCGCTCGACCAGCCCCGCCTCCAGCGCCTCGGCGATCGGCAGTGGGGCCAGCGCCGCCGCCACGGCGGCTTCCGGCTCGGTCTGTTCGCAGATGAACACGCGGATCAGGGTGGCCAGCGGGTCCCGGTCCTCGGTGGCGCGCAGCGCGGCCCGGAAGTCGTTGCGGGCCACCCCGCTGGTGGCCGTCGAGCCGAGCCGCGTGGCGATGCCGTTGGCGGTGAAGCCGGCGCTGGTCAACGCCGTTCGTAGCGCGTCGACGCCGGCGGGGGAGAGCAGCATGTCGTGTCCGTCCACGCTGTCATCCTGCCTGGTCGCGGCGGCGCCGGTTGGTACCACCCGTGACATCAGAAATCAATCGAAGCACATCTCTGTTATATCCATCGATCTAACGCTAGCATCTCCTGCAACTCAATCCACGGGCGTACCGTCCGGCCAGAAGCCCGGTCGGCCGCCCAGGTAAGGGAGGCAAGACGATGTCCTCAGGGTCCCCCGCCCGGCGCCGCCTCATCCGGGCGTTCGCCGTCGTCGCCACCGCGGCGGCCGTCTCCGCGGCCAGCACCACCGCAGCGGTCGCCGCACCCACCGGCGAGATCCGCGGTGCCGGCGCGTCGACCGCGATCAGCGGAAGCTACCTCGTCGTACTTCGTACCGACGCGGTCGGCGCCGCCGGCTCGTCGGCCGCCCGCGCCGCAGTTCCGGACCGGGCCAGCGCTCTGGTCAAGCGGTACGGAGGCAACGTCTCCGACGTCTACAGCGCCGCGCTGACCGGCTTCTCGGCCAAGATGACCGCGGCTCAGGCGGCCCGCCTCGCCGCCAACCCCGCCGTGGCCTACGTGGAGCAGGACAAGGCGGTCTCGATCGACGCCACCCAGACCAACCCGACCTGGGGCCTCGACCGCATCGACCAGCGGAACCGGCCGCTGAGCGGCACCTTCACCTACCCGAACACCGCCTCCAACGTGCGGGCGTACATCATCGACACCGGCATCCGGACCACCCACAACGACTTCGGCGGTCGGGCCACCTGGGGCACCAACACGGTCGACTCCAACAACACCGACTGCAACGGCCACGGCACCCACGTCGCCGGCACCGTCGGCGGCGCGACCTACGGCGTGGCCAAGGCCGTCCGGCTGGTCGCGGTGAAGGTGCTCAACTGCTCCGGCGGCGGCACCACCACCAGCGTGGTCAACGGCGTGAACTGGGTGACCGCCAACGCGGTGAAGCCGGCCGTGGCGAACATGAGCCTCGGTGGCGGCGCCAGCAGCGCCATCGACAACGCGGTGGCCAACTCGATCGCCTCCGGCGTCAGCTACGCCGTGGCGGCGGGCAACTCGAACGCCAACGCCTGCAACTACTCCCCGGCCCGCACCTCGACCGCGATCACCGTCGGCTCGACCACCAGCACCGACGCCCGGTCGTCCTTCTCGAACATCGGCAGCTGCGTGCACATCTTCGCGCCCGGATCGAGCGTGCTGTCCGCGTACCACACCAGCAACACCGCCACCAGCACGCTGAGTGGCACCTCGATGGCCTCGCCGCACGTGGCCGGCGCCGCCGCGCTCGTCCTGTCGGCCAACCCGTCCTGGTCGCCGGCGCAGGTCAAGACCTACCTGATCAACAACGCCACCACCGGCGTGGTCACCAGCCCGGGTACGGGCTCGCCGAACCGCCTGCTGTTCGTGGTCAACTGACCGTGACCTGAACCGGCCCGGCGGATCACCGATCCGCCGGGCCGATTCACGCCGTCAGGTCGACCAGGGGCGAGGTCGCCAGGTCGGGACCGGCCTGCGCGGGGAACGCCCGCGCGGCACCGTCGAGCTGCACCGTCACCTCACCACCCAGCGGCACCGCGGCACCACCGTCGAGGATCCGGGCGGTGATCCGGGTGCCGTCGGCCAGCCGGAGCCCGACCAGCGCGTCATGGCCGTGGAAGTCGTGCCGCAGGACGGTCGCGGTGACCGCATCCGGGCCGGCCGCGAAACGCACCTGCTCCGGGCGGACCAGCACGGTCACCGGGCCGTCGGCCACCACACCGGTCACCGGCACCACGCCGAGCGCGGTCCGCGCGGCCCCCTGCTCGACCACCGCCGGCAGCAGCACCGCATCGCCGACGAACCCGGCCACCCACGCGTCGGCCGGCTCCCGATAGACCGTGGTCGGGGCGGCGGCCTGGACCACCCGACCGTCCCGCAGCACCACCACCTTGTCGGCCACCGACAGCGCCTCGCCCTGGTCGTGGGTGACCAGTACGCCGGTCGCGCCGTCGGCGCGCAACGCCTCGCGTACGTCGTGACGCAGCCCCGCCCGCAGACCCGCGTCGAGGGCACTGAACGGCTCGTCCAACAGCACCACCGACGGCCGGGGTGCCAGCGCACGGGCCACCGCGACCCGCTGCTGCTGCCCGCCGGAGAGCTGGTGCGGCATCCGGCCGCCGTAACCGGCGAGCCCGACCAGCGCCAGCACCTCCTCGACCCGGTCCGACCGCCGGGCAGCGCGGTCCAGGCCGTAGCCGACGTTGTCGGCCACACTCAGATGCGGGAAGAGCGCACCCTCCTGGGGTACCACCGCGATGTTGCGCCGATGCGCCGGCAGATGCCGTCCACCGCCCGCCACCCGGGTGCCGTCGATGTGGATCTCGCCGGCGTCCAGCCGCTCGAAGCCGGCCAGGCAGCGCAGCAGCGTGGTCTTGCCACACCCGGACGGACCGAGCACGGCGGTCAGCTGGCCGGACGGCACACTGACGTCCACCCCGGCCAGCGCGGTGACCCGCCCGTAGTGCTTGACCACCCCACCGAGCACAACGTCGCTCATGCCGTCCCTCCGCTGCGCTCCCGGACGGCATGAGGCACCAACGCGCTGAGTTGATGATTCGCTCGCCGACGCTCGCTCATGCCGTCCCTCCGCTGCGCTGCGGGACGGCATGAGGCACCAGGGCGCTGAACCGATGATTCGCTCGCTGACGCTCGCTCATGCCGTCTTCTCCTTGTCGAGCAACCCGCTGCGGGCGACCAGCAGCCAGGTGGGCAGTGCCGAGATCGCCACCAGCAGGGCGGCGTAGGGTGCCGCGGCAGCGTAGGCGCCCACGGCCGTACTGGTCCACAGCTCGGTGGCCAGGGTGTTCATCCCGGTGGGACGCAGTAGCAGGGTAGCGGGCAGTTCCTTCATGCTCGCCAGGAAGACCAGCGCGGCCCCCGCACCGATACCGGGCAGCACCAGCGGCAGGGTCACCGTGCGCAGCACCGTCCACGGACCACGACCGAGCGACCGGGCCACCTCCTCCAGCCGGGCCGGGGACTGGGCGGCCGCGCCGAGGACCGCGCCGACCGCCAGCGGCAGGAAATGCGTGGCGTACGCCAGGGCCAGCAGCCACCGCGTCTGGTAGAGCGGGTAGGCGACGTTGATGCCGAAGAAGATCAGCGACAGCCCGACCACCACGCCGGGCAGGGCGTGGGAGAGGTACGCCAGCCGGTCCAGCAGGGTGGCCAGCGGACCCGGTGCGCGGGCGGCGAGCAGGCCGAGGGGCAGCGCCAGCAGCATGGTCAGCGCCGCGCCGGCCAGCGAGACGGTCAACGAGTTGCCGGCCGCGGCGAGCACCTCGGGCAGCGCCCCGGGGCGGGACACCCCGGCCACCAGCCGTCGCGCCAGGCTGACCGCCGGCACGCCGAGCGCGAGGCCGGCGACGCCGAGCAGCCCCGCCACCACCGGCCAGCGGGCCGCCCCGAGCGACAGCCGCAGTGCGGGGCGCCGGGCACCGCCGAGCTGGGCGTACCGGGCGCCGCGTCGGCGGGTGGCGGTCTCGCCGGTCAGCAGCAGCAGGGTCAGCACCACCAGCACACTGGAGAGCACCAGTGCGCCGGTGCGGTCGAAGCCCAGGTCGAAGGCGATGAAGATGGCCCGGGTGAAGGTGTCGGCGCGCAGGATCGACACCGCGCCGAAGTCGGCGAGCACGTAGAGGGCGACCAGCAACGCCCCGGCGGCGGTGGCCGGCCGGATCTGCCGCAGGGTCACCGCCGTGAAGGTCTGCCAGCCGCTGCGGCCCAGCGACCGGGAGACCTCCTCCTGCGCCGGGTCCGCGCCGCGCAGCGCGGCGGCGACCGGCAGCAGCACGTACGGGTAGGAGCAGAGGGTGAGTACCAGCGCCGCCGGCCAGAAGCCCTCCAGCCGGGGCATCGCGGAGACCCAGGAGAACGCGGCGATATAGGTCGGTACGGCCAGCGGCAGCGACGCCAGGACCGCGAACATCCGGCGGGCGGGCAGGTCGGTGCGGGTGACCAGGAAGGCGGTGCCGACGCCGAGCAGCACGCAACCGGCGGTGACCACCGCGGCCAGGCCGAGACTGCGCAGCGCGAGCAGACCCACCCGGTCGGTCCACAGCTCCGCGGCGATCCGGTCCCAGCCCGCTTCGGCGGTGCGTACCGCGAGGTAGACCAGCGGGATCAGGGCGACGGCCACCGCGGCGGTCGAGGCCGCGAGCAGCGCCGGCCGGGGCGCCAACCGCCGCACCTGTGCGGGTACGCCGGACAGGGCCGACCCGGTGCGGGTCGGCCCTGTGATGGTCGGCGGAGCGGTCAGGGGACCAGCCCCGAGTTCTTGATCGTGGTCACCGTGGCGTCCAGGGTGTCCAGGTCGTTCAGGTCGATCTGCGGCACCGCCAGGTCGGCCAGCGGCGGCACGTACGCGGGACCGTGCACGCCGGCCACCACCGGGTACTCGAAGGTCTGCTCGGCGAAGTACGTCTGGGCCTCGGTGTCGAGCAGGAAGTCCACGAACTTCTGCACGTCCGGGTCGGCGGCGGCACGGTTGAGCACACCGACACCGGCCACGTTGACCAGGGCGCCGGTGTCACCGCCGGGGAAGAAGTGCAGCTTGACCTTTAGCCCGTCCGGGGTGGTGCCCTGCTCCTTGGCGACCTCGCCGAGGTAGTAGTGGTTGACCAGGCCGACCGGAACCAGGCCGCTGTTGACGTCCTCGACGATCTTGACGTTGCCGTCGCGGATCTGCGGGTCGTTGGCCTTCAGCCCGGCCAGGAACTCCTCGGCCTTGGCGTCGCCGTGCTGCACCCGGATGGCGGTGACGAACGCCTGGAACGAGGCGTTGGTCGGCGCCACGCCCACCTTGCCCTTCCACTGCGGGCCGGTCAGGTCGAACACCGACTTCGGCAGTTGGTCGGCCGCGATCAGATCCGGGTTGTACGCCAGCACCCGCGCCCGGGCGCTCACGCCGACCCACTGGCCGTTGCCGGCCCGGTAGGTGTCGGGCACCTTCGCGGTGGTCGCCTCGGACAGCGTGCTGAACATGCCGCGCTTGGCGACGGTGCCCAGCGCACCGGCGTCCTGGGCGAAGAACACGTCGGCCGGGGACTTGTCGCCCTCCTCGACCAGTTGGGCGGCGAGCTGGGCGGTGCTCGCGTAGCGCGGCTTCACGGTGATGCCGGTCTGCTCGGTGAACTTGTCCAGCAGCGGCTTGACCAGCTGCTCGTTGCGCCCGCTGTAGACGGTGATCTGCTTGTCGTCCGGCTTGCCGGGGTCGGTGGCGTCGTCTCCGCCGGACCCGCAGGCGGCCAAGCCGAAGGTGAGCAGGCTGGCGGCGAGCAGCGCAGTGGTGGTACGGCGAGTGACTAGCACGTGTTTCCTTCCTCCCGGTCAGGGCGACCGAGCGAAGTTAGCACAGCCTAACCTCACCTGAGAATCGGAATGCGTGCCGGATCACGTCCGTCCACCGGAAAGGGGCAGGATGGAACCCATGACGCTCGCGTTGCCCATCGACCCGGCGGCCAACCAGCTGCTACTGCACAGTCCGCTGGCCCTGCTGACCGGGATGGTCCTGGACCAACAGGTGTCGATGGAGAAGGCCTTCTCCTCGCCGTACGTGCTGACCCAGCGGCTCGGCCACGACCTGGACGCCCGGGAACTCGCCGGGTACGACCCGGAGGCCCTGGTGGCGCTCTTCGCCCAGCCGCCGGCCCTGCACCGCTTCCCCAAGGCGATGGCGGCCCGGGTGCAGGAGGTGTGCCGGGCGCTGGTCGAGCACTACGACGGCGACGCGGCCCGGCTCTGGGCCGACCCGGCGGACGGCCGGGAGCTGCTCGCCCGGATCGCCGCCCTGCCCGGGTTCGGTCGGCAGAAGGCGCAGATCTTCCTCGCCCTGCTCGGCAAGCGGTTCGGGGTGCAGCCACCCGGGTGGCGGGAGGCGGCGGGCGGTTACGGCGACGCGGACGTCCACCGGTCCGTCGCGGACGTCACCGACGCGGAGTCGCTGCGCCTGGTCCGCGAGTACAAGCAGCAGATGAAGGCGGCGGCGAAGGCGAAGGCCGCCGGCGCCTGACCTGGCCCGGGTGGGTCGTCAGGCGGCGGTCGGCTGGGCCAGCGAGGCGATGGCCCGCCGGACGTCGGCCAGCGAGACGGTGGCCGAGTCGTCCAGGTCGGCGAGGCCGGCCTCGATCCACTGCCGCATCAGGGTGGTCACCCCGATGCCCCGGGCGTCGGCCGCCGCCCGGACCCGCTCGTACGTCTCCAGCGGCAGCCGGACCGAGCGGCTGACCATCGGGGTGTCGGTGTCCGGGACGGGTAGTTCCACGGGTGGGTTCTCGTCGATCAACTCGGCGAGCCGCTCGCCGCCGCTGTGGAACTGCTTGGTCGCGTCGTGACGGTCCATCGTCACCGCCTCCTGGTCTCCGAAGATCTCCGTACGGCCTCGTCGTAGCGCTTGGCCTCGACGTCACTCAACTCGCGGGCGGACAGGACGTCCCAGTCGTTGTCTGCCCCGTCGGCCTCGGCCAGCAGCACGGCGATCCGGCGGCCGTGCGCGGTGGTGGCGTACACCACCATCACGTCGTCGCCGAGGTGACGGATGACCCGCCGGCTGCTGTGCAGCGCCGCCCAGACTTCCCCCGGGGTGACGTCGTAGACCCGCAGGTTGGCCAACGCCTCGTCGGTGAAGCTGAACCTGCTGCCCACGCCGAGAGCGTACCACGTACGTAACACGGGCTTCGGGTCGACGAAGCTCGTCGTTCGGCCGGTCGCGGTGACAGGATGGGGACGATTCCCGAGGAGGTACAGGGTGAAGCGTCAGGCGTACCGACCGATCCTCATCACCGACGCCTCGCGTAGCCAGGACGACCAACTGACCACCCGCCAACGGCGGTACATCATGATGATGGGCGTCCGGGTCGCGTGCGTGATCGTCGGCGCGATCCTGGTCGGCGCCCGAGCACCCCTGCTCTGGCTCTGGCTGCCCCTGGTCGCGCTGGGCATGGTGCTCATCCCCTGGCTGGCCGTGCTGCTGGCCAACGACCGCCCGCCGAAGGAACAGCACCGGCTCGCCAACCGCTTCCGCTCCGAGCCGCCGGCCGAGGCCGCGCCGATGAGCCTCACCGCCGAGGAGCGGCCCCACAAGGTCATCGACGCCGAGCCCTGACCGCCGGCTGACTCAGCCGGCCGGGCGGGCGCCGACCTGGGAGACCGCCGCGCCGCCGAGACCGGCAGCCCGGTCCAGGGCGGCAGACGGCGGCGCCCCGGCCAACCACGCGGCCAGCAGCCCGGCGGCGAAGGCATCGCCCGCTCCGGTCACGTCGATCACCGCCACCCGGCGGGCCGGCGTAGCGGCGATGGTGGCCGTCCGGTCCACCCACGTCGCGCCGGCCGCGCCCTGCTTCACCACCACCCGCCGGGCCGACGCGACCAGCGCCCGCCCCTGGGCCACCGGATCGAGCCCGCCAGCCAGTACGGCCGCCTCGTCGGTGTTCACCAGCAGCAGGTCGACGTCGCGTACCCAGGACAGGAAGGCCGCCGCCCCGGCCGCCCGCAGCGGTGCCGCCGAGGCCGCGTCGACGCTGGTGGTCAGACCCCGCTCGCGGGCAGCGGCCAGCGCACGCAGCCCGGCCGGGCGGGAGTCGGCGTCCAGCAGGGCGTACCCGGACAAATGCAGATGGGTCGCGTCCGGCGCCTGCGCCAGCGCCGCGTCGACATGCTCGGGACGCAGCCGAACGTTGGCCCCACGTTCGGTGACCATGGTGCGTTCGTCGCCGACGGCCAGCACGATCACCGTGCCGGTGGCACAACCGGCGATCCGGGCCACCGCGCAGTCGACACCGGCGGCGGTCAGCTCCGACACCCGGTCCCGCCCCGCGGCATCGTCCCCGACCGCGCCGACCAGGGTCACCGGTACGCCCTGCGCGGCGAGCCAGGAGGCGGTGTTGGCGGCCTGACCGCCCCCGGTGAACTGGATCGCCGCCGCCGTGTCCGAGCCGGGCGCGAGCGGCCCGGCCAGCACCGCCACCACGTCCGTGATCACGTCACCGACCACGACGAGTCGCCCGCGGCCGGCCGGTACGCCACCGTCGGATGCCCCGATGTCGCGCGCCGCAACCCGCCCGCTCACCCCTGCGCCCGGGTTCGCGGCTGCGCGGCTCGCAAAACCGGCTCACTCCTCGCGCTCATGGTGCCGCGTCGGGCTGGCGGGTGGCGGCGGCGACCGCGATCCGGGCGGCGAGGTCGGCGTTGCGCAGGATGATCCGGACGTTGACCGCCAGGCTCGCGCCTTCGGTGGCCGAGTGGAAGTGGGCCAGCAGATACGGCGTCACGGCCTTGCCGGTGACCCCGTCGCGCTCCAGTCGGGCCAGCCCTTCGGCGAGCGTACGGTCGTGCAGTTCCGGGTCGAGTTGCTCGTCGGCGGGCAGTGGATTCGCGACGACCAGGCCGCCGTGTTGGACGCCGTGCCGCTCGCGGGCGGCCAGCACGTCGGCGATCAGCTCCGGCGAGTCGACCGACCAGTCCAGGTCGAAGCCGCCATCGGTGATGAAGAAGCCCGGGAACCGGTGGGTGCGGTAGCCGACGACCGTCACCCCGAGCGTCTCCAGGCGTTCCAGCGTGGCCCCGACGTCGAGGATCGACTTGACTCCGGCACACACCACGGCGATCGGCGTGGCGGCCAGGGCGACCAGGTCGGCCGACTCGTCGAAGGTCTGCGCCGCCTCGCGGTGCACCCCGCCCAGACCTCCGGTGGCGAAGACCCTGATCCCGGCGGCAGCGGCCACCGCACTGGTCGCGGCCACGGTGGTGGCGCCGTCCGCGCCGGTCGCGGCGGCCACCGCGAGATCGCGTACGGAGAGTTTGGCCACGCCGTCCGTGGTCGCCAACCGGGTCAGCTCGGCGTCGGTGAGGCCCACCACCAGCTCACCGGCGACCATGCCGATGGTCGCCGGCACCGCCCCCGCGTCGCGGACAGCCTGTTCGATCTGGCGGGCCACCGTCAGATTGTCCGGTCGGGGTAGCCCGTGCGAGACGATGGTGCTCTCCAGGGCGACCACGGGACGGCGCTCACGCAGCGCTTCGGCCACCTCGGTGCCGTAGCGAAGATGAAAGTTGGTCACAGTCGCCCACCGTACTGCCGCCGCCCTGACCACCTCAGGTGGACCGGGCCACGGTGACCTGCCAGACTTGTCGGTTGGAGGTGCAGACGTGAGTACACAGGTCCTTGAGCGTCCGGAACTGAAGGACGCCGACACCGGTCCGGAGATGTTCCACTACGTCCGGAAAGAAAAGATTGCCGAAAGTGCCGTCATGGGCACTTTCGTCGTGGCGCTGTGCGGGGAGACATTCCCGGTGACGAAGACCCCCAAACCGGGTTCGCCGGTCTGCCCGAAGTGCAAGGAGATCTACGACTCGTACTCCGAGTGAGCCTGCACCGGCCGCGTAACCTGCGGCGGTGACCACCTCCACCGCCCTGCTCCTGGCCGACCTGGCCGGGGTCGCGGTCTTTGCCGCCTCGGGTGCCTCCGCAGCGGTGGCCAAGCGGCTCGACCTGTTCGGCGTCGTCTTCGTCGGTTTCGTCGCCGCCCTCGGCGGTGGGATCGTCCGGGACCTGGTGATCGGCGAGGTCCCGCCGCTGGCGTTCGCCGACTGGCGGTACGCGACCACCGCCGCGGTGACCGCCGGGGCGATCTTCTGGCTGCATCCGCAGTTCGCCCGGCTGCGTACCACCGTGCTGGTGTTGGACGCGGCCGGGCTCGGCCTGTTCACCGTCTCCGGCACCCTCAAGGCCCTCGACGCCCAGGTGCCGCCGGTCGGTGCCTGCCTGATCGGCATGATCACCGCGATCGGCGGCGGGCTCGGCCGGGACCTGCTGACCGGCGAGATTCCGATCGTCCTACGTCGGGAGATCTACGCCGTCGCGGCCCTCGCCGGCTCGATCCTGGTGGTTCTCCTGTACGTCCTGGGGCACACCGGACCGCTCCCGCTCACCGCAGCGGTGCTGCTGGTCTTCGGCGTACGCCTGGTGGCCCTGCGGCGGCGTTGGTCAGCGCCGGTCCCAACGCTGCACCCACCACACCCCACCACCCCCACCAAGTAACCACCCCTCCCAGCCCTTCCCGGCCCCCTCCCTACCCCCCTCCGCCCCGGTGATCAAGAAGTTTGCGTCGGCCGCACCTGGGTTTCGTGACGCAAACTTCTTGATCAACAAGGCGGAGGGTTGGGTGGGCGGCGCGAAGCGCTGGTATCTGCGCGGGGGTGTGGGCGGCGTCGGGTCGGGTCGGGTCGGTAGTGGCGAAGGGCACGCCGGCGAACGGTGTGGCGTCGAGTGGGGGCGGGGGCGGCCGCTGGTTATGCTGAGTCGGCCTTCGCGGCTGTCGTGCGCGGAGGCGTTTTCATGGGGCGGTTACCGTGCCCCTCGGCCCGGTTCGCCGGCCTGCGGCCGGGCCATCGTGCGTATCGGAGAGGAGCCAACGCGTGGCAGCCCGGACGCCGGCGCTCGAGACGTTTCCGCCCCTGCGCGCCTGGCAGCGCAAGGCGTTGGTGGAGTACCTGCGCCGCCGTGGCGAGGATTTCACCGCGGTCGCCACGCCCGGCGCCGGCAAGACCACCTTCGCCCTGCGCATCGCCGCCGAGTTGCTCGCCGACGGCACCGTCGAGGCGGTCACCGTGGTCGCTCCGACCGAGCATCTGAAGACCCAGTGGGCGGACGCGGCAGCCAGGGTCGGCATCCAACTCGACGCCGCGTTCCGCAACGCCGACCTGCACTCCTCGGCCGACTTCCACGGCGCGGTGGTCACCTACGCGCAGGTCGGGATGGCTCCCCAGGTGCACCGGCGGCGCACCATGACCCGGCGGACCCTGGTCATCCTGGACGAGATCCACCACGCGGGCGACTCTCGTACCTGGGGCGACGGGGTGAAGGCCGCCTTCGAGCCCGCCGTACGCCGGCTGATGTTGACCGGTACCCCGTTCCGCTCGGACGACAACCCGATCCCGTTCGTCAGCTACGAACGCGGCGACGACGGCCTGCTGCGTTCGCGGGCCGACTCGGTCTACGGCTACTCCGACGCGCTGCGCGACGGCGTGGTGCGGCCCGTGCTGTTCCTGGCGTACTCCGGGGAGACCCGGTGGCGCACCAACGCCGGTGAGGAGCTGGCGGCCCGGCTGGGCGAGCCGATGACACAGGATCTCGTCGCCCAGGCGTGGCGTACCGCCCTGGACCCGGCCGGCGACTGGATGCCGCAGGTGCTGCGCGCCGCCGACGCCCGACTCGGCGTACTCCGAGAGGCGGGCATGCCCGACGCCGGTGGCCTGGTCATCGCCACCGACCAGCAGGCCGCCCGGTCGTACGCCAAGCTCATCGAGCAGGTCACCGGGGAGAAGGCCGCCGTGGTGCTCTCCGACGACGTGGGCGCTTCGGCCCGGATCGCGACGTTCGCGGCCTCCGAACAACGCTGGCTGGTCGCGGTGCGGATGGTCTCCGAGGGCGTGGACATCCCCCGACTGGCCGTCGGGGTCTACGCGACCAGCGCCAGCACCCCGCTGTACTTCGCCCAGGCCATCGGTCGGTTCGTCCGGGCCCGCCGGCCGGGGGAGACGGCGTCGGTCTTCCTGCCCAGCGTGCCGCACCTGCTCGGGCTGGCCAGCGAGATGGAGACCGAGCGGGACCATGTGCTCGGCAAGCCGAAGGACCGGGAGGGCTTCGACGACGACCTGCTGGAGCGGGCCCAGCGCGACGAACAGGCCAGCGGCGAACTGGAGAAGCGCTTCGCCGCGCTGTCCGCCACCGCCGAGCTGGACCAGGTGATCTTCGACGGTGCCTCGTTCGGTACGGCGGCCCAGGCGGGCACGCCGGAGGAGGAGGAATACCTGGGCCTACCCGGACTGCTCACCTCCGAGCAGGTCGCGGCGCTGCTGTCCAAGCGGCAGGCCGAGCAGTTGGCCGCCCGGCGCCGCCGTGCCGCCGACCGGCAGCCGGAGCCGGCTGCGACGACGGCCCCACCGGCACCGATGAGCGCCGCCCAGCGTCGGGTGGCGCTGCGCCGCCAGCTCAACGCCCTGGTGGCGGCGCGCCACCACCGCACCGGGCAACCCCACGGAAAGATCCACGCCGAACTGCGCCGACTCTGCGGCGGCCCTCCCAGCGCTCAAGCCACCATCGAACAACTAGAAGAACGCATAGCCACCGTCCAAACCCTCTAACCCCCACCCACCCCACCGCGCCCTCCACCCCCACGCGCCCGGCCCTCACGCCTCCGGCGTTCGCGCGCCCGGCCCTCACGCGCCCAGCCTCACGCCGCCGGCCCTCGCGCGTCCGTGCGCCCGGCCTTCACGCCCCCAGCCCTGTGCCCCGCCTCTCACGCCTCCGGCGTTTGCGCGCCCAGCCCTGTGCCCCGGCACTCACGCCTCCGGCGTTGCGCGCCCAGTTCCCGCGCGCCCAGCCCTGTGCCCCGAGGGCCGCGCACCCCCGAGCCCCGCAGGCCCCGGGACGTACGCCGCACGCCTCGCTCCCACGGTTGATCAAGAAGTTTGCGTCGGGCCCACCCGGGTGTCGTGACGCAAACTTCTTGATCAACGGGGCGGGGCGGGGTGGGGCGGGGCGGGGACGGTGGGTGGGGTGGGCGAGGTGGGGTGGGGGTGGGGTTTGGGGTGGGGGTGTGAAAAGCGGCCGGAGACGTCTGGGACGTCTCCGGCCGGCTTATGTCGGGTTGTGGATCTCAGTTGGCAATCAGGTCGGCGCCGCGCCAGGTGAACTCGGGGTCCGTCGCGTACCGCACGGTGATCTTCACGAGATCTTCGGCGTACTTGTTGGCGTGGTGTCCACAGAACACCAGCTCACTGCCACCCGCGAGGGTGATCCGGAGCTTGCCGGCGGCATTGCAGCGGTCGCACCGTTCATCGGCGGCCGGGGGGCTCACCGTCTCGGGCGGCGGCGTGAGGGTCGGGGTCATCGCCTTCCTCCTCTGGTCGTCACCGATGAACACTCTCTTCGGTCTTGGTCACCTATCGTGCAACACCCTTGTCGGGCCTCGCCTTCCCTGTGTGCCCGCGGGGGACCGAGGTCACACATGGCACCGACAGTGTGCCGTGCACCCAGGGTGCCACGTCAACGATCACATTCGTGCAACCACCTGATCACCATCCGGCGTTGACACCAGGTGACCAAAACGACACGATCGGTTGACGGTTGCTGATCAGTCGAGGTAGTCGCGGAGCACCTGGGAACGCGACGGGTGTCGCAGCTTGGACATGGTCTTGGATTCGATCTGCCGGATGCGTTCGCGGGTCACGCCGTAGACCTGACCGATCTCGTCCAGCGTGCGTGGTTGGCCGTCGGTCAGGCCGAAACGCAGGCGTACCACACCCGCCTCACGCTCGGACAACGTCTGGAGCACCTGCTGGAGCTGGTCCTGCAGCAGCGAGAAGGAGACCGCGTCGACCGCCACGACGGCCTCCGAGTCCTCGATGAAGTCACCGAGCTGACTGTCGCCCTCGTCGCCGATGGTCTGGTCGAGTGAGATGGGCTCCCGGGCGTACTGCTGGATCTCCAGCACCTTCTCCGGTGTGATGTCCATCTCCTTGGCCAGTTCCTCCGGGGTGGGCTCACGGCCCAGGTCCTGGAGCAGCTCGCGCTGGATCCGGCCCAGCTTGTTGATCACCTCGACCATGTGTACCGGGATGCGGATGGTGCGGGCCTGGTCGGCCATGGCGCGGGTGATGGCTTGGCGGATCCACCAGGTGGCGTAGGTGGAGAACTTGTAGCCCTTGGTGTAGTCGAATTTTTCGACGGCGCGGATGAGGCCGAGGTTGCCTTCCTGGATCAGGTCGAGGAAGGCCATGCCACGGCCGGTGTACCGCTTGGCGAGCGAGACGACCAGCCGGAGGTTGGCCTCCAGCAGGTGGTTCTTGGCGCGTTCGCCGTCGCGGGAGATCCAGAGCAGGTCGCGCTGCATCTCGCGGACGAGCTTCTCCTCGCCCTCGTCGGCCGCGCGCAGCCGCTCGGCGGCGTAGAGCCCGGCCTCGATCCGCTTGGCCAGCTCGACCTCCTGCTCCGCGTTGAGCAGCGGAACCTTGCCGATCTGCTTGAGGTACGCCCGGACGGAGTCGGCCGAGGCGGTCAGCTCGGCGTCCCGGCGCGCCTGCTTGAGCGCCTCGGACTCCTCGTCGTCCCACTCGAAGTCGTTGTCGGTGGCCGAGCTCGCCGCGTCGGCCTCGGCGGCCTGGGTCAGCTCGGCCGGCTCCTCGACCACCACGTCCTCGATCTCGGCGGCGAGTTCCTCGGGGTCGACGTCGCCCTCGGCGCCCTCTCCCTTGGTGGCCTTGCCGGCCGCCTTGGTGGGCTTCGCCGCGCTCGCGGCGGCCACCGTCGCCTTGGTGGCGCGGGTGGACTTCTTGGCCGGCACGGCAGCCTTGGCGGCCACCTCGGCGGTGGTGTCGGCGGCCTTGCGCGAGGTCGCCTTCCGGGGCGCCGGCGCGGTGGCCTCTTCGGCCGCGGGCGCCTGCTTCGGGGCGGGGGCCGCCGCCTTCTTGGTGGTCTTGGCGGTGGTGGCACGCGACGCCGGGGTCGCGGAGCGGGCGGCGGCGACCCGGCGGCGGGTGCTGGCCGAGCCGTCGACCACCACGGTCACTCCGGCCTCGGAGAGCGCCCGCAGGATCTTCTTGGCCTGGGCCGGAGTCACCTCGGCGGACTCGACGGTGCGCGCGAGCTGGGCCGACGTGAGCTGGCCGCCAGCGCTCTGCGCGTGGGCGATCAGGGTGTCGGTGAGCGAGCGAACGTCGGCGCCGGTCTGGCGGGGTTCTGTCACGAATGACCTTCCGGAGGCGAAGAGCGAGCACGGCCGGATCGTCCGACGCAGCGTGGTACACCGTGCCGGGCGATGTGGTTGAGGAACCCCCGTGTCCCGGGTCGACCGGTCGTTCGGCCGTCCGTGGCGCGTGGGCAGGGGTGAATTGTAACGCCGTCTGCGGCGATCATCCTGCGCCGCACGGCTGATCGGCGGTCGGGACCGCCGAATCGGTGCGCTTGTGGACTTTGTAAGGATGATACCCGCGTGCGACCCGGATGCCCGGCCGTGCGGAAAGGGGACGAATGATGGATCGCCCGGCGGCACCGGAACTGTTGGAGATCGCGATTGAGGTGGCCCGGAACGCCGCCACCACCGCCTACCGAATGCGGGCCGAGGGTGTCTCCGTCACCGCGACCAAGAGCACCGTCACCGACGTGGTGACCGCGGCGGATCGGGCCGTCGAGCGCCAGATCAGCGACGCGCTGCGGCAGCTGCGGCCGGACGACGCCGTACTCGGCGAGGAGTACGGCGCGGCGGAACCCGACAGTGCCGCGCCGGCCCACGTGCGGTGGATCGTGGATCCCATCGACGGCACCGTCAACTACCTGTACGGGCTGGCGCATTCCGCGGTGTCCATCGCCGCCGAGGTCGACGGCGAGGTGGTGGCCGGCGTGGTGCGCAACATCCACACCGGCGAGGAGTGGACCGCCACCGTCGGCGGAGGTGCCTGGCGCGACGGCCGGCGGTTGCGGTGCTCCGCCGAGACCGACCTCGGTCAGACGTTGGTGATCACCGGGTTCGGCTACGACCCGGCCCGCCGCGTCCACCAGGCCCGGGTGGTGGCCGAGCTGATTCCGCAGGTACGGGACATCCGTCGGCTCGGTGCGGCCGCCGTCGACCTCTGCCTGGTGGCCGAGGGCCGGGCCGACGCCTACTACGAGAAGGGGCTGGCCGCCTGGGACCAGGCGGCCGGGGCGCTGGTCGCCGCCGAGGCCGGGCTGCGGGTCGGCGGCCTCGGCGGCCGGGCGCCGGGGCCGGACATGGTCATCGCCGCGCCGCCGGCACTCTTCACCCCGCTGCACGACCGCCTGGTCGAGTTGGACGCCGCCGGCGGCCCCTGATCGCGCCCGGCGGTCGCCGTCGCCGACCGTCCCGCCGACGTCATGGCCATCTTGCGGGCGGGTGGACCTGGTCCTGTGGTTCGCCACACCGTCGAGCGCCGGGTCGAGCGGGCCCCGGCCCGGCACCGGGTCGAGCGGGTCCCGGCCCGGCGCCATCCGGCGGAGGCCAACCGGCCGGACGATCAGCGATCCGACCGGTTGTCCGGCCAGTTCGGTCCGTCCGGTCGGTCGGATAGTCCAGGTCACGGGATTCGAGTGGCCGGGTGGCCCGGGTCAGTTGTCGACCGGCATCGGGCAGGAGCCCGGCGGGGCGACCGGGGCGCCGAGGTCACCGATGGACTGGTTGACCTCGGTGGTGGTGGCCAACTGCTGGAAGTTGTTGCCGAGTACCACGTCGACGATGTCGTCCGGGCGGTCGGCCTTGTACTCCAGCGCGGCGGCGCCCAGGAAGTACGCCCGCAGCAGGTGGGCGGAGCCGACGCCCTTCGGGCCGTAGCGGAGCACCGCCACGCCGTCGATCTGCTTCTTCTCGTTCCCTTCCTTTTCCACCTGGAAGTCGCGGTTACGGAAGTCGTCGCCGACACTGGCGGCCAGCCCGGGACGGTCGGTGCCGTTGAACACCCGGATCTTGACGTCTTTGTGGTCGCGGAGGGTGACGTCGGCGTGCGGCCAGCCTTCGGGACAACCTTCGGCGGCTCCGGCGTTACTCTGGGTGTCCCGGACCATGGCGACCACGACGAAGACCAGGGCGGTCACCGCCAGCATGCCGACGATTACGAGTGCTCGCACTCGCGCAAAGCTCATCAGGGCGCTCCCGGGCAGTGAAGGGTGGCGGCGGCCGCCGACGGTCGGGTGAGTCCCGCCGGCCGTCTGGTACGCCGCTGAGGTTAGCCGTTGTCCGACCGTCGCGTGGAAACAGTCCGACATGCCGGCGCGCCATCCCAGAACCGGGTAGTACTACCCCTATCTTCGTGTCGCCTGAGTCACATTGGGAACAACTTCCCGTGCAGGGGCGTACATCTCAGCCACAAGGGCGGTATACATGCCTCGCCCAAAGGGGGGGTAGGGTTCCGCGCTCGTCGGGAGAATCTCCGGCGGACTGGCCCGAGCGGTCGTCGGGTCGGGTGGCCGACACTAGCGGTGGCCGGCCAGCGGAACCGAAACAGCGTCGTCCGGCGTTACAACCGGAAGCGACAACATCGAAATGGGAGAGTGAAACCGATGGCCACCGACTACGACGCCCCGCGCCGCGACGAGGTCGACCTCGGCGAGGACAGCCTGGAAGAGCTCAAGGCCCGGCGCGTCGACTCGCAGTCGGGCGCCGTGGACGTCGACGAGGCAGAAGTGGCCGAGAGCTTCGAGTTGCCCGGCGCTGACCTGGCCGACGAGGAGCTCACGGTCAAGGTGCTGCCGATGCAGCAGGACGAGTTCCGCTGTGCTCGCTGCTTCCTGGTGCACCACCGCAGCCAACTGGCGGTCGAGCGTAACGGCGAACTGATCTGCCGAGAGTGCGTCTGACCGACCGTACGACACCACGTACAGCGGCGGCTTCCACGGGGAGCCGCCGCTGCCCGGCTCGGCGAGCGCCGCGCCGGCCGACCTGATTGACTCGGGAGGCATGGCCGCCGTGCCGGCGGTCGTGCAGCCGGGAGGTCGGGCAGTGAGCGAGCGAACCATCGGCGCGGTGCGGTGGCGCCACCTGGTGGCGCGGAACGGAGTGCCGGCATGAGCGAGCGAAGCGCTGACGGCGACCAGGGCGCCGGCGACGGTGAACTGGGTACGACGATCGCCGCGCTGACCGCCGACGAGATCGAGCCCGCCAAGCGCCGCCAGTTGCTCGGTCGACTGGTCCGGCAGGCCCGGGCCCGTGGGGTGGGCGGCCTGTTCAAACCGAAGACGGCGCTGCGCTGGATGGTCGACCTGGTCGCCGAGATCGCCCCACACGTGCCGATCCGTGACCTGGCCACCCTGCGCCGGCACTTCCCCGGTCTGGACGACGAGGCGCTGGCCGACCGGCTGGTGCGCAACGCCTCCCGGGCGACCGCGGGTGTCGGTGCGGCCGGTGGAGGGGCCTCCGCGGTCCAGTGGACCGTCACACCGAGCCTGCTCTCCGCGCCGGTGCTGCTCGCGGCCGAGACGGTCGCCGTGGTGGCCATCGAGCTGAAGCTGACCGGGGAACTGCACGAGGTCTACCGGGCGCCGCTGCCGGCCAGCGGTACGCAGCGCGCCGTCGCGCTGGTGCAGGCCTGGGCCAGCCAGCGTGGGGTCAACCCGATGATGCCCGGCGTGGGCGTGGGTGCCGTGCTCGGCACGGCCGCCCGCCGTGAGTTGCGGGACACCCTGCTCAAGCGCTTCGGCCGGAACCTGACCACGCTGGGGCCGCTGCTCACCGGTGCCGCGGTGGCGAGCTACCTGAACCGGCGGGCCACCCGTACCCTGGCCGACCAGCTTCGTACCGACCTGCGCCGGCAGCGGCGCTCCCTGCCCGGCGTACCGCCGCCCACCCTGCCCGGCCCTCCGCCCGCGCTGCCCGGAGCCTGATCGCCGGCCGACGTACGGCAGCCCGGGTCGGTCGAGCAGCCGGTGGGATGGTCAGCGGGCGGCGTCGCGGGCCGCCAGCAGCGCCTCGGCCAGCTCGACCGGGTGGCGGGTGCTGACCACCCAGAACGGGGTGGGGTCGGCCGGATCGTCGAGAACCACCTGAACCGCGCCGGAGACCCACGGCCGTTGGACGACGAAGGCCAGCGGGTCCGCCCCGACGCCGAGCACCTCACGGCGTCCGTCGGCGTCCAGCGCGATGACATCGGCGACGAAGTGCGCCGGCAGTCGAGCGTCGTCGACCCGTAGTTCGCCGTCGGTCACCGCGATCCTGATCCGACCCAGCCAGGCCAGGCCGGCGACCGTGGCCGGCAGCAGCACCGCGAACGGCAGCCAGGCTCGTACGCCGTCCCCGCCCATCCACACCTCCAGGGCGAGCAGGGCGGCGGAGGCCAGCCCGGCGAGCCACAGCCACCAGGGCAGGCGGAGCCGTTCGGCGTACGCCGGGGCAGCCGTGGTGGGGGTACGGGACGGTGACGCGCTCACTCGTGCCAGGGTACGGCGCCCAACCGCCGGGGTACCGGGCAGGATGGCAGGGTCACCCCAGCACGACAGACGAAAGAGGGGAACCGTGACCGACGTGGTGCCCGTGCCGGTTCGGCAGCTCGACCCCGAGCTGCCGCTGCCGGCGTACACCCATCCCGGTGACGCCGGTGCCGATCTGGTGGCGGCCACCGACGTCGAGTTGCCGCCCGGCGGTCGGGCGCTGGTGCCGACCGGCGTGGCGCTCGCGCTGCCCGAGGGATACGTGGGCCTGGTCCACCCCCGATCGGGGCTAGCGGCCAGACTCGGCGTGACGGTGCTCAACGCGCCCGGTACGGTCGACGCCGGCTACCGGGGTGAGATCCTGGTCAACCTGATCAACCATGATCGGGCGGTGCCAGTGAAGATCTCCCGGGGCGACCGGATCGCACAACTCGTTGTGCAACGGGTGGAACGGGCGGCCTTCCAGCCGGTGGCCGAGCTGCCCGCGTCCGGACGGGGTAGCGGCGGGCACGGGTCGACCGGCGGGCACGCCGGTCTCGTACCGCCGCCGGCGACCGACGGCGCGGACGGAAGAGATGGCACGGTGAGTGCGAACAGCGGAGGGTGGACGCAGTGATCTTCTCCCGGAAGCGGGCCACGGGACGGCACGCCCGAGACGAGCGGACCGTCGAGGTGGCCGAGACCGCCGAGGCGGCCTCGGTCGAGCCGGCACGTGGGCCGTACGACGTCACCGAGGCACCCGCTGGGGTGCAGCGACTCGACCTGGGCAGCTTGCAGATCCCGGCGGTGCCCGACGTCGAGGTGCGGGTGCAGGCCGACCAGCAGGGCGTGATCCAGCAGGTCGTCCTGGTGCACGGGCAGAGCGCCCTGCAACTCGGCGTTTTCGCCGCGCCGCGTAGCGAGGGAATCTGGGACGAGGTGCGCGAGGAGATCCGCCAGTCGCTGTTCAACGACGGCGCCGCCGCGCAGGAGGTCGTCGGCGAGTACGGCACCGAGTTGCGTGCCCGGGTGCGGACCGAGGACGGCCTGACCGATCTGCGGTTCGTCGGCGTCGACGGGCCGCGCTGGATGGTCCGCGCGGTGTACCAGGGCGAGGCCGCGAGCACCCCGACGGCGGCCGGGCCGCTGGCCCAGTGCCTGGACGGGCTGGTCGTGGATCGCGGGCTGGAGGCCAAGCCGGTACGTGAGCCGTTGCCGCTGCGGCTGCCGCGCGAGGCGGCCGATCAGGCCGATCAGGCCGGTGACCAGGCCAGCCCGGCGGATGCCGCGCCGGCTCCCGGCGCACGCTGAGGCGGGCCGGTCAGGCGGCCACCGCGCCGCCCCCGGCGTGCTGGGGCAGCGGCGTACGGGGAATTCCCGGGCCGCGCGTCGGCGCCGCCGGGGCGGCTCCCCGCCGCGTCCGGCCGCACCTCGCGAACATCGGGACGGCCCTGCCTGGGGCGTACGCTGGCGGGAGCCGTTCCGAAGTCGTCGCAGCGGCGGGGCGCCGGCGTCAGCCGGCCGGTGTGGAGAGGGTGACGCGGAGGTCATGACCACCGACGAGGGTCGGGGTTCGCTGCGGCGGATGCTGCACCGGCTCACCGCGAGCGAGGCCGAGATCGAGGCCCAGCAACTGCGGCAGGAGAGCGCCCGGTGCGGCGGTGTGCCGGTGACGCAGTGCGCCCGAGGGCAGGTGGTCTCGGTCGCCGGGCGGCTGCGTACCGTCGTCTACACGCCGCGGACCAACCAGCCGGCGCTGGAGGCGGACCTCTACGACGGCAGTGACGTCGTCACGTTGGTCTGGCTCGGCCGGCGGCACATCATCGGCATCGAGCCGGGGCGGCACCTGACCGCGCGGGGGCGGGTCGCGCTGCGGGACGACCGTAAGGTGATCTACAACCCGTACTACGAGTTGGAGCCATCGACGTGAAGCTGCGGGCCGGGCGGATGAGAGACTGTCCGGAATCCCGGGCGCGACAGCCCCGACGGTTTCGGAGAGGCGGGCGATGACCACCGGACAGCATCCGGGCACCCAACCGGACACCGGGCCGGCCGACGAGGAGCGCCTGCCCACCGTCGCCGAGCAGATGGCCGACCAACTCGGCGGCTGGCGGGGGCTGGTGGAGTCCAGCATCCCGGTGGTGGTCTTCGTGGTCGTCAACATCCTCGGCGAGTTGCGGCCGGCGGTGATCGCCTCGGTCGGCGTGGCAGTGCTCATCGGTGCGTTGCGGCTGGCCCAGCGCCGGCCGGTGCGGCACGCCGTCAACGGGCTGTTCGGCATCGCCATCGGTGCCGCCATTGCCTGGCGTACCGGCGAGGCCCGTGACTTCTACCTACCCGGCATCCTCTACGGCATCGGCTACGGGCTGGCCCTGCTGCTCTCCGCGGTGATCCGCCAGCCGCTGGTCGGCTGGCTCTGGTCGGTGTTGGTGGCCAAGGGCAGCTCGGCGTGGCGCGACGACCCGAAACTGGTCCGGACCTTCACCGGGCTGACCGTGCTGTGGGGTGTGGTCTGGCTGGCCAAGGTCGGCGTGCAGGGTGCGCTCTACCTCGCCGAGCAGGACACCGCGCTCGGGGTGGCCCGCCTGGCGTTGGGTTACCCGCCGTACGTCCTGCTGTTGTTGATCACGGTGTGGACGGTACGCCGGGTCACCCGGGAATCCGAGCCGACGCCGCTGCCCGGCGGCTGACCGGCCGATCACCCTGGCCGGTGCCGCCCGGCACCGGCGTTCAGCGTGACTCGCGGGTGCGCTCGACGCTGTCCGGACCGAGCACCACCGCGCGGACCGCGTCCTCCACCTCGGCCGTGCAGACGAAGATCAACTCATCGCCCGCCTCGATCGGGTCGTCCGGGCTGGGCACCAGCACCCGCTTGCCGCGCAGGATCGCCACCAGCGCGGCGTCGCGCGGCAGCGGCACCGAACGCAGCGGCTGCCCGACGTGCGGCGCGGTCGGCGGCAACGTGATCTCGACCAGGTTCGCCTCGCCCTGCCGGAACGTCATCAGCCGGACCAGGTCGCCCACCGTCACGGCCTCCTCGACCAGGGCGGCCATCACGCGCGGCTTGCTGACCGCGACGTCCACGCCCCACTGCTCGGTGAAGAGCCACTCGTTCTCGGCCCGGTTGATCCGGGCGACCACCCGGGGCACCGCGAACTCGGTCTTGGCCAGCAGCGAGACCACCAGGTTGGCCTTGTCGTCGCCGGTGGCCGCGACCACCACGTCGCAGCCGGCCAGGTCGGCCTCCTCCAGGCTGGTCAGCTCGCAGGCGTCGGCGAGCACCCACTGTGCGTCCGGTACCCGTTCCGGCCGCAGCATCCGGGGCTGCCGTTCGATCAGCATCACCTGGTGGCCGTTCTCGATCAGCTCCTGGGCGATCGAGCGGCCCACGTTGCCCGCACCGGCGATGGCGACCCGCATGATCACTGCCCTCCGTCCGGCGCCGCCGCGACCGTGGTGACCGTGGCCACCATGTCGTCGGTGACCAGCATGAAGATCTGGTCACCCTCCTGCACCACGCTGGAGCCGGTGGGCAGCGTGCCGATGCCGAAGCGCATCAGGTAGGCCACCCGGGCCCCGGTGGCCTGCTCCAGGCGGTGCACCCGGTGCCCGATCCAGTCCTTGTGCACCGGCACCTCGATGATCGACACCGTGCTGGTCGGGTCGCGGAAGATCTCCACGTTGCCCTCGGGCAGCAGGTGCCGCAGCATGCGGTCGGCGGTCCAGCGCACGGTCGCCACGGTGGGGATGCCCAGCCGCTCGTAGACCTGGGCCCGGCGCTGGTCGTAGATGCGGGCCGCCACCCGGGACACCCCGAACGTCTCCCGGGCCAGCCGGGCCGAGATGATGTTGGAGTTGTCGCCGCTGGAGACGGCGGCGAAGGCGTCGGCCCGTTCGATGCCGGCCTGGCGGAGCACGTCACCGTCGAAACCGGCCCCGGTGACGGTGGTCCCGGCGAATTCGGGCCGCAGCCGGCGGAACGCGTCGGCATCCTGGTCGATCACCGCCACCGAGTGCCCTCGGGATTCCAGGCTGTGGGCCAGGGTCGAGCCGACCCGGCCACATCCCATGATCACGATATGCACGCCGCCCTCCCAAGGTGCGCTCGTCACCGCGAGCCTGCCACGTCGTGACGTCAGGCGGGGACCGACGCTACTCCGCTCACGTTCGGCGCCCGCACCGACCTCGGTACGGTCCGGGACGACGGGGGTGCGGGGCACGGTCGTACGCTTGACGACCGTGGCCCGAACCCTGCTGAAGCGGCTGCTCGTCGGTCGACCGTTCCGGTCCGACCGGCTCAAGCACACCCTCCTGCCGAAGCGCATCGCCCTGCCCGTCTTCGCCTCGGACGCGCTCTCCAGCGTCGCGTACGCACCGGACGAGATCCTGCTGATGCTCTCCATCGCGGGTGCCTCGGCCTTCGTCTTCTCGCCGTGGGTGGCGCTCGCGGTCGTCGTGGTGATGCTGACCGTGGTGGCCAGCTACCGGCAGAACGTGCACGCCTACCCCTCCGGCGGCGGCGACTACGAGGTGGCCACGGTCAACCTGGGCCCCCGCGCCGGCGTCGGGGTGGCCAGCGCGCTGCTGGTCGACTACGTGCTGACGGTCGCCGTGTCGGTCTCCTCCGGGGTGGCCAACCTCGGCTCGGTGATCCCCTTCGTGGCCACCCACAAGGTGCTGATCGCGGTCAGCGCGGTGGTCCTGCTCACCGCGGTCAACCTGCGCGGGTTGAAGGAGGCGGGCAGCGCCTTCGCCATCCCCACCTACGGCTTCATGATCGTCATCATCGGGATGATCCTCACCGGGCTGGTCCGGATCGTGGTGCTCGGCGAGGACCTGCGCGCCCCCAGCGCCGACCTCGTGATCGCCGCCGAATGGCACGACACCACCGGCTGGGCCATGGCGTTCCTGCTGTTGCGCAGCTTCTCGTCCGGCTGCGCCGCGCTCACCGGCGTGGAGGCGATCTCCAACGGGGTGCCCGCGTTCAAGGCGCCCAAGAGCCGCAACGCCGCGACCACCCTGCTGATGCTCGGCCTGGTAGCGGTCACCATGCTGGTCGGCATCGTCTGGCTGGCCCGGCTCACCGGGTTGCAGTTCGTCGAGGACCCGGGCCACCAGATCGTCTCCGGCCCCGATGGGTACGTGCAGAAGACCGTCACCGCGCAGCTCGGCGAGACGATCTTCGGATCCGGCTCGGTGCTGCTGTTCGTGGTCGTCGGGATGACCGCCACGATCCTGTTCGTGGCCGCCAACACGGCCTTCACCGGCTTCCCGGTCCTCGGCTCGATCCTCGCCCAGGACCGCTACCTGCCCCGGCAGCTGCACACCCGGGGCGACCGGCTGGCCTTCTCCAACGGCATCCTCTTCCTGGCCGCCTTCGCGATCGTGCTGATCGTCGGGTTCCAGGCCGAGGTGACCAAACTGATCCAGCTCTACATCGTTGGCGTCTTCGTCTCGTTCACCCTCTCCCAGGCCGGGATGATCCGGCACTGGAACCGGCACCTGCGTACCGAGCGGGATCCGCAGGTGCGTCGGCGGATGCTCCGGTCCCGGGCGATCAACGCCTTCGGCATGGCGATGACCGGCGCGGTGCTGGTCATCGTGCTGATCACCAAGTTCCTGCTGGGCGCCTGGATCGCCATCGTCGCGATGGGCGTGATCTACCTGCTGATGCTGGCCATCCGCCGGCACTACGACCGGGTCGCCATCGAACTCGCCCCCGACGACGGCCGCCCGGTGCTGCCGGCCCGTAACCACGCGATCGTGCTGGTCAGCAAGCTGCACCAGCCGACCCTGCGGGCCGTGGCGTACGCCCAGGCCACCCGGCCGGACACGCTCACCGCGGTGACCGTGAACGTGGACGACCTCGACACCCGGCAGTTGCAGACCGAATGGGAACGCCGGGACGTGCCGATTCCGCTGACCGTGATCGACTCGCCGTACCGGGAGATCACCCGCCCGATCCTGAACTACGTGTCCAGGGTCCGCCGGGACTCGCCGCGCGACGTGGTCACGGTCTTCATCCCCGAGTACGTTGTCGGGCGCTGGTGGGAGAACCTGTTGCACAACCAGAGCGCCCTGCGGCTGAAGGGCCGGCTGTTGTTCGAGCCGGGTGTGATGGTCACCAGCGTGCCGTGGCAACTCGCCTCGACCGCCACCAAGAACCTCGACCGGATGGACGCCACGTTGGGCCGGGGGCCGGCCCGGGGTCCCCGGGCGGTACCCCGCAGCACCCTCCCACCGAGCGCCCCGCCGGTGGATCCCGCGCCGTCCGGTCCGGGCCGACAGTCGAACGGAGAGACGCGGTGAACCAGGTGAGCCTCCCGGTGGAGGAGCCCGACACGGCCGGTGGGCTGACCGAGGCCGAGCAGGTCGAGTTGACGGTGGCGGCGGTCGCCCCCGGCGGGCACTGCGTGGCCCGGGTGGACGGCCAGGTGGTCTTCGTCCGGCACGCGCTGCCCGGCGAGCGGGTGCTGGCCGAGGTCACCGAGGTACACCGGGCCTTCGTGCGGGCCGACGCGGTACGGGTGCTGGAAGCCGCACCGGACCGGGTCGAGCCACCCTGCCCGTACGCCCGGCCGGGGCGCTGTGGTGGCTGCGACCTGCAACACGTCGCTCCGGAGGCCCAGCTGCGCTGGAAGACCAGCGTGGTGCGCGAGCAGTTGATCCGGCTCGGCGGCCTCGACGAGGCCGGGTGCGACGCGCTGGACGTCCGGGTCGAGGCGCTGCCCGGCGGCCCGCTCGGCTGGCGTTCCCGGGTCCGCTACGCGGTGGACGCGGCGGGCCGGGCGGGGCTGCTCAAGCACCGCTCGCACGAGGTGGTGCCGGTCGACCGTTGCCTGATCGCCCACCCGGCCATCCAGGAGCTGCCGGTGCTCACCTCCCACAGCACCAGTTGGCCGGACGCCGACGCGGTGGAGGCGGTCGCCTCCACCGGCGGCGACGTGACGGTGACCGCTTCGACGGCGGGGCGTACCCGACTGGTCAGCGGCCCTGAGCGGGTCCAGGAGCGGGCCGGTGGCCGGGAGTGGATTCTGCCCGCCGGGTCGTTCTGGCAGGTCCATCCCGCCGCCGCGGACACCCTGGTCGACGCGGTGCTGGAGCTGACCGCTCCGCAGCCGGGGGAGCGGGCCTGGGACCTCTACGGGGGTGCCGGTCTGTTCGCCGCCGCGTTGGCCGACCGGGTCGGTGAGACCGGCCGGGTGACCCTGGTCGAGGCGGCCGGTGACGGCGTCGCGGCGGCCCGGGAGAACCTGCGTGACCTCGCTCAGGTGGAGGTGGTGGCGGCCCGGGTGGAGACGGCGCTGAATCGCCGCCGGATCACCGGCCCGGTCGACGTGGTGGTGCTCGACCCGCCGCGATCGGGTGCCGGAGCGCGGGTGGTGCGCGACCTGGTCGCCACCGGGCCACGGGCCGTGGCGTACGTGGCCTGCGACCCGGCTGCCTTCGCCCGGGACCTGCGGGTCTTCACCGATCTCGGCTGGCGGCTGGCGGCCCTGCGCGGATACGACCTGTTTCCGATGACCCAGCACGTGGAGCTGGTCGGGCTGCTGCTGCCGAGCTGAATGTTGGGAAGGGCCCCTTCCCTGCCGCAGGCGTCACGCAGGGGCCCTTCCCTGCGCTGACCTCCCGCTCAGCTGTCCCGGTGCGGTGACCGGGCTGCGAAGTGCGCGAGGGCCGATAGACTCTGCGGTCATGAGTGTTGATGAGGACACGGCCAACCAGGGCCGACTGCTGGCCAGGGTGCACGGACCGCAAGACGTCAAGCGGATGTCGGGCCCCGAACTGGACATCCTCGCCGCCGAGATTCGTGACTTCCTGGTTGCCAAGGTGTCGCGTACCGGTGGACACATCGGCCCCAACCTGGGCGTGGTGGAACTCACCCTGGCCATGCACCGGGTCTTCGACTCTCCCCGGGACCGGCTGCTCTTCGACACCGGTCACCAGGCGTACGTTCACAAGATCGTCACTGGCCGGCAGGCCGGCTTCGACCAGCTGCGCCAGCGTGGCGGGCTCTCCGGCTACCCCAACCAGGCCGAGAGCGACCACGACATCATCGAGAACTCGCACGCCTCCACCGCCCTGTCGTACGCCGACGGGCTGGCCAAGGCGTACGCGCTGCGCGGTGAGGCGCGCAGCGTGGTCGCCGTGGTCGGCGACGGGGCGCTGACCGGTGGCATGTGCTGGGAGGCGCTGAACAACATCGCCGCCGCCGGCAACCCCCTCGTCATCGTGGTCAACGACAACGGCCGCTCGTACGCGCCGACCATCGGCGGGCTCGCCGACCACCTCTCGACCCTGCGGCTCAACCCCGGTTACGAGAAGGTCCTCGACACGGTCAAGGACGCCCTCGGCTCGACCCCGCTGGTCGGCAAGCCGATGTACGAGGTGCTGCACGCGGTCAAGAAGGGCATCAAGGACGCGGTCGCCCCGCAGGCGATGTTCGAGGACCTCGGCATCAAGTACGTCGGCCCGGTCGACGGGCACGACGTGGCCGCGGTCGAGGCGGCGCTGCGGGCGGCGAAGAACTTCGGCGGCCCGGTGATCGTGCACGCGGTCACCCGCAAGGGCTACGGCTATCGCCCCGCCGAGGAGGACGAGGCGGACTGCTTCCACGGGCCGGGCGCCTTCGACGTCGCCACCGGCAAGGCCACCGCCGCGCCGTCAGTGAAGTGGACGAACGTCTTCGGCGACGAGCTGGTCGCGATCGCCGACGAGCGGCCCGACGTGGTCGGCATCACCGCCGCGATGGCCGAGCCGACCGGCATCGCGAAGCTGGCCCGCAAGTACCCGGAGCGTACCTACGACGTGGGCATCGCCGAGCAGCACGCGGCCACCTCCGCGGCCGGGCTGGCGCTCGGTGGGCTGCACCCGGTGGTGGCGGTTTACGCGACCTTCCTCAACCGGGCCTTCGACCAGGTTCTGCTGGACGTGGCGATGCACAAGCTGCCGGTCACCTTCGTGTTGGACCGGGCCGGCATCACCGGCCCCGACGGGCCGAGCCACTACGGCATCTGGGACATGTCGGTCTTCGGGGTGGTGCCGGGCCTGCGGATGGCGGCCCCCCGTGACGCCGCAACCCTGCGCGAGGAGTTGCGCGAGGCGGTCGCCGTCGACGACGGCCCGACCGTGCTGCGCTACCCGACCGGCGCGGTCGCCGCCGACCTGCCCGCGGTCCGCCGGGTCGGCACGGTCGACGTGCTGGCCGAGTCGGCGCGTACCGACGTGCTGCTGGTCGCGGTGGGTGCCTTCGGCCAGTTGGGCATGGAGGTCGCCGCCCGGGTCGCCGAGCAGGGCTACGGGGTCACCGTGGTGGACCCGCGCTGGGTGCGTCCGATCCCGGCCGAGCTGGTCGAGCTGGCCGCCGGGCACCGCCTGGTGGTCACCGTCGAGGACGGCGTCCGGCTGGGCGGCGTCGGGGACGCCCTCGCCCAGGCCATGCGCGACGCCGGCGTCCAGGTACCACTGCGCGACCTGGGCGTACCGGCCGAGTGGCACCCGCACGGCTCCCGCGCCCAGATCCTCGCCGACCTCGGCCTGACCGCCCAGGACGTCGCCCGCGACGTCACCGGCTGGATCTCCCGCCTGGAAACCCACCCCGCAGACCCCGCCCTCCCTTTCCCCACCCCCAACTAACCCACCCACCCCTACCCCTACCCCTACCCCCCGCCCCACCCCTTCTGCGCGTCGATCTTGCAGTTTTGGTCGCCTATTCGTGGCCTATGCACCCTTCGTCGGGACGGAAAGTGCATGATCGTCGGCGCGGGGCGCGGGGCGCGGGGCGCGGGGCGCGGGGCGCGGGGCGCGGGGCGCGGGGCGCGGGGCGCGGGGCGCGGGGCGCGGGGATTGGAAGC
>NZ_SJJR01000011.1 GCF_004331455.1 Micromonospora zingiberis
CTCCGGCACCTGAGCGCCAGGCTCCGGCACCTGAGCGCCAGGCTCCGGCACCTGAGCGCCAGGCTCCGGCACCTGAGCGCCAGGCTCCGGCACCTGAGCGCCAGGCTCCGGCACCTGAGCGCCAGGCTCCGGCACCTGAGCGCCAGGCCCGGCACCCGAGCGCCAGATCCGACGGTGAGGGGTCAGATCAGGTTCCAGCTCAGCGGGGTGCCGCGCGCCACGTTGGTGGTGAACCGGCGGCCCAGCACCCGGTCGATCTCCACTGGGGACAGTCCGCCGGCCGGCCGGATCGAGCGGACGTTCGTGGTGGTCACCTCGTCACCGGCGCGGACGTCCGCCACCACGTACAACGAGCGCCGGAAGCGTAGCCCCTCCTGCTCGGCCGGGGTGGGGCCGACGGCGGTGCCGCCGAGCGCCGCGTGCGCCCGCTCCGTCTCGACGACCAGGGCGGCCAGTTCCGCCGGGTTCAGGGAGAAGTCCGAGTCCACGCCGCCGTCGGCGCGGTCCAGCGTGATGTGCTTCTCGATGAAGCAGGCCCCGAGCGCCACCGAGGCGACCGGTACACCGATGCCGGGGGTGTGGTCGGACAGACCGACCGGCACGCCGAACGCCTCGGCGAGCACCGGGATGCGACGTAGGTTGCTGTCGGCCGGTGGTGCCGGGTAGGCGGCGGTGCAGGCCAGCAACACGATTCCGCCCGCACCGGCGGCCCGGGCGGTGCGTACCGCCGCGTCGATCTCGGCGAGCGTGGCCATCCCGGTGGAGATGACCAACGGCTTGCCGGTGGCGGCGACCAGCCGGATCAACGGCAGGTCGACCAGTTCCGACGACGCGATCTTGTACGCGGGCACGTCCAAGCCTTCCAGCAGTTGCACCGCCGAGGCGTCGAACGGGGAGGAGAAGACGGTCAGGCCCCGTTCCCGAGCCCGCGCGAAGATCGGGCCGTGCCACTCGTACGGGGTGTGGGCCCGCTCGTAGAGCTGGTACAGGTTCTGCCCGGCCCACAGCTCGTGCCCACCGGAGATCCGGAAGGCCGGCGTGTCGACGTCGATGGTGATGGTGTCCGGCCGGTACGTCTGCAACTTCAAGGCGTGCGCGCCGCTCGCCGCCACCGCGTCCACGATGGCCAGTGCCCGATCCAGGTCGCCGTTGTGATTGCCGGACATCTCGGCCACCACGAAGGGGCGTTCACCGGCGCCGACCAGATGCGGCCCGATCTTGAGCGTGGTCATCGCGTTCCGTTTCCGTTCGTCCGTACCAGCGGGCGTGCTTCGGTGGGGTCCGGCGCGGCGCCGGTACCGGTCGACGTGGTCGTCGGTGGGGTGCGCACCCGGCCGGCCAGCCGGTGTACCCGGCGCAGTGCCGCGTACGCCAGATAGCTGTTCCGGCCAACCAGCCGGTGTTTGAGCCCGGCCACGCCGCCCGGTCGGGGGTAGCCGTCGCCGGGGAGGTACCGGCGGTAGTGCTCGGCCACCCGGCGGAAGAAGCGGCGCCGCAGGTGTGGGTGCAGCCGGTCGTCGTTGCCGACCACCACCAGGAAGTGGCTCACCATGAGGTCGAACAGTTCGGCGTGCCAGCGGCCGTCGGGGTGGCGTTGCCCCAGCCAGGCGAAGAGCCGGTCGTACTGCTCGAAGGCGTCGAAGTGCCGGCCGCTGCGGGTCGAGGTGATGGCGCCCTGGCGGCCCAGCCGGTACAGGTAGCAGACCCGGTCGAGCACCGAGATGCGGCTCGCGCCGATCAGCAGCGGATGGCTGAACGGGATGTCCTCGTACCAGCCGGGATGGAAGCGCAGTCCCAACTCGGCCATGAACTCGCGGCGTACCACCTTGTTCCAGGCGGTGTGTTGCACCCGCAACAGCTGTGGCCGGTCGGCCAGCCGCACCACGCCCGGCGTCGCGCGCAGCAGGCGGCTGCTGACGTCCACGTCGCGGCGCCCGCACTCGTACACCCGGAGGTGGTCGATCATCATCACGTCGGGCCGATCCGCGCGCAGCCGGTCGAGTACCGCCGCGATGGTGCCCGCCGGCAGCCAGTCGTCGCTGTCGACGAACCAGACGTACTCGCCGGTGGCCACGTCCAGACCGGCGTTGCGGGCCGGCCCCAGGCCGACGTTCGTCGCCAGGTGCAGCACCCGGACGTTCGGGTGGTCGGCGGCGTACTCGCGCAGCAACTGCCCACAGCCGTCCGGCGAGGCGTCGTTCACCGCGATCAACTCCACGGCGGCGGTCTCGTGCGCCGGCACGCCGTCGTGGATCGAGTCGAGGCATTCCCGCAGGTACGCCTCGACCCCGTAGACCGGTACGACGATGCTCAGCAGCGGCGCTCGGGTTGGCTGAATGGCCACGCCGGACATGTTCGATCGGCGGGGTGGACGGGCCGGGAACCGGACGTGACCGGCAGCGGTGAGGAGATTGAACAGCGGGACAGCAACGATCGAACTCCTGCGATCATGCCCTGCTGTCGCGGTGCCGTCTGGTCCCGACGGATGAGTCGACACCCCAGCGGGTAGGGTGCCCGACGGGCGGCGTCGATCGGGTCGTCCCCGGTAGCCGATCGGATCGGGCCACCTGGCCCCTTGGGAGGAGACGCGCGTGCTGGCGACGCCGCCGACGCCGGAGGTGCTGGCATGACCAGCGCGCCAGTGGCCGCACCGGCGGGCGCCGCGCCCCGCTCTTCGCAGGCGAGCCGGTTACCGTCGTTGACCGGGCTGCGGTGGGTGGCCGCGCTGTTGGTCTTCGGTTTCCACGCCGGCACCATGCGGATCATCGCCGAGCCGGATTACCAGGCGGTGGTCGGCCAGATCTTCACCCTGGGCCTGTCCGGGGTGCAGTTCTTCTTCATCCTCAGCGGCTTCGTGCTGGTCTGGTCGGCCCGACCCCACGACTCCCGGCGGCGATTCTGGCAGCGCCGGTTCGCCAAGATCTATCCGAACCACGTACTGCTCTGGGCCCTGGCCATGTTGGCCGCCGTCTGGTTCGCCGACCCGATCAACCCCGTGGCCGCGCTGGAGAACCTGTTCCTGCTCCAGGCCTGGGATCCCCGGCCGGGGTACTTCTACAGCGTCAACAACGTGAGCTGGTCGCTCTCCTGCGAACTCTTCTTCTATCTGTGCCTGCCGCTGGCCCTGCCGCTGGTGCGGCGGGCCCGGCCCTGGCTGCTGTGGGCCGTGGTGATCGCCGTTCCGCTGCTGATCCTGGCGCTGTGGCCGGCCCAGACGCTGGTGCCCGAGCAGAGCCGGTGGTGGTTCACCCAGGTCTTTCCCCTGGTCCGCTCGCTGGAGTTCTGGATGGGGGTGGCCGCCGCCGAGCTGATGCTGCGGGGGCGCTGGCGCGGACCCCGCCTGCCCCTGGCGGGCCTGATCTTCGTGGCGACCTGGGTGGTCGCCTCCCAGTGGATTCGGGCCGAGCTCTGGGCGGCACTGCTGTCGGCGGCGTACGTCGTGCTGATCGCCGCGGCGGCGGACGCCGACGTGCGGGGGTACCGCTCGCCGCTGCGTTCCCGCCCGATGGTCTGGCTCGGTGAGGTCTCGTTCGCCTTCTACCTGGTGCACGTGTTCGTGATCATGACCATCCTCCGGCTCACCGGCGACTGGGGGACCGGCCTGCCCGGTTGGTGGGGCCCGGCCGCGGTGATCGGTTTCCTGCTGCTCACGCTGGGACTCGCCGCGCTGGTGCACCGGTTCGTCGAACAGCCGATGATGCGCCGCCTGGCCCCACGCCGGCCGGCCCCGCCGAGCCAGGCGATCTCGGCCCCTGACGCCGGGCAGCCCGAGGGCGTCCAACCCGGACGGTAGTCACCGGACATCCGACCAGCGGAGCGAGTACGAACCCGGACAATTTCGTCGCCACGACACGCCCGGCGGCGGTGCGGTTCCTGGGCGGTGGCGGTAGCGTGACAGCGTGCCTCCCGTCGTCCCCGCCCGTCCTCTGTGGTGGCTGGCGCGCTGGGCGGCACGACTGCTGACCGGGTTCGCGGTGGCCGCCGCGTTCACCCTCGGCGCCTGGGCGCTGCCCGCCCACGCCACGCCCACCGGTGACGTCGACCCGGCGGCGCTCGCAAGGCAGCTCACCGCGGTCAGCTCCGCCCAGCCGGCGACCGGCGCGGTGGGGCCACAGGCATCCCACGGGTGGGCCGCGATCCAGTCGGCGGGCGACCCGCAGGGCTTGAGCGACGAGGGCCGCGACCCGGGTGGCTGGCCGGTGCCGGTGTCGCCGGCCCGCCCGCAGCAGGGCGCCGACCCGGCCATCACGGGCGACGACGCCGCGCATCCCGCGACGGCCACCCCGGGCGTCCGCACCGCCCGCGCTCCGCCCCGCTCCTGATTCCACCGCCCGCACCGCCGAGGTGATCCGGACGTCCGCCGTACGGCCGTCCCGGTCCGCCGTCCCGCCGCCGAGCCGGCCGGAACCAGCGACGGTTCGCCGTGACCGGGACCCGGCGCGGATGCCGTCCTCCGACACTTCACGCACGGCCGATCCGGCCTCGCCGCCAGGTGGCGATCCGGCTTCGGTGCTACCCACAGCCGTCGCATCATCTCCCGCGAGGTACCGACATGGAGAAGACCGTTCTCTACCAGTTCCTGATTGACGTGCCCCGGGCCGCCGCCATCTGGTCGGTGCTGCTGGTGCTCGCGCTGGGCGTACTCACCGTGCTGGTCGCCCGGCCCGAGCCGGTCCAGTCGACCGGCCAGGACCCGGACACCCCCGACGACGATGACGTCGCGGCGGACCTGCGCCGCTATGCCGGCGAGGTGGCCGTGGCCGCGGCCGGTGCCGCCCAGAACGCCAGCCGCCGCCGCGACGCGTGGCAGCGGGCCCAGGCGGAACTCGACCGCGCCTGGGCCGCGTACGACGAGGCGGAGTCGGCCGCCCGGCGGCTCGCCGCAGCCGCCGCGCTGCCCAGCCCCGCTACGGTGCGCACCCCTGCCGAGTACGTGGCCCGGGAACGCTGGCTGCACCGCGCCGTGATGACCGCGCACTGGCGCGGTGACCTGTCGATCCGGCAGCTCACCGACGCCCTGGCGCACCGGTCCGGCTGGGACCCCCGGCGCCACCCCGTGGAGCAGGAGATCTTTCTCGCCCGGGTGGTACGCGACGGCCGCCTGGCGGCCTACCAGGCGGCCCGGCAGCAGGAGCGCGACGCGTGGCGGACGGCGGAGCTGGCGGCCGAGGCGGCCGGTGCGCTCTCCACCGAGGCGTACGCCGCCGCGCAGCGGCTGCGACCGGCCCTGCTACCGGCGCCGCGTCGGGTGGCCATCGGCCGGCCCGCCGCGGTTCTGCGCTGGCGGCCGGCCCGGGTGGGCTGAGCTCGGTCACCCGCCGTATGCGCGGGCCCCGGCAGGTGACCGGCCGACAATTGCGTGACCCCGGTCACAGTGTCTGGAAAATCGGTCAGCCGGCACGCTAGGTCGAACATTCGGCGTAATGGTCGGGGCATTGTTTACGGGCGGTCCGGTTATCACCCGACGGTGCTGTCCTGGCGGGGAGTCCCATTGAGCGACGACAGTTCCCCGATTCCCGAAAAAATTGGCAGTAGATCATGTTTAAGCAGGTCAGGACAGCTTGGCGCGAGCCGGGCCGGCCAGTAGTGTCGGCGCGTCCGGTGCGGTAACCGATCGCAGAAGGCGACGCCGCGCCGACCCGCTCAATCGTGATCTCACGAACCGGGGACCCACTGCACCACTGGGGTGAATCCGCGAGCCTTGGCCCGCGGTAGGGCGATCTTCCCGCCCGAATCCGTCAGCTAACCCGGTCGGCGGTGTCGGAAGGAGTTCCCACCCTCGTGCAGCCCAATTCGATCCCCCTGATTGTCCCCCGCCTCCACGGCACCGCGGTGCCTGCGCTCGCCGGGTCGGTCTCCGCGAGCTAGGTCCACCGCCGCCCGGTTCCCGGGCGCATCTTCTGAAACGGCACGTCCGCGTACTCGCCGCGGTCGTCGGCCCCTGCGTGCCGACTGACCGCCGGAGCCGGTACGCCGTGCCCCCCTCAGCCCCGTGGAGGAATCCGTGAAGCACACCGTCAAGCGTCAGCTCCGCCGGCTGACCACCGAACGCCCCTATCAGGTCGTCGCCGCGTCGGCGGCGCTCGTGCTGGCCACCGGCGCCGGTGCGCTGCTCGCCCGGACCGACGTCCCCGCAGCCGACGCGCACAACACGACCGCGGTCGCGGAGTTGCGCGACGACGCCCTGGCGTCGCGCAGCCTGGCCCGGGTCGACCCGGCCGCCACCCCGAGCGACCCGGTTCCGAGCAGCGCCGCCCCGAGCACTGCCGCGCCGAGCAGCGCCGCTGCCTCGCCGTCGCCGCAGGCCACCTCGGCGGACCCGGACGTGGCCAGCAAGAAGGCCGCGCCGAAGCCGCCGGCCAAGAAGGTGCTGGAGTACGACTACCAGGCCCAGACCACCGGCTACTACTGCGGCCCGGCGGCGGTGCGCAACGCGCTCAGTGCCGCCGGTATCGACCGGGACCAGGACACCCTGGCCACCCAACTCGGCACCACCTACGCCGGCACCAACTCGGCCGAGGACACCACCCGGGTCCTCAACGCCGCGGTGGAGGGCAAGCCGTACGAGACGACCATGCTGCCCGGCGGCTCGGCGACACCGGCCCAGATGGACCAGCTCCAGGCCGATGTCGTGGCCGCCGTCGCCGACGGGCGCAGCGTGGTGGTGAACGTCGCCGGCAGCGCCACGGACACCACCGGCGGCTGGCACTCCTTCCCCGGCGGCCACTACATCGCGGTGGTGGGCTACGAGGACGACGGCCGGCTGGTGAAGATCGCCGACTCGGCCGACCCGTCGTACTACTCGTACTGGATGAGCACCATCGATCTGGCCAACTGGGCTGCCACCCGCGGTTACTCCTCCTGACCGGCAGCTTCTCCTGATCGACTACGGCGAGGGCGCCCGGACCTTTGGTCCGGGCGCCCTCGCCGTTGCGGTGTTCGGGTTACCGGTCGGCGCCGTCAGTAGTTGATGAAACCGTAGAGCGCCATGTGGTTCGACTTGGTGCCACTCACCGTGTAGTCGATGCTCGACGGCTGTACGTCACCCCTGACGAAGATGTAGTCGATCTTGCTGGAGCCGCTGGTCGCCCTCGACCCGTAGCCGGTCATGCCGAAGCCGCTCAGGGTGTTCGCGTTGATGCCGGTCCGGTTCGCGTCGATGCCGACGATCCGGATCGTCGAGTTGTTCATCAGTCTGGTCGCGTCCGTGCCGATGTGGATACCGGTGTTGCTGATGCCCGTGATGCCGTCCCCGGCACAGGCGTTCTGCCGGTTCTGCTCCGGCAGGTGCATGGTGGCGGCGAAGACGCTGGTCCCGGTCGCCTTGATGGTGAACCGGGCGGCGATGGCGCTGGTGCGCTTCCACTTGTGGGCGTTCGTGGTGCCGTCGTCGTTGTTCGGCGGCTTGTAGAGCGTGCAGCCGGCGCCGTTGTTGTAGGCCGTGTTGGGCTTCAGCCAGCCCGCGCTCCAGTACTTCGAGATGTCGTCGGCGGCGAGGCTGAGCGTGCGGCTGTTCCAGATGATGGCGTTGGTCTGCTTCTTCTTCAGGTCGCCCAGGGACTGGTCGCTGCACTTGTGCGTACCACCCCACGGCTCCGGGTCGGTCCACACCACGATCGCGCGGTAGGTGCCGGCCGGGTAACCGAACTTGGTGCCCAGCTGGTTCGCGTACGCCTCTGCCTGGCCCGTGCCGCGCACCTGCTGCACCAGCAGCAGGTCGGGGGCGACCACCCCGGCGGTCCCCTTCTGCCCGTTGTCGTCCACCAGCATCGAGGTGAGCTGGTCCGGCCCGGTGACGCGCGTGCAGGTCCCGTCGGAGTTGTTCACCACGAGGTTCTCGATGTTGTTGTTGTAGACCCGAAGGACCCGATCCGCAGCCGCGGCACCCACGTTCTCGTCCGGCTCCAGTTCGGCGGCGGCGGCCGACGCCGGGAGGACGAGCAGTACGGCCACGGCGGCGGCCATCAGACCTGACCGATTCCTCAGCTGCAAGACACACTCCTGTCGAGGAACGTTCGGTGGCGCCCCGCGCGCCATCAGCGGGCACTCTACATTGATCTTGATCGTGCCGAGGCCCGAGTGGTCAATCAGGACGATTGCCGGGAGGCGGACAATCATGAGGACCCGACAACGGCGTGGGCCGCCGGTGACGGCGGCCCGCAGCGGGCTGGACCGCTTCCGATGTCGGGTGCCGGTCGCCGGTCTCGCCGCGGCCGTCCGGACGCTGGCAGACTGCGTGCATGGTCGACGAATCAGCTGACCGTTCAGTCCTGCTGCTGCATGGGATGGGCGGGACCGGGGACGTGTGGCTGCCCTGGGCGCCGCTGCTGGAACGCCGCTGGCCCGGGCGGTGGTCGGCACCCGATCTGGCCGGCCACGGCGGGTCGCCCCCGCTACCGGCGTACGCGTTCGCCGGGCTCGCCGATCAGGTCGCCGCGAGCCTGGACCCCGACGGCCGGGTGATCGTGCTGGGGCACTCGCTCGGCGGTGTGGTCGGCCTGGCGCTGGCCGCCGCGAGTCGGTCGGTCACGGTGGAGGCGGTGGTCGGGCTCGGCATCAAGGCCGTGTGGTCCCCGGCCGAGTTGGCCCGCGCCGCTGATCTCGCGGCCCGCCCGGTCACCTGGTTCGACAGCCGTGACGAGGCGGCGCGGCGATACCTGCGCGTCGCCGGCCTGGCCGACCTGCTCGCCCCCGACCATCCCGCCGTGACGGCCGGGCTGCGGCAGGTGGACGGCCGGTGGCGGCTGGCGATGGACCCGGCCGCGTTCGGCGTCGGCGAGCCCGACCTGACCGCCCTGCTGGCCGCGATCGACGCGCCGGTCCTGCTGGCCCGGGGCGAACACGACCCGATGGTCTCCGACGCACAGCTCAAGGAGTACGGCGTGCCGGTGGTCACGCTGCCCGGGCTCGGCCACAACGCCCACGTCGAGGATCCGGCGGCCGTACTGGCCCTGCTCGACGCCGTACGCTGACCGGCCGCGGTCGCCGTCCCGGTCAGGCGGTCTCGCCGTCGTTGGCCGACTGGGGCGAGGACTGCTCGGGCTTCTTGCGGAACCACAGCGAGACCCCGGCCAGGGCACATGCCGCGCCGCCGGCCGCGATCGCCGTCTTCGCCACCTCGGGAAAATCTTCCAGGAACGGGAAGGCCTTCGAGAGGGCCAGCGCCACGAACGCGATCAGCAACAGGAGAACGGCAAGGATCCGCGGTCGAATCATGGCTGCCATTGGACCACACCTCGACGACCGCCCCATGGGCACCGTCCACTGTGGCCCATGCTGCTCAGGTGGCGGGGGAGAGCGGTGCGTCGCTGGCGATCCGGGGGGTCGGCGCGGCCCAGGCCGGGTCCAACTCGCGCCGGGCCGCCGCCAGAAACGCCTCGGCGTACGCCCCGGCCGGGAAGTCGCCCAGGTAACGCCGCCGGGTGGCCCAGCGGGCGTCGGCGAGCGGGTCGGTGTCGAGTAGCCGCGTCAGCACGTCGTCCAGGTCGGCCATGTCCCGGCGCAGCACGTAGCCGGCGGTGGCCAACGGGAACCGTTCGAGGAACCGGTCACCGTCGGCACCGGTGTCGGTGACGGCGTACGGCTTGCCCGAGTACAGCCAGTCGGAGACCACCCCGGAGACGTCGGAGACCAGGGCATCCGCGCGGTTCACCGACTCGGCCAGGGTCAGCCGGGTCGCGGCGGCACCGAACAGGTGCTGGCGGCCGGTGCGCGCCCGGTCGGCGGCGAGCAGATCGTGCAGCCGACCCAACTGGCGGGCCGAGGCCGGATTCTGCGAGGTGTACGGGTGGGGACGCAGGATCACCGTGGCGCCCCGGTCGAGCAGCCGGCGCAGCAGCGTCTCGGCCATCGGCAGCGAACAGTAGTCGGCGTCGGCGTGGTGCCCGGTCCAGGTGGGGGTGTAGAGCACCGTCGGATCGGGCCGGCCACGGACCGGGCCGGTGCGTACCTCGATCGCCTCGACCTGAGGGCGGCCGACCACCACGAACTTCTCGGCCGGTATCTGCACCCCGGCCCGGGCGTACCGGTCGATGGCGGCCTTGCCGGCGACGAAGATCCGGTCGAAGATCGCCGACACCGGGTTGGCGCTGGACGCCTTGTCGCTGTCGCCGTGGTGCAGCTGCACGTGGGTGAGCTGGGTGAACCGGAGGCAGTGGTTGTTCTTGGCGCCGTGGTTGACGTAGAACGCCACCCGCAGGCTCGGCACCAGCACCTCGTCCATGCTGCGCAGGGTGGGGCAGTAGACCACCGGGGCGGTGGTCGCGGCGGCGATGGCGGGCAGTGCCTCCGGCTCCCGCAGCATCACCACGAACGGCCGGCCGATCCGCTCCAGGTACGGCAGCCACATGGTGGCCTGGTACTCGGACCCGGGCGGGGCGGAGAAGTACAGCATGAACTCCGGCTGCTGCCGGCGCAGTGCCCGGGTCATCGGCGAGCCGCCGGCCCCGGGCCGCAACCGCCGCCGGACCAGTTCGACGGCGACCGCGCCGGCGGCGGCACCCACGAGCAGGCTCGCCACCAGGGCGACCGTGGCGGGCAGACCCGCCAGAGCGGCCAGCGCCAGCACCGCGAGCAGACCCGCCACGGCGTCACCGAGGCGGGCCGCGACCTGCGGCGCCCAGGTGTGTACCGGCAGGTTGGCGGCGAGGACCTCCAGGTTCCCGGCCCCACGCAGCGGGCCGGTGAACATCACCAGCCCCAGCAGGATCAGGGCGGTACCGGCCAGGGCCGGGTCGAAGCCGGCGTCGAGTTGCCGGGCATAGCCGACCAACACCCCGGCCGCGATCAGGGTGGTTTCCGCGACGCCGTCGGCGCCGGGGCGGACCCGGCGCTCCCAGACCGTGGCGGCGAGGGCGATCACCGACAGCCCGAGCCCCCACGTGGTCGCGCCGGTGAGCGCGACCACGACGAACGCCAGGACCGCCGTTCCGGTGGCCAGGCCCCGGGCGACCAACTTCCTGACCAGGTCACCACGCATCTCGGTGTCGCCTCCGCGGTCGTCGTGCGTCGGTCAGCCGACGGGGGCGGCGCTGGTCGGCTGACCGGCCTGGGCCGGCACGACGGCGGCCGGCGCCTCGCCGGGCGGCCGGCGAACGTCGATCACCTGGCCGGTGAGGTCGGAGATCAGTACGTCCAGCGACGCCTGGGCGACGGTCTCGGCGGCGAGCAGCGTGTGCTCGGGCTCGGACCCGAACGCCTTGGTCCGCATCGGGGTGGCGGTCCGCTCCGGGTTGATGATGTTCACCCGTACGCCGAGTTCGGCCCACTCGTCCGACAGTGCCTGGGTGAGGTTCACCAGCGCCGCCTTGGTCGCCGAGTAGAGCGCGTAGTCGGCCCGGCCCCGGGTGTACGAGCTGGAGGTGTAGAGCAGCAGCTGACCCTTGGTGTGCTGGAGGTAGGGCAGGGACTGCCGGGCCACCGTCACCGGGCCGACGAAGTTGACCTGGAGCACCCGGTCGATGGTCTCCTGGTCCATCTCGGCCAGCGCGCCCTTCTCCAGGATCCCGGCGGTGACCACCACGTGGTCGATCCGCCCGGTGGCGTCGAAGGCGGCCTTCAGCGCGGCCTCGACGTCCTCCGGACGCTCGACGTGGGTGCCGGTGCTGGAACGGCTGAACGGGAAGACCTGGGCGCCGTAGCTTCGGGCCAGCTCGGCCAGGTCGTGGCCGATGCCGTAGCTGCCGCCGAACACGACGATCGTGCGGCCCGAGACCTCCTCGCTGTAGGCGCGGCGGTCGGTCAGCCGGGGCACCTTGGCGGCGGCCAGCTGGAACAGCTTGTCCGCCAGGTGTACGTCGACCGGGTGGGTGACCTTGATGTTCTCGTCCGAGCCGTCGATCACCTTGATCGACACCTCGGGGAGGTACCGCAGCACCACACCGCAGTCGTCGGTGGCGGCGAAGTTCGGGTCACCCTCGGCCCGCCGGTACGCCTCCCGGATGGTGCTGGAGCGGAACGCCTGCGGGGTCTGCCCCCGGCGCAGCGTGGACCGCACCGGGATGTCGGTGATGCACTCGTCCTCGTCGACCTGGATGATCGTGTCGGCCGACGGGATGGCCACGTCGACCGCCGCGTACGTCCAGAGGGCGTTGACGCACTCCCGGACGATCCGGCCGCTGAGCAGGGGGCGCACCGCGTCGTGGAAGAGGATGTTGCAATCCTCCTCGCCCACCGCGTCCAGCGCGACGCGGGTGGTGGCGTTGCGGGTGTCGCCACCCTCGATGACCTTGGTGACCTTGCGGAAGCCGGCCTTGTCCACGATCTGCTGCGCCTCGGCGACGTGGCCGCTGGCCATCAGGACGATGATCTCGTCGATCTCCGCCGCGGCCTCGAAGACGGCCAGGGTGTGCTCGATGATCGGCTTACCGGCGATCTTCAGGAGCTGTTTGGGGATGCCGAGGCCGAGCCGGGTGCCGGTGCCGCCGGCCAGCACCACGGCCACCGTCCGTGAGGGTCGCCACGGCGCCGGGTTTTGCGGCGTGGTGCCCGAATCGGTGGTCTGGTCCTGCGTCATTGCCGGTCCTCACTCTCGGTGCATGGCTGCGGTGGGGTAGGTGAAAAGAAGGTGTCGTCGGCGCGGCGACGGGATGAACGATAACGCGGCCCGCACCGACCGGGCGGGCGCGCTGCCGCCCGGACGATGCCGGACATTCACCGGAACTCTACTTGCCGTTGGTGAATGCCTCGTATGCCTTCAACACCTCGGCAGTGGGGCCGTCCATCCTGATCAGCCCCGATTCCAGCCAGATTGTCCGTTCACACGTGTCGCGAACCGACGAGAGCTGGTGGCTGACCAGGAACACCGTGCCGGCGTTCTCCCGCAGTTGCCGTACCCGCGCCTCGCTGCGCTTGCGGAACTGCTTGTCACCGGTGGCCAGCGCCTCGTCGATCAACAGCACGTCGTGCTGCTTGGCGGCGGCGATGGAGAACCGCAGCCGGGCCGACATGCCGGAGGAGTACGTGCGCATCGGCAGCGAGGCGAAGTCGCCCCGCTGGTTGATGCCGGAGAACTCGATGATCTCCGGCAGTTGGCGCTGCACCTCGGCCGGGGACATGCCCATGGCCAGGCAGCCGAGCGTGACGTTGCGCTCCCCGGGCAGGTCGTTGAGCAGGGCGGCGTTCACCCCGAGCAGCGACGGCTGGCCCTCGGTGTAGACCGCTCCCCGTTCCACCGGCAGCAGCCCGGCGATGGCCCGCAGCAGGGTCGACTTGCCGGAGCCGTTGGTGCCGATCAGCCCGATCGCCTCGCCCCGGTACGCGGTGAAGGTCACCCCGCGTACGGCGTGCACCTGCCGGACGTTCGGTGCCGAGGAGCGGGTCACCAACCGCCGCAGCGCGGCGACCGGGCTGTTGCTGCCGCTGCCGCCCTTGTGCACCCGGTAGACGACATGGGCGTCGTCCACCACCACCGTCGGAATCCGTTCCTGGATCCGGGGCAGGGTCACCGTCACGTCGTTGGACATCGCCAGGTGGTCAACCACGGCCGTACTCCTGTTCGCCGCGCCAGAAGTAAAGGTAGCCTCCGAGGCCCATCACGACCGACCAGCCGATCGCGACCAGCCAGGTCAGCGGCAGGGAGTCGTTGAGCAGGGGAGTGTTCTCCAGCAGCGCGACCCGGGCCAGCTCGATGTAGACCAGCATCGGGTTGAACTGCACGATGGCGGTGGCCCAGCCCGGCAGGTTCTCGGCGAACAGTTCGACGCTGTAGAGCACGCCGGAGCCGTACATCCAGGTCCGCAGGACGAAGGGCATGACCTGCTTGAGGTCGGTGGCCTTGGCGCCCAGCCGGGCCACCGTCATGGTCAGCCCGGCGTTGAACACCGTCTGGAGCAGGATCGCCGGCACCAGCATCAGCCACATCAGGGTGATCGGCTCGCCGGTGGCCAGCACGATGGCGAGCAGCACGATCATCGAGCCGAGCAGCTGCTGGAACTGGGTGATGGTGATGGCCAGCGGCAGGCAGGCCCGGGGGAAGTGCAGGGCGCGGATCAGGCCGAGGTTGCCGCTGATCGCCTGGGTGCCGTTCTGCACGCTGGTCTGGGTGAAGTTGAAGATGAACAGCCCAGCGGTGAGGTAGGCGATGAAGTTGTCCATGTCCCGGCTCTGCTGGAGCACCAGGCCGAAGATCAGGTAGTAGACCGCCGCGTTGGTCAGCGGGGTGAGCACCTGCCAGAGCTGCCCGAGGCGGGCGTTGCTGAACGAGGCGGCCAGCTTGGCGTTGGCGTACGCCGTGATGAAGTGCCGGTAGCGCCAGAGCTGGCCGCTGTAGCTGGCCAGCGAGGGGCGTTGACCGGCCATGCGCAGCCCGTGTCGGGCGGCCAGCTGGGCTGGCGGCAGGCCGGAGCCGGGATCGGCCAGCGTGGTGTTGGCCATGGGGATGGGCGCTCCGATCTTGTCGAGCCGGCGGGTGCGTTCGCGACGATGGAATCTAGCGTGTTCGTACCCGGAGCGCCGCCTCGCCGCTGCGTGGACAGTAGTCCGAAAGACGTCGGGACGCAACCGTACCGTCGTTGCGGTACATTGTTCTCCGTGACAGCCGAGAAGAGTCCCAGGTGACGACCGGGAAGAGGCGTGCGCCGGCCGGTGCGGCGGTGCTTCGTGGTGAGATCACCACGGCCATCCGCCGTGCCCTGATGCAGGAACTCGCCGCGGTCGGCTACGGCCGGCTCTCCATCGAGGCGGTGGCCCGCCGGGCCGGAGTCAGCAAGACGGCGATCTATCGTCGGTGGAACTCGAAGCTGGACCTCGTCCTGGAGGTGGTCAACGCCGCCGCCGGTGCTCGGCTGCCCGCGCTGGACACCGGCAGCCTGCGCAGCGACCTCGCCCTGCTCTTCCAGGTGGTGGCGCACGCCCTCGGGCATCCACTGGCCTCGCAGATCATCCCGGATCTGCTGGCCGAGGCGGCTCGGAACCCGACCATCGACGAGACGCTCCAGCAGGTGCTGCGGGCCCGGCAACAGGAAATCGTCGGCCGGCTGATCAGCCGGGCGGTGCAGCGGGGTGAACTGCCGGCCACCACCGACCCGGACGTGGCGGTGGACCTGATCGTCGGGCCGCTGTACTGGCGGCTGGCCATCGCCCGCACCCCGTTCACCGACAGCTACCTGGAGACCCTGGTGGACTCGGTGGTGCGTGCGCTCGGCACCGCGGACACCCTGCCCCGCCAGCGCGAGGCGCCGACACCCGGTTGAGCTGGGCGGGGCTGGGGTACCACCTGAGGGCCCGCCCCCTACCCGGGTCCGGACCGTCGCCGCCGCGCGCGTCGGCTCGACCGGGCCCTCAGGGACGACTACTACTCTCGGTGTGGTTCGCTCGGCGCGGTGGCCGCCGCAGCGGCGAAACTGCCCGCCTGAGCCGCACCTACCCGTACGACGACAAGGACGCTCGTGTCGATGACGGACCACACCGTCGCCGTCGCCGAACCCAGGCCGGCAGCGGCCGACGGGTCGGCTGAAACCACTCCCGCCCCGCGTAGCCGGGTCCGGGTCGTGCTCGGCGGCATCCGGGCGGGAATCGCCGCGATACCCGCGCTACTCACCGACTGCGCCGTGCTCGCCTTCGCGCTCTGGACGCTGCTCTACCACGCCGGACTGCCGTTGGGCCTGGCCCCGTCACTGACCCTGCGGATCTGGCTGGTCGCCGGATCGGCGTTGGCCGTGCTCGCCGTGCTGGCCCGACTGGGCCTGCGGTGGTGGCGCCGGCGGGCGGCCCGGGGCCCGGCCGAGGTCGCGGACCCGGCCATCGCCGAGCGCCCCGAGCCCGCGTCGGATGACCTCGACCAGCCAGCGCCGGCCGACCCGACCGACGAGGCGGTCAGTCCAAGCGACCCGGCGGCGAGCCCGACCGACGAGGCGGTCAGCCCGGCCGACCCGGCCGCAGTTCCAGCGGAGAAGGCGGCGAGCCCGAGCGACCCGGCGGTGAGCGCGACCGACGAGGCGGTGAACCCAGCCGGGTCGGAGCGCGACGAGTCGTCAGCGGAGCAGGTGACGCAGCCGGGCGCGGGTGGGGAGAGCGTCGACGGCGGGCCCGACACCGGGGCCGCAGCCGCGCCGGCCGAGCCGGCGGCGGAGCGGGCCGGTCGGATGGGCGTCGCTCAACGCTTGTGGATCGCGCTGACCCTGCTGGTCGGCACCGGTGCGGCGATCGCCGCCGGCCTGGCCGGCACTCCGGCCGGTGCGGACATCTCCTGGTGGGTCCCGGGCTCCGCCGGGGCCGTCGCCGCGATCGGTGCGGTGCTGCTGACCTGGCGGACCTGGCGGGCCACCCCACCGACCCGGCCGAGCGCGCCCGCGCCGACCGCCTGGCAGTCGGTGTACGCGCTGCTGATCGCGGCGGTGGCCGCGGTGGCCTCGCTCTACCTCGCCCGCAGCACCCCCGACGACATCTACTACGTGGGCCGCTCGGTGTGGGTGGCGGAGCGCGACATCGTCCCGCTCAACGACTTCCTGTTCAGCGAGAACGTGCTCCCGGCGATGGCCTCCCAGCCCCCGGTCGCCAGCGTCGAGGTGCTCGCCGGAGCACTCGCCCGCTTCCTCGGCATCCCGGCGGCGTCGGCCGTCTGGCACGTGCTGCTGCCGACCTTCGCGGTGCTCGCGGTGTTGGCGCTGTGGCGGCTGGTGCAGCGTTGGGCGCCGCGTCGGCCGGTGCTCGCCTTCACCGTGGCGTGCGCTTTCCTCGCCTTCGTCTGCGGCCCGGACGCCGCCCTGGGCACCTTCCACCTGCCCCGCCTCTACCAGGGCAAGGGGATGTTCGTCTCCGCGGTCGTGCCGTTGATGTGGCTGTACCTGACCCGCTGGTTCGACGACCGGTCCAAGCGTGGGCTGGTGCTGATCGTCGCGCTGTCGATCGCCGCGATCGGGCTCACCACCACCGCGGCGATCATCCTGCCGCTGCTGGTCGGCGGGGCGGCCCTGATGATGCTGCTGGTCGGGCGCTGGAAGTCGGCGCTGGCCGCCGGGGTCGCCGTCCTGGCGTACCCGGTCGGGATGGTGATCGGCACCCAACTGGTCCTCGGCACGTCGGCCACCGAGGCGGCGGCAGACGCCAACTTCTACGACGCCGCGCACACCTACCGGCGGACGTTCGAGGTCGGCATCGTGGGCGTGATCGGCGGGCTCGCGTTGTGGTGTGGCCCGCTGCTGGCCCGCCGTCGTACCCCGGCGCTGCTTGCGGCCGGCGGCGCCCTGACGCTGAGCGTGTTGCTGGTGCCGGGGGTGCTGGAATGGCTCAGCGCGGTCACCGGCATCTCGGTGGTGCTCTGGCGGGTGTCCTGGCTGTTCGCCCTGCCGGCGATGATCGGGCTGCTGTGCACCGTCTGGCTGCCCACCCGGCTGCGCGTGGTGCGGGCCCTGGTCGGTGTGGTGCTGGCCGCCGCGATGGTGACCTCGTTCGTCAACTACGCCATCCCGATGTGGGACGAGCGCAGCGGAGTGCTGGTGCACCAGGAACCGACCTGGAAGATCCGGCCGGAGCGGCAGGCCATCGCGCAGTTCATCATCGACCTCGACCGCCCGGACGGCCTCGTGCTCGCCCCGGCGAGCATCATGCGCACCATCCCGCTGATGAGCAGCCGGCCCCGAGTCGTGCTGCCCCGCGACTTCTTCCTGGTCGAGTACGACATCAACTCGCAGTTCTCGCAGGATCGGCTGCTGCTGACCAAGTTCGCCAACGGCGGCCCCCGGGTGGAGCGACCGGAACGCGACGACGTGATCGCCGCGCTGGAGCGGCTGGACGTGGGAACGATCTGCTTCTACAGCCAGAACCGCTTCGCCCTGCGGACCGGTGAGCGGGCCGGCTACACCATGGTCGCCGAGCGGCTGGCCGAGCCGCCCGTACACCCGAATGCGGTCACCTGCATGGTCCGGCAGTGACCACGGCGGGCCGGGCCCGGCATGGCCACGGCCCTGCCGGCCCGGCCGAAAACCGTGCGGCGACGGCGGCTTGTCCGGTACCCGCCCGATCCGCCACCTGCACGGGGCATGCTCACAGGGCAGGCCGCCGCACAGGGAGATGGGCATGGAGAGCTACCACGAGGACTGGACGGACAGCCAACGCGCGCTCTACGACGAGTGCTACCGCGCCGGAGCCGACTGGGCCGACGACCCGGACACGCCCGCCGAGGACGTGCAGCACGTGATCAATCTCGGCGAGGCCGACGACGACACCCTCGCCGACTCCGAGATCGACTTCCCGCCGCTGATCGACGCGGTCACCGAGGCCACCGGCGAGGTCGTCAGCACCGTGCCGGCCAGCCACGACGACCCCGCCTTCAAGGGATTCGTGGACGGCGTGCGGGACGCCACCTCCGACGAGGTCTTCGGCCTCTGAGTCCGGTCAACCGCCCCCGGGCCTGTCACCCCGGCCCGTCGTCTGCCACCATCAACCGGAACCATTCCGCCGGCAGCGGAGCAGACCTAACGGGGAGGCCGGGTGCGGATCCTGCTGGTCGAGGACGACCGCCGGGTGGCCGCCGCACTGTCGTCGGCCCTGAGCCGGCGCGGCTACGAGGTGGAGCACGCCGCCACCGTCGCCGCCGCCCTCTCCGCCGCCCCGTGCGACCTGGTGCTGCTCGACCTGACCCTGCCCGACGGCGACGGCACCGACCTGTGCCGGGAGTTGCGCCGACGCAGCAGCCAGTTGGGCATCATCGCGGTGACCGCCCGGGGTGAGGAACGCGACCGGGTGCTCGGCCTGCGGCTCGGCGCCGACGACTACGTGGTCAAACCCTTCTCGATGGTGGAGTTGCAGGCCCGGATCGAGGCGGTCCTACGGCGGGCCTCGCACACCGCGCCGGAACGGAACCTGATCGAGGTCGGTCCGGTCCGGGTCGACGTGGCCGCCCGTACGGTCACCGTGGCCGACCGGCCGGTCGCGCTGACCCGAAAGGAGTTCGACGTCCTGCTCTCGTTGGCCCGGCAACCGGGCGTCGCGGTTCCCCGCGACCGGATCCTGCTCGACGCCTGGGGGACCACCTTCGCCGACCGGCACACCGTCGAGGTGCACGTCGGCTCGCTGCGCGGCAAGCTCGGCGACCCGCGCCTGGTGGAGACCGTCCGCGGCGTCGGATACCGGCTGCGGGCCGAGTGAGGGGCCGGCGGTGCGACGGCGCCTGGTGATCAGCTACCTGCTGCTGATGGTGCTGGTCCTGGTGGCATTGGGTACGCCGCTGGCGGCGACCCTGGCCACCCGGGAGACCGAGCGGATCCGGGCCGACCGGCTCGCTGACGCCACCCGCTTCGCCTCGCTGGCGGGTCCGGCGCTGCGCGACGGCACCAACGGCCCGCTCGCCAGCGAGCTGCACAGCTACGAGGAGCTGTACGGCATCGACGCGGCGGTGGTCGACCGGGACGGGTCGGCGGTGATCTCGTCGCCCGGCTGGCGGTGGGCCCTGGGCACCCGGGAGGCGTTGGAGGTCGCGCTGTCCGGGCAGCAGACCAGCGGGCCCGACTCGGTCTGGCCGTGGGTGGACGGGCCGATCGTGGTGGCGGTACCCATCAACGACGGCGGTGAGGTGCTCGGTGCGGTGGTCACCGCCAGCCCGGCGGACACGGTGCGTCGTACCGTCACGACGTGGTGGCTGCTGCTGGCCGCGCTGGGCCTGCTCGCCGTGCTGGCCTGCGTGCTGACCGCGTTCGGGCTGGCCGGCTGGGTGCTGCGGCCGATCACCGAGCTTGACGCGGTCACCCATGAGATCGCCGAGGGGGACCGGGGTGCCCGCGTACAGCACCGCCTCGGTCCGCCGGAGCTGCGTCGCCTGGCGGCGAGCTTCAACCACATGGCCGACGTGGTGTCCGACGTGATGGACCGGCAGCGGGCGTTCGTGGCGCACGCCAGTCATCAACTGCGCAATCCGTTGACCGCGCTGCGGTTGAGGGTGGAGGAACTCGGGCCGAGCCTGACCGACGCGCCGGGCCGCGCCGAACACCAGCTCGCGTTGGAGGAGACCGACCGGCTGGCCCTGCTGCTGGACGGGCTGCTCACCCTGGCGCGGGCCGAGCGCCGGGAGAACCAGCGGGTGACCGTCGACGCGGCGGCCGTGGCCGTGTCCCGGGTGGCGGCGTGGGAGCCGCTGGCCCGGCACCGGTCGGTGACGTTGCGTCTGGTCGCCGCCCCGGCCACGGCGTACGCCCGGACCGTGCCGACCGCGATCGACCAGGCGCTCGACGCGTTGATCGACAACGCGGTCAAGTTCAGCGGGGCGGGCGGCGAGGTGACGGTGAGCGTCACGGCCCGTGACGGCGGCATCGTCCTGGCGGTACGCGACACCGGCCCGGGGATGACGCGAAGTCAGCTCGGTCAGGCCACCGAGCGATTCTGGCGGGCCCCGGAGGTGCAGAACGTCGACGGTGCCGGGCTGGGGCTGACCATCGCGGCGGTGCTGGTCGACGCCTCCGACGGGCGCCTCACCATGCACCCGAACTCGCCCCGTGGACTGGTCGCCGCGTTGTGGTTTCCCATGTGCACGGAAGCGGTGGACCGGGCCACGCCGGCCGCCGCGACAGGACCGTCCGTACCGGTCGAACCGTCGACCCCGGCCGGGCCGGCTGCCTGCGCGGAGTCGCCCGCCGCCGCCGGGGCCACCCCGCCCATCCCGACCTGACGTCGTTGCCCGAGCCACGCCGGTCAACCGAGGCTTGCGGCCATCCGTAGTATGAGTGCTATCTTCCGGTGTATTCCTGATACGGGGAGGGTGGATGGCTGTCACTGCCGGGGCGGATGCCCTGACCGCCGCCGAACCGCCGGCCGGCGAGGGCGTCACGCTGGACGTGCGTGATCTGCGGATGCGCTACGGCACCAACGACGTACTCGACGGGGTGTCGTTCACCGCCCAGCGGGGCGAGGTGCTCGCGTTGCTCGGCCCGAACGGCGCGGGCAAGACCACCACCATCGAGATCCTGGAGGGCTTCCGGATGCGTTCCGGTGGCCAGGTCGCCGTGCTGGGGGCCGATCCCGCGACGGGCGACGAGCGGTGGCGCGCCCGGCTCGGCGTGGTGCTCCAGTCCTGGCGCGACCACAGCCGGTGGCAGGTTCGGGAACTGCTTGCCCACCTCGGCAGCTTCTACGCGCCCTATTCGACGGAGCGCATCCGCCGGCCGTGGGATGTCGACGAGCTCATCGAGGCGGTCGGCCTGACCGTGCACGCGGGCAAGAAGGTCGGCCAGCTCTCCGGCGGGCAGCGTCGCCGGGTGGATGTCGCGATCGGCATCGTCGGCCGGCCGGAGGTGCTCTTCCTCGACGAGCCGACCGCCGGCTTCGATCCGGCCGCTCGACGGGAGTTCCACGACCTGGTGCACCGGCTCGCCGACCTGGACGACACCACCATCCTGCTCACCACCCACGACCTGGACGAGGCCGAGAAGCTGGCCGACCGGATCCTGATCCTGGCCGGCGGACGGATCATCGCCAGTGGCTCCGCCGACGAGTTGTCACGGCGGATCTCCATCGACGCCGAGGTGCGGTGGAGCCGGGACGGGCAGCGTTTCGTCCACTCCACCAGCACCGCGACCGCGTTCGTTCGTGAGCTGTTCGCCCAGCACGGGGAGGACATCGCCGACCTTGAGGTGCGGCGGGCCAGTCTGGAGGACACCTACATGGCGTTGGTCCGCGAGTTCGAGTCCGGGCGCGCCGATCGGGCGGCCCGCGCGTTCGAGGAGGTGGCAGCCGGATGAGTCCGAGCGTTCGCCCGCTGCTCCAGGCGGCCCGGTCCGGGTTGTCCCGGGGCCGCATCGAGCTGCGGCAGGGCTTCACGCACGCGGAGACCCTGTGGGGTTACCTGTTCCCGACCGTCGTCCTGCTGGTGGTGATGTTCTTCCTCCGCGGCGCCAAGGTGCCGGGCACCGACTTCTCGCTCGGCGCGCAGACCCTGCCCAGCACGCTGGGCATGACGGTGGCGTTCGGCGGCCTGGTCAGTGTCGCGTCGATTCTCACCGTCGAGCGGGAGGACGGCACCCTGCTGCGCGCCAAGGCCACCCCGAACGGCATGTTCGGCTACCTGATCAGCAAGATCATCCTGGTCGCCGGGATGACCATGATCAGCGTCGCGCTCCTGCTCGTACCGGGCATCTTCCTCTTCGACGGGCTGATGCTGAACAGCCTGTCGGCCTGGCTGACGCTGGCCTGGGTGCTGCTGCTCGGCATGGTGGCGACCATGCCGATCGGAGCGGTGTTCGGATCGCTGCTGTCCAACCCCCGCAACCTGGGGCTGATCATGCTTCCGATCATGGGCCTCATCGCCACCTCCGGCATCTTCTACCCGATCACCGCCCTGCCGGGCTGGTTGCAGGGACTGGCCCAGGTCTTCCCGATCTACTGGCTCGGCCTCGGTACGCGGTCGGCGCTGCTGCCCGACGCCATGGCCGCCGTGGAGATCGGCGATTCGTGGCGCCACCTGGAGACGGTGCTGGCGCTCGGTGGCTGGGCGGTGCTCGGGCTGGCCCTGGCACCGGTGGTGCTCCGTCGGATGGCCCGCCGCGAATCCGGGTCGAGCGTCGCCGCTCGACGGGAGAAGGCCCTACAGCGGGTGACGTGAGGACACGACATGAGTGAGGTGGTCTACAACCGCATCGCCATGCTGCGGGCCGAACGGGGCGTCACCCGCCGACAGTTGGCCGAGGCGCTGGGCGTCCACTACCAGACGATCGGTTACCTGGAGCGGGGCGAGTTCAGCCCCAGCCTGCACCTGGCCCTGCGGATCGCCCGTCACTTCGAGGTGCCGGTGGAGGTGGTCTTCTCCGCCGAGCCGTTTCCCCGGCTCGGCGACCCCGCCGCCACGTCGATCGTCCGCCCGGCCTGACCGGCCCTGCTCAGGGCTTCTTGTCGCGGTAGTACGCCATGGCACCCGGATGCAACGGCAGCGGCGGGGTGTCGATCGCCGAGCGCGGACTCATCCGACCGGCCGCCGGGTGGGCGGCGGCCAGCTCGGAACGCCGCTCCATCAGCAGCCAGGTCATCTGGCGGACCAACTCCTCCGGCAGGTCGGCCCGGACCAGCAGATAGTTGGGGTTGGCCACGGTGGTGACCAGATCGAGGTCGTACACCGACTGGGGAATGTCCCGTGGCACGTACACCTCTCGGAAGGCCCGACGCAGCGGCACGGTCCATTGTTGGAGGCCGACGATGCGGGTGGGGTTGTCCCGGGCGAACTCGGCCACGGCCCGCACCGGCAATCCGCCCGAGAAGAAGAAGGCGTCGATCTCGCCCCGCTTGAGCGCGGCCACCGAGTCGTCCAGGCCGAACTGCACCCGGTGCACCCCGGCCTCGTCGAGTTCCGCCACGGTGAGCAGCCGCTTCACGGTGATCTCCGTACCGGAGCCGGCCGCGCCGATGGACACCCGTCGCCCGCGCAGGTCGGTCAGCGTCCGTACCGGGCTGTCGGCTTTGGTGACGAGATGCAGCAGATCGTCGTAGACCCGGGCGATCGCCACCACCGACGGATCCGGACCCGGGTCGGCGGGCAACACGTCGGCCTGGGTGAATCCGAGTTCGACCTCGCCGGCGTTGAGCAGCCCCACATTCTCCACCGAGGCGGCGGTGACCAGCACCTCGGCCCGCACGTTGGGCAGCTCCCGGTTGAGGATGGCCGCCAGCGACGTGCCGAAAGCGTGGTAGACGGCGGTCGCGCTGCCGGTGGCGATGCGGATACGTATCGGCTCGTCGGAATCGTCCCGGCAGCCGCCGAGGCCGGGCAGGACCAGCAGCACGGCCACCAGCATGGCCGTACGGGCGACGCGCCGGCGGTGTCGGGCGGCATTGCGGGTACGGGTCACGGGCAGCACTGTGCGCCGCCGGACCCCCGTGGCGCAACCCCGGGGTGGCGGAGTTCGTCCCAACCGCGTCGGAGTTCGCCCCGACCGTGGTTGTTCGTTCAGGCGACCGGGCGGTGTGCCACCTCCTCGGCAGCGTGGCGCAGGATCTGTTCCCGGTCCGGGCCGTGGGCGACACTGACCAGGTAACAACCGGTACCCGGGCGCAGCAGCGCCGGTACGTCGAGCAGGGCGGCGCCACGGACCAGCACGGCGGCGAGTTCCCGGTCGGTGATCCGGACGCCGAGGATGTGCCGCCGGACGTGCCGTCCACCCGCCAGCAGGGCGGCCCGCCAGGCAGCGGCGGCCAACCGGGTGCGCCACTGCCGACGGGCCGTCGAGGCGCCCGGCACCGGGCCACCGAGCAACTCCCGCCGGCCCCGGCGCCAGCCGTTCTCCATCAGTGCCGCGTACGCGGGCCGGTGCTCGCGGGGCACATGCAACTGGTGCAGCTCGTAGCGGCGGCGCAGCCCACCGACGGCCAGCTCGTGCCGGACCGCGATGCCGAGCCGGTCCAGCAGTTGGCGGGTACGGCGCGCCGCCTCTTCCCGGTTGAACTCGATCGCGGTGGGCAGGCTGGGCTGCTGCCCGGCGTTACGCTGACCGGGTGTCGCCGGCGGCGGCATGCAGCGCAGCAGGCAGGCTGCCTCGAAGGCGTCGGCCAGGGTCGTCCAGTCCAGGGGCGGCAGGGTGGACGGCGGACGGGGCCGGTCGAGCAGAATCGGTTCGGCAACCACCGGAGGGCCTCCTCGTGGTGTCGGGTTCATTTACGGTGACCCGTGACACCCGCCGGTGGTACCGATCCGGTCCAGCCTTGAGGAAATCTTGCGCCTGGTTACAGTTCGGAAACCACCACGTCGACCTGGCGTGGCCGCCCCGGTGCCGACGGCTGCTCGGACACCGCGTACTTCAACTCGCCGAGCGCACCCACCAGCGCGTCGACGCTGCGCGGGCGGACACCGTGCAGGAGCAGGTCACGGACCAGCCGGCCCTTGGTGGCCTTGTTGAAGTGGCTGACCACCGAACGCACCGGCACCCCGTCGACCTCCCGCTCGTGCAGCACCCGTACGGTGACGGTCCGTTCGGCCAGCTCACCGCGGGGCGTCCAGGCGGCGGCGTAGGCGCCGGAGCGCAGGTCGAGCACCGGGCCGGCCCCGGCCGCCGTGGTCAGCGCCGGCCCCAGCACCCGCCGCCAGAGCGCCGGCAGCGCGCCGAGGCCGGGCAGCCGGGCCCCGATCGGGCAGCGGTACGACGGGATCCGGTCGGTCAGCCGTACCGCACCCCACAGGCCGGAGCTGATCAACACCTGCCGGGCCGCCGCCCGGTGCGCCGCCGGCGGGAGGGTGGCCAGATCCAGGGCCTCGTAGAGCACCCCGGTGTAGATCCGCCCGGCCGGTGCGGTGGCCGACCGTTCCAGGCGGGCGTTGCGGCGCAACTCGCCGTGTTGACCGGCGCCGAGCCCGAGCGCGGCCAGCGCCGCCTCCGGCGGCCCGGCGCTGAGCGTGACCAACCCGGCCAGCACCTGTTCGCGGACGGGGTTCAGCTCCGGCAGCGAGAGCCGGGCCAGGTCCAGGCGGCGACCGGCGCCGGCCTCGGCCTTGCCCTCCGAGGGCGGCAGCAGGATGAGCATCGACAGACTCCTCGACGTCCCGGACCGCACCATCCGCGCCGGGGGTCCGGCCAGCGTACGGCCCGGCTCACCGCCACGGCCGCAGCGGCGTCGGTGGGTGGTAGACGCGATAGCCGCCGACCTCGGCCACCAACGCGGCGTCCGCCCGGTCGCCGAGCAACTCCCGCAGCCGCCGATCGGCCGGCGTGCCCGCCTCCAACACGTACCCGGGTCGTGCCGAGCGCGCCAGCCGCCACCAGTACGCCGGATAGCGGTTCTGCCCCGGATGCAGGTCACCGTCGAGCACCCCGCAGACCACCTCCTCTGCGGTGTTGAAGACCAGTCGGTTGCAGGTCCAGTACTCCCCGTACACCTCGTGCAGCCCGGCGGCGCGGACCGTCTCGGCGAGCTGGCGGGACTGCCGCTCCTGCACCCGACCCGGCGCCGCGCCGACGGTGGCGAACAGCACGGTGACCACCAGCGACGTCGCCGCCAGCGCGGCCAGCACGGCGGTGGCCAGCGCGCCGGCCAGCCGGCCCGCCGCGCCGACCGTGCCCCGCCAGCAGGCCACCGCCGCGACCCACAACGGCCACAGCACCGCCGGCAGCGACAGTTGCAGCACCGACAGGTAGCGGGCGTTGCCCAGCGGATCCGTCGCGGCGAGCGAACTGCGCACGTACGCCAGCAGGGTCAGCGCCGCACCGGCGAGCAGCGCCAGGTGCACCACCGGGACCACCCGCTCAGCCCGCCCGACCAGCCGGCGGTACGCGAGCCCGGCGAGTACCGCCGCGACGACCAGCAACACCGGGTAGAGCAGGCCGAACCACTCCTGCCAGCGGGCGCAGCCCTGCACCGGACACAGCCCGGCGGCCAGTGGCACCCCCTCCAGCAGTCCGCCGTCGAGCCGCTGCGACCACGACGGCGCCGGCCCGTCCGCGCCGCTGATCCGGCCCAGCACCGACAGGGAGTCCTGCCCGGGCGGGGCCACCAGGTTGTCGCGGATCATCGGGGCGACCCCGACCGCGAACCCGGCGGCCAACAGCAGACCCGCCCAGCCGAGCAGTTCCCGGCGCAGCACCCAGAGCAGCGCCAGCCCGGCCACCGCCAGGTACGGCACGATCAGCCAGTCCGACCAGAGGGCCAGCCCGGCGAGCAACCCGAAGCCGCCGACCGCCAACCCTCGGTGCCGCAGCGTGCCCCGGGCCAGTCCCACCACGATCAGCAGCATCGCCAGCACGGCGACCTTGACCTCCGGCCGGCCGCCGACGGTCGTCACCTGGTCCCGGATGACCCGCTCGGAACCGAGCGTCAGCAGCCCGACGATCGTGGTGGCGAACCACGGTGAACCGATCCGCCGGGTCAGCCGGTGGACCAGCCAGAGGAACACCGCGTAGAGCACGAGCACCGGCAGCCGCAGCGCCGGCCAGCTCGGCCCGGTCACCGCGATCAGGGGCGCGGCCAGGTACGACTGCAGCATGCCCATGTAGCGCTGGCCGTACAGGAAGACCGGATGTTCCCGGCCCTGCGCGATGTGCAGCGCGGCCAACCCGAAGGTCGCCTCGTCGCTGTTGGCCACCGGCACGGTGTGCAACACCAGGTACAACCGGTAGCCGACCCCGAGCACGCCGAGGATCAGCGCGACCAGGGCGGGCCGGTCGAGCCGTGGCTGCCACCGTCCGCGCCGTCGCTGTGCTTCCGACCCTGCTCGTGGCACGACCATCGCCCCCGTCGCCGTCCCGACCGGAGTGTTTCACGACCGGCCGCCGGCCCGTGCGCGGTTGCCCTTGATCGTCTGCATTCCACCGACTTTCGCCACGGCGTGTCTGGTCAGCGAAGTGCAGACGATCAAGGAGGCCGGGTCTCCGCGTGGCCGAGGTCGTCGGGGTGTGGCAGGGTTGCAGACGTGCCACCCACTCCCGCTGGCCAGCTGGCCGTACCAAATCTGCACCGGGCCGCACGGATCGAGGACGCGGTGCACGCCCTGGTCGAGCGTCGACTACGGCGGACGGGCTGGCGGGTCAACATCATCGCCTACACCGGGTACGGCGCGCCCGGTTGGGTACGGGTGATGTGCCGGGTGCTGTTGGGACGGCCGGACACCCGCCAGCGGGGGCGGCTGGAGAAGGTCCGCGGCTGGCGGAGCTTCACCACCCTGCCGGCCAAGCACGTCACCGTCACGATCGAGACCGGCGGGGTGGTGCACGAGGCGCAGGCGGACCGCAGCGGCTTCGTCGACACCGTGGTCGAGACGGAACTGCCACCCGGTTGGGGTTCGGTACGGCTCAGCACGCCGGACGCCGAGCCGGTCGAGGCGCCGGTGCGCATCCTGGACCCGGAGGTCCGTTTCGGCATCCTCTCCGACATCGACGACACGGTGATGGTGACCGCGCTGCCCCGCCCGCTGCTCGCCGCGTGGAACACCTTCGTCCTCGACGAGCACGCCCGGGCGGCGGTGCCCGGCATGGCGGTGCTGTACGAGCGGCTGGTCACCGCCCACCCCGGCGCGCCGGTGTTCTACCTGTCCACCGGCGCGTGGAACGTGGCCCCCACGCTGACCCGCTTCCTGTCCCGGCACCTCTACCCGGCCGGGCCGCTGCTGCTCACCGACTGGGGGCCCACCCAGGACCGCTGGTTCCGCAGCGGCCGGGAACACAAGCGGGCCACCCTGGCCCGGCTGGCCAAGGAGTTTCCCGACGTACGCTGGCTGCTCGTCGGTGACGACGGCCAGCACGACCAGGAGATCTACCGGGAGTTCGCGGCCGCCCATCCGGACAACGTCGCCGGCGTGGCGATCCGCCGGCTCTCGCCCACCCAGGCGGTGCTGGCCGGTAGCCTGCCCGTCCCGCACGACCGCCCACAGGAGGGACCGGTGGGCCAGAAGTGGCTCTCCGCCCCCGACGGCGCCGGCCTGTGGACCCTCCTACGCGGCGCCGGCCTGGTCTGAGCCTGTAAGGAAGGGCACCTTATTAACGCCTCCGGTAGAGCAAGGGCCCCCTTTTAACGTTTTCGGCCGGGCGGTGCTGGCGTTGTCGCGCGGGGCCGGCGCCGGTTCGTCCGACCCCGGCCCGCGCGAACCAGCGTCAGCTGCCGGGGGTCAGCTCGACCTCGCCGGTGCAGCCAGCGAGGGTACGTCGATCTTCGAGTAGGTCGATGACGGCCTGCCGGTTGGCGATCCGGGCCTCCGACAGCGCGTCCGGGTTCTGCCGCTGCCCGGCGATGAAGGCGAGGTTGTTGCGTACCGCGCCGTCGAGGCCGTCGCAGTTCTCCGCCGCACCGCCGTTGAGCGCGGCGTTCGGGTCCGCGTCCGGCACCTCGACCTCGCCTGTGCAGCCGGCCGCCGCGCGTCGCTGTTCGAGCTGGTCGATGACGGCCTGCCGGTTGGCGATCCGGGCTTCGGAGAGCGCGTCCGGAAACACCAGTTGGTCGGCGATGAAGGCAAGGTTGTTGCCCACGGCGGTGTCGAGGCCCTCGCAGTTCTCGCTGGCCGAACTGGTCCCGGTCGCCACCGCGAAGGCCACCCCCAGGGTCACCCCGATGGCGGCGATCCCCGCCATTTTCCGCTGTCGTGGTGACGTGCCGCGACCACTCCGGGCCGTACGCCTGCTGCTTGCCATCGATCCTCCGCCTCGTCGTCCACTGCCTCCAGTGGTACGGCGCGCAGGTCCGGACGGTTCACCACCCGACCGTGCGGGCGGTGTTAACAAGGGGCCCTTCCTCTACCGGAGGCGTTAACAAGGTGCCCTTCCTTTCAAGCGGGGCGGAGCCAGAGGGCGCCTAGTGGGGGGACGCGCAGCGCCGCTGACGCGGGTAGACCGTGCCAGGGGACGGGTTCGGCGTGGACGGTGCCGAGGTTGCCGACGCCGGAGCCGCCGTAGTGGTGGGCGTCGGTGTTGAGGATCTCGGACCAGGCGCCGGCCGCCGGCAGGCCGATGCGGTAGTCCTCCAGCGGCAGGGCGGAGAAGTTGGCCACGCAGACCAGGGTGGCGCCGTCGGGGGCGATCCGGACGAAGGAGATGGTGTTGTTGGCGACGTCGTCGCCGGCGAGCCAGCGGAAACCGGCGGGGGAGGTGTCCTGCGCCCACAGGGCGGGGGTGTCCCGATAGACCCGGTTGAGGTCGCCGACGAGGCGTTGCACCCCGGCCCGGGCCGGGTCGTGCAGCAGGTACCAGTCGAGGCCGCGCTCCTCGCTCCACTCCCGGTCGTCGGCCAGCTCGCAGCCCATGAAGAGCAGTTGCTTGCCCGGGTGCGCCCACATGTAGGCCAGCAGCACGCGGACGTTGGCCAGCCGTTGCCACTGGTCGCCGGGCATCTTGGCGAGCAGCGAGCCCTTGCCGTGCACCACCTCGTCGTGGCTGATCGGCAGCACGTAGTTCTCGCTCCAGGCGTACGCCAGGGAGAAGGTGAGCTGATGGTGGTGGTGCTGCCGGTAGATCGGGTCCTTCGAGGTGTAGAGCAGGGTGTCGTGCATCCAGCCCATGTTCCACTTGAAGCCGAAGCCGAGCCCGCCGTCGCCGGTCGAGCGGGTCACTCCCGGCCAGGCGGTGGACTCCTCGGCGATCATCACCACCCCGGCGTGCTGCTTGTAGACCGTCGCGTTCACCTCCTGCATGAACGCGATGGCCTCCAGGTTCTCCCGGCCGCCGTACTGGTTGGGTGCCCACTGCCCGTCGGCGCGGGAGTAGTCCAGGTAGAGCATCGAGGCGACCGCGTCGACCCGCAGCCCGTCGACGTGGAACTCGTCCAGCCAGTACAGCGCGTTCGCCACCAGGAAGTTGCGGACCTCCCGACGGCCGAAGTCGAAGACGTACGTGCCCCAGTCGGGGTGTTCGCCCCGGCGCGGGTCGGGGTGCTCGTAGAGCGGGGTGCCGTCGAAGCGGGCCAGGGCCCACTCGTCCTTGGGGAAGTGCGCCGGTACCCAGTCCAGGATCACCCCGATGCCGGCGGCGTGCAGCCGGTCCACCAGGTAGCGGAAGTCGTCCGGGTCACCGAACCGGGCGGTCGGGGCGAAGTAGCCGGTCACCTGGTAGCCCCACGAGCCGCCGAACGGGTGCTCCATCACCGGCAGGAACTCCACGTGCGTGAAACCCAACTCGACCACGTACGCGGTCAACTGCTCGGCCAGCTCCCGGTAGCCCAGGCCGGGCCGCCACGAGCCGAGGTGCACCTCGTACACGCTCATCGGCTCCTGGTGCGGTGCCCGCTTGGCCCGCTGCGCCAACCAGTCCGCGTCCGTCCACTCGTACGTCGAGTGGTGCACGACCGAGGCGGTGGCCGGCGGCACCTCGGCCCGCGCGGCCAGCGGGTCGGCCTTGTCCCGCCAGTAGCCGTCGGCGCCGAGAATCCGGTACTTGTACCGGGTGTTGGCCGGCGCCCCCGGTACGAAGATCTCCCACACGCCGGTGGAGCCGAGCGAACGCATCGGCCAGCCGTCGTCGGGTGCCCAGCCGGTGAAGTCGCCGATCACCCGTACGCCCCGCGCGTTCGGCGCCCACACCGTGAACGCCACCCCGCCGTCGCGCACCCGGGCGCCGAGCGCCTCCCAGAGCCGCTCGTGCCGGCCCTCGCCGATCAGGTGCAGGTCCAGCTCACCCAGGGTCGGCGGATGACGGTACGGGTCGTCGTACGGCTGCCCGTCCAGCTCGACGCGGTAGTCGAGCACCTCACCGGGGACGGTCGCCTCGAACACGCCCGCGTCGTGCACCCGGGTCATCGGGTAGCGCCGTTCCCCCACCAGCAGGCACACCTCCGCCGCGCCCCGGCGCATCGTGCGGATGACCGTACGCCCGTCCGTGGGGTGGGCCCCGAGCACGGCGTGCGGGTCGTGGGTCTCCCCGGAGATCAGCTGGTCCATCGGGCGTCCTTCATGGCGGAGGCGGTGCCGCTGCGGGGACCGGCGGCAGTGGTGGGCACGGTGGTGGCGATCGGCGCGGGCGTGACGGCAGCGACCGTTGCGGTGGCCGGGGCGGGGGCGTCGGGCCGCCGCAGGACGAACACGTGCGCGGGTTGCAGGTACGGGTCGAGCCGGACCGCGTTGCGCTGCCCCCAGTCGTAGCTGGCACCGGTCAGCTCGTCGTGCACGGTGAACCGATCGTGCCAGTCCAGGCCCAGCGCCGGCAGGTCCAGGGTGGTGTTGCCCCACTGCACGGTGTGCGAGTCGAACGAGCAGACCACCAGCACCGTGTTGCCGGTGACCGGGTCGCGTTTGGACCAGCAGAGCAGTGCCGGGTTGTCGATGTCGTGGAAGACCAGGTTCCGCAGGTGGCGCAGGGCCGGGTTCTGCCGGCGGACCCGGTTCAGGGTGGCGATGAACGGGGCCAGCGACCGCCCCTGCGCCTCCGCCTCGCTCCAGTCGCGGGGGCGCAGCTCGTACTTCTCGTTGTCGATGTATTCCTCTGCGCCGGGCCGGGCGACGTGCTCGAACAGCTCGAAGCCGGCGTACATGCCCCAGGAGGGGGAGAGCAGCGCGGCCAGCACCGCCCGGATCTTGAACATCGGCGGACCGCCGTGCTGCAACGAGGAGTGCAGGATGTCCGGCGTGTTGGGCCAGAAGTTCGGCCGCATGTAGTCGGCCGAGGCCACCAGCTCCGCGCAGTACTCCCGCATCTCGGCGGCGGAGGTCCGCCAGGTGAAGTACGTGTACGACTGGGTGAAGCCGACCTTCGCCAGCCCGTGCATCATCGCCGGTCGGGTGAACGCCTCGGCGAGGAACAGCACGTCCGGGTCGACCCGCTTGACCTCCCAGATCAGCCAGTGCCAGAAGTCGACGGGCTTGGTGTGCGGGTTGTCCACCCGGAAGATCTTCACGCCCTCGCCGACCCAGTGCAGCACCACCCGCAGCACCTCGGCGCGAATACCGTCGGGGTCGTTGTCGAAGTTCAGCGGGTAGATGTCCTGGTACTTCTTCGGCGGGTTCTCCGCGTACGCGATGCTGCCGTCGGCCCGGGTGGTGAACCACTCCGGGTGCTCGGTCACCCACGGGTGGTCGGGGGCGCACTGCAACGCCAGGTCCATCGCCACCTCCAGGCCCTGCTCGGCGGCGGCGGCGACGAAGTCGCGGAAGTCCGCCGGCGTACCCAGGTCGGGGTGGATGGCGTCGTGCCCGCCCTCGGCGGCGCCGATCGCCCACGGCGAGCCGACGTCGTCGGGGCCGGCGACCAGGCTGTTGTTGGGGCCCTTGCGGTTGACCCGGCCGATCGGGTGGATCGGCGGCAGGTAGAGCACGTCGAAGCCCATCGCGGCCACGCCGGGCAGCCGCTCGGTCGCGGTGGCGAACGTGCCGGAGCGGGCCGGCGCGTCGACGGTGGCCGCGATGGCGCCCTCGGAGCGGGGGAAGAACTCGTACCAGGCGGAGAAGAGCGCCCGCTCACGATCCACCCAGATCCGGTACGTCTCGCCGGTGGTCACCAGCTCCCGTACCGGGTGTTCCCAGAGCAGGTCGGCCAGTTCCAGCGCCGGGCCCACCCGCTGCGGCAGCGGCTGGGCGATGTCGTTAAGCGTTCGTACCGCCTCGTCCAGGCTCACCCGCTCGGCGACCGGCACCAGGTCGGCGGCGGCGCGCAGCACGCGTACCCCCTCGGCCAGGTCGTTGGCCAGCTCTGCCGCGCCCTGGCCGGCGGCGATCTTCTTGGTCACCGCGTGTTGCCAGGTCAGGTACGGGTCGCTGAACGCCTCGACGGTGAAGATCCACTCACCGACCGCGTCCGGGACGATGGTGGCGTGCCAGCGGTCCTGGCCGGGTTCGCCGGGGCGCATCCGGGTGAACGGGCGGGCCAGCCCGTCGGGGCCGAGCCAGACCACGTTGCAGCCGAGCGCGTCATGCCCCTCGCGGTAGGCCAGCGCCGTCACCGGCACCAGTTCCCCGACCACGGCGCGGGCCGGATAGCGCCCACAGGAGACGACGGGGGAGACGTCTTCGATCGGGAACCGTCCGCTCACCGCCCCAACCTACTGTGGCAACCTGCCGCGCGCTCGTCCGACCACCAAACAAGATCTTGGTACGCGGCCACCCGCGCCGGGACGTCGCCGCCCCGGATTCCCGGCCGCTGCCCCGTGATCCGCTCAACATCAGGGATGTTGCTGTGTCAACCCGGCCGGGAGGCAGCAACATCCCCGAAGTTGAGTCGATCAAGGAGGTGCAAATGGGTGCGCTGGGCGTTTGACGTCGCCGGGCGTATCCGTCTTCTGACACGTATCGTTGGTATTACGTGCTACGTGGAGGCGTCATGAAGCTCAACAGCAAGGGGCAGGTCACGATCCCGGCCGCGTTGCGGGCACGGCACGGTCTGCATGAGGGCGACGAGGTCGACGTCGTCGAGGAGAACGGCGCGCTGCGGATCGTCCGGGTAAGCGGTGCGGAGAGCCGGGGGCAACGTCTGGTCCGGCACATGCGTGGCCGGGGAAGTGCCAAGCAGACCGAGCACATGTCGACCGACGACCTGATGGAGTTGTTGCGTGGCGAGTGATCGGCTCCGCGCTGTCGCACACCGATCCGCCGACTCGGCCACGACCCTGGTGGACACCAACGTACTGCTGGACATTTTCACCGACGATCCCCGATGGGGCGACTGGTCCAGCGCCGCGCTCGCGGAGGCCCGCGACGTTGGCGCCCTGGTCATCAACCCGATCGTCTACGCGGAGGTGTCCGTGCGTTTTGCCCGCATCGAGGACCTCGACGAGGCGTTGCCCGCTGGTGACTTTCTCCGTGAGGAACTGCCCTACCCGGCCGGCTTTCTGGCCGGCAAGGCGTACGTGGCCAACCGCACGCAGGGTGGCACCAAGCGATCCCCGATCGCTGACTTCTACATTGGGGCGCATGCCGCCGTGTGCGGGTACCGACTGCTCACCCGTGACGGCGCCCGTTACCGGACGTACTTTCCCAAGCTTGAATTGATCACCCCCGACTACGCCAGGGAGCGGTAGAGGTCGAGCGTCTGGCGGGCGATGGCGTCCCAGGAGAAGTGCTCGACCGCGCGGCGGCGACCGGCGCGGCCCAGCGTGGCGGCCCGCTCGGGGTCGGCGAGCAGCGTGTTCAGCCGTGCCGCCAGGTCGGCCTCGAAGCGTGCCGGGTCGGCCGGCGTGCCGTCGAGACCGGCCTGTTCGATCGGGACCAGCAGGCCGGTCTCGCCGTCGGCGACCACCTCGGGGATGCCCCCGGTGGCGGTGGCCACCACCGCCGTCTCGCAGGCCATCGCCTCCAGGTTGACGATGCCCATCGGCTCGTACACCGACGGGCAGACGAAGATGGTGGCGTGGGTGAGCACCTGGATCACCTCGGCCTTGGGCAGCATCTCGGCCACCCAGATCACCCCGGAGCGGCCCGAGCGCAGCTCGGCGACCAGGCCCTCCACCTCGGCGGCGATCTCCGGTGTGTCCGGTGCGCCGGCCAGCAGCACGAGCTGGGTCTCCGGCGGCAGGTCGCGGGCGGCGCGCAGCAGGTACGGCAGGCCCTTCTGCCGGGTGATCCGGCCGACGTAGACCACGCTGGGCAGGGCCGGGTCGATGCCGAGCCGCGCCAACACGTCGGTGCCCGGATCCGGGGCGTACTGCGCGGTGTCGATGCCGTTGTAGATCACCTTGACCCGGTCCGGATCGATCGCCGGGTACGCGGTCAGCACGTCCCGGCGCATGCCCGCGCTGACCGCCACGATCGCGTCGGCGGACTCGTACGCGGTGCGTTCGCACCACGAGGAGAGCGCGTAGCCGCCGCCGAGCTGTTCGGCCTTCCACGGTCGCAGCGGCTCCAGGCTGTGCGCGGTCACCACGTGCGGTATTCCGTACAGCAGCTTCGCGGTGTGCCCGGCCAGGTTGGCGTACCAGGTGTGGCTGTGCACCACGTCCGCGCCGGCACACCCGGCGGCCATCTCCAGGTCCACGCCCATGGTCCGCAGCGCGGCGTTCGCGCCGGCCAGGGCGCTCGGCTCGGCGTACGCGGTGACGCCCGGCTCGCTGCGCGGCGCGCCGAAGCAGTGCACCCGGACCTCGGCGAGCCGACGCAACTCCCGCGCCAGGTACTCGACGTGCACCCCGGCGCCGCCGTAGACCTCCGGCGGGTACTCGCGGGTGAGCAGGTCGACGCGGATCGGGGCGGAGTCGGTCATGCCCGGCACCCTAGTACGGAACTGTGCCCGTACGAGTGGTGAAGTGGCACCGGGATGGATAGCGTCTGGTCATGGCTGCCAAGGTGCTCGCGATCGTCCTGGCCGGCGGAGAGGGCAAGCGCCTGATGCCGCTGACCACGGACCGGGCCAAGCCGGCCGTCCCGTTCGGCGGGATGTACCGCATGGTCGATTTCGTCCTCTCCAATCTGGCCAACGCCGGCTATCTGAAGATCGTCGTGCTGACCCAGTACAAGTCCCACTCCCTCGACCGACACATCACCAAGACCTGGCGGATGTCGACGCTGCTCGGCAACTACGTCACGCCGGTGCCCGCGCAGCAGCGCCGTGGCCCGTGGTGGTTCGCCGGCTCGGCGGACGCGATCTACCAGAGCTTCAACCTGATCTACGACGAGCAACCCGACTACGTGATCGTGTTCGGCGCCGACCACATCTACCGGATGGACCCCCGGCAGATGGTGGAGGACCACATCGCCTCCGGCGCCAGCGTGACCGTGGCCGGCATCCGGCAGCCGCTGTCCACGGCCGACCAGTTCGGTGTCATCGAGGTCGCCGAGGACGGCCGGCGGATCCGGGCCTTCCGGGAGAAGCCCACCGACGCGGTCGGGCTGCCGGACGCCCCCGACGAGATCTACGCCTCGATGGGCAACTACGTCTTCACCACGCGGGCGCTGATCGACGCGGTCGAAAGCGACGCCGAGGACCGCACCAGCAAGCACGACATGGGCGGCAGCATCATCCCGATGTTGGTCGAGCGGGGCGAGGCGAACGTCTACGACTTCCGCGACAACGAGGTGCCGGGCAGCACCGACCGGGACCGGGGCTACTGGCGCGACGTGGGGACGCTCGACTCCTTCTACGACGCCCACATGGACCTGATCAACGTCCACCCGGTGTTCAACCTCTACAACTTCGACTGGCCGATCTACACGGAGCAGCCGCCGTACCCGCCGGCCAAGTTCGTGCACCAGTGGGGGGAGCGGGTCGGCCGGGCGGTCGCCTCGATGGTCTCGCCCGGCGCGGTGATCTCCGGTTCTCTCGTGGAGAACTCGATCGTCTCACCCAAGGTGAAGGTGCACTCCTGGGCGCACGTGGACGGCTCGGTGCTGATGGAAGGTGTCGAGATCGGCCGGCACGCGGTGGTGCGCCGGGCCATCCTGGACAAGAACGTCCAGGTGCCCGAGGGTGCCGAGATCGGCGTGGACCTGGAACGGGACCGGCAGCGCTACACCGTCTCCGACAACGGCATCGTGGTCATCGGCAAGGGACAGAAGGTGGAACCGTGAGCGCGAGGAGTGAGCTTGCGAGCCCCGCAGTCGCGAACGAAAGGCCAGCCCGGTGAGCGCGAGGAGTGAGCTTGCGAGCCCCGCAGTCGCGAACGAGAGGCCAGCACCGTGAGCGCGAGGAGTGAGCTTGCGAGCCCCGCAGTCGCGAACGAGAGGCCAGCACCGTGAGCAGTCACCCGCGCGCCGGTCAGCCGGCCGAGCCCGCCGACCTGGTCGACGTACCGAGGCTGGTGACCGCCTACTACGCCGAGCATCCGGACCCGGCCGATCCGGCCCAGCAGGTCTCCTTCGGCACCTCCGGGCACCGTGGGTCGAGCCTGCGCAACGCCTTCAACTCCGACCACATCCTCGCGGTCACCCAGGCGCTCTGTGACTACCGCCGGGAGCAGGGGATCGACGGGCCGCTCTTCCTCGGCCGGGACACCCACGCGCTCTCCGCTCCGGCCGCGGTGGACGCGCTGGAGGTGCTCGCCGCCAACGAGGTCACCGTGCTGCTGGACAGCCGGGACGGCTACACCCCCACCCCGGCGGTGTCGCACGCCATCCTCCACCACAACCGGGGTCGCACCGCCGGGCTCGCCGACGGCATCGTGATCACCCCGTCGCACAATCCGCCGGACGACGGCGGCTTCAAGTACAACCCCACCCACGGTGGTCCGGCCGACTCCGATGCCACCCGGTGGATCCAGGACCGCGCGAACGCGATCCTCGCCGCCGGGCTCAAGGAGGTGCGCCGGATTCCGTACGCGCGGGCCCGCGCCGTCGACACCACCGGCACGTACGACTTTCTCGGCGCGTACGTCGACGACCTGCCGGCGGTGCTCGACCTCGACGCGATCCGCGCCGCCGGGGTGCGCATCGGCGCCGACCCGCTCGGTGGCGCCAGCGTCGCCTACTGGGGCGAGATCGCCCAGCGGCATCGCCTCGACCTGACCGTGGTCAACCCGACCGTCGACCCGACCTGGCGGTTCATGACCCTGGACGGGGACGGCAAGATCCGGATGGACTGTTCGTCGCCGAATGCGATGGCCTCGCTGATCGCGATGCGCGCCGACTACCAGGTGGCCACCGGAAACGACGCCGACGCCGACCGGCACGGCATCGTCACCCCCGACGCCGGGCTGATGAACCCGAACCACTACCTGGCGGTGGCGATCGCCCACCTGTTCCGTACCCGCGAGCAGTGGAGTCCGGCTGCCGCGGTCGGCAAGACCCTGGTCTCCTCCTCCATGATCGACCGGGTGGCGGCCGATCTCGGGCGCCCCCTGCTGGAGGTGCCGGTGGGCTTCAAGTGGTTCGTGCCCGGCCTGCTCGACGGGGCGGTGGGCTTCGGTGGGGAGGAGAGTGCCGGCGCCTCCTTCCTGCGCCGCGACGGCGGCACCTGGACCACCGACAAGGACGGCATCCTGCTCTGCCTGCTCGCGTCCGAGATCATCGGGGTGACCGGGCGGACCCCGAGCGAGCATTTCGCCGAGTTGGCCGAACGCTTCGGTGCGCCCGCGTACGCCCGCATCGACGCACCGGCGACCCGGGAGCAGAAGGCCGTGCTCGGCAAGCTCTCCCCCGAGCAGGTACGCGCCACCGAGCTGGCCGGCGAACCGATCACCGCCACGCTCACCACCGCCCCCGGCAACGGCGCGCCGATCGGCGGGCTCAAGGTGACCACCGCCTCCGGCTGGTTCGCCGCCCGCCCCTCCGGCACCGAGGACGTCTACAAGATCTACGCCGAGTCGTTCCAGGGCCCCGACCACCTGACCCGCCTCCAACAGGAAGCCCAAACCCTCGTCACCGACGTCCTGGGATGAAAGGAAGGGCACCTTCTTAACGCCTGGAGTAGAGCAGGGGCCCCTTCTTAACATCCGGCGCGGAGCGCCGTCAGCACGCACCGGGGCCGGCTCCGCTGATCACAGCGACGGAACCGGCCCCGGTGTGGCGTTGCTCAGCGGGCGAGCGGGATGCCCGCCGGCCGGTTGCGATCCGCGCCCGGCTTGATGCCGCAGAGCTGGATGAGCTGCTCGACTATCCGGTGCGGTTCGTCGAACGGATCCACTCCGCTGACCTCGATCGGGTCGAGGGTGGGCACGCTCACGTGCGAGATCAACGGATGCAACGGCCGAAGATCGTTCTCACCCTGCCCCAGGAGGTCCTCGTGCAGCTTCTCACCGGGCCGCAGCCCGGTGTAGACGATCTCGACCGGGTGATCCGCCTGCTCGACCATCCGGCGGGCGATGTCGTCGATGCGTACCGGCTCGCCCATGTCGAGCACCAGGGCCTCACCGTCGCGGCCGATGCTCGCCGCCTGGAGGACCAGGTGCACCGCCTCCTGGACCGTCATCAGGTAGCGGGTCACCTCCGGATGGGTGACGGTCAGCGGCAGCCCCGCCGCGATCTGCCGCTGGAAGGCGGTCACCACCGAACCGCGACTGCTGAGCACGTTGCCGAACCGGACACTGAGGAAGGTGCCCGGATAGGTCGCGGCGGCGTGCGCGGTCAGCATCTCGGTGAGGCGTTTCGAGTAACCCAGCACGCTGATCGGGTCGGCGGCCTTGTCGGTGGAGATGTTCACGAAGCGCGCCACGTCGCGGCAGGCGTCGAGGACGGTGAGCGTCCCCCACACGTTCGTCTTGACCGCCTCGCCGGGGTGCCGCTGAAGCAGGGTCAGGTGCTTCAGCGCCGCCGCGTGGAAAACGATCTCAGGCTGGCGCTGCTGCATGATCCGCCGGATGCCCTCGTCGTCGCGCAGGTCGGCGAGGATGAGTTCGGGGCCGTCCAGCAGCGCGCGTCCGGTGAGTGACATCTGGAGGCTGTGCAGTGCCGACTCGTCCCGGTCCAACATCATCAGCTCGCCGGGGTTCGCGCGCATGATCTGCCGGCACAGCTCCGAGCCGATCGAACCACCGGCACCGGTGACCAGCACGCGCCGTCCGGTGACTCCGTTGTTGTCCAGCGTCAGGTCGCCGACCACCTGGCGCCGGCCGAGCAGGTCGCTGATCTGGACGTCCCGTACGTCACTGACGGTGATTCGATGGTCCACCAGCTCCCGTACGGGTGGTAGGATCTTGAATGCGGCACCCGTACGGAGGGTGGCCTCTCGGATCTCCCGGATCAGGGTGGCGTCGGCGTTTGCCACCGAAAAGATCACGCTCGTCGCGCCGGTACGGGCAAGCGCGTCGCCGAGTTCCTTCCGGCCGCCCAGCACCGGGACACCGCCAATGCGCAGGTCACGCTTGTCCGGGTCGTCATCGAGCGCGCCGACGGGCAGGTAGCGGCCCTTCGGATCGCTCAACATCGCGCGTACCAATCCCTGACCGGCCTCGCCGAAGCCGAAGAGCAGTACCGGTGCCGCCAGTCGGGCGTCCGGACGCATGGCGCGATCTCGCCGGTACCGGTGCAGGAGGCGGAAGCTGAGCATCAGCAGCAGGGCCAACGCCCCGCCGACAACGGGGGTGCTGGCGGGCACCGGGCGGTCGCTCTGCGCGAGGAGTGCGACCAGGACCACGACCGCGGTGGTTGCGGTCGTTTCGGCCAGTCCACGGACCTCCTCGATGCTGCCCAGTGGGTGGCGACCCGAGTAGATCCGCCGCAGGGCGCTGATGCCGAAGTGCAGTACGGCGGCGGCGACGCCGAAGATGAGGGCATTGATCGCCCGGCCGGCGAGGATCTGCTCGTACCGGGCCCAGCCGGCGACGACGAACCCGGCGACCCAGGCGAGGGTGTCGGTGGTCAAAAAGATGACGGTACGGCGACGACTGACCCTGGCCCGGCCGCTGACTGCTGGTTCTGTTCGTTGGGGGTTCCGCATTTCCGGCGGCATGTACCACTCCCTGTGGTGTCTGTGGCCGACGTGAACAGGCAACTTGTGCCGTGACGTGCCGGGCCGGCGCCGTTGCCTAGGTGCTGGCTGGTCCGGTCCGGGATACCGGTCACGGACGCATGGCAGCGGTGGCGGCCAGCGGGTGACCCCAGGCGAGCGCCGCCTGATGGAGCTGGCGCACCATCGTGGGCCAGGCCGGCGGCTGGTAGCCGGTCGCCGCTCGGAACGAGGCGGCGGAGAGCGACCGGTCGCAGCCGAACTCGTCCGACGGGGCGATGTGGCCCGGCCACCCGTACTCCTCGGCGAGGATGCGTAGCAGGTGGTATTTGGTGATCGGTGCGGCGGCGACGTGGTACAGGCCGGACAGGTCGGCTCGCGGTAGGACGACCGCGCGGAGCATGGCCGCGAACTCCGTGGTGGTCAGTCCGGAGTAGATGGCGCCGGTGAAACCGTTGACCGTGCCCCGTTGGTTGAGGAACCAGTCCACCAGCGACCGGGCACCGGACATTTCGTGCCCCACGATCGAGGTACGCAGCGTCAGCGCACCGTCGCGGGTCGTCTCACCCAGCAGTTTCGTCCGGCCGTACAGGTCGTACGCGTCTGGCTCGTCCTGTTCGTCGTATCCGCCGCGCCGGCCGGAGAACACACAGTCGGTGCTGACCTGGATGAGCCGGGCGTTCAGCGCGACACACTGTTGCGCCAGCCGGTGTGGGAAGAGTGCGTTGACGGCGATGGTGGTCACCGGGTCGGTGGCCTCCGGCCGTTGTTTGATCACGCCCACGCAGTTGACCACCACGTCAGGTGCGAGGGCCGTCAGCACCCGGCGTAGGGCGTTGTCGTCCGTCAGGTCGACGCCGCAGGTCACGCGTTGTGCCAGCGGTTCCGGGAAGCTGGCCCGCACCGCCTCGGCGTTGCGGGCGCAGCCGAAGACGTCGAGTTCCGGCGCGGCGACGAGCTGCCGTAGCAGGGTGTGGCCGAGCATGCCCGTCGCGCCGAGGATCACCACCCGTTGCCGAGGCGTCGGGTTGCTCCCGTCGGACCGCGGATGAGCCAGCGAACGCTGGCCGCTCACGAGCGGCCCACCGACAGCGACTCGTGATCCAGGTGCTGCCGGATCTCGGGCAGGGTCAGGAGCAGCGACATGACCTCCGGCACCGTCAGTCTGGTGGTGTTGTCGGAGGTGTAGTCGAGCCGGCGGTCCCGGGAGGTGTCACCCTCCTCGAAGTAGAGGGAGTAGTTGAGGTCGCGGCTGTCGACCGGGACCCGCAGGAAGTCGCCGAAGTCCTCCGCGCGGGCCAGTTCCTCCTGGCTCGCCAGGGTTTCGGAGAGCTTCTCGCCGTGCCGCAGGCCCAGTACGTCGAACTTGGCGGGTACCTCGAACAGGTTGCACAGGGCGGTGGCGAGATCGCCGATCGTGCATGCCGGCGCCTTGCGGATGAAGATGTCACCCGGCTGGCCATGGCTGAACGCGTGCTCGACGAGTTCGACCGAGTCGGCCAGGGACATGAGGAAGCGGGTCATCGTCGGTTCGGTGACGGTCAGCGGCATGCCGTTGCGGATCTGCTCGATGAACAACGGGATCACCGAACCCCGTGAACACATGACATTGCCGTAGCGGACCGAGCAGACGCGGGTGCGGGCGCCGGGGTTGTTCCGGGCGTGCGCCTGGGCCACCTTCTCCATCAGCGCCTTCGTCATGCCCATGGCGTTGATCGGGTACACGGCCTTGTCGGTGCTGAGGTAGACCAGTGCCGATACGCCGTTGCGCTCGCAGGCGTCGACCACGTTGGCGCTACCGAGAACGTTGGTGCGTACCGCCTCCAAGGGGAAGAACTCGCAGGAGGGCACCTGCTTGAGCGCGGCGGCGTGGAAGACGTAGTCGGTGCCGCGCGTGGCCTTGGACACCGAGTCGAGATCCCGAACGTCGCCCAGGTAGAACCGCACCCGATCGTCGCGCAGGCGAATTCGCAGCGCCTCCTGCTTGGCCTCGTCCCGGCTCAGTACGCGGACCTCCCCGGCGCCGGCATCGAGCAGTCGGGCCACCATCGTCTGACCGAAAGATCCAGTGCCCCCGGTAATCAGAATGCGCCGATCCGAAAGTGAAGGCGACAATTTCTCTCCTTGTTCGCTGTCAAACGTTGGCGCGCATAATGCCGCCGGGGTGACGATAGCGTCACCGGTGGCGGTGGGGGTCGAAACTGCAGAACCCGATGCTGACGCGAACGTGACGTCCAGTCACTCGAATCGTTGGAGCTTCGCAGGGGTCGGCCGGCTACAGGGAGGGTGCCGAATGACGCGGGTCATGACGGTGGTGGGTACGCGCCCGGAGATTATTCGTTTGTCTCGGGTTATCGCGCTACTCGACCGTACGGTCGATCACAGTCTCATCCATACCGGGCAGAACTGGGATCCGGCGTTGTCGGATGTGTTCTTCACCGAACTGCGGATCCGTACGCCTGACCGATTCCTGCATGTCGACACCACATCGCTGGCGCGCGTGCTCGGCGGCGTGCTGCTCGGCACGGAGCAGGCGATCGAGGAACTGCGCCCGGACGCCCTGCTGATCCTCGGCGACACGAACAGCGCGATCGCCGCGCTGATGGCTCGCCGGATGCGGGTGCCGGTCTACCACATGGAGGCGGGCAACCGGAGTTTCGATCTCAACGTGCCCGAGGAGACGAACCGCCGGCTGGTCGATCACGTGGCGGACTTCAACCTGGTGTACTCCGAACACGCCCGCCGCAACCTGCTCGCCGAGGGGGTGCATCCGCGTCGCATCCTGCACACCGGCTCCCCGATGCGGGAGGTGTTGGACCACTACATGGACGACATCAAGCGCTCCACCGTGCTCGACCGTCTCGGCCTCGAACCGGCGCGCTACTTCGTGGTCAGCGCGCACCGGGAGGAGAACGTGGACCGACCGGAGCGGTTGCGTGCGCTTCTCGACTGCCTGCAGGCCGTCCGCGACCAGTGGCGGCTGCCCCTGCTCGTGTCGACGCACCCGCGTACCCGCAAGCGGCTGGAGGCAGTGGCGCTCGACGACAGCGCGCTCGACGGGATTCTCTTCCACGAGCCCTTTGGTTTCTTCGACTACATCACGCTGCAACGTCAGGCCCGTTGCACGCTCTCGGACAGTGGCACGGTCAGCGAGGAAGCCGCGATTCTCGGTTTTCCGGCGGTGACGTTGCGCGACTCCATGGAGCGGCCGGAGGCGCTGGATGCCGGTGGCATTCTGATGACCGGACTGGAGCCGGCCGGTGTGGTGGAGGCGGTCAAGGTGGTGATCGACCAGGTGTCGACGGCCGGCGTGCCGTGCCCACCGGATTACGCGGTCGCCGACACCTCTCGCCGCACGGTCGACTTCATCTTGTCGACCGTGCGGCGACACCACGGCTGGGCGGGCATCCGACGCTGACGTCATCGGTCCGTCGGCCGCCGACGGGACGCGAGATGGCGCACCGTGTCGGCAAGGAACGAGCCCAAACGTGTTCGGGTGGGAGCCGTTCTGCGATGCGTGCATTCCTGGCCGGTGCCAAATCGATGGTGAATTGCGCGGTGACGCCGGCGAGAGCGTGAAATCCGTTCGTTTCATCGAATTGCCGCAGGTATTGATGTGCGAGTGCTAGCTTGTTCTCGCTGGCTGTCCTGCTGAAAATCTTTCCGAGGGTGGTCGCTGGCCCTCGTGTTCAACGTCGATCCGCATTGGGGTGACGAGATGACCTACGGAATCTCCGAACGGGTCCGTGTCGAGCATTCGGCCGAATCCGTTCGGCGGGTCGCCCTGGTGACCCACGGCCTGCATCGCAATGGCGGAGTGGGCACCGTGGTGAGCTGGTTGCGGGATGGCCTCAGGGCGAGCGGTCGGTTCACCGTGGACCTGCACGACCTGGCCACGTCGGCGGGCGACCGGTCGAGCCGTCGCCTCCGCGCACCGCGATCCTGGTGGCGTAGGAGTGTGCTGAGCGGCCGGGCCGACGCGCCCGACGAGCGGTACTGGGGCGCCAACGCCGTCGAGCTGGAGTTCATGCGCTACCGGCCGCGCCGCGAACTGACCGCGGCGCTGGCCGACTACGACCTCATCCAGGTCGTCTGCGGATCTCCGGCCTGGGCCGCCCCGGTGCTCGCGGCCGGCCCGCCGGTCGTCGTGCAGATGGCGACCCTGGCCAGGTGGGAACGCGACTCGCATCCCAAGTCGTGCGGGTACGCGCTGGCGGGCTGGCGGGCCGCGATGACCCGGATCACCGACCGGATCGAACGGTCGACCCTGCACGCGGTGGACGCCGTCCTCGTCGAGAACCAGCCGATCTTCAACTGGATCGAAGCCCTGGGACAGCCGAATGTCGTGCTGGCGCCACCGGGTGTCGACACCGACCGGTTCTCGCCGTCGCCGGCCGGGTGGCGATCGGACGGATATCTGCTCTCCGTCTGCCGGCTCGCCGAGCCCCGAAAGGGCCTTGACCGGATGGTCCGCGGCTACGCGGAGATCCTGCGGACGAGGCCCGACGCTCCGCCACTCGTCCTCGCCGGCAAGGGACGGCTCGAACCCTCGGTGGCGGCGCTCATCGCCGAGCTCGGGCTGACCCACCGCATCGTGGTACGCCCCGACGTGTCGGCCGGAGACCTGCCGGAGCTGTACCGAGGGGCGTCGGTGTTTCTCCAGACCTCCTACGAGGAGGGCCTCGGCATGTCGGTCATCGAGGCGATGGCCTGTGGCGTCCCCGCCGTGGCGACGGCCACCTACGGGTCGCGGGAAAGTGTGGTCGACGGGCGGACCGGCTGGCTGGTTCCCCTGGAGCCGGCGGCCGAGGTCAGCCAGTTCCTCGCGGCCCGGGTGCTGGACGTGCTGGATCAGTCCGGTCCGGGCATGGCGGCGGCGGCTCGGCACCGATGCGAGCAGGCTTTCTCCCAGCAGGTCGCGCTGGGCCGATTCGTCGAGACCTACGACCGACTGCTCGGTGCCGGGGGAGCCCGGCGGTGACCTCGGCGGTGCCGCGGAGGACGCGCCCCGCCCGGCCCTGCGCGCCGGCCATCCGGGGCGCCGCGTGAGCGTACCCACGACGGTGCGGGCGGGCGCCGGTATCCGTCGCAAGCTGGCCGGGCGGTTCGGTGCCGGGCAGCGGTTCGGCCGACGTGCCGTCGCCGCGTTCTGCACCAACGGACTGTCCAGCGTGGGCAACCTCGTGGTCTCCGTTGCGGTCGCGCGTGGTGAGACGCTGGACCGGCTGGGCCAGTTCGCCCTGGCCTTCTCGATTTACGTCCTGGTCACCGGGCTGGTGCGGACCACGGTCACCGAGGCGGTCCTGGCCGAACGGCCGGAGCGGATGTCGGCGGCGACCCGGGCGGGCGCCCGCCGGGCGATCCTGCTCGCGACGGTGGCCGCGGTCCTGGTGTCGGTGTCCGCGGCGATCAGTGGCTCGCCGTACCTGCTGACCGCCGGGCTGGCAATGCCCGGCCTGGTGCTCTACGACTACATCAAGGCGACCAGCCTGGGCGTCGGAGTGGCCCGGATCGCCCTGACCCAGGAGGGTGTCTGGACCGGGTGCATCGTGGCCGCCGTCCTCGTCGGCCTCGTGGTGCCGGTCGCGCCGCTCGTGCTTTTCGGAATCTGGGCGGCTGCCGGAGCGGTGGTCGGAATCGTGGTGGCACTGCGCCTGAGGTATCTCCTGCTGCCGGCGTGGGGGCTCGACGGTCGGCGTACCCGGGTGGCCGCCGCCTTCGCGGCCCAGTTCATGGTGACCACCGGATCCGCGCAACTGGCCCTGACCGGCCTGGCCGTGGCCGGCGGTGCCGCCGGCGTCGCGGTCGTCGGCGCCCTGGGCGCCACCCGAACCCTGTTCGGGCCGGTGACACTGCTGATGGCCACGCTCTCGTCGTTGATCATTCCGTATCTGGGCCGGATTCGTCCGGTCACGGTTCGCGAACGGCTGCGCACCACCGGGCCGGTCATCGCCTTGGCGGTCGGCCTCATCGCCCCGGTGGCGTTGGCCATCTGCCTGCTCCCCGAGTGGGCTGGTGAGCTGGTGCTCGCGGACAACTGGAGCGTGGCCCAGCCGCTGTTGCCGCTGATCGCCGTCGAGACCGTGCTGGCGCCGATCGCCGTGGTGGGGTTCGCCGGCCATCGGGTACAGGGCGCCAGTCTCCGGGCGCTGTCGATCGGTGGACTGCTGGGTCCGGTCCGCATCGTCGTGATCGTCGCCGGCGGTGTCCTGCTCGGGGCGCCGGGCGCGGCGGGTGCGCTCGCCCTGATCGCGGTGGTGAGCGCCAGCTGCTGGTGGATCAGCTATCTGTCACTGGGTGTGAAAGGTGAACATGGCCATGAGTCCCACGGTCGGATTGGTCTGCCTCGGGGAGGCGGGAAACTTCGGAGACGACCTGATAATGGTCGCCGGGATGTCGACGATAGCGGCCACCCGGAGGGACGTCGGGGTTCGCTATCTGAGCTTCGGTAGGCCGGTCGACTGGTCCGCCCTGTCCACGCGGCTCGGGCTGCCGCTCGATCCCCAGCCCGTGCGCCCGGGCCGGGACCTGCCAGGCTCCTCCCGAAGCGAACGGAACTTCCAGAGCTGCGCGGCGGTGCTGTTCGGTGGCGGTGGCCTGCTCCAGACCAGTCACCACCCGTACACACCGTACGCGTGGTTGAGTCACCTGCCCCGTCAGCTGCCGGCGGTGCCGGTGCTCGCCGTGGGGCTCGGTCTCGGGCCGCTGAGCGCCGACTGGCTCAGCCGGCTGCGCGAACTCGGGTCCCCGTTCGACGAGTGCTATCTGCGTGACGTGGACTCCGTGACGCTGGCCGAACAGCAACTGGGGTGGCGGGCCAAGCGGTGTCGAGACTTCGTCGATCCCACCTTCGTCGCCCAACTGGGCATCCGTCCGGGGCGTACCACCGCGTCGGTGCTCGGCGTGGCGCTGCGCCGGTGGCCGGGGCTCGACGCCGTCGACACGGCCCGCCACATCGGCCGGGTCGCCGACGCGCACGGCGTGACGGCGGTCCGCCTGTTCGTGCTGGAGGCCAGCCCGGGCGGCACCGACGTCTCCTTCACCGAGCAGGTGTGTCGGCAACTCGGGGCCCGCAGCGCGGAGGTCGTCGCCTACCAGGGCGTGGAGCTGCTGGACTTCGCCGCCGCCATGGCCGAATGCTCACTCGCCATCTCGATGAAGCTGCACTCCAGCGCGCTCTGGGCGGCTCTCGACGTACCGATGTACCCGATCTCCTACGCCCCGAAGACCGCGGCGTTCTTCGGCCAGCCCTTCAACGGTCTGGAGGTCTTCGAGCGGATCGTCGCGCCGGTGGTGGAGGACGACTCGGTTCCGCGCGCGGTCGACGTGGTGCAGCCCTGGCTGCACCGGGCGTTGGCCGGCCAGGTGCCGGTGACCCGCGCGGTCCTGACGAACCGCGACAAGCTGTGGCTCCAGACCTCCCGCGCCGCCGTGAACACCTACCGGCGCCTCGGCCGGTCGGTCCGCGGTGCGGTCAGTGGAGGAGCACGATGACTGCCCCCGGCGGCACCAGGACACCCGAGCCGACGGCTGCCGGGGACTCGGCGGCGGCGGAGTTCCGCGTGCTGATCACGGTCGGTTGCTTCGAGCCCGGTGTCCGGGGCGGGGGGCCGGTCCGCTCCGTGGCAAACATTATCGACACGGCCCCGCACCATGTGGTGCCGACCCTGGTCACCCGGGACCGGGACCTCGGCACCACCGAGCCCTACCCGGAGTTGTCGGGGCGCTGGTGCCGGCGCGGCCGATCCGCGATCTTCTACCTCAACCTGCGTCGGCCGGCACATTACCGGCTGCTGTGGCAACGACTGCGCCGCGTCCACTTCGACCTGCTGTACGTCAACGGAATCTGGTCGGTGTTCTCGCTGCTGTCCATCCTGGCGCTGCGGCTGCGACTCATCCGGGCAACTGCGGTGCTCCTCGCACCCCGGGGGGAGTGCTCGGTGGCCGCGCTGGCGCTCAACGGCGCGAAGAAGCGGGCCTTCCTGAGACTGTGGCGCCCGATGTTGCGGCGGTTGCCCCTCACCTGGCATGCGTCCACTCAGGCCGAGGGCGACGACATCCGGGCGGTGTTCCCGTGGGCGCGGGTCATCGTCCAGCAGAACCAGACCGCCGCGCCCGGCGTCGTGGCGCAGCCGGACCCGGGCCGACCCGGCGCCCCGGCCCGGCTCGTCTTCATCGGGCGGATCAGCCCGATGAAGAACCTCGACCTGGCCATCGCCGCGCTGGCCGAGGCGAGCCGTCCGGTCACCTTCGACATCTACGGGCCGATGGAGGACGCCGCCTACTGGGCGCGGTGCGAGGCGCTGCGTGCGCGACTACCGGCCCATGTGACCGTCAACTACCGGGGCCTGCTGCCACACGACGACGTGGCACCGACCTTCGCGCGGTACGACGCCTTCCTGTTCCCGACCCGAGGCGAGAACTTCGGTCATGTGATCGCGGAGAGCCTCAGTGCCTGCTGCCCGGTCATCTGCTCCGACCGTACGCCGTGGTCGGCGGTGTTCGAGGCCGGCGGCGGGCGGGTGGTACGGCCCCTGACGGTGGCCGGGTTGGCTCAGGAGATCGAGCGGGTGGCCGGCATGTCGGCGCAGGAGCGCCACCGGGCGCGGCTGGCCGCCGGGGCGGCCTACCGTCAGTGGTGCCAGGAGAACCGGGACGGCAACGTGCTCAGCGTGTTCGCCGCACCCGATTCGCTGCCGTCGTGATGACGTCGGCCAGGAGCCGGGTGTTCGCCGCTTCGCTCATGTGCAGGTGGTAGTAGTCGTGGCCGGCCCGCCCCATCGCCCGCAGCTGCGGCCGGGGCGTCTGTAGGCCCTGACGGAGGACCTCCGCCAGCCGTACCGGGTCCTCGGGCGGGGCGGTGAACCCGGCCCCGGCCTCGGTCACGATCCGCGCCGCGTCGCCGGGCGCGCAGACCAGGATCGGTTGGCCGCAGGCCAGCAGGGCCTGGAGCTTGCTGGGCAGGGTGATGCGGAACAGCGGATCATCGGCGAGCGAGACCAGGTGCAGGTCTGCTGCGGCCAGGATCGCCGGCAGTACCTGCGGCACCACCGGATCCACCAGGTGGACCCGTGCCAGTCCCAGGCGTTCCGCCTGGTCGCGGAGATTCTGCCGCTCGACGCCGTCTCCGATCAGCACCAGGTGGACGTGCGGCACGTCGGACAGCCGCGCCATCGCCTCCACCACCACGTCGAGGCGCTGTGCGCTGCCCAGGTTGCCGGCGTACATCAGCACGAAGTCGTCGGGTGCCAGTCCGAGGCGGGTACGGAACAGCGGATCCGGTGCCGTCGGCTGCATCACCTTCTCGTCGGTCCAGTTGTAGACCACCGTGACCTTGTCCGGTCGGACTCCCCGGGCCACGATCGCGTCCCGGATGCCCGGCGCGGGCACGGTCACATGGTCGGCGAACCGGTAGGCCAGGTTGGTGAGCCGGGTCAGGGCGGACTCGGCGATCCGTCGTTTGACGCCTCCGGTGAGGAAACCGGTAGCGAACACGGAGTCCGGCCAGAGGTCCATGACCATCAGCACGTACGGCATCCTCCGCCGGAGCCGGGCGGCGATCGCCGACGTCGCGGCGGTGATCGGCGAGCCGTAGACGAGGGCTACGTCGGCGTGGCGGCGTACCGACCGGCCGAGGAACGTCGAACTGGCCGCCCAGCTGACGTAGTTGATGGCGCGGCCCGCCGCCGACCTGTCGTGGCTGGGATAGAGCGGTGTCCGCAGGACGTGCAGGTCGTCGTGGCGTTCACTGGTGCGTCGCCAGGCCGAGTACCCCTGCCGTATTTTTCCGGTCGGGTAGTTGGGGATGCCGGTCAGCACCTGCACCCGCATGCCGTGCGCCCGCAGCGATCGGGTGATGCCGAGCGGAATGGCGGCTGGCTCGGGGTGGAAGCACTGGGTGAGGAAGGCCACCCGCGTGCCGACCGGGTCGTCCCGACGATGTCCGAGATCGCCGGGGTCGACGACGTCGTCGTGCCGTAGCGCCACGCCGCGCCACGCCGGACGACTCTGCGGATGATCGGACATGGAGGTGCTCCACTTCTGTGCGGGTGGTCGCCACGAGGCGGTGTCCCTGCGACCGAGAAGGGCCCCCCGCCGGCGGGGGATGTGTCACTGCGGCGACGAGCGTCGGTCAGTTGTCGAGGAAAGCGGTGATCGCCGTGAGTACCGTGGCCCGCTGGTGCTCGGTGAGCACCGAGCCGCTGGGCAGGGCCAACCCGTTCTCGAAGAGGTGTTGGGCCGCGCCGGTGACCAGGGCCTCCGCGCCGGCGTACGCCGGTTGCAGGTGCAGCGGCTTCCAGATCGGACGGGTCTCGATGCCGCGTGCGGCCAGGTGGTCGGCGAGGTCGCGGGCCCGCCAACCGGCCGCTTCGGGATCGACGACGATGCAGGTCAACCAGCAGTTGGACAGGTCGTCCGAGTGCGCCAGCAGCCGTACCCCGGGCACGGCGGCGAAGAGGTCGGCATACAGCTTCCGGAGCTGGCGCCGCCGGGTGACCATGTGGTCGAGCCGACGCAACTGGGCACGGCCCACCGCCGCGAGCAGATTGCTGAGCCGGTAGTTGTACCCCACCTCGGGGTGCTCGTAGTGCGGCAGCGGCAGGCGGGCCTGGGTCGACAGGTACCGCACGCGTTCGGCGAGCACACCGTCGTCGGAGAGCAGCATCCCGCCACCCGAGGTGGTGATGATCTTGTTGCCGTTGAACGACAGGACCGCGGCGTGACCGAACGAACCGGCTGGGCGGCCCCGGTGGACGGCACCCAGGGCCTCTGCGGCGTCCTCGACGACCGGCACACCGGCGGCCGCGCAGATGGGTAGCAGGGCCGAGTAGTCGGCGCAGCTGCCGAAGATGTCGACCGGGAGCACGGCGCCGACCTGCCGGCCCGACGACCGGAGCTGTTCGAGCAGGGGGGCGAGGAGGGCGACGTCGATGTTGCCGGTGGCCGGGTCACAGTCGACGAAGACCGGCCGGGCGCCGGTGTAGCTGACCGCGTTGGCGGTGGCCACGAAGGTCAACGTGGGTACCACGACGACGTGTGCCGGGCCCACTCCGAGCGCGAGCAGTCCGAGATGGAGTGCGGCGGTCCCCGAGGAGAGCGCCACCGCGTGTGCGACGCCGACCCGGTCCGCGATCTCCCGCTCGAAGGCGGCCAACTCGGGCCCGACCGGAGCCACCCATCCCGACCGCAACGCGCTCACCAGATAGGACTCTTCGAGCGGTCCCACGTCCGGTGCGGACAGGTGGATAACGGGCGGAGCCGAAGTCCTCTCCCGCGGATTGGGGGGACTGAGGTTCCCCGATAGGTGCGTCAACGGACCTCCCCGCGATTGACGGCAGCTGCGTACGGTCCTTCTTAACACCATAAGTGCGCAGAAATCGTCGAATGTCGAAAATGTGTTTTCTGGGCGGAGTCCATGGGTGACGGTCGGCGACCATGAGCGCGGCACTCGGGGCCGCGACGGGTTGTCGCAAACTCCCTGACAACAACCACTCGACGCCGGTCGAGGTCACGGGCTACGACGAAGGAATACGCACCTGGGGTCCCATGTCGCCGGAGCCGTCACGACCCACGGGCCCGCCTCGACCCACGCGCTAGGTCGACAGGCGCCGGGCGAGCAGGGTTCGCAACGGCATCGACTCGCCGTCGCGTCCGCCGGCACCGAGCACCAACGGCGCCGGCGACGGCTCGGGGTCCACACCGAACAGCCGGGCCCGCAGCCCGCCCGGCACGGTCAACAGGTGAAATCGCCCGTCGACGTCGACCGCGCGGCTGCGTGCCTGGTCCACGTACCAACCGAGCAGCCGGGTGCGATAGCGGCCCCGGCCGTCGTACGACCGCGCGGTGAGCCGCTCCGGCGGCAGCCCGCGGCGCCGTGCCTCGGCGACGAACCAGGCCACCAGTTCCGCCGCCTCGGCCTGCTCGGCGACGCGCTGCTGCTGCGCGGCAGCGGCATGTGCCTGCACCGCCCGCTGCCGGGCCGTCCGCCACTCCGGGCCGTCGTTGCCCACCATGGCCGCGACGGTACGCCATCAGCCGCCCGGCGGAGGCCGACCCCCGAGGGGTGGTACCTCCGCCGAGCGGCCCGACCTCGCGGCGGACTACCGACCGGTCGGCTGGCTCAGAGGAGCCCGGCGCGACGTAGCGCGTCGGCCATCGCGCTGTCAGCGGGAGCGTTCGTGTTGCCCCGGCCCGCGCGTGCCCCGCTGCCGCCCCGGCTGGGCTGCCCCGTTCGTCCCTGGCTGGGTCGGCCCTGTCGGTCACCGCCAGCCCGCCCGCGTCCGTCGGCCGGGTCCTCGTCCAGGCGCAGGGTCAACGAGATGCGCTTGCGGGGTACGTCCACGTCGAGCACCTTGACCTTGACCACGTCGCCGGACTTCACCACCTCGTGCGGGTCCTTGACGAAGGTGCGCGACATCGCCGACACGTGCACCAGGCCGTCCTGGTGCACCCCGACGTCCACGAACGCGCCGAACGCGGCGACGTTGGTGACCACCCCCTCCAGGACCATGCCGGGGGTCAGGTCACTGATCTTCTCGACGCCTTCGGCGAAGGTCGCCGTCTTGAACTCCGGCCGTGGGTCGCGGCCTGGCTTCTCCAGTTCGGCGAGGATGTCGGTGACCGTGGGCAGACCGAAGGTGTCGTCGACGAAGTCGGTGGCCCGCAGCCCGCGCAGGATGGCGCTCCTGCCGATGATCGAGCGCAGGTCCTGGCCGGTCGAGGTGAGGATCCGACGCACCACCGGGTACGCCTCCGGGTGCACGCTGGAGGAGTCCAGCGGGTCATCGCCGCCGGGGATGCGCAGGAAGCCGGCACACTGCTCGAACGCCTTCGGGCCCAGCCGGGACACCTTCTTCAACTCGGCGCGAGTGCGGAAGGGCCCGTTGGCGTCCCGGTGCAGCACGATGTTCTCGGCCAGACCGGCGCCGATGCCGGAGACCCGGGTGAGCAGGGGAGCCGACGCGGTGTTGACGTCCACGCCGACACCGTTGACGCAGTCCTCCACGACCGCGTCCAACGACCGGGAGAGCTTCACCTCGGAGAGGTCGTGCTGGTACTGGCCGACACCGATCGACCGGGGGTCGATCTTGACCAGTTCGGCCAGCGGGTCCTGGAGCCGCCGGGCGATCGACACCGCACCACGCAGCGACACGTCCAGTCCGGGCAGTTCCTGTGCGGCGTACGCCGAGGCGGAGTAGACCGAGGCGCCCGCCTCGGAGACCACCAGCTTGGTCAGTTTCAGCTCGGGGTGCCGCTTGATCAGGTCGCCGGCCAGCTTGTCGGTCTCCCGACTGGCGGTGCCGTTGCCGATGGCGATCAGCTCGACCCCGTGCCTCGCGGCCAGCGTCGCCAGGGTGTGCAGGGACGCGTCCCACTGCCGGCGCGGCTCGTGCGGGTAGATGGTGTCGGTGGCGACCACCTTGCCGGTGGCGTCCACCACGGCCACCTTCACCCCGGTACGCAGGCCCGGGTCGAGTCCCATGGTGGGCCGGGCGCCGGCCGGCGCGGCGAGCAGCAGGTCACGCAGGTTGGTGGCGAAGACCCGGACGGCCTCCTCCTCGGCCGCCTGCCACAGCCGCATCCGCAGGTCCGCGCCGAGGTGGATGAGCACCCGGGTCCGCCACGCCCAGCGCACCGTGTCGGCGAGCCACTTGTCGGCGGGCCGGCCCTGGTCGGTGACGCCGAACCGACCGGCGATCGCGGCCTCGTACCGGGTCGGTCCGCTGACGACGGCGTCGCCGTCGCCATCGGCTTCCGGATCCATGGTCAGGTCGAGCACGCCCTCCTTCTCGCCCCGGAACATCGCCAGGATCCGGTGCGAGGGCAGCTTCGGGTACGGCTCGGCGAAGTCGAAGTAGTCGGCGAACTTCGCCCCGGCGCTCTCCTGCCCGTCGCGTACCCGGGACACCAGCCGGCCCCGCGACCACATCTGCTCGCGCAGCGTGCCGATCAGGTCGGCGTCCTCGGCGAACCGTTCGATCAGGATGGCCCGCGCCCCGTCCAGCGCGGCGGCGGCGTCGGCCACCCCCTTGTCCGCGTCGACGTAGCCGGCGGCCACCGCCTTCGGGTCCTGCGTCGGGTCGCCGAGCAGCGTGTCCGCGAGGGGCTCCAGCCCGGCCTCGCGGGCGATCTGCGCCCGGGTCCGCCGCTTGGGCTTGTACGGCAGGTAGATGTCCTCCAGCCGGGACTTCGAGTCGGCCGCCATGATCTGCGCTTCCAGGGCTTCGTCGAGCTTGCCCTGCTGGCGGATCGACTCCAGTACCGCCGCCCGCCGCTCGTCCAACTCACGCAGATAGCGCAGCCGCTCCTCCAGGGTGCGCAGCTGGGTGTCGTCGAGCAGCCCGGTGGCCTCCTTGCGGTACCGCGCGATGAACGGCACGGTGGCGCCGCCGTCGAGCAGCTCAACGGCCGCGCGTACCTGGTGCTCGGCGACGCCGAGCTCCCCGGCGATGCGCTGATGAACAGAGAGGGTCACGATGTCGCTCCGCCTTCTGGTGTGGGTTCCGTCGTGCATTCTGCCGGGCTACCGTGGCGATCATGGAAGCACCTGTGGAGCCTCGGGCGCGGCGGCTGTTCGGCGGCAGCGCGCGGGCCCTCGGCGACCTCGCGACCAGCCCGTTCCGGGCCGACCGGGACCGCATCGTCGGCTCGCCGTTCTTCGCCCGGCTGGGCGGAGTCACCCAGGTGGTGAGCCCGGGCGGCTCCGGGCTGCTGGTGCACAACCGGCTCACCCACAGCCTCAAGGTCGCCCAGGTGGCCCGGGCGATCGCCGAGCGGCTCGTCGCCGACGACTGGCAGCGCGACCTGGTGGAGAAGCTGGGTGGCTGCGACCCGGACGTGGTGGAGGCCGCCGCGCTCGCCCACGACCTCGGCCACCCGCCCTTCGGACACCTGGGGGAGCGGGTGCTGGACCGGCTGGCCCGGCACCGACTCGGCCTGGCCGACGGGTTCGAGGGCAACGCCCAGTCGTACCGGATCGTCACCTCCACCGAGATCCGTGGCGCGGCGACGACCGGACTGGACCTGACCGCGGCGGTGCGCGCGGCGATGCTGAAGTATCCGTGGACCCGGCTGGACCATCCCGACCCGCATCCGCGTCTGATGGATCCGCCGCCGCGCGGGGCGAGCCCGCCGCCGGACGACCCGGACAGCGGCTCGGCGAAGTTCGGGGCGTACCGCACCGAGCTGGACGACCTGCGGCAGGCCCGGGCGCCGTTCGCCGGGCGGATCGCCGACTGGCAGCAGACCGTCGAGGCGTCGGTGATGGACACCGCCGACGACATCGCGTACGCCATCCACGACGTGGAGGACTTCTACCGGGTCGGGGTGCTCCAGCAGGGTGCGGTGGCCGCCGAGCTGATGGCCTGGCAGCGCGAGGGCGGCCACCTGCGGGCCATCACCGACGCGGCGTTGACCACCTCGGCCCGCCGGCCCGGCGCGGCGATCGAGCGGCTGCGCCGCCACCTGCACCGCAAGGACGACTGGGTCGCCGACGACGACGCCTTCGCGGCGGCGGTCGAGCACGTCCGGGAGGAACTGGTCGACGGGCTGCTCGCCGTGCCGTTCGACGGCTCGATCGAGGCCGAACAGTACGTGGCCCGCTTCTCCGCCCGCTGGACCACCCGATTCGTCGACGCGATCACCGTCGTCGAACAGCCGTCCCTGCGCTCGGGGCACGTACTGCTCGCCCCGCCGCAGTGGCACGAGGTGCAGGTTCTCAAGTTCGTCCACCACCGGTTCGTGCTGGCCCGCCCCGACCTGGCGCTGCACCAGCGGGGCCAGGCCCGCCTGCTCGGCACCCTGGTCGAGGCGCTGCTGGAGTGGCTGCTCGACCCGGAGGAGGAGTCCCGCCTGCCCCGGCGCCTGCATGACCTGGTCGAGCTGGCCGAGGCGGAGTTGCACCCGCGTACCCCGGACCGGATCGGCAAGGCCCGGGGCCGCGCCATCGTGGATTTCGTGGCCCAACTGACCGACGGTCAGGCGGTGGCGATGCTGGACTCCCTCTCCGGGCGTTCCGGCGCGCTGTGGACCGACGCCTTCGTGCTCTGAGCGCAGGCTGCTCGGCGACGACTCACTCGACCAGGTGGTTCATCAGTCCACCGGTGTGCCAGAAGACGACGGTGGCGTTCGGCCGGAGTGCGCCGGTGCGGGCCAGCTCGGTCAGGCCACGGAACGCCTTGCCGGTGTAGGTCGGGTCGAGCGGCAGCCCGAGCCGCCAGGCATGCCGCACCGTCTCCCGGGTGGCCTCGGAGGCATGGGCGTACCCGCCGTCGACAAAGTCGTCGAGGAACTCGATCGGGGTCTCGGCGTCGCCGTCGAGCCAGGACAGGGCCTCCTGGACGGCGGCACCGCCCCGCGCGGCGGTACGGGCCACGGAGATCCCGATCACCCGGCTGTGGCAGCCGGCGCGGGCCAATCCCGCGACCAGCCCGGCCTGGGTCGCACCGGTACCCGAGGCCAGCACCACCGCGTCCGGTGCCGTGCCGAGTTGGCCGAGCATCTCGGCCGCCGCGTCGGCGTACGCCTCGACCCCGGATTTCGTGTGGCAGCCACCTGGAATGACGTGCACCGTCTGACCGGCGGCGGCCCGCACCGCTGTCAACTCGTCGATCCGCTGACCCACCTCCTCGGGTGCCACGAGGTGCACCTGGGCACCCGTGGCGCTCGCGAGTCGTACCGACAGCTGTTCCTTCGCCACCGCGTTCGCGCGTGTGTGCAGGACGAGGTCCACGTCGAGGCTCAGCCGGGCACCCATGAGAGCGGCGGTACGGCAGTGATTGGAATCGACCCCACCATTGGTGATCACGGCATCGCCGGGGCGTACCGCGCGAGCGGCCAACTCCCGGCCGAGCTTGCGGACCTTGTTGCCGGACAGCGGAAACGGCAACAGGTCGTCCCGCTTGACGAGCAGGCGCATGCCCAGCCGGCGGCCGATGAGGTCCCAGTGTTCCAACGGGCTCGGTGGTAGGTCGGCCGGCCTGGGCGCCTCGACCGGCGCCTTGATCAACAGTGCGGTCATCTGACGACCACCCCAGCCGGCCGGGTCGTGCTGCCCGCGGCCTGGGCGGCCAGGAAGTCCGCGCGGCTGAGGGTCATGCTTCGCCGACCGTCGGCCCGGGCCACGTCCCGAAAACCGAGCGAGGCGTAGATTCGGCAGGCGGCGTCGTTGTCCTGGTGCACCGTCAACAGAATGGACTCCAGCGATAGTCGTTCGAATGCCCAGCGGCACACCAACTGGGTGGCGGTCCGGCCGATACCCCGGCCGTAGCGCTCCGGGTCGACGAACACGTAGAACTCGGCCTCGCCGGCCGTGCGCGGGATGAGCCCGGCCATCCCGAGCGTCCCGCCGCCGGCCTTGTCGATCACCACCAGGTCGTGCCGGTCCGGATCCTGGCGTACGCGGGTGAACCACTCCTGCGTCGCGGCCAGGGTGACCGGGGTGATCTGGGTGTGCTGCCGGGTCCGGGGATCGTTCATCCAGTGCACCCGCTGCTCCAGATCACTGCCCCGCAACCGGCGCAGGGTCACCGCACCGAGGCTCGGATAGCTGCGCTCGGTGTCCAGCGGCTCCCCCTGGTCGCCGGGAATCACCACGACGTCTCGGCGCCGGACGATGCCGACGACGGTCCGCCAGAGAATCCGCATGTCGGTGCGGAGCGAGGCGCGGACGACGTACTCGACGTCGGTCTGCAAGCGCTCGTCCCACCCCAGGTGGTTACGCCCGCTGACCTGGGCAAGCCCGGTGATGCCGGGGCGGACGGCGTGCCGCAGCCGCTCGTCGTCCCGGTAGTACGGCAGGTATCGGGTGAACAGCGGGCGGGGCCCGACCAGGGACATCTCGCCCCGTACGACGTTGAGCAGTTGCGGCAGCTCGTCCAGGCTTGTGGTGCGCAGGAAACGACCGAGCGCGGTGAGCCGCTGCCGGTCGTCGCGCCCCGCGATCCGCGCGTCGGCCGATGCGCGCATGGTGCGGAACTTGTGCAGCGTGAAGGGCCGGTCCCGGTAGCCGAGGCGGGGCTGGCTGAACAGGACGGGACGCCCGTCGCACAGCAGGATCGCCGCCGCGACGACCAGGAACACCGGCGTGGCCAGCAGCATCAGCACGCCGCCGAGAACGGCGTCGACGACCCGTTTGGTGGTGGTGACGCGACGGATGCGGGAACGTTCGCTCGTGGTCAGCCGGTTTCGTTCGATCCGATCGAGCACGCTGCTAGTCACCGGCCGCCCCCGTGATGGCGGTCACCGACTCGTACTTGGCGCCGGTGACGCCAGCTGCCGCGACCAGCCACTTCGGGTCGTGTTCCTTGCCGGCGTGCCAGGCCACGTAGCAGGCGGGCACGTCGGCGCCGGCGAGATGGCTGAACGGGTAGCCGCCACCGAAGCGAGGGTTGACGTCGATGACCCAGGTCTCGCCGGCCTCGTCCACGATGGCGTCGACGTCGATCAGGCCACGGGCGCCGGTCGCGGCGGCGAGTCGGGCGCCGACCTGGGCTATCGGGCCGGGGTCCACGGTCACCGCGCGATCGGTCTCGCCGGCCCGCATGGCGAACTTGCGGCGGGCCAGGCAGGCCAGGTGGCGGCGGTCGAAGTCGGAGACGACGTCGAAGCCGTACTCGACACCACGGATCCGCCGCTGCACGACGACCAGGTCGTACCGCGGCTGACCGTCGTCGGAGGGCGGTCGACCGGAGCGGTCGGGCGCGGTCAGCGCGCACGAGCGCAGCTGCTCCTCCAGGTCATCCGCCGCACAGAAGGCCAGTCCGGAGGAACCACTGCCGTACCGGTGCTTGACCACCAGGTCGTCACCGAGTTCCCGCCATCCGCCGGGGGCGGCGAGCAGGTCGGCGGCGAGGCGGGTGGGGGGAGTGGCCACGTCAGCGGCGGCGGCCAGCTCGGCGAAGGCGTACTTGTCCTCGATGGCACTCTGGACGCCCCGCGCCAACGCCATGACCTGGGTGCCGGCGGCTTCGAGGGCAGCCGCCGGTTCGCCGGCGAGCGTGGAGATTTCGTAGTCGTGCAGCGGGACCAGCAGGGAGACCTCGTGCCGGGCACAGGCGCTGGCCAGGTTGGTGAAGTAGTCGGGTGAACGGTGCGGAGGCAGGTGGATGAAGTGGTCTGCCGCGATCTGCGCGGGAGCCCGGCGATCGCAGTCTGCCACCTGGATACGGCCACGAATGCCGGACCTCGTGAGCGCCTGGGAGAACCACTGTACGAGATAGTTCCGGCGTCCGGCCGAGGTCAGAAGAATGTTCAACATTTCCTCCGCTACAGACTGCGCAAGGTTTCGGGGGATGTGTCGGCGATTCTTCTGCGCCATCGTCCGCTATCGGGCGCGAATCGCCACCAACCTTTCTAGCAGCCCAGAGGGGGTGTGGCGCGCATTCCGTGGAAATCCGCCAGGTGTAAGTTATTCGCTTTCCAGTGCCTGTCTGGGCGTACTGAATCGACCTCGAAAATCAGTCGGTACGAGTAAGAGAATGCGAATCGGCTGCACGGCGCCAGAATAAGAAATGCGCGAGCCGCGACCACGGCGCGACCGAATTGCGTGACATCGGAGCAGGAAAAGCCGAGGCAATGAGAATTCGCCGACCACCGGTCGGCGGTGGGTGCTCGCTACCGGTGCAACGCCCGAATCACCGTCGAGTGACGGGTGGAACCGCTGGAGTACGCCGAAGCACTCCGCGGATCGTCAGGCGACGGACTGCCACCAGCCGTCGACCGGCGGCGGATCGTCGACCACCACCCGCTCGCCCGGACGTGGCACGGCAAGCCGGACATCACGCGCCTTGGCCTCGGCCCAGAGCCGGTCCACCGGCTCGGACCAGTCGTGCAACGCGAGGTTGAACGTCGCCCAGTGCACCGGAACGAACAGCCCGCCGCGCAGATCGAGGTGGGCGTTGACCGCCTCCTCGGGAAACATGTGGATGCTCGGCCAGGCCCGGTCGTACGCGCCGATCTGGATCAGCGTCACGTCGAACGGCCCGTGTGCCGCACCGATCTCGGCGTACCCGGCGAAGTAGCCGGAGTCCCCGGTGTAGTAGACGTTGCGCTGCCGACCGGCCACCACCCAGGAACTCCACAGGGTGGCGTTGCGGTGCAGACCGCGGCCGGAGAAGTGCTGGGCGGCGGTGCAGGTGATCTCCAGATCGGCCACCCGGTGGGTCTGGGCCCAGTCCAGCTCGACGATCCGGTCCGCCGGCACCCCCCACCGGTCGAGGTGGGCGCCGACGCCCAACGGCACCAGGAACGGCGCCGACTGCCGGGCCGTCAACTCCCGCACCGTGGCCATGTCCAGGTGGTCGTAGTGATCGTGGGAGATCAGGATCGCGTCGAGGCGGGGCAGTTCGTCGAGGCGTACCGGCGGTTCGTGCAGCCGGCGCGGCCCGACCGACGACGACGGCGAGCAGCGCTCGCTCCAGACCGGGTCGAGCAGCACCCGCCGGCCCTCGATCTCGATCAGGGTGGAGGCGTGGCCGTACCAGACCACGTTCAGCTCGCGGGTCGGGTCGATCGCGGCCTCGGCGGCCGGCCGCACCAGCGGCACCGGGGCGCTCGGCCGGCGTTGCTGCTTACCGAAGATCAGCTCGCGGATCAGGTTGCGGTCCGGGGCGGGAGCCATCGTCCGGGTGTCCGCCCGGTTGTGGAACGTGCCGTCGCGGTACTGCGGCGACCGGGCGGCCCGGTCGGCCCGCGCACCGGCCAGCCGGCCGCCGAGGGCGGCCGGCACGCCCCGGGCCGCCCAGGCCAGACCGGCCAGCCCGGCCAACGCTGCCAGGCCCGCCATCGAGCCACTGATCCGTCGGCCGGTCCGCTGTCCGGTCGGCTCCTTCGGCGCCCGCATGGATCCCCCTCCGCTGCTCCCGGCGTCCACGTTAGCCGCCGCCGCCAGCTTCAGCCGCCGTTGCCGGGACGGCGCGGGGCAACCCGGTGCGCGATTCCGCTGCCACCGACCCGTCGGTGGCCTTCAGCAAGTGCCGCCCCAACCGGGCCCGGGCCTGCACGGCGGGGTGGGTGGCACCGTAGTCGTCCGCGCCCGGCTGGCCGTCGGCGAAGAGCGCGTACGTCAGCACCGGAGTGCCGGCGGTGTCGAAGATCACCCCGGCCTCGTGCCGGGCGTCGGCGAACCAACCGGCCTTGGTGGCGATCCGGGCCCGCTCGGCCGAGGACATCTCCCGCCGGACACCGTCGTTGAACGCCACCGGCGAGCGCAGCAGCCGCAGCACGAAATCGGTCGAGGCCGGGGTGAGCAGGGCGCCGCCGACGAGCGCCCGGAGCAGGTCGTGCGTTTCCCGGGGCGTGCTGGTGCCGAGGTAGAACCGGTTCGGGTCGGCCACCGGTTGCACCTGCGTGTGGGGGAAGCCCTTGGCCAGGATGATCTGGTTGAGTTCGGCGGCCGGGCAGACCAGCCCGCACAGCCGTACCGCGGTGTCGTCGGAGACGGTCAGCAGGTTCGCCAGCGCGTGCCCCAGGGTGACCTGGCTGGGATAGGCGCCGTCCAGGCTGAACATGCCGTCGCCGCCGGGCACCACGATCGCGGCGGTCACCTCGACCTGCTGGTCGAGGGTGAGCAGGCCCCGGTCGACCTTGTCCAGCACGGCGACCGCCACGGCGATCTTGTTGACGCTGTACGCCTCGATCCGGCGGTCCGCCGACTCGCTCACCGCGACCAGCGGGTCATCGCCGGCCGGGCCGGCGAGGCTGACGTACGCCTGCCAGTTCCCGCCGGCCCGGGTCCTCGCCCGGCGGTACGCGGCCCGGATCCGGGCGGCGATGATCGGCAGATGTGTCATCGCCGATGTGTTCACGGGGTGAGCACGACCGTGACGCAGCCGTCCTCCTTGCGCTCGTGTCCCAGCACGCCGCCGGGCTTGAGGTACGGCCCGAGAACCTCGTAGAGGTGCAGGTCAGAGCCGCAGATGGCGGTGGAGGTGATCCGTACGATCGCGTCGGTCGGCGCCTCGATCTTCGGGTCGGGCACCTCCTCGACCCGTACGTCCCGCTTGCCCTGCCACGTCAACGCCCGCATGCCGGTGCCCTCCTGGATTCCGCTCGTAGCCGGACTGCTACCCCGGCCGGCGCTCTTCAACCGGCCCGGGCCCGGCCGGCGTCGATGCCGGGAAAACTGTGACGGCAGGGCTGGCTGCCCACCTCCGGCGGCGTCCGGTTGCGGGTGCGGGCCTGCTACGGGCGGTGTCGGGTTGCGGGTGCGGGCCTGTTTCGGGCGGTGCCGGGTTGCGGTTTCGGCTCGGACGGCGTCTGGGTGCGGGTGCGGGTCTGCTTCGGGCGGTGTCGGGTTGCGGGTGCCGCCCTGCCTCGGGCGGCGGCCGGTTGCGGGTGCCGGCCCTGTCGAGCTGCTGGCGCGAACGGTTCAGCCCCGATGCGGCTGGAATCCGGCCGTGTCGACGCCGATAGCCCAGCCGGTTCAGCTCGACAGCGCTCGAAGGGAACCTGCCCGCAGCCGGTGTCGGGGTGCCCATGGCCCACGGGTATACACGACCGGCCGCCGTGGCCCGAAGCAGGGCGGCGGCGGCCGGTCGGTAGTTGCTGGCTCAGGTGCCGGGGGTGTCGCCCCGCTTCGAGCTGGCGGCCAGGTAGTCGCGGTTGAGCCGGCCGATGGTGGTCAGCGGGATGCCCTTCGGGCAGACCACCGTGCACTCGCCGGCGTTGGTGCAGCCACCGAAGCCCGCCTCGTCGTGGGCGTCGACCATGCCGATGACCCGGGTGTGGCGCTCCGGCTGGCCCTGCGGGAGCAGCCCCAGCTGGGTGACCTTGGCGGCGGTGAACAGCATGCCGGAGCCGTTCGGGCAGGCCGCCACGCAGGCGCCGCAGCCGATGCAGGCGGCCGACTCGAACGCGGCGTCGGCGTTGGCCTTGGCCACCGGGACCGAGTGCGCTTCCGGTGCGCTGCCGGTGGGCGCGGTGATGTACCCGCCAGCAGCGATGATCTTGTCGAAGGCGCCCCGGTTGACCACCAGGTCCTTGATCACCGGGAAGGCCCGGGCCCGCCACGGCTCGATGTCGATGGTGTCGCCGTCTTTGAACTGCCGCATGTGCAGCTGACAGGCGGTGGTGCCGCGCTGCGGCCCGTGCGCGTCGCCGTTGATCATCAGGCCGCACATGCCGCAGATGCCCTCACGGCAGTCGTGGTCGAAGGCGATCGGCTCCTCGCCGGCGAGGATGAGCCGCTCGTTGAGCACGTCGAGCATCTCCAGGAACGACATGTCCGGGGAGACGTCGTCGACCTGGTAGGTCACCATCCGACCCTTGTCCTGGGGGCCGGACTGGCGCCAGATGCGCAGGGTCAGGTTCACTTGTAGCTCCGCTGCGTGGGGTGGACGTATTCGAACTCGAGGTCTTCCTTGTGCAGCACCGACGGCTCGCCGGTGGCCGTGAACTCCCAGGCGGCGACGTAGGCGAAGTTGTCGTCGTCGCGCTGCGCCTCGCCGTCGGGGGTCTGGTGCTCGGCCCGGAAGTGGCCGCCACAGGACTCCTCCCGGTGCAGGGCGTCGATGCACATCAGCTCGGCCAGCTCGAAGAAGTCGGCCACCCGGCCGGCCTTCTCCAGGGACTGGTTGAGCCCGTCGGCGTCACCGATGATCCGGACCCGCTGCCAGAACTGCTCGCGCAGCGCGCGGATCTCGTCGATCGCCTTGCGCAGCCCGGCCTCGGAACGCTCCATGCCGCAGTGTTCCCACATGATCTGGCCCAGCTCGCGGTGGAACGAGTCCACCGTCCGGTCGCCGTTGACGGCGAGCAGCCGCTGGAGGCGGTCCTCGACGTCGCGGCGCGCCTCGACGGCCGCCGGGTGGCTGGCGTCGATCTTCTCGAACGGCCCGGCGGCCAGGTAGTTGGCGACGGTGTTGGGCAGCACGAAGTAGCCGTCGGCCAGCCCCTGCATCAGCGCCGAGGCGCCGAGCCGGTTCGCGCCGTGGTCGGAGAAGTTCGCCTCGCCGATCACGAAGAGGCCGGGGATGGTCGACTGGAGGTCGTAGTCGACCCAGAGGCCACCCATCGTGTAGTGCACGGCCGGATAGATCCGCATCGGGACCTCGTACGGGTCCTCGCCGGTGATCCGCTCGTACATCTCGAACAGGTTGCCGTACTTGGCCTCGATCGCCTTGCGGCCGAGCCGGTTGATGGCGTCGGCGAAGTCGAGGTAGACCCCGAGCTTGGTCGGGCCCACGCCACGACCCTCGTCACAGACGTTCTTCGCGGCCCGCGAGGCGATGTCCCGGGGCACCAGGTTGCCGAACGAGGGGTAGATCCGCTCCAGGTAGTAGTCCCGCTCGTCCTCGGGGATGTCCCGGGGGTTGCGGTCGTCGCCCTTGGTCTTGGGCACCCACACCCGGCCGTCGTTGCGCAGCGACTCGCTCATCAGGGTCAGCTTCGACTGGTGGTCGCCGGAGACCGGGATGCAGGTCGGGTGGATCTGGGTGTAGCAGGGGTTGGCGAAGTACGCGCCCTTGCGGTGTGCCCGCCAGGTGGCGGTGACGTTGCAGCCCTTGGCGTTGGTGGAGAGGTAGAAGACGTTGCCGTACCCGCCGGAGGCGAGCACCACCGCGTCGGCGAACTCGGAGGTGATCTCGCCGGTGACCAGGTCACGGACCACGATGCCCCGGGCCTTGCCGTCGACGACGATCAGCTCCAGCATCTCGTGCCGGGCGTTCATCTCCACGTTGCCCAGGCCGATCTGCCGCTCCAACGCCTGGTACGCGCCGAGCAGCAACTGCTGCCCCGTCTGGCCCCGGGCGTAGAAGGTGCGCTGCACCTGGGCGCCGCCGAAGGAGCGGGTGTCGAGCAGGCCGCCGTACTCGCGGGCGAACGGCACGCCCTGCGCGACGCACTGGTCGATGATGTTGGCCGACACCTCGGCCAGCCGGTGCACGTTCGACTCGCGGGAGCGGAAGTCGCCGCCCTTGACCGTGTCGTAGAAGAGCCGGTGCACCGAGTCGCCGTCGTTGCGGTAGTTCTTGGCGGCGTTGATGCCGCCCTGTGCGGCGATCGAGTGGGCCCGGCGCGGGCTGTCCTGGTAGCAGTAGGACTTGACCTGGTAGCCCTGCTCGCCCAGCGTGGCGGCGGCGGCACCGCCGGCCAGGCCGGTGCCGACCACGATCACCGTCATCTTGCGACGGTTGGCCGGGTTGACCAGCTTGGCCTCGAAGCGGCGGCGGTCCCAGCGGCTCTCGATCGGGCCGTCGGGAGCCCGGGTGTCGGCGATCGGGTCGCCCTCGATGAAGAGATCATCCATGGTCAGGACACCAATCCGGTGAGTACGGCGAACGGGACCAGGAGGTAGCCGGCGCAGAGCGCGACGGCGAAGACCAGTGCCACCGCCCGGGCCCGCTGCTCGCCGCGCGGGGTCTGCTGTCCCAGGCTGCGCAGTGCGCTGAACACGCCGTGGCGCAGGTGGAAGCCGAGCGCCACGATCGCCAGGGTGTAGAAGAGCGTGACGTACCACCGGGCCGGCGCGAAGTCGGCGACGACGTTGGCGTACGGCCGGGACGGGTCGCCGACCGGGTTCAGTGTGCCGGTGGTCAGGTCCAGGATGTGGTAGATCACGAAGAGCAGGATGATCACGCCGCCCCAGCGCATGGTGCGGGCGGCGTAGCTGCCCCGGACCTTCTTGCGGTGGGCGTAACGCACCGGGCGGGCGGCGCGGGCCCGCAGCGCGAGCACCGTGGCGGCCCAGATGTGCCCGAGCACCGCGACCAGGAGCCCGACCCGCATGATCCACAGGAACCAGACGTTCGGCAGGATCGGGGCGCCGATCTCGCGCAGCCAGTGCGCGTAGTGGTTGAACGACGCGTCGCCCGCGAAGACCTTCAGGTTGCCCAGCATGTGCGCGATGAGGAACAGCACCAGGAAGATGCCCGTCACCGCCATGACGGCCTTGAGGCCGACATTGGATCGGATGGGCGACCGCGTTCTTGTCGTGACTACCACGCGACCGACGCTAGGAGTACTTTGATCAGTCGTCCAATGCATCGACACCGCAGTCTTGATAGCCATAAGCTATGTAGATGCAGCTCCATCAGCTGAAGTACTTCGTTGCGGTGGCCGAAGTACGACATTTCACCCAGGCGGCCGATGTCGTCGGCATAACCCAGCCCTCGTTGAGTAAGCAAATTCACGCGCTGGAGGACACGCTGGGCGCCCCGCTGTTCGAGCGGGTAAGGGGCAACATCACCCTCACCACCGCCGGCGAGGTGCTGCTGCCCCTGGCCAAGCGGATCCTCGCCGACGTGGAGACCGCCACCCGCGAGGTACAGGAACTCGTCGGCCTGCGGCGCGGCCGGGTCCGCCTCGGCGCCACGCCGAGCCTGGCCACCTCGCTCGCGCCGCCGGTGCTGCGCCGCTTCCGCGACGCCCATCCCACCGTCGACCTGCGGGTGGAGGAGGGCGGGTCCCAGGACCTGGTCCGTGACCTGCTCCGGGGCGACCTGGACCTGGCGCTGATCATCATGCCGGCCCAGGGCACCGACCCCGGGCTGCGCGCCGACCCGATCCTCACCGAGAGCCTGGTCGTCGCCTCGGTCGACCCGCTGCCGACCGCCTCCGCCAGCGGCGACCTGCGCATCACCGACCTGCGCGACCAGCCCCTGGTGATGTTCCGCGAGGGCTACGACCTGCGTGACGCCACGCTTCAGGCGTGCCGGGCCGCCGGCTTCGAACCCACCCTGTCGGTCGACGGTGGCGAGATGGACGCCGTGCTCAGCTTCGTCGAGGCCGGGCTGGGCGTCGCCCTGGTACCCGGCATCGTGGTGGCCCGCCGACCCGGCATCCGGGTCACCCGGCTCGCCCCGCCCGGCGTACGCCGAACCATCGGGGTGGCCCGCCGCCGCGACGTGGTGCCCACCCACGCCGGCCGCGAACTGCGCCGCATCCTGCTCGACTACGTCCACACCGCCGTCGCCGCCGACGAACTCCCGCCCGGCGTGGAGGCGCTGGCCTGAACCAACGGCCGGCAAGCTCCGCACCGGCGGGTGCGCAATCGAGCACGGATGAAGACGCTCCGACCCCGCGCAGCCGCATAGGCTCCCCGGCATGGCAGCGTCCGGTCACGCCGTCGTCGTCGGAGCCAGCCTGGGCGGTCTGCTCGCCGCCCGGGCCCTGGTGGAAACCTTCGCCCAGGTCACCGTCCTGGATCGGGACAGCCTGCCGGCCGAGTCGGTGCCCCGTCGCGGGGTCCCGCAGGGCCGCCAGGTGCACGTCCTGCTCGCCCGGGGCAGACAGGTCCTGGAGGAACTGTTCCCGGGGCTCGGCGCGGACCTGTACCGCAACGGCGCCACCCCGGTGGATCTGCACGGCCAGGTGCACTGGTACAACGACGGCCACCGGATGCGTCCCGCGCGTTCGGACCTCACCGCCTTCGGCATGAGCCGTCCCCTGCTCGAACAGGCGGTACGGGACCGGGTGAACGCCCTGCCCGGAGTGCGCCTGCTGCCGGAGTGCGAGGTCACCGGGCTGATCGCCACCCCGGACCACGGCCGGGTCACCGGGGTACGGCTCGCCCCGAAGAACGGCCAGCCCGGCGAACTGCACGCCGACCTCGTGGTCGATGCCGGCGGGCGGGCCACCCGCAGCCCGGTGTGGCTCGCCGAACTCGGGTACCCGGCGGCACCACAGGAGCGGGTGGAGGTCGGCGTCACGTACGTGACGCGCCGCTACCGCCGGGAGACCGGTCAACTGGACGGGATGCTCGGCGTGCTCGCCAACGCGATGCCCGGTCGCCCCCGATACGGGGTGGTGGCGCCGCAGGAAGGCGGACGGTTCGCGGTCACCATGGCGGGCATCCTGGGTGAGGAACCCCCGGTGGACGACGACGGCTTCGTCCGGTACGCCGCCTCGCTGACCGCACCGCAGATCGGCGAACTGGTCCGGCAGGCCGAACCGCTGGACGACCCGGTGCTGATGCGCTTCCCGGCCAGCGTCCGCCGCCGCTACGAGCGGCTGAACCGGTTTCCGGACGGCTACCTGGTGTTCGCCGACGCGCTGTGCAGCCTCAACCCGGTCTACGGGCAGGGCATCACCGTCGCCGCCGTGCAGGCACTGCTGCTGCGTGGGCTCCTCGCCCGCACCCGCGACCGGCTGGCCCGGCGGTTCTTCCCCCGCGCCGCCCGCCTGATCGACGCGCCCTGGTCCATCGCGGTCGGTGCCGACCTGCGCTTCCCCGGGGTACGCGGCCGGCGCACCCTGTCGGTCCGCATGATCAACGCCTACCTGGCCCGACTACACGCCGCCGCCTCGGACGACGCCCTGCTCGGGGCCGCCTTCCTGCGGGTGCTCAACCTGATCGACCCGCCGGCCCGGCTGCTCGGCCCGGACGTGATGCTCCGGGTCCTCGCCCGCCGACGTCAGCGCCCCTCGGCGTCGTCCATCGCGCGATAGATCCGCTGCTCCGAGACCGGATACGGGGTGCCGAGGGCCTGCGCGAAGACGCTCACCCGCAACTCCTCGATCATCCAGCGGATCTGCCGGACCGCGGCGGAACCGCGTCGCGCCGGGGGGAGCGCGGCGAGCATCTCGTCGTACTCCCGCTGGACCACCGCGATCCGGTCCTGCTGCTGTTTGTCCCGAGGGGGATTGGTGGGCAGCCGGTCCAGCCGCCGCTCGATCGCGGTCAGGTAGCGCAGCAGATCCGGCAGGCGGGCGTAGCCGGTCTCGGTGATGAAGCCGGCGTGCACCAGCCCGTTGAGCTGGGAGCGGATGTCGGCCAGGGCGGCCACCACGGCCAGGTTCTTCGTCGCACCGAGTCGTTGCTGCACCGCGTACGTGGCGGCGAGCACCGCCCGGACCCGATCCATCACCTCCACCACGGTGTCCACCAGGGCGGCGCGGACCTTGTCCCGCAGCGCGGCGAAACCCTCGGCGTCCCAGGCCGGCCCACCCGCCTCGGCGACCAGCTTGTCGATCGCCGCCCCGGCGGCGTCCTCGATCAGTGCCTGCACCCCGCCGTGCGGGTTGCGCGACAGCGCCAACTTCGCCTCGTTGGTCAGCCGCCCCTGAAGGAACTTCGCCGGCGACGGCACGGTCAGCCGCAGCAGCCGCCGGGTGCCCGCCCAGTGCGCGGCCTCCTGTTCGCCCGCCGAGTCGAAGACCCGCACCCCGACCGTGGCGCCCTCGTCCACCAGCGCCGGGTACGCGGTCACCGCGTACCCGGCCCGCACCTGCTCGATGGTGCGCGGCAGGGTGCCGATCTCCCACGCCGTCAGACCGGTCCGGGCCACGTCCGGCGCGGCGGCGGCGACCACCTGACGTACCTCGGCCTTGAGTTGGCGTTGCAGGGCCGGCAGGTCCTTGCCCTCGGCGACCGGCTTGTCGTCCTCGCCGAGCACCCGGAAGGTCACCCGCAGGTGCGCCGGCAACCTGCCCAGATCCCAGGCCTCCCGGGGCACGGTCACCCCGGTCATCCGGCGCAACTGCCGGGTCAGCGCGTCCAGCAGCGGCTCCTCGCCGGCAGTGATCGCGGCCAGCGCCGCGCGGGCGTAGTCCGGCACCGGTACGAAGTTGCGCCGCACCGGCTTCGGCAGCGAGCGGATCAACGCGATGACGAGTTCCTCACGCAGGCCCGGCACCTGCCAGTCGAAGCTCTCCGCCGGCACCTGGTTCAGCAGCGGCAACGGGATGTCCACGGTCACCCCGTCGGTCGCCGTACCCGGCTCGAAGGTGTACGTCAGCGGCAGGCTGACCCCTTCGGTGCGCCACTCGTCCGGGTAGTCGGCCTCGTCCAACCCACCCCGCCCCGCGTTGACCAGCAGCTCACGGGTGAAGCTGAGCAACTCCGGGCGCTCCCGCCGGGTCCCCTTCCACCAGGTGTCGAAGTGCCGTCCGGAGACCACCTCGGCCGGGATCCGCGCGTCGTAGAACTGGAAAATGGTCTCGTCGTCGACCAGGATGTCCCGCCGCCGGGCCCGGTTCTCCCACTCCTCCACCTCGGTGAGCAGCCGCTGGTTGTCGCGCCAGAACTGGTGGTGGGTCGACCAGTCACCCTCGACCAGCGCGTGCCGGATGAACAGTTCCCGGCTCAACACCGGGTCGACCCGGCCGAAGTTCACCTTGCGGGAGGTGACCAGCGGTACGCCGTACAGGGTGACCCGCTCGTACGCCATCACCGCCGCCTGCTTCTTCTCCCAGTGCGGCTCGCTGTAGCTGCGTTTGACCAGGTGCTGGGCCAGCGGTTCGACCCACTCCGGTTCGATCCGGCCGTTCACCCGCCCCCAGAGCCGGGAGGTCTCCACCAGTTCGGCGGCCATCACCCAGCGCGGCGGCTTACGGAACAGCGCCGACCCGGGGAACAGGCCGAACTTCGCGCCCCGGGCACCCAGGTACTCGTGTTTCTGGGCGTCCTTGAGGCCGATGTGCGACAGCAGGCCGGGCAGCAGCGACTGGTGCACCTTCGGCGTGTCGATCTCCTCCGGCAGGTCCGCGCCGCCCTGGCGCCGCCCGCCTCCGCCGGGGTCGACCTCCGCGCCGGCCCGCCGGCCGCGCCCCCGGCCATCCTGATCGGCGGTACGCGACACCTGGCGCAACTGGCTGACGATGTCCTGCCACTCGCGCACCCGCAGGTAGTTGAGGTACTCGGCCTTGCACATCCGGCGGAACGCGCTGGAGGAGAGTTCCCGCTGCTGCTCCCGCAGATACCGCCACAGGTTGAGGAACGCGACGAAGTCGGATTCGGCGTCCGCGAAGCGCGCGTGCGCCTGGTCGGCCTGGGCCTGTTTGTCGGCCGGCCGCTCGCGCGGATCCTGAATCGACAGCGCGGCGGCGATCACCATCACCTCGGTGGCACAACCGTTGCGCTCACCCTCCAGGACCATCCGGGCCAGCCGAGGGTCGACCGGAAGCTGGGCCAGCCGCCGACCGAGCTGGGTGAGCCGCCGAGCCGGATCGGCTTCGCTCGGGTCGAGCGCACCCAGCTCGTGCAGCAGGTTGACCCCGTCGGCGATGTTGCGGCGGTCCGGCGGGTCGATGAACGGGAAGGCGCTGATGTCGCCCAAACCGATGGCGGTCATCTGGAGGATGACCGAGGCCAGGTTGGTCCGCAGGATCTCCGGGTCGGTGAACTCGGGGCGGGCCAGGAAGTCCTGCTCGTCGTAGAGCCGGATGCAGATGCCGTCCGAGGTACGCCCACAGCGACCCTTGCGCTGGTTGGCGCTGGCCTGCGAGACCGGCTCGATCGGTAGCCGCTGCACCTTCAGCCGCTGCGAGTAGCGGGAGATCCGGGCCGTGCCGGGGTCCACCACGTACTTGATGCCGGGCACGGTCAGCGACGTCTCCGCGACGTTGGTCGCCAGCACCACCCGCCGGCCGGCGTGCGGGGCGAAGACCCGGTGCTGCTCGGCGACGCTCAGCCGGGCGTACAGCGGCAGAATCTCGGTGCCGAGCAGCGAGCGCTTGTTCTGCACCAGCTTGCCCAGCGCGTCGGCGGTGTCCCGGATCTCCCGCTCGCCGCTGAGGAAGACCAGGACGTCGCCGGGACCTTCGGCGGCCAACTCCTCGACCGCGTCGCCGATGGCCTGGATCTGGTCACGGACGTTCTCCTCGTCCGCGTCCTCCTCGTCGGCCTCGACGACTTCGACAAGTGGCCGGTAACGCACCTCGACCGGGTACGTCCGGCCGGACACCTCGACCACCGGCGCCGGTACGCCCTCGGGATGCTCGTCGGTCGGTGGGCCGGCGAAGTGCCGGGCGAACCGGTCGGTCTCGATCGTCGCCGAGGTGATGATCACCTTGAGGTCGGGTCGGCGGGGGAGCAGCTGCCTGAGGTAGCCGAGAATAAAGTCGATGTTGAGGCTGCGCTCGTGCGCCTCGTCGATGATCAGCGTGTCGTACTGGCGCAGCATCCGGTCGGTCTGCAACTCGGCCAGCAGGATACCGTCGGTCATCAGCTTGACCAGGCTCTGCTCGCCGACCTGGTCGGTGAAGCGCACCTTGTAGCCGACCACGTCGCCCAGCTCGGTGCCCAACTCCTCGGCGATCCGGTCGGCGACCGTACGGGCGGCCAACCGGCGGGGCTGGGTGTGCCCGATCAGCCCGCTGATCCCGCGCCCCAACTCCAGGCAGATCTTCGGCAACTGGGTGGTCTTGCCCGAGCCGGTCTCGCCGGCCACGATCACCACCTGGTGGTCACGGATGGCCGCGGCGATGTCGGCGGCGCGCTCGCTGACCGGCAACTGCGCCGGATACGTGATCTTCGGCAGCGCGGCCCGGCGCCGCTCCAGCCGGGCCTCCGCCGCGGCCACCTCGGCCGCGATCTCGGCCAGCGCCGGCTCCCGCCGCTGCGGGTCGCGCAGCTTGCGCAGCCCGTCCAGCCGTCGCCGCAGTTGGCGCTGGTCGCGGAACATCAACGGGGCGAGCCGACGCTGCAACGCACGGATCGGGTCGGCCGCGGCGGGTGAGGCTGGATTCTGCATGGCGTGCCCAAGGATAGGCAGCCCGCCGCCAACCCGCCTCCTGGTTACCTCCCCACCCCGCCGTAGCCCGACCTGCGCCCCCCAACCCCCACCCGCTGTGGGCCCCCGCCTGCGCCTCCGGGGCCCCACCCGCTGTGGCCCGGACGCAGGCCCGACCCCTGCTCGGCCTTCGCGTGGCCCGGACGCAGGCCCGACCCCTGCTCGGCCTTCGCGTGGCCCGGGCGCAGGCCCGACCCCTGCTCGGCCTTCGCGTGGCCCGAGCGTAGGCCCGACCCCTGCTCGGCCTTCGCGTGGCCCGGGCGCAGGCCCGACCCCTGCTCGGCCTTTGCTCGGACTCGACCCTGCTCGGGCTTTGCTCGGACTCGGCCGCTGTTCGGCTCGACCTTGCTCGGGCCCGCTCTCTGTTCGGGCTCGGCCAACGCTCGGGCTTGACCTCTACTCAGGGCTCGGCCCTGCTATCAGTGAGGCGCGTTCTGCTGCGGAACCGGCCGCCGCTGTGTGGACCCGGCGGCGCCCACGGCGCCCGGCCCATCCTGCAGCCGGTGGCCGACATCGACCTGATCGCTGGTCCACGCCGGCCTGTCGGCCGGCACCGACATCTCCAACGCCTTCCTTTGCTCTGCTTCAATCCACGCAACGTTTTCGACCCATAACCAGTGCGTCGATTGAAGCAGAGCAAAGGGAGGTTTGATGGTGTCCGCAGGGCCGGGCGGCGGTCTATCGTTGACCGCCGAGCGACGAGCGAACAGAAGGGCGCCGATGGCCATGCGCGACACCGACCGGGCGCTGGTGCAGGCCGCCAGCGCGGTGGCCAAGCTGCGCTGCCGCAGCGCCGCCCACACGCTCGCCTCGGCGGCCCGGACCGCCGACGGCCGGGTGGTGTCCGCCGTGAACGTCGTGCACGACACCGGCGGCGCCTGCGCCGAAGTGATCGCGGTGGGCGCCGCCGCGACCCAGGCCGTGGGCCAACTGGAGACCATCGTCACGGTGGGGGACCGGGGGCGCACCGTGGTCATCCCCTGCGAGTCGTGCCGCCGCCTGCTCGCCGATCACTTCCCGGCGCTGCGAGTGATCGTCGGGCCGGCCGACGATCCCCAGGTCGTACCCATCGCCGACCTGTCCATCAGCATCCCCCAAACCCCCTGATCCCTGTCCCGCCGTTGCCTCCCCCGGGCGGGCCGCCCGCCCTCGCCGCATCCGCCCGCCGGCCCCCGCGCCGGTCCGCGTTGGTCCCGCGCCAGCCCTTGCGCCGGTCCGCGTTGGCCCCGCGCCAGCCCTCGCGCCGGTCCGCGCCGGCCGACTTCGGTGGACGTTGTCCTCGGGCATCGTCCAGGTAACTCATGATCCACGCAGTTTCGGGGAAGTTGCTGCCTGACAGGGGAGTGGAGGCGGCAACTTCCCCGAAACTGCGTGGATCTTGACGGGGTAGCGGTGTGGGTGGAGCTTGACGGTGCGGGGTTTAGGGGGTGGGGCGGCGGGCCAGTGCCTGGCGGAGTTCGGCGAGGAAGCCGTCGAAGTCGCGGTGGAGTCGCTTCGCGGTGACATGGAGCACGATCCAGTCCTCGCCGAGGAGCCGGTTCAACCGGCGCCGGTCGCGATGGAACTGCTCGGGGTCGTGATGCCAGAGCCCGTCGTACTCGACGGCCACCCGCAGGTGCGGCCAGGCGAGGTCGACCCGTGCGATGAACCTGCCCTGGCGCTCCACGACGAACTGGGTCACCGGTGGCGTGATCCCGGCCAACACGATGCGCACCCGCAAGCGCGATTCGGGCATCGACTCGGCTCCGGCGTCGGCCAGGTCGACCGCCCGCAGCAGCCGCTTCCAGCCCCGGTCGCCGGCCCGCGACCGGGCCAGGTTGGCCAGTTCGTCGAGTCGTACCGTTCCGGCAGCGGCGAGTCGATCCACACACGCCACCGCATCCTCCACCGAACACCACTGCGCGAGGTCCCAACAGGTTCGTAGGGGCGTGGTCACCGGGAGGTCGCTGCGCCGCGTCAACTCATCTTGCGTGACGGCAGCGGTGTGCACGATCAAGCCTTTCATCGGCCCGAACCTTTGGCCCGCCGGCACGAGTACATCGATCGGCTCACCCGCAGCGGGGATCGTGGCGCCGAACAGCGCCGCGGCGCTCCGGCCAGCGATCGCCACGCCAGGGGGAAGTAGAAAGCGGGCTGCGGCCCGGCACCGGGTCTGGTGCGAGATCGTCAGATGCGCGTCCGCGAAGACGTCGCGAAAGATCGGACGCCAGGCTTTGCTTCGCAACTCGGTACGCGTGAGCAGGCCCCGCGCCACCGCATCGGAGCCACGGAAGATGCGTCCGCGCAACTGTGCGGGAAGTCGGGGAGCAAGCGCCATGGCCCACACCCTGGACGAGTGGAGCGTCGTCGCGCTGCCCCTGTGGATAACCCCAACCTGGCGGCGGCCAGCCCGCCATCCGCCCGGCCTGCCAACCACCGGCCTGCCAACCACCGGCCTGCCAACCACCGGCCTGCCAACCACCGGCCTGCCAACCACCGAGCCCGCCAGCCGCCGGCCTGCCAACCACCGAGCCCGCCAGCCGCTGCCTGCCAACCACCGGCCAACCACCGGGCCCGCCACCAGCCACCGGGCAAGCGGACCGGTTGGTCGGCCGGCATGCGGGGACCGGTTGGGCGCAGGCCCGGTCATCAGCCGGCATGCAGGCAGGGGCAGCCGGCAAGCGGGGAGCAGTTGGTTGGCCGGGGAGCAGGACCAGTTGGTTGGCAGGCAAGTAGGGACCGGTTGGCCGGTCAACCGGTGGCGGGCCGGTCAGCCCGGTCACCCGGCGAGCAGGTGGGCCGGCCAGCCTGGTTAGCCAGTCGGTCGGTGCGGTTGGCGGGTCGGTCGGTCAGGCGGGCAGGTCGGCAGGTCGGGCGGTGCGGTTGGCGGGTCGGTCGGTCAGGCGGGCAGGTCGGCAGGTCGGGCGGTGCGGTTGGCGGGTCGGTCGGTCAGGCGGGCAGGTCAGCAGGTCGGGCGGAGGGGTTGGCAGGTCGGGCGGTCAGGCGGCGGACCAGATGGCGCGGAAGGCGGCGGCCTCGCCGGCGAGCCAGCGTTCGATCTCGTCGGACTTGACGCTCTCGGGCATCCGGTGGGCCACGCCTCGGCGGACGTCGACCAGGATCGGCTCGGCGTGTGGCAGGACGGCGTCCATGTGCCGGGTCATCAGGTGCAGGGTGGCGAGCGCCGCCTCCTCGCTGGGCGGGGCCTCGTCGAAATGCAGCCGGACCGCCTCGGCGCGGCCGTCGGCGTGGCGTACGCCGAAGTGTGGGTTGATCTTGACGGGTAGGTCGCCGAGCAGGGCGAGGGCGTCGCGGGTCTGGGCGAGGTCCACCGAGCGTGGCTCGCCCAGGGAGTGCAGCCAGGCCGTCGCGCCCGGCACCAGGGCCTGGTAGAGCGGGCGCCAACGGGGCTTGACCGCGTCGACCACCTGGGTCAGGTGGGTGCCGCCGGTGTGGAAGGCGATGTCCGCCTTGAGTGCCTTGACGAACTGGCCGTGTGGGTTGAAGCCGGAGCGGCTGGCCCGCTGCCGGCGCAGGCCGCCGACGAAGCTGGCCTTGGTCGGCCCGGTGCGGTCGACGTACCGGGTGAAACCGAGGAGGGTGGCGTACGGCGTGAGGGGGGTGGAGGTGGGCGCGGTCACGAGCATCCTCCCAGGTCAGGAACTCGATTAGTACACACATTCTAATCGATGGTGCTGACATCGCCCAGGGAAGATAAGGGGCCACCCGGACACTCCGGATGGCCCCTTGGAAGAGTTTCTGGCCGGGTGCCGGCCGACCTCAGAGCTGGCCGACGTCGGTGATCCGGATGACCGCCGTGCCGGCCTCGTCGGAGGCGGCCAGGTCGACCTCGGCGCTGATGCCCCAGTCGTGGTCACCGTCGGGGTCGTCGAGGATCTGCCGTACCGTCCAGCGTTCCCGACCCTGCTCGATCATGAGCAGCGCCGGGCCGCGGGCGTTCGGTCCGGTGCCGATTTCGGCGTACGCCTCGAAGTAGGGTTCGAGCGCGTCGGCCCAGGCGTCGGCGTCCCAACCGGCGGCCCCGTCCAGGTCGCCGAGCGCGTCCCAGTGGCGCAGCGCGGCCAACTCGACCCGCCGGAACAGGGCGTTGCGTACGAGGACCCGGAACGCCCGCGCGTTGCGGGTCACCGCCGTCGGGCGATCCTCCAGGGCGGCGGCTACCTCCGGCAGATCGGTCGGGTTGCGCAGCCGCTCCCACTCGTCGATCAGGCTGGAGTCGACCTGCCGGACGAGCTCGCCGAGCCACTCGATCAGGTCGATCAGCTCGTCGGTCTTGGCTTCCTCGGGCACCGTCTGCCGCAGCGTCTTGTACGCGTCGGCCAGGTAGCGCAGTACCAGGCCCTCCGAGCGGGACAGCCCGTAGAACTGCACGTACTCGGTGAACGTCATCGCCCGCTCGTACATGTCCCGTACCACGGACTTGGGGGAGAGTTCGTGGTCGGCGACCCACGGGTGGCCCTGCCGGTACATCTCGTACGCGTTGCCCAGCAGTTCCGCGAGGGGCTTGGGCCAGGTCACCTCGTCGAGCAGTTCCAGGCGGGCCTCGTACTCGATGCCTTCGGCCTTCATCGCGGCGACCGCCTCACCGCGGGCCTTGAACTGTTGCGCGGAGAGCACCTGCCGGGGGTCGTCGAGGATCGACTCGATGACGCTCAGCACGTCCAGGGCGTACGACGGCGATTCGACGTCCAGCAGCTCGATGGTGGCCAGGGCGAGCGGCGACAGCGGCTGGTTGAGCGCGAAGTCGAGTTGCAGGTCGACGGTGAGCCGGACCCGCCGGCCGGTCTCGTCCGGCTCGGGCAGTTCCTCGACCACGCCGCCGGCCTTCAACGCCCGGTAGATGGCGATCGCCCGGCGGATGTGCCGGCGCTGGGCGGCGGCGTCCTCGTGGTTGTCGGTGAGCAGGTGCCGCATGGCGGCGAACGCGTCGCCGGGTCGGCCGATGACGTTGAGCAGCATCGAGTGGCTGACCTGGAAGCTGGAGGTCAGCGGCTCCGGCTCGGCGGTCACCAGGCGGTCGAAGGTGGGCTGGCCCCAGCCGACCGAGCCCTCCGGCGGCTTCTTCTTGACCACCTTGCGTCGCTTCTTCGGATCGTCACCGGCCTTGGCGAGGGCCTTCTCGTTCTCGATCACGTGCTCGGGGGCCTGCACCACGACCCGGCCCAGGGTGTCGAAGCCGGCCCGACCGGCCCGCCCGGCGATCTGGTGGAACTCGCGGGCCTTGAGCAGCCGGGTCCGGATGCCGTCGTACTTGGACAGGCCGGTGAACAGCACCGTGCGGATCGGCACGTTGATGCCGACGCCGAGGGTGTCCGTACCGCAGATGACCTTGAGTAGCCCGGCCTGGGCCAGGGTCTCCACCAGCCGGCGGTACTTGGGCAACATCCCGGCGTGGTGCACGCCGATGCCGTGCCGGACCAGCCGCGACAGCGTCTTGCCGAAGCCGGAGGTGAACCGGAAGCTGCCGATCGCGCTCGCGATCATGTCCTTCTCGGCGCGGGTGCAGACGTTCACGCTCATCAGCGCCTGGGCGCGTTCCAGCGCGGCGGCCTGGGTGAAGTGCACGACGTAGATCGGCGCCTGCTTGGTCTCCAGCAGTTCCTCGAGCGTCTCGTGCAGCGGTGTCATCGCGTACGAGAAGAGCAGCGGGACCGGCCGCTCGGCCGAGCGGACGACGGCGGTCGGCCGACCGGTACGCCGGGTCAGGTCGTCGACGAACCGGGTGGTGTCGCCCAGCGTGGCCGACATCAGGACGAACTGGGCCTGGGGCAGCTCGATCAGCGGTACCTGCCAGGCCCAGCCCCGGTCGGGCTCGGCGTAGAAGTGGAACTCGTCCATGACCACCTGGCCGACGTCGGCGCGGGTGCCCTCGCGCAGCGCCAGGTTGGCCAGGATCTCCGCGGTGCAGCAGATGATCGGGGCGTCGGCGTTGACGCTCGCGTCGCCGGTGAGCATGCCGACGTTCTCGGCGCCGAAGACCTCGCAGAGCGCGAAGAACTTCTCCGACACCAGGGCCTTGATCGGCGCGGTGTAGAAGGTGGTCCGGTCGTCGGCCAGGGCGGCGAAGTGCGCGGCGATCGCCACCAGGCTCTTACCGGAGCCGGTCGGCGTATTCATGATCACGTTGGCGCCGGAGACGATCTCGATGACCGCCTCCTCCTGGTGCGGATAGAGGTCGAGGCCGCGTGCGGAGGCCCAGCCGGCGAACGCGTCGTAGAGGGTGTCGGGGTCGGCGGTCAACGGCCGCGCGGCGGTGAGTGTCATGGCCGGTCCATGGTGCCTGGATCATGCCCCCCGACGCCAACCGGGCGACCGGTTTCGTCGAGCTGTTCGTTAACCGGGGGCCCTTTTACCACTCCAGGCGTTAATAAGGTGCCCTTCCTTACCGGCGGGAGTAGATCAGGTCGGCGACCGGACGGCCGGCGCGCAACGCCCGCCGTTCGAACCGGGTCACCGGCCGGTGGGCGGGTCGGGGCGCGTAGCCGTCGTGCTGGTTGACCAGGCCCGGATCGGCGTCCAGCGTGGCCCGCATCGCCTCGGCGTACTCCGCCCAGTCGGTGGCGCAGTGCAGCGTGCCGCCGACGGCCAGTCGGGAGCGCAGCAGCGCGACGTGGGTCGGCTGGATCAGGCGCCGTTTGTGGTGCCGGGACTTCGGCCACGGGTCCGGAAAGAAGACGTGCACCGCGTCCAGCGAGTCCGGCGGGAGCCCTTTCATCAGCTCCACCGCGTCGCCCTCGGCGATCCGGACATTGCCCAGCTCCCGCCGGTCGACCAGGTCCAGCAGGTTCGCGATTCCGGGCGTGTGCACCTCGACCGCCAGATAGTCTCGATCCGGGTCGGCGGCGGCCATCTCGGCGGTCGTGTCACCCATGCCGGACCCGATCTCCACCACCAGCGGGGCCCGGCGGCCGAACAACGCGGCGGGGTCGAACGGCGTGGCGTCGCTGACGCGCAGGCCGTACCTCGGCCAGAGCTGTTGCAGCGCCGTCGTCTGCCGGTCGCTCATCCGGCCACGTCGCGGGTGGAAAGTACGGATCGCCCGCGCCGGATAGGGCGCGGCGACTGCGGGGATCGGTTCGGTGGAGGTCACAGCGAACCGAGCTTACGCGAGCACGATGCCGGATCGGATGTGATGTACGACCGGGGGTGAGACCATCATCCCGTACCGCAGACCGGGTGTCCGGCGGCGCCCGGCGACTGCTCCGTGGCGCCGGGAGGGGGCATCGTGCCAGTGACCCGCACTCGTCCGGCGCTGTCGGCCGCCACCTTCGCCGCCCCGTTGCTCGCCCTGGCGACCGTCGCCCCGTTCGTCGCCGCCGCCCTGGTCGGGACAGCGGCACCGGCCCGGGCCGCCGGTCCGGTCGCCGTCCACACCGCGCCGCAGCCGGTCGCCGCCCCCGTCGTCGCCGGCATCGGGTGGCAGCCGGTGGCGGCGCCGCAGCCGCCCGGCCCGAACGTGTTCATCGAGGTCAGCCCGGGCACCGTGGTGCCGGGGCACCTGGTCGGCCTGCGGGCCAGCTGCCAGGACAACTCCGTCGGTGCCATCGTCGTCTCGGACGCCTTCGGCCGGGTCGCCGTGCAGCCGCAACACGGGCTGCTGACCGGCACGGCCCAGGTGAAGGACCGGGTGCTGCCCGGCAGCTACCGGGTCAAGCTGGAATGCCGGGGCGGGGAGACCGCCTCGACCATGCTCCAGGTGGTACGCACCGTCAAGCCCAGCCGAGGACCGGCGACCGGATTCGGGGGCGGTGCTGGTGGCGTCGCCTCCGGCCTGCTGCTGCCCGGCGGACTCGCGCTGACCGTTACCGGCCTGGTCGTCTGGTTCGCCGCGGCCCGCCGTCGCGGCGCGGGTGGGTGAACCGGCCGTGCCCGCCGCTCGCGCGCCCCGCCCCAGCGGCTCCGGCGGTACGCCCCGCGGTGTCGGTCGCCCGTCGCCCGGCTCCGGCGCCCGCCGTGCCCGCCCGGTGAACAACCCGCCGCGTCCCGACCTCTTCGTGCCGGACCCGCCGCGTCCCGGCCCGCGTCCGCCCGTGGCCGCCCCGCCGGCGACCCCCCACGCGCCGCGCCCGTGGGCACACCTCCCCGTCGCCACGCCGCCGCCCGGCCGGCGGTTCCCGGCCGATCCCGACGGGCGGACTCCGCCGGACGTCGAAGGCCGTGCCCCGTTCGCCGGTGGTCGGGTACGGCGGGCCAACACCGCACGTGCCGAACCGTCCGGCCGTCGACCCTGGTCGCTGCCGCTGGCCGTGGTGCTCGTGCTGGTCGGCGTCTTCGCCACGGGCGCCGGTCTGGGGCGTACCACCGGTTCCCCGCTCGGGTGGGCGGTGACCGGCGGGGAACAATCGTCGACCACAGCGCCCGCCGCGCGGACCGCCGCCCGTCCGGTGAGCCTCTCGGTGCCCTCGATCGACGTCTCCGCCCCGGTGGAACCGGTCGGCGACGCACCCGACGGCACGATCGGGGTGCCGCCGCTGAGCCGACACGAGGAGACCGGCTGGTACGACCGGGGGCCGGTGCCCGGCGACCCCGGCCCGGCCGTGATCGTCGGGCACGTCGACACCAAGAGCGGCCCCTCGGTCTTCTACGACCTGGGCAAGCTCCGGGTCGGTGACACGGTCGAGGTGACCCGGCAGGACCGCTCGGTGGCGGTCTTCACCGTGGACTCCGTCGAGCACTTCCCCAAGGACCAACTGCCCGCCGACCGCGTCTACGGCCAGGACGGCCCGCCGACCCTGCGCCTGATCACCTGCGGCGGCCAATGGATCGGCGGCCGGACCGGCTACGCCGACAACGTGATCGCCTTCGCCACCCTCACCACCACCCGCCCCGGCTAGGCCCTGTCTCGCGGATCTTGTTGGTCGGGACGACGGGTAGGCCGATCGACGTTCGACGAGTCGAGCAAGGTGTGGACGTGGGCACCGAGCAGGTCGTACCTGGCCGCCTGCCTGCGCCGGTGCGCGCCCTTGAAGCCGCACCCGGCTACGTTGCTCGTCCACGGCGCGGTCCACCATCGCTGCTCGGCCTCCCGGTCCTATGCGCGGATCTTGGTACGAAACGGCCCCCATGGAGGCCGTTTCGTACCAAGATCCCGCGAGACAGCACCTAGGCCCTGCGTCGAAGTCCTCGGTCGAGGCGAGGCGGAGTCCAGGCCCGTCCGGCAAGGCGAGGATTGGGCCGGAGAGCGGTGTGGCATCCGGCCGGGGTTTGGGCCCGCCGTGGGCCGGCCAGGGACTTCGACACCGGGCCTCGGAGCGGCGGGTGCGGCCCGGCTTTGGTCGGTGGGTCAGGGAACCCGCTGGACGACCTCGAATTCGAGGAGGGTGGCGCCGGAGGCGACCGGTGGGCGCTGTTCGGCGCCGGCCGGGGCGGCGTGGGCGGCGCGGGCCGGGCCGGCAGCCCAGTCCTGGTATGCCTGCTCGCTCTCCCAGCGGGTGTAGACGAAGTAGCGGTTCTCGCCGGCCACCGGGCGCAGCAGTTCGAAGCCGAGGAACCCCGGCGAGTTCTCCACGGCGCGGGCGCGGGCCGCGAAGCGCTTCTCCAACTCCTCGCCGGCGCCAGGCGGAACGTCAATCGCGTTGATCTTCACTACTGCCATGTCCCCACCCTAACCGCGTGGTGGACACAGATATGGATACGTCAGCGAGCAAGATCGGAGGTCAGAAGGACTCGACGGGTGGTACCAGGTCGGCGTCGACCACGATCGGGGCGTGGTCCGAGGGGCCTTTGCCCTTACGGGCCTCCCGGTCGACGTACGCCGAGCGGACCGTCCGGACGAACGGGGCCGAGGCGTACACCAGGTCGATCCGCATGCCCTTGTTCTGGTGGAACATCCCGGCGCGGTAGTCCCAGTAGGTGAAGGGGTGTGGCCCCTTCATCGGGGTGGGCACCACGTCGGCGAGGCCGAGGTCGCGCAGCGCGGCAAGGGCGGCCCGCTCGGCCGGGGTGACGTGGGTGGAGGTGGCGAACAGCGCCGGGTCCCAGACGTCGTCGTCGGTCGGGGCGACGTTGAAGTCGCCGCAGACCGCCAGGGCGGTGGCCTCGGTCAACTCGGCGTCCAGGGCGTCCCGCAGGGCCGCCAGCCAAGCCAGCTTGTACGCGTAGTGCGGGTCGTCGGGGGTGCGCCCGTTCGGGACGTACACCGACCAGACGCGCAGCCCGTCGCAGGTGGCCGCGATGGCCCTCGCTTCGGGCTCGGGAAAGCCGGGTTCGCCGGGAAATCCGACCGTGACGTCGGCCAGGCCGACCCGGGACAGGATGGCCACCCCGTTCCACCGGCCGTCGCTGTGGCTGGCCACGGTGTAACCCAGCTCGCCCACCTCGGCCACGGGGAAGGCGCCGTCGGGACACTTGGTCTCCTGTAGGCAGACCACGTCCGGCCCGGTGCCGGCCAACCAGTCGAGCAGTCGAGGCAGCCGGGCCTTCACCGAGTTCACGTTCCAGGTCGCCAGGCGCATGGTGTCAGCCTGCCGCATCCCGGCTCACTCCGCGCGCCGCCACCCGGGCCCGGTCGGTCGCGATCCCGCGAGCTGTTAAAAGGGGACCCCTGCTATACGCCAGGCGTTAACAGGGGGCCCTTCCTTACATCCTTACTCGTTGTTGGGGCGGGTCTGTTCGGCCAGGAACCGTTCCAGTTCGGCGCCGAGTTCCTCCGCCGTGGGCAGTGGGCCGTTCTCGGCGGCGAGCAGGTTCTTGCCGCTGCGACCGCGGGCGTACGCGTCGTACTGCTCCTCCAGGGCCTGGACCAGCGCGGCGGCTTCGTCGCTCTGCGCGACCTGGCGGTCGATCTCCAGCCGGACCGCCTCGGCGGCCGAGCGCAGCCCGTCGCGGGGCAGTAGCAGCCCGGTGCTGCGGGACACCGAGGCCAGCAGCACCTCGGCGGCGGCCGGGTACTCGGCCTGCGCCACGTAGTGCGGCACGTGCGCCGCGAAGCCCAGCGCGTCACGGCCGGCCTCACCGAGGCGGAACTCCAGCAGGTGACCGACGCTGCCGGGCACCTGGACCCGTTGCAGCCACGGCTCGTAGCCGGCGATCAGCTCACGTCGGGTGGCGTGCGCGGTCACCCCGGCCGGCCTGGTGTGCGGTACCGCCATCGGAATCGCGTTGAGCCCGACGGTGAGGCGTACGCCCAGCCGGGCGGCGAGGCTCGCCACGGCGGCGGTGAACCGCTCCCACTGTAGGTCCGGCTCCGGGCCGGTGAGCAGCAGGAACGGCGTTTCGTCGTCGTCGTGGAGCAGGTGCAGCGCCAGCTCTGGCTCGTCGTAGCTCTCCCAGTGGTCCTCGACGAAGGTCATCACCGGACGGCGGGAGCGGTAGTCGAAGAGCTGGTCGAGGTCGAAGCGGGCGATCGGGCGGGACTCCAGCGAGGTCAGCAACTGCTCGCGGGCCAGCCGGCTGGCGTTGCCGGCGTCGACGAAACCGGTGAGCGCCTGGATCAGGACCGGTTGCCCGAGGTCGGACAGGTCGTCGGTGAGTTCGTAGAGCTCGTGTGGATCGAGCACCGGTGCGGCCTCCCTGGTTGCGCGTAACGGGTTGCCCGGCTTGATGGCTCCCCGATCGCCAGAACGTACCCGTCATCCTGGCGCATTCCTGCCGCGCCGGTCCGGGCGGCCCGGATTCGACCCGGCCGGTCCCGATAGGGCGTTGTCGGGCGGGGGTACATATGGATGGGCACCATCGAAGGGAGAGGCGATGAGCGACCCGGCCGACGGCCAGCCCGTCACCACCCCGGCGGCGTCCGATCCCCGGCCCGCCGGCGAGGCCCCCGAGGCCCCGCCGGTCACCCTCTGGGACCGGATGCGCCAGGACCCGCAGTACGCCCCGGAGCATCTCGCCCTGGAGGCGGTGCGCCGGCTCGGGCCGGAGGCGGCGCGCTGGGCCCGGCAGGCGCGGGCGCAGCAACCCGAGATCAGCGCCGAAGCCCTCGCCGAGCGGGCGGTACGCCGGTTCGTCAACCAGGCCCGGCTCTCCGGTGCGGTCTCGGGTGCCGCCGGACTGCCCGGCGCGGTGCTCGACGTGGGCGTGCTCGCCTGGACCCAGGCCCGGATGGTGCTGCACGTCGCCGCCGCCTACGGGGCGGACCCGACGCACCCGGATCGGGCCGCCGACCTGCTGGTGCTGCAGAGGGTGCACAAGGTGGCGGCGAGCGCCCGGCTGGCCCTCGGGGTGGCGGCCGGCCGGGAGCGGGCCGGGGCGCTGTTCGGTGGTGGCGGGCAGCCGGCGCTCGGCCGGGCGATGCTGCGGCTGGGGGTCCGACTCGCCCAGATGGCCGGGGTCCGCGCCGCGAAGCGGGTCTTCGCCAAGGTCGTTCCGGGGGCCGCGATCGTCCTCGGCACCTGGGCGAACTCGTCGGCCACCAAGGGTCTCGCCGAACGCTCCCGAGCCCACTACCGTCAGCATGGCAACCCGCACGTCCCGGCACCCCGCCGCTCTCCCGAGGCCGACGATCAGTCGGCGTAGCCGGAGGAACGCCAGGTCACCTCGGCCAGGCGGGACTGGCCCGCGGTGTTCGGGTGGAAGTAGTCCAGCGGGTTGACCAGGTCCAGGTCGAACCGGACCCGATGCACGGCGCCGCCGTCGTAGCGGCACCGGGAGCCGTACGCGCGGCAGGCGGCCGAGAGTTGGCTGTTGTAGGCGGAGATCCGCTCCTTGAAGGCCGCCCGGCGGGCCCGGTCGGCCGGCGCCGTCGAGGTCGGCTCGGCCAGCAGCGCCGGGCAGACACCGCGCCGCCAGGCCCGTGCCGCGCGTGCGTCGTCGTGGCCGACCTCCCAGAGTCGGTACAGGTTGGGAATGCTGACCACCAGTACGCGCGCCTTCGGGCGGCCTTCGCGCAGCACCCGCAGCCCTCGGTCGACCTCGGTCCGGAACTCGGTCACCGGGGTCATCGCCTCGATCGTGCCCCGGCAGGCGTCGTTGGCGCCGATCAGCACCGTCACGTAGTCGGCCCGGTCGCGTACCGCCGCCTCCGCCTGGCCGGCCAGCGCCGTGGCCCGGGCCCCCGGACGGGCGTGGTTGTACGCCTTGTCGCGCAGTCCCGGGTTGCGTTCGAGCAGCCGGCGGTAGTGGCTGTCGACCCGCAGCCCCGACCCGGTCGACCAGGAGTTGCGTTCGCAGGAGGTGAGTACCAGGCAGGAACCGAATCCGGTGGTGATGGAGTCGCCGAGCGCGGCGACCACCTTGGGTGAGCCGGGCGGGGGAGTGCCACCGGTGGGTCGCGGTGCCGCTTCCCCACCCGCCTCGCAGGCCAGCGCGACCAGCGCGAGCAGGCAGACGGCGGCGGTTGTCCAGCGTCCAGGCATGACTTCCCCAGCCTCGTAGCGCGCAGCGACGGCATGGTGACTCTACGCGCGGGCTGGGTGGCGGTCGCGCCCTGTTGTCGGAGATGCGGCAGAGTGCTGTCGCAGCGCCGGTCAGCGTGGTAGACGCCAGGGCGCCCGCTGGCCGTGCAGCCACCACTGCAGGGCCCGGGTGATCCGGGGAAGCACCAGGTAGGTCATCAGCGGGGTCAGGGTCAGCGTCATGACCAACACCCGTGCCGGTATCGGCAGACTCGGCAGGAAATGCCCGGTCAGCAGGGTGGCGGTCAGGCTGAGCGGGAAGAACGCCAGCCAGATCGTGATCGCTTGCTTCCAGCGCGGCGGCGACGGCGGTGCCACCGCGGTCGGTGCCGCGTCGAGCGGTTCGACGGGCTCCGCGCGGGGCGGATCGAACCAGCCCTCGATGCCGGTACGTCGCTGCACCCGGGTGTGCTCGACGATGCCCTGCGCCGAGGTCAGCCACCAGTGCCGCTGCGGCGACTCCTCCCAGCGGCGCAGCGTCTCCGGGTCGGCGAAACGGTAGAGCATGTGCCACTCGCCCGACCCGGGGGCGCTGCGCACCCACCCGGCGCCGAGGAAACCGGGAAAGACTTCCGCCAGTGCCGTACCGGCCCGCATCCACGCCACCATCTCGTCGGTACGGGCGGGGTCGGCGCGACGGGCGACGGCGACGGTCACCGGCACGGCGTGGCTCACGGTCATGTGTTCCATGTTCCCCGCCGAGGGCCGGATAGGTGGGCTCCAGCGGGGTCGATGTAACGCAACCCACCACCGGCAGGCACGGGCGACGGTTAGCCAGGGCAGGGCGGGGTAGGTGGGGATGATGACGAGATCACAGCCCCGGCGTGCTCGCGGCACGGTCGGCCACGCGTACAGCGCGCTGAACCTGCGGCTCGCGCTGGCCAGCTTCGGGCTCGTCACCATGGTCGTTTTCGCGGTGCTGGCGTTTCGTGCCGATCTGGCCTGGCTCGGCATCGTCTGCGCGATCCTCGCGGTGGTCGCGGTCGTCGACCTGGCCGTCATCCAACGTCGCCGTGCCGCCCGCCGCCGCGAGGAGCCCGGTGTTCGGCACTCGCTCTTCGAGTGACGGGAGTCAACCCTGATGACCATCGCCACCACCAACCCCGTTACCGGCCAGGTGCTCAAGACGTACGAGCCGATGTCGGACGAACAGCTCGACGGCGCGATCGAGCGGACCGACCTGGCGTACCAGCAACTGCGTGGTACCAGCCTCGACCAGCGCGGGCGGTGGCTGAACGCGGCGGCCGACCTGCTGGAGGCCGAGCGCGACGAGATCGCCCGGCTGATGACCACCGAGATGGGCAAGACGTTCGCCGCCGCCAAGGCCGAGGTCACCAAGTGCGCCGCGGCGTGCCGCTTCTACGCCGCCCACGCCGCCGAGTTCCTCGCCGACACGCCAACCGACGCCAAGGCGGTCTCCGCGACCCGGGCGTACGTCCGCTACCAGCCGGTCGGGCCGGTGCTCGCGGTGATGCCCTGGAACTTCCCGCTCTGGCAGGTGATGCGCTTCGCCGCGCCGGCCCTGATGGCCGGCAACACCGGGCTGCTCAAGCACGCCTCCAACGTGCCGCAGACCGCGCTGCTGCTGGAGGACGTGTTCCGTCGCGCCGGCTTCCCCGAGGGGGCCTTCACCACCGTGCTGGTCGGCTCCGACGCGGTCGAGAAGATCCTGCGCGACCCACGGGTACGCGCCGCCACGCTGACCGGAAGCGAGGTCGCCGGCCGGTCCATCGGCCAGATCGCCGGCCGCGAGCTGAAGAAGACCGTGCTGGAACTGGGCGGCAGTGACCCGTTCGTGGTGATGCCCTCGGCCGACGTGGAACTGGCCGCCGAGGTGGCCACCACCGCGCGCTGCCAGAACAACGGCCAGTCCTGCATCGCCGCCAAGCGATTCATCGTGCACACCGACGTCTACGAGGCTTTCGCCGAGGCGTTCGCACACCGGATGTCGGCGCTGCGGGTCGGCGACCCGATGGACGACGACACCGACGTCGGGCCGCTGGCCACCGAGCGGGGCCGCGACGAGGTCGACGCCCAGGTACGGGACGCGGTCGACAAGGGAGCCACGGTGCTCTGCGGCGGGGAGAAGCCCGCCGGCGAGGGCTGGTTCTACCCGCCGACGGTGGTCACCGACCTGGATCCGGGCATGCGGATGTGGGCCGAGGAAGTGTTCGGGCCGGTCGCCGGGCTGTACCGGGTGTCGTCGTACGACGAGGCGGTCGAGTTGGCCAACGGCACCGCCTTCGGGCTCGGTTCGAACGCCTGGACCCGGGACCCGCAAGAGCAGGAGCGCTTCGCCACCGACCTGGAGGCGGGAGCCGTCTTCATCAACGGCATGACCACCTCGTATCCGGAGTTGCCCTTCGGTGGGGTGAAGAACTCCGGCTACGGCCGTGAGCTGTCCGCGCAGGGTATGCACGAGTTCTGCAACGTCAAGACGGTCTGGGTCGGCGAGGGTACGGCCACCGCCGGCGCCGGCGCACACGCCGAATAGCCCGCTTACACCCGCGCCGACGTGGGTAGGGAAGGCCGGCATGACGGCGATCGGTTTCCATGCCTCCCACGAGCAGATCCATCCGCGCGCCCTGCTGGATGCGGTGAGCCACGCCGAGCACGTCGGCTTCGACGCCGCGATGTGCTCCGACCACTTCGCGCCGTGGAGCGAGCGGCAGGGGCAATCCGGATTCGCCTGGTCCTGGCTCGGTGCCGCGCTACAGGCCACCGGACTGTCGTTCGGGGTGGTGAACGCGCCGGGCCAGCGCTACCACCCGGCGATCATCGCGCAGGCGATCGGCACCCTGGCCGCGATGTACCCCGGCCGGTTCTGGGCCGCGCTGGGCTCCGGCGAGGCCGCCAACGAACACATCACCGGCGAACCCTGGCCGCGCAAGGACGTCCGCAACGCCCGGCTACGCGAGTGCGTCGAGGTGATCCGCGCCCTACTGGCCGGGGAGGAGGTCAGCCACGACGGCCTGGTCCGGGTCGACCGGGCCCGGCTGTGGACCCGTCCGGAACGCCCACCAGCGCTGGTCGGCGCCGCGGTCAGCGTCGAGACCGCCCGCTGGTGCGCCGAGTGGGCGGACGGCCTGATCACCGTCAACGCCCCGGCCGAACACCTGCGCCGGATGATCGACGCGTACCGCGAGGCCGGCGGACGCGGACCGCTGCACCTCCAGGTCCACCTCAGCTGGGCGCCCGCGCAGGCCGAGGCCGAGGCCATCGCGTACGACCAGTGGCGCAGCAACGTCTTCGCCCCGCCGGTCTGTTGGGACCTGGACACCCCCGAACACTTCGACGTGGTGTCCGCCGAGGTCCCGATGGCCCGGCTCGCCGAAGTGGTCAACATCTCCGCCGACCTGGGCCGCCATGTGGCCTGGCTGGAGGAGTACATCGACCTGGGCTTCGACCAGATCGCACTGCACCACGTCGGACAGGAACAGCGCCCCTTCCTCGACGCGTTCGGCGACCGCGTACTGCCCAAGCTGCGCCGTGTGGCCTGACCGTCGCCCGTCAGGTCGGTCGGCGGATCGACACCTGGCCCGGCCAGGGCGGCCATGTGTGGTCAGGGCAGTCGACTTGGCCCGGCCAGGGCGGCTGGGACGGTCCGTGCGTGGTCAGGGCAGCCGGCGGATCAAGACCTGGCCCGGCCAGGGCGGGCGGCCGGGACGGTCCACCGTGAACCGGTCGGTGGCGGTGAAGCCCTGCCGCTCGTACCAGCGCACCAGCGCACCGTCGTCGCCGGCGTAGCAGTCCACCCGCAGCAGACCGACGCGGCGTTCCCGGGCGAGCTGCGCGGCGTGGGCCAGTAGCTGTCCGCCGACGCCCAATCCGGCGTACGCCCGATCGGTGACCAGCAGGTTCACGTACAACTCCGGCTCGGTCGCTGCCGGCACGTACTCGGTGGCCGTGCCCACCACCAGCGCGCCGACCGGCCGCCCGGCCACCTGGGCCAGCCACAGCCCGCCACCGGTGGCCCAGGCCTCGGCCTGGGCAATGCGGCGCGGGTCGGTCGAGGCGGCCTCGGTGCCCCACTGCCCGGTGCGTCCCCGCGCCACCAGCCAAGCGGTGGCGTCGTCGAGCAGCCGCAGGACCACCGCGGCGTCCGCCGGCCCACCCGGCCGCAACAGGAATTCGTTCATGCCCGCAATCCTGCTACCCACCGCACACACCTGCCGACCGGCTTCCACACCCCAGCGCGCCCCTGGGTTCTGTCTCGCGGATCTTGTTGGACGGGGACGGCGGGTAGGCCGATTCGAAGTTCGGCGAGTCGAGCAAGGCGTGGAAGTGGGTACCGACCATGTCGTACCTGGCCGCCTGGTCGCGCCGGTGCTTACGCCGCTGAAGCCGCGTTCGACCTGGCTACGTTGCTCCTCCACGGCGCGGTCCAACCTCGCTGGTCGGCCTCCCGATCGACACCGCCGGGCGACCCGGTCCGCTTCACCCGATCCAAGCCGCGGATCTTGGTACGGGACGGCCCCCTCGGGGGCCGTCCCGTACCAAGATCCGCGAGACAGAACCTAGCCCCCAAACACGAGCAAAGGTCCCACCCCGAACCCCACCAAACTTCTTGATCACACCTCCCATCCCGGGTTGATCAAGAAGTTTTGGTCGGCCCACGCCCGAAAGTCAGACCGAAACCTCTTGATCACCAGGCACTGTCCGGGTGATCAAGAGGTTTCGGTCGGGCCTTGTCCGGAACCCCGACGAATAGTTCTTGATCGGCGGCTCGGCCGGGTGATCAAGAGGTTTGGGTCTGGCCGAGCGTGAAATTAGACCGAAACCTCTTGATCAACTCGGGGGGCGGGTGGGGTGGAGGGTGGGGCCGGGCGGACGGTGAGGGGCCAGGGAGGAGACGGGGGTCGGGCGGACGGTGAGATCGGGGGCGAGGGCCGGGGTGGTGGGTGGGGGTGGGGTGGGGCCGGGTGGGTGGGGTGGGGCCGGGTGGGGCGCCGGTCGCCGACGGCGCCCCACCCGGGGATCAGGAGGCGGCGCAGGGAGCGCCGTTGACCGTGATCAGGTTGGGGTTCGGGCTGGCGCCGCCGGTGGTGGTGGCGTTGAAGCCGAACATCGCCGTGCCGCCGGGGGCGATCCGGGCGTTGTACGACTCGTTCTTCGCGGTGACCGTGGCGCCGGACTGGGTCACGTTCGCCATCCACGCCTCGCGGACCTTGGCGTCGCCGGTGAAGGCGAACCGGGCGGTCCAGCCGTTCACCGTGGTCGTGCCGGTGTTGCGGAGGGTCACCTGGGCGGTGAAGCCGGTGCCGCCGTGCCAGGTGCCGTAGTTGGTGTACGTCACCGAGCAGGTCGGTGCGGGCACCGCCTTGGCGTCACCCTGGTCGGCCAGGAACGAGGCGATCCAGGTCAGCGCCGAGTTCCAGTTGATCGCCACCTCGTTGGTCGAGTACGAGGCGATGTCGTCGACGAAGCAGAACATCGGGGCGCAGCCGGCGAGCAACTGTTCCACGAAGGGGTCCTGTAGGTCGGCGTTGGGGCCACCGGCCAGCGAACCGGCGGGCGGCTTGGGCATGGTCGGGTCGAGCTGGTAGCCGAAGATGCGGCTGTGCTGGTTCTGCGCCGCGTGCTCGCCCCACCCGGTGACGTACGAGATGTTCAGCGCGTTGCGGCCGAGGATGTAGTCCATCGCCTGCACCGCGCCGTCGCGGTACTTCGCCTGCCCGGTCAGGTCGAAGGCGGTGGCCAGCACGACCGCGTTGTTGATCACGTTGCTGTTGCCGCCCCAGAAGTAGCTGCCGGCGTCACCGGGCATCGGCAGCCCGTACGCCTGCCGGCGGATCTCGGCGAGGTAGCCGTCGGCGGCGGCGGTGACCGACGCGCGGATGCGGGTCAGTTCGGCCGCCGGTAGCCCGTTGGGCACGGTGGCCAGGTCGAGGCGGCCCAGCGCGGCCACGCTCTGCCAGCCGAAGCCCCGGGCGTCGAACACGTTGCCGGTGTGGTGCGGCGAGGCGGTCAGGTCGGCGAGGTAGGCGGGCTCACCGGTGGTCAGGTACAGCTCCACAGCCGCCCAGTAGAACTCGTCGGCGACGTTGTCGTCGCTGTACGTGCCACCGCCGTTGCCGTCGGCCGGGTCGGCGTACCGGGTCGGGTTGGCCTTGGCCGCGGCGTACGCGGTCTTCGCCGCGCTGCCGCACCGCTGGGCGAACGCCGCGTCGTACGGGGCGAACAGCCGGGCGCACTGGGCGGCCACGGCGGCCAGGTTCAGCGTGGCGGCGGTGGACGGCGGGTGCAGTTCGCGCGGCTCCGGGTCGTCCTCGGGCTGCAACGGCAGCCCGGTCCAGTTCCGGTCGTGGATCTTGTGGTGGGCCATCCCGGCCAGTGGCTTGCCGGCCGGCACCTGCATGCGCAGCAGGAACTCCAGCTCCCAGCGGGCCTCGTCGAGGATGTCCGGCACCCCGTTGTCGCGCTCGGGCAGCCGCAGCGTGCCGTCGCCCAGGGCGGCGCCGAACCCGGCGGTGGCCGCGTTCTTGGTCCGCTCGAAGGTGCTCAGCAACTGGTAGGTGGCGATGCCCCCGTTGACCACGTACTTGCCGTGGTCACCCGCGTCGTACCAGCCGCCGCGTACGTCGAGGCGGTAGTCGCAGACGCCGGGCTGGCAGGGTACGTCGATGTCGCCCTGGTTGGGCGCGACGCCCACGTGCCCGGCCGGGCGGGCGTACTCCTCGCCGACCAGGTCACCGTCGATGGCGATGCCGCTGCGCTGGATGTAGAAGAACTGGAGCGCGTCGGAGCGCAGTTGGTCGTAGAGCGTGCCGGAGACGTCGAACGGGTGGCTCACCTCGCCGTCGATCGCCAGGGTCAGGCCGCGTCCGGGGGTGCGGTACGACGAGAAGTCGACCGAGTGGACGTTCTGGGCCGATGCCGGGTCGACGCCGCGCGGGGTGGTGGTGCCGCGGGCGAGTACGGCACCGGAGGCGGAGCGCAGCTGCCAGGGCAGCGCCGTGGTGGCGTCGGTGACCACGGTCGCGTTCTTCGGCCCGTGCGGCAGGTAGCCGACCTGGTTGACCCGTACCCGTGGGCCGGTGTCCGGCACGTACGGCTCGGGCGGGTTTCCGCCGCGCAGCGAGACGTTGTCCAGGCAGATGGTCTGCTCCTGGGCACTGCCACCGACCTGGAAGATCAGCTGGGCCCGGGTGTCGTCGCTGGGGGCGACGAAGGTCCGCTCGACGCGTTGCAGGGTGGGCGTGGCGGCGGCGTTGACGGAGTAGTAGCCGGTGTAGGGCGCGCTGCCGAGTTGCAGCACGGCGGTCACCGAGCTGCCCGGGGTCGCCCGGACGTCGAAGCCGAGCGTGTATTCGGCGCCGGCGACCAGCGGGACGCCGTCGTGACCGATGCCGGCGTCCCACGGGTTGCCCAGGCCGCCGGCAACGGTGGTGCAGAGCTGGCCGTCGGTCACGCCGAGCGGGCCGGTGCCGTAGGAGAACCAGGGCGACACGCCGTTGCTGAAATCGCCGTTGTTGATCTGTTCGGGGGCGTCGGCCGGGGGGTCGGCGTACGCGGTGCCGGCACTTGCGCCGGCCAGCGCCACGGCGGTTGCCGCAGCAAGCACCGCGAGACGACGTCGGGATGGCGTCACGGGGGATCCTTCCGACGAACGGGACGGGCGGTAGGGTGGTGGAGAATGCTGGGAGCGCTCCCAGGTATCGGGCATGTTTCCAGGGTCGGCGGACGCTGTCAATCGATCGCGTCCGATCCGCTGCGGGGTCGGTCAGCAGTGAGATTCGCCGCGCCGCGCCCGGTCGTCCCGATCTCCTAGAGACAACCGCGCCCTTCGCCTGGCAGGCTGCGTGCCATGACCCTGAAGCTACGTTCTGCCGGAACGAGCGACCGTGGGCTGATCCGCAGCGGTAACCAGGACGCCGTGCACGCCGGTGCCTGGCTCGTCGCCGTCGCCGACGGCATGGGTGGCATGGCCGCAGGTGACCTGGCCAGTGCCATCGCCATCGACGCGATGGCGCCGCTGGACGTGGAGACCCCCGAGGACGCCTTGGTCGCCGCGTTGCAGAGCGGCATCCAACTGGCCACCGGCCGGATCCGCCAGGCGGTCGCGGAGGACCCGCAGCGGCAGGGGATGGGTACCACGCTGACCGCGTTGCTGTTCGCGCGTACCGGCAGCTGCCTGGCGCTGGCGCACGTGGGTGACTCCCGGGCGTACCTGTTCCGCGAGGGCGTGCTGAAGCAGATCACCCGGGACGACACCTTCGTGCAGATGCTCGTCGACCAGGGACTGATCACCCCCGAGCAGGCCGGCAGTCACCCCCGCCGGGCCGTGGTCACCCAGGCGCTGCAGGGCGACGACGTCGCACCGACGTACGCGACGATGCTGCCCTGGGCCGGCGACCGTTGGCTGCTGTGCAGCGACGGCCTGTCCAACGTCGTGCAGGCCGACACGCTGGCCGAGGTGCTGGCCGGCTACCCGGATCGCCAGGAGTGCGCGCGGCGGCTGATCGACCTCGCCTTGCGTGCCGGCGGACCGGACAACGTGACGGTCGTCGTCGCGGACGTGGTCGACGAGGACTGAGGCGGCCAACCGGCACCACACCACCTCGCCCTCCGCCGAAGACCGCGAACGGGACGTTGCTCCGATGGCCCCGTCGCCGTCGTGGCGGCGTTCTAGTGTTGGCCGAGGCGGCATGTTCCTCGGGACCGGCCTGGTCGAGGCAGCCGCCGTCCACGGGATGCGCGCCTGACCGGGCGACGGCCGGCAATCCCACCTGCTTGATCCCGATCACGGGGACAGGAGGCATGCATGGCTGTCAAGACCGAGGCGCCGGTACGCACCGCGCAGATCCGGCCGTTCACGGTGGAGATTCCGCAGGCGGAGCTGGACGCGTTGCGCAAGCGCATCGCGGCGACCCGCTGGCCGGACAAGGAGACCGTCGACGACCAGTCGCAGGGCGTGCCGCTCGCCACCATCCAGGCGCTCGCGGGCTACTGGGAGAAGGAGTACGACTGGCGGAAGATCGAGGCGAGACTCAACGATCTGCCGCAGTTCATGACCGAGATCGACGGGCTGGACATCCACTTCATCCACGTCCGGTCGCGACACGAGGACGCGCTCCCGCTCGTCGTCACGCACGGATGGCCCGGATCCGTGATCGAGCAGCTCAAAATCATCGGGCCGCTCACCGACCCCACCGCGCACGGCGGTAGCGCGTCGGACGCCTTCCACCTGGTGATCCCGTCGTTGCCGGGGCACGGCTTCTCGGGCAAGCCCACCGTCGGCGGTTGGGGACCCGAGCACATCGCAGGCGCCTGGACGGAACTGATGAAGCGCCTCGGGTACACCCGGTTCGTGGCCCAGGGCGGCGACTGGGGCGCGATCGTCACCGACCAGATGGGTGTGCAGGCGCCGGCGGAACTGCTCGGCATCCACACCAACATGCCGGGCGCGGTGCCGCCGGACCTCGACGCGTTGTTCCAGTCCGACGTCTCCGGGGCGACCAACGCGCTCGGTTCCCTGCCGGGCGATCTCACCGCCGAGGAACAGCACGCGAGTGAGCAGCTGGACTTCGTGTGGAAGCACGTCGCGTACGCCCTGATGATGGCGACCCGGCCGCAGACGCTGACCGGGTTGGCGGATTCACCGGTGGGCCTGGCGGCGTTCCTGCTCGACCACGACGCCCGGAGCCTGGACCTGATCTGTCAGGCCTTCGCCGGCCGCCGGGTCGGCCTGACCCGGGACGACATCCTCGACAACATCACGCTCTACTGGCTGACGAACACGGCGGTCTCCGCGTCGCGTCTCTACGCGGAGAACCAGCTCTCCTTCTTCGCCACCAAGGGCGTCTCGGTGCCGACCGCGGTGAGCGCCTTCCCGGACGAGCTGTACCAGGCTCCGCGCAGCTGGGTCGAGCGGGCGTACCCGAATCTCATCTACTACCACCAGCTGGACAAGGGTGGGCACTTCGCGGCCTGGGAACAGCCGGAGGTCTTCGCCGAGGAACTTCGTGCCGGCTTCCGGCCACTTCGCTAGCACGCACCGTGGGCCGGGCGTCGAGGTGTTCGGTGCAGGCCGGTGCACAGGGGCAGCCTCCCGGGTGGAGGCTGCCCCTGTTCGGCACCGCTGCCGGTGCCCCGCGTCTGCGCGCCGGACGGCTCAGCGGCCGTCGGCCTCGTCGAGGCCGAGCACGAAGGCGTTCCAGGCCGACGCCGCGAAGGCCAGAACCGGCCCGCCGCGATCCTTGCTGTCCCGCACCGCGACGTGACCGTCGACGGTGGCGACCTCCACGCAGTTGCCGTTACCCACACTGCGCGTGCTGGTGCGCCACTTCGCTCGGGACAGGTCGAGCGCGGTCATCGCGATCCCTTCGTCGATACTGACGGTGACCGCGCCAGCGCGGTCACGTATAGTAGCGAGAGGCTTCCTTCAGGCGGATCATGGATGCCGTGGGATCGAGCGCCAACCGGCACAGCCTCTCGTGCACAAGGCTATACGAGCGCACCTGCGTAGCCTCCTCCAGTGCCAGGCCTGTCGTGAGATTTTCCAGGTAGACAACGGCGGCGTCGGCGGCGTCGGCGAACGTGAGGAGGACGTACGGCGAGTTCATCGCGGGGTGCCCGCCGGCCTCGAACGGAAGTACCTGGATCGTGACGTTCGGTAGTTGAGCGACAGTCTCCAAATGGGACAGTTGTCCGGCCATGACGGCCCGATTGCTGACAGGGCGTAACAATACGGCCTCGTTCAACACCACCGACAGCTCTACCGGATCGTCACTGCGAAGGACGTCCTGCCGGCGCAGCCGGGCGGCCACCTTGCGGTCGAGGTCGTCCTCGCCGGCGGTCAGCCGGTAGACGTCCCGGGCGTACGCCTCGGTCTGCAACAGGCCGGGCACCGCCTCGGCCTCGTACGTGCGCAGGGTGGCGGCCTCGGCCTCCAGTCCGACGTAGAACTCGAACCACTCCGGCAGCACGTCGCTGTAGTGCTGCCACCAGCCGCGTTGCTGGGCACCGCGGGCGATCTCGATGAGTGCCTCGGCGTCGTTGCCGGTCACCTGGTACAGCGCCAGCGCGGCACGTACGTCGCGCGGCTTGATGCCGATCTGGGCGTTCTCGATGCGGGACAGGTTGCTTTTGGACATGTCCAATTGCCGAGCGGCGGCATCCAGGGTCATTCCGGTGCTTTCGCGCAATTGGCGCAGTTCCCGGGCGATGCGGCGGCGGCGGACGGTGGGGCTCGCGGTCACCCTCCGAGTCTGTCATGGGAAAAGGCGCAGGTCGCATCAGTACGGAGTGCAACTGTCGAATACGGGAGTTGCATTGCAGTTGCCCGAGGTGCATGCTTGCCCGAAGTTAGCGATCACAATGGACGGCGATTCCGGGAGGACGTTTGCTCATCGCCGACGAGTTCTTCCTGATCGCTCACAACGACATCCGAGGCAAGGCGAAACTGCATCCGGCAGCGACCGGCCTCGGCCTGGCCAGCGGCCTCCTCGGTGAGTTGATCCTCTATGGACACATCACGGTCACCAACGGCCAGGTCCACGTGATCGACCGTCGCCCGCCCGGCGACGCGCTGGCGCACACCGTGCTGGACCAGTTGGTCGGTGAGGCCCAGCACCAGGCCGTACGCACCTGGCTCAGCTTTCTCGCCCAGACCTCGGCGACCTCGGTGGGGGAGCGGCTCGCCCGGGCCGGCGTACTGCGCCGGCAGGAGACCCGGCGACTGCTGCGGACCAGCGTGAGCTACGTGCCGATCGATCCCAACGTGGCCGCCTGGCCGGCCACCCGGCTGCGCGCGGTGCTGGAACGCGTCGACCCGCCCAGCGTCCCCGACGCGCTGCTGCTCGGGCTGGTCGCCGCCGCCGGGTTGACCCGGGAGGTGCTGTGGAGCGCCGGCCCCCGTGCCCACCACCGGCTCAACCTGATCATTCCGGCGCTACCGGCCCCGCTGAAGGAACTCGTGGCGCACACCGAGGCCGCGGTGGGCGCGGCCGTGCTGCGCGGCATTCCCTGAACCGGTACACCCCCTACCCCTCACCCTGAACCGGAGCAGTCATGTCCTCCACTGTGACAACCGAGCGACCAAGCAACGTCTCCGAGGCGCTGGCCCGTGGCCGGCTCGGCGTACCGTCGGTGGTCTTCTTCGTCCTCTCCGCGGCGGCACCGCTGACCGTGGTCGCCGGGGTGGTCACCACCGGCTACGGGGTCATCGGAGTGCTCGGCATTCCGCTGGCCTTCCTCGCGGTCGCGGCGGTGCTGGCCCTGTTCTCCGCCGGATACGTGGCGATGGCCCGCCGGATGGCCAACGCCGGTGCCTTCTACGCCTACGTCAGCCGGGGCCTGGGACGCCCGGCCGGGGTCGGTACGGCCTGGGTCGCGTTGCTGGCGTACAACGCGTTGCAGGTCGGGCTCTACGGCACCATCGGCGCGGCGGCCACGCCGGTGCTGGACCGGCTGTTCGGCATCGCCCCACAGTGGTGGGTGGTGGCGCTGGTGGCCTGGGCGCTGGTGGGTGTACTCGGCCTGCTCCGGGTGGACATCAACGGCATGGTGCTGGCCGGACTGCTCTGCGCCGAGATCGCCATCATCGTGGTGTTCGACCTGGGCCAGTTGAGCAACCCGGCCGCCGGCGGTGCCAGCTTCGCGGCCTTCTCCCCGGACAACTTCTTCGTACCCGGCGTCGGTGCGGTCCTGGTCCTGGCGATCCTCGGTTTCGTCGGCTTCGAGGCGTCGGTGGTGTTCAGTGAGGAGAGCAAGGACCCGAAGCGGACCGTGCCGATGGCCACCTATCTCTCCGTGGCGATCATCGCGGTGATCTACGCGCTCTCCTCGTGGAGCATGACGGTGGCCGTGGGACCGGACCGCATCGTCGAGGAGGCCGGCACCCAGAGCGTCGAACTGATCTTCAACCTGGCCGGAGCGCACCTGGGCGACACGGTGCTGACCATCGGGCAGGCGCTGTTCCTGACCTCGGTGCTGGCCGCGATGATCTCGTTCCACAACACGACCGCCCGGTACGCCTTCGCGCTGGGCCGGGAGCGGGTGCTGCCGGCGGTGTTCGGACGCACCTCGCCGACCACCGGTGCGCCCCGGGCCGCGTCGCTGGCCCAGAGCGCGCTCGGCCTGGCGGTGATCCTGCTGTACGCGGTCAACGGCTGGGACCCGGTGCTCCAGCTGTTCTTCTGGTTGGGGACCAGCGGCGGGTTCGGCGTGCTGCTGCTGATCGCGACGACCGCGGTAGCGATCATCGTGTACTTCGCCCGCAGCGGTGAGCAGGAGACCCTGTGGCGTCGGCTGATCGCCCCCGGGATCGCCGCGGTCGCGTTGATCGCGATCATCGTGCTGGCGGTGCAGAACTTCGCCAACCTGCTCGGCGTGGCGCCGGACTCGCCGCTGCGCTGGCTCTTCCCGGCGGCCTACCCGGTGGCCGCCGCGCTCGGTGCGCTGTGGGGCCTGGTGCTGCGGCGCAGCCGCCCCGACACGTACGCCCGGATCGGGCTGGGCGCGGAGAGCGCCGCGGCGGTCGTGGTGCCCCCGGCCACCGAGCCGGTGCCGCCGACGGCGGGGGCGCGGCGATGAGGCAGTCGACCATCGAGCGGCTCGGCGCGGCCGACGCCCGGTGGGTGGCCGAACGGATCGCCGAGGCGTTCCTGGTGCTGGACGCGACCCGGTGGCTGGTGCCGGACGAGGCCAAGCGGGAGTCGGTGCTCGCCGGTCAGTTCGAGATCGTCGTCGCGTACGCCCTGCGGCACGGTCTGGTGTTCGGCACCGAGGACCGGACCGGCGTCGCCGTCTGGCTGCCGTCGGTGGGTGACCCGCTGCCTCCGCCGGAGGACTACGACGCGCGGCTGGCCGCCGCGTGTGGGGAGTTCACACCCCGCTTCGCGCACCTCGACGAGCTGTTCGCGGCGAACCACCCGCACGCCGATCACCACCATCTGGCGTTGCTGGCCGTGCGGCCGGACCGCCAGGGCCAGGGCGTCGGGAGCGCGTTGCTGCGTCACCACCACGCCTGGCTGGACGCCAACGGCGTACCGGCCTATCTGGAGGCGAGCAGCGAGACCAGTCGGGACCTGTACGCGCGACACGGCTACCGGGTGTCCGAGCCGTTCCGGCTGCCGGACGGCACACCGTTCTGGCCGATGTGGCGCGAGCCGGGCACCGAACCCGGTTGATCCCCGGACACGATGGTGGCCGGGCCCGCCGGCCCGGCCACCATCGCCACCCCCTCCTAGTACGTTCCGTCGAGCTGCCCCCGCAGCTTCGTCAGCGCCCGGGCCAGCAGCCGGGACACGTGCATCTGTGACACGCCGATCTGGTCGGCGATCTGCGACTGCGTCAGGTTGCCGTAGAACCGCAGCGTCAGGATCCTCTGCTCCCGCTCGTCCAGCGTGGCCAACGCCGGCCCGAGGGCCACCCGCAGCTCGGCCAGCTCGAACTCGCCGTCCTCACCGCCGAGCATGTCGCCGAGTTCGGTCGCCCGGTCGCCGTCGCCGGTCGGCGTGGACAGCGACACCGCGTTGTACGCGCGGGCGCCCTCCAGGCCCTCCAGCACCTCTTCTTCGGTGAGCTTGAGGTGGGCGGCGATGTCGGCCACCGTGGGCGAGCGACCCAGGCTCTGCAGCAGCGTGCTGTTGGCGTCCGAGATGGCCAGGCGCAGCTCCTGCAACCGCCGGGGCACCCGGATGTCCCAGGTGCGGTCGCGGAAGTGGCGCTTCAGCTCGCCGATGATGGTGGGGATCGCGTAGCCGGCGAAGTCGACGCCCCGGGTGGGGTCGAACTTGTCGATGGCCTTGATGAGGCCGACCGCCGCGGTCTGGGCCAGGTCGTCGGTCGGCTCGCCCCGTCCGCTGTAGCGGTGGGCGAGGTGGTTGGCCAGCGGCAGCCAGGCTTCGATGGCCCGGTCGCGCAGCGCGGCGCGGGACGGATGCCCGGCGGGCAACGCGGCCATCGCGTTCAGCAGGTCGGTCGCGCTGTCGGTGAGCGCTCGCGGGTCGAGCTTCGTCGCCGCGGTCGCCGGCTCGGTCGCCGGCTTGGTGATCGTTGGCGCGGTCATGGTGGTCCTCCCTGCACCTCGTCCGCGGGTAAAAGACGTGACGCTTTGGTGGTGCGCTGTTAGTCCGTTCGGGAGTCACCATAGCCTGATCGTGCCGCCGAAATCTAGCCGAACGGACGATGTGTTTAAGTGATTATCGTTCGGATAACCTCACAAACCGGGCGCAGTGCTTGTCCTGAGGCATGCGAAGCGCCGGCCGATGCGGGTTCCGTTGCCCGTTCGGAGGGTGGCGAACAAGCCCTTCGCCTGACCGACCCGACCGGCCGGTGGGCCAGGTACGCCCGAGCGGCTGAGGTGGGTGGCGGCGACCCGACGGACTGTCGCCTTTCAGTCCTTGTCCCGTGCATGGGACTGGCCTTAGCGTCGCGGTACACCCCTGTTCGGAGGCCCTGTGCTCGACCCTGCCGTACCTCATCTCGTCGTGAACAGCCGCTCGCTCTACTTCAGCTGGCTGCCGGCGGATCCGGACGCGGTGGCGGCGCTCGTCCCGCCCGGGCTGCGACCGCACCCGGACCGGCAGGTCTTCATGAACCAGTACGTCGTCGACGACCCGACCCAGACCTCCGGGTTCGGCTCGTACTCGCTGGCCTACCTCGGGGTGACGCTGGCCGACGTGAACGCCCCCGACGGGGTGACCCCGGGCGGCTGGTGGACCCACTACGTGACCTCCAGCGAGCAGGTCCGCAGCTACGCCCTTGCCCGCGGTGCCCCCGCTCTGGCCGGCAGCACCACGATCGAATCGCGCCGCGAGTCGCTGGTGGCCGAGACCGATGTCGACGGCGTCACGATGATCCGGGCCCAGGTCCGCGTCGGTGAGACCGGCCACGCGACGCACAACGGCCACCACCGCTACCTCACCGCCCTGCACGGGCAACTGGTCAGCAGCATCTACCCGGTCGTCGCCGAGCCGGTCGAGGAGTTCGAGATCGAGTCGGTGGAGTTCCTGGAACCGGAGCACCCGATCTACGCGCTTCGTCCGGAGAACCCGCTCACCATCGCCTGGGGCTACTACTCGCCGCGGTCGTCCTTCGCCTACCCGGGTGGGCTCACCGTGTTGGGCGCTCTGGAGCCGTCGCCGGGTACGGGTGCCTGGCCGAGCGGTGCGCTGCTGGACCGGTTCTAGGCCGTCCTCGTCTCGCCAACGGTCCCGCGATTTGCTGGGGCTGTGGGGGTTTCCGCTGTTCGGAACGGGTAAACCAGTCGCCGGATCGGCAAACACCCCTACTTCGAGGAGGCCGCACCATGCCCGGCGAGACCACGAGCGCCGTGACCGAGCACCGCGAGCAGACGGTGGAGGGAGAACGGGGGGCGCTGTTGGCCGTACTGGTGATGGTATTGCTCGGGGTGGCCGGCATCTTCGCCGTTTCCTGACCTCCAGGGGGCGCCCCGGTCGCACCGGGCGCCCCCCAAGCTGACACCGTCGCCGCAGGTCAGGGCCGAGATCCCTGGCCGTCGGTGTGCGGCACCCGCTCTGCCGGGACGACCCCGAGCCGGCCGGCCTGGTAGTCCTCGAAGGCCTGGATCAGCTCGTCACGGCTGTTCATCACGAACGGGCCGTACTGGGCCACCGGCTCCCGGATCGGCTGGCCACCCATGATGTAGAGGTCCAGCGCCGGGGTACGACTGTCCTGCCGGGCGTTGGCCCGGAACCGCAGCGCGTCACCCGGCCCGTGCACCGCGAGCTGCCCGGTCCGTACGCCGCGCCCGTTGGCGCCGACCGTGCCACGGCCGCCCAGCACGTAGACCAGGGCGTTGAAGTCGGGCCGCCAGGGCAGGTCGACCTGCGCGCCCGGCTCCACCGTCACGTGGGTGACGGTGATCGGGGTGTACGTCGATCCCGGCCCTTGGTGCCCGGCGATCTCCCCGGCGATCACCCGGATCAGCGCCCCGCCGTCCGGCGTGGTGAGCAGGGCTGCCTGGTTGCCCCGGATGTCCTGGTATTTCGGCGGGTTCATCTTGGCCACCTTGGGCAGGTTGACCCAGAGCTGGGTGCCGTGGAACAGCCCGCCGCTGACCACCAGGTGCTCCGGCGGCGCCTCGATGTGCAGCAGGCCACTGCCGGCCGTCATCCACTGCGTGTCGCCGTTGGTGATGGTGCCGCCACCACCGTGACTGTCCTGGTGGTCGAAGATCCCGTCGATGATGTAGGTGACGGTTTCGAAGCCCCGGTGCGGGTGCCAACTGGTGCCCTTCGGCTCGCCCGGGGCGTAGTCGACCTCGCCCATCTGGTCGAGGTGGATGAACGGGTCGAGCTCGCTGGTCGGTACGCCCGCGAAGGCCCGGCGCACCGGGAAGCCCTCGCCCTCGAAGCCGCTGGGCGCGGTGGTGAGCCGGCGGACCGGCCGGATGACGGTGGTGGACTCGTCCAGCTTGGGCAGGCGGGGCAGGACGAGGACGTTGTCGACGGTGATGGCGGGCATCGGAGGCTCCTTCAACTGTCGCTGGGGGCGGCGCTGGCGGTTCCCTGTAGCCGCTGGCCGAGTCGGGTGAAGATCCTGGTCAGGCAGGCGATCTCGGCGTCGTCGAGGTCGTCCATCAGGTGGGTGCGTACCGAGTGCAGGTGGTGCGGGGCGGCCTCGCGCAGGGCGAGCAGGCCGGCGGCGGTGAGCACCGCCTCGCTGCCCCGCCCGTCCTCCGGACACGGCTGCCGGGCCACCAGGCCGCGCCGCTGCATGGACGAGACCTGGTACGTCAGCCGGCTGGGTGAGAAGACCAGTCGACCGGCCAGCTCGCCCATCCGGAGTCGTTGCCCGGGAACCTCGGAGAGCAGCACCAGCACGTGGTAGTCGGCAAAGCTCAGCCCGCTGGCGACTCGCAGGTCGTCCTCCAGCCGGGTGAACAGGCGCTGGCTGGCTTCGATGTACGCCCGCCAGGCGGTCAGGCGGTCGTTGTCCAGGCTCTCGGTCATGGCGCCATGGTAACACGGTAATCAAAATTTGAACAACAGCCCCGCGTGCATGCCCGGACGATCGGTAGGGGCCTGTACGGAGGCAGTGTTGAAGGTTTGAACTAGCGCTCCGGGGCGGGCGGCGGAATTCCAGCGGTGCTGCCGGCGGGCGTGTGCCAGACTGCCCGGCGTGGAACTGACCGGCCCCGGCCTGCTGCTACGTCCCTGGCAGGACGCCGACGCCCAGGGCGCGCTCGACGCCTTCCGCGACCCGGCCATCGCCCAGTGGAATCCGCAGGGCGACGGTCTCGACCTGACTGCCGCCCGGCGGTGGGTACGGCGCCGGGCCGACTGGTCCAACGGCGCTCACGTCTCGCTGGCGGTGGCCGACCCGGCCGCGCCGGGCACACTGCTCGGTTCGGTGTCGCTGCACCGCATTCACGACGGTGACGCCTCGATCGGCTACTGGACGGTGCCCGCTGCGCGTGGCCGTGGGCTTGCCTCGGCGGCGGTCACCCGCCTCACCACCTGGGCCTTCACCGAACTCGGCCTCTACCGGATCGAGTTGTGTCACGCGGTGGCCAACCCGGCCTCCTGCCGGGTCGCCGAGCGCGCCGGCTACCTGGCCGAGGGCACCTTGCGACAGTCGCACCGCTACGGCGACGGCCGCCGCCACGACGAGCATCTGCATGCCCGGCTGGCCACCGACTGACCGCAGGCCCGACGGATCAGCACCGGCAGTCCCCGGCCGGGCTGGCCGGGGACTGCCGGTTTGCAGGCCGGCAACGCGTCGCTTCAGGTGCTCAGCCCGCGGTCTGCGGGGTACGGCCGCCCAGGTGCAGTCGGCCCAAGAGCTGACGGGCCGGCTCGGCCACGTCGGCATCGACGATGACCGCGTACTGGCCGGCACGCAGTGAGCTGGCGGAGGTGAAGTCACGCCGGCCGCCCGTCATCGCGTGCGCGACGCCGCCGAACACCGCGCCCCAGATGGCGCCGATGACCAGGCCGGCGAGGATCACCGCGACCCAGTTGCCGATGGTGAAGATGCCGAACAACAGACCGATGAAGAGGCCGAACCAGGCGCCCGTACCGGCGCCGATCAGGCTCGCGCGGCCGGTGGTCATCCGACCCAGGACGGTCTCCACCAGGGTCAGGTCGGTGCCGACGATCGCGCTGCGCTCCACCGGGAACCGGTTGTCGGCGAGGTAGTCCACCACCCGCTGGGCGGAGGGATAGTCCGGGTACGTCCCGATCGTCACGGTCGGCGGGCCGAGCTGTGGGCCGTGCCCGTCGCCGCTGGGTGCCGTGGTCCGGCCGCCCGGGCCCGACGGGAGGGTGCCGCCGCCGGTCACGCCCGGCTGCCAGGCCGGGGGATTCGACTGTGTGGTCATGGGTCTCCTCCTTCGTCGCCGAACGCGTTCCCGCCCGATGGCAGGGGTAACGCGTCGGGGTTCCCTGGCTGCGTTGCCACGGGTGCCGGCGGTGACCCGGGTCTGCCTCGCGGGCCCCGACGGAGGAGTGGGCACAGGCGCAGGCCCCTCGCCGGCGCCCGGAAGGCGGTGGCAAGGGGCCTGGCCCGGCCGATCAGGCGCAGGCGGTGCCGTTGAGGGTGAAACCGCTCGGCGCGGGCAGGCTGCTGCCCGTCCAGGTGCCCTGGAAGCCGACGCTGAGCGTGCCACCGCTGGGCACGTTGCCGTTGTAGTCGAGGTTACGCACCTCGACGCGGGTGCCGGACTGGCTCCACACACCGTTCCAGCCGTTGCTCAGCCGCACCCCGGAGCCGACCGTGAAGGCCAGCGTCCAACCGGTCAGCGCCGCGGCGCGGTTGGTCACCCGGATCTCGGCGGTGAAGCCGCCGGTCCACGCGTTCGGGGTGTACGTCACCGTGCAGCCACCGGTGGGCGGGTTGGTCGTGGGCGGCGTGGTGGTCGGCGGGGTGGTGGTGGGTGGGGTCGTGGTCGGCGGGGTGGTGGTCGGCGGCGGTCCGGCCGCGACGGCCAGGTCGTACGCCCGCTGCGGCACGAACTGGCCGGCGGCGGCGATGCAGCCGTCGGCCTCGCCGGGCAGTTTCACCCAGAGGAAGGCGTCGATCGCCGCGTCGCCCGTGGCGGTGGTGCTCGGCGTGCCGATCGCCCGTCCGGGCGGGTCGCACCACTCCGAGCCGGCCGGGCCGTTGCCGTTGCGGCTGGTGTCGATGACCGCCTTCAGGCGGGAGATCCCGGTGGCGGCGATGATCGACTTGGCGTACCCCACCTCGTCGCTGGTGCGCCGGTAGTTCGACACGTTCAGCGAGATGCCGTCGGCGCTGTTGGCGATGTCGGACGCGGTCAGCCGGGCGGCGGCCTCGCCGGGGGAGAGCCAGGCCGAGTGTCCGATGTCGAAGTAGACCTTGGCGGCGGCGGAGCCGGCCTTGAGCGCCTTGCCGGCGTACGCCATCGAGGCCCGCGTCTCGGCCTGCTGGCTGGCGTTCTGGCAGCTGGTCATGATCGGCAGCACGTCGGGTTCGAGGATGATGGTGGCCGGCCGGCCCGCCAGACCGGCCGCGACCTGGTCGACCCACTGCCGATAGGCGGTGTGGTTCGGGGCGCCGCCGCTGCTGGCGCCGCTGCAGTCCCGGTTCGGGATGTTGTAGACCACGATGATCGGGATCTTGCCGGCGTTGGCGGCGGCGTTGACGAAGGAGTTCACCTCGCCGCGTACGGTCGAGGTGTTGGTGGTGGTGAACCAGCGGCCCTGCGGCACGTTGGCGATCCGGTCCCGAATCACCGCGGTTCGTGAGTCGTTCGGGTTGGCCGCCACCCACCGGGCGGCGCTGGTCTGCGGATCGACGTAGAAGGCGGAGTCGGCGGCCGCGGCGGGCGTCGCCAGTAGCGCGCCCACGCCGACGGTGGCGGCGACGGCGAGTGTCGTCGCCGCCGCGCCGACCACGGCGAACGTGCTTCGGGTTCTCATGGTCTGCTCCTCGGATACATCGAAAGAGATACGTGGAAGCGCTCCCACATGTCCGCCAAGGTACGGGCCCGTTGCGGAATTGTGAAGACCTTCCGGAAGCATCCCCGCTTCGCCGATCGCACCCCGGCTGCCAGGCGCGAAACCCCGGTCGGACGCGATGCCTAAGATCACCGGATGGCTATGGACCGGACGGGCGTCGTGGTGGTCGGTGCCGGCATCGCCGGTGTGGCGTGCGCGGGTGAACTGCGCCGTGCCGGCGTACCGGTGGAGATCCGCGAGCGTGGCCGGGTGGCCGGCGGCCGGATGGCCAGCAAGCGGTTCGACGGACGCCCCGCCGACCTGGGCGCCGCCTACTTCACCGCGAGCGATCCGGACTTCGCCGAGGTGGTGGCGGGGTGGCAGGCCGCCGGACTGGTCCGCGAGTGGACGGACACCTTCGTCGCGTACGGCGAAGGGGGTCGGCAGGACGTCGGCGGCCCGATGCGGTGGGCGGCGCCACGAGGACTTCGCTCGCTTGTCGAGCACCTGGCACAGGAACTGCCCCTGAACGTGAACCGGCTGGTGCTCGAGGTCGGGCCGGGGCCCACGGTGGATGGCCAGCGGTGCCGGGCGGCCGTACTGGCGATGCCCGGGCCGCAGGCCGCGCTGCTGCTCGACCCGGCGCTCGCCGCCGCCACCGAGGTGCTCGGCGAACAGCGGTGGTCACCGTCGCTGGCGGCGGTACTGCGGTTCCCGGCCCGGCGCTGGGCGGACTTCCGTGGTGCCTTCGTCAACGACCACCCGGTGCTGCGCCTGGTCTGTGACGACGGCGACCGACGTGGTGACCAGGCACCCGTGCTCGTCGCGCACACCACCGCGCAGTTCGCCGCCGGGCACCTCGCCCAGCCCACCGCCGCCGCACCGACGGTCGAGGCGGCGGTACGCGACCTGCTCGCCCTGCCCGATCGGGCGGTACACGTGCACATGCACCGCTGGACGTACGCCCAACCCACGGCCGCCGCCACCGCCGGATTCCACCTCGACGAGGACGGGATCGGGCTGGCCGGGGACGCGTTCGGTACGCCGCCCCGGGTGCAGACGGCCTGGCGCTCCGGCCGCGACCTCGGGCGTGCCCTGGCCCGGCGGCTGGCCTGAGCTACTGCGGCGGAGTCAGGATCTCGAACCAGACCGTCGAGCCCCGCACGGTGGGGTCGGTGCCCCAGGCATCGCTCAACTCCTCGATCAGGCCCAGCCCTCGGCCCCGGCTGCTCAGCGTGTCGGTACGGGCCCGGGTGACCGTGCCGCGCGAGCCCGAGTCGGCCACCGACACCAGCAGGCGCTCCGGGCTCAGATCGATCTCCACCCGGGCCGCCGTGCCGGCGTGCAGCAGGGCGTTGGTGGTCAGCTCGCTGGTGCAGAGCACCGCCGCGCCGATCACGGACTCGGCCACCCGCCACTCGGTGAGTTGAGCGGTCATCCAGTGCCGCACCCGGCTCGGCGCGGTCGGCTCGGCGGGTACCTCCATCCGGGCCGATCTGCTCGGGCGCAGCGCGTACTCGACCGCGAGTACGGCCACGTCGTCCTCGGTGGCACCGGGCACCGCGGCGGTGGCGGCGGCGCAGAGCGCCCGGGGGTCGCCACTGTGGGCCGCGGCCACCGACTCGGCCAGTCGGGCCAGACCGTGCGACAGCCCCTGCCGCCGCCGTTCCACCACGCCGTCGCTGAACAGCAGCAACGTGTCGCCGGGCGGGAACGCCACGGTGCAGGTCGCCGGCCGGTATCCGACGCCCAGCGGCGCACCGGCCGGCACCTCGACGTACTCGGCCCTCGGCTCACCGCCCGACGAGCAGCGTCGCAGCAGCGGCGCCGGGTGGCCTGCGCTGGCCAGGGTGAGCAGTTCGCGATCGATGTCGATGACCCCGAACGCCACGGTGACGAACAGCTCGTGCGTGCCGGCCTCGGCGCCCAGGCTGCTGACCAGGCGGTCGAGCCCGATGAGCACCTGGTCGGGGCGAGGGTCGCCCAGGGCCAGCGCCCGTAGGGCGGCCCGCACCTGGCCCATCCGGGCGGCGGCCTGCACGTCGTGTCCGGCGACGTCGCCGAGGACCACGCCCAGGTCGCCGGTGGGCAGCACGAACGCGTCGTAGAAGTCGCCGCCGGCGGCGTTGCCGTCGACGCCCGGGTCGTAGCGCGCCGCGATCCGCAGCCGGGGCAGGCCCGGCAGATTCTCCGGCAGCATGCTGCGCTGCAGCAGTTGGGCGGTGCCGTGCTGGGTCTCGAACCGGCGGGCCCGCTCGGTGGCCTGCCCGACCAACTCGGCCGACGCGGCCAGCAACGCCCGTTCCGGCGCCGACCAGGTGTGTGGGGACCGGTAGCCGACGGTGAGGGCGCCGCGCACCGCGGCGGCCCGCAGCGGCACCGCGGCCAGGGCCTGGATCCTCTGGTCGTGCCGGTCGGCGGCGATCTCGCGCAGCGGCTCGCCGTCGTTGGTGTAGCTGGCCCGTCCGCTGCGGGCGCTGACCACCGCCGGGGCCGGCCAGTCCGCCGGCCCGCGCCGCCACAGCGGGGGCAGCCGTTCGTCGGCCTCGTCCACGAGTTCGCCCCGGACCCGTCGGGCCAGTCGCCAGCCGCCCCCGTCGTCCACGGCGAAGGAGACCCGGTCGGCGTCGAACGAGGTGATCGCGTAACGCAGCGCGACCCGGGCCACGTCGTCCAGGGTGAGGGTGCCGGACAGTGCCGCGGCGAAGTCGCTGAGCCCCTGCAACTGCCGGGTCGCCGGGTTGGTCTCGGTGACCACGGACAGCACGCCGACGATCCGGCCCCGGCTGTCCCGCACCGGCGAACAGGCCCGGACGTACACGGCCTGGTCGAGTTGGCCGGCGTCCGGGCGCAGCGGCAGGGTCACCTCCCGCTCCAGGAACGGTTCGCCGGTGCGGTAGGTGTGCTCGACGATGTCACCGATACCCGGCATCGGCCACACCTCCGCGAAGACCTGCGGGGCCGGCTGACCGAGGGCCTGCGGATGCTTGTCGCCGATCAGCTCCGCGTACGCGTCGTTGTAGAGCAGCAGAAACTCGTCGCCCAGGTGCAGCGCCATCGGTGCGCGCGAGGCGAGCACGATCTCGGCGGCGGCCCGCACGGCCAGGTCCCAGTACTCCGGGGGGCCGAGCCGCGTGCCGCTCCACTGGTGGCGGCCGACCATGCCGGCGTCGCCCGGCGCGCGTGCGCCCGGGACGGGGCCTGCTGGCGTGGGGACTCGCCCGACCGTACCTGGCATGGACAGCAGCCTAGTCCGGTGGCCCGACCAGTGTTTCGATCATGCGTCGGGGTGCTCGGCGTCGGGGAAGTAAGGCCAGGTCAGGGCGGGTCTGTGGTGGCCTGTCGAGAAAAACGAGGCGATCGGCGCGGCGTGCCGCCCGAGGGAAGGGGTATGCGCGCCGGGCAGACCATGCGACAGGAGGGACATCATGCCGGAAACCCTTGCGGCCGGGCAGGTCAACATTGGCACCGCCGTGGCCGACATGTGGAGGTCGGTGCTGCTGTTCGTACCTAGGGCCATCGCGTTCATCGCGATCCTGGTGATCGGATGGCTCATCGCCAGAGCCGTACTGAAAATCGTCGACGCGGCCCTGGAACGGGTGGGGTTTGACCGAGCGGTCGAACGGGGCGGCATCAAGCGGGCACTGGAACGGACGAAGTACGACGCCAGTGACATCCTGGCGAGGTTGGCGTACTACGCCGTCCTGCTGTTCACGCTGCAGTTCGCCTTCGGGGTCTGGGGCCCCAACGCGATCAGCAACCTGATCTCGGGTGTGGTGGCCTGGCTGCCACGCGCGTTCGTCGCGATCGTCATCGTGGTGATCGCCGCCGCGATCGCCAACGCCGTACGGGACATCGTCAGCGGAGCGCTGGGGGGCCTGTCGTACGGCAAGGTGCTGGCCGACCTGGCGGCCATCTTCGTCATCGCGCTGGGTGTGATCGCGGCGCTGAACCAGGTGGGTATCGCCACCACCGTGACCACGCCGGTGCTGATCGCGGTGCTCGCCACCGTGGCCGGCATCCTGATCATCGGTGTCGGTGGTGGTCTCGTCCGGCCGATGCAGAACCGCTGGGAGGGCTGGCTGCACCGGCTCGCCGAGGAGTCGAAGGCCGTCCGCGAGCAGCGGCAGGGCGCCGAGGCCGGTCGCGGTGACATGTCTCGGCAGATGGCCGACCGGGCCGGTGCCGAGCGCAGCCAGGCGATGGCCGGTGGCCGGGGGACCCATCAGTCCGGCACGGGCGACGAGACCCAGCAGTTCCGTCCGTGAGGACGGCAGTGGGACAGCGTCCGTGAGGACGGGAGCGCACAGGCACGGGTGTCCGCCGCCGGCGGGCACCCGTGCGGCGTTCACAGCGGGGGCGGTTGCGGAGCCGGCGTCTCCAGGGTGGCGGTCAGCGCGCAGACGCCGAGCAGCCGCACCAGCACCCAGTCGGCCTCCGACCAGTCCACCGGATCGGTGGGCGGCTGCCAGCCGTGTTCGTTGGCGGCGGCGCAGACTCCCTCGACATAACCGGCGAGCGCCGCGGCGGTCAGTGGCCGTTGGTCGCCGTGCAGGCTGTCACGGACCGCGGCGGCGTGCTGGTCCACGACCGCGAGCAGGCCGGGCAGGTGGGTGGCGGCGGCCAGCCCGTCGAGACCGACGGCGTTGGCGAGTGCCACGAGGGTGGTTCGCGCCGAGTCGACGGCGGTGTGGGCGGGGACCCGGTTCGGCGGCACGCGCATGGGGAACGAATCTAGCCAACGCGTACCGGCTGCGGCCTCGTCCGCTCGGCTGGTGGGCGGATCCACCGCTGGTCGCCCGATTGCTGACCGAGCGGTCCGAGTCGGTGTGGACCGGGCAGCAGGCGACGCCGCAGATGGTACGGCTGGCGCAAGGAGGCACGAATGGACACCACGGACGGCCCCGACGAGCGGCACCAGCGACCCGCCGGAGTGACCGATGACACAGTGGCGGCGCTCGGCAAGCTCAGTGAGGCCCTGGAGTGCGTGGAGCGTGCCCGTGGCCAGCTCTATTCGCTGCACCAGCTCATCGGTCACGCCGACCTGATGCTCGACGACGCGGCCCGGATGTTCCGGACCGCCGGCCACCCCGCGATCGCCGACCGGATCGCCGACGAACTCATCGGCCGCAACGTGATCGCCGGCCGGTGGACGTTCCAGATCGTGGAGGACTTCGACGACGGGTACTACGCGCTCTTCCGCGAGCTGGACCGGGCCGCCCGTGCGGAGCTGGTGGGCGGACGGCGGCACCTCTACGAGGCGGAGATGAAGGAACGCCGGAGGACCCGGGGCCGACCCGGACACGAGGCCCGTCCCGGCGGCCCGCTCTGACTCAGTCGGACGAGCGGGCGTCGGCGGGACGTCGGCGGGCGGCGTCGTCCGCGATGATCACCGTGGCCACCATCAGCGCGACGCAGAGGCTGAACAGCCAGGAGCTGTCCGCCACCAGTCGGGCGGAGACGGGTGCCTGGATGGCGGCGAGCAGGAAGCCGATCCAGGCCAGGCGGCGCTGACGTGGGGTGAGGAAACCGGAGCCCTGATGCATTCCGAAAGTCTTGCGCGCCACACGGGCATTGCCGTCAGCCGAACGGCCGATTCTGGCTGACCTGTCCGAATTCCCGACCCGTTCGGCCACCGCCGGCCCGGGCCACCCGCTGTCGGGGCCGGCCGGCGGCTACATGTTGTCCGGGCCGGTGCGGCCGGTGGTGGAGGGGCGGTACGCCCGGTCCGGGTCGGTCGGCTCGCGACCGGTGCCGGGAATCTCGCCGCCCCGGTCGGCCGCCTCGGGGCCGTGGCCGAAGGCGGCCTCCTCGCCGGCGTCGTTGGCGGTCACGTCGTCCGCCTGCCCGTCGAGGGTGGAACGGGCGACCGCCCGGTCCAGTTCCTCCAGCGGGAGCCGTTCCTCGTCGCGCCACACCCTGTCGTCCGTCATGCCATCGCGGTACCCCGGGCCGATCTCCCCAAACGACGGGCCGGACACGCGACGGCCACCGGCGCTGCCGGTGGCCGTCGACGACATCGGAGATCAGGGCTGTGGCCGGTCCACCTTGCCGCGCCAGGCGCCGGTCTCCTGCCCGCGCCGCTCGATGAACTGCTTGAACCTCTGCAGGTCACCCTTGGCCCGCCGGTCGACCACGCCCAGCTTGTCGCCGGCCTGTTCGATCACGCCGTGCGGGTCGAACTCCAGTTGCAGGCTGACCCGGCTGCTGTTCTCGTCCAGCCGGTGGAAGGTCACCACCCCGGCGTGCTGGGTGCCGCCGGTGGAGCGCCAGGCCACCCGCTCGTCGGGCAACTGCTCGGTGATCTCGGCGTCGAACTCGCGCTTGATTCCGGCGATCTCCACGGTCCAGTGGGTCATCGTGTCGGAGAGTTGGCGTACGGACTCCACGCCCTCCATGAAGTGGGGGAACTCCTCGAACTGAGTCCACTGGTCGTACGCCGTCCGCACCGGGACGGCCACGTCGACATGTTCGGTAACGCCACTCATCAGCATCCCTCCCTGCGCCGGCGGGGGTGGCGGGCCGGGGCGGCCCGCCTCACCAGCGCGTCGTCTCGTTCTTGTGACCCAGCGCCGCCCACACCTCGGACACCGTCTGGTACCGGGTGCCGTCCGGCAGGCGCTCCAACGCGGCGAGCACGTCGTCGGGTGCCTCGTTCTCCCGCGCGTTGGCGAGCAACGCCTCCCGGTCGCCGGGCAGGGCGGTCATCGTGATGAAGCGCCCGAGCCGGCTACGCGCCTCGACGTCCTCGGAGGTCATTCCCTGTGGGGTGCCGCTGCGCAGGTCCCCGGCCGGAGCGGTGGTGGCCTCCGGCTGGTCCTCGCCCGCGGGTTCGGGCACCCGGAACTCGTCGACTCGCGAGCCACCGGTCCCCGGGCCCTGTACCAGGCCGTTGACCTCCTGGCTCATCTGCTCGTCGACTCTCGGTGCGTGCTTGCTGCTGCCGCGATCCATGCCTTCTGCGCTACCCGGCGGGGCGGGTGGTAAACCCGGCAACCAGTCACGAACCGGCTGGTGACCTCGGTGGCAGCACCGGCTCCTCGGGGTCGCCCGCGCCGGACTGGAGCACCCGGCCGCGTTGGAGTTCGGCGTTGATCTGGACCCCGAGCATCAGCGCCGAGTTGGACAGGTAGAGCCAGACCAGGAACGCGATGACCGCGCCGAGGCTGCCGTAGGTGGCGTCGTACGAGCCGAAGTTCGCCACGTACAGGCCGAAGCCGAAGGAGGAGAGCATCCAGACGAGCAGGGCCACCGCGCCACCGGGAGTGAGCCAGCGGAACCGGGGTTGACGCACGTTCGGCGCCGCCCAGAACAACAGGGACAGCAGCAGCATCGCGATCACCGCCAGGGCCGGCCACTTGGCCACCGCCCACGCCGTGCGCGCCGCGCCGCCGGCACCGAGCAGGTCACCGACCGCGTCCGCGACCGGGCCGCTGACGATCAGACCGGCGGCGACCGTGGCGAGCAGCACCAGCGACAGGGCGGCGAGCCCGATCTGCATCGGACGTAACCGCCACACCGGCCGGCCCTCGGCCACACCGTAGATCGCGTTCGAGGCGCGGGTGAACGACGCGATGAAGTTCGAGGCCGACCAGAGGGCGCCGAGCAGGCCGAAGCTCAGCAGCACCCCAGCCGAGCTGTTCTGCTCCACCACCGCCCGCACCACGCCGACGAAGCCCTCGTTGCCCACCACCGCCCCGGCACCGACGCCCCGGGCCAGGTCCAGCACGGTGTCGACGGTGCGTTCGCCGTCGGAGACGAGCCCGACCAGGGCGACCACCACGACGGTGGACGGAAAGAGTGCGAGTACCCCGTAGTAGGTGAGTGCGGCGGCCCAGTCCGTGCAGTTGTCCCGCAGGTAGTTGCGGCCGCTGCGGATCAACACACCCCGCCAGGTCGACCAGTGCAACTGCCGGATCCGGCGGGGCAGCGGCGACACCGGTGCGTCGGCGGACGGGGCGTCGGGGTTCGTCGTCGTCATCACCGCTCCCTCACGAAGCGACCCGGCACCGGCGGCACGGTTGGCCCGGCCGGTACCCCACCTCGCGCGCCGGCAAACCGGCGGCCGGTTTACCGCCGGCGCCAGGGGGAACGTCATCCGGAACGCTCGCAGACGGAGGAGGACGAGATGCCCGGGCGCGAGGTACTGCCCAGCACGCTGCGGCGCTCCCCGGAGAAGGCCCAGCGCACCTGGGAGAAGACGCACGATTCCGCGGTGGAGACCTACGGCGAGGGGGAGCGGGCGCACCGTACCGCCTTCGCCGCCGTGAAGCACCAGTTCGAGAAGGTGGGCGACCACTGGGAACCGAAGGGCCGCAAGGGTCCCAGCGACCAGCAGGCCGCCGGCGGCGGTCCGGCCCGCCGGGCACCCACCGCCGGTGGGGTGGACGCGAACGCCCTTAAGGAACACCTCATGGAGGTGGCCCGGAAGCTGGACGTGCGGGGACGGTCGAGCATGACCAAGCCGGAACTGGTCAAGGCCATCCAGAAGGCCAACGACCGGCAGACCCGCAAGGCGCGCGGCGACTGAGCCGTGGCGAGGGTCCCGGTCGGCTTTCCGACCGGGACCCTCGCGTCCGCGCTCACCAGTGCCCGCCGCCGGGCGCCTCGATGTGTACGGCCTTCGTGGCGGTGAACTCGTCGAGCAACTCCGGTCCGTAGCCGAAGCCCTGACCGCTGCCCCGGCGCGGATGGGCGGCACCGGCCGGGGCACCACCGAAGACCGCGTTCACCTTCACCGTGCCCACCGGCAACTCCCGCCAGGCCCGCTGGGCGTGGCTCATCGACCCGGTCAACACCGTGGCGGCCAGCCCGTACGGCGAGTCCGCGGCACACCGCAGCGCCTCGCTGAACGAGTCGACCACCACCACCGGCGCGACCGGCCCGAAGGTCTCCTCGCGGACCAGCGTCATGTCGTGCCGGCAGTCGTCCACCACGGTCGCCGGGTAGAAGGCGCCGGGGCCGTCGGGCAGCGTGCCGCCGGTGCGGATCCGCGCCCCGTCGGCCGCCGCCGCGGTGACCTGCCCGTGCACCTGGTCACGGTGGCGCCGGTCGACCAGCGGGCCGAGTTCGGTGCCCGGCTGGCGTCCCGGCCCGATCCGCAGCGCCACAGCTCGCTCGACCAGCGCGGCGACGAAGTCCTCGGCGATGTCCCGGTGCGCGTAGATCCGTTCCACCGCCACGCAGATCTGTCCCGCGTTGGCGAACGCACCCTGGGCAGCCTGGCCGGCCGCCCAGATCGGGTCGACGTCGGCGTCGACGATCATCGGGTCACTTCCACCGTTCTCCAGCAGTACCTTGGCGCCACCGGCGGCCGCGGCCGTGGCGATCGCCCGGCCGGCGGCGGTGGAGCCGACGTGCGCCACCACGTCCACCTCGGCGGCGGCCAGCGCCGCGCCGGTCTCCGGGCCGCCGGAGAGCAGCGACAGCACCCCGGCGGGCAGCGCGGCGTCGAACGCGCGGGCCAGCAACCATCCGGTGGCCGGGGTGCGTTCGCTCGGCTTGTGCAGCACCACGTTCCCGGTGACCAGGGCCGCGCCGAGCAGTCCGCAGGAGACGGCCACCGGATCGTTCCACGGGGTGATCACGGCGACCACTCCGCGCGGTTCCGGGGTCATGAAGTCGATGGCAGCGGGATCGCCGTGCAGGGTACGGCCACCTCGGGTGGCGGCCAGTTCGGCGTACTGCCGCAGGGTGGCGATGCCGGCATCGACCCCGGCGCGGGCGTCGGCCAGGGGCTTGCCCATCTCGGCGGTGGTGGCCTGGGCCAACTCGTCGGCGGCCTCGGCCACCGCCTCGGCGGCCCGGTGCAGCGCCGCCGCGCGTTCCGTCGGGGCGGTAGCCGCCCACTGGGCGGCCGTCCCACGGGCCGCCGCCACGGCCTTGCCCACCTCGTCGGCCGTGGCTACCGGTGCGCTGGTCACCTGAGTGCCGTCGGCCGGGTCGAACACCACCAGTTCGCCGCCGTCCCCGCCCGCTCCCCACACCCCGCCGATCAGCTGCGCAACCGTGTACATGTGCGCTGGATGCCCCGACCGGGGCCCGGCAAACGTTTCGCCCGGTTGCCTGCGGGGTAGCGTCCCTGGATGATTTCGCCGGGTTCCACCGGTTCCGAGCGGGCTGATGCCGTCGTCGTCGGAGCAGGACACAACGGACTGGTTGCCGCGAACCTTCTCGCCGACGCCGGCTGGGACGTGCTGGTGCTGGAGGCGACCCAGGTGCCCGGCGGGGCGGTGCGCTCGGCCGAGGTGACCGCGCCCGGCTACCTGAGCGATCTCTACAGCTCCTTCTACCCGCTCGGCTATGTCTCGCCGGTGCTGCGCGCACTGGACCTCTCGCGCTACGGGCTGACCTGGCGGCAGGCCCCGGACGTGTTGGCACACCTGTTTCCCGACGGGCGGGCGGCCGTGCTCAACCGTGATCCGGCGGTCACCGCGGCCTCGCTGGAGGAGTTCGCGAGCGGTGACGGCCAGCGGTGGCTGACCGCGTACGACCAGTGGCGGCAGGTCGCCGATCCGATGATCGGCGTGGTCACCACACCGTTCCCGCCGGTCCGCGGTGGGCTGGACCTGCTGCGCCGGTTGCGGGTCGGCGGCACCTTGCGGCTGGCCCGGCGGATGGTGCTGCCGGTACGCCGGCTCGGTGAGGAACTGTTCGCCGGTGCCGGCGGAACCGCGCTGTTGGCCGGCTGCGCCCTGCACACCGACCTGTCTCCCGAGGAGGCCGGCTCCGGTGTGTACGGCTGGCTGCTGGCGATGCTCGGGCAGCAGGTCGGTTGGCCGGTGCCGGTCGGCGGGGCGCAGAAGATCACCGACGCGCTGGTGGCCCGGCTGACCGAGCGGGGTGGCCGGATCCACTACGGCGCCCGGGTGGACCGGGTGCTGATCGCCCGCGGGCGCGCGGTCGGCGTCCGCACGGCCGGGGGACGGCTGTGGCGGGCCCGCCGGGCGGTGCTCGCCGACGTGCCCGCGCCCGCGCTCTACCTGGACCTGGTCGGCGCCGCGGCGCTGCCGCCCCGGCTGGTGGCTGACCTGGAGCACTTCCGTTGGGACGGCTCGACGCTGAAGGTCGACTGGGCGTTGTCCGGCCCACTGCCGTGGCGCAACCCGCGCCTGTCCACCGCCGGCACCGTGCACCTCGGCGCGGATCTCGGCGGGTTGACCAGGTACGCCGGCGCACTGGCCCACGGCGAACTGCCCCGCGACCCGTTCCTGCTGCTCGGGCAGATGTCGGTGGCCGATCCGAGCCACTCACCGCCGGGCACCGAGTCCCTCTGGTCGTACACCCATCTGCCGTTTCGGCGCAGTTGGCGGGCCGAGGAGGTGATGGGGCACGTGGAGCGGATGGAGGCGGTGCTGGAGGACGCCGCCCCCGGCTTCCGTGAACTGGTCGTCGGCCGGCACGTGGCCGGGCCGGCCGAGCTTGAGCAGGCCAACCCGAGCCTGGTCGGCGGGGCCCTGGGCGGCGGCACCGCCGCGCCGTACCAGCAACTGTTCCTGCGTCCGATCCCTGGCCTGGGCCGTGCCGACACTCCGGTCGACCGGCTCTTCCTGGCCGGTTCGTCGGCCCACCCGGGCGGCGGGGTGCACGGCGCGCCGGGCGCGAACGCCGCCCGGGCTGCCCTGGCCCGCGACGGCGTCCTGCGCGGAGACGTCTACCGATACGCGGTACGCGCCGCGCACCGCGCGATCTACCGCTGAGCCGCGGCGGGTGGCTCAGCGCTCGATGTGGCGATGCCGGGTACGCAGCTTGAACGGCATCAGCGCGCTTTCGATCTTGGTGGCGGTGGTCATCTTCGAGTCGCCGTCGCGCCGCTCCTCGAACCGGATCGGCACCTCAAGGATGGTGTGCCCGAGCTTCGTGGCGAGGTAGTGCATCTCGACCTGGAAGCTGTAGCCGTTGGACTGGACCCGCTCCAGCCCGATGTCCCGCAACGCGTCGGCCCGCCAGATCTTGAAGCCGGCGGTCAGGTCCCGGATCCGCACCCGCAGCAGGGTGTGCACGTAGAGATTGGCCCAGCCGCTGAGGGCCCGCCGGTACAACGGCCAGTTCTCGTCCAGCTCGCCACCGGGGACGTACCGCGACCCGATCACGACGCCGGCCTGGGTGGACAGCAGCGCACCGAGCATGCCGGGCAGCGCCTCCGGCGGGTGCGACAGGTCGGCGTCCATCTGGGCCACGTACTCCGCCCCGCCGTCGAGGGCGCGGCTGATCCCGTCCACGTAGGCCCGTCCGAGGCCCTCCTTGCCCGGCCGGTGCACCACCTCGATCCGCTCGGGGTGCTCGATGGCCAGCTTGTCCGCGACCTCACCGGTGCCGTCCGGCGAGTTGTCGTCGGCGACCAGCACCTTCAGGCCGGGCAGTGGCAGTGCGAGGAGCCGCTCGACCAGGGTCGGCAGGTTGCCGGCCTCGTTGTAGGTCGGCACCACGACAGTCAGGCGCACGTCCCGCCACGGCGAGGGTAACTGGACGGGTTCGATCATGGGGGACATCCTCGGTCTGCGGACAGGGTCCTTCAGAGAGTAGCTACTTGCCCCTTCCGGGGTGAAATGGCTCCCCCGCCCGGTGCCGGCCCGCCGTGCCGCCCGGGTTGCGGCGGCGGGGCTGCGGAAACCGCTGGTCAGTCCGGGGTCTTCTGCCGGCGGGCGATGTCGGAGAGCCGGTTGAGCGTCTCCTCGTTGCGCAGATGCAGCACCAGATCGTTGAGTTTGTTGCGCACCCAGCGCAGCGGGCCGGCGGCGAAGTCCTCGCCGAGCAGCACCCGGGTCGCGTCCGCACCGACCGGTTCGAGGCTGAACACCACGACCGCCTCCCCGGCCGGCCAGAGCTTCACCCGCAGCACGAGCTTGCGTTCCGGCTCGCATTCGAGCACCAGGGAGGAATCCTCCAGGGAGAACGGCCAGGGTCCGGCCCGGTGGTGCAGCCGGGTGCCGATCGCGGGCCAGCCGTCGTCCACGTTGCGCATGTGGGCGGTGCCGACCACCCAGTCGCTGTAGGTCCACCCGTCCGCGAGGACCGCCCACACCTGCTGGACCGGGGCCTCGATCACTCTCTGCACGATCGCCACCGGTGGTCCGTACCCACGCGGGCGCGCCGGCTAACGGTGTCGCCGGGTTAGCTTCTCCGGGGCGACGGGTAAGGCCACCGCGGGCGGCGCCGCGACGTCGCCCGGCGCGCGGCACCCGTCCGCCGCGTCGCGATCGACGTTTACTCCTCGGGGCGCCGGGAACCCGCCGCCCGTGCGAGGGGACCATGGGGAACCGGATCAGCGCAGGTCAGCCGAGGTGCTGGCCGGCGCGCAACGGGCCGGTCCCGGGTCTGCGCTGTTCGACGCGGTGCTGCTGGACCGCGACGGCACCCTGGTCGAGGACGTGCCGTACAACGGTGATCCGGACAAGGTACGCGCCATGCCGGGCGCCCGCGCGGCGCTGGACCGGCTGCGCTCCGCCGGCCTGAAACTCGCCGTGGTGACCAACCAGTCCGGGCTGGCCCGGGGCCTGTTCACCGCCGCCCAACTGGATCGGGTGCACCGCCGGATCGAGGAGTTGCTGGGACCGTTCGACAGTTGGCAGGTGTGCCCGCACGACGACGGCGACGGCTGCGCCTGCCGTAAGCCCGCGCCGGGTCTGGTGCATGCCGCCGCCGACGCGCTGGGCACCGTGCCCGCCCGGTGTGCCCTGATCGGTGACATCGGGCGGGATGTCACCGCGGCGCTGGCGGCTGGTGCGGCGGGCATCCTGGTGCCGACGCCGGTCACCCGGGCCGAGGAGATCGCCGCGGCGCCCTGGGTGGCCGACGACCTGTCGTCGGCGGTCGCGGAGATCCTGCGCCGCCAGGAGGCGCTGCGGCCGACCGTACGCGCCGACGGGAGCCGGACCGTGCTGGTGGTGCGCTCGGATTCGGCGGGCGACGTGCTGGTGAGCGGGCCGGGCATCCGGGCGGTCGCCGCCGGGGCCGAGCGGGTGGTGCTGCTCTGCGGCCCGCGCGGCCGGGCCGCCGCCGACCTGTTGCCCGGGGTCGACGAGGTGGTGGAGCACCGGCTTCCGTGGATCGATCCGACGCCGGCGCCGGTCGACCCGGCGGAGATGGCCACGCTGGTCGCCCGGCTCGCCGCCGTCGCCGCCGACGAGGCGGTCATCTTCACCTCCTTCCACCAGTCGCCACTACCGCTGGCCCTGCTGCTGCGGATGGCGGGTGTCGCGCGGATCGCCGCGATCAGCGACGACTACCCCGGTTCGCTGCTCGACGTGCGGCACCGGGTACCGGCCGGTGTTCCGGAAGCCGAGCGGGCCCTGTCGCTCGCCGCCGCGGCGGGTTACCCGTTGCCGCCCGGCGACGAGCCGCGGCTGCGACTGCGGCCGGCATCGCCGCCCCCGCGCGAGGCCGGCGAGCCGGGGTACGTGGTGCTGCATCCCGGCTCGGCGGCACAGGCCCGGGGATGCCCGCCGGAGGTGGCCGAGCGGATCTCCCGGCAACTGGTCGACGCCGGTCACCGGGTGGTGGTCACCGGTGGGCCGCAGGAGCGGGACCTCACCGCGCGGGTCGCCGGCGCCCACGCCGTGGACCTCGGTGGCCGGACCGGGCTGGCCGAGCTGTCCGCGGTCGTCGCGGCGGCCGGCGCGGTGGTGGTGGGCAACACCGGGCCGGCGCACCTGGCCGCCGCCCACGGGGTGCCGGTGGTCAGTCTCTTCGCCCCCACCGTGCCGTTCGGCCAGTGGGGGCCCTGGCGGGTGCCGACGGTACGCCTCGGCGACGCCACGGCAGCCTGCCGCGACACCCGGGCCGCCCGCTGCCCGGTACCCGGACACCCCTGCCTGAGCCGGGTCGAACCCGATGCGATCCTCACCGCGCTGCGGTTGCTGGACGTGCCGGTCGGCGGCGGGAGCGGTCGATGAACATCCTGCTCTGGCACGTGCACGGCTCCTGGACCACCTCGTTCGTGCACGGCAAGCACCGCTACCTGGTGCCGGCCACCCCGGACCGGGGGCCGTACGGCCTGGGTCGGGCCCGCACGTACACCTGGCCGGACAGCGCCGCCGAGGTGAGCCCCGAGCAGTTGCGTACCGCCGAGGTGGACGCGGTCATCCTGCAACGCCCCGAGGAACTGGACCTGGCGACCGAGTGGCTCGGTCGGCGGCCCGGCCGGGACGTACCGGCGATCTACGTGGAGCACAACACCCCGAAGGACGGCGACGTCCCACACAGCCGTCATCCCATGGCCGACCGGGACGACCTGCTCATCGCCCACGTGACCGCGTTCAACGAACTCTTCTGGGACACCGGTTCGACCCGGACCACCGTCGTCGACCACGGCGTCGTACCGCCGGCCGTGGAGTACACCGGCGAGCTGGACCGGCTGGCCGTGGTGATCAACGAGCCGGTACGCCGGTGGCGGGTCACCGGCACCGACCTGCTGCCCCGGTTCGCCGAGATCGCCCCGCTGGACGTCTTCGGCATGAAGGTGGCCGGGCTGGCCGAGCATCTCGGGCTGCCCGCCGATCGCGTCACCAGCCACGACGACGTACCGCAGCACCGGATGCACGCCGAGCTGGCGCGGCGCCGGGCGTACCTGCACCTGTGCCGGTGGACCTCGCTCGGACTGAGCCTGATCGAGGCGATGAACATCGGCATGCCGGTGGTGGCGCTGGCCAGCACCGAGGCGGTGATGGCGGTGCCGCCGGACGCCGGTGCGCTGTCCACCCGGGTCGACACCCTGCTGGAGGCCGCCGGCCGGTTCGTCGCCGAGCCGGAGCGGGCCCGCCGGGCGGGTCTCGCGGCACGCGTCGCCGCCCGCGAACGCTACGGCCTCGACCGATTCCTCGCCGACTGGGACCGGCTGCTGGAGGAGGAAGTATGCGGATAGCGATGATCTCGGAGCACGCCAGCCCGCTCGCCATCCTGGGCGGCGAGGACGCCGGCGGCCAGAACACGCACGTCGCGGAGCTTTCCGCCGCGCTCGCCGCCGCCGGGCACGACGTGCGGGTCTACACCCGGCGCGACGCGGTCGACCTGCCGGTGACCGTACGCAGCCCGGACGGCTACGACGTGGTGCACGTTCCGGCCGGGCCGGCCGAGCCGGTGGCCAAGGACGCGCTGCTGCCCCACATGCGACCCTTCGGCGCCTGGCTGGTGGACCGCTGGCGCGGCGGCGACTGGGCCCCCGAGGTGATCCACGCGCACTTCTGGATGAGTGGACTGGCCGCCGTCGCGGCCAGCCGGCAGACCGGGATACCGGTGGTGCAGACGTACCACGCGCTCGGCACGGTCAAGCGCCGCTACCAGGGTGTGCAGGACACCAGTCCGGCCCGCCGGATCGGCTACGAACTCCAGCTCGGCCGGTCGGTGGACCGGATCATCGCGCAGTGCCGCGACGAGGTCGGTGAGCTGGTCCGGATGGGGGTGCCCCGGTCGGCGATGACCGTCGTGCCGTCCGGGGTGAACCTGGGCACGTTCGCCCCGCTGGGCCCGGCCGCTGAGCGGGAACCCGGCCGGGCCCGGATCCTCACCGTGGGCCGGCTGGTGGAACGGAAGGGATTCCAGACCGTGGTGCGGGCCATGGCGCACGTACCCGACGCGGAGTGCGTGGTGGTGGGTGGGCCACCGGCCGGGTTGCTGGAGGCTGACCCGTACGCCCGCCGGTTGCGCGCCCTGGCCGGCAGCTGCGAGGTGGCCGACCGGGTCCGGCTGGTGGGTGCGGTGCCCCGGGAGGAGATGGGCCGCTGGTACCGGTCGGCGGACATCCTGGTCGCCGCCCCCTGGTACGAGCCGTTCGGCCTGACCCCGCTGGAGGCGATGGCGTGCGGGGTGCCCGTGGTGGCCACCGCCGTCGGTGGCCTGCGGGACACCGTGGTCGACGGGGTGACCGGGGACCTGGTGCCGGCGCGGGATCCCCGGGCGTTGGGCGAGGCGCTGCGGGACCTGCTCGACGACCGGATCCGCCGGTTCGCGTACGCGGGCGCGGCCCGCGCCCGGGTCCGGCGGCACTACTCGTGGACGGTCACCGCGGAACGGCTCGCCGAGGTCTACGCCGAGGTGGCCGCCGTACGCCGGCCGACCCGGGTGGTGGCCTGATGCCGGCGGCCAACCTGGTCGAGCGGCACCTGGCGAACCTGGCCGCGGCGCTGCCGCCGTACCAGCGGTGCGAGCCGCTGCTCGCCCGGTGGGGCGCGACGCTGGCGCAGCGGCTCACCGCCGGTGGGCGGCTGCTGGTGGCCGGCAACGGCGGCAGCGCCGCCGAGGCGCAGCACCTGACCGCCGAGTTGGTCGGCAAGCTGCGCGACGACCGGCAGCCGCTGTCCGCGATCGCCCTGCACGCCGAGACCTCGGCGCTGACCGCGATCGGCAACGACTACGGCTACGACGAGGTGTTCGCCCGGCAGGTCCGGGCCCACGGCCGGCCCGACGACGTGTTGCTGTTGCTCTCCACCAGCGGCGGCAGCGGCAACCTGCTCGCCGCCGCCCAGGCGGGGCGGGAAGCCGGCCTGCGGTGCTGGGCCTTCACCGGCCCGGCGCCGAACCCTCTCGCCGACGCCTGCCACGAGGTGCTCGCCGTGGAGTCGCCGGACAGCCAGGTCGTGCAGGAGTTGCACCTGGTCTCCAGCCACCTGCTCTGCGAGTACGTCGAACAGGCGATGCCGGCCCACCTGGAGGCCACGACGCCACGCTACGTCGAGCCGGAGGTGCCGGCGGCGGGCCCGGTACGGGCCGGTGTCGAGGTGGTGTTGGACGGCGGTGCCGGACGGCCGGTCGAGGCGTAAGGAGGCGAGCGTGACAGGACCCGTGGTAGTGCTCGGCGACACCCTGCTCGACCGTGACGTCGAGGGCGTGGTCAACCGGCTCTGTCCGGACTCACCGGTGCCGGTGCTCGACGAGATCGCACACGTCGACCGGCCGGGCGGCGCCGGGCTCGCCGCCGTCTTCGCCGCGGCGCAGGGTGCCGAGGTGGTCCTGGTCACCGCGCTGGCCGACGACGCCGGTGCGGCCCGGCTGGGCGTGCTGCTGGCCGCCGCCGGGGTGCAGGTGTATCCGTTGCGGCTGGCCGGCGCCACTCCGGAGAAGATCCGACTGCGGGCCGGCGGGCGGGTGCTGCTGCGCCACGACCGCGGTGGCGGTGCCCGTGAGCCGGGGGAGCCCGCGGCGGCCGTGCTGCGGGTGCTCGACCGGGCGTCGGTGGTGCTGGTCAGCGACTACGGCCGGGGCGTGGCACGGCAGCCGGCGTTGCGGGCGGCGCTGGCCGGCACCCGGGCCCCGGTGGTCTGGGATCCGCACCCACGCGGTCCGGCGGCGGTGCCCGGGGTGCACCTGGCGACGCCGAACGAGGCGGAGGTGCGGGAGCTGGTGGAGGCGCCGGCCGGGGCCACCCGGCTGGCCACCGCCGCCGAGGGTGCCGAGCGGCTGCGACAGCGGTGGCGGGCGGGCGCGGTCGCGGTGACGTTGGGCGCCGACGGGGCGCTGCTCAGTCAGGCCGGCTCGACCCCGCTGGTGGTGCCCGCACCGGTCGCCGCCGAGGGGGACACCTGCGGGGCCGGCGACCGGTTCGCCGCCACCGCCAGCCTCGCCCTGGCCGGCGGGGCGCTGGTCTCCGAGGCGGTGCGGGAGGCGGTGACCGAGGCGTCGGCGTACGTGGCGGACGGGGGTGTGGCCACCGCGCTGCCGGCGCCGGTGCGTCAGGCCCCGCAGCCGGTGCACGCCGCCGGTGCCGGCGACCGGGTCGGGGTGGCCGCGGCCGCCGCCGTGGTGGCCCGGGTCCGGGCCGCCGGTGGCACGGTGGTCGCCACCGGCGGCTGTTTCGACCTGCTGCACGCCGGTCATCTGGCCACCCTCCAGGCCGCCCGCCAGCTCGGTGACTGCCTGGTGGTGTGCCTCAACTCCGACGCCAGTGTCAGTGGCCTGAAGGGTCCGGACCGGCCGGTCATCGGGCAGGCCGACCGGGGTCGGCTGCTGGCCGCGTTGAGCTGTGTCGACGCCGTCATGATCTTCGAGGAGTCGACCCCGGCGGCGGCGCTGTCCTGGCTGCGGCCGGACATCTGGGTCAAGGGCGGGGACTACGCCGCTGGCGGTGCCGACGGGGAGGCGCTGCCCGAGGCGGAGATCCTGCGCCGTTGGGGCGGACACACCGTGGTGGTGCCCTATCTGGATGGCCGCTCGACCACCCGGCTGATCGCCGCGAGCCGGGCCACCGGAGCACTGGCATGAGCGCCGGTACCGCCCGGACGGTGCTGGTCACCGGCGGGTCCAGCGGCCTCGGTGCGGCGGTGGTCGCGGCGGTGGCCCGGTCCGGCGGCCGGCCGCTGGTGCTCGACCGGCAGGCTCCGGCGGACGGGGTGCCGTGGATCGAGTGCGACCTCGCCGACACCCGGGGTGCGGAGGACGCCACCCGCCGGCTCGCCGAGCGGGTCGGCGGACTGGACGCGGTGGTCACGGCGGCGGGCATCGACGTGCCCGGACGGCTGGCCGACGTGCCCGGCGAGACGTGGGACCGGATCGTCGCGGTCGACCTGTTGGCGACCGTCGCGGTGATCCGGGCGGCGTTGCCGTTCCTGGAGGCGTCCCGGGGCAACATCGTCACGGTGGCCTCGACGCTCGGGGTGAAGGCGGTCAGCGACGCGACCGCCTACTGCGCGGCCAAGTTCGGCGTGGTCGGGTTCACCCGGGCGCTCGCCGCCGAGTTGGCCGGCACGGTGGGGGTGACCCTGCTGGTGCCGGGCGGGATGCGTACCGCCTTCTTCGACGACCGGGACGCGCAGTACCGTCCGGGGCCGGACGCGGTCCTCAACGAGCCGGCGGACACCGCTGCCGCGATCATGTTCGCGCTGTCCCAACCCGCCGGCTGCGCGGTCCGCGAACTGGTCGTCTGCGCGGAGCAGGAGACCTCGTACCCGTGATCGTGGCCCTGCGTGCCCTGGGCGTCGGTGACCTGGCCACCGGGGTGCCGGCGTTGCGGGCGTTGCGGGCGGCGTACCCCGATCGGGAGTTGGTCCTCGCCGCGCCGGCCTGGCTGGGCCCGCTGGTCGAGCTGGTCGGCGGGGTGGACCGGCTGTTGCCGACCGCCGGGCTGGACCGGCTGGCCCGGCCCGGGACAGCGGTCGAGGTCGCGGTCAACCTGCACGGTCGGGGACCGGACTCGCACCGGTTGCTCGGCAGTGTCCGCCCCGGCCGGTTGATCGCCTTCGCCAACGCCGCCGCCGGGCACCTCGACGGGCCGGCGTGGGACGACGACGAGCACGAGGTGACGCGCTGGTGCCGCCTGCTGGCGGCGTACGGCATCGCGGCCGACCCGACGGACCTGGACCTGCGCCGGCCGGGGCCCGCGAAGCTGCCCACCGGGGCGACGGTGCTGCATCCGGGCTCCAAGGAGCCGGCCAAGCGCTGGCCGCCCGGGCGGTACGCGGCACTGGCCCGGACGCTGACCGCGCGGGGACACCGGGTCGTGTTGACCGGCAGCGCGCGGGAGCGCGGCACCGTCGAGTGGGTCGCGGCCGAGGCCGGCTTGCCGGCCGACGTGGTGTTCGCCGGCCGGACCGACGTCGCCGGGTTGGCGGCGCTGGTCGCGGACGCCCGCCTGGTGGTCAGCGGGGACACCGGCGTCGCCCACCTGGCCACCGGCTACCGCACCCCCTCGGTGGTGCTCTTCGGCCCGGTCCCGCCCACTCGCTGGGGGCCACCGCCGGAGCGGCGGCGGCACCGGGTGCTCTGGGCCGGCCCGGGGGAATGGCCGGACTGGGACGGGGTAGGTAGCCACCCCACGATGGCCGCGCTCGGTCTCGCCGAGGTACTGGCGGCCGTCGACGAGGTGGAACGGGCGGTGCGTGCGGACCGTGCGGTTGCGGCGTAGCGATCCGGGCCGGCCGGGGTATGGACGCCGCCGGCGCGGCCAGGGCTGGTCGTACCTGGGCCCGGATGGCGATCCGGTTCGCGACCCCGAGGAACTGGCCCGGTTGCGGGCGCTGGTCGTCCCGCCGGCCTGGCGCGAGGTCTGGATCTCGCCGTACCCCAACGGGCACATCCAGGCCACCGGGATCGACGCCGCCGGCCGTAAGCAGTACCTCTACCACCCGGTCTGGCGGCAGCGGCAGGATCAGGCGAAGTTCGACCACGTGCTGGAGGTGGCCCGTCGGCTGCCGGTGCTGCGCGAGCGGGTCGGCCGCGATCTGACCGGGTCGGGGTTGCGCCGGGAGCGGGTACTGGCGACGGTGACCCGACTGCTGGACATGGGCACCTTCCGGGTCGGCAGCGACCAGTACGCCGCCGGGGACGACCCGACGTTCGGGGTGGCCACCCTGCGCCCCGAACACGCCCGGTCCCGACAGGGCTGCGTGGTCTTCGAGTTTCCCGCCAAGGGCGGCATCGAGCAGGTACGGCTGGTCTCCGACCCCGAGCTGTGCCAGGTGCTGACCAACCTGCGTCGTCGGCGACGCTCGGCGGACCGGCTGTTCGGCTACTGGGACGGGCGGGACTGGCGCGACGTGCGCGCCGACGAGGTCAACGACTACCTGCGCGAGGCCAGCGGTGGGGAGATGACCGCGAAGGACTTCCGTACCTGGCACGCCACCGTGCGCGCGGCCACCGAGCTGGCCACGCTCGGGTCGCCCCGATCGCTGACGGCCCGGCGACGGGCGGTGGCCGGGGTGATGCGGGCGGTGGCGGAGTTGCTGGGCAACACCCCGACGGTGGCGCGTACGTCGTACGTGGATCCGCGGGTGGTCGACCTGTTCCACGACGGTGTGCTGGCGCCGGTGACCGTGGAGATGCCCCGTGACCAGGCCGAGCGGGCGGTGCTGACGCTGCTGGAGCGGGCCTGACGGCGGGTCAGCGCCCGGCGGGGTCCTGCGTGGCGCGGCTTTCGATGAGTACCTCGACGCCGTCGAGCACCCGGCCGAGGCCGAAGCGCCACTCCGCGTCCTCGTCGTCGTCCTCGTCGCCCGTCTCGGTCAGCAGCTCGTGGATGGCCGGGTACGGGCCGGGCGCGGTGACCACGGTCAGGTTCCGCCAGTAGCGCATGCCCACCTCGTCGGGGGTCTGCCCGGAGCGGGCGGCGGCCTCGGCGAGGTCCAGGCTGAGCGTGGCCCAGCTGCGCGCGTACCCGTTGACCAGCATGATGGTGGAGATCCGTTCGGTGGCGCGTAGCCCGGTGCCGCGCAGCGCGTGCAGGCCGTACTCGAGCCAACGCACCTGGTTCGGGTTGATCGGTGCGCCGTTGATCGGTACGTGCCGGATCCAGGGCTGCCGGCGGAGCGCGGTGAGGTGGCCCTCGCCCCAGCGGGCCAGCGCCGGTCGCCAGCCCTCGCCGGGGGCGCGGGGCTGCGGCGGCGGGCCGAACGCGGTGTCGACCATGAGATCGAGCAGGTCGTGCTTGGTCGGCACGTACCGGTACAGCGACATCGTCGACACGCCCAGTTCGCTGGCGACCCGGCTCATCGAGACCGCCGGCAGGCCCTCGGCCTGCGCGACCTGAATCCCGGCGGCGACCACCTGTTCCAGGCTGAGGCTGCGCTTCGGGCCCCGGCTCGGCCGATCGCGCAGTCCCCAGGCGAGCGCGATGTTCTCGGGCAGTTCCTCGTCCGCCAATTGCGCCTCCCGCCGCCGACCTTGACCGTCATCCTATCTTCTGCGTATGGTCTACGCATTAAAGCGTATGTCGTACGCAAATAGCGGAGGATGCTCATGGTGAACGGACCACCAGCGGTCGAACTGGTCGACCTGCGCAAGACCTATGGCAACCTCGTGGTCCTGGACCGGCTGACCATGCGGGTGGCCACCGGCGGCGTGCACGCGCTGCTGGGACCCAACGGGGCGGGCAAGACCACCACGGTGCGGATCCTGGCCACGCTGACCCGGCCGGATTCGGGCATCGCCCGGGTCGCCGGCCACGACGTGCTGGGCGAACGACGGCAGGTCCGGCGGACGATCAGCCTCGCCGGCCAGCACGCGGCGCTCGACGACGGGCAGAGCGGCATCGAGAACCTGACCATGCTGGCCCGGCTGACCGGACTCTCCCGCCGCGCCGCCCGCCAGCGCGCCACCACCCTGCTGGACCGCTTCGACCTGGCCGGGGCCGCCGGGCGGCGGGTGCGGACGTACTCCGGCGGCATGCGGCGTCGGCTCGACCTGGCGGCCAGCCTGGTCGGCACCCCTTCGGTGATCTTCCTGGACGAGCCCACCACGGGTCTGGACCCGCGCAGTCGGCAGGGCCTGTGGGAGGTGATCGGCGAACTGGCCCGGGCCGGGGTCACCGTGCTGCTGACCACGCAGTACCTGGAGGAGGCGGATCGCCTCGCCGACCGGATCACCGTGCTGCACGACGGCCGGCTCGCCGCCGAGGGGACCGCCACGGAACTCAAGCAGCGCTTCGGCGCCCAGCGGCTGGAGCTGACCTGGCGGGACGCGGCCGGGTTCGGCCAGGCGGCGGAGCGGCTGGGCGACCGGGTCGTCCACCGCGACCCGGCCCGGCTGGAACTCGCGGTGACCACCGACGGCAGCGCGCCGGACATACGCCGGTTGCTCGACGAGATCGACCCGGACCGGCACGGGGTGGTCCGGTTCACCGTTCGGGAGGCCACCCTGGACGACGTCTTCCTGACCCTCACCGGCCGCCCGGTGACCGCCGACCGGGAGGTGGCGAATGTCTGAACTGGCCATCCGGGGGACGCAGACCGCGGTGATGATCGGCCGTTCTGTCCGGCTCTCCCGGCGCAACATCGACGCGCTGCTCGTCTCGCTGGTGCTGCCGGTGCTGCTGATGCTGCTCTTCGTCTACCTCTTCGGCGGGGCGATCGAGACCGGCTCGGCCTACGTCACCTACGTCGTGCCCGGCGTACTGCTGCTCTGCGCGGGCTTCGGCGCGGCGGGCACCGCGGTGAGCGTGACCACCGACCTGACCGAGGGGATGATCGAGCGACTGCGCACGATGGACATCAGCGCCACCGCCATCCTGGCCGGACACGTGGTGGCGAGCGTGGCCCGCAACCTGGTCTCCACCACGCTGGTGCTGGCGGTGGCCGTCGCCATCGGGTTCCGGCCCGCCATCGAGCCGCTGCGCTGGTTGGCCGCCGCCGGGCTGCTGGTGCTGTTCCTGCTGGCGGTGTCCTGGATGTCGGCGGCGTTCGGCCTGCTGGCCCGCACCCCGGAGGCGGCCAGCGGCTACACCTTCCTGGTGATGTTCCTGCCCTACCCGAGCAGCGCGTTCGTGCCGGTGGAGACGATGCCCGGCTGGCTGCGCGGCTTCGCGGAGCACCAGCCCGTCACGCCGGTCATCGAGTCCCTGCGTGGGCTGCTGCTGGACACGCCGGTCGGATCGGCGCCGGCCCGCGTGGTGGCCTGGTTCCTCGGCATCCTGGTCGTCGCGGTGGTGCTCTCCGCGCTGCTGTTCCGCCGACGGGTCGCCTGACCCGTCGACGCGATGTGCCTGCCCCGCGTACGGCGGCGCCGCCCGGCGCCGCCGTACGCCCGGTCAGTCGTTGAGCACCTGGGCCAGCCGGTCGCGGAAGCGTCGCTCCGACGGGCTGACCACGCTGCCGCCCAGGCCGAGTACGCCGCCACTGCTGGCCGCGCCGACGACCTGCTCGGCGATCTCCACGAGCCAGTGCCGGTACGCGCCGGCCTCGCCCTCGTCCACCTTGGCCGCCAGCAGCGTGGTCGCCTCCTTGGCCCGGGCCAGCACGTCCTCGGCGTAGGCGCGGGGGTCGCCGGGCGCGATGGCGGGCAACTCCTCGCCGGCCTCCGGGTCGCCCACCCGGGTCACCAGCTCGCCGGCCACCGCCGCCACCAGCGGGCTGGCCGACTCCCGGCCGGCGGAAATGCTCTCCAGGCCGGCGGCGCTCTCGGCCATCGTCGCCTTGGTGCCGTCGGACTCGGCGGCGCTCGCTGCGGTGAGCACCGACTGTGGCAGGCCGACCAGCAGCCCCCACTCCTCGTCGGTGAAACCGAAACCGGTGTACGCCGGCTCTTCGATCACGACTTGCCCCTCCCGCTCGTCGTCGGTGTCCCCGCCGGTCGCACCGCCCGGGTGCGGTCGACGGCTGGCCCAGGTTAGTCCAGCGCCAGCAATCCCTGTTCGGACACCACGCTGACCGACAGCGTCTTGTACCCGACCTCCTCGAACAGCACCGTCATCCGACCCTCCTCGTAGCTGAGGACCAGGCCCGCACCCCACTCCGGATGCCGGACCTGGCTGTGCACCGGGAACGGACCCACCGCGCCGTCGTCGGCGACGCTGGTGCCGGCGTGGCAGTTGTCGCAGTGCCCGCAGATCGCGCTCATCTGCTCACCGAAGTAGGCGAGCAGGGTCTGCCCCCGGCAGGCGCTGGTCTCGGCGAAGGCACGCATCATGTCGGTACGCGAGCGGGTCAGGTTCTGTTGCCGCTCGGCCTCGCCCAGGGCGGCGGCCGCGGCCTGCACCGGGGTGGGGGAGTAGCGGGGTGCGCCGACCCGCTGTCCGGCCCGTGGTGACGCCGCGCCCACCTGCTCCAGCAGCGCGAGGTACTGCCCGAGCTTGCGTGGCCCCAGCCCGGTGACCTCGCGTAGCTCCTTGCGGGTGCTCGGCTCCCGGCGCAACAGCGCCGCCAGGTCCCGCAGCTCGGTGGCGTCGGGCAGGCCACCGCTGAAATACCGTTGCAGCCCGACGTCCTCGGCCTGCCAGAGCAGCAGCACCCGGGCGGACTGGCCGTCCCGCCCGGCACGACCGATCTCCTGGAAGTAGCTGTCCGGTGAGTCGGGCAGCGCCATGTGCACCACCCAGGCGATGTTGGGTTTGTCGATACCCATGCCGAACGCCGAGGTCGCCACCATGATCGGCACCTGGTCGGCGAGGAACGCCTCGTGCAGCCGGGCGCGGGCGCTGCCGGACATCCCGCCGTGGTAGTACCGCGTCGGGAAGCCTGCCCCGGTGAGCCGGGCGGCCAGTTCCTCGGCGGCCCGGCGGGTGGGCACGTAGATGATCCCCGGCCGCTTGTCCTCCTCCAGCAGCGCGATCAGGCGCCGCCACCGGTAGTCCTCGGTGGGGCAGTGCGCCACCTCCAGGAACAGGTTGGGCCGGTCCAGCCCGGAGACCACGATCTCCGGCTCGCGCAGCCGCAGCCGGGCGACGATGTCCTCGCGTACCGGCGGGGAGGCGGTGGCGGTCAGCGCCACCACCGGCGGCCGGCCGATGCCCTCGATGAGCTGGCCGAGCGCCAGGTAGTCGGGCCGGAAGTCGTGTCCCCAGGCGGAGATGCAGTGCGCCTCGTCGATCGCGACCAGGGCCGGCTTCAACTCGCGCACCTCGGCCATGCGCTGCGGGTTGGCCAGTTGCTCCGGGGTGATGAAGAGGAACTCGGCCCGCCCGTCGCGGATCTCGGTGATCGCCTCTGCCTGCTGGGCCGGCGTCTCGGCCGAGCTGATCCGCACCGCGCGCAGTTCCGGTCGCTGCCGTTCGTTCAGGGCGGCGATCTGGTCCTGTTGCAGGGCGAGCAGTGGCGATATCACCACGGTGGGACCGGGGATCAGGCTGGCCGGGATCTGGTAGATCGCCGACTTGCCGGCACCGGTGGGCAGGACCACCAGGGCGTCGCGGCGCTTCATCACGGCCCGCATGGCGGCGAGCTGGTTGGGCCTCAGGGCGGTCCAGCCGAACAGGCTGCGCGCCGCGCGGCGCAACGACATCGAGTGCGTGGTCAGCTTCATCGAGGGCCGCAGGTACCCGGCCGACACGATCACCAAACCGTCCCTGATGGACGCGGCAGTCCCACGCCGTGCCGCTGTCAGCGGGGCCGGCGGTAACCCACCACGCTGCTCACCCCGGCGGCGCTCAGCGCCGGAACATCGCCCGGATCGCGACGAGCAACAGCAGGCCGCCGACCACCAGACCGAGCAGGCGTACGCCAGGGATGTCGGCCGCGCTCGTCGCGTCGGCCAGCAGCGGCTCCATACCCGCACTCTTGTCGGGCAGCGCTCCCAAGGCAACTGTAAGGTTTATTGACTATTCGTTGGCGCGGTGTGACCATGTCTGCACCGCCCGCTGGCGGGACCATGGCCGAGAAGACGGGGTGCAACGACCGGCATGAGCGAGCGTCAGCGAGCGAATCATCAGTTCAGTGCGTCCACCCAGCGGAGCGGAGAGCGGGCATGAGCGCGTCCAACGGAAACCTGGCGGCGCTGGCGACCGCGGTCCTGCAGCCCGGTTTCGTCGGCACCGTGCCGCCCGCCTGGGTCTGCCGCTGGCTCGGTGACGGGCTCGGGTCGGTGGTCCTGTTCAGCCGTAACGTCGTCGATCCGGAGCAGGTCACGGCCCTCACCGCCGCGTTGCGGGCGGAGCGGCCGGACGTGATCGTCGCGATCGACGAGGAGGGCGGTGACGTCACCCGGTTCGAGTCGGTGCGGGGCAGCTCCCGGCCGGGCAACCTCGCCCTCGGCGTGGTGGACGACCCGGCGCTCACCGAGGAGGTGGCCCGTGATCTCGGTGTCGAACTCGCCGCCGCCGGGGTGACCCTGAACTACGCGCCGGACGCCGACGTCAACTCCAACCCGGACAACCCGGTGATCGGGGTCCGCTCGTTCGGCGCCGACGCGTCGCTGGTGGCCCGGCACACCACCGCCTGGGTGCGCGGCCTGCAGTCGAGCGGGGTCGCTGCCTGCGCCAAGCACTTTCCGGGCCACGGCGACACCCACGTCGACTCACACCACGATCTGCCCCGGATCACCGCCGACCGGGCCCGGCTGGACGCCGTCGAGCTGGCCCCCTTCCGGGCCGCCGTCGCCGCGGGCGTACAGGCGGTGATGACCGGGCACCTGCTGGTGCCGGCGCTGGATCCGCAGCTGCCGGCCACCTTGAGCGAACGGATCCTCGGTGGCCTGCTCCGCGAGGAACTGGGCTTCAACGGGGTGGTGGTGACCGACGGGATCGAGATGCAGGCGGTGGCGGGCCGGTACGGCTTCGCCGGTGCCGTGGTGCGGGCCCTCGCCGCCGGCGCGGACGCGATCTGCGTGGGCGGGGAGCACGCCGACGAGGAGACCGTCCGTCATCTGCGGGACGCCATCGTGGCCGGGGTCGTGGCCGGGGAACTGCCGGAGGAGCGGTTGGCCGAGGCGGCGAAGCGGGTCGGCCAGCTCGCCGCCTGGACGGTGGCCGCCCGGGCGGCCCGGCCCGCGTCGGTCGGCGGGGCGGCCGACGGTTCGACGGTGGGACTGGCCGCCGCGCGTCGTGCGCTGCGGGTCACCAGCACCGGCGGGGAGGTCGTCCTGCCGCTGGTCGGCGCCGCGCACGTGGTGGAGTTCGCGCCGCCGCACAACATCGCGATCGGTGTGGACACCCCGTGGGGGGTGGCCGCCCCGCTGGCCGAGTTGGTGCCCGGCACCACCGGTGCCCGCTACACCGAGAGCACGACGCCGGTCGACCCGAGCGCCGACGCCGCCGGCCGTCCCCTGGTTCTGGTGGTGCGGGATCTGCACCGGCACTCCTGGATGCGCGCCGCCGTCGACCGGGCACTGGCCACCCGACCCGACGCGGTGGTGGTGGAGCTGGGACTGCCCGCGCTGGTCATCGGCCCGGTGCACGTCGCCACCCACGGCGCCACCCGGGCCGCCGGGCGGGCCGCGGCCGAACTGCTCAGCGGCGCCGCCGTCACGCCGGGCTGGTGACCAGGTCGGCGTACTCGGGGTGGCGTTCGATGAACGCGGCCATGAAGGGGCACTGCGGCACCACCCGCTGGCCCTGGGCCCGGACCTGGTCCAACGTGCCGCGCATCAGCGCCGAGCCGACGCCCATGTTCTGAAAGTTCGGATCCACCTCGGTGTGGGTGAAGACCAGCACCTCCCCGCGGGGCAGGTACGCGGTGAACCCGGCCAGTGCGTCGTCGACCAGGATCTCGTAGCGGTGTTTGGCGGAGTTCTCCTCGACCAGCATGCTCACGTCGCCCATTGTCCACCGGCCGGTGCGCCCCCGATGGTGTTCGCCGGCGTCTCGTACCCTGGGCGGCGTGATGAACCGACCCCCCGCCGGTAAGACCCCCCACACCTCCGCCCGCAGGGCGGCCGGCCTGCTGGCCGGCCTCGCACTCGGCGCCGCCCTGTTGGCCGGGTGCAGCTCGGAAGGGGCCAGCACCAACTGCGGGCTGGACTCCTGCACGGTGACCTTCGACCGTGGTGTGGAGGCCAGCGCCAACGTCCTCGGCGTCGAGGCCCGGCTGGTCGGTGCCCAGGACGACCAGGTCACCATCGAGGTCGCCGGCGAGCAGTTGACGCTGACCGTCGGCCAGCAGGCGGCCGACGTCGGTGGCCTCGCGGTCACCCTGGACAGCGTCACCGACTCCGAGGTGAAGGTCCGCATCTCCCGCTGACGGTTTGCGGACGTCGGCGGCCGGTCCGCCGACGTCCGCCGATAGCGGTGCGGGCGTCACGTTTGGCGATCTCCGTGGGCGGAGATTGAGGGCCCATGTCTCTCACCCGGAACGCCGAAGCCACCGCCGCCCGTACGGCCGACAGCCGGTGGCTGGAACTCCTCGCCCGGGCCGGCTTCGTCGGCTACGGGATCGTGCACCTGCTGTTCGGCTGGCTGGCGTTGCAGATCGCGTTCGGCAACTCCGCCGACGACGGCGACCAGTCCGGCGCGCTGCGTACCCTGGCCGCGCAACCGATGGGCAAGTTCCTGGTCATCGCGATCGCCGTCGGCATGGTCGCGATGGCGATCTGGCAGGCCCTTGAGGCGGCCGTCGGGCACCGCGCCGAACGCGGCAACGACCGGATCAAGGAACGGGTCGTCTCGGCGGCCCGTACGGTCATCTACCTCTGGCTGGCCTGGACAGCCTGGAAGGTGTTCTCCAACGCCAACTCCGACAGCGCCTCCCAGCAGGAGGAGCTGACCGCCCGGATGATGGAGTCCACCGGTGGCCGCTGGTTGGTCGGCCTGGCCGGGCTGGTGCTCGCCGGCGTCGGCGTCGGCATGGTCATCTACGGGGCGAAGAAGAAGTTCATGAAGCGGCTGAAGACCGGCGAGATGAACGCCCGGACCACCCAGCTCGCGCGCCGTCTCGGCATGGCCGGCTACCTCTCCCGGGGCGGCGCGTTCGCCGTCACCGGTCTGCTGGTCGTGCTGGCCGCGGTCAACTACGACCCGGAGAAGGCCCGAGGGCTGGACGCCGCGCTGCGGACGCTGCGTGACCAGTCGTACGGCGCCATCCTGCTCACGCTCATCGCGTTGGGCATCGCCGCCTTCGGCCTCTACTGCTTCCTCCAGTCCCGCTACCGCAAGGTCTGATCCTTCCAGCCGGCCACCGCGCCTCAGCGGTGGCCGGCGACGGCGATCCGAGGCAAAATTGCCCCTTTGCGTGGATCTTGCCGTCGCCCTGGAAGGAGACGAACACGTGCACAGCTACCTGGTAACGGTCGTCGCCGCGCTCGCCGCGGCGACGACCGCCGTCGTGCTGGTCGAGGTGGTACATCGGCTGATCAGGCGGTGGGGCCGCCGCTCACTGCTGCTGACCGAGCTGACCGAGCACGCGCACCGGGCGGTCCAGGTGGCCGCGACGGTGCTCGCCGTGCAGTTCGCCGTGCGCTTCAGCACCGGGTACGCGGTCGGCGCCCCCTGGCGGCAGGTGCTGCTGCATCTGCTGGTGCTCGCGGTGATCGCCGCCAGCGCCTGGCTGGTCGCCTCCCTGCTGGTGGTGGTCGAGGACACCGCGCTGGCCCGGTTCCGGGTCGACGTGCCGGACAACCGGCACGCGCGCCGGGTGCGTACCCAGGTGGTCATGCTCCGTCGGGTCACCATCGTGGTGATCGTGATCCTCACGCTCGGCGTGATGCTGATGACCTTCCCTGCCGTACGCGGCATCGGTGCCGGCGTGCTGACCAGTGCCGGTGTGGTCGGTATCGTCGCCGCGTTGGCCGCGCAGAGCCTGCTCGGCAACCTCTTCGCCGGGCTGCAACTGGCCTTCAGCGACGCGGTCCGCCTCGACGACGTGGTGGTGGTCGAGGGGGAGTGGGGCCGGATCGAGGAGCTGACGCTCAGCTACGTGGTGGTGCAGATCTGGGACGACCGCCGGTTGATCCTGCCCACCTCCTACTTCACCAGTACGCCGTTCCAGAACTGGACGCGCACCGAGGCCGCCGTGCTCGGCACGGCCGAGTTCGAGGTCGACTGGTCGGTTCCGGTGCAGGCCATGCGGGAGGAGTTGCGCCGCCTGGTGGAGAACACCGAGCTGTGGGACGGCCGGGTCTGCGTACTGCAGGTGACGGACGCGACCGGCGGCATGGTCAAGATCCGGGCGCTGGTGAGCGCCGCCAGCGCGGGCGCGTTGTGGGATCTGCGCTGTCTGGTGCGGGAACACCTGGTGGCGTGGGTACGCGACCAGCGGCCCACCGCGATGCCCCGGTTGCGTGCCGAGGTCGGTGACGGTGCGGGCGCCCTGCCCTGGCAGTGGGTGCGACCCTCGCGTACGCCGCGCCGTGCCGCCGAGGGAGAGGTTCCGGACGACGCGCGCCTCTTCGGGGGTAGCGACGACGGCGAGGCCCGTAGCGAAGCGTTCGTCGGCCCCGACGAACCCGCCGAGGCGCGCCGCTGATCCGCCGCGCCGATCCCGAGCCGGGGCCCGGTCGGCAATTTCATGATCAAGAAAAGTGATCGGCCCCGCAATCGTTTGCCGCCGGGTTTTCTGGGGACCTGCTGCGGGACGCTTCTGTCCCTTCTCGGTGGCTGCGCCGGGCGCGAGTCGACCACCCCCGGGCAGGATTGACGGACGGCGAGTTCGGGCATACAGCGCGGTGATGACGAGAGGGGGACAGCATGGCTGACGTGGCGAACATCCGTACCTCCCACAATGGGAGCGAACCGTCCACCGCCGAGCTGGTCCAGCGGGCGGCCGAGCAGGTCTCCCGCCTGGTGCGCGACGAACTCACGCTCGCCCGCGCCGAACTGACCGAGAAGGGCAAGCACGCCGGCATCGGCATCGGCCTGCTCGCCGGCGGCGGCGCGTTCGCGTTCTTCGGTCTCGGTGCGCTGATCACCGCCGCGATCCTGCTGCTGGCCCTGGTACTGCCGGCCTGGGCGGCCGCGCTGATCGTGGCGGTGGCCGTCTTCCTGATCGCCGGTGTGCTGGCCCTGATCGGCCGGCGGCAGGTCAGCCGGGCGGTCCCGCCCGTGCCGCAGGCGACCGTGCGTAGCCTGCGGGCCGACGTCGACGTGGTCAGCGCCGCTGTCAAGGACAGGGGGCGGGCATGACGCGCAACGGCACCGGCGACACCGAGGCGCTGCGGGACGAGATCCGGCGTACCCGGGTCGAGTTGGGCGAGACGATGGAGGCGCTGGCCGCCAAGGCCGACGTCAAGAAGCGGCTCAAGTCCTCTGCGGACCAGGCCCGGGAGCGGGTACGGGACCAGGCCGCGATGACCGTCGCCCGGGTCCGCGCGCAGACCGGCCTCGGCCGTGAGGCGGCGGGTACCGGAGGGCGGCCCGGCCCGGCACCGTTCGTCGCCTTGGCCGCCGGGGCGCTGGTCGCCGCAGTGGTCCTGGCCATCATTCAGGGGAGGCGTCGGTGAGCAAGGGCATCGGCAGGGTCGCCTACAAACCGGTCGGTGTGCTGATGGGCATCGCCGCCGGTGCGATCGCCGGCACCATCTTCCGCCAGGTGTGGAAGGTGGCCGCCGGAGATGGCGAGGCCCCCAACGCGACCGACGAGGACCGCCGCTGGGGCGAGATCCTCGCGGCGGCGGCCCTGCAGGGCGCCATCTTCGCCATCGTCCGGGCCGCCGTGGACCGAGGCGGTGCGGTGGGCGTACGCCGGTTGACCGGCCGTTGGCCTGACTGAACCCCGTTTGGCGAGGGGCCTTTCGACTCGGGCGCAGCCGCCACCCAGCGGGCCCGGCGTATCCGTCAGGTCACATGTCGGAGAATTTCGTCGGGTAGGCTGTGCAGAGTTTTTGCGTACGTGGTTTGCTGTTCCACGCTGTTGAGAGATGGCGTGGGTTGAGAGAAGTCTCCTTCACCGGGGGCCGCCTCAGGCGCCGCTGCTCGAAAACGGCCAATCGGCCGCACGGCGTGCTTGGCCGCCAGTTTTAGAAGGAGATACAGATGGCGCAGGGAACCGTGAAGTGGTTCAACGCTGACAAGGGCTTCGGCTTCATCACCGTCGACGGCGGGGGTGCTGACGTGTTCGTCCACTTCTCGGCCATCCAGTCCAGCGGCTACCGCACGCTGGAGGAGAACCAGCGGGTGGAGTTCGAGATCGCCCAGGGCCAGAAGGGTCCGCAGGCCGAGCAGGTCCGCCCCCTCTGAGAGCACCGGTCGGCGGCTGCCGGCCAGTGGCGAGGCCGCCCCCCAAATCGGTGTGAAGCCCCGCGTTCCGACAGGACGCGGGGCTTTCCATATCCGCCGGCACCCGACCAGCGTCGGGTGCCGGACCCGGTTCAGCGGTGGTTGCGGGCGCGAACGCCGAGCCAGAGCAGGACCACGCCCGCCAGCATCAGCACCGGGCCGATCAGCGCCCAGACCCGGTGGCCGGCCATCACGCTCTCCTCGACATAGCCCAGCCCCTGCACCGTGCAGGCCGCGCCGAGGACCACGGCCAGCAGGCCGAGCGTGAGCCGGAACCAGCCGCTCATCGCGATCTCACTGTCGGCTGGCCGACCGGCGGTGGCGCCGGTCGGTGCGTCGTTCACCATCGGTGATGCACCTGCGGGCGGATCAGCTCGTCGTAGACGGCGGTCACCTCGGCCAGTTCCGATGTCGACAGTGGAGGCTGACCGGCGGCGGCGACGTTGGCGTGGGCCTGCGCCGCGTCCCGGGCGCCGGGGATGACCACCGTGACGCCCGGCTGGTCGAGCACCCAGCGCAGCGCGAACTGGGCCATCGTCCGGCCGTCGCCGACCAGCGGGGCGAGCCGGCGGACGGCGGCCAGGCCGGTGGCGTAGTCGACGCCGGAGAACGTCTCGCCGACGTCGAACGCCTCCCCGTGCCGGTTGTAGGAGCGGTGGTCGTCGGCGGCGAAGGTGGTGTGCTCGTCGTAGCGGCCGGAGAGCAGACCGCTGGCCAGCGGCACCCGGGCGATGATGCCGACACCGGCGCTCGCGGCGGCCGGCAGCACCCGCTCAAGCGGCTTGTGGCGCAGCGCGTTGAGGATGATCTGGACGCTGGCCACCCCGGGGCGGGCGATCGCGGTCAGCGCCTCGTCGCAGGTCTCCACGCTGACCCCGTACGCGGCGATGCGCTTCTCGTCGACCAGCGTGTCGAGGGCGTCGAAGACCGCGTCGTCGGCGAAGACCACCGTCGGCGGGCAGTGCAGCTGCACCAGATCCAGGGTGTCCATCCCGAGGTTTGCCCGGGACCGGTCGGTCCAGCTGCGGAAATTGTCCAGGGTGTACGCCTCGGGGGTCTGCGGCACGCGGCGGCCCATCTTGGTGGCCACGGTCAGCTGGGCGTCCGGGTGGGCCGCCCGGAAGCGCCCGATCAGCTGTTCGCTGCGTCCGTCGCCGTACACGTCGGCCGTGTCCAGGAAGTCGACGCCGGCCTCGACAGCGGCGCTGAGCACCGACATCGCGTCGTCCTCGCTGACCGTGCCCCAGTCGGCACCCAGCTGCCAGGCGCCCAGGCCGACCACGCCGGCCTGCCGGGAAAGTCGGGGGAAGGTGCGTTGCTCCATGGAACGAGCCTAGTGGCCGCGCTCGCTGCGGCCCGGACCGGGCCGCAATGCAACCGGACGCTCGTACGGTTTTCCCCTGATGGCGGGTGACATGCCAGCAGCGCCCGGCCTTTTGGAAGACTGCCTACGTGAACCTGGAACCCGTGACCGACCTGCGTACCTTCATCGCCGGACTCCCCAAGGTGGAGCTGCACGTGCACCACGTCGGGTCCGCCTCGCCCCGGATCGTGGCCGAGCTGGCCGCTCGACACGAGGGGCGCAGCCCGGTGCCGGCGGATCCGCAACTGCTGGCCGAGTACTTCGTCTTCCGCGACTTCGCGCACTTCATCGAGCTGTACCTCAGCGTCGTGGACCTGATCCGGGACCAGGAGGACGTCTGGATCCTCACCCACGAGGTGGCCCGGGAACTGGCGCGCCAGCAGGTCCGCTACGCGGAGCTGACCGTGACGCCGTACTCGCACGTGCGGCGGGGCATCCCGGCCCCGGCGTTCTGTGAGGCCATCGAGGACGCCCGCAAGCGGGCCGCCGCCGACTTCGGCATCGAGCTGCGGTGGTGCTTCGACATTCCCGGCGAGGCGGGGCTGCCGGCCGCCGAGGAGACGCTGCGGATCTGTCTCGACGAGCGCCCGGAAGGGCTGGTCAGCTTCGGTCTGGGCGGGCCCGAGATCGGCGTGCCGCGTCCGCAGTTCAAGCCCTACTTCGACCAGGCCCGCGCGGCGGGACTGCACTCGGTACCGCACGCGGGTGAGACCACCGGCCCGCAGACCATCTGGGACGCGCTGCGTGAGCTGGGCGCCGAACGCATCGGCCACGGCATCTCCGCCGCGCAGGACCCCGAGCTGCTGGCCTATCTCGCCGAGCGGCAGATCCCGGTGGAGGTCTGCCCGACCTCCAACGTGCGAACCCGGGCGGTGGCGGCCATCGAGGAGCACCCGCTGCCCCGCCTGGTCGAGGCCGGGCTGCTGGTGACCATCAACTCCGACGACCCGCCGATGTTCGGCACCACCCTCGACGACGAGTACGCGGTGGCCGCCCGGCTGTTGAACGCCGGCCCGACGCAGGTGGCGGAGTTGGCCCGTAACGCCGTGACCGCGTCCTTCCTGGACGACACCGGCAAGCGCCGCATCACCGACGAGATCGACGCCTACCTCGCCTCCGCCTGATCATGCTGGCGGGCAGAGGTGCGGCTGCGGAGTGGCGCGCGGCGGGAGGAGGTGTGGGGGGACCGTGTCTCCCGCCGCGCGCACGGCTCCACCGGCCCCGGTGCGCTGGGAGCGGGGGGCCGGTGGAACTGCTGGGTTCGAAGGAATCCTGACAGTAGCCGGCCGCCACTGGGCTCCGGTTAATCCGGATCTAAGGAAGACTTGTGCCGGGGCACAGTCCGTTCATGCTCGCGGTCGGCGTACGCGGTGGCTCAGGTGTCCGTCGGTCGCTGCCGGGGCCATCGACGCCCGCTGCTCTTCTGCTCCCGGGCCATCCGGCCCACCAGGCCGAACCGGCTGACCTGACGTGGCGTGGCCTCCGGGTCGGCGAGCAGCATCACCACGCTGGCCCCGCCGAGGCGAGCCCGGTCGATGCTGACCGAACCGCTGGCCTGCAACGCCACCCGCTTGGCGATGTCCAGCCCGAGTCCGGTGGAGCCCTGGTCGCTGGTGCCGCGACGCAGCGCCCGGTCCGGGTCGGCGATGCCCGGTCCGGCATCGTCGATCCGGATGGCCACGTACCCGTCGCGTCGGGAGACGGCCACCTCGAAGGCGGTGCCCTGCGGGGTGTAGCGGAACACGTTGCCGATCACCGCGTCCAGCGCGGCGGCCAGCTCGGCCCGGGGCACCGGCGCGGGGATCCGCAGCTGGGCGCCGGTCACCCGGTGCGGACGGTTCTGGTCGCCCGCCAGCGCCGCCCAGAAGACCATCCGGTCCCGGACCACCTCGCTCACGTCGCAGATGGCCGGACCGGCCTCGGTGGCCACCGCCTTACGGGTGGTCTTGATCAGCACGTCGATCTCACCCTCCAGGGTGACGATCGCCTGCCGGATCCGCCGGATCCCACGCAGATGGTCCAGTTCCGCCTGGCTGAACGAGCCCACGCTGGTGTCGTCGGACTCCAACGCCTCGGCGTCCAGCCGCAGCACGGTCAGCGGCGTGCGCAGCCGGTGCGACAGGTCCGCCACGAGTTCCCGCTCCTCGGTGCGGGCCGCGACGAAGCGTTCGGCCATCCGGTTGAAGGCCAGGCCGGCCTCGGCAAGTTCGCGGGGACCGCTCGGCTCGACCCGTACGCCCAGTTCGCCGTCGCCCACCGCGAGGGCCGCCTTGACCAGGTCCCGGGTGGCGTCCACCGCCCGCACGGCGACCCGGTCCACCACCAGCATCGTCGCAGCCAACAGGGCGACGGCCACGCCGGTCAGCAGCAGCCACCGGCTGCCGGCGCCCCCGCCGAGGGCGGACTCCGGTATGAACACCTCCACCACGGCGGTCTGGTCGCCGAGCACCACCGGGTCCAGCCGCAACACGCCACCGTCGACGTCGAGCACCACGGAACGCCGCTCGGAGCGGGCCTGCGCCAACTGCTCGGCGTCGGCTCGCCCGCTGGCGGAGTCACCGTCCAGGCCGTGCACCACCGGGCGGGTGGCCGGATCGTCGCCACTGGCCTCGATCGCGCGGGCCACCACGTCCGGCTCGGTGCTCACCGCGAGCGCCCCGGTGACCAGCGCGCTGCGGCGGGCCGCGTCGGCGATCGCCTCCTCGCGGGCCTGCCCACCGAGGACCAGGCCGAGCGGAATCAGGAAGGCGAGCGCCAGCAGGGCGCCCATGCCGGCCGTCGACAGGGCCAGCGACCGCCTCAGTCCGGCGCCACCAGCCGGAAGCCCACCCCCCGCACGGTGCGCAGGTAGCGCGGCTTCGCCGCGGACTCGCCCATTTTGCGCCGTAGCCAGTACAGGTGAACGTCGATGGTCTGGTCCTCGCCGACCGACGGTTGCCGCCATACCTCCTCCAAGAGCTCCCGCCGGGACACTACCCGGCCAGGGCGTGCGGCGAGATACGCCAGCAGGTCGAATTCCTTGCGGGTCAGCGCCAGCGGCTCCCCGTCGAGATGGGCGCTGCGTTCGCCGATGTCGACGCGCAGCCCGCCCACGCTGTGCACCACCGGCTGCACCGCGCGGCTGGCTCGTCCCACCCGGCGCAGCACGCTGGTGATCCGGGCGTCCAGGTGGGCGCCGGTGAACGGCTTGACCATGTAGTCGTCGGCCCCGGCGCGTAGCAGCTTGACCACGGACTGCTCGTCGTCGCGGGCGGTGGCGATGATGATCGGCACGTCGGTGATGCCGCGCAGCATGCGCAGGGCGTCCGATCCGTCCAGGTCCGGCAACCCCAGATCGAGTACGACGAGGTCGGGTGTCTCGGCAGCGACCCGGCGCAGCGCGTCCAGGGCGGTGCCCACCGCGTGTACCGCGTGGCCCCGATCGGTGAGGGAACGAAGCATCGCGCCGCGTACGACGTGATCGTCTTCGACCAGGAGGACGGTGGCCACCCCCGCACGGTACTCGGCACGGCAAGCCGAACGTCATTGCGGCCCACCGGGGAACCCGCCAAGCTGGTACAACCATGACGTTCACCCTCTACCCGGACACCCGGCTGGCGTTGGCCCGGGACAGCCTCGCCGGCCTGTCGGTCGGCGACGCCCTCGGATCCCAGTTCTTCGTACCCGGCCGGCGGCCGGCCGACCTGGCCGCCGGACTGCTCCCGCCACCGCCGTGGCAGTGGACCGACGACACCGAGATGGCCTGCTCGGTACTGGCGGCACTCGGGGAGGCGGGCAGTATCGACCGGGATGCCCTGGCCATCGCGTTCGCCGAGCGCTGCGAGCCGTACCGGGGTTACGGTCCGGGCGCGGTACGCATCCTGCGGCTGATCCGTACCGGTACCCCGTGGCCGGTCGCCGCCGCGGCCGCCTTCGACGGTCAGGGCTCCTGCGGTAACGGCGCGGCGATGCGGGTCGGGCCACTGGGCGCGTACTTCGCCGACTCGACCACCCGGGCCGCCGCGCAGGCGCGGGCATCGGCCGAGGTGACCCACGCCCACCCGGAGGGGATCGCCGGTGCGGTCGCGGTGGCGGTGGCCGGGTCGCTGGCCGCGCGGGCCCGCCTGGACGGCGACCGGCCCACTCCGGCCCGGCTGCTCGCCGGGGTGGCCGCCGCGCTGGACCCGGCGACCGAGGTGCATCGAGGCGTACGCCGGGCGGGCGGGCTGCTCGGTCGCCCGCTGGGCGAGATCGTGGCGGCGCTGGGCAACGGTGCCCGGGTCACCGCGCAGGACACCGTCGCGTTCACCCTCTGGGTGGCCGCCACGCACCTGGACGACTATCCGGCCGCCGTACGGGCCTGTGTCGAGGCGGGCGGGGACGTGGACACCACCGCCGCCATCGTCGGTGGGGTGGTGGCCGGATACACCGGAGTGGGCACCCCGGGCGGGGTGCCCACCGACTGGCTGGCGGCGCGGGAGCCGCTACCCGACTGGGTCGGCTGAGCCGACCTGCCACCCGGACCGTTCAGCGTGCGGCACCCGCCGGCTGCTCCTGCTCGGCGGTCGGTTCGGCGACCCGCTGCCGGGCCCCGGTGCCGGGCTGCTCCGGCTCGGTGACCGGTCCCGCCGGTTCCCCGGTGCCGGGCGTGGCCGGCTCCTCGTCGAGCACCGAGCGGTCGACCTCCTCGGCGTTGCGGCGGCGCCGGCTGATCAGCCAGCCCACCACGGCGCCGCCGCCGAGGCCGGCGACCAGGCCGGCGGCGAGCAGACTGTTCGCGTTCGGTCCGTCGCCGGCGGCGGTGGCCGGGGCCGGCGGGGCGTCGGCCGGAGCGCCGCCGTGCCCGCCACCGTGGGCGCCCGGGTAGGCCGGATCGCCGGGCGTCAGGGTCAGCGGGGGCAGTGGTCGCTGCCCGGGGCCGCTGCCCCAGTGCACCTGTAGGCCGTCGGCGTAGGTCTGGGTCAGCTCGAAGGGCAGTTGGTCGGTCTGTGGCAGTGGGGCCATCGAGAAGACCAGTCGGGCCGGGCCTTCGTCGGCCGAGCCGGGTGCGCGGGACCAGGTCAGCGCGGCGGTGACGACGTCGGTGGCCGGGCCGTGCATGCCCGCCACCGGCACGTCGAGCTGGCGGGTGGTGATCGCGGGAGCCCACCCCGACACCGACAGCGGGTACACCTCGGCGATCGGCGGGTCCGCCGGCATCCGGATCTCGATCCGTTCGGTACGCACCCCCGGCCGCTCGTCCGGCACCGTGAACTCCATCTTCACCGAGTTGCCCTGCTGTGCCTCGGTCGGGGTGAAGGTCACACCGTCGGCCCACGCCGCCGCCGGCCAGAGCAGCACCATGGCGGTGGACAGCGCGGCCACCGCTCCGCCCCGGCGTCGACGGCTCCCGCCGCGCGTCATCGCCATCCTGGGTCCCCATCCCTGTCGTCCTGGCCGGAACGGGCTCCGGCCACACCTGGTAGTTCGGATCCGAGGACGAAAAGGTTCAACGCCTGGTCCGATCTCCGTGCCGCCGATATCGGGCGGCAGTGCTCAGCGGGCGACCGATAGCATCACGGTGAGCCAACATTGGCACTTTCCTGATACCACTGCTGCGAGGAGTCTCCCGTGTCCGCACCCCGTACCCCCGCCGTGGCCGACCCCGTCGTCGTTGCCGCCGGGACGACGGCGGCCGACGCGGTGGCCGCGGCCGGCCTGCCCGCCAACGGACCGAAGGCGATCGTGGTGGTCCGCGATCCGCAGGGCGTGCTGCGCGACCTGGACTGGCGCCCGTCCGAGGAGACCTCGGTCGAGCCGGTCGCCCTCGACTCGCCGGACGGCCTGAACGTGCTGCGTCACTCGACCGCGCACGTGCTCGCCCAGGCGGTGCAGGACATCTTCCCCGAGGCGAAGCTCGGCATCGGCCCGCCGATCGACAACGGCTTCTACTACGACTTCGCCGTCGAGAAGCCGTTCCAGCCGGACGACCTGGCCAAGCTCGAGAAGCGGATGCAGGAGATCGTCAAGTCCGGTCAGCGGTTCCGGCGGCGGCGCTTCGACAGCCTGGACGAGGCCAAGGCGGAGCTGGCCGCCGAGCCGTTCAAGCTGGAGCTCATCGACGTCAAGGGCGAGGGGCTGGACTCCGCCGAGGTGATGGAGGTCGGCGGCGGCGAGCTGACCATCTACGACAACCTCGCCGCCGACGAGGACAAGGTCTGCTGGTCGGACCTGTGCCGGGGGCCGCACCTGCCGAACACCCGACTGATCGGCGCGTTCAAGCTGATGCGTTCGGCCGCCGCGTACTGGCGGGGGAGCGAGAAGAACCCGCAGCTGCAGCGGGTGTACGGCACCGCCTGGCCGACCCGGGACGCGCTCAAGGCGTACCTGAAGCTGCTGGAGGAGGCGGCCCGGCGCGACCACCGCAAGCTCGGCGTGGACCTGGACCTGTTCAGCTTCCCCGACGAGCTGGGCTCCGGCCTGGCGGTCTTCCACCCCAAGGGCGGCATCATCCGCCGGGAGATGGAGAACTACTCGCGGATCAAGCACGAGCAGGCCGGGTACGACTTCGTCAACACCCCGCACATCACCAAGGGTCACCTGTACGAGGTCTCCGGGCACCTCGACTGGTACGCCGACGGCATGTTCCCGCCCATGGAGGTGGAGGGCGCGAACTACTACCTCAAGCCGATGAACTGCCCGATGCACGACCTGATCTTCCGTTCCCGGGGTCGTTCCTACCGGGAGCTGCCGCTGCGGATGTTCGAGTTCGGCACCGTCTACCGGTACGAGAAGTCCGGTGTGGTGCACGGCCTGACCCGGGTCCGTGGCATGACCCAGGACGACGCGCACATCTTCTGCACCGAGGAGCAGATGGCGGGGGAACTGAAGTCCCTGCTCGCCTTCGTGCTGGAGTTGCTGCGCGACTACGGGCTGGACGACTTCTACCTGGAGTTGTCGACCCGTAACCCGGAGAAGTCGGTCGGCACCGACGAGAACTGGGAGCGGGCCACCGAGGCGCTGCGCTCGGCCGCCGAGGAGTCCGGGCTCCAGTTGGTGCCCGACCCGGGGGGCGCGGCCTTCTACGGCCCGAAGATCTCGGTGCAGGTCAAGGACGCGATCGGTCGGACCTGGCAGATGTCCACCATCCAGGTCGACTTCAACCTGCCGGAGCGGTTCGGTCTGGAGTACCAGGCGGGCGACGGCACCCGGCAGCGTCCCGTCATGATCCACCGGGCGTTGTTCGGGTCGATCGAGCGGTTCTTCGGCGTGCTCACCGAGCACTACGCCGGTGCCTTCCCGGCCTGGCTGGCTCCGGTGCAGGTGGTCGGCATCCCGATCCGCGAGGACCACGCCGACTACCTGCACGGTTTCGTCGCCGCGCTGCGGGCCGAGGGCATCCGGGCCCAGGTCGACGCCGGTGACGACCGGATGCAGAAGAAGATCCGTACCGCCCAGCAGCAGAAGATCCCGTTCATGGTGATCGCCGGGGACGAGGACGTGGCCGCCGGCACCGTGTCGTTCCGGTACCGGGACGGCTCGCAGCGCAACGGGGTGCCGCTGGCCGAGGCGGTCGCCCACGTGCTGGACGTGGTGAACTCTCGGACCAACGTCGGCCCGTCGGCCGCCTGACCACCGCGACGCCGGCCCCGCCTCTGGCGGGGCCGGCGTCGCGGCGGGCGATCAGATCCCGCAGTTCGGCGCCGACCAGGAACGGCTCGGTGGGCTGCCCAGGTGGGTGTGGTCGTGGTGCCCCGGGTAGCCGGGGCCGAGGATGTTGTTGAAGCCGTGGTTGCGGGCCTGCTGGGCGAGCGCGCAGAGGGAGTGCGAGCCGACCAGGTCGATCCCGTCGCCGTAGAGGTGCCGGCTGTTGCTGGCCCCGCCGACCGCGCTGTTGCAGGCATAGCTGCGGAATCCGCTGCTGAGGTAGAGCGGTGCGTTGCCCATGGCGCGGCGCATGGCCTGGAGTTTCCACATCGAGACCAGGGCGTTGAAGCGAGCGGTGCTCGCCGGGACGGCACCGCCGGACCAGTCGCTGTTGCAGCGGTTCCACTCGGCGTAGCTGAAGCTGACCGGGGTGCAGTCGGCGTCCTGCAACGCGTAGATCTGGTTGACGGTCTGCGGCCCGGCGACCCCGTCGGCGGCCAGGCCGTACGCCTGCTGGAAGCGGATCACGGCCGACCGGGTGGCCGGGCCGTACGCCCCGTCGATGGTGAGCACCGCGCCGTAGCCGGGGTAGCCGGCGACGCGGATCTGTAGCTGGCGTACGTCCTCGCCGGTCATTCCCGAGGACAGGGTGCGGCCCCAGGTGTAGCAGGCGTCGGCCTGGGCGGCGGTGCCGGTGGCGGTCACCGCCGTCAGGCTCGCCACCGCGGCCAGCACGCAGGCGGTCAGGGCCCGTACCAGGCGTTGCCGGACGGAACGTCGTTCCACGACCACTCCAATCGACGATCTTCGAAGCAAGAGGACTGAAAGTTTCGCCTACGTCGATGTAACAGTCAAGAAATCTTTGCCGCATTCTGCAAGCGGGCGTCACCGTGGCCCGGCAGCATGCCCGCCGGTGGCCGGCGGTCCGGTCGCCGGTGGTCGGCGGTGTGGCCGGCGGCTGCGGTGCGGGTGGCCTACCCGCGCCGCGCGGTACGTAGGATCGCCGGTGTGACTGGGGCGGACGAGCACACCGACAGGGACATGGCCGACGGGCTGGACCGGCTCTGGACGCCCCACCGGATGACCTACATCTCCGGCGCGGACCGACCCGAGGGCGGCTACGAGAAGCCGTCCGGATGCCCGTTCTGCCTGGCCCCGCGCCGACCGCCGGAGGAGAGTCTGGTGGTCGCCCGGGGCGAGCACGTGTTCGTGGTGCTCAACCTGTACCCGTACAACCCGGGCCACCTGCTGGTCTGCCCGTACCGGCACGTGGCCGACTACACCGACCTGGACGGACCGGAGACGGTCGAGTTGGCCTCGCTCACCCAGACCGCCATGCGGGTGGTCCGCAAGGTCAGCAACGCGCACGGCTTCAACCTGGGGATGAACCAGGGTGGCGTGGCCGGTGCCGGCATCGCCGCCCACCTGCACCAGCACGTGGTGCCCCGGTGGGGCGGCGACGCCAACTTCATGCCGGTGATCGGCCGTACCAAGGTGCTGCCGCAACTACTCGGCGACACCCGCGACCTGCTCGTGCGCGCCTGGCCCGCCTGACTCGCCGCCCCCCACCCGGCCCGGCGCCCCACTCCGCCCGGCCCGGCCCGGTCTGGTCTCGCTGCCGCGCCGCGCCGAGCCGGCCCGTCCGGTGCTTGAGCGCTTTGCTCTGCTTCAACCGGCGCAACACTCGACGGCCGAAACCAGTGCGTCCGGTGAAGCAGAGCAAAGGGCGGCGAAGTGGGGAACCGGTGAGCCTGTGGACACCCTCGGTCAACATCGGGTCGCGGTGTGGTGCGCCCGCAGCCGGCCCTGAGCTGGGGTGGGGAGGCCGCGACGGGGAACGGAGGTGCAGCGGGGCCGGCTTCGGGTGATCCGTCCACTCCGGTCGTTCGTACGGATGATCGTGATGGATCTCTGCGAAGTTTCGCCCCCAAGATGGCACGATGCGCCGATGGTGGAGTCGACGCGGATGCTGGGCCGCAGCGGCATCGAGGTCAGCGCCCTGGGCATGGGCTGTTGGGCGATCGCCGGCCCCTGGGCGGAGGGGCGTACCCCGCTGGGCTGGGGCGCCGTTGACGACGCGGAATCGGTCCGGGCGATCCGCCGGGCGCTCGACCTCGGCGTGACGCTTTTCGACACCGCCGACACGTACGGTGCCGGGCACGGCGAGCGCCTCCTCGGGCGGGCCCTGGCCGGTCGACGCGACGAGGCGGTCATCGCCACCAAGTGGGGCTACACCTTCGACGAGCAGGCCCGGCAGGCCACCGGGACGGACGCCTCACCGGCCTACCTGCGGCGGGCCGTACGGGAGTCGCTGCGTCGCCTCGGCACCGACCGGATCGACCTCTACCAGCTGCACCTGGCCGACCTGTCGGTGCCCCGGGCGCAGGCGCTGATCGGCACGCTGGAGGAGTTGGTGACCGACGGCCTGGTCCGGGCGTACGGCTGGAGCACCGACCGGGCCGACCGCGCCACCGCCCTCGGCCAGTACGCCCCGCACGCCGCCGCCGTGCAGCACAGCCTCTCCGTGCTGCGCGATGCCCCCGACCTGCTCGGCATCTGCGAGAAGTACGACCTGGCCAGCGTCAACCGGGGACCGCTCGGCATGGGCCTGCTCACCGGCAAGTACCACCCCGCCTCGACGCTGCCCCACGACGACATCCGGGGCATGACCTCGGGCTGGTTGGAGTGGTTCCGGGGCGGCCGGCCCGCCCCGGAGTGGCTGCGCCGGGTCCAGGCGGTCCGGGCGGCGTTGACCGCCGACGGGCGTACCCTCGCCCAGGGCGCGCTGGGCTGGATCTGGGCCCGCAGCGACCGCACGATCCCGATCCCGGGCTGCCGCAGCGTCGCCCAGGTCGAGGAGAATGCCGCCGCGTTGGCCCTCGGCCCCCTCGCGCCCGACCACTTCGCCGAGGTCGAACGCCAGCTCGCCGCGCTGCGCCGCGCCGCCCTGCTGGAGGCCGACCGACCCTACTGGCCCAGCCCGATGCTTCCCACCGCCCGTCCCTGATCGCCCCTGCCGTCAGGCGTGCTCCTTGCGGATCTGGTCCGCGAGGTGATCGGGCATCGGGTCGTAGCGGACGAAGTGGCGGCGGAAGGTGCCCGCGCCGTGGGTCAGCGCGCGTAGCTCGATGGCGTAGCGCAGCAGTTCGGTGGCGGGCACCTCGGCACGTACCAGGGTCCGGCCCTCGGACTCCGGGTCGGGCTCGGTGCCGAGCACCCGGCCGCGTCGGCCGGACAGGTCACCCAGCACCGTGCCCACGTTGCCGTCGGGCACCCGTACGGTCACCTCGTCGACCGGTTCCAGCAGCGCCGGCTGCCCCTTGGCCGCGGCGTCGCGCAGGGCCAGTGCGCCGGCGGTCTGGAACGCCGCGTCGGACGAGTCCACGCTGTGCGCCTTGCCGTCGACCAGGGTCACCCGCAGGTCCACCACCGGGTGGCCGGCGACCAGGCCGCGTTCCAGTTGGGCGCGTACCCCCTTCTCCACGGAGGGGATGTAGTTGTGCGGGACCGCCCCGCCGACCACCCGGTCGACGAACTCGAAGCCGGCGCCGCGCGGCAGCGGCTCCACCTCGATGTCGCAGACCGCGTACTGGCCGTGCCCACCGGACTGCTTGACGTGCCGGCCGTGCCCGGCGGCCGGCGCCGTCAGGGTCTCCCGCAACGCCACCTTGACCGGTTCGGTGTCCAGCTCGACCCCGCCGGCGTGCAGCCGGTCGAGAACCACGTCGGCGTGTGCCTCGCCCATGCACCACAGCACCAGTTGGTGGGTCTGCGGGTTGCGCTCCAACCGCAGGGTCGGATCGCCGGCCACCAGCCGGGACAGATTGCGGGCCAGGGCGTCCTCGTCGGACCGGGACCGGGCCACGATCGCCACCGGCAGCAGCGGCTCGGGCATCTCCCACGGGGCGATCAGCAGTGGGTCGTGCTTCGCGGAGATGGTGTCGCCGGTCTCCGCGCTGCCGGACTTGGTGATCGCGCAGATGTCGCCGGCCACCGCGACGTCGACCTCCCGCAGGGTGGCGCCGAGCGGGCTGTACAGGTGGGCGATCCGCTCGTCGGCGTCGTGGTCGGGGTGGCCACGTTCGGCCAGCCCGTGCCCGCAGATGTGCACCGTCTGGTCGGGGCGCAGCGTGCCGGAGAAGACCCGGACCACGCAGACCCGCCCGACGTGCCGGTCGACGGTGGTCCTGACCACCTCGGCGACCAGCGGACCGTCCGGGTCGCAGGTCAGCGGCGGGCGAGGTGAGCCGTCCACCCCGGTGACCGGGGGCAGGTCGTGCTCCGGCGGCGACGGGAACCCGGCGGTGAGCACCTCCAGCAGGGCGTCCACCCCGACCCCGGTGGCCGCGCAGACCGGCACCACCGGGTAGAAGTGTCCCCGGGCGACGGCCTTCTCCAGGTCCTCGACCAGGATGTCGGCGTCGATCTCCTCGCCGCCGAGGTACCGGTCCATCAGGGTCTCGTCCTCGCTCTCGGCGATGATCCCCTCGATCAGCTCGTTGCGGGACTCGACGATCGCCGGCAGGTGCTCCGGGTCGGGCTGGCGCACCTGCGGCGGCAGCCCGTCGGTGTAGTCGAAGACCCGCCGGGTGATCAGCCCGAGCAGGCCGACGGTGGAGACCCCGTCGTCGCCGAGCATCGGCAGGTAGAGCGGGAGGACGTTGTCACCGAAGACCCGCTGGCAGAGCGCCACCGCCTCGTCGAAGTCGGCGCGCGGATGATCCAGCCGGGCGACCGCGACCGCCCGGGGCATGTCGACGGCCGCGCACTCCTCCCACAGCGCCGCCGTGGCGGCGTCCATCCCGTCGACGGCGGAGACCACGAACAGCGCGGCGTCGGCGGCCCGCAGGCCGGCGCGCAACTCGCCGACGAAATCGGCGTAGCCGGGCGTGTCCAGCAGATTGACCTTGATTCCGTCGTGCACCAGCGGCGCGCAGGCCAGCGAGACCGACCGTTGCTGGCGTACGGCCGCCGGGTCGTGGTCGCAGACGGTGTTGCCGTCGGTGACCGAGCCGGCCCGGGTGATCGTGCCGGTCGCCGCGAGCAGCGCCTCGACCAGGGTCGTCTTGCCCGCACCCGAGCGCCCGACCAGCACCACATTGCGGATCTTCGCGGGATCGGTCACCGCCGGTACCCCGGTGACTGCCTTGTCCTGACTCCTCTGCGCCATCGGGCGCACCTCCCTCAGCCGGTGGTGGTGGCGACCGCCGCGCGCGACGGGATGCGGCCCGAGCGGGGTACTGCGGCGATATCCTCCGGTGGATCGCTCCGAACCGGGCAGTCAACGGGCGGTCTGGTGAGCTGGGTCACCCTCTCGGCTCGATCTCACACCCGATGACGAACAGACACAACCCTCCGTGCTCGGACCGGCGCTGTCGCCGGCTCAGGACCGACCGTTATCGTGGGACCGCCATGGCGAAGATCTTCCAAGTGTCGGCCCGCGCGGGGATGACCCGCGTCGTGGAGCCGATCGCCCGTAGCCTGCTGCGCGCGGGCGTGTCCCCCAACGCGGTCACCGTCGCGGGCACCCTCGGGGTGCTCGTCGGCGCGCTCGGCTTCGGCGCCCGCGGCCACCTGGTCGCCGGAGCGCTGATCGTGACGGTCTTCGCGCTCACCGATCTGCTCGACGGGACGATGGCCCGGATGAGTGGCGGCTCCACGAAGTTCGGCGCGTTCCTCGACTCCAGCATGGACCGGGTCGCCGACAGCGCGGTGTTCGGCGCGGTCGCGTTCTACCTGGCCGGCGTCGGCGACCGCGCGGGCGTGGCCGCCGCGCTGATCTGCCTGGCCGCCGGCGGTCTCGTCTCGTACGTCAAGGCGCGCGCCGAAGGGCTCGGGATGAGCGGCAACGTCGGCATCGCCGAGCGCACCGAGCGGCTGCTGATCGTGGGCGTCGGTGGCCTGCTCACCGGCCTCGGCGTCGAGCCGGCGTTGCCGATCGCGCTGTGGCTGCTCGCGGCGGTGTCACTGTTCACCGTGGGACAGCGGATGCGATACGTGTACCGCCAGGCCCAGCAGGTGGACGTGCCGGGCGGCCGCGGGTGACCGGCACAGTCCGGTCACGGGTGACCGGCACGGTCCGGCGGCGGGGGCGCCGGTGAACCTCACCGAACTGGGCTTCGTCGCCGGCTGGCGGCTGGTTCGCGCGCTGCCCCAACCGGTCGCCGCCGCGGCGTTCACCGCCTTCGCCGACCGGGCCTACCGCCGTGGGGGCCCCAGCGTCACCCGGCTGCGCGACAACCTGCGCCGGGTGGTCGGGCCCGACCTGCCCGAGGCCGAGCTGGACGACCTGGTCCGCGCTGGCCTGCGGTCGTACGCCCGGTACTGGATGGAGGCGTTCCGGCTGCCGTCCCTGCGTCACGAGCAGCTGCTCACCGCGTTCAGGCTGGACGGCGCCGACCTGCTCGCCGCCGACGTGGCCGCCGGGCGCGGCGCGGTGGTGGCGCTGCCGCACGGCGGCAACTGGGACGCCGCCGGCGCCTGGGTGGTGGCCAACGGCTGGCCGCTGTCCACCGTCATGGAGCGGCTCAAACCGGAGGGCGTCTACAAGCGGTTCGTGGCCTTCCGGGCGAGCCTGGGCATGGAGATCCTGCCCACCACCGGCGGTAGCCGGCCGCCGCTGGAGGTGCTGACCGAACGGCTCGCCGCCGGTGCGGTGGTGCCGCTGCTCGCCGACCGGGACCTCTCCGCCCGCGGCGTCGAGGTGGACTTCTTCGGCGGCCGGACCCGGATGCCGGCCGGCCCGGCCCTGCTGGCGCTGCGTACCGGCGCGCCCCTGTACGTGGCCTCGATGTGGTACGAACCGGATGCGGCATGCGCCGCGCTGGAAGGCCCGCTGCCGGTGCCGGGACCCGAGGAAGGCACGCTGGACGGGCGAGTCCGGTCGCTGACCCAGCTGATCGCCGACAGTCTCGCGGCGGGCATCGCCCGGCATCCGCAAGACTGGCACATGTTGCAGCGGATGTGGCTGGACTGAGGGGGACGGGCGCAATGCGGATCGGCATCGTCTGCCCGTACTCCTTCGACGTACCCGGCGGGGTGCAGAACCACGTCATGGACCTCGCCGAGGCGCTGATCGGGCTCGGGCACGAGGTGAGCGTGCTCGCCCCGGCGGACGAGGACTCCACCCTGCCGTCGTACGTGGTGCCGGCCGGCCGGTCGGTGCCGCTGCCGTACAACGGCTCGGTGGCCCGGATCGCGTTCGGGCCGGTCTCCACCGCCCGGGTACGGAGGTGGATCACCCGGGGCGACTTCGACGTGCTGCACGTGCACGAACCGTTGGCGCTGAGCCTGTCCATGCTCGCCGTGCTCTCCGCCCGGGGGCCGGTGGTGGCGACCTTCCACACCGCGATGACCCGATCCCGGGTGCTCTCGGCCGCTCAGGGCGTGCTCCAGATCGTGCTGGAGCGGATCACCGCCCGGATCGCGGTGAGCGCGCTGGCCCGCAAGGTGCAGGTCGAGCACCTCGACGGGGGTGCGGTGGAGATTCCCAACGGGGTGGCGGTGGCCAAGTTCGCCGGGGTCGAGCCGTTGCCCGGCTGGCCGGGGGAGTGCTCGCCCGGTGCCGACGGCACGCTCGGCTTCCTGGGCCGGTTCACCGAGCCGCGTAAGGGCTTCCCGATCCTGCGGGACGCCTTCGTCGAACTGGCCGAACAGCGCCCCGGGCTGCGCCTGCTGGTGGCCGGCCCCGGTGACCGCGACGACCTGTTCGACCGGTTTCCGCCCGGGCTTCGGGATCGGGTCACCTTCCTCGGCCTGGTGTCCGAGGCGGACAAGGCCCGCATGCTGCGCAGCGTGCATCTCTACGTGGCGCCGAACACCGGCGGTGAGTCGTTCGGCATGATCCTCACCGAGGCGCTCGCCGCCGGTACCACGGTGGTCGCCAGCGACCTCGACGCCTTCCGCCGGGTGCTGGACAACGGCCGGGCCGGGCGGCTGTTTCCCACCGGCGACGCGGTGGCGTTGCGTGCGACGCTTGCCGAACTGCTCGACGACGCGGCCCAGCGGGCGGAGCTGACCGCCTGCGGTGATCAGGTGGTGGCAAATTTCGACTGGCCGGTGGTTGCCCGCCGCGTTCTGGAGGTATACGCAGCGGCGATCGAGGCGACCGACGGGCGGGTGATCGACCAGGAGTGGGTGGGGTCGGACTGATCGGGAGGAACGGGAGCAGCACTACGATGCCGGGCATGTGGTGGGTGGTGGGCGGGACGCTGGTCGTCGCCCTGGTGGCGGCGTACCTGATCTGGACCGCCGGCCGGGTCGAGCGGCTCCAGGCCCGCGCGCAGCTCGCGGCCCGGGCCCTGGACGCCCACCTGCTGCGCCGCGCCGCCGCCGCCGCGGTGCTGGCCGAACGCCGCTACGGCGTGGAGCTGTACGCGGCGGCCCGGATCGCGCTCGACGCACAGCCGGACGAGCGGGAAGCGGCCGAGAACGACCTGACCCGGCAGCTGCGGGCCGTTCGACTCGATCCCAGCGACCCGGACTGCGAGGCGGTCATCGCGGCCAGCCGGCGGCTCGCCCTGGCCCGGCAGGTGCACACCGACCTGGTCCGCGACGCTCGTACGGCGCGCGGCCGGCCCCTGGTACGCCTGCTGCGGATGGGGCGCGGGCACACCTGGCCGCGCTACTTCGACATCGACGACCCGACGCTCACCGTCCCCGCCGCCGACGTCCCCACCCGCTGACCTGGGCTGCGGCGGCCCGACTGGCACAGCGTGACGGCGGCCACACCTAAGGCCACCACGGGTCTGATTGGCTGTCGGAACGGCGTTGCGGCGGTCGTAGCATTTCGCTGCCCCGCCCGTGCGCCCTCAAGGAGCGATGACCCGTGTCCGAGACGACTTCCCCGAACGCCAGCGACACCACCCCGGTCGTCGGCAGCGCCCGCGTCAAGCGGGGCATGGCCGAGATGCTCAAGGGCGGTGTGATCATGGACGTGGTCACTCCCGAGCAAGCCAAGATCGCTGAGGACGCCGGCGCGGTCGCGGTGATGGCGCTTGAGCGGGTGCCCGCCGACATCCGCGCCCAGGGCGGGGTGTCCCGGATGAGCGATCCCGACATGATCGACGGCATCATCGACGCCGTCTCCATCCCGGTGATGGCCAAGGCGCGGATCGGCCACTTCGTCGAGGCGCAGATCCTCCAGGCGCTCGGCGTCGACTACGTCGACGAGTCCGAGGTGCTGACCCCGGCCGACTACGCCAACCACATCGACAAGTGGGCCTTCACCGTGCCGTTCGTCTGCGGCGCGACGAACCTGGGCGAGGCGCTGCGGCGGATCACCGAGGGCGCCGCCATGATCCGCTCCAAGGGCGAGGCGGGCACCGGGGACGTCTCCAACGCCACCACCCACATGCGCAAGATCCGTCAGGAGATCCGTCGGCTCCAGACCCTGCCGACCGACGAGCTGTACGTCGCGGCGAAGGAGTTGCAGGCGCCGTACGAGCTGGTCAAGGAGGTGGCCGAGGCCGGCAAGCTGCCGGTGGTGCTGTTCACCGCCGGTGGTATCGCCACCCCCGCCGACGCGGCGATGATGATGCAGCTCGGCGCCGAGGGGGTCTTCGTCGGCTCCGGCATCTTCAAGTCCGGCAACCCCGCCCAGCGGGCCGCCGCGATCGTCAAGGCGACCACCTTCCACGACGACCCGGACGTGCTGGCCAAGGTCTCCCGGGGTCTCGGCGAGGCGATGGTCGGCATCAACGTCGACGACATCCCCGTCCCGCACCGCCTCGCCGACCGCGGCTGGTGAATCGAAAGGAAGGGCCCCCTGTTAACGCCTCCGGTAGAGCAGGGGTCCCTTCTTAACATCTCGGAGGAGCACACGTGACGGCACCCGTGATCGGCGTGCTCGCCCTTCAGGGCGACGTCCGCGAACACCTCGCCGCCCTGACCGCCGTGGGCGCGCAGGCCCGTCCGGTACGCCGACCGGCGGAACTGGACGCCGTCGACGGCCTGGTCATCCCCGGCGGGGAGTCCACCACGATCAGCAAACTGGTCGACATCTTCGAACTACGTGAACCGATCGACAAGCGGATCGCCGCCGGCCTGCCGGTCTACGGCTCCTGCGCCGGCATGATCATGCTGGCCGCCGAGGTGCTCGATGGCCGACCGGACCAGCGCGGCTTCGACGGCATCGCGATGACCGTGCGGCGCAACGCCTTCGGCCGCCAGGTCGACTCGTTCGAGGCACCCGTGGAGATCACCGGCATCGACGGTGGCCCGCTGCACGCGGTCTTCATCCGGGCGCCCTGGGTCGAGCGGGTCGGCGCCGGGGTCGAGGTGCTCGGCACCGTGCTCGACGCTCCCACCGCGCCGCCGGCGGCTTCAGGGCGGCGGCACGACGCCCCCGCGCCGGTCGGCACCCGGATCGTGGCGGTGCGCCAGGGCAACCTGCTCGCCACCTCGTTCCACCCGGAACTCACCGGTGACCTGCGGCTGCACCGCTACTTCGTACGCCTGGTCGGCGCCGTGAGCTGACTGGTCGCGCCGTGAACTGAGTTGGCCCGCGCCGTGAGCTGAGCCGGCGCGGCCGGCCCGGTCACACCGGCAGTCGTACAGCCCTCGCGCGCTGCTCGCCTGCGTCCCGGCGCGGCCTGCCGCCGCGATCTCCGCTTCCCTGTGCGACCAGCGGAGGACGAGCGGCGGCCGGGGTCGTTGCCGGTTCCTGGCGGGCCGCCGGTGGCCGCACCAGCAGCAGGGCGATCAGCAGCCACACCACGGTGGTGACCCGGTTGGACGTCAGGGTGGACAGCCCCATCGATCCGGCGACCACCACCATGACCAGCCCGGCGCCGAAGCGTACCGCCGCCGGATCGGCCCATTTGCGGGTCTGTAGCCAGCAGGCGACCAGGACCGCCATGATGGCGCCCTGGAGCAGGAGCCCGAACACGCCGGCCATCACCAGCGCCTCCACCCACGCACTGTCGTAGGCGACGCGGATCCCGCCCAGACCGAACCCGAACCACGGGGAGTGGTCGAAGACCAGGCCGGCGGCGTCGGCCAGGGTGGAGTTCTCGCCGAGCCGGGAGGCGGTGTAGAAGGAGAGCAGGCTGCCCTTGCGGCCCTGCGGGTTGAACCAGGCGTCGAGCAGCACCCCGCCGATCGGCGAGTCCGGCTGCCGGGCCTGGTAGTCGAAGACGACGAGTACGCCACCCAGGGCAAGGACGGAGCCGACCCGGCTGCGCCATGGCGCCCCGCGCCAGGTCTGCCAGAGGGCGATCGGTAGCCCGATCAGCAGGAAGATCTTCGATGCGGTGAGCAGGCCGCCGATGGCGAGGACGATGCCGATCGCGGCGAGGCGCAGCGGGCGGTGGCGCAGCAGGTACACCGCCGCGATCAGCCCGAGGGAGTACATGACGCCGGCTTCCGCGGGCTGGTTGAAGATGCCCGAGTACCGGCCCATCGTCGCCGCGCGCTCCGCGGTGCTGGTCTGCCCGCTGCTGTTCCACCACCGTGGCAGCAACTCGTCCAACGGGCTCGGCCCCAGCAGCGTCAGATAGGCGGCGACCGTGTTCAGGGCGAGGAGGACGACCAGCGTCATCGCCGCGACGCGAATGAGCCGGGCGCGGTCGGCAGTTCCGGTGGCGACGAGGTACCCGGCGACGAGTACGGCAATGGGTAACAGCAGGTTGTCGAGGCCGGCCCAGAGACCGACGGGCTTGTACCCGACGCCGGCCGTGGGGTCGCCCAGGGAGGCGAATCCCGCAAGCGCGACATATGTGGCAATGAGGGCGATGAGCAGCGTGACCAGCGGCGGGATCGAGGCGAGGAGGTGGGCGCGGGTGAGGAACGCCAGCGCGGCGACGGCGACGACAGCGACCTGTTCGGTACGGACGCCGGGCCCGATGTACGGGCCGAACGCGGCGAGGATGAGCAGGACCATCACCAGTTCGGACGTACGCTGACGTGCGGTGAGCCTGTGGCGGTGGGCCGGCATGTCGCCCCTAGGTCGTCTCGTATCGCATGAACTTCAATGACGTGCACCATTCATACCAACTTCTCCCTCTGTCGATCGGTGGTTTCCGACTTCTGGTGGGATGCGGTGCGGAGCGGGCGGCATGAGGATTTTTGTCTGCTATGCGGTGAGCCGGGTGATTCGTCGGCCTGCTGACGTGCGGCGGGTGACGGGCGCCGCACGTACGTCGGTAGGATTGCCGAGATTCGGCAGGGCCATCTGGCCGCCACGGCTTCCACCAGAGCTGACCGGCACCACCGCGTGCGCGGGTGCGGAGCGAGGCGTGCGCGGTGCGGTCGATGCAGACGGCGGGTAGCAACGGAGGTAACAGATGTCCGGCCACTCAAAGTGGGCGACGACCAAGCACAAGAAGGCGGTCATCGACGCCAAGCGCGGCAAGATGTTCGCCAAGCTGATCAAGAACGTCGAGGTCGCGGCGCGGACCGGCGGCGGCGACCCCGCCGGCAACCCGACCCTCTACGACGCCATCCAGAAGGCCAAGAAGAACTCGGTTCCCAACGACAACATCGACCGCGCGGTCAAGCGCGGCTCCGGCCTGGAGGCCGGCGGCGCCGACTACCAGACGATCATGTACGAGGGGTACGGCCCGAACGGCGTCGCGCTGCTGATCGAGTGCCTGACCGACAACCGCAACCGGGCGGCCACCGAGGTACGCACCGCGCTGACCCGCAACGGCGGCTCGTTCGCCGACGCCGGCTCGGTGTCGTACATGTTCTCCCGCAAGGGCGTGGTGATCGTGCCGAAGGCGGGCGCCACCGAGGACGACGTGATGCTGGCGGTCCTCGACGCGGGCGCCGAGGAGGTCAACGACCTGGGCGAGGCGTTCGAGGTGGTCTCCGAGCCGGGTGACCTGCTGGCGGTACGCACCGCGCTACAGGACGCCGGCATCGAGTACGAGTCGGCCGAGTCCTCGCTCGTCCCCAGCGTCACCGTGCCGCTGGACGAGGAGGGCGCCCGCAAGATCTTCAAGCTGATCGACGTCCTGGAGGACAGCGACGACGTGCAGAACGTCTACGCCAACTTCGACGTCTCCGACGAGATACTTGCACAAACGACCTGAGAGTCAGGCTGCTCGGTGAGTACCTCAACAAGGGCCTGAGTCATTTTCAGCTCTAAACGGCAGTGGCCCCCATCCTGTTAGGACGGGGGCTTTTCTGCGTTCTACAGCCTCCTGAGGCCGTTCTTCAGGACGTACAGAGCCCTCCGCTCAGTGGCGTCACCAGCTGCGTTGAGCTGGTATCCCTCAATCCAGATCCACCCGTCATAGGTGGGCCGATCAAGGACTTTGATTACGCAGCTCCCGCCCGGCTGGCAGCAGGAACACGGATTGCCGTTGTGGCTGTCGACAGTCGTCCAGCTGAGTTGGACACGAAACGGGACCTCTGGCCGGACGTCAGGAAGCGCCACGGTGGGGCTTCTGGTTACCGCCTGGACGACTGCCGTACCGGCGCTGGTTCAACCGGCCCATGGCGAAGCTTGAGCGCCACCAGCCGGCACGAGTCATCAACGGCCTTGTCGGCAGCAGCATCGTTGGGCCGTCCCAGGCTGGACGAGGCTGACCATCCTGCCTGGCGTACCTGGTGGCTGCTCCCACCGTGTCTACGGGCTCAGTCGGGCGCTGAAACCACTTCACTCTCACTGCTACCTCCCAGAGTCGTTGAGGGCAACCGGCACGGGGCACCTACCCCTAGATCACTCTCCGTGCCGGTTGCATTGCTACGGTAGAACCTGTCTAGGCGACCTGTCTATACAGGCTCGCCGGCCGGGTGCGGCGAGGATGAGACTCCGGAAGATCGGCGGTACGGTTGGGCGTGCCTACCCCGCACACGGAGCCAGCCCGCTATCGGGTCGTGGCAGACGAACTGCGTCGCCGGATCCTCTCCGGCGTGATCCCGCCTGGGTTGCTGCTACCCAGCGAATCGACCCTGATGGCTGAGTTTTCCGTCGCGCGCGGAACGGTCCGTGAGGCCCTGGCGCTCCTGCGCGCCGAGGGCTTGGTGGTGACGGAGATGGGTCGAGGCACGTATGCCCGGCCTGTAATGCCCGTCCGTCGTCTCGGCTCCGACCGCTACCGCAAAGAGCTTGATCAGGTCCGATCCGGGGAACTGGGGACGTCCTTCACCGCTGACCAGCAGATCGGATGGGCGGCCTACGCCCTCGACAAGAAGTTCCGTGAGGTGCCTGCGACCCAGGCCGTGGCCGAACTTTTCGAGGTGGAGCCAGGGACGATGTTGCTTGAGCGGCGATTCGTCTTCCGGAACTCGGGCGTACCGCAGCAGATGTCGACGTCCTATCTGCTGCTGGAGACGGTCGCCGGGACGCCCGTTGCTGATCCCGCCAACGAGCCCTGGCCCGGCGGCAACACGTCCCAGCTCTACAGCCTCGGTTACACGATCACGTCGATACGGGAACAGGTCCGGGCGAGGATGCCTGTTGCTGACGAAGTCGACACCCTGAAGATTCCCGGCGGAGTGCCGGTTGTGGTCATCACGCGGCAGACGTACGTCAACAGCCAGGTGATGGAGGTTGCTGAGATCACGATCCCTGCCGATCGGGTCAGCTTGGATTACCAGATCGACCTGACATGAGCTGAACGCGCTCTAAGGAAGCTACCTGAGGGCTGCTTCTGCCGGCTGCACATGGAAGCCGATGAGGCCCCTACCCAGCTGCTGGGGCGATACGCCACCAGGCCGAGTGCGCCCACCAGCAGAGACCCGATGGCGGACCACTTGGCGAACCGGCGTGCCCGGCCCGCGACCGGGCCCGACAACCACGTCCGCAATGCGTACGCGACGTCGACCTCTACCCCGATCGGCAACGTGATCGCGGTGTTGATGCTGAAGTCGTCCCAGGGGTGCAACCACCCTGAACCCGGTGAGCCCGCCCAGGCCCACCCAGCCGGCTCACTTCATCACCTCCCCTCGCAGAGCAACCTTCACGTCCTGCCCGCCAGAGGGCAGCGCACCTGACGTGCGACTGAGGGGGTGATTAGGTTTGGTGAGTGGGTTTGTGCTGGTCGCGGGCCTGAGCCGCCAGCCCGCGTACGCGCCCTGATTCGCGTGCACGGGGTGCCCGCGGTGGAAGCGCCGCAGGGGGTTGCTAGAGAAAGCTTTCTAAAGCATTCTCTACTATATGAGCGACGAGGTGCCGCAGCGGGCCATCAGAATCACCGACCCACGCGCCCTGCGGGCGTACGCGCACCCGCTGCGGATGCGCCTGATCGGGCTGCTGCGCGGCGAGGGCCCGATGACCGCCACCCAGGCGGCTGCCCGGCTCGACGACAACGTGCCGAACTGCTCGTTCCACCTGCGGCAGCTCGCCAAGTACGGGTTCGCCGAACGGGTTCCCGGGGCGGACGGCCGGGAACGGCCCTGGCGGGCCACCACGCAGTACACGTCCTGGGACGACGACTCCGACGACCCGGTCATGAAGGCCGCCGCGGACCAGCTCAACGGTGTGATGCTCGCCCTCTACCTGCAACGCGCGCAGGACTACCTCGCCATCCGCGCCGACGAACCCGTGCAGTGGCGGGTCGCCGCCGGCTTCGGCGACGCGTTGCTGCATGTCACCGCCGCCGAGCTGCGTGAGGTCACCGAGCAGATCGACGCGTTGCTGGCCCGGTACGACGAGCGGATCGCCGACCCGGCGAAACGCCCAGCCGGGTCCCGCCCGGTGATGGTCGTCCAGATGGCGCTGCCGCGTGGCCCCGTACCCGCCGAGCGGCCAGCGGACGAGAACCGGCCATGACCGAACCTCTCGTCCTGGCCGAACCGGCACCACCGGGCCGGCCGCGCGTCCCCCGGCTACTCCAGCAGACCGTCCCCCGGCTACTCCAGCAGACCGCCTTCCGCCGCTACTGGTCCGCGCAGACCGTCTCCCTCTTCGGCGACCAGATCACCATGCTCGCCGTACCGCTGCTGGCCCTGCTCGCGGTCGGCGCCGGGCCCGCCGAGATGGGCTACCTGACCGCCGCCGCGCTGCTGCCGAACCTGTTCTTCTCGTTGCCGGCCGGCGCCTGGGTGGACCGGCAGCCACGCCGACGCCGAGTAATGATCGTCACCGACCTCGGCCGGGCCGGCCTGCTGCTGGCCGTGCCGCTGCTGTGGTGGGCGGACGTGCTGAACCTGCCGCTGCTCTGTGCCATGGTCTTCCTGATCGGGATCCTCTCGGTGTACTTCGAGGTGGCGCACAGCAGCCTGTTCGCCGCCCTGGTGCAGCGGCCCGACTATGTGGACGCCAACAGTCTGATCAACGGCAGCAGGGCCCTGTCGCACCTGGCCGGTCCCAGCGTCGGTGGCGTGCTGGTGCAGGTGCTCACCGCCCCGGTCGCGCTCTTCTCCGGCGTACTCACCTATCTGACCTCGGCGGTCTTCCTGGCCCGGACCAGGGTCACCGAGCGTCCCGCACCGGGCGGCTCCGGCCTGGGCATGGCCGCCGGCGTACGGTACGTGGCCCGCTCGGCGATCCTCCGGGCGACGCTGCTCGGCACCACCACGCTGAACCTGTTCAACTACATGTTCGCCGCGCTCTTCGTGCTCTACGTGACCACCGAACTGGGCGTCTCCCCGGGCGTGCTGGGTGTGATCATCGGGGCGGGCGCGTTCGGCGGACTGCTCGGCGCGGCGGTCACCGCCGCGATCAGTCGCCGAATCGGCATCGGCCCCGCAGTGCTGCTCGGATTCGTCGTCTTCCCGGCCCCGTTGCTCCTCGTACCGCTGGCGGTGGGGCCGCAGCCGCTGGTGCTCGCGCTGCTGTTCGCGGCCGAGTTCGTCTCCGCGCTGGGCGTCATGATCCTCGACATCGCGACCGGATCGGTGCAGATCGCGGCCACACCGGTGGCGATGCTCGCCGTGGTCGCCGGTTTCCGGCGCACCGTCAACTACGGCATCCGACCGATCGGTGCCCTGGTCGGCGGGACCCTCGGCGCCGCGATCGGGGTCCGTCCCACGCTCTGGATCGCCAGCCTCGGTGCCCTGCTCGGAGTGTTCTGGATCGTCTTCTCCCCGCTTCGCGCCATGCGCACGCTGCCCGAGGAGACGAGTCGGTAGCGGGATCTGAAGCACCGCAGGCGTGGCGGAGCCGGCTGCGGCGGCTCGGATCGGGGAGTATCGGCCGGAGTCGAGGCAGGACTGACCAGGAGGTCCGGGTGCAGGCGGCAGGCGAGCGGTTCAGGCCGGGCGACGTGGTGGTCCGGCGGGAGATCCTGCGTGGTGAGGTCTGGTTCGCCTGCCCGACGATCTGCGTCGAGGATTCTCCCGACCTGCTCGCGCTCTACCTGCCGTCCGGCGCCGAGTTCGGTTTTCCCGAAGAGGGGAGCTTCCCGTGTGGGCGGCACCCCTGGCATGTTGCCGGCCAGCGGGCCTGGACCGGGCATGGCAAGCTGATGCTCCAGCGCCCGGGCGAGGCCCACTCGGTCGACGTGTTCTGGTCCGGCCCGCAGCGGGACTTCGCCGGGTGGTACTTCAACCTCCAAGACCCGCTGCGGCGTACGCCGATCGGGGTGGACACCCTCGATCATGAGCTTGACCTGTGGTGGGCGGCGGACGCCGACCGGTACGTCTTCAAGGATGTGGAGATCTTCGCCCAACGGTTGGTGGAGGGACGCTACCCCGGGATGGGCGAGGCGATCCGCGCCGAGGGGGACCGGATCGCCGCGCTGCTCGACGCGGGCCAACGGTGGTGGGACGAGTCCTGGGCGTCCTGGCGGCCCGACCCGACCTGGCAGACCCCGAGCCTCCCCGCTGGCTGGTCCAGCGTCCCCTGCTGACCCGTTGCGGGCTGGGGAAGGCAATCCTCGAAAGCGTGAGGTGGCCCTCGGCCGGACGCGGCACCGCCGCCTCCGCGACAGCCGCCGTCGGTCAGCCCAGCGTCTCGCGCTCCCGCCAGGCGGTCCGGACCGAGGTGCGGCCGTTGGTACGCAGGAGCGAACCCTCGTACACCCGGGCCCCGGCGAGCAGGAACCCGATCGCCGTCACCAGCAGCAGGGCCAGCGAGACGAACAGCTCCCAGAGCGCGGCGTCGCCGGTGAACAGCCGCAGCGGCATCGCGGTCGGCGCCGAGAACGGCAGGTAGGACAGCAACCGCATGGCGCCGACGTTGTCGCTGAGGAAGACCACCGCGAAGAACGGCAGCATCACCGCGAGCTGCACCGGCATCGACACACCGCCGATGTCCTCCAGCCGGTTGACCAGCGCGCCGGCCGCCGCCCACATCGAGGCGATCAACACGAAGCCGAGCAGGAAGAACGGGATGAACCAACCGATCGCCGGCCCGAGCAGGGAGACCAGCCCGTCGTTGCCGCCGAACGCCATGCCGGTCAGCGCGACCAGGGCGACCAGGGCGATCTGCCCGAGCGCGAGGATCGTGCCGGCGAGCATCTTGCCGGCCAGCAACGCCCGGACCGGTACCGCGGCGACGAGGATCTCCACGATCCGGGTCTGCTTCTCCTCGATGATGCTCTGCGCGATCTGCACACCGAAGGTCTGCGAGGTGATCAGGAAGATGAAGGCGAACGCGAACGGCACCAGGAAGGTCAGCGTCGGGTCCACCGCGTCCGGATTCAACAGCTCGACCGGGGGCCGGGTGCTCAACGCGTTGACCACGTCGTTCGGGGCGTCGTTCATGGCCAGCACGACCGGGCCGGCGACGACTGCGGCATCGACGTCGCCGTCGCGCACCGCCTGCTCCGCGGCGGCGTCGTCCGGCACGGTACGCACCTGAAGCCCCGCCTCGCGCAGCGGCCCGGCCGCCGCCTCGGTGGCCGCCACGGTGGACGGTCCGCCGGACAGCAGCGACGGCAGGATGGTCGCCCCCGCCGCGATGACCAGGAAGACGATCGTGCTGATCAGGAAGGTACGGTCACGCAGCTTGACCCGGATCTCGCGGGCGGCGACCAGCCGGGTGGCGTCGAAGGTGTTCACTGGGTGACCTCTCGGAAGATCTCGGCGAGTGAGGGCGTGACCGGGCGGAACGCGCGGACCGGGCCACGGTCCAGCGCCGCGCGCAGCACCGGCTGTTCGTCCGAGCCGGGCGCGAGGTCGAAGACGGCGCGGGCGCCGTCCAGGTCGACCAGACTCACCCCGGGCTGGTCCCGCAGCCAGCCGGCGTCGGTCTCCACCACCAGTTCGTATCGGGGCGTGGTGTACGACGCGCGCAGCTGCTCGCGGCTGCCGGCGGCCCGGATCGCGCCGTCGGCGATGATCACCAGGTCGTCGCAGAGCCGCTCGACGACGTCCAACTGGTGGCTGGAGAAGAGCACCGGGGCACCGGCGGCGGCTCGCTCGCGCAGCACCGCGACGATGGTGTCCACGGCCAGCGGGTCCAGCCCGGAGAACGGCTCGTCGAGCACCAGCACCTCGGGGTCGTGCACCAGCGCGGCGGCGATCTGGGCGCGCTGCTGGTTGCCCAGCGACAGCGTCTCCAGCAGGTCGTCGCCCCGCTCACCGAGCCCGATCCGGTCCAGCAGCGTGTCGGTGGAGCGCCGGGCGGCCTCGGCGGTCAGCCCGTGCAACCGGCCCAGATAGATCACCTGTTCGCGGACGCTCATCTTCGGATACAGGCCGCGTTCCTCCGGCATGTAGCCGAAGCGCCCCCGGGCCTCCCGGCTCAGCGGCGTACCCTGCCAGGTCACCTGGCCCGCGTCGGCGGCCAGCACGCCGAGGATGATCCGCATGGTGGTCGTCTTGCCGGCGCCGTTACCGCCGACGAAGCCGGTCATCCGACCGGCGACGACATCGAAGGACACATTCTTGAGCACCTGACGGTCGCCGAAGCTGCGGTCGACGCCGTCGAGGCGGAGCACCGTGGTCACGGTCCTCACGCTAGGTCCTCGACGGGCGACTGCCCTCCGCCCGGCGGTGGAAGTCGGGACTCCCCCTCGCGACGGAGTCGCTCACCCGCCGGGTCGGACCACCCCCTGCTCGTACGCGAAAACCACCGCCTGTACCCGGTCGCGTAGCTCCAGTTTGGCCAGTACCCGGCTGACGTGCGACTTGACGGTCGCCTCGCCGAGGTGCAGCGTGCCGGCGATCTCGGCGTTGCTGGCACCCCCGGCGATCAGCACCAGGACCTCCCGCTCGCGGGGGGTGAGCTCACGCAGCGCCGCCTCCGGATCGATCACGCCGCCGCTCGTGCCGCCCTGCCGGGCGAAGGTGGCGATCACCCGGCGGGTGAGTTCCGGGGCGAGCAGGCCGTCCCCACGGGCCACCACCCGGATCGCCTCGACCAGCGCCTCCGGTGTGCCGTTCTTGAGCAGGAAGCCGCTGGCCCCGGCGCGTAGCGCGGCGAACAGGTAGTCGTCTCGGTCGAAGGTGGTGAGGATCAGCACGGCCGGGCCCGGCTGGTCCGGGTCGGCGCTGATCCGTCGGGTCGCCTCCAGCCCGTCCACCTCGGGCATCTCCACGTCCATCAACACCACGTCCGGGCGCAGCGCCCGGGTCATGCTGACCGCCCGTTCCCCGTTGGCGGCCTCGCCGACCACCTCGATGTCGTCCTCGATCTCCAGGATGACGCGGAAGCCGGTACGCACCAGGTGATGGTCGTCGGCCAGCAGCACCCGGATCGGCCGGTCGGGCCGGTGCGTGTGGTCGCCGGGGTGGTCCGGCATCCGATCGGTGCTCATGCCGGCCGTCCCGCCGTCACCGGCAGCGGAATGCGGACCCGTACCCGCCAACCACCGCCGGTACGCGGCCCGACCTCCAGCTCACCGCCGTGGGTCGCGACCCGTTCCCGCATCCCGACCAGTCCCAGCCCGTCGGCGTTCGGCGGGCGGGTGGCCCGGCCGTCGTCGGTCACCTCGACCTCCACCTCCTGCGCCAGATAGCGGATCCGTACGTCGAGGGTCCTCGCCCCGGTGGCGTGTTTCAGCGTGTTCGTCACCGCTTCCTGCACCACCCGGTACACCGCCTGGGAGACCGACCCGGGCAGCGGCGTCGGATCGCCGTACACCCCGAGGGAGGCCGCCAGCCCGGCCTCGCGTGCCCGACCGACCAACGTCTCGACCTGGTCGATCCCGGCGGCCTGTTGCGGCGCCTCCGCCGGTTCGCGGTCGTGGGCCCGCAGCACGCCGAGCATCCGGCGCAGCTCGTCCACGGCCGTGCGGGCGCTCTCCTCGATCGAGGCCAGCGCGGTCCGGGCCTTGGCCGGGTCCTTGTCGAGGACCCGGCGACAGGCCGCCGCCTGCACGCCCATCACCGACACGTGGTGGGCGACCACGTCGTGCAGCTCACGGGCGATCCGGACCCGCTCACCGATCACCGCGTGCTCGCGGGCCTCGGCCTGCGAGCGGCGCAGTTGTTCGGCCTGTTCGGCCAGCTGATGCTGCCGTCGCGCGGCGATCCAGGCGGTCTCACCGAAGAAGTACGCGAACCCGAAGAACAGCAAGTTGATCATTACGCCGGTGACGATCGCGGCGAGCAGCGGGGGGACCGGCCCGACCGCGTTCTCGAAGGCGTCCGGGGGGAGGGACCTGTAGTTGATCGTGTAGGAGATCGCCATCCAGACGAACATGGCGGCGATCACGCCGATCCGCAGTCGTCGGGCCAGCCGACGGTCCCGGCCCCACGCACCGAGGGTGAAGATGGCGGCGAACAGCGCCCACTGGGAGAGCTGCCATTCGGGGACGGCCCGGGCCTGCGCCCCGATGAACGCGGCGGAGACGACCAGCGCGGTGGCGGCGGGATAGCGGCGCCGCCAGATCAGCGGCAGCGGCACCGCGATGGTCCAGAGCACCTGTTCGAGGCCGGACGGCGGCGACCCGAGCAGGAACGCCCCGGTGCTGCGGACCAGGGTGAGGCTGAACAGTGCCAGGAGCGTCGCCGCCAGACCGAAGTAGCGGTCCAGTCGCCGCTGCGCGGCGGTGGGTCCCGGGCGCCGCCATTCGTCAACCGTCTCGCTGGTCACTCCGGTGAGGATGCCACCCCGGCGCCCGGTGCCCCAACGACACCCGAGATGATCCTGCCCACCCCGGCCCGGCCGCCGCTCGCCGCTGGGCGGGCGAACGGCCGTGGCGTGGCCGGCGGATGGCGCGGTCAGCCGATCCCGGCGCCGGCCATCGGTGGCAGCGGGCAGTGCAGCAGGCCGCAGATGGTACGCAGCAACTCGATCTCGGCCACGGTCATCATCCCGTCGTGGCTGATCACCGCCACCACGGCCGCGACCAGCCGCTCCTTGTCCGCCGGGCGCAGGCCGTCCAGTACCGGCCAGGCGGTCTCCAGGGCCAGTACGCCGTTCTCCGGCGGGGCGTACGCCACTGTGCTGCCCGGCAGCAGCGTACCGATGCCGGCCTGGAAGGCCCGTTCGGCGTCGGCCGGCTCGGCGTGCCCGACCTGGGCGAGCGTGGCCAGCAGGAAGCCCGCGGCGGAGCGGGCGTCGGTGAGCGTCCGCCGGTCGGTGCGCCAGCGGGAGTCCGGACGCAGCAACTCCTGGATCTCGGCCAGCAACAGCCGGGACAGGCAGTACTCGGACACGTTGATCGCACCGTCGGCGTGGATCAACGTGAACACGGCCGCCAGCAGCGCCTCCACCTCCGGGGCCGACCGGGCGCGCAGGGCCGGGAAGGTCAGCTCGGCCAGCGGCAGCACGAGCATCGGGTGCAGCCCGGCCAGGGCCTGCGCCTGACCGATCGCCGCGTCGGCCAGGTCGCGTCCGTGCCGCTCGGCCAGGGCGGCGTACTGGTGCTGCCGGACCTCGGGCTCGGCACTGAGCAGCAGGCCGAGCAGCAGCGGTACGGCGGTCTCCCGGTTGCGGGCCCGGTCGAGCAGCGGACCCGGAATCTGGTCGAGCAGCGCCGCGGCATGGCTGTAGGCGTTCTCGGTCGGGGCGGCCACCCGCCGGAGTACCTCGGTCGGCGCGAGGCGTACCCGGGTCCCCGCCACCGGCAGCCCCGGCGCGCCGGGCCGTGCCGCTGCGCCCGACGCGGCCTGCGGCGGTACCCCCTGACCCGGTGCGGCTGGTCCGGCTGGGGCCAGGCCCAGCGCGACATCCTCCTGCCGGCCCGACGGGGGTGCCGCCGCCCACTGCCGGGACAGCCGTTGCAGCTCCGCCGGGTCGAACGAGGGCTCCAGCACGCGGATCCGGTCGGCCAGCGGTGGGTGGGTGGCGAACCAGGAGGCTCGGGCCGCCTCGCCGAAGAGCATGTGCCCGACCTCGTCGCGCTTGGGCGACTTCAGCTCGGAGCCGTCGGAGAGTCCGCCGATCTTCTTCAGCGCCCCGGCGATGCCCCGGGTCTGCCGGGTGTACTGCACGGCCGAGGCGTCGGCGAGGTACTCCCGCTGCCGGGACACCGACGCCTGGATCAGCCGCCCGGCGAGCACGCCGACGTACCCGGCGACCAGCAGCGCCAGCCCCACCAGCGCCAGCGGGTTGACCCCGCCACCGCCGCTGTTGCTGCTGCGCTGCCGGCCGGCGCCGCTGATCAGCCCGAAGCGGGCCATGCCCCGACCGATCACGGTCAGGAACAGGATGCCGAACAGCAGGCCCATCAGCCGGATGTTGAGCCGCATGTCCCCGTTCACCACGTGGGCGAACTCGTGGGCGATGACCCCCTGGAGTTCGTCGCGGTTGAGCCGCTGCAACGCGCCCCGGGTGACCGCGACGGCGGCGTCCGACGGGCCCCAGCCGGCGGCGAAGGCGTTGATCGCCGTCTCCTCGGGCAGCACGTAGACCTCGGGCACGGGTACGCCGGAGGCCAACGCCATCTCCTCGACGACGTTGCGCAGTCGGCGCAGCTCCGGGTCGGTGGTGTCCGCCGGCACCGGCACCCCGCCCAGCTCGCGGGCCACCTTCCCACCGCCGCCGCGCAACGCGAGGGTACGCACCAGCGCGGCCAGCCCGATCGCCGCGACGGTGGCCACGGTCACCATGGCCACGAAACCGGCGAGCTGGGCCGGATCGGCGTCGGTGGCGTTGAACGCGATGATCGCCGCGACGTTCACCACCACCACGATGCCGATCACGGCCAGCACGAACAGCAGCACCAACCGGGTCGACAGCCGGCGTACCTGGCGCTGCCGTTCGAAGAAGTTCATCAGAAGGAGACCTGCGGGGCCTGGCGCTGCTGCGGGTCGTCGGGCTCGAACAGCGCGGCCGGCCCGAACGAGAACATCCCCGCGACCAGGCTGGACGGGAAGACCTCACGCTTGTTGTTGTAGGCCATCACCGCGTCGTTGTATGCCTGCCGGGCGAAGGCGACCCGGTTCTCCGTCGAGGTCAGCTCCTCCGACAACTGCATCATGTTCTGGTTGGCCTTGAGGTCCGGGTACGCCTCGGAGAGCGCGAACAGCCGGCCAAGGGTGGCGGTCAGCGCGTTCTCCGCGCCGCTGAGCTGCTGCATCGCCGCCGGGTCGCCCGGGGCCGCCGCGGCGGTGGCCTGCGCGTTGACGGCGGCGTTACGGGCGGTGATCACCGCCTCCAGGGTCTCCCGCTCGTGCTTGAGGTAGCCCTTGGCGGTCTCGACCAGGTTGGGGATCAGGTCGTGCCGGCGGACCAGCTGCACGTCGATCTGGGCGAAGGCGTTGCGGTACGCGTTGCGGGCCCGGACCAGCCCGTTGTAGATCGAGACGCCGAAGCCGAGCACCGCCACGACGATCAAGACCAGACATACCAATCCGATGATCACTTCCACGGCCGCTCCCTGGGTACGCGTCGGATCTTTCGCTGATCATCGTACGTTCGCCGGACCAGCCCCCGCTCCTGGCCGCTTCGCCGACCTGTCGTACCGCTTGGCCGAGGGCACAGTCGGCGGGCGGGACGCCCACGCGTCCCGCCCGCCGACCGGAGCCGCCGTCAGCGGGCGGCCCGGCGGGCCTTCATCGCGCTGTCGGCGATGTCCCAGAGCGTGATGGCGACGATCACCACGACGCTGATCCGGGCGACCGTGTCGATGCCGCCGTCGCGCAGCCACGCGAACCGGGCGACGAAGTCGGGGTTGAACAGCCGGTCGGTGAGCAGCAGCCAGATCGCCGGCACCGCGAAGGCGAGACCGAGCAGGGCGTTGACGCCGACCAGTGGCCAGGTCCATCGGCGGGCCCGGTACTTGGCGAACTCCAGCCCGATGCTGGCGACCAGGACGGCGATCAGCGCCGGCAGCCAGGACGTCCAGAGCGCCGGGTCGAGAACCGGCAGCCGGTCGCCGTCGCCGATCACCGTCTGGAACTGCTGCCACGGCAGGAACGCGATGGTCAGGCCCAGGAACAGGATCGAGGCGCAGACGTCGGTGAGACTGACGTCCCGTTCGACGGGCTCGTCGGGGAGTTGGTCGACGGTCCATTCCGGCAGGTGCAGCGGGGTGCCGAGCCGTTCCAGCACCGCGAAGACGACCGTCACCCAGAAGGCGATCTGTACCGCCACGTTGAACGCCGCGGAGATGCCCGCACCGATGGCGCCGGCCGGGTTGTCGGCGGTGGTCGCCTCCAGCCCGGCCATCAGCACCCCGACGATGGCCGGGATGGTGCTGACCAGCGCGATCAGCAGCCGGCGCCAGGGCAGGAAGTACTCCGGGCCGATGAGCTGGAGCCGTCGATCGGTGTATCGGGCGGCCAGTTGGGCCGGGTTGCCCAGCTCGGTGAGCACCTCCCGCTCGGCCGTCGTGGCGTCGAGGCCGTCGGCGGTCCGGCCGTCGATCATGTCGCCGATCGAGGCGCGTAGTTCGTCGGCGATCTCCTCGCGGCGCGCGGTCGGCACCGAGCGCAGCGTGGCGGCGAGGTAGCGATCGGTGAGGGAGGTCGTCATCGGGGGTCTCCTTCGATCAGGGCGGTCAGGGAGGTCTGCACGGCGGCGAGGTCGTCGAGTAGCCGGCGCAGCAGCAACTCGCCCTCGGCACTGGTGCGGTAGAACTTGCGCGGCCGGCTCTCCTCGGTGTTCCACTCGCTGGTCAGCAGCCCCTGCTCCTCCAGCCGGCGTAGCAGCGGGTAGAGGGTGTTGGCGTCCACCGCAAAGCCGTGCCCGGTGAGTCGTTGCAGCAGCGCGTACCCGTAGTCCGGTCGACGCAGCGCGACCAGGCTGGCCACCACCACCGTCCCCCGCCGCAACTCCTGCAGATGCGTCCGCAGCACATCGTCACTACCCATGCGTCACACAATACTGTGTGCCACACACCAATGTCCACCACACAACACTGTCCCCCACACGACACCGTCCCCACGCGATCTTGCACTTTGTGTCGGGGCATAAGCCGCCAAGGGGGTGTTTCGGCGACCGAAAGTGCAAGATCGACGGGGTGGGGAGGGGTGGGGGAGGAGGGGCGGGTGTGGCGTGGGGGTGGGGGGTACGGGGGCGGCGATAGGGTGGGGCGACCGACTCGATCATTTGACCCGGGGGGCTCGTATGGGCGATTCGTTTGCGCATCTGCATGTGCACACGGAGTACTCGATGCTCGACGGGGCGGCCCGGCTCAAGGACCTGTTTGCCGAGGTCAAGCGGCAGGGAATGCCGGCGGTGGCGATGACCGACCACGGCAACATGCACGGCGCGAACGACTTCTACAAGCAGGCGATGGCCGCCGGGGTCACCCCGATCCTGGGCATCGAGGCGTACGTGGCGCCGGAGTCGCGCTTCCACAAGAAGCGGGTGCGGTGGGGCCGCCCGGAGCAGAAGGGCGACGACGTATCCGGTAGTGGCGGTTACACCCACAAGACGATCTGGGCGCGGAACAAGACCGGCCTGCACAACCTCTTCACGCTGACCAGCAAGGCATACACCGAGGGTTACTTCGTCAAGTGGCCGCGGATGGACGCAGAGTTGCTCGCCCAGCACGCCGACGGGCTGATGGCCACCACCGGCTGCCCCTCCGGCGAGGTGCAGACCCGGCTACGGCTCGGCCAGGACGCGCAGGCCCTCGAGGCCGCCGCGAAGTACCAGGACATGTTCGGCAAGGAAAACTACTTCCTGGAGCTGATGGACCACGGCCTGGACATCGAGACGAAGGTCCGCAAGGGACTGGTGGAGATCGGCCGCAAACTCGGCATCCCGCCGGTGGTCACCAACGACTCGCACTACACCCACGAGGCGCAGTCCGAGGCGCACGACGTGCTGCTCTGCGTGCAGACCGGCAGCAACGTCGCCGACCCGAACCGGTTCAGATTCGGCGGCAGCGGCTACTACATCAAGTCCGCCGACGAGATGCGCGGCGTCGACAACTCCGACGTCTGGCTGGAGGGCTGCCGGAACACGCTGCTGGTGGCCGAGCGGGTCGACCCGGCCGGGATGTTCGAGTTCCACAACCTGATGCCGCGCTTTCCGGTGCCCGACGGCGAGACCGAGGAGTCCTGGTTCCGCAAGGAGACCTTCGCCGGGCTGGCCCGCCGCTTCCCGGCAGGCATCCCCGAGGGGCACGTCGTGCAGGCCGAGTACGAGCTGGGCGTCATCATCCAGATGGGCTTCCCGTCGTACTTCCTCGTGGTCGCCGACTTCATCCAGTGGGCCAAGAACCAGGGCATCGCGGTCGGTCCGGGCCGTGGCTCGGCGGCCGGCTCGCTTGTCGCGTACGCCCTGGGCATCACCGACCTGGACCCGATCCCACACGGGCTGATCTTCGAACGCTTCCTCAACCCCGAGCGCGTCTCCATGCCCGATGTCGACATCGACTTCGACGAGCGTCGGCGCGGTGAGGTGATCAAGTACGTCACCGACAAGTGGGGCGAGGACAAGGTCGCGCAGATCGCCACCTTCGGCACCATCAAGGCGAAGGCCGCGATCAAGGACTCGGCCCGGGTGCTCGGCTACCCGTACGCGGTCGGGGACCGGATCACCAAGGCCATGCCGCCGGCCGTGATGGGCAAGGACATCCCGCTCGAAGGCATCTTCGACCCGAAGCATCCGCGATACGCCGAGGCCGGCGAGATCCGCGGCATGTACGAGTCCGAGGCCGACGTCAAGAAGGTCATCGACACCGCCCGGGGCATCGAGGGGCTGATCCGGCAGACCGGCGTGCACGCCGCCGGTGTGATCATGTCCGCCGAGCCGATCGTCGACCACATCCCGCTGATGCGCCGCGACTCCGACGGGGTGATCATCACCCAGTTCGACTACCCGACGTGCGAGTCGCTCGGGCTGTTGAAGATGGACTTCCTCGGTCTGCGCAACCTGACCATCATCGACGACGCGGTGAAGAACATCGGGCTCAACCACGGCAGGGAGCTGGACCTGCTGGCCCTGCCGCTGGACGACAAGGCCGCGTACGAGTTGCTGTCCCGGGGCGACACCCTGGGCGTGTTCCAACTCGACGGCGGGCCGATGCGCTCGCTGCTGCGGATGATGAAGCCGGACAACTTCGAGGACATCTCCGCCGTCCTGGCGCTGTACCGGCCCGGCCCGATGGGCGTGGACTCGCACACCAACTACGCGCTGCGCAAGAACGGCCTCCAGGAGATCACCCCGATCCACCCGGAGCTGGAGGAGCCGCTGCGGGAGATCCTCGCCCCCACCTACGGCCTGATCGTCTACCAGGAGCAGGTGCAGCGCGCCGCGCAGATCCTCGCCGGGTACACCCTCGGTCAGGCCGACCTGCTGCGCCGGGCGATGGGCAAGAAGAAGAAGGAGATCCTCGACAAGGAGTTCGGCCCGTTCCGGGACGGCTGCCGCGAAAACGGCTACTCCGACGAGGCGATCCAGAAGGTCTGGGACGTGCTGGTCCCGTTCGCCGGGTACGCCTTCAACAAGGCGCACTCGGCCGCGTACGGCCTGGTGTCGTACTGGACGGCGTACCTGAAGGCGCACTACCCGGCCGAGTACATGGCGGCGCTGCTCACCTCCGTCGGCGACGACAAGGACAAGATGGCGCTCTACCTGTCGGAGTGCCGGCGGATGGGCATCCAGGTGCTGCCGCCGGACGTGAACACCTCGGCCGGGCCGTTCACCCCGGTCGGCAAGGAGATCCGCTTCGGGCTCGGCGCGATCCGCAACGTCGGCGCGAACGTGGTCACCTCGATCATGCGCTGCCGTGACGAGAAGGGCGAGTACGCCGACTTCTACGACTTCCTGTCCAAGGTGGACGCGGTGGTCTGCAACAAGAAGACGATCGAATCCCTGATCAAGGCCGGCGCCTTCGACGTGATGCGACACCCGCGCAAGGCCCTGCTCGCCGTGCACGCCGACGCCATCGACGCGTACGCCGACGTCAAGCGCAAGGAGGCCGTCGGGCAGTACGACCTGTTCGGGGCGGGCTTCGGTGACACCGAGACGGCCACCAACACCACGGTCATGCCGACCATCGCCGAGGGCGAGTGGGACAAGCGCGACAAGCTCGCCTTCGAACGCGAGATGCTCGGCCTGTACGTCTCCGACCACCCGCTGTTCGGCCTGGAACACATCCTCGGCCCGGCGGCCGACTGCACCATCGCCTCCCTCTCCGAGGAGGGCACCGTGCCCGATGGCGCGGTGGTCACCCTCGCCGGCATCCTCTCCGGGGTGCAGCGCCGGGTCACCAAGCAGGGCCGGGCGTGGGCCTCGGCCACCCTGGAGGACCTGGCCGGTGGGGTGGAGACGCTGTTCTTCCCGAACACCTACGAGGTGATCGGCCAGTACATCGCCGAGGACGCGATCGTGGTGGTCAAGGGGCGGGTGGACCGGCGTGACGACATCCCCCGCATCATGGCCATGGACATGTCCCTGCCCGACGTCTCCATGAGCGCGACCAACAAGCCGGTCACCCTGACCATCCCGGTGACCCGGTGCACCCCGCCGCTGGTGGAACGGCTCAGGGAGACCCTGGTGCTGCACCCGGGCGACGCCGAGGTGCACGTCAAGCTGCTCAACGGCAGCCGGACCACCCTGCTGCGGCTCGGCCCGGTGCGGGTGGCGGCGACCACCGCGTTGATGGCCGACCTGAAGAGCGTCCTCGGCCCTGCCAACGTCAGCTGATCCCCGCCGGCCGAGCGGAGATCCACACCGTTGCGGTGGAACGGCGGTAACCCGCCGGCCGGGACACCGCCACTTCGCCGAAACGGTGTCGATCATGCGCTGAGGGCCTGGGGCCTGGGGCCTGGGGCCTGGGGCCTGGGGCCGGGGGCCGGGGGCCGGGGGCCGGGGGCCGGGGCCGGGGCCGGGGGCCGGGGCCGGGGGCCGGGGCCGGGGGCCGGGGACGGAGGGCCCGAGGGCCGGGACCGGGGGCCAGGGGGTCGGGATTGGCGTTCGGCAGGGGCTGGTGGGGCGATTAGCGTCGGTGGGCGTGGAACTGGAGCAGGCGCAGAAGTTGTGGCAACCGCAGCCGGGCTGGCTGAACACCGCCAGCTACGGGTTGCCGCCCGACCCGGCCTGGGAGGCCCTGCAGGAGGCGCTCGCCGGCTGGCGCGCGGGACGGATGTCGTGGGAGCGCTGGGGCGAGTCGACCGAGCAGTCCCGGGCCGCGTTCGCCCGGCTGGTCGGGGTGCCGGCGGTCGACGTGGCGGTCGGCGCCACCGTCTCCCAACTGCTGGCGCCGGTCGCCGCCGCGCTGCCCGCCGGTGCCCGGGTGGTCGTCCCCGAGGTGGAGTTCACCTCCAACCTCTTCCCGTGGCTGGTGCAGGAGGACCGGGGCGTCGAGGTTCGCACCGTGCCGTTGGCCGAGTTGGCCACCTCGATCGACGCCGACACCGATCTGGTGGCGTTCAGCCTGGTGCAGTCCGCCGACGGCACGGTGGCCGCGTACGACGACATCGTCGCGGCGGCCCGGGCGTACGGCGCGCTGGTCGCGGTCGACGCCACCCAGGCGTGCGGTTGGCTGCCGTTCGACGCGGCCCGGGCCGACGTGGTGGTGGCCGGCGGGTACAAGTGGCTGATGGGCCCCCGGGGCACCGCCTTCGGCTACCTGACGCCAGCGTTGCGCGACCGGCTGCGGCCGGATGCCGCCGGCTGGTTCGCCGGCCGTGACCCGCACGCCGCCTACTACGGTCCGCCGCTGCGGCTGGCCGACGACGCCCGCCGGTTCGACATCTCGCCGGCCTGGTTCAGCTGGGTCGGCGCCGCCCCGGCGCTGGAACTGCTGCTGGAGATCGGGGTGCCGGCGGTGCACGCGCACGACGTGGCGCTGGCCAACCGGTTCCTGACCGGGCTGGGCCAGCCGCCGGGGGACAGCGCGATCGTCACCGTGCAGGTTCCCGGGGCGCAGGAGAAGCTCGAACGGGCCGGGGTCCGCGCGGCGGTACGGGCCGGAAAGGTCCGGGCCTCCTTCCACCTCTACTCGACCGAGCAGGACGTCGACCTCGCGCTCGACGCCCTGACCAGCGTCCCTCGCCGGCAGCCGGGCCGGGCTCCAAGGCACCCTGACCAGCGCGCCTCGCCGATAGTCGGGCCGGCTCCGGGACGCCCTGACCAGCGTGCCTCGCCGGGTCTGGGGCGTCCTGACCGGCCGGCGGCGCCCTGACCGGCCGGCGGCGCCCTGACCGGCCGGCGGCGCCCTGACCGGCCGGCGGCGCCCTCGCCGGCAGCCGGGTCCGCTCGGGGCGGGCCGGTGGCCGGTCGGCGAGGGCGCCGGGCTTAGAGCGACCGGCAATAGGCCGACACGTCCTGATAGCCAGCCCGCCACCCAGGGCGGGGAAGATCTTGGTACGAATCTGCCCCTTGAGGGGCGCACTCGTACCAAGATCTCGGATGCCTTGGCGGGGCAGCGAGCCTGCCAGATGGTTGCCTGGGGTCAGTGACGGGCCCATGGGCATGTGCCCGGCCGCTCGACCTCCCGCTGCGTCACCACCACCAATTGCCGGTCGCTCTTACTTCGCGGAGCCGGTGACGATGCCCGGGTTGATGCACAGCCCCGGCGAGCTGCCGTTCTTCTCGGCGATCTCCAGGCAGCGGGTCACCTTGTCCACCTTGGCGTTGGTCTCGGTGATCTCCTTCTGGATCTCGGCGTTGCGGCGGTCCTGTTCGAGGTTGCGGGTCTGGGCCAGCTTGTCCTGGAACGCCTTGATGTTGCCCTCGGTCTTGTCGTCGTGGTTGACCCGGGTGATGGTCACCGACAGGATGTCGACGTCGCTGGCCAGCCGGGCATCGGCGCTGGTCTTGATGCTCTCGGCGAAGGGCTTGAGGTCGACGTTCAGGCTGCCGGTCTTCGCGTCGATGCGCTCCAGCGGGTTGTAGGAGGCGAAGGCGTCGTTCACCGCGCTGTCGAGCTGAACGCCGACCCGCTGCCCCCGGAAGCTGCCGAAGTCGCCCTTGTAGTCCATGAACTGCTGCGGCGCGTTCTCCGGCCGGACCTGCCACTCGACCAGCAGCTCGACGCAGGCGTCGGCGAGGGTGCCGGTACGCACCCGGACACAGTTGTCGCTGCCGATGTGGTCGTACTTCTGCCGCCCGGCGTCCCATTCGCCGACCCGCTGCCACGGTGCGACCCACTTCAGGCCCGAACCGGTGACCTCGCCGGTGGGCTTGCCGAAGCTGGTGACGATGCCGACCGAGCGGATCGGCACCGAGTGGGCGCTCGACGCGATGGTGAGCAGGAGCGTCGCGGCCAGGGCGGTGACCGCCGTCAGGGCGCCGATCTGCCGCACGCTTCGGTGCGCGCCGAGCAGGGCGACGGCGACGGCGATGGCCGCGATGATCGCGGTGACGATCGCGAGGATGAAGCCGAAGGGCATGGGTACGGACCTTTCCGGGGCGATCAGGCTGAGTGGATCATCAACCTAGCGGCCCCGGGCAAGGGCCGGTGGCCCACGGTGGGTGGGGCCGGCACATGTCCGCCGACGGGTTGGCGTGAACGGCCTACATCGACTGCGTCGGTCGGCCGCCAGAAGGATTGCCGAGGTGGCGGCGATACATGCATCGGACGTCCCAAATATAGGGACCATCGACATAGATCGACTCGTTGGCCGCCCCGTAGGTTTCCTGCACGTGGCGGCCCTGTGACCCCGGTCACCGATCTGGTCGTCGCGGGTGACCGAAGGATGGGCGATGACCGGGCAGGCGATCCTCTCGGCGCGCGGGTTGTCCCGCGACTTCCGGGGCTTCCGAGCGGTCGACGCGGTCGACCTCGACATCGCGCCGGACAGCGTGCACGCGTTGGTCGGGCCGAACGGCGCCGGCAAGACCACACTGTTCAACCTGCTCACCGGCTTCCTGCGACCCACCGCGGGACGGATCGAGCTCAACGGCCGGGACGTCACCGGCCTGCCCCCGGAACGGGTCGCCCGACTCGGGGTGGCCCGCTCGTTCCAGATCACCAGCCTCTTCCCGCAGCTGTGTGCCCGTGAGCACGTCGAGCTGGCGTTGCAGAGCCCGAGCGGGCTGGGTTGGCGGTTCTGGCGCTCGGCCAAACTGATGTCCCGCTACGCCGACCGGGCGGACGAACTGCTGGACATGGTGGGCCTCGCCGAGCTGGCGGAGGCACCGGCCGAGGCGTTGGCGTACGGGCGCAAGCGGGCCCTGGAACTGGCCATCGCGCTGGCCCTGGACCCGAAGGTGCTGCTGCTGGACGAGCCGACCGCCGGCATGGGCCTGGAGGACGTCGACCGCACCGTCGAACTGATCGGGCGGGTCCGCGCCGGCCGCACCGTGGTCATGGTCGAGCACAACATGAGCGTGGTCGGCCGGCTCGCCGACACCGTCACCGTGTTGCAGGCCGGTCGGGTCCTCGTCGAGGGCCCTTACCAGCAGGTCCGTGCCGACGAACGGGTGATCACCGCCTACCTGGGAGCCACCGATGCTGCGCATTGAGAACCTGTCCGCCGCCTACGGTGAGGCGCAGGTGCTACGGGACGTCAGCCTGCAGGTCGCCACCGGCGAGGTGGTCACCCTGGTCGGGCGCAACGGTGCCGGCAAGTCCACCCTGCTGCGCTGCGTGATGGGGCTGCACGCCGGCCAGCGCGGCACGGTGGAACTCGACGGGCGGGACATCACCCGGCTGCCGGCCCACCGGCGGGCCCGGCTCGGGCTCGGCTGGGTGCCCGACGACCGGGGCAGCTACGCCACGCTCAGCGTCACCGAGAACCTCACGCTGCCGCCGGCGGTGGGCCCGCAGCCATGGTCGCTGGAGCGGGTGTACGAGGCTTTCCCCGCCCTCTACGCGCGGCGTGACTCGGCAGCCACCATGCTCTCCGGCGGCGAACAGCAGATGCTGGCGTTGGCCCGGGTGCTGCGCATGGGCGCCCGGTTGATGCTCTGTGACGAGCCGACCGAGGGGCTGTCCCCGCTGCTGGTGCAGCAGGTCGGCGAGATCCTGCGCCAGGCCAAGCAGCACGGCGTGACCGTGCTGCTGGTGGAACAGAACCTGCACTTCGCCACCGGGGTCGCCGATCGTCACTACCTGTTGGCCGAGGGACGCGTCGTCGAGGCGTTGGACAACTCCGAGGTGCGCTCGCGCGAGCGCGAGCTGCTGTCGTACCTCGGCATCTGAACGGATTTTTCCCACTGGACGGTGAACCGCGCCGAGGCGCGGACATGGAGGGACGGGCATGCGCAGGACGACAGGTTTGGCGGCGGTCTCCGCCGCCGCGTTGCTGATCACCGGCTGCGGCGGTGGCGGACCGCAAAGTTCAGCGGACTCGAAGCTGACCGACGACAAGATCGTGCTGGGTGTGCTCAACGACCAGTCCGGGGTCTACTCCGAACTGTCCGGCCGCAACTCGGTGAAGGCCGTGGAGATGGCCATCGCCGACTTCAAGGCCAAGCACGGCGCCAGCGTGATCACCGACAACATCAGCGTCGAGTCCGCCGACCACCAGAACAAGCCCGACATCGCCAACAACCGGGCCGCCGAGTTGTACGACCGCCGGTCCGCCGACGTGATCTTCGACGTGCCCACCTCCTCGGCCGCGCTCAAGGTGGCCGACGTGGCCAAGGCCAAGCAGAAGCTCTACTTCAACATCACCGGCGCCACCACCGAGCTGACCGGCAAGGCCTGCAACAAGTACACCTTCCACTACGCCTACGACACCTACATGCTGGCCAACGGCACCGGCCGGACGGTCACCGAGCAGGGTGCCAAGAACTGGTACATCGTCTACCCGGACTACGCCTTCGGCCAGGACATGGAGCGCAGCTTCTCCGCGGCCGTACAGCAGGCCGGCGGGACCATCGTCGGCAAGGACCCGACGCCGTTCCCCAACGACAACTTCTCCACCTTCCTGCTGAAGGCCCCGACCCTGGATCCGAAGCCGGACGTGCTGGGCACCATGCAGGCCGGCGCCGACCTAGTCAACCTGGTGAAGCAGTACAACGAGTTCAAGCTGCGGGAGAAGGGCGTCGGCCTCTCCGTCGGCCTGATGTTCCTGACCGACATCCACTCCCTGACCCCCGCCGCGCTGGCCGGGACCACCTACACCGACGCCTGGTACTGGAACTTCGACCAGCGCAACCGGGAGTTCGCCGACCGGTTCCAGCAGGTCACCGGCACCCGCCCGACCTTCGCCCACGCGGCGAACTACTCGGCGGCGTTGCAGTACCTGGAGGCCGTGCAGGCCGTCGGCACCGACGACGCCGACCAGGTGGTCGCGCACCTCGAAGGCAAGACGATCGACGACGTGTTCCTGCGCAACGGCAAGATCCGTGCCGAGGACCACCGGGTCATCCACGACGCCTACCTGGCCGAGGTCAAGCCGGCCGCCGAGGTGACGGAGGAGTGGGACTACGTCAAGATCCTCAAGACCATTCCCGCCGAACAGGCGTTCGCCAGCCCTTCGGCCGACTGCACGATGTGACCAGGCGATGAGCGGATTCCTGCAACACACGTTCAACGGGTTGGTGGGCGGGGCGTTCTACGCCCTGCTCGCCCTCGGGCTCGCGGTCATCTTCGGGATGCTGAGGGTGGTCAACTTCGCGCACGGCGCCTTCTACATGCTCGGCGCCTTCGGGGCGTACGTGCTGCTCACCGAGGTCGGGGTGCCGTTCTGGGGCGCCCTGGTGATCGTGCCGGCGGCGCTCGGCCTGCTCGGGATGGCGCTGGAACGGGCATTCATCCACCGGCTGACCCGGCTGGATCCGCTCTACAACTTCCTGTTCACCTTCGGGCTGACGCTGATCCTGCAGGACCTGGTCCGCAGCCGGTACGGCGTGCAGTCCAGCCCGTACACCACCCCGGCCGGATTGCAGGGCTCGGTCGACTTCGGCCTGTTCACCTTCCCGACGTACCGGGTCTTCGTGCTCGGCTTCGCCATCCTGGCCTGTCTCGGCGTGTGGTGGCTGCTGACCCACACCCGGATCGGCATGGTGGTCCGGGCCGCGACCGAGCGACCGGAACTGACCCGGGCGTTCGGCATCGACGTCGGGCGCTGGGTGACCCCGGTGTTCGGCTTCGGCATCGCCCTGGCCGGCGCCGCCGGGGTACTCGCCGCACCGATGCGGGCGGTCAACCCGCTGATGGGCGCAGACCTGATCATCGTGGTCTTCGCGGTCGTGGTGATCGGCGGGCTCGGTTCCATCTTCGGTTCGGTCGCCGCCGGGTTCGGCATCGGTCTGATCCAGGCGTGGGGCGAGGCGTACCTGTCGGAGACGGCACCGATCCTGGCGCAGACGCTGGTGTTCATCGTGATGGCCGTCGTACTGCTGTGGCGCCCGGCCGGGCTGTTCGGACGTGAGGAGGCACCGGCGTGACGAGCACCGTCGACACCAGTTCCAGCCCGGCCGCCACGGTGCCCTCCGGGCTGGCCACCGTCGCCCGCGCGCCCAGATGGCTGCGGTACGCACTGTTGGCCGTCGGCCTGGCGGTCGCGTTGTGGCTACCCAACGGGCTCTACCCGGCGGTCGCCGTGGACATCCTGTGCTGGGCGCTGTTCGCCGTCGCCATCGACCTGCTGCTCGGCTTCACCGGGCTGATGTCCTTCGGCCACGCCGCCTTCTGGGGCACGTCGGCGTACGCGACGGGACTCGTCGCCATCCACGCCGGCGTCCCCTTCCCGGTCGCCGTACTGGCCGGGGCGCTGGTGGCGGCCGTGCTCGCCGTACCGCTCGGGTATCTCGCGGTGAAGCGCACCGGCATCTACTTCGCGATGGTGACCCTCGCCTTCGCGCAGATGATCTACTACATCGCGAACAAGTGGGGCAGCCTCACCGGCGGCGAGAACGGCCTGCAAAGTGTGCCGCGCGAGCTGTTCGGCCTGGACCTGCGCGACGAGTACTACTTCTACTACGCGGCACTGCCCATCGTGCTGCTCGGCCTGGCCGCCGCGTGGCGGATCGTCAACTCGCCGTTCGGTCGCGTCCTGGTCGGTATCCGTGACAACCCGGCACGCGCCCGGGCGCTCGGCTACCCGGTGCACCGCTACAAGCTCACCGCGTTCGTCCTCTCGGCGTTCCTCGCCGGCCTCGGTGGTGGGCTGTTCGTGATGGGACACCGGTTCGTCTCGCTGGACGCACTGCACTGGACCACCTCCGGCAAGGCCGTCATCGTGGTGGTGCTCGGCGGCATCGGCACCCTCTGGGGCGGCGTGCTCGGTGCGGCCATCCTGGTCCGGCTGGAGGACTGGCTGTCGTACTCCGGTTTCGAGACGATCGGCCTGGTGACCGGCGGCATCTTCGTCCTGGTCGTGCTGCTGTTCCGGCGTGGCATCTGGGGCAGCGTGGCCGCGCTGGCGCAGCGCTGGCGGGCCTCCCGCCGCCGTTAGTCAGCCCCGTCCAGGGCCTGGACACGCCGGTGGCCGGCACCCGGTTACGGGTGCCGGCCAACGGTCGGTCTGGGTCAGCTGTTCCAGTGCTGGGTGACCAGGTCGGCGGCCTGCTGTTCCCACTGGGCGTAGTGGTCGGGGTACGCCGACACCTGCACGGTCTGGGCGGCCTTGGTCAGCGGCATGTCCTGCCAGCCGTCGACCTGCTTGAGGCCCTTGAGGAACGCGGTGGTGGAGTATTCGGGGTCGGTGATCTGCTCGACCGTGCCCCAGCCGCTGGAGGGGCGCTGCTGGAACAGGCCCTGCGAGTCGTGGTCGTTGCGGTCACCGAGGTGGCCGAGGTTCTCCAGCTTCGACTCCTGCAGGGAGGTGGCGATCGCGACCACGGCGGCACGCTCGT
>NZ_SJJR01000012.1 GCF_004331455.1 Micromonospora zingiberis
CCCGCTACCCCGTCATCCGCAAGAACGCCATCCACAAGGGCAAATAACACCCCACCCCCACACCACCACGAACACACCCACACCACACCGCCAGACCACCCTGCCCACAGAACGGTCAAAACACGAGGAAGGGGGCGCGGCCAACTGGCCGCGCCCCCTTCGCGTGGACGGCTCCCCTCAGCCGACCGCCGAACGTCCCGCCGCCTCCGACCCGTACCCCTGGGGTGTGCGCCCTTTGCTCTGCTTCACCCCACGCAATGAAAACCGGCCGAAACCGATGCGCGGGTTGAAGCAGAGCAAAGGGCGCATGGGGATGGGTATCTCCGCCGAGCGACCGCGCCAGGTCGGGGCAGCGGGCCGGAGGGGCGCGAGACCGGCGGCGCTTTGGGGTGGACGGAGGAATGCTGCGCGCGGGTGGCGGGAATGCGTACGGACGGCCTGATGTTGCTACCGGCGACCAGCTGGTGCGGCCCGATTCCGGGGCACACCGAGCCTCATGGCAGACTGGTCAATCGGCCACCGGTTCCGGTTCACGCCCCATCATCGGCGCGCAGCGGCGTGCCAGGGCGACCCGGCGACCACGACGAGAGGACCGAGGCGACATGAAGCAGAACATCCACCCGGAGTACGTGACCACCGATGTCACCTGCTCCTGCGGCAACACCTTCACCACCCGCAGCACCGCCAAGGGCGGCTCGATCCACGTCGAGACCTGCAGCGCCTGCCACCCGTTCTACACCGGCAAGCAGCGCGTCCTGGACACCGCTGGTCGGGTCGCGAAGTTCCAGCAGAAGTACGCCAAGGTTCAGGCCAAGAAGGCCAAGTAGCTCCTGGTTCGACGCCCGCGTCCGGTTCCCGCCGGGCGCGGGCGTCGTCCGTCTGTTCCGGGTTCTGCCGCCGTCGAAGGAGCGATGCACAGCATGAGCAGCGAGCGCCTGGCCAGTCTCCTCGACGAGTACGCCGAGTTGGAGAAGCGGCTGGCCGACCCCGCCATCCACGCCGACCAGGGCACCGCCCGCCGGGTGGGTCGCCGGTACGCCGAGCTGGTTCCGCTGCACAAGGCCGCCGCCGAGCTGGAGCAGGCCCGGGCGGATCTAACCGCGGCGCGGGAGCTGGCCGCCGAGGATCCGTCCTTCGCGGCCGAGGCGGAGACGATCGCGGCGCAGCTGCCCGCGCTGGAGGAGCGGCTCGCCGAGCTGCTGATCCCGCGCGATCCGCACGACGCCAAGGACGTCATCGTCGAGATCAAGGCCGGCGAGGGTGGCGAGGAGTCCGCCCTGTTCGCCGGTGATCTGCTGCGGATGTACACCCGGTACGCCGAGCGACGGGGCTGGCTCACCGAGGTGATCGACGCCCAGGACTCCGACCTCGGTGGGGTGAAGGACGTCTCGTTGGCGATCAAGAGCAAGGGCGTCCCCGAGGGCGGCAACGGCGTCTGGTCCCGGTTGAAGTGGGAGGGTGGCGTGCACCGGGTGCAGCGGGTCCCGGTCACCGAATCGCAGGGGCGCATCCACACCAGCGCCGCCGGGGTGCTGGTGCTGCCGGAGGCCGAGGAGGTCGACGTCACCATCGACCCCAACGAGCTGCGCATCGACGTCTTCCGCTCGTCCGGGCCCGGCGGCCAGTCGGTGAACACCACCGACTCGGCGGTACGGATCACCCACCTGCCCACCGGCATCGTGGTGTCCTGCCAGAACGAGAAGTCCCAGTTGCAGAACCGGGAACAGGCGATGCGGATCCTGCGGGCCCGGCTGCTCGCCGCCGCGCAGGAGCAGGCCGACGCGGCCGCCTCGGACGCCCGCAAGGCCCAGGTGCGTACGGTCGACCGGTCGGAGCGCATCCGCACCTACAACTTCCCGCAGAACCGGATCACCGATCACCGGATCGGCTACACGGCGTACAACCTCGACCTGGCGCTCGCCGGGGAGCTGGACGGCGTGCTCGACGCGCTCAGCGAGGCCGACCGGGCCGCCCGGCTGGCCGGCGACCCGGAGTTGGCCCGCCGCTGACCCGACTCAGGCGCTACGCGGGCGGACCTTCGCCTGGAGCATCTCGCGGTCGGCCGCCTCGAAGGCGGCGCCGAGGGCGTCCCGCTGACCCGGGCCGCCGGCGCCGACCTCGGCGAAGCCGATGCTGACGCCGACCGGGGTGCCGGGCACCAGCGACTCCCAGTCCTCGGTGCGTACGGCGGCGTCGATGCGGCGGCCCACCTCGGCCGCCTCGGTCATCCCCGCACCCGGCAACACCACCACGAACTCGTCGCCGCCGTAGCGGGCCACGAAGTCGCCCCGGCGCATCACCCGGTTGATCACCCCGGCGACCCGCTGGAGGACCAGGTCCCCCGAGTGGTGCCCGTGCCGGGTGTTCACCGCCTTGAAGCCGTCCAGGTCGCAGACGCCGATCACCACCCGCTCGCCACGGGAGACCACCGACGCGATGTAACGCTCCAACCGGCGCCGGTTCGGTAGCCCGGTCAACGGGTCGGTGAGTGCCTCGCCCTCGAAGCGGGCCGCCTCGCGGCGCATCTCCTCGTGGTCGATGCGGGCCGCGATGCCGTCGATGTAGACGTCGCGGAGCCGGTCGTGGCGCTGGGCGGCGAGCCGGAAGGCCAACCGGTCGGCCCGGTGGGCGCCCGCGTGGTCACCGGCCCGGCCCAGCGCGATGCTGCGCAGCCGGGCCGGTTCGGCGGCACCGAGGGTCTCGGCGGATACCTGGACGGTCTCCAGCCGGGTGACCGCCTCGATCGGCCGGCCGGCGGCGATGGCCAGGCAGACCTGACCGAGTTGGCGCATGTCGCGGGCGCGGGCGCTGTCCGCCCCGTGCCCGAGCAGCCGACCCGGTTCGGCGCCGCCGCCGGTGTCGACGACGTCGCCGAGGGCGGCCCGCCGGGCCCCGGCGTAGCCGTAGGCGGCGAGGCTGCTGGGGCGCAGCCGGTCGGCGTTGCCGGCGGCGATGAACCGGTCGAGGTCGGTGGCGATGTCCCGCAGTACGCGCAGGCAGCCGTCGCCGTCGCCGGTGTGGTCCAGGGCCACCGCGTTACGCAGCCGGATGCCCGGTGCGGCGAAGGTTTCCTCCGGAATCCCGGCGGCGTTGCCGAGTTGCCGGGCGCGTTCGATCGCGCCGAGGGCGTAGCCGTGGAAGCTCAGGTAGGAGTAGGCCATGGCCAGGTCGTGCCAGCCCCAGGCGGTGTCCCGGTCCGGGTCGTCCACCGCGCCCAGGGCCCGCGCGGCCCGCACCAGGTGGGTGACGCAGCGGTCCAGTGCGCCCTGATGGTGTGCGGCCAACGCGGCCAGCGCGTTGAGATGCCCGTGCAGGTAGGGCTCGGCCAGATCGCGTACGGCCGCGGAGGCTTCCTCGATGGCCCGGGTGTACTCGGCCGTCCGGCCCAGGTTGATCAGCGCGGAGAGGCGTTGTACCAGCGCGTCCGCGCGAGCATGCGGGTCACGGGTGGTACGCAACACCCGCTCCAGGATCGCGTACGCCTCCGCGGAGCGGCTCACCTCCTGCAACGCCCGCGCCTTCGTCAGGGCGTCAACCTGGTCCTCGACCCGGTCGAGCCAGCCCACCCGCGACCTCCTGTCGGTGTGTCGCTGGATGCACCTGCTTCTGCACGTGCACCGCGACGACTCATGATTATTGCGTGACCACCGAGCCGCAACACCCGTCCGAAGGGACGAGACGACACCGTCCGTCTCCCGTGGTGGCCGTCGCCACCCGTGACCTGGCCGCCGCCGGGGTGGCGTCGGCCCGGGCGGAGGCGGAACTGCTGGCCGCGTACGTCCTCGGGGTGTCCCGGGGCCGGCTGGCCCTCGCCGACGGCTTCACCGACGGGCAACTCGACAGTTACCGCGCGTTGGTGGACCGGCGGTCGCGGCGCGAGCCACTGCAACACCTCACCGGCACCGCCGGTTTCCGGCACCTGGAGTTGGCGGTCGGGCCGGGCGTCTTCGTACCGCGTCCGGAGACCGAGCTGCTCGCCGGCTGGGGCATCGCACAGGCCCGCGACCTGGCGGGGCCGGAGTTGCTGGTGGTGGACCTGTGCAGCGGGTCCGGGGCGGTCGCGCTGTCGGTGGCCCAGGAGGTGCCGGCCGCCCGGGTGGTGGCGGTGGAACGCTCGCCCGCCGCGTTGACCTGGTTACGGCGCAACGCGGCGGCGCGGGCCGGGGCGGGGGACCGGCCGATCGAGGTGGTCGAGGCGGACGTGACCGATCCGGCCCTGCTGGCGGAGTTGGTGGGCGAGGTCGACGTGCTGCTCTGCAACCCGCCGTACGTGCCGCAGGCGGTCGCCGTACCGCCGGAGGTGGCCGGGCACGATCCGGCAGCGGCGGTGTTCGGTGGGGCGGACGGCCTCGCCGTCATCCGGCCGGTGATCGATCGGGCGGCGGCCCTGCTGCGGCCGGGTGGGGTCCTCGGCGTGGAGCACGACGACACCCACGGCAGCGTGGTGCCGGACCTGCTCGCCGCGGACGGTCGCTACACCGCGATCACCGCGCACCAGGACCTCGCCGGCCGGGCCCGTTTCGCCACCGCGTCCCGCCGAGCGGACCGCCCGGCAGCCGGTACGGCCGGCACGTGGCAGACTGGCTCCTCGTGATGCTCTACGACTGCCGGTCGCTGGCCGACCGGGACCGCGGCATCGCTGCGGCCATCGAAGCGGTCCGCAACGGCGAGTTGGTGGTGCTGCCGACGGACACGGTCTACGGGATCGGCGCGGACGCCTTCACCCCGTACGCGGTCAAGGCGTTGCTGGACGCCAAGGATGCCCCGCACACGCCGCCGCCGGTGCTGATCGGCTCCCGGCACACCCTCGACGGCCTGGTCTACTCGCTGCCTGCGGCGGCGCGGGATCTGGTGGAGGCGTTCTGGCCGGGGGCGTTGACCATCCTGGTGCAGCACTCGGCGAGCCTGCGGTGGGATCTCGGCGACGACAGCGGTGTGGTGGCGGTGCGGATGCCGCTGCATCCGGTGGCGCTGGAGGTGCTGCGGGAGACCGGCCCGATGGCGGTCGCCTCGGCCAACAAGGCCGGCCAGCCGGCCGCGCTCACCGCCGACGAGGCGCGTGACCAACTGGCCTACTCGGTGCGGGCCTACCTGGAGGCGGGGCCGGCCCTGGATCCGGTGCCCAGCACGATCGTCGACCTGACCGGTGACGAACCGGTGCTCGTCCGGGAGGGCGCCATCGGGCTGGCCAAACTGCGCGAAGTGGTGCCGGAACTGCGCGAGAGTCAGGTGGCGTAGGTGCCTCCGTTCACCGTCCTACACGTCTGCATGGGAAACATCTGCCGCTCGCCGATGGCGGAGCGGCTGCTCGTCCTCGCCGTGCGGGAGCGGCTGTCCCGGCGCGACGTCGACCCGGCCCGAGCCGAGGAACTGCTGCACAGTCACAGCGCCGGCACCGGTGGCTGGCACGCCGGTGAGGAGATGAATCCGCCGGCCGCCCGGCAGGTGACCACCCGGGGTGGCAGCACCGCCGGGTTCGCCGCGCGCAAGCTGCGCTCCGATCACATCGACGCGGCGGATCTGGTCCTCACCGCCACCGCCGACCAGCAGGAGTACGTGGTGGCGCTGCGTCCCGACGCCGCGTCGCGCACCTTCGTGCTGGGCGAGTTCGGTCGACTGCTGGCCACGCTGGATCCGGCCGTGCTGCCGTCCGCCGAGGCCACCCCGGAGGGGGTGTACGCCCGTGGGGTGGCGCTGGTCGAGGCGGCCCACTCGGCTCGCCACGGCAACTCCCTGCTGCCCACCGACGACCTCGACGACCCGTGGGGACGCGGCGACCAGTGCTTCACCCGGGTGGCCGACGAGATCGAGGAGACGGTCCAGCCGCTCGCCACGACCCTGCTGCCCTGATCGGTGAATTTCCTCCGGATTTGGAGGAAAAGACGGCAGAAGTGGTGATTGGCGCCATTCTGGGAGGGTCCTGACGGCTCCTGCGGGGAGAGCTGATGACCCGGGCGATCCTGCCGAAAGTGTTCACCGTCCTGTTGGCCGGCACGCTGGCCGGTCTGGCGCTGGCGGTGGCGGCGCTGCCCGCCGCGCTGGTGTACGGCATCGGTTTCTCGGCGCTCTCGGCGCCGTACGCGGACCTGCCCAACACCCTTCGTACGCCACCGACCGCCCAGCGGTCCAACCTGTACGCCAAGGACGGCACCACCCTGATCACCTCCTTCTACCAGGAGGACCGGGTGGACGTACCGCTGGACGAGGTGGCGCCGGTGATGCGTCAGGCGATCATCGCCGCCGAGGACGCCCGCTTCCACGAGCACAGCGGGGTCGACCTGCGCGGCATCGTGCGGGCCTTCACCGTCAACCAGCGCGACGGTGCCACCCGGCAGGGTGCCTCCACGCTGACCATGCAGTACGTGCGCAACGTACTGAGCAACGATCCCCGGCTGAGCGAGGCGCAGCGGGCGGCGGCCACCGAGGTGAGCACCGCCCGCAAGATCCAGGAGATCCGCTACGCGCTCGCCCTGGAACGGGAGCTCACCAAGGACCAGATCCTGACCCGGTACCTCAACATCGCCTACTTCGGTGCCGGCGCGTACGGCATCGCCGCCGCCAGCAAGCGCTACTTCTCGGTCTCTCCGGCCGAGCTGACGCTGGCCCAGGCGGCGCTGCTGGCCGGGCTGGTGCGCTCGCCGAACACCGACGACCCGATCAACGGTGACGCGGACAGCGCGACCGCCCGCCGGGGGTACGTCCTGGACCGGCTGGTCGAGTCGGGCCAGGTCCCGCCCGACGTGGCGGACCGGGCCCGGGCCGAGCCGCTGAACCTGCGCCCCAGCGAGACCCCGAACGACTGCACCGCCGTGCCCGAGGGGCACAACGACTGGGGCTTCTTCTGCGACTGGTTCACCCGGTGGTGGAACGACCAGCAGGCGTTCGGCAGCAGCGTCGACGAGCGGCAGCGCACCCTGCGCCGGGGCGGCTTCACCATCGTCACCTCGCTCGACCCGGCGGTGCAGCGGGCCACCAGCGAGCAGGTACGTGGGGTCTACTCCACCGCGTCCCGGTACGCGATGCCGACCGCGGTCGTGCAACCGGGCACCGGGCGGGTGCTGGCCATGGCGGTGAACCGGACCTACAGCGTGGCGGCGAACCCGCCGGGGCAGAAGAACCACCCGAACACCGTCAACCAGCTCGTCGCCGGTGGCGGCACCATCGTCGGGTACCAGGCCGGTTCCACGTTCAAGCTGTTCACCATGCTGGCCGCGCTGGAGGCCGGGCTGCCGCTGCGTACCGAGTACGACGCCCCCTCGCGGATCGTCACCGACTACCGGGTCAGTGGCGAGGCGAGTTGTGGCGGCTACTGGTGCCCGGAGAACGCCAGCGTGTCGATGAGCGGCGAGCACGACATGTGGACCGCCTTCGGCGAGTCCGTCAACACGTACTTCGTCTGGCTCACCGAGCGGATCGGCGCCGACCGGGTGGTGGAGATGGCCGAGCGGCTCGGCATCGTCCTGCGGGCCGAGGGCGATGCTCAGCTGGCCCGGCACGGCGCACGCGAGTGGGGGCCGTTCACGCTCGGCGTGGCCGCCACCACCCCGCTGGACCTGGCCGGTGCGTACGCCACCGTGGCGGCGGAGGGGACCTGGTGCGCACCCACCCCGATCACCTCGATCACCGATGCCACCGGGCGGCGGGTCAGCGCCGGGCAGCCGGACTGCCGACAGGTGCTCGACGTCGACGTGGCCCGCGCGGCGGCGGACGCGGCCCGCTGCCCGGTCGGCGACCAGTCCATGTACCGCACCTGCGACGGCGGGACGGCCAGCGCGCTGCACCGCCAACTCGGCCGCCCGGTGGGCGGCAAGACCGGCAGTTCCGAGGGGTACGGCACGGAGACCGTGGTGGCCTTCACGCCCCAGTTGGCGGTCGCCGCGATGGCGGCCAACCCGGACGATCCCCGCGACGCGGTGGGGCCCGAGGTGCAGCGCGGGCTGGTGGACTCGGTGGGGGAGATCCTCGCCTTCGCGCTGCGGGGCCAGCCGGCGCGTGACTTCGTGCCGCCCGGCGAGGCGACGGCCCTGCGGGTCACCGGGGAACGCGCCGGCAACTGACCCACCCCGTTAGGAAGGGGCCCTTCCTATGCAAAAGGCGATAACAGGGTGCCCTTCCTTACTCGGCGCGAGCGGCGATGTTGCGGACCATTCCGCCGAAGACCAGCGCGTGGAACGGTGCCACGGCGGCCCAGTACGCGTGCCCGGCGAGGCCGTGCGGCAGGAAGACGGCGCGCTGCCGGTACCGGACCGCGCCGTCGTCGCCGCGCTGCACCCGAAGTTCCAGCCAGGCCCGGCCGGGTAGCCGCATCTCGGCGCGCAGTCGCAGCAACTCGCCCGGCACGATCTCCTCCACCCGCCAGAAGTCCAGCGCCTCGCCCACCCGCAGTTGGTGCGGGTGACGCCGACCCCGGCGTAGTCCCACCCCGCCGACCAGCCGGTCCAGCCAGCCGCGCACCGACCAGGCCAGCGGGAACGAGTACCAGCCGTGCTCGCCGCCGACGCCCTCGATGACCCGCCAGAGCGCCTCCGGTGACGCCGCCACCGCCCGTTCCCGCACGTCGGTGTACGCGGTGCCGCCGCTCCACTCGGGATCGCTGGGCAGCGGCTCGGCAGGGGCGTCCGCCCCGGCCGCGGTCGACCAGCGGGTCTCCACCTGGGCGTCGCGGACCTTGGCCAGGGCCAGCTCGACGGCCCGGTCGAAGCCGGTCGGCCCGCCCGGCGGGTCGGGCAGGTAGGCCGCGATGTCGTGTTCGTGGGCGATCGCCTCGTGGATCAGGCTGGCCACCAGCGGCCGAGCCAGCGCGTTGGGTACCGGGGTGACCAGCCCGACCCAGTACGACGAGAGCGTGGGCGTCAGCGGGCGTACCGGCAGCAGCAGCCGGCGGGGCAGCCCGGCGACCCGGGCGTAGCGCTGCATCATCTCGCCGAAGGTGAGCACGTCCGGGCCGGCGATGTCGAAGCCCCGGTTGACCTCGGCCGGCAGGCCCGCGCTGCCGACCAGGTAGTGCAGCACGTCCCGTACCGCGATCGGCTGGATCCGGTTGCTGACCCAACGCGGGGTGACCATCACCGGCAGCCGCTCGGTCAGGTGGCGCAGCATCTCGAACGACGCCGAGCCGGAACCGATGATCACCGCCGCCCGCAGGACCGCCGTCGGTACCCCGCTGTCCAGCAGGATCCGCCCCACCTCGCGGCGCGAGCGCAGGTGCGCCGACGGGGCCGGGTCGTCCGGCGCGGGCTCCGGCCCGCCCAGGTAGACGATCCGGCGTACGCCGGCCGCCCGGGCCGCCGCCGCGAAGTTCCGGGCGGCCTGCCGGTCGGCGGCCTCGAAGCCGGCCTGCCCGAGCGAGTGCACCAGGTAGTAGGCCACGTCGACGCCGTCGAGCGCGGCGGGCAGCGTCTCCGGCCGGCTCAGGTCCGCCTCGGCGATTTCCACCTGCCCGGCCCAGGGCACGTCGCGTAGCCGCCCGGCCCGCCGGGCCAGGCACCGTACGTCGTGTCCGGCGGCGAGCAGACGGGGCGCCAGGCGCCCACCGATGTAACCCGTCGCGCCGGTGACCAGGCATCTCACGTTCCCCAGTCTGCGGCCCAATAGACTCTGGCGCTGTGGAGACCGCGACAGGCACCTTCTGGGGGCCGGACTTCGAGCAGCTGAGCACCGGCGATCCCGAGATCGCGGAGGTGGTGCTCGGCGAACTCGACCGGCTGCGTACCGGCTTGCAACTGATCGCCAGCGAGAACCTCACCTCACCGGCGGTGCTGGCCGCGCTGGGCTCCACGCTGACCAACAAGTACGCCGAGGGCTACCCGGGACGGCGGTACTACGGCGGCTGCGCGCAGGTGGACCGGGCCGAGGAGATCGGCATCGCCCGGGCGAAGGACCTGTTCGTCGCCGAGCACGCCAACCTCCAGCCGCACTCCGGGGCGAGCGCCAACCTGGCCGCGTACGCCGCGCTGGTGCAGCCGGGTGACACGGTGCTGGCGATGGAACTGCCGCACGGCGGGCACCTGACGCACGGCAGCCGGGTCAACTTCTCCGGCAAGTGGTTCCACACCGTCGGCTACACGGTCCGGCGGGACACCGAGCTGATCGACTACGACGAGGTACGCGACCTCGCCCTGGCCCACCGACCCAAGATGATCATCTGCGGCGCGACGGCGTACCCGCGACTGATCGACTTCGCCCTGTTCCGGGAGATCGCCGACGCGGTCGGCGCGTACCTGATGGTGGACGCGGCGCACTTCATCGGGCTGGTCGCCGGCCAGGCCATCCCGTCGCCGGTGCCGTACGCCGACGTGGTCTGCGCCACCACGCACAAGGTGCTGCGCGGACCCCGCGGCGGCATGATCCTCTGCCGGGAGTCGCTGGCCGAGCGGATCGACAAGGCGGTCTTCCCGTTCACCCAGGGTGGCCCGCTGATGCACGCCGTCGCGGCCAAGGCGGTCGCGTTGCGCGAGGCGGCCCAGCCGGAATACCGGCGCTACGCCGCGCAGGTGGTGGCCAACGCACAGGCGCTGGCCGACGGGCTGGCCGCCGAGGGGATGCGGCCGGTCTCCGGCGGCACCGACACCCACCTGGCGCTGATCGACCTTCAGGAGACCGGGGTGACCGGGGCCGAGGCCGAGGCGCGGTGCGACGCGGCGACCATCACGCTGAACAAGAACGCCATCCCGTACGACCCGCGTAAGCCGATGGTCGCCTCCGGCATCCGGGTGGGCACCCCGAGCGTCACCACCCAGGGCCTGACGGAACCACAGATGCGGCAGGTAGCGGAGTTGATCGCCCGAGCGGTACGCGCCGATCCGGCGGCCCCGGGCGGGGCCGACGAACTGGCCCGGGTCGCCGCCGACGTGGCCGAGCTGGCCGCCGAGTACCCGGCGTACCCCCGATGACCGCCTCCGGCGCCGGTGAGCCCGGCGTACCTCCGGTGCGCCCTGCCGATGACGGTGGGCCCGACGGGCCTCCGGTGAGCGCCGGTGCGTCCGGCGGATCTGCGGTGGGCGCCGCCGGTGGGGCGGCCGGGGTGTTCCCGAAGGCCGCGCCGCGGGCGGGGGAGCCCGGGGCGATCCGGGCCCGGCTGCCGCACCTGCGCCTGCCGCTGCTCGCCTGCGCGGCGCTGGCCGCGGTCGTGGTACCCGGCGCGGCCTGGCTGCGCGGCCCGACCGACGCGGCCGGGGTGGCCGCCGGCATCGTCCTGGTGATCGTCAGCTACCTCATCTCCAGCATCTCGGTGGCCTGGGCCGACGCGGTGGACCCGAAGCTGATCATGTCGGTGGGGTTGGCCACCTACGTGATGAAGGTGGTCATCCTGGGGGTGGTGATGATCGCGGTCGCGGCGACCGGCTGGCCCGGCCTGCCGGCGATGGGGGTGGCGATCATCGCGGCCGTGGTGGTGTGGACCGGAGCCCACCTGACCTGGGCTTTGCGCACGCCCCTGCCCACTGTGCAGCGTTCGGTCGAGCACTGACCGTACGGATGGCGTTTCCCGGGCGTTTCGTCGTCCTGTCTGGCTGGCCGGACAGGAGTACTCTGACCCGAGGCCTACCCGCCGGCACCCGTCGCCCGCACGCTGCTCGCAGTGTGGGGGGTGCCGCACACTCGCGAAACACTCGGCTGATAGTGTTCGCCTCGTCATGGCCGACAACCCACACCACAAGAGCCCCGGCGAGTACTCGTCCAAGGGCGCGGCGGGAGCCGTACTCGGCTACCTGTTCGCCGGCATCGTGGTGTGGGGGTTCCTCGGCTGGTTGGCGGGGGAGTTTCTGGGCCTGCCGACCGGCATCGGGATCGCCGTGGGCATGATGCTCGGCGCAGCCGGAGCGATCTACCTGATCATGAAGAGGCTCAGTGCCTGAGTGCCGGCACGCGCGGGTCTGTCGAGTGCGGAGGATGACACGGTGAGCGGACAGTTGGTCGCCGCAGAGGGCCTTCCCTGGCCCCCCAGAGTCGGAGACTTCTACCCGCCGGATCTCGCCGGCCCGTGGGTCACGAAGTTCACGCTGATGGTCTGGCTGGCCGTCGGGATTCTGATCATCTTCTTCATGGTCGCCTACCGGAACCCGAAGCTGGTGCCGAGCAAGGGCCAGTGGGTGGCGGAGTCGATCTACGGCCTGGTGCGGGACAACATCGCCCGGGAACAGATGGGCAAGGACGGGATCAAGTTCGCCCCGTACTTCACCGTGCTGTTCTGCTTCATCGCGCTGACCAACCTCTTCGGGATCACCCCCGGGTTGCAGATCTCGCCGAACTCGCACATCGCCTTCCCGATCGTGCTCGCCCTGGTCTCCTTCGTGTTGTACATCTACGCGGGCGTCCGCAAGCACGGTCTGGGTCAGTACCTCAAGCAGAGCCTGATCCTGCCGGGCGTGCCGTGGCCGATGCACATCCTGCTGATTCCGATCGAGTTTCTGCAGACGTTCATCGTCCGGCCGTTCACGCTGGCGGTGCGTCTCTTCGCCAACATGTTCGCCGGCCACCTGATCCTGCTGGTCTTCACCGTCGGTGGCTTCGTGATGCTCGCCTCGGACAGCCTCTTCATCCAGGTGTCCTCGGTTGCCGCGTTCCTGATGGCGATCCTGATGGCCTTCTTCGAGGTGCTCGTCTCGCTGCTGCAGGCGTACGTCTTCGTGATCCTGTCCGCCAACTACATCGGCAGCTCGCTGGCAGACGAGCACTGACCCACAGACCCGGCGGGCCGCCCGGCCCGACCAAGCTTCCGGCATGACCGCGTACGCGTGAACCTCACGCGTCTACTAGGAGGAATACCAGCGATGTACGTTACTGCCGCCGTCGAGGGCAGCGTCAACACCATTGGCTACGGCCTCGCCGCCATCGGTGGTGCCATCGGTGTCGCCATCATCTTCTCGGCCTACATCCAGGCCAGCGCCCGCCAGCCGGAGTCGGCCGGCTACAACCGCACCTGGCTGATCCTGGGCTTCGCCATGGCCGAGGCGCTCGCGCTGTTCGGCCTGGTGCTCGCGTTCGCAGTCGGCGGCTGACGCGCCGCACTCCTCGACCCGGAGGTCTGACATGAAACTCGCCGCCGAAGGCGTGGAGCACCACCCGCTCGTGCCGATCTGGCAGGAGCTCGTCATCGGGTCGATCGCCTTCGCCCTGCTCTGCTTCGTCCTGCTGAAGTTCGTCATGCCGCGCATGGAGACGATGTACCAGGCGCGGGTCGACGCGATCGAGGGTGGCCTCAAGCGTGCCGAGGCTGCTCAGGCCGAGGCCAACCAACTGCTGGAGCAGTACCGGGCCCAGCTCGCCGAGGTGCGTACCGAGGCGGCCCAGATTCGGGACGACGCTCGCGCCGACGCCGAGTCGATCCGTACCGAAATCCTGGCCAAGGCCCGGGAGGAGTCCGACCGGATCATCACCGCCGGCCGGGAGTCGCTGGCCGTGGAGCGGCAGACCATCGTGCGCGAGCTGCGCGCGGAGGTCGGTGGCCTCGCGGTCGACCTGGCCAGCCGGATCGTGGGCGAGTCGCTCGCCGACGAGGCCCGCCGTAAGGGCACCGTCGAGCGGTTCCTCACCGATCTTGAGAGCGCGGGGGCCCGCTGATGCAGGCCGCCAGCCGGGAGTCCTACGCCGCCGCCCGCACGCGGCTGGAGGAGTACGTCTCCGGCGCCGAACCGTCGGCGGTCGCCACTACCGGCGCCGAACTGCTCGCCGTGGCGGACCTGCTGCGGCGGGAGGTCCGGCTGCGCCGGGCGCTCTCCGACCCGGCCCGCGAGGGCGCGGATCGGGCCGGGCTGCTGACCTCGGTGCTCTCCGGCAAGGTCGGCGCGGACACGCTCGACCTGCTCGGCACGCTGGTCGCCGGCCGGTGGTCGGCGCCGTCGGAGTTGCTCGACGGTGCCGAGCGCCTCGGCGTACAGGCGCTGCTCGGCAGCGCCGACCGGGCCGGCGAGCTGAGCGAGGTCGAGGACGAGCTGTTCCGCTTCGGCCAGGTGGTCGCCGCGGACCCGCAGCTGTCCAACGCCCTGTCCGACTCGAACGCGCCGGTGGCGCAGCGGGCCGAGCTGGTCGGGATGCTCCTGACGGGCAAGGCCCGGCCGGCGACGGTGCGACTGGTCGAGGCGGGCCTGGCCGGCTTCGGCGGTCGGACGTTCTCCGCCGCGCTGTCCCAGTTGGTGGAGTTGGCGGCCGAGCGGCGTGACCGGCAGGTCGCGTACGTGACCGTCGCGGCACCGCTCACCGAGGACGAGGAACGCCGGCTGGGAGACCAGCTCTCGGCCATCTACGGCCGGGCGGTCGCCGTGAAGCTTACGGTTGACCCGACGATCCTCGGCGGAGCGAGCGTCCGGGTGGGTTCGGACCTGTACGACGGGACGATCCTGCGCCGCCTCAACGAGACCCGTAACGCGCTCGCAAAGCGCTGACCAGCACCCCGCGAAGCGCCCGGAGCAACAGTCGACCCGAGGACCGGTCGGTACTAGGTATCCCGGGCCCCTGATATTTAAGGAAGCAGAGGATGGCCGAGCTGACCATCTCGACGGAGGAGATTCGCGGCGCCCTGGAGCGCTATGTCTCCTCCTACTCGCCCGACGTCTCCCGTGAGGAGGTCGGCACCGTCGCCGACACCGGCGACGGCATCGCCCACGTCGAGGGCCTGCCCTCGACCATGACCAACGAGCTGCTGGAGTTCGAGGACGGCACGCTCGGCGTGGCGCTGAACCTCGACGTCCGGGAGATCGGTGTCGTCGTCCTCGGCGACTACAGCGGCCTTGAGGAGGGGCAGCGCGTCAAGCGCACCGGCCGGGTGCTCTCGGTGCCGGTCGGCGACGCCTTCCTCGGCCGCGTGGTGAACGCGCTCGGCCAGCCGATCGACGGCCTCGGCGAGATCGCCGACGAGGGCTACCGCGAGCTGGAGCTCCAGGCTCCGAACGTGATGGCCCGGCAGTCGGTGTCCGAGCCGCTGCAGACCGGAATCAAGGCCATCGACGCGATGACCCCGATCGGTCGGGGCCAGCGGCAGCTGATCATCGGTGACCGGAAGACCGGCAAGACCACGGTCGCCCTGGACGCCATCCTCAACCAGCGGGAGAACTGGGCCTCCGGCGACCCGAAGAAGCAGGTCCGCTGCATCTACGTCGCGATCGGCCAGAAGGCCTCCACCATCGCCTCCATCAAGGGCCAGCTGGAGGAGGCGGGCGCGATGGAGTACACCACCATCGTCGCCTCCCCGGCGTCGGACCCGGCCGGCTTCAAGTACCTCGCCCCGTACACCGGCTCGTCCATCGGGCAGCACTGGATGTACGGCGGCAAGCACGTTCTGATCGTCTTCGACGACCTGAGCAAGCAGGCCGAGGCGTACCGGGCCGTGTCGCTGCTGCTGCGTCGCCCGCCGGGCCGTGAGGCGTACCCGGGTGACGTCTTCTACCTGCACTCCCGGCTGCTGGAGCGCTGCGCGAAGCTCTCCGACGAGATGGGCGGCGGCTCGATGACCGGCCTGCCGATCATCGAGACGAAGGCCAACGACATCTCGGCCTTCATCCCGACCAACGTCATCTCGATCACCGACGGCCAGATCTTCCTGGAGACGGACCTGTTCAACCAGGGCGTCCGGCCGGCGATCAACGTCGGTACCTCGGTCTCCCGGGTCGGCGGCGCCGCGCAGGTGAAGCCGATGAAGAAGGTCTCCGGTTCGCTGCGGCTGAACCTGGCCCAGTTCCGTGAGCTGGAGGCGTTCGCCGCCTTCGCCTCCGACCTGGACAAGGCCTCCCGGGCCCAGCTCGACCGTGGTGCCCGGCTGGTGGAGCTGCTCAAGCAGCAGAACTACTCGCCGTACCCGGTGCAGGACGAGATCGTCTCGGTCTGGGCCGGCACCGAGGGCAAGCTGGACGACGTCCCGGTCGGCGACGTGCGGCGCTTCGAGACCCAGTTCCTGGAGCACCTGCGGCGCAAGCACAGCGCCACCCTGCAGGCGATCGCGGACAACAAGTGGGACGACGAGATCATCGCCGCCCTCGACGCCGCGGTCACCGAGTTCAAGCAGGGCTTCCTCGGCCGCGAGGACGAGCGCACGGTCAACGAGGCGCCGGCGGAGCCGCTGGAGGGCGAGTCCGAGCACGAGACGGTCACCCGCTACAGCGGCGGTGCTCCGGCCGAGAAGCGTTAGGGTCGGGCCATGGCGGCGCAGGTACGTGTTCTTCGTCAACGCATTCGCTCGGCGAAGGGGATGAAGAAGATCACCAAGGCGATGGAGCTCGTGGCGACGAGCCGGATCGCCAAGGCCCAGGCCCGGGTGGAGGCGTCCCTGCCGTACGCCCGAGCCATCACCGGCGTGCTCACGGCGCTGGCGTCCAACGCGCGGATCGACCACCCGATGCTGACCCCGCGCGAGCGGGTGCGGCGGGCGGGCGTGTTGCTGGTAACCGCCGACCGGGGTCTGGCCGGCGGTTACAGCTCCAACGCCATCAGGACGGCGGAGTCGCTGGTCGCGCGCCTCCAGGCCGACGGCAAGGAGCCGGTGCTCTACGTCATCGGGCGCAAGGGTGTGTCGTTCTACCGCTTCCGCAACCGGCCGATCGAGGCCAGTTGGACGGGCTTCTCGGAGCAGCCGTCGTTCAACGACGCCCGCGAGGTCGGTGAGACGCTGATCAAGGCGTTCGTCGCCGGCGCGGACGACGAAGAGGGCGGTCCGGGGGCGGACGGCGTGCACGGGGTGGACGAGTTGCACATCGTCTACACCGAGTTCAAGTCGCTGATGACCCAGAATCCGGTCACCCGGATCATCGGTCCGTTGCAGGTCGAGGAGCGGCCCCGCTCGGAGGCGGCGCCCGGCGTGCTGCCGGACTACGACTTCGAGCCGGACCCGGAGGCGCTGCTCGACGCGCTGCTGCCGAAGTACATCAACACGCGGATCTACGCGGCGTTGCTGGAGTCGGCGGCCAGCGAGTCGGCGGCCCGTCGGCGGGCGATGAAGAGCGCCACCGACAACGCCGAAGAGATGATCGACAAGTACACGCGTGAGATGAACTCGGCCCGCCAGGCCGGGATCACCCAGGAGATCAGTGAGATCGTCGGCGGCGCTAACGCGCTGGCCGCGTCGGGAAGTGAAGTGTGATGACTGCCCCAGTAGAGACCAAGACGGCCACGGGTCGCGTGGTCCGGGTCATCGGCCCGGTCGTCGACGCCGAGTTCCCGCGCGACGCCATGCCGGACCTGTTCAACGCGCTGCACGTGGACGTGAACCTTTCCGGCGGCGAGAAGACGCTGACCCTGGAGGTCGCCCAGCACCTGGGTGACAACCTGGTCCGGGCGATCTCGATGCAGCCCACCGACGGCCTGATTCGTGGTGCCGAGGTGCGCGACACCGCCTTCCCGATCCGGGTGCCGGTCGGTGACGCGGTCAAGGGCCACGTCTTCAACGCCATCGGCGAGTGCCTCAACCTCACCGAGGGCGAGACCATTCAGGCCGACGACCAGTGGGGCATCCACCGCAAGGCCCCGGCCTTCGCGGACCTGGAGCCGAAGACCGAGATGCTGGAGACCGGCATCAAGGTCATCGACCTGCTCGCCCCGTACGTCAAGGGCGGCAAGATCGGTCTGTTCGGTGGTGCCGGCGTGGGCAAGACGGTGCTCATCCAGGAGATGATCACCCGGGTTGCCCGTAACTTCGGTGGTACCTCGGTCTTCGCCGGCGTGGGTGAGCGCACCCGTGAGGGCAACGACCTCATCCACGAGATGACCGACTCCGGCGTCATCGACAAGACCGCGCTGGTCTTCGGCCAGATGGACGAGCCGCCGGGCACCCGGCTGCGGGTCGCCCTCTCCGCGCTCACCATGGCGGAGTACTTCCGGGACGTGAAGAAGCAGGAGGTGCTGCTCTTCATCGACAACATCTTCCGCTTCACCCAGGCCGGTTCCGAGGTCTCCACCCTGCTCGGCCGGATGCCGAGCGCGGTGGGTTACCAGCCGACCCTGGCCGACGAGATGGGCGAGCTCCAGGAGCGGATCACCTCCGTCCGGGGCCAGGCCATCACCTCGATGCAGGCGATCTACGTGCCGGCGGACGACTACACCGACCCCGCCCCGGCCACCACCTTCGCCCACCTGGACGCGACCACCAACCTGGAGCGGTCGATCTCCGACAAGGGCATCTACCCGGCGGTGGACCCGCTGGCGTCCTCGTCGCGGATCCTGGCCCCCGAGTTCGTCGGCCAGGAGCACTTCCAGGTGGCCAGCGAGGTCAAGCGGATCCTCCAGCGCTACAAGGACCTGCAGGACATCATCGCCATCCTCGGCATCGAGGAGCTCTCCGAGGAAGACAAGATCACGGTCCAGCGGGCCCGGCGGATCGAGCGCTTCCTGTCGCAGAACACCTACGCGGCGGAGCAGTTCACCGGTGTGCCGGGCTCGACGGTCCCGATCAAGGAGACCATCGAGGCGTTCCGGAAGATCAGCGAGGGCGAGTACGACCACTTCCCCGAGCAGGCGTTCTTCATGTGCGGTGGGCTCGACGACCTGGAGAAGAAGGCCGCCGAGCTGATGAAGGGCTGACCGCCCGTCGGTGAGAACGAAATAGGCCGCCCCGGTTAACGCCGGGGCGGCCTTTCGTTCACCTTTGGGACGTACCATCTCCGCTGCCCGGTTTACCGTGGTCGGCGATCGCGGCGTCCCCGAGATACCGTCTAGCCACGCTCATGCGCCGATGAGCGGTGATCGTATTCAACCATTCGGATGCGCGTACCCGTATCCCTGTAGGGGACGCGACGAACGGAGATGCCCGTGGGTAAGGCCGGCAGACGCGGCAAGCGTGGTGGACGGTCGTCCGTCTGGCGTGGGGTGCCGGGCTGGGCCAGGTTCTGCACCATCTTCGGTGTCGTACTGATGATGCTCAGCGGGACGTCGCTGGTCGGCGCCGAGGCGTTGATGGCCCGCTACGAGGGCGCGATCGGCAAGGCGGACCTCTTCGGCGACCAGGCCGCCGGTGCCAGCGAACCCAAGAGCGACATCAAGGGGCCGCTGAACATCCTGCTGGTCGGCATCGACCCGGTCCGGGACGACCGCCCGCCGCTGAGCGACGCCATCATGGTCCTGCACGTGCCGAAGGAGATGGACCGGGCGTACCTCTTCTCGCTGCCACGGGACCTCTACGTCGACATCCCCGCCTTCCCCAAGGCGAACTTCAACGGCACCACCACCAAGCTGAACGCGGCGATGTCGTTCGGCAGCCGGGTGCCCAACGGGAAGCCGGACCCGGCACGCGGCTTCGAACTGCTCGCCCAGACCGTCCAGCAGGTGACCGGGATCGAGCGCTTCGACGCTGGCGCGATCGTCAACTTCTCGGGCTTCCAGAAGATCGTCGACGCCATGGGCGGCGTCACCATGAACATCGAGCGGGAGGTCCGCTCCGAGCACCGCGAGCCGGACGGCACGCACCGCAAGGGCAACCCCAACGGCGAGGGCTACATCGGGCCGCAGGCGGTCTACCCGAAGGGCAAGCAGGAGCTGGAGGGCTGGCAGGCGCTGGACTACGTCCGCCAGCGGTACCCGAAGAACGGCGTACCCGACGGCGACTACGGCCGGCAGCGGCACCAGCAGCAGTTCGTCAAGGCGATGGCCGGCCAGGCGCTCAGCGCCGACGTGGTGACCAACCCGGTGAAGCTGGACCGGGTGCTTCGCGCGGCCGGCGAGTCGTTGATCTTCAGCGGCCGGGGACACAGCGTGATCGACTTCGGCCTGGCGCTCAAGGACATCCGCCCCGGCAACATCCAGATGATCAAGCTGCCGGGTGGTGGCGTCTTCGACAACGGCAGATATCTCGGCGAGCGGTTCGATCCCGAGGTGGAAGACTTCTTCGTGGCGCTGGAGCGGGAACTACTCGACCCGTTCCTCCTCGAACATCCCAAGCTGGTCAACAAGAGCTGACCAGTGGTGTAGGTCTCGGCACCCGCATGAAGAAGACGTCCGGGCCGCGACTAGACTTTCCCCAATCCGCCGCCTCAGCAAGGAGACAGCGTGGCAGAGCAGCTCAACGTCCAGCTCGTGGCCGTCGAGGAAAAGGTCTGGTCCGGCAAGGCCGAAATGGTCAGCGCCCGGACGACCGAAGGTGAGCTGGGTGTGCTGCCGGGGCACGCGCCCCTGCTCGGCCAGCTCGCCGAGCCCGGCCAGGTACGCATCAAGCTTCCCGGTGGCGAGCAGGTCACGTACGACGTGTCCGGCGGCTTCGTCTCGGTGAGCGGGCAGGGCGTCACCGTACTGGCCGAGAGCGCCGCCCCGGCCTCCGCCGCCTCCGGTAACTGAGCCGACCCGCCGATGGAGATCGTGGAAGGGATCGGAATCGGCATCGCCGTGATCCTCGGCGCGATCCTGTTCCTCTTCATCCGGCGGGCACTGGTCACCCGAAGCGGAGGCATCATCCGGCTCAGCGTCCGGACCTCCACCATGCTCGACGGCCGTGGCTGGTCACCCGGTTTCGGCCGGTTCGTCGGTGACGAACTCCGCTGGTACCGGATGTTCAGTTTCGCCGTACGCCCCAAGCGGGTGCTCTCCCGCGAAGGGCTGAACGTGGAGCGACGGCGGCTGCCGGAAGGGCAGGAACGAATGTCCATGCCGGCAGACTGGATCATTCTCCGCTGTACCAGTCGACACGCTCCGGTCGAGATCGCCATGGCACGATCCACCGTCACCGGATTCCTATCCTGGCTTGAGGCCGCCCCTCCGGGGGCGGTCTCGCCACGTGTGGCCTCCCAGGACTGGCCCGCCGCCTGAGATCCCGCTGATCCCCCCTCACCCTCACCTCACCCTCACCTTGTCCGGTCGCGGCCGGTCTGTCCGGTTCGGTGATCGACTCCGTTACGGCGGAACTGCGGTGTCGCGTACGCCCGGATGGCGCCATTACGCCGAAACGGTGCCGATCAACCGCTCGCCTGACCCGGAATGGATGGGTGGCGGGGGTCGTTGAAGACTCGTGAACGGCGGAGGAAGACGCCCGCCGAGTTCGGTGGACGGGGCGGACCCGGAATGATGGTCAGCCCATCGCCGTTACACATGGTCCGGCGCCGCGAAGCGGCCCCTGCCCCGCGCGCTGGACTTCCCTGAACCCTTGAGCGCCTGACGGTGCTTGCGTGCCCGAGCCGACCCCCATCGGCGGGTGCGCCAACCCCCGAATGGAGCTTGTCATGAACACGATCTTCCGTAAGAGCGTGCTTGGTGTTGCTGGTCTGGCCTTCGCCGGTGGCGTGTTCGCCGGTCCGGTCGCCGCCCACGCCGACGTGACCCCGGTCCGGGGTACTGCGGTGGCGGTGCAGGCGGACAAGCCGGACACGAGCAAGTTGATTCCGCATGGTGTGCAGGGCGCCCAGTCCCGCATCGACCTCGACGACGAGCAGGTCGCGAGCGCGAAGGCGATCATCGCGGCGACGAAGAAGGCCGGTATGGACGAGCGTGCCGCCGTGGTCGCGATCGCCACCTCGTTGCAGGAGTCGAAGCTGGAGAACCTGGGCCATTTGGGTGACCGTAACGACCACGACTCGCAGGGCCTGTTCCAGCAGCGCCCGTCGTCGGGTTGGGGCACGGTGGAGCAGATCACCGATCCTGAGTACTCGACCCTGGCGTTCCTGAAGGGCCTGAAGCAGGTCGACGGCTGGCAGGACATGCCGCTGACCGAGGCCGCGCAGACGGTGCAGGTGTCGGCGTACCCCGACCACTACGCCCAGTGGGAGCAGCAGGCCGCTGACCTGGTCGCCCAGTACTGGAACAGCTGACCCGACAGACGTTCCTCTACAGCGGGAGTAAGAAGCGATTGGCCGGCACCCGAACCCGGGGTGCCGGCCAACGCCGTCTCGGCCAACGCCGTCTCGGCCAACGCCGTCTCGGCCAACGCCGTCTCGGCCAACGCCGTCTCGGCCAACGCCGTCTCCGCCCAGCACCCCCAGCCTGCCCTGGGCTCGGCTCCGCCTGGCCCTGCCGTGCGCGGCCGGGCTCTGCTCTGCGCTGCCCTGCCTGCTTGCCCTACGCGAACCTGCGGCCCTGTGCCTTGCCCGGGCCGGGGTGTTAATAGGGGACCCTTCCTCTACCTCAGGCGTTAATAAGGTGCCCTTCCTTGCACCTAACCTGGCGGGTTTGCCGAGGCGACGAGCTCGATCTCGTAGCCGTGGCCGTTCGCCAGGTAGGCCGCGTAGGTGTCGGGGCCACCGGCGTACGGGTGACGGTCCGGAAAGAGCAGTTGCCAGCCGTACGCCGGAGCTTCGGCGACCAGCTGGTCCACGGCGGCGGGTGAGCCGGCGTGGAAGGCCAGGTGGTTGAGCCCGGGTGCGAGTCGGTCGTGGTGCCGGCCGGACAGCGCGGGTGACTCCTCGAAAACCAGGTACGTGGGGCCGAGCCGCCAGGAACGACCAGCCGGCCACTCCTGGTACGGGGTCCAGCCCAGTTTTCCGAGCAGCCAGCCCCAACTGTGCATTGCTGCGCCCAGGTCGGGTACCCAGACCTCCACGTGGTGCAGTGCTCCGACCGTCACCGGCCTCCGCCCGGGACCCACAGCACGTCTCCGTCCGGATTTGCCCTTCTTGACAGGATAAAGAGCAGATCCGAAAGCCGGTTGAGATACTTTGCCGGGAGACGGCTGGTCCGGTCGGGGTCGTGTGCGACGAGGGCCCACGCCGACCGCTCGGCGCGCCGGGCGATCGTCCGCGCCACGTGCAGCAGTGCCGCGCCCGCGGTGCCGCCGGGGAGGATGAAGGAGTCGAGCTTGCTCAGGCGCGCGTTGTATTCGTCGCACCAGCCCTCAAGGCGCTCGACGTACTCCTCCGTCACCCGCAGCGGCGGGTACTTGGGGTCCGGTTCGACCGGCGTGGACAGGTCGGCTCCCACGTCGAACAGGTCGTTCTGGATCTGCCCGAGCACCGAACGCAGGTCGTCGTCGAGCTGTCCCAGGGCGAGTGCCACGCCGATCGCCGCATTGCACTCGTCGACGTCGGCGTACGCCCAGATTCGCGGGTCTGTCTTCGACACCTGCTCGTTGTTGCTCAACCTGGTCATGCCGGCGTCGCCGGCCTTGGTGTAGATGCGCGTGAGGTGGACGGCCATGACGCACAGCCTACGGATACCGGACCTGACCATCCCGACGCGCCCGGAGACGGGTACGGGCTGGTCCGCCGGGGTCGGACCGGGTGACGCGGGCGACCCGGCGGTATCCGACGTCGATGTCATCCGGGTCCACGGCGCGGCCCGACTCGCCGGCACGGTGCACGTGGTCGGCGCGAAGAACTCGGCGCTGAAGTTGATGGCTGCCGCGTTGCTCGCCCCGGGCCGGAGCGTGATCACCAATGTGCCCCGGATTACCGACATCGCCATCATGGGTGAGGTGCTGCGCCGACTCGGCTGCGGCGTACGGTTCGACGCGGACGACCCGGTGGATCCGATGGTCGCGGTCGGTGGGGTGGCCCGGTCCCGCTCGGTCACCATCGACGTACCGGAGCAGCCGGGCGTGGAGGCCGACTACGACCTGGTTCGTCGGCTGCGCGCGTCGATCTGCGTACTCGGCCCGCTGCTGGCTCGGCGTGGGTACGTGCGGGTGGCCCACCCGGGCGGCGACGCGATCGGCTCGCGCGGGCTGGACATGCACATCTCCGGGCTGACCCGGATGGGCGCCGACATTTCCGGTGAGCACGGCTTCGTGATCGCCTCGGCGCCGGACGGCCTGCACGGCGCGGAGATCACCCTGGATTTTCCCAGCGTCGGGGCGACCGAGAACCTGCTCATGGCGGCGGTGCTGGCCGACGGCACCACCGTGATCGAGAACGCGGCCCGTGAGCCGGAGATCGTGGACATCTGCACCATGCTCATCCGGATGGGCGCGCTGATCGACGGTGAGGGTACGTCCACCATCACCGTCACCGGCGTACCCCGGCTGCAACCGGTCCGGCACGCGACGGTGGGGGACCGGATCGTCGCCGGGACCTGGGCCTTCGGTGCGGCGATGACCCGCGGGGACGTCACCGTCACCGGCCTCGACCCGACCTACCTGGAGATCGCGCTGGACAAGGTGGTCGCGGCCGGTGGGCTGGTGGAGACAAGGGCGGACGCCTTCCGGGTACGGATGGACGAGCGGCCCCGTTCGGTCGACGTGGTGACCCTGCCGTATCCGGGCTTCGCCACCGACCTGCTGCCGATGGCGATCGGGATGGCCGCGCTCAGCGACGGCGCCTCCCTGATCACCGAGAACATCTTCGACGGCCGGTTCATGTTCGCCAACGAGATGATGCGACTCGGTGCCGACATCAAGACCGATGGGCACCACGCGGTGGTACGCGGCCGTGAGCGGCTCTCCGGCGCCCCGGTACGCGCCACCGACATCCGGGCCGGCGCCGGGTTGATCATTGCCGGGCTGTGTGCCGACGGGGTGACCGAGGTGTCCCACGTGCACCACGTGGACCGGGGCTACCCCGACTTCGTCGCCGACCTGCGGGCGCTCGGCATCGAGGTGGAGCGGGCCACCGCGCCGGAGGAACCCGAACTGACCATCTGAGCCGCCTTAGCTGTCGTTCAGGCTCGCGACTAGGGTGCAGGCAGACACTCAAATCGCAGCGAGGGAGAGACAGATGGCGGGTCGACTCGCGGTCGTCGGTGCCGGGCTGATGGGCTCGGGGATCGCCCAGGTGGCGGCGCAGGCAGGCTGGCAGGTGACGTTGCGGGACCTGGACGACGCGGCGACCCGGCGCGGCGTGGACGGCATCCGTAAGTCGCTGGAGAGGTTCGCGGAGAAGGGGAAGATCTCCACCGACGACGTCGAGGCGGCGCTCGGACGGATCACCCCCACCACCGAGCTGGAAGCGGCAGCGGACGCGGACATCGTGGTCGAGGCGGTCTTCGAGAAGCTGGAGATCAAGCACGAGGTGTTCCGGGTGCTGGACAAGGTCTGCAAGGCGGACGCGATCCTGGCCACCAACACCTCCGCCATTCCGGTGACCCAGATCGCGGCGGTCACCGAACGGCCCGAGGCGGTCGTCGGCACCCACTTCTTCTCGCCGGTGCCGATGATGAAGCTCTGTGAGTTGGTCCGTGGCTACAAGACCAGCGACGCCACCCTCGACGCGGCCAAGTCGTTCGCTGAGGAGATCGGCAAGACCGTCGTGGTGGTCAACCGGGACATCGCCGGCTTCGTCACCACCCGACTGATCTGCGCCCTGGCCATGGAGGCGGTCAAACTGGTCGAGGCGGGCGTCATCTCCGCCGAGGATCTGGACACCGCCTGCAAGCTCGGCTTCGGGCACGCCATGGGTCCCCTCGCCACCATCGACCTGACCGGCGTCGACGTGCTGCTCAACGCCACCCGCAACATCTACACCGACACCGCCGACGAGAAGTTCTTCCCGCCGGAGCTGCTCCAGCGGATGGCCACCGCCGGCGACCTGGGCCGCAAGACCGGCCAAGGCTTCTACTCCTACTGACGGTGTAAGGAAGGGCACCTTAGAGCGACCGGCAATAGGCCGACGCGTCCTGATAGCCAGCCCGCCACCCTGGGCGGGGAAGATCTTGGTACGAATCTGCCCCTTGAGGGGCGCACTCGTACCAAGATTTCGGATGCCTTGGCGTGGCAGCGAGCCTGCCAGATGGTTGCCTGGGGTCAGTGACGGGCCCCTGGGCATGTGCCGTGTCCGCCTCCGGCCGCTCGACCTCCCGCTGCGTCACCACCACCAATTGCCGGCCGCTCTTACTAACGCCTCGTGCATAGCAAGGGCCCCCTATTAACAACCGGGCGGTGCGTCGGCGCCCGAAGGTGTTAATAAGGTGCCCTTCCTCTACCGCAGGCGTTAATAGGGTGCCCTTCCTTGCACCCAGCCGCGCAGCGTGCGCGGTTGGCGCGGCTCAGCCGTCGCGGCGGGTGGTCCAGCGGAAGGTGGTCAGGCAGAGCACCAGGCCGATCACGCACCAGGCGCCGAGCACCAGGGCGACCCGGGTCAGCTCGAAGGATCCGCCGGGCTCGTTGGCGCCGAAGCTGTCCGGCAGGAAGACGGCCCGGAGCCCCTGGCACATCCACTTGAGCGGGAAGAGGGCCGCCACCTGCTGCATCCAGCTTGGCAGGTTGGTGAAGACGAAGAAGACCCCGGAGATGAACTGGAGCACCAGTGCGATCGGGGTGACCACCGCCGAGCCGCTGCGCGCGGTGCGGGCCAGCGACGAGATGGCGATGCCGCAGAGGGTGCAGGCGGTGATGCCCAGCGCGCTGACCCAGCCGAAGGTGAGCCACGCCGAGGCGGTGCTCGGCAGGTTCAGGTCGAACAGGGCCACGGAGACGGCGAGCAGTAGGGCGGTCATCACCACGCCGATCACCAGCACCATGATCACTTTGCCGGCGAACCAGACCCATTTCGGCATCGGGGTGCCCCGGTAGCGCTTGAGTACGCCCCGGTCCCGCTCGATGGGGATCCAGATGCCGAGGTTCTGGAAGCTGACCGTCATCAGGCCGGTCGCGATCATGCCGGTGATGAAGTACTGCGTGTAGCTCACCCCGTTGCCGAGGTCGCCGTCGAAGATCGAGGCGAAGATCAGCACCATGATGATCGGGAAGCCGAGTGTGAAGACGACCGATTCCCGGCTGCGCAGGAACTGCCGGATCTCCAGTCGCCCCTGGCGCAGGGCGAGGCTGGCCGGCCCCGGCCGGCGGGCTGGCGCGGCGGCGACCGGGGCCGCCGGCTTCGTCGTGGTGGTCATTGGTGTCCGATCATCCGCAGGTAGACGTCCTCAAGGGTGGGCCGGGTGACGGTCAGGCCGGGCACTTCGCCACCGAAACGCGCGGCCAGTTCCGTCACCAGCGCCGTCGGCGTCGCGCTCTGCGCGCTCTCCAGGGTGCCTTCCGGCGTACGCCAGGAGACCGTGGCCAGCGCCTCCTGCCGGTCGCCCAGGCTGTTCGGCGGGGCCACCTCGACCAGCCGGCCACCGGCGATCACGCCGACCCGGTCGGCGAGCGCCTCGGCCTCGTCAAGGTAGTGGGTGGTGAGCACGATGGTGGTGCCGGCCGCGGAGAGGTCACGGATCAGGTCCCAGAATTCGCGTCGCGCCTCCGGGTCGAAGCCGGTGGTCGGCTCGTCGAGAAAGAGCAGTTCGGGACGGCCGATGATGCCGAGGGCGACGTCCAGTCGGCGTTTCTGCCCGCCGGAGAGGGTGTGCGTACGGGCGCGGGCCTTGCCGGCCAGGCCGACGCGCGCGATCACCTTGTCCGGGTCGTCGGCGTCCGGGTAGAAGCCGGCGAAGTGGTGCAGCACCTCGGCGACGGTCAGCTCGTCGAATTCGCCGGTGCCCTGGAGCACGATGCCCACCCGGGCCCGCCAGTGCGGGCTGGCCTCGGTCGGGTCGGCACCGAGTACCCGTACCTCACCGGCGTCGCGGTGTCGGTAGCCTTCCAGGATTTCCACGGTGGTGGTCTTGCCGGCGCCGTTCGGCCCGAGCAGGGCGAACACCTCGCCCCGGTGGACGTCCAGGTCCAGCCCGGCCACCGCGACGGTGTCGCCGTACGCCTTGCGCAGCCCGCGGACGTGGATCGCGACGTCGTCACTCATGCCGTCAAGTGTGCGGCCCGCGGGGGCCGGCTGTCCGCACCGGGGGTGGTGGTCCCCGCCACCCGCCCGAGGTGTTAACAGGGGGCCCTTCCTCTACCGGAGGCGTTAAGAAGGTGCCCTTCCTTCGCGGTCAGCGGTGGCTGTAGGTCATGCAGTCGGCCATGTCGGCGTCGGGGCCGACCCGGATCGCGGGTGCGTGGCACTCCAGTTGCTCGTTGTGCCGGCAGTCGGCGCGCTGGCAGGCGCCCACCTGGGCCTGCTGGCCGTCGGTGCCGGCCCGGACGGCGGGCATCTCGATGAAGGTGTGGCAGTGGGCGTGGTCCATGCTGCCGATCGTGATGGCGAAGGCGTGGCAGTCGCCGGTGTGGTTGTACGCGCAGGCGGCCACCACACACTCCTGAACGCGCGGCATTTCCATTGCTGCGGTCATCGCGACCTCCCATAGGCTTTTGCCTGATTTTAGGCATGTGGGAGTTATGCGCGATCAGGTTCGGATGGATTGGCCGGCCAGCGGCAGCCCGGGTCGGCGGGCAGCCTAGGCCGGCGGGGTGCCGAGCACCTCGGAGAGCAGGGCCGGTTCGAGGCCCCGTTCGGCGAGTCCGGCCAGGATGTGCGGCAACGCCTCGTCGGTCATCGGCGCGTTGGCTTCGGTCACGTGCAGCACGATCACCGACCCGGGGCGTACCCCGTCCAGCACGGCCCGCACGATCGGTTGCCAGGCCGTGGCGAAGGGGTCGCCGCTCACCACGTCGCCGTCGACGACCGTGAGGCCCAGCGGGGCGAGTTCGGTGAGCGCGGTCCGGTCGTGGCAGAGGCCCGGGAAGCGGAAGTACCGGGTCTGCCGCCCGCCGTACGCGCTGACGATGTCGAAGGTACGCGCGACGTCGGCGGTCATCTGTCGCCGGTCGATCCGGGGCAGCCCGTAGCAGTCCGCGGTGAAGGCGAGGTGCCCGTAGGTGTGGTTGGCCAACTCGAAGTGCGCCCCGGCGGCGAGTCGCCGGGTCACCTCCGGGTACTGCTCGACCCACTTGCCGGTGAGGAAGAAGGTGGCGGGGACCTCCTCCCGCTCCAGCCGGTCGATGATCTTCAGATTGGCGTACGACCGCACGGCGCCGCTGCGCAGTTGGCGCCGCATCGCGTCGGTCATGTCCGCGTCGAAGGTGAGCGCCACCTTGTTGCCGCTGCGCGGGCCGTGGTCGAGTACCGGGGGCAGCGTTCCGGGCCGGGTGGCGCCCGGCAGCGCCCCGGCCGACGGGGTGGCGGGCGCACTCGGCGGCGGTACCTCGGGCGCCCCCAGGCCCACCTCCGCCTTGTCGATCGTCGCGGCGGTGCTGGACGGCTGCACCAGGACGGCCGCGCTGTCCCGCTGCTGGAGCGGGTTCACGACGATCAGCAGGGTGACGGCGACGGCGACGGCGGTGAGCGTCGCGACGAGCGAAACGTGGGAAGTCTTCACGGGCACCGGGAGATGATGCCAACCCGCGCGGGGCCGGCAACACCACCGGTCCGGCAGCGCTGGGTAGCGGGTGCGGCGTCGGCGTCGGGCGTACCGTGCCCGGCGAGCGGGCCCGCCGACCCGCCGCCCGGGTCAGACCCGGAAGCCGGCCTCTCGGGCGGCTTGGCGTTCCCGGCGGCGGTCCGCCCGACGACGCAGGAACCAGGGCAGGAAGAGCACGAAGGCGACCAGGAACACCAGCACCAGCACCGGCAGGATGATCGCGACGAGGGACATCAACACGCTGGTGGCGTCCTCGGCGGTGCTCGCCACCGGGGCTCCGACGCCGGCCGTGGCCGCGTTGATGACCGGCCGGGCGGCGGACTTGAGCAGATGGATGGCGAGGGCGATGAACACCCCGACCAGCACCGGCAACCACTGACCCCCGTTGGCGAAGAAGCTGTCGGGGTCGCTCACGGTCACCGTCTCGGCGGCCGAGCCGGCGCCGAACGCCAGGCCGCCCGCGGTCGGCCGGACCACCGTCTGGACCACGTCGTTGACGTGATCCACCACCGGCACCTTGTCCGCGACCATCTCGACGACCAGCAGCACGGCGAGGATGCCCAGCACCCAGCCGTTGCCCAGCCACTGCCAGCCGCCGGGCAGGTCGATCACGCTGGTGTAGCGGGCCAGCACCCCCATCACCAGCAGCGGGATGTACGCGTTCAACCCCGCCGAGGCGGCCAGTCCGGTACCGGTGAGCAATTCGAGCACCATCTCAGCATCGCACCGGCACGCCAGTGGCGCTCGGCGGCGTTGCCCGGTGCCTCCGCTACCCTCGTCGGGTGCGGTTGGTGATTGCGAAGTGCTCGGTGGACTATGTCGGACGGCTCTCGGCTCACCTGCCGCCGGCCACTCGCCTGTTGATGGTCAAGGCGGACGGGTCGGTGTCGATCCACGCCGACGACCGGGCGTACAAGCCGTTGAACTGGATGAGCCCGCCCTGCCGGCTGGAGGAGGCGCCCGGCGTGTGGCGGGTGGTCAACAAGGCCGGCGAGGAGCTGCGGATCACCCTGGAGGAGATCTTCCAGGACACCTCGTACGAGCTGGGTGTCGACCCGGGACTGCGCAAGGACGGCGTCGAGGCGCACCTACAGGAGTTGCTGGCGGCCAACCCGGAGACCTTCGGCGAGGGGTACACCCTGATCCGTCGCGAGTACATGACCGCGATCGGCCCGGTGGACCTGCTCTGCCGGGACGCCAACCAGGGCACCGTCGCGGTCGAGGTGAAGCGTCGCGGTGAGATCGACGGGGTGGAGCAGCTCACCCGGTACCTCGAACTGCTCAACCGCGACCCGCTGCTCGCCCCGGTGACCGGGGTCTTCGCCGCGCAGGAGATCAAGCCGCAGGCCCGGGTGCTCGCCATGGACCGGGGTATCCGCTGCGTGGTGGTGAACTACGACCGGCTGCGCGGCATCGAGCGCGACGAGCTGACCCTGTTCTAGCCGACTACCTGCTGTGCCGCGAGCCCCGGATGAACTGGTCGACCGCAATCGCGGTGATCCCGTCGAGCAGGTGCGGCGCCAGCAGGTTGCCGTTGCTCAGTGCGGCGATGCCGTGCATCGTCGCAAAGAGCACGATCCCCACCCGCTCCGGGTCGCCGGGTTCGAGCACCCCCTCCGCCTGCCCCTGCACGATCAGGTCGTTGAGCAGCCCGAATGGTGCGGCGGCGGCCTCCATCAGCCGCTCGGCGGATTCCCCGTGCTTGCCGGCGAACATCAGCTCCAGCAGCGCGGCGTCCTCGGTGGCGAAGCGTAGGTAGGCCGCTGCCGTGGCATGTAGGCGCGGCGCGAACTCCGCCCCCGCGGCGGTGTGTGCCGCGCGCAGCTGGGCGTCCAGTCGGGCGAACCCGTCCTCGGCCAGGGCATCCAGTAACGCCTGCCGGTCGGGAAAGTGCCGGCGCGGCGCGGCGTGACTGACGCCGGCCTCGCGGGCCAGCTCGCGCAGCGAGAGCTGGTCGACGCCGTGCTGACGCAGGCTGCGTTCGGCGGCGGCGAGCAACGTCGCGCGGAGGTTGCCGTGGTGGTACGAGGACACGAGGTCACCCTAGCCGAGGATGTTGCCGTTGACATCTTTGTAGTCGGCGCCTACATTGTTTTCCATGACAACATTCACGGCAGCGGAACTGCCCGTCATGACCGGCCGCACCGTCGTCATCACCGGAGCCAACAGCGGCATCGGTCGCGCCGCCGCCCACGCCCTCGCCGCCAAGGGCGCCCGCGTCGTGCTCGCTGTTCGTGACCTCGCCAAGGGCCGCGTGGCCGCCGCGACCATGACCGGCGACCTCGACGTACGCCGGCTCGACCTGGCCGACCTCGCCTCGGTCCGGGCGTTCGCCCAGGAGTTCACCGACCCGGTCGACATCCTGATCAACAACGCCGGACTGATGATCCCGCCGCTGGGCCGCACCGCCGACGGGTTCGAGCTTCAGTTCGGCACCAACCACCTCGGGCACTTCGCCCTCACCAACCTGCTGCTGCCGCAGATCCGTGGCCGGGTGGTGACGGTCTCCTCCAACGCGCACCGGACCGGCAGGATCGGCTTCGACGACCTGAACTGGGAACGCCGCCCCTACCGGGCGATGTCCGCGTACGCCCAGTCGAAACTGGCGAATCTGCTCTTCACCGCGGAACTGCAACGCCGCCTCACCGAGGCCGGCTCGACGGTGCTCTCGACCGCCGCGCACCCCGGCCTCGCCGCCACCCACCTCGTCGACCACCTCAGCGCCGAGGGGTCCCTGCGGCGCCGACTCCAGACCCTGCTGCTCACCCCCCTCGCGCAGAGCGAGCAGGACGGCGCGTTGCCCACGCTGTTCGCGGCGGTGGCGGATGTTCCCGCCGGCGGCTACGCCGGTCCGAGCGGCTTGCTACAGGGACGCGGCGCGCCGAAGCTCGTCGGCCGGTCGAAGACCGCGCGGGACGCTGCCCTCGCCCGCCGCCTCTGGACGGTCTCCGAGGAACTGACCGGGGTGGCCTTCCCACTCGGTCAGCCGACGACGTTGACCAGCTAGGGCTTCCGGCCGTACAGCAGCTTCACCGCCTTGACCAGGCGGTCGACGTCGGCCGGGGTCCGCTCGAAGGTGGTGGACGGCAGCGGTGAGCGGGCCCGGCGGCGGGTCACCGCCTTGGCCCGGGCGAACTCCCGCAGCCCGTCCTCGCCGTGGATACGGCCGAAGCCCGACTCGCCGACCCCGCCGAACGGCAGGGTGGACATCCCGGCGAAGGTGAGCGTCGAGTTGACCGAGGCCATGCCGGAGCGCAGTCGCCGCGCGATCGCCACCGCGCGCCGCCGGCCGAAGACCGAACCGCCCAGGCCGTACGGCAGGGCGTTGGCTCGGGTGAGGGCCTCGTCGGCGTCCCGGACCCGGTTGATGGTCACGGTGGGACCGAAGGTCTCCTCGCGTACGGCGGCAGCGTCCTCCGGCACGTCCACCAGCACGGTCGGATGGGCGTATGGCGGGCGTACCGCGTCCGGGCCGCCCAGCGCGGCACGGCCACCCCGGGCCAGCGCGTCGTCGATGTGGCGGCGGATGACGTCGAGCTGGCTCGGCATGGTGATCGGGCCGACATCCGCGCCGTCCGCGCCGACGGTGAGCCGGCCGGCCCGCTCCACCACCTTGTCGACGAAGGCGTCGAAGACCGGCTCCACCGCGTAGACCCGCTCGATGCCGATGCACGTCTGGCCGGCGTTGGTCATCGCGCCCCAGACACACGCCTCGGCGGCGGCGTCCAGGTCGGCGTCGGCGTCCACGATCATCGCGTCCTTGCCGCCCGCCTCCAGCAGCACCGGGGTCAGTGACTCGGCGCAGGTCGCCATGACCTTCTTCGCGGTCGCCGTGGAGCCGGTGAAGGCCAGCTTGTCGACCCCGGCGCGGCACAGCGCGGCACCGGTGTCGCCGAGGCCGTGCACCGCGGTGAAGACCGGCCGCTCCGGCACCACCTCGGCGAAGGTGTCGACCAGCCACTGTCCGGCGACCGGGGTGTACTCGCTCGGCTTGAGGACCACCGTGTTGCCGGCCGCCAACGCGTACGCGGCGGAGCCGATCGGGGTGAAGACGGGATAGTTCCACGGGCCGATGACGCCGACCACTCCGTGCGGTTGGTACTCCAGGTGGGCGGAGAACTCCGCCAGGATGAGCCGGGAACGGACCTTGCGGGGACCGAGCACCCGGCGCGCGTTGCGGGCCGCCCAGTCGACGTGCTCCACCGCGCTGACGATCTCGACGAGGGCGTCGGCGACCGGCTTGCCGCCCTCGACGTGCACCAGTTCCGCCAGCTCCTCCATCCGCTGGGCGAGCAGCCGCCGCCAGCGCAGCAACCGGTCGCGTCGTGCGTCGAAGCCGAGTCCGGCCCACCACTGGCCGGCGGCCCGGGCCTGCTCGACGGCCCGCGCGACGTCGTCGGCGGTGGCGACCGGCAGCCGCCCGGCCTCGTCGCCGGTCGCCGGGTTGGTCGAGATCAGGTGACCGCCCTCGATCACGGGGGTGCCCGGGAGATGCACAGCCGTCATGGCGGGGAGTCTAGACCCGAGACCTACTCGTCGGTAGGGGTGTCGAGTTGGCCTTGAGCTGACCAAACTGGGCGTCGATCACGCCGTCGAATAGGCGGATCCGATTCCGCCGGGTCGCCCGGCGATCAGCGCGAGACAGCGAACACAAAGTGGCCGGGCGGTTACTCGGTGATGACCGGACGGGCGGTGGAGGTGTCCGGGCGGCGATGGCAGGCTGACCAGGGGGTGGCCGCACGGGGTGGAGGTCTGACAGTCCATGGAGGAACATCCGCAACTGCTGCCGCTGCTGACGGTGGCCACCGGCCCGATGCGTGGGGTCGGTTTCCGGCTGCGACACGAGCCGCTGGTGATCGGCCGTGACCCGGCGGTCGACATCGTCGTGCACGATCCGCACCTGAGTCGCCGGCACGCCGAGGTCCGGCTGACCGGGGACGGGGTCTCCCTGGTGGATCTCGGCTCCACGAACGGCACCTGGGTGAACGAACTGCGTACCACCGCGGTCGTCCGGCTCGCCGACGGAGACGTGATCCGGATCGGCCGTACCGAGTTGCGCTTCTTCGATCCCGGCCTGGCGCGGACCGATCCGGTGGGCCTGAGCCTCGGGTTGCCCCGACAGGAGCGGCGCACCACGCTGGTGCTGCCCGTCCCGGCCGGCCCCACGCCAGGCCAGGTCGCGTCCACCCCGGCGGTGGCCCCGTAGCAGGCTGTCCGCGCCCACCCCGCGCCGGCTGGAATTCGCCCCGCGACCGGGCGGCGGCGCGCGGCGTGGCAGACTCGCGCGCATAGCCTTAGCGGCCGTTAAAGTCCGGCCGTACGGAGCGGACAGGGGAGGCCGGTTGATGGCGCGCGAGTTCACCAGTGTGGGCGTGGTGGGGTTGGGCACCATGGGTGCCGGCATCGTCGAGGTGTTCGCCCGCAACGGCATCGACGTGCTGGCCGTGGAGATCTCCGACGCCGCCCTGGACCGCGGGCGGGCCAACCTGACCGGCTCGACCGACCGGGCGGTGGCCCGGGGCAAGCTCGCCGAGGCAGACCGGGACGCCCTGCTCGGCCGGGTCACCTTCGCCGTCGGGCTGTCCGCGCTGCACTCGGTGGACCTGGTGATCGAGGCGGTTCCGGAGCGCCTCGACCTGAAGCAGCGGCTCTTCGCCGAGTTGGACCGGGTGTGCAAGCCGGAGGCGATCCTCGCCACCAACACCTCGTCGCTGAGCGTCACCGAGATCTCGGTGGCGACCGGCCGACCCCAGCAGGTGATCGGCATCCACTTCTTCAACCCGGCGCCGGTGATGAAGCTGGTCGAGGTCGTGCGTACGGTGGTCACCTCCGCCGACGTGGTGGCCGACGTCGAGGCGCTCTGCGTGCGGCTCGGCAAGGTCGACGTGACGATCAACGATCGGGCCGGGTTCATCGCCAACGCCCTGCTGTTCGGGTATCTCAACCACGCGGTCGGCATTTTCGAGGCCCGGTACGCCAGCCGCGAGGACATCGACGCCGCGATGAAGCTCGGGTGCGGTCTGCCGATGGGCCCGCTGGCCCTGATGGACCTGATCGGCCTGGACACCGCGTACGAGATCCTCGACACCATGTACCGGCGTGGCGGGCGAGACCGTCGGCACGCCCCGGTGCCGCTGCTCCGGCAGATGGTCACCGCTGGGCTGCTCGGTCGGAAGTCCGGCCGTGGCTTCTACACCTACGAGCGGCCCGGCTCGGCCAAACTCGTACCGGACGAGCTGTCGCCGGATCCGGCGCAGTCGGCACCCGCCGACGGCGGGCGAGTCATCACCAAGGTCGGCGTGGTCGGCGCCGGGGCGAGGGCCGCCGGCCTCATCGAGGTCTTCACCGCCGCCGGCTACCAGGTCGTGTCGGGCGAGGGGAGCCCCGGCACGCTGGAACAGCTGGCCGACGTCGACCTGGTGATCGAGGCGGTGGCCGAGGACTTGGGCGTCAAGAAGGCCCTCTTCGCCACCCTGGACGAGGTCTGCAAGCCGGGCGTGGTGCTGGCCACCACCACCGCAGCGCTGCCGGTGATCGAGCTGGCGATGGCCACCCAACGCCCGGCCGACGTGGTGGGCCTGCACTTCTTCGACCCGGCCAGGCCGCTGGTGGAGATCGTCCGGACGATCCGTACCTCGGCGGAGACCGCCGACACCGCCCGCGCGGTCGCCGCCGCCCTCGGCAAGACCGGCATAGTCTGCGACGATCGGTCCGGTTTCATCGTCAACGCGCTGTTGTTCCCGTACCTCAACGACGCGGTGCGGATGCTGGAGGCCAACTACTCCAGCACGGACGACATCGACAACGCGATGAAGCTGGGCTGCGGCTACCCGACGGGCCCCTTCGAGCTGCTCGACGCGGTCGGGCTGGACCTGGCGCTGGCCATCCAGCGGGCGCTGTACCTGGAAACGCGGGAGCCCGGACTCGCCCCGGCGCCGCTGCTGGAACAACTCGTCACCGCCACCCGCACCTTCCGCACCCACCCCCGCCCCTAGCCGCACCGGCGGGCTTGCTTGGTGGAGGGGTTGGCGGTGGGGGTGGCGGTGTAAGGAAGGGCACCTTATTAACGCCTCCGGTAGAGGAAGGGCCCCTTGTTAACACCACCGGCGCCACCTCACAGCAGGTGTGCCGCCGGTACGCCCGTACGCTGGATGATGTGAGTCCCCGTCGTAACCGTCCTCGCCGCGACGACGCCGCAGCCCTGGACGCCGAGCGCGCCCGCCACGGCGTCGCGTCGGTGCAGCAGTGGCGCGACGGCGACTGGCAGGTACGCGCGATCAGCGGTGGCGCGTCGGTGAAGACGTACCGCTGCCCCGGTTGTGACCAGGAGATCCGACCTGGCGTGGCGCACCTGGTCGCGTGGCCGGCGGACGGCCGGGGCGACCTGACGGACCGGCGGCACTGGCACAGCGGTTGTTGGCGGGCTCGTGAGCGTCGAGCCCCGGCGGTCCAGCGCGGGCGGAGCGCGCCCCGCCACGGCTGACGTCGGCCCGACCCGGTGTTAATAAGGGGCCCTTCCTCTACCGGAGGCGTTAATAGGGGGCCCTTCCTTACACCGCACCCAGGCAGGGGAGACTGAAGGTATGAGTGCACCCATTCGCGCGTCCTCGATTCTGCCGGGGCACCGGGAGGACATCGAGTTGCACACCGCGGACGGGCTGCGCCTGGTCGGTGAGCTGGCCCGCCCGGTCGACCGGCCACCGGCGGCCACCCTGGTCTGCCTGCACCCGCTGCCCACCCATGGCGGGATGATGGACAGCCACGTGTTCCGCAAGGCGGCCTGGCGGCTGCCCGCGCTGGCCGACGTGGCGGTGCTCAGGTTCAACACGCGCGGCACCAGCAGTGTGCGTGGCACCAGCGAGGGGACGTTCGACTCGGCCGTCGGCGAGCGCTTCGACGTGGCCGCCGCCATCGAGTACGCCGAGTTCCACGAGCTGCCGAACGTCTGGCTGCTCGGCTGGTCGTTCGGCACCGACCTGACCCTCAGGTACGGCTGCGACCCGGCGGTGACCGGCGCGATCCTGCTCTCGCCGCCGCTGCGTTTCTCCGGCCCGGCCGACCTGGCCCAGTGGGCTGAGTCGGGCAAGCCGCTCACCGCGCTGGTGCCGGAGTTCGACGACTATCTCCGCCCCGAGCAGGCCCGTGAGCGGTTCGCGGCGGTGCCGCAGGCCGAGGTGGTCGGCGTACCGGGGGCGAAGCACCTCTGGGTCGGTGACGCCGAGACCGTGCTCGACGAGGTGGTCCGGCGGGTCAACCCGGCGGTGCCGGTGCCGCTGCCGACCACCTGGGACGGCCCGATGGAGACCGGCGACGCCAGCGCGTACGCCGACCGCACGGTGGCCGCGTTCGCCGACGTCCCGGTGACGGGCCCGGAGCAGCGTCAAGCCTGACCGGCCCGGGGCAGCGTCGAGCCTGACCGGCCCGGGGCAGCGTCGGGCCTGACCGGCCCGGAGCGAGTGAGTGGTCAGCGGGCGTCCTGACGGGGGAGTACCACCTCGCGCAGGATCAGTTGGACGGCCGCCACGGTGGGGATGGCGATGAGCGCGCCGATCACGCCCAGCAGGGACACCCCGAGTAGCGCCGCGACCAGCGCGGCGACCTCGTTGACGTGCACCGACCGGCGCATGATCTTGGGGTAGATGAGGTAGTTCTCGATCTGCTGGTAGACGACGAAGAAGACCACGCAGGCGATCCCGATGGACGGGTCGGTCGCGAAGCCGACCAGGCTGACGATCACCGCACCGAGCGTCGCGCCGATCTGCGGGATCAGGTCGGTCACCGCGACGACGACGGCCAGCGCGAACGGGTACGGCAGGCCGAGGACCAGCGCGAACACGAAGGTGGTCGCCCCGGCCAGCACCGCGATGGCGAGCGCGCCGACCATGTACGCGCCGACCTTGGTCAGGATCTCGTCGCCGATGAGCTGCACCCGCTCCCGACGGGAGCCCGGCACCAACGCGTACCCGAGGTCGCGCATCCGGTCGAAGTAGACCAGGAAGTAGATGGTCAGCACCAGCACGGTCAGCACCCGGAAGACCGTGCCGAAGACCAGCTGGGCGCCGCCGAGCACGCCGCCCAACGCCCGGCCGACCACATCCGCGTTGGCCGCCTCCTGGACCCGGCGCGTCAGGTCGAAGCGCACCACGAGGTCGTTGACGGTTTCGTTGCGGCGCAGCGCGTCCAGGTAGCTCGGCACCTGGTCGAGGAACTGCCCGGACTGGGTCACGATCGGCGGTACCAGGGCCAGCACACCGGCGCCGAGCAGCGCCAGCACGGTCAGCGTCACCGTCGCCACCGCGAGCCCGCGCGGCACACCCCAGGAGCGCAGCCGGACCACCGCCGGGTGCAGACCCACCGCGAGGAACAACGCGATGACCACCAGGACCAGGATCCCCGCCGCGTTGCGCAACCCCAGATAGACGGCGTACGCGGACAGTACGCCGAGGGCGCCGGTGAAGCCGACCAGGAAACTGTTGCGCCGCAGCGGGCGCCCCGGAATCCCGAACCTTCCGGCGTCCCCACCCACCATCCGATGTGCCGGAGCGGGCGCCGCCACCGCCCCCGGCGACGCCGGAACGGATTCCGTCGGCGGGTGCGGGGCTGTGGTGGGTGCTGGCTGGTGTGGCGCTGTGGTGGGTGCGGTCGGTTGGTGTGGCGGTGCGGTGGGCCCGGTGGGCTGGTGTGGCGCTGTGGTGGGCTGGTGTGGCGGTGTGGTGGGCGCGGTGGGTTGGTGTGGCGGTGTGGTGGGTGCGGTGGGTTGGTGTGGCGGTGTGGTGGGTGCGGTGGGTTGGTGTGGCGGTGTGGTGGGTGCGGTGGGTTGGTGTGGCGGTGTGGTGGGCGCGGTCGGTTGGTGCGGTGGTGAGGTGGGCCCGGCTGGTTGGTGCGGTGCCAGGGGGGTCGCTTCCGGGGCGCCGGGTGGTACCTCGGGTGCGGTTGTGCCATCGCCCGGCCCGGCCCCGCCGTCCGCCGATCCTGCCCGGGACTGCTTCGGCCTGTCTTGCGCCATCGGTCTCCCCGTTCACGCGCCGACGTGCATCCGTCGGCTGTCCATGCTGGCCCGGCCGGGCTGGTGGTCAAGCGGCCGGGCTGGTGGCCAAGCCCGCTTACCCCGAGGACACCGCAGTGAGCCGGGCTGCTGGCCCGGCCGGGCCAGCGGTCAAGCCCGCTTATCCGGGGGTGCCGCAGTGAGCAGGGCCGGGCTGCTGGCCCGGCCGGGCTGGCGGTCGCTGGTAATGGCCCGCCGCGCCCGGCGCGTCACCGACTCGCGGGGCGGGTGGTCGGAATGTGGTTACCGTCGCTTGACGTGGCCGATGAAGACCTGCCAGGTCTGCGGGGTGAACGCGAGCACCGGGCCCTGCCGGTCCTTGCTGTCGCGGACCGCCACCACGTCGGGCAGGTCGTCGGCCACCTCGACGCAGTCGGTGTTCCCGCTGCGGGTGGCGGTGCGCCAGGTCGCGCCGGTCAGGTCCATGACTTCGCCACTTCCTTGAGGAGTTCGATCGACTGTTGGCGGGACAGTGCCTCGTTGCGCACGGTCTCCCACCGCGCCAACAGGGTAGCCAAATCGGCCTCGCTGTCGGTCGGCCGGGCGGTCAGCTGGGCTTCCTGGCTTGCTACCCAGCCTCCGTCCACGCCTCGCGCCAGAGAGAACGGGCCGGACAGTCCGATGTGTAGCCCGACGCTGAGCGGGATGACGTGGATGCTGATGTTCGGCCGCTCGGCGCAGGCGATCAGATGCTCGACCTGGTGCACCATCAGCCCCTGGAAGCGTTCGTCCCGACGGTGCAGGATGGCCTCGTCGATGACCGCGATGAGCTGGGGCGGGTCCGGGCGGGTGAGGATGCCCTGCCGGTCCAACCGGGCTGCGGCCCGACGCTCCACTTCCTCGTCGCTGAGCAGGTCGTCGCAGCGGATCACCGCGCGGGCGTAACCCTCGGTCTGGAGCAGCGCCGGGATCAGTGTGGGCTGGAAGACCCGGAGCTGGCTGGCCAGGCGTTCGGCGTCCAGCCAGGGCAGGAACCACGAGGGCTGGCCTTCCCGCTCGGCGATCCGCAGCAGCGCCACCAGCAGGTCGCCGGAGCGCAGCACCTCGTCGGCGCGGGCGAGCAACGACCGGTCGTACGGTCGGCTGCCGGTCTCGACGGCGGAGACCATCGACGGTGAGTAGTGCACCAGCTTGCCGAACTCCTCCTGGCTCAGCCCGGCGGCGACGCGCAGCCGGCGTAACTGGGCCCGGATCAGGTCGGCGGTCGATTCCTCCACAGTGCCTCCACAATCGGGTGCCGAATATCGCTCGTCATCCCCTGGTGGTGCATGGGCTGCGCACCCACGTTACGACCAGGCTCGATGCCTTCCGACAGTAGTCGCCCGGTCACCAGACTGTCAGTCATGCCGGGCTCGTCCGCTGCCGGGAAGGGGCGCGGACGGGTCTTGGCCGGGCCGCCCCCCTTTCCCCCGGGCGGGGCGGCCCCTTCCAGCCGCTTTGGGTGCAGTTGTTGTCGCTGGAGCGGCAACAGACGTACCCACAGCTTCCTTCGCGGAGGTCGACGTGCGTGTTCGGTCGTATCGGTGCCCGACGAACGTCCTGCCACTCAGCGCGACCGGTAATAGCCACCCAAGGGCGGGGAGATCTTGGTACGAATGTGCCCCAGGAGGGGCGCACTCGTACCAAGATCTCGGGTGCCATGGCGTGGCAGCGAGGCTGCGCAGAAGGTTGGTCGGGATCAGCGGCGGATCTCTGGACCTGTTACTTCCCAGGCTGCATCCGTCTCCGGCCGCCCGACCTCCCGCTGCGTCACCATCACCAATTGCCGGTCGCTCTTGGGACCCACCGACAGATGCCGCTACTGCTGCGGGCCGAGTACCGCCGGTGCCCGGGGCGGCGGCAGAGCCTGGGCCAGCAGTGGTACTCGAACGGAGGCCGCCCATGATCACGACCCAGCTACCGACGCCGGGCCGTGGCCCCCGGTCCGAGCATCCTCGCGCGGTCGGCGCCGACGCCCCACACACCCCACTGCGCCCGATGTGGTGTTGCCGCGCAGATGGCCAGCCCTGGCCCTGTGCTCAGGCCCGGCTCCTGCTACGGGTCGAGTACGACGGGAACCCGATCGGCCTGTCGATCTACCTCGCCGGCCTGATGTACGAGGCCATGCGCGACCTCTACCGGCTCAACCCGCACGACGGCCCGGAGCCCAAGGCGCTGTTCGAGCGGTTCGTCGCCTGGGGCCCGCGTCGCCGACCGCACCCCGAGCAGACGCCGTGACCCGTCCAACCCAACGGGTGACCCGGCAGCCTGTCTCGCGTCGGCATCTGCCGACGCCGAGCCCGGCGCACCTCACACGCGAGGATCGTCCGGCCCGCACCGAGGCGCGCAAGCTGCCGGCCGGAGGCGCGCCGGGCGGAGGGCGCGTGTCGGCCGGAGGCGCCGGGTGGGCACGTGTCGGGCGGAAGGTCAGTCGGGCGGGGGTCAGTCGGAGGTGCCCCTGCTCGGTGCTGCCTCTCGCTCGGAGCTGACCTTGCTCGGTTTGGCGCTGCGCTCGTCGGTGGTCGGCTTGGTCGGCCGCTTGCCGTTTTCGCCGGTGCTGGTGATCTTGGTCGGGGTGGCGTCCCGGCCGCCCGTGCCGGGGACTGCCGCCACAGTGGGTTCGCCGTCGACGCCCGCGCTCGCGGTGCCGCCGTCGACCGTGGTCGGGTCGGCGGCCGGCTTCGTCGGTGAGGCATCCTCGACCGTGGTGACCGGCTCACCGACCGGCTTCGTCACCGGTCCGACGCCATCGCCGGCCGGGACACCACCGTCGGCGGCGGCGTTGGCCGCAGCGACACCAGAGCTGGCCGCAGCGACACCAGCGTTGGTCGCGGCGACACCAGCGTTGGTCGCGGGGACACCAGCGTTGGTCGCGGCGACACCAGAGTTGGCCGCAGGGACACCAGCGTTGGTCGCGGCGACACCAGAGTTGGCCGCAGGGACACCAGAGCTGGTCGCAGGGACACCGACGTTGTCCATGGCGGGCCGGTGGCCGTTGGTCGTCGTGTCGGCGGGAACGGCGACGGGGCCGCCGCCGTTGGCCGACGGGCCGTCCACGGTACGGGCGACGTCGGCGGGCGTCGGCGCTGCGACGGGTGCGGCCGAGCCGGCGGGGGCCGGTGACGTCGGGCCGGCGGAAGTGGTGGCCGACTCCAGCCGCAGTTCGAGCAGCTTGCGCTGCAACTCGTCGGACTCCTGCCGGGACTTCCAGGTTTCCTGGCGCAGGTCGGCGAGCTGCTGCTGAGCCTTGGCGATCTCCAGCATCACCTGGGCGAGTTGCTGCCGGCCCGCCGCCGCCTCCTGCTGGGTCGCGGCCAGGTGTTGCTGCGTGGTGGCCAGGTGTTGCTGGGTGGTGGCCGCGTACTCCTCGAACTGGCGGCGGGAGGAGGCGACGTACTCGTCGGCCTCGCGGCGGGAGGTGGTGGCGAACTCCTCGGCTTCACGTCGGGTGGTGGTCGCGTACTCCTCGGCCGCGCGGCGCTGCTCGACCGTCTCGGTCTCGGCCTGGCGCAGTAGCTCGCCGGCCTGCTCGTCGGCCCGTGCGCGGACGGCGGCGGCCTCCTCCTCGGCGGCCTGGCGGACCTGGTCCGCGCCCTGCTCGATCTCGTTGCGGCGGGCGGTGTACTCCGACTCCAACTCCGTGCGGCGAGTCTCGAACCCGGACTCCAGCTCGGCGCTGCGGGTGCGGATCTGCTCCTCCAGCTCGGCGGTGCGCGCGTCGATCCGCTGTTCCAGCTCGGCACTGCGCGCCTTGTACTGCTTCTCCAGCGCCTCGCGGCGGCTGGTGAACTCGCGTTCGGCGGTTGCCCTGCGCTGGGCCAGTTCCTTGTCCGCCGCCTCGCGCCGGCCGTTGACCTCCCGCTCCACACCGGCCCGCCAGGCACCCAACTCCTGCTGCGCCTGGGATCGCGCGTGCTGCACGTACCCCTCGGTCTCGGTGCGCATGCGTTGGGCGTACGCCTCGGTCTCGGCCCGGGTGCGCTTGGCCGCCTCGGTGGCCTGGGTGGTCAGCCGCTCGGTCTCCTGGCGGGCCTTGTTGCGGGCGGCCCGCCCGGCCTCGGCGGCGTCGTCGATGATCTGTTTGGCCTCCCGCTGGGCCTTGGCGTGCGTGGCCCGGCCGGCCTCGGTGGCCTGGTCGACCAGGCGCTTGGCCTCCTGCTGGGCCTTGGCGTGCACCTCCTTGGCCGCCTCGCGCAGCTGGGTCGCCTCCTGCTGGGCCTTGGCGTGCACCTCGCGGGCCGCCTCGCGCAGCTTGGTCGCCTCCTGCTGGGCCCGGCTGTGGATCTCCTTGGCGGCGTCCCGTAGCTGCGTGGCCTCCTGCTCGGCCTTGGCCAGCGCCTCCTGGGCGCTCTTGCGCAGCCGGGCGGCCTCCTCCTTCGCCGCCTTGCTGGCCGCCTCCGACTCGGCGCGACGAGCGGCGGCCTGCCGCTCCTCCTCGGCCCGGCGGGCGGCGAGGGCGATCTCGAAGTCCTTGAGCGCCTCGGCCGCCTCGGCCCGGGCCTCGTCGATGATGTGTTCGGCGGCGGCCCGGCGAGCCTCGATCTCCTCGTTCGCGACGGCGAGGATGTCCTCGGCCTGCTCCTCGGCCAGCGCCAGAATCTGCTCGACCCGGGGACCGAGGTGCCGGAACGCGGCCCGGTCGACCACGGCGACCTGCTTGCGTACCGCGGCCAGATCGCGCTGGAGCACCTCGACCTGGCCGGCCAGCTTGTGGATCTGGGCGAAGGCCTGTTCCCGTTCGGCCTCCAGCGCCGCGATCTCGTGCTCCGCACGAGCGACGTACTTCTCGACCTGTCGTTTGTCGTACCCCCGCAGGGCGGACTCGAAGCTGGGCTCCGTGGTCACGTCCCCGCCGAGAGCGAACAGTTCCTCGCCGTGCGACATGCTCCCATCCTCACACGCATCGGGCCCTCCTGGGGCGATACGGACGCCCCGGTTGGGAGCTACTTCACGTGCCCAGGTGGGCGGTCGTCGTAGGGGCCGCGAATGCAGGGCGGCGCGGGGTGTCACCGATCACCCGGTGTCACCCCGCGCCGTGGATCATGCCCCGGTGGTCGTGGTCAGCTGGAGGTTTCCGCGGCCACCTTTTCCTCGGCCCCGTCCGCCGTCTTGGCCGCCGGCTTGTCGGCCGCCGCGGCGTTGTTGGGGACACCCGGAACGATGCCGGCCAGGCCGGAGAGCATCTGACCGAGCTGCGAGGTGACGGCGTCCTTCTGCCGGGTGAGGTCCTCGACCTCGCGGCGGGCGGCCTGGGTGGTCAGCTCCGCCTCGGTGCGGGCCTCGTTGAGCAGGCGCTGGGATTCGGCACGGGCCTCGTTCAGCGTCCGCTCGGCCAGCGCCTTGGCCTTCTCGACCGTCTCGGTCGCGTTGCGCTCCGACTCCACCCGCCGGGCCTCGGCGCGCTGCTCGATCTCCTTGGCCCGATCCTGCGCGGCGCGGGCCCGCTGCTCGGCCTCGCCGACCAGCTTCTGGGTCTGGGCGACCTGAGCGGCGTGCCGCTCCGACTCCTCGCGCTCGGCCTTCTCCCGCCGCTCGGCGAGTTGCAGCTCCAGGGCCTGGAGGTCCTTGTCGCGCTTGTCGCGGGCGTCGGTGAGCAGCTTGGTCGCCTCGGCGCGCTTCTCCTCGGCCTCACGGGCGGCCTTGGCCCGCTGCTGGGTGATCTCCCGCTCGGCGGTGGCCCGCAGGGTGGCCACCTCCCGCTCGACCGTCGACTTCAGCTCGGCGACCTCGTGGGCGGTCACCGTACGCAGCTGCTTGGTCTCCCGGTCGGCGTCGGCGCGCAGCGTGTCGGCCTCGCGGCGGGCCTGCACCCGAACCTCGGCGGCCTCCCGCTCGGCGGTGGTGCGGACGTTGCCGGCCTCCCGCTCGGCGGTGGCCTTCATCGCCGCCGCCTCGGCGCGTGCCTTGTCGGTGATCTCGCGCGCTTCGAGGCGGGCGGCGGAGAGGATGCCCTCCGACTCGCGCTTGGCCTCGTTGCGGTGATCGTTGGCCTGCTCCTCGGCGAGCCGGAGAATCTGCTCCACCCGGGTGCCGAGGCCGGACAGCGTGGGGCGGCTGTTCTCCTCAAGCTGCTTGCTGGTGTCGGTGAGCTTCTGCTCCAGGGCGGTGAGCCGCTGCTCGGACTGGCGGAGCCGGCGCTGCGCGTCGTTGAGCGCCTGCTCGGCGTCGGCGCGGTCCTTGTTGGCCTGACTCAGCGCGGCGTTCAGCCGGCCGATGAAGTCGTCGACCTGGCCGGTGTTGTATCCGCGCAGGCCAACCGTGAAATCGGGCTGCGAGTTCGCGTTATCGAAGAACGCGAGAGGGGAGGACTGCTGCTGGGGCATTGGGACATACTGGCAGACCCCCCGGGGTGCTTCGCAAGAGCGTGCCGCCCTTTGCCGTCCTCATTACATGGTCAACTCGTAGGGTCACCGGAACCCGGTGCCGACGGGCGATCTTGCCAGCTCGGGGACGAGCCCGGCGGCACGGAGCGTGACGTGAAAAGGCGTCGTGGGGTTACGGATCCCCGTGCTTTGTTTCCATCCTGGGCGGTTCCCGCGAATGGGCGCCGGCTCGGGGTGTGGAAAGCCAATGCGGGTCACCGAATGGCCATCGGTGGCTCGTCCGTCAGGCCAGGGTCGGCGGAACCGGTTGATCGTGTTACGTCGGTCGATGAACGTGATCGCATCCGCCGACCCACCGTACGGTGGTCGCCCGCGCTCGGGTCAGGGCTCGTGGTGCGCGGCGGGCTCGACGAGCTCGACCAGGACGCCGCCGGCGTCCTTGGGGTGGACGAAGTTGATCCGTGAACCGGCGGTGCCACGCCGGGGCGCGTCGTACAGCAGCCGCAACCCACGGTCGCGCAGCGCCGCGCAGGCCGCGTCGATGTCAACCACGGTGTACGCCACCTGCTGCACGCCCGGTCCGTTGCGGTCGAGGAACCTGGCGATGGTCGACTCGGGGGTCAGCGGGGCGAGCAGTTGCAGGCAGCCGCCGTCCGTGGTCGGCCCGACCGCCAGCATCGCCTCCCGTACGCCCTGCTCGGTGTTCGTCTCGGTGTGTACGCACCGCATGCCGAACGTCCGCGCGTAGAAGTTGATCGCGGCGTCGAGGTCGGCCACCGCGATCCCGACATGATCGATGCGGAGCAGGCCAAGGTCTGTGACATAGTCGGCAGCGGGCTCGACGGGGGAGTTGTTAGGCATGACGCTAGTCTGACCGAACAATCGTTAAGGCGTACAGGTCGGCACCCCCTCGGAGGCAGGTATGGCTTCGGTGATCGTCAGCGGCGCGCGAACCCCGATGGGGCGCCTGCTCGGCAACCTCAAGGACCTACCGGCGACGAAGCTCGGTGGCATCGCCATCTCCGCCGCGCTGCAACGGGCCGGGGTCGCCCCCGATCAGGTGCAGTACGTGATCATGGGACAGGTGCTCCAGGCCGGCGCCGGGCAGATTCCGGCCCGCCAGGCGGCCGTGGAAGCGGGCATCCCGATGTCCGTACCGGCCCTGAGCATCAACAAGGTCTGCCTCTCCGGCCTGGACGCGATCGCCCTGGCCGACCAGCTCATCCGGGCCGGCGAGTTCGACGTCGTGGTGGCCGGCGGCATGGAGTCGATGACCAACGCCCCGCACCTGCTGCTCGGCCAGCGCGGTGGCTACAAGTACGGCGACGTGACGCTCAAGGACCACATGGCGCTCGACGGGCTGACCGACGCCTGGGACTGCTGCGCGATGGGCGAGTCCACCGAGCGGCACGGCAGTACGCGCGGCATCACCCGGCAGGAGCAGGACGAGTTCGCCGCGGCCAGCCATCAGCGTGCCGCCGCCGCGCAGAAGAACGGCCACTTCGCCGACGAGATCACCCCGGTGGTCATCCCGCAGCGCAAGGGCGACCCGCTGGTGATCAGCGAGGACGAGGGCATCCGGCCGGACACCACCGCCGAGTCCCTGGCCAAGCTCCGCCCGGCCTTCGCGAAGGACGGCACCATCACCGCCGGCAGCTCGTCGCCGATCTCCGACGGCGCCGCCGCGGTGGTCGTGATGAGCAAGGCGAAGGCCAACGAACTCGGCCTGACCTGGCTGGCGGAGATCGGGGCGCACGGTAACGTCGCCGGCCCGGACAATTCCCTGCACTCGCAGCCGTCCAACGCCATCCTGCACGCCCTGCGTAAGGGTGGGCTGACCGTCTCCGATCTCGACCTGATCGAGATCAACGAGGCGTTCGCGCAGGTCGGCATCCAGTCCGCCCGCGACCTCGGGGTCAGCTCGGACAAGGTCAACGTCAACGGCGGCGCGATCGCACTGGGCCACCCGATCGGCATGTCCGGCGCCCGGCTGGTGCTCACCCTCGCGCTGGAACTCAAGCGGCGTGGCGGTGGTACCGGCGCGGCGGCGCTCTGCGGCGGTGGCGGCCAGGGCGACGCCTTGATCATCCACGTCCCGGCCCAGGCCGAGGGCGGTCAGTGAACGATTCGAACGGCAAGGGGCTGGCCGGGGTGACCGGACCGGTGCGCCGTAGTCGGGACGTACCGATGCTGGTGCAGCGGGCTCGGGACGGTGACCCGCGCGCGGTCGCCCGGCTGATCACGCTGGTGGAGTCGGGCGACGAGACGCTGCCCGAGATCGCGGCGGCGCTCGCCCCGTACGGCGGCCAGGCCCAGGTGGTCGGCCTGACCGGCTCGCCCGGGGTGGGCAAGTCGACCACCACCAACGAGTTGGTACGCGCCCTGCGGGCCCGGGGCCGCCGGGTCGGGGTGCTCGCCATCGACCCGTCCAGCCCGTTCACCGGCGGGGCGATCCTCGGTGACCGGGTGCGGATGCAGGACCATGCCACCGACCCGGGCGTCTACATCCGCTCGATGTCCAGCCGGGGGCACCTCGGTGGGCTGTCGGCGGCCACGCCGCAGGCGGTGCGGGTGCTGGAGGGCGCCGGCTGCGACGTGGTGCTGGTGGAGACCGTCGGCGTCGGGCAGGCCGAGGTCGAGGTGGCCTCGCTGGCCGACACCACGCTGGTGCTGCTCGCCCCGGGCATGGGCGACGCGATCCAGGCGGTGAAGGCCGGCATCCTGGAGATCGCCGACATCTTCGTGGTCAACAAGGCCGACCGGGACGGCGCCGACGCGACCGTCCGGGACATCCAGGGCATGATCGCCCTGGGTGAGCGCGGTCCGGGCGAGTGGCGGCCGCAGGTGGTGCGCTCGGTGGCCGCCCGGGGCGAGGGGATCGACGACATCGCGGCGGCGATCGACAAGCACCGTGGCTGGCTGGTCGAGCACGACGAGCTGCGTCGGCGCCGTGAGGCGCGGGCCGCCGCCGAGATCGAGGCCATCGCGCTGGGCGCGCTGCGTGCCCGGATCGGCTCGCTGCGCGACGGTACGCACCTGCCGACGCTCGCCGCCGAGGTGGCCTCCGGTGCCACCGACCCGTACGCCGCCGCCGACACCCTGCTCGCCCAGCTCACCCGCTAGTGTCCTGACTCGCGGATCTTGTTGGTCGGAGAGGTCGGTCGAAGTTCGACGAGTCGTGCAAGGCGTGGCAGCGGGTACCGAGCATGTCGTACCTGGCCCCTTGGTCGCGCCACTGCCCGCGCCGTTGAAGCCGCGTTCGACCTGGCTGCGTTGCTCGTCCACAGCACGGTCCACCATCGCTGGTCGGCCTCCCGGCCAACACCGCCGACCCTAGCCGCGGATCTTGGTTCGGATCGGCCCCCATGGCGGCCGTCTCGTACCAAGATCCGCGAGACAGAACCTAGGCCGCCACAGCGTCCGCCCGGCCCTCACGACGCCAGCGCTCCCCGCCCCCGCCCGCCGTCGGCGTCGATCATGCACTTCTTGCCTGGGCATAAGGTGTGAAAGTGATTCTTCGGCGACCGAAACTGCATGATCAACGGTGTTCAGGGGTTGGCGGCCACGTCGGTCAACCTGGGGCGGTGGAGGGGGTGTGCGGGGTGAGGTGTCCACTGCGGAGGCAGCGGGGCGGCTAGGCTCGCACCGTCCCGCAGCGCGCGGGGGCGGTGGGAGCGCCGGGAGCGAGCATGGACCACGAGATGACGCAGGAGTTGCCGATGACGCCGGACGCGGTGGCGGGTGGTCGTACGCACATCTCCGACGAGGTGGTGGAGAAGATCGCCGTGGCCGCGGCGAAGGCGGTGCCGGGCGTGGTGGAGCTGGGTGGGGACATCGCCCGGTTCTTCAACGCGGTGCTCGACCGCGTCGGGTTGGATCAGGTGGGTGACGCCCGGCGGGGGTGCTCGGCGCACGTCACCAACGACGCGGCGGTGATCAACCTGGTGATCGTCACCGACGCCGGGCACCCGGTGCCGGAGGTGACCGCGGCGGTACGGGCCGCGGTGACCCAGGCGGTGGAGGCGTACGGGCTGCGGGTCGACGAGATCAACATCCGGGTGGACGACGTGGCCATCGAGGGCCCGGCGGTCTGATTCCGGGCAGCTCGGGTTACCCGTCGGTACGAACTTCCTTATCGATCGTTCAGGAAGGGCTCTACACTCGACGTGCAGTCGAGGACTCAGGAGGAGCCCGGAGATGAACGCCGACGAGATCGCTGCCGGACGTGCCCGCTGGCAGGCCCGCTACGATGCCGCGCGCAAGCGGGACGCGGACTTCACCACGCTCTCCGGGCTGCCCGTCGAGCCGGTCTACGGGCCCCCGGAGGGCGTCGCGTACCCGGGGTTCGACCGGATCGGCTGGCCGGGCGAGTTCCCGTACACCCGGGGTCTCTATCCGACCGGCTACCGGGGGCGGACCTGGACCATCCGGCAGTTCGCCGGCTTCGGCAACGCCCGGCAGACCAACGAGCGGTACAAGATGATCCTCGGTGCCGGTGGTGGCGGGCTCTCCGTCGCCTTCGACATGCCCACCCTGATGGGGCGCGACTCCGACGACCCGCAGTCGCTCGGCGAGGTCGGCCACTGCGGGGTGGCGGTGGACAGCGCCGCCGACATGGAGGTGCTCTTCGACGGCATCGACCTGGCCGGGGTCACCACAAGCATGACCATCTCCGGCCCGGCCGTGCCGGTGTTCTGCATGTACCTGGTCGCGGCCGAACGGCAGGGCGCCGACCTGTCGACGCTCGACGGCACCCTGCAGACCGACATCTTCAAGGAGTACATCGCGCAGAAGGAGTGGCTCTTCGACCCCGAGCCGCACCTGCGCCTGATCGGCGACCTGATGGAGTACTGCGCCCGGGAGATCCCGCGCTACAAGCCGCTGTCGGTCTCCGGCTACCACATTCGCGAGGCCGGCTCGACCGCCGCGCAGGAGTTGGCGTACACCCTGGCCGACGGCTTCGGCTACGTCGAGTTGGGGCTCTCGCGTGGGCTGGACGTCAACGTCTTCGCCCCCGGGCTGAGCTTCTTCTTCGACTCGCACGTCGACTTCTTCGAGGAGATCGCCAAGTTCCGCGCCGCCCGCCGGATCTGGGCCCGCTGGCTGCGCGACGTCTACGGCGCCACCAGCGAGAAGGCCCTCTGGCTGCGGTTCCACACGCAGACCGCCGGGGTGTCGCTGACCGCGCAGCAGCCGGTCAACAACGTGGTACGCACCGCCGTCGAGGCGCTCGCCGCGGTGCTCGGCGGCACCAACTCGCTGCACACCAACGCCCTGGACGAGACCCTCGCGCTGCCGACCGACGAGTCCGCCGAGATCGCCCTGCGTACCCAGCAGGTGCTGATGGAGGAGACCGGGGTGGTCAACGTGGCCGACCCGCTGGGCGGCTCGTGGTACGTCGAGGCGCTCACCGACCGGATCGAGGCGGAGGCGGAGGAGATCTTCGCCCGGATCCGCGCGCTCGGCGGCGAGGGCCCGCACGCCATCGGCCCGATGACCTCCGGCATCCTGCGCGGCATCGAGGACGGCTGGTTCACCGGCCAGATCGCCGAGTCGGCCTTCGTCTACCAGCAGGCGCTGGAGAAGGGCGACAAGAAGATCGTCGGGGTCAACTGCCACACCGGCACGGTCGCCAAGGACCTGGAGATCCTGCGCATCTCGCACGAGGTGGAGCTGGAGCAGCGCCGGATGCTCGCCGAGCGCAAGAACGGTCGGGACGAGGCGGCGGTACGGGCGGCGGTCGCCAGGATGGTGGCGGTGAGCCGTACCGGGGAGAACATGATCCCCGCGATGCTCGACGCCGTACGGGCCGAGGCCACCCTCGGCGAGATCTGCGATGCACTGCGCGCGGAATGGGGCGTATACCGCGAGCCCGCCCGGTTCTGACACCCGTCCCGGCGGGCGGCTGGTCAGCCGCCCTGCCGGGCCGGCTGGGCAGGGGTGACGGTGGCAACTGCCCGGGCCGCGGTTGATCTGAGTTCGGCAAATTGCGTGCGAGACTAGATAACCATGAGCGACCCACGGATCACCTCGTCGATCTTCACCCGCGGCGCGGTCGACCTCAGCGCGCTGCGCACCCCCGCACCCAGTCCCACCCCGGCACCGGCCCAGGCCGGCCCGCCTGCCGGCGTACCCGGCGGGGCCGCCGGTGGAGTCACCGTCATCGACGTGACCGAGGCGACGTTCCAGTCGGAGGTGCTGGAGCGCTCGCTGACCACCCCCGTGGTGGTGGACTTCTGGGCCGAGTGGTGCCAGCCCTGCAAGCAGCTCTCCCCGGTGCTGGAGCGGCTGGCGGTGGAGGGCGGCGGCGCCTGGGTGCTCGCCAAGGTGGACGTCGACGCCAACCCGCGGCTCGCGCAGATGTTCCGGGTGCAGGGCATCCCGATGGTGTACGCGGTGGTCGGCGGCCAGCCGGTCGACGCCTTCTCCGGTGTGGTGCCCGAGCCGCAGTTGCGTCAGTGGATCCAGGCGATCCTCAAGGCCGGCGGGGTGACCGTGGCGGCTCCGGAGGATCCCCGGCTCGACGAGGCGGACGACGCCCTGATGGACGGTGACCTGGACGCCGCCGAGCAGGCGTACCGGAAGATCCTGGCCGAGACCCCCAACGACGCCGCGGCGGAGGCGGGCCTCGCCCAGGTCGGCCTCGCCCGCCGGGTCTCCGGCGCCGACCCGCAGGCCGCGCTCGCCGCCGCCGCAGCCGCCCCCGACGACGTCGACGCCCAACTGCTGGCCGCCGACATCGAGGTGCTCAGCGGCCTGGCCGACCAGGCGTACCAACGCCTGGTCGGGCTGGTCCGGCGCACCGCCGGTGACGACCGGGACAAGGCCCGCCAGCACCTCGTCGGCCTGTTCACCATCGCCGGTCCCGAGGACCCCACGGTTGCCGCCGCCCGACGGGCCCTGGCCAGCGCCCTGTTCTGATCTGCCACGCCAGCGCGGGCCGGCGTAGCGCCGGCCCGCCCCGACACCGGAGGACGGGAGCCCACGATGCGCCGGATCGCCGTCCTCGACGCGCCGAGCAACCTCGGCCTGCGGCCACCCACGCCCACCTCGGTGCCGGGCTGTGGGAAGGCCCCCGGGGCACTACGTGACCAGGGCCTGTTGCCCCGGCTCCGGGCCCGCGACGCCGGCTGCCTGACCCCACCCCGGTACGACGCCGGCGACTGGCGTCCGGGCGACGGGGTGTGCCACGCCCGGCAGATCTCCGACTACTCGGTGGCGCTCGCCGACCGCATCGGCGCGATCATCGACCGGGGTGAGTTCCCCGTGGTCCTCGGCGGTGACTGTTCGATCCTGCTCGGCTCGGCCCTGGCCATGCACCGGCTCGGCGAGGCCGTCGGCGGCCGGATCGGCCTGGTCTTCGTCGACGGCCACTCCGACTTCCGGCACCCGGGCAACGCCTCGTACGTGGGCGCGGCGGCCGGCGAGGATCTCGCCCTGGTCACCGGGCGAGGGCAGGCCGACCTGGCGGCCATCGAGGGGCGCCGCCCGTACTTCCGGGACATCGACGTGGTGGTGCTCGGCATCCGCGCCCAGGACGAGTACCGCCTCGACCTCCAGGCCGCCGGGATCATCACCCGGCCGGTGCCGGCGCTACGCGCCGAGGGCGCGGCGCGGACCGCCCAGTGGGCGCACGAGCAACTGGCCGACTGCGCCGGCTACTGGGTACACATCGACGTGGACGTCCTCGACCCGGCCGTGATGCCGGCCGTCGACGCCCCCGACCCGGGCGGCATCGCCTTCGCCGAGCTGGAGATCCTGCTCGCCGGCCTGGTCGACACCCCACACTGCCTCGGCATCGAGCTGACCGTCTTCGACCCCGACTACGACCCGGACGGCGCGTACGCCGCCGAGATCGTCAACACCGTGGTGGCCGGCCTGCGCCCGGTCACCACGCCCGCGCCGGTCCCACCCCGATCACCTGCCGAACGAGCCGACCTGCCCAGCCGCGCCGAACGAGCCGAGTCGGGCGAGCGGGCCGAACGGGTCGAGCTGGGCGGGCGGGGCGAACGGGTTGAGCTGGGCGGGCGGGCCGAGTCGGGTGGGCGGGCTGAGCGGGGCGACCGGGCCGAGTCGGGCGAGCGGGCTGAGCGGGTCGAGCCGGGCCAGCGGGTCGAACGGGTTGAGCGGGTTGAGCGGGGCGAGCGGAATGCGCCGGCACCGCGCCGTACCACCGAACGTGGGGCGGGCCTCACCGTCGTACCGGATCCACGCGACGCCGGCTTCTCCGCCGGACCGGGCCTGCTGCGCCGCCCCGCGACGAACGACCGGGGCACCCGAACGCCCGATGACCGCGACGGGCTCGCCGCGAACGATCGTCCCGGCCCCGACCAAGACGACCAAGCCCCGGTCCCCCTGGACCTCCCCCACCCCCTGGGCAGTCCACCCGCCACCGACGACCCCGCTGCAACCGCCTGACCCGCGTGCCCGTCGGCCTGTGCCCGCGTGCGCTGGATCGCACCGTTCCGGCGGAACGGTGCGATCCAGCGAGACGGATTACCCCCGTTCCGCCGGAACGGTGCCGATCAGCCGGCCAGGCGCGGTCGCGGGGCCAGCCGGACAAGCGGATGGGTGGGCCGGGGCGGACAAGGTGGGCCAGGCGCGGACAAGGCGGGCCTGGACCGGACCTGTGGGCCGGGGCGGACAAGGCGGGCCAGGACCGGAACCCGTGGGCTGGGAGTGGTGGGCGGGTGGTTAGCGGGGGAGGGCGCGGAGGAAGCGTTCGGCGATCGGGATGGCGGTGCGGCTGCCGGAGCCGCCCTTCTCGACGAAGACCGCGAAGGCGACGTCGCCCTGCCAGCCGATGAACCAGGCGTGCGTGTTCTTGGGGTTGTCGTCGTACTCGGCGGTGCCGGTCTTGCCGTGTACCGGCCCGCCCGGTACGTCCTTCAACGCGGTGCCGGTGCCGCTGGTGACCACCGCGCGCATCATCTCGCGTACCGCCGCCACCGCTTCGGGTTTCAGCTCCGGGCCCGGTTCACCCGCCTGCTCGGGGGCCGGGTCGAGGACCAGCTTCGGCGGGGTGAAGGAGCCCTTGGCCACGGCTGCGGTCGCGGCGGCCATGGCCAGCGGGCTGACCACGGTGGTGCCCTGCCCGATCGTGGCGGCGGCCTGCTCGGTGGCACCGCCGCCGGCGGAGACCTTGCCGGTGAAGGCGTCGAGCCCCACCTGCCACTGGCCCTCCAGGCCCAGGCTGCGGCCGGTGGCGGCGAGCCCGTCGGCGCCGAGCTGTGGTGCCAGGGCGGCGAAGGCGGTGTTGCAGGACTTGGCGAAGTCGGTACGGAAGGGGACCTCGCCGAGTGCGAAGTCGTTGGAGTTCTTGAACGACCGGCCGTCCACGACGAGGGTCTTCGGGCAGTCCACGACGGTGTCCGGGGTCACCGCGCCGCGTTCCACCAGGCCCAGTGCGCTGACCATCTTGAACGTGGAGCCCGGCGGCACCTGGGCGGTGAAGGCGAGGTTCTCCCCGGCGGCGCCGGGGCCGTTCGCCGCGGCGAGCACCGCGCCGTCGCTGACCCGTACGGCGACCAGGGCGGAGCGTTGGCGCTGCCCCCGCAACGCCTGGTCGGCGGCGTTCTGGGTGGCCACGTCGAGGGCGGTCTTGACGGGCTGGCCGGGCTGCGGCTCACGCTGGAACACCTCGGTGCCGGTGGGCTCCAGCGCCCCGCCCTGCCCCGCCCGCTTGATGATCACGGTGAGGCCGGGTACGCCGCGTAGCCGGTCGTCCCACCGGCCCTGCAACCCGCCGTGGCCGACCCGGTCGCCCGGGGAGTAGCGGTCGGGGTGGTTGGCGAGATCCTCGGCGTACGCGGGGTCGACGGTGCCGAGCACCGCCCGGGCGAACTCGCGGGTGGGTGCGAGGTCCACCTTGTCGGTCGGGAACTTCGTCCCGGGCAGGTCGTAGATGCGCGATCTGATCTGTCGGTACGCCTCGTCGCGCAGGGTGACCACCTCGACGAACGCATCCGGTTTGGCGTCCTTCAGGCGCTTCGGCAGGCCCGACAGGTCGACCGGTGGGGTGATCGCGGGCCGGATGGCGCGGAACGCGGAGTCCAGCTCGCTGATCATGGCTGGGACGTCGGTGACCTCGTTGGGCTGCAAACCCACCCGGACCACGGCGCGTGGCGCCACGATCGGTTCACCGGCACCGTCGAGCACGGTGGCGCGGGGGGCCCGGTCGCGCCGTAGCCCCAACCGGTCACCCCGGGTGAGCTGTTCCTGGACGATCTGCGGCTCCCAGATCACCTGCCACTGGTCGTCGCGGCCCTGGGTCAGTCGTACCGGCCGGTCGTACGCCCAGCTCGTCTCGCCCGGCAGCGTCCACTCCACCCGGACGGTGGCGGTGGCGGCGTTCTGGACCACCTCGGGGTCGCCCTGCCGGGTCAGCTTCAGTGGGGCCTCGGCCAGTTCGCCGGAGAGCTCGCGGATCTCCTGGACGACGCTGGCGGCGGGAAGCTTGGCCCCGGTCGGATCGACGAAGCCGACCGCGTTCAGGTCGCCCTTGCGCCACCCCTCCAGGAAGGCGTCGACGGTGCGCTGTGGGCCGTCCTCGCCGGAGCAGGCGACCAGGCCGGCCGAGGCGACGAGACAGGCGAGAGCGGCGGCGAGTCGTGACCGATGGTGACGTTGCCGGTGCGACCGGTGCATCAGAGCTGATTCCTCCTGGTCTGGCTGCCCTGCACGGTAGTACGTCGGGGCAGCCCGGCACTGCCCCGGTCGCACCCGGCGGGCGAAAAGACGAGCTGGTGACGGTGTGATGAACAACATCAGCCGGGGTACTCCTGATCCGGCCGAACCTCGTACCGCAACGGGTGAAAGGACGACCGTCCCAGAACCGGAAGGCCGGCCGGAGGTCCGCCGACGGAGGAACCGGTCGGTCGGCCTAGGCTTGGCGGCTGAGTGACCCACAACGCGGTGGGTCGAGGGGAGTGGCACCGATGGACCGGCGTCCGGCGATCAAACCGGGACCCGACCTCCGGCAGGCTGACACCGGCCGGGACGACAGCTTCGACACGGCGACCGATGGGGACGGCTTCGGCCGACTCGACACAGGAGTGACCGGGATGACCGGTTCGAGCATCGACACCCTCTACGACCTGGGTCTGCCACCGGAGGCGCTGGCGGACGACGTGGAGGACGCCGAGCTCGACGAGCCGGTACCCAACGCCGAACGACTCGTGGCGCACGCGGTCGCGCTGGCTGGCGACGACCACGACGCGGCGACCCTGGTGGGGCGTTTCTGGCGGTTCGCGCCGGACGAGGAGCTGATCGGCTTCACCGCCGAGGAGATGCTCGACGCCGCCCGGGCCCACCGGGAACTCGCCGAGCAGCGGGTGCCGGGCGAGCTGAAGTTGCGGATCCACTCACCCGACGCGGAGCAGCACCACAGCGTCATCGAGATCGTCACCGACGACATGCCGTTCCTGGTCGACTCGGTGACCGCCCTGCTCAACACCCACCATCTGGACGTGCACCTGCTGGTGCACCCGCTGGTCGTGGTGCGCCGCGAGCCGCTCGGCCGGCTGGTCGAGGTGGCCGCCGACGTGGAACCGGACGATGCGATCTCCGGTGACCTGGTGGAGAGCTGGATGCGGATCGAGATCGATCCGGTCCGCGACCCGGCGGAGCGGGACAAGCTGCGCCGCGAGTTGCAGCGGGTGCTCACCGATGTGCGGGAGGCCGTCGAGGACTGGCCGAAGATGCGCCAGCGGGCCCTCGCCCTCGCCGACGACCTGGCTGCCGCGCGGACCAGCGACAACCGACCGCCGGTGCCGGAGAAGGACATCACCGACTCGGTCGAGCTGCTGCGCTGGCTGGCCCACGACCACTTCACCTTCCTCGGCTACCGGGAGTACCGGCTGGTGCCGGACTCGGAGCAGGGCGGGCCGGCCCTGGAGGCCGTGCTCGGCACCGGGCTGGGCATCCTGCGGCAGGACTCGCCGGAGGCGCGGGCGTTGTCGTCGATGACGCCGGAGGCGCACGAGAAGGTCACCGAGAAGCGCCTGTTGATCATCACCAAGGCGAACTCGCGGGCGACGGTGCACCGTTCGGCGTACCTGGACTACATCGGTTTCAAGATCTTCAACGAGAACGGCGAGGTGGTGGGCGAGCGGCGGTTCCTCGGCCTGTTCTCCACGGCCGCGTACCGCACCAGCGTGCAGGAGCTGCCGGTGGTCCGGCGCAAGGTCGCCGAGGTGCTGGACCGCTCCGGGCTGAGCCTGCGTAGCCACTCCGGCAAGGACCTGCTCCAGATCCTGGAGACCTACCCGCGCGACGAGCTGTTCCAGATCAAGACCGACGATCTCTACCACGCGGTGATCGGCGTCCTGCGGATGGCCGGCCGCCGGCAGTTGCGGGTGTTCCTGCGGCGGGACGCGTACGGGCGGTTCATCTCCTGCCTGATCTACCTGCCCCGGGACCGCTTCACCACCCAGAACCGGCTGCGGATGCAGGACATCCTGCTGCGCGAGCTGAACGGCGTCGGGGTCGACTACACCACCCGGGTCACCGAGTCGATGCTGGCCCGGGTGCACTTCATCGTGCGTACCGACCCGACCAGTCCGCCCGGTGACATCGACGCCGATCTGTTGGCTGAGGAGTTGGCCGACGCCACCCGGCTGTGGGACGACGACTACCGGCTGGTGTTGGAGCGCAAGCTCGGTGACGAGCAGGCCAAGCACCTGTTCGCCCGGTACGCCGACGCGTTCCCGGAGGGCTACAAGGACGGGCACACGCCGTACGAGGCGATGAAGGACCTGGCCAAGCTGGAGCTGCTGGAAGAGGCCGGCCAGCTGGAGATGCACCTGTTCCGCAAGCAGCTGATGCCGCGTGCCGTCGGCCGGGCGACGGACGTCGACGAGTCGATGGACGTCCGCTTCAAGGTCTACCGGTACGGCGAGCCGATGATGCTCTCGGCGGTGCTGCCGGTGCTGCACTCGCTCGGCGTACGGGTGGTCGACGAGCACCCGTACGAGGTGGAACGCGTCGACGGGCGGATCTGGCTGTACGACTTCGGGCTGCAACTGCCCGAGGGGCACCAGGAGCTGGCCGAGGTGCGCCCGCACGTGGAGAACGCCTTCGCGGCGGCCTGGCGGGGCGAGGCCGAGGTGGACGGCTTCAACGAGCTGGTGCTGCGCGCCGGGCTCACCTGGCGTCAGGTGGTGGTGCTCCGGGCGTACGCGAAGTACCTGCGCCAGACCGGCACCGTCTTCTCGCAGGACTACATGGAGTCCACCTTCATCGCGTATCCGCACCTGGCCACGCTGTTGGTGCAGCTCTTCGAGACGCGGTTCGAGCCGGGGACCCTCACCGCCGAGCAGCGTGAGCAGCGCAGTGCGGAACTGGTCGCCGAGCTTCGTGCCGCCCTGGACGACGTGGCCAGCCTCGACCAGGACCGGATCCTGCGGTCGTACCTGACCCTGATCCAGGCCACCCTGCGGACCAGCTTCTACCAGAAGCCGGTCGGCGGGCGCCCGAAGGCGTACGTGGCGTTCAAGCTGGACCCGCAGGCGATCCCGGAGCTGCCGGCACCACGGCCGAAGTTCGAGATCTTCGTGTACTCGCCGCGCTTCGAGGGCGTGCACCTGCGGTACGGCCCGGTGGCCCGGGGCGGTCTGCGCTGGTCCGACCGGCGGGAGGACTTCCGGACCGAGGTGCTCGGCCTGGTCAAGGCGCAGATGGTGAAGAACGCCGTGATCGTGCCGGTGGGTGCCAAGGGCGGCTTCGTGCTCAAGCAGAAGCCCGGCGACCGGGACGAGGCCGTCGCCTGCTACAAGGAGTTCATCTCCGCCCTGCTCGACGTCACCGACAACATCGTGGCCGGCGAGATCGTGCCGCCCGAGGACGTGGTCCGGCACGACGGCGACGACCCGTACATGGTGGTGGCGGCCGACAAGGGCACGGCGACGTTCTCCGACATCGCCAACGAGATCTCCACCGCGCACAAGTTCTGGCTGGGCGACGCCTTCGCCTCCGGTGGTTCGGCGGGCTACGACCACAAGAAGATGGGCATCACCGCCCGGGGCGCCTGGGAGTCGGTCAAGCGGCACTTCCGCGAGCTGGGCCACGACACCCAGCGCCAGGACTTCACCGTGGTCGGCGTCGGCGACATGTCCGGCGACGTGTTCGGCAACGGGATGCTGCTGTCCGAGCACATCCGGCTGATGGCGGCCTTCGACCACCGGCACATCTTCCTCGACCCGGACCCGGACGCGGCGACCTCGTACGTCGAGCGGAAGCGGCTGTTCGCGCTGTCCCGCTCGACCTGGGAGGACTACAACGCCGAGCTGATCTCCGCCGGTGGCGGGATCTATCCGCGTACGGCGAAGTCGGTGCCGGTTTCGCCGCAGGTGCGCGCGGTGCTCGGGTTGGCCGACGACGTCGAGCAGATGAGCCCGCAGGAGCTGATGAAGGCCATCCTCACCGCGCCGGTGGACCTGTTCTGGAACGGCGGCATCGGCACCTACGTCAAGGCATCCAGCCAGACCAACGCGGAGGTGGGCGACAAGTCCAACGACGCGATCCGGGTCAACGGCAAGGACCTGCGGTGCCGGGTGGTCGGCGAGGGCGGCAACCTGGGCTTCACCCAGCACGGCCGGATCGAGTACGCCCAGACGGGCGGCCGGATGTACACCGACTTCATCGACAACGCGGCTGGGGTGGACTGCTCCGACCACGAGGTGAACATCAAGATCCTGCTGAACACCGCGGTCGCCGACGGCGAACTGACCGTCCCCGAGCGGGACGAACTGCTCGCCCGGATGACCGACGAGGTCGCCGAGCTGGTGCTGCGGGACAACTACGACCAGGCCCGGGCGATCAACAACTCGCAGGCCCAGGCCGCCTCGCTGCTGCCGGTACACCGCCGGATGATCACCGAGCTGGAGCGCTCGGGGACGCTGGACCGGGCGTTGGAGGCGCTGCCGCCGGACGAGGAACTCGCGGTACGCACCGAGTCCGGGCTGACCGCGCCGGAGTTCGCGGTGGTGCTGGCGTACGTGAAGATCGCCCTGGAGAAGGAGATCCTCACCGAAGGGCTGGCCGACGAGGCGTGGACCAACGAGGTGTTGGTCAACTACTTCCCGACGCCGATGCGGGAGCGGTTCGCCGAACGGATGGGCCGACACCGGTTGCGCCGCGACATCGTGACCACGGTGCTGGTCAACGAGGCGATCAACCGGGGCGGCATCTCCTTCGTCTTCCGGGTGGTCGAGGAGACCGCGGCGCCGGCCGCGGACGTGATCCGGGCGTACGTGGTGGTCCGTGAGGTCTTCGGGCTGCGCGAACTCTGGGACGCGGTCGAGGCGCTGGACAACAAGATCGACCCGGAGTTGCAGACCAACGTCTACCTGGACACCCGGCGGCTGCTCGACCGGGCGGTGCGCTGGCTGGTGACCAACCGTCGGTCGCCGATCGACGTGCCCACGGAGATCGCCCGGCTGCGCGACGGGGTGGCCCGGTTGCTACCGCAACTGGAGACGCTGTTCTACGGCAGCGAGCGGGAGGCCATCGCGGCGCACATCGACTCGATGACCGAGCGCGGCCTGCCGCGTGAGTTGGCCGAGTTGAGCACCCGCCTGATGTACAGCTTCGGTCTGCTCGACGTGGTGGAGACCGCCACCGGCACCGGGCGCGACGTGAGCGAGGTGGCCTCGATCTACTTCGTGCTCTCCGACCGGTTCCGGGTCGACTCGCTGCTGTCGAAGATCTCGCTGCTGCCCCGCGAGGACCGGTGGCAGACCCTGGCCCGGATGGCGCTGCGCTACGACCTGTACGCCGCGCTGGCCGCGCTCACCGCGGAGGTGCTCGACTCCACGCCCGGTGATCTGCCGCCGCAGGAGCGGGTGCAGCAGTGGGAGCAGTCGAACGCCACCTCGATCCACCGGGCGGAACGGGCGATGGGCGAGTTCGACGAGTCCCGCGCCGACCTGGCGGCTTTGTCGGTCCTGCTCCGCCAGATCCGCACCCTGGTGCGCACCTCGGCCGCCAACTGACCCATCACCCGGACCACCCGGACCACCCGTGCCCCGGGTGGTCCGGGGCGTGGCCCGGCGGTGGTACCGCCGGGCCACGGGTGGTCGGGTCACTTCTGTGGTGAGGCGAAGACGATCACGTTGTCGGGGTATTCGCCGGTTGCCTCGTTGAACTGGCCACCGCAGGTCACCACCCGCAGGCCGGGTCGGTCGCTGGGGCCGTACACCTGCTCGGTGGGGAAGGCGTCCTTCGGGTGGGAGGCCACCGAGTCGACCTGGAAGTTGACCGGCCGACCGTCGGCGCGATTGACGGTGATGGTGTCGCCGGCTTGCAGGGCGCCGAGAGAGAAGAAGACGGCGGGTCCGATCGCGGCCGAGTCGACGTGTCCGACGATTACCGCGTTGCCCACCTCGCCCGGGCTCGGGCCGGGCTGGTACCACCCGGCCAGCATGGCCTGGTCCAGCGGCGGTACCTGCACGGTGCCGTCGGGATTGGTGCCCAGCGTCATGATCTCCGCGTTGACGCCGATGCGGGGGATGCTGATCGTGGTGGGTGCGGAGCGGGCGAGCCCGGCCGGCGCCCGCTCGTCGCCGTCGAGGTCGGCGTCGCCGTCGAGGTCGGCGTCGTCGACGGGGGAGGGGGTCGGCGGGGTGGCTCCCGCCCGTGCCAGCGGCTGGGGCGGGCGGACGGGTTCCGCGTTCTTGAGCGAGGCGCCGATCATTCCGGATCCCACCATGGCGAGCAGGACGACGACGGCGGCGCCGACGGCGCGCCACGGGTAACCGTGACGGCCGCCGGCCCGTCTCGTCGTCACGTCAGACCGCGAACTCATCGGTCCGACGGCGGCGCAGCAGCACCAGGCCACCAAGGGCCGCCGCACCGACCAGGCTCGCCCCGGCGGTGGCCAGGCCACTGTCGGCGGCGGCGGTCAGGCCGCCGTCACCACCGTCGACCCCGCCGTGCGGCAGGACGACCAGCTCACCCTCGCCGCAGGAGCCCTCCAGCTTGTACGTGCCGGGCTTGGCGTCCTTGGCGATCCGGGCCTCGCCGAAGTAGACGAAGTCCTTCTCGTGCTCCCAGCGGTCGTCCTTGCCCTTCTCGTCGCCCCGCCAGTCGCGCTCTTCCGCGCCGTACTCGTCGCGGTCCTTCCCGCCGTGCTCGGACTTCTCGTCGCGCTTGTCGTCCTCACGGCCCTTCCAGTCGTGGTCCCCGTCGGCGGCAGCACCCCCGCCGGCACCGTCCTGAGCAGCGTCCTCGCGGCCCTGCCACTCGCCGCGCTCCTCGTCGCCGGACTTCCAGTCCTTCTTCTCTTCGCCGCGCTCGTCGCCGGACTTCCAGTCCTTCTTGTCTTCGCCGTGCTCGTCTTCGGACTTCCAGTCCTTCTTGTCCTTGTCGTGCTCGTCTTCGGACTTCCAGTCCTTCTTGTCCTTGTCGTACTCGTCTTCGGACTTCCAGTCCTTCTTGTCCTTGTCGTACTCGTCTTCGGACTTCCAGTCCTTCTTGTCCTTGCCGTGCTCGTCTTCGGACTTCCAGTCCTTGCCGTCCTTGCCGTGCTCGTAGGAACCGTCCTCGCCCTTCCAGCCGCCGTGGTCCGATTTCTTGCCGTCGTGGGCCGGCTCGAGCTTGACCTTGCCGGTGACCTTGGACCAGACGAAGGCGTTCTCCTGCGGCTGCTCGCAGATCTCCACCAACTTGATCTCTTCGCCGGGCTTGGCGGCGTGCGGCTTGGCAAAGACCTTGCCCTCGTCCTTGTGCGGCTGGCCGTCGGCGAACGCGACCCCCGGCGCGAACACCAGGAGGGAGGCGCCGCCGAGGGCAGCACCCGCCACGACCTTCCCGAGCATCTTCTTAGCCATGACCTGTGTCACTCCATCCCTGATTTGTCCTGCGCCCGGTAGCAACCGAGCCAGAACCGACGTTAGACCGTTTCATGACTTATGCGCGGAAAGATTCGTGTTCTGGCATTAGTTCCCCTGCCGCCTCTGCAGGCCCACTCCGCCCGCCACGTGCCGGGCTGTGCGGGGTTGCCCGAGCTGCCCGCCGTGGGCAGGCTGGCCCGCGTGCGGGGGTGAGGTGGGCAGCTTGTCCGGATAGGCTTCGGAAGTATCGAACCATTGCCATGGAAGCGCTCCCATGCAAGAATCGCTGCACGCGGTTCGGGGAGCCACACCGCGTAGGCAGGGCGTCGAGGGCAGCCGGTTTGACCGGACGACCACCCGCCGAGCGACCGGGTCATCCCGGTTGTCGCACCACCACCACGCCCGTCCGGGTCGGGCGCTCCCGAAGAATCCCGTTGGCACCGGCGGTCGTCCGCGCAGGACGCCCTGGGGCCACGTGCCGGGTCGTACGCGGATCCGGTCTCGCCCAAGGAGATCAGTGGCATGAATGTGTGGAGAAAACTGTCCGGCCGCCGCCGGGCCGTCGCGCTGGCTGGCGCGAGCGCGCTGGTCGCGGGCGGTTTGGTGACGCTGCCGGTTTCGGCCGCGTACGCGGCGACGCAGTGCGACGTGTCCTACACGACGAACGACTGGCAGGGCGGGTTCACCGCCAACATCACGATCAGGAACGTCGGCGACCCGCTCAACGGGTGGACCCTCGGCTTCACCTTCCCCGACGCCAACCAGCGCGTCCAGCAGGGCTGGTCGGCGCGGTGGACCCAGTCGGGCCGCAACGTGACCGCACAGAACGAGTCCTACAACGGCTCGCTCGCCCGGGGCGGCACCGCCAGCATCGGCTTCAACGGCTCCTGGAGCGGTAGCAACCCGCGTCCGACCGCCTTCACGATCAACGGCGTGGCCTGCAACGGCGGCACCACTCCGCCGCCCACCACCCCGCCGCCGACGACCCCGCCGCCCACCACGCCTCCCCCCACCACTCCGCCGCCGACCACGCCGCCCCCCGGCAACAAGGTGGACAACCCGTACCTGAACGCCCGTGGGTACGTGAACCCGGAGTGGAAGGCCAAGGCCGAGTCGGTCAGCGGCGGCAACCGGATCTCGAACACCCCGACGGGTGTCTGGCTGGACCGGATCGCGGCGATCGAGGGCACCGACAACAGCCAGTCCAACGGCCCGATGGGTCTGCGTGACCACCTGGACGAGGCACTGCGGCAGAACGCCCAGTACATCCAGGTCGTCATCTACAACCTGCCCGGCCGGGACTGTTCGGCGCTCGCCTCCAACGGTGAGCTGAAGGCCGACGAACTGCCCAAGTACAAGGCGCAGTACATCGACCCGATCGCGGCGATCCAGGGTGACGCGAAGTACCGCAACCTGCGGATCATCAACATCATCGAGATCGACTCGCTGCCGAACCTGGTCACCAACACCACCGACCGAGACGGTGGCGTCCCGCTGTGCGACACCATGAAGGCCAACGGCGGGTACGTCCAGGGTGTCGGCTACGCCCTCGCCAAGCTGGGCGCGATCCCGAACGTCTACAACTACATCGACGCCGGCCACCACGGCTGGCTCGGCTGGGACACCAACCTCGTCCCGAGCGCGCAGATCCTGCGCGAGGCCTCGCGTGCGTCCGGCGCCACCACCGCCCACGTGCACGGCTTCATCGTCAACACCGCGAACTACTCGGCGCTGCGCGAGCCGTACGCCCGGGTCACCGACACGGTGAACGGCCAGACGGTGCGGCAGGCGAAGTGGATCGACTGGAACCAGTACAACGACGAGCTATCCTTCGCCCAGGCGTTCCGGCAGGAGCTGGTCCGGCAGGGCTTCGACAGCGGCATCGGCATGCTGATCGACACCTCCCGCAACGGCTGGGGCGGCAGCGCCCGGCCCACCGGCGCGGGCCCGACGACCAGTGTGGACGCCTACGTGGACGGTGGTCGGATCGACCGTCGTATCCACAAGGGCAACTGGTGCAACCAGGCCGGTGCCGGTCTGGGCGAGCGGCCGAAGGCCGCTCCGGAGCCGGGCATCGACGCGTACGTCTGGATCAAGCCCCCGGGTGAGTCGGACGGCTCCAGCCGGGAGATCCCGAACAACGACGGCAAGGGCTTCGACCGGATGTGCGACCCGACCTACACCGGCAACGTCCGCAACGGCAACAACCGTAGCGGTGCCCTGCCGGACGCCCCGATCTCGGGCGCCTGGTTCCCGGCCCAGCTCTCCGAGCTGATGCGCAACGCCTACCCGCCGTTGTCCTGACGGTCTGGCACACCCGCCGCCGCGGTAGGTGAGGCACTTCGGCGGCAGGTTACCCGGGCCCCTGGTCCGACCGCACCGGTCGGACCAGGGGCCCACCCCCTGTGCCGGCGAGGAATCCCCGCCGGTGGGTACGGTCAGGGCACGGTCCTCTCGATTGCCGCCCGGCCGGTCTCCGCCAGTTCCCGCCGGGCCCGCTCGATGTTCTCCGCGGTCAGATCCTGGCCCCGGGCCGCCACCAGATCCTCGGCGTCCCAGGGCTGCTCCGCCCCGGTGCGGATGTTGTCCGGGGCGGCGCCGGTACCCGTTCCGGTGGCCCCGGTGCCGGCGGCGTACGGGTCACCGATGATCTCGTCAGTCGCCCCGCCGTCGGCTTGCCCGCCCGGTTCGGCGAAGGCCGGGGTGTCCGAATCGGGGCCGCCCCCGGTCATCAGCTGGGGCACACCGCTCTCGTCGTCCACCGCCGCGGCCACCTCGGGGCGCTCCTCCAGCGGTCGTTCCCGATCGCGATCCCTCATCGTTGCTGCCCTCCTGTCCGCAGCGGAAACACCCGGCCCTTGCGGATAGCCGTCAGGAGCCGAACCACCTGCCGGGTGAATCACCTGGCCCCCTTCCGGGTACCCGTCCGGCCGGTCGCCATGCCTCTGGGCGCCAGCGCAGCGAACGGCGGGCGTCCCGCAGCGCAGGACGCCCGCCGTTCGTGTCGCTCAGCGACCGAGTACCCGGTCCAGGAAGTCGCGGTACTCGCGTACGGCCACCCGTAGCTGCTCGGTGTCGGTCGAGCCGGTCTCCTGCCAGCTGCCGAGCTTCTTCTTGTGCTCGGTCAACGCGGCGGACAGCGCCTGCATGGCCTCGTCGACCAGGGACTGGGCCTCACCGGCCGCCGCCCGGGGGTCGTCCACGAAGCGCAGTTGGACGTCGCGCCAGCGGTCCCGGAACCCCTGGGCGGTCGGCTCGTCGAACAGCGTGGCCGCCCCCGCCGGTACGGCGGTGGTGGCCCCGTTCGCGGACTGCGTGTCCGGGTCGACCATTGCCGGCGTGGCACTGCCGAAACCCGCGCCGCCAGCGGCGGCCGCCTCGGCGTCGACACCGGAGACCGCCGACCGGTCCGCGTCCACCTCGTCGGAGCGGTCGGCGGCCCGATGCGTCCCCGTGTCGCGGGCGGTCCCGTCCGACGACTCCACATCGGTGCGGTCGACGTCGCCGTGGCGGCCGTCGAACTCGGCCGTGGGGTCGGCACGCAGCCCCTCGCGCTCGCCGTCGGCGGCGCCATCGCCGGGCTGGGCGGTGCGTTCCTCACGCGGGTCGGGCTCGTCCTCCGGACGCGGGCTGGCCAACGCGGAAGCCGCCACCGCCCCGCCGACCGTGGTCGCCCCGAAGGTCGTCGGCACGGGCCCCGGCTCGTGGAATTCGGTCTGCTCGCCGTCGTCGCCCGGTCGGCCGTCCCACGGGCCGGCCCGGTCAGCGCCGGACTCGGATCGGGTGGTCTCCTCGTCGGGGCTGTCGAACTCGTCCGTCGCCTCGCGGTCGTGGTCGGTGACCGGCACCGGGGCCGACCGGACGGTCTCGGGGTGGTCGTTGTTGAGCTGCTGCTCGTCCTGCCGCATGGCGGTCTCCTCAGCGGTTGGTGGCGTCGTGGGCGGCGTCAGGCTGGCGCTGTTGCGGCGTCGTCGCCACCGGCTCCTCGCCGAGCAGGTCGGCGAAGAGGGCGCGGTAGTGGACGACGGCCTGGCGGAGGTCCTCCGTTCGCGCCTCGCCCCGGCTGTTGCGCAGGTGGATCTCGTGGGCGTCCCGGTAGTGGCCGAGCGTGCGGGCGTGCTCCACGGACAGCTGGGCGAGTTGGTCGGAGAAGTCACCGGTGGGGTATCCCCGTTCGGCGATCAGCCGGGTGACCAGTTCGTCCGCCTGACCGACGGTCTCGGTGGGGGAGTCGACGAAACGGACCTGGAGTTCCTCCCATGCCTCGGCGTACCGTGCGCGCGCGGCCGGGTCGAGGGGGACCAGTTCGAGTTCCGCGTGCCGGCGCTGGCGGTCCCGAAGCTCCCGCTCGGCCGCGCTCCGGCTGTCCTGCTCGGCGAGGACGTGGTCGTACTCCGGGCCGAAGCGCTGCCGGAGTGTCCGGCGGCGCCCGACCACGACGAGCGCCGCGGCGACGGCGGCGACGATCAGGATGACGAGGACGGTGACGACTATCTGCGTGGGCGACATGGGCTCCTCCTTCGCCTGCAGGTATTCCCTCCGTCCACTGATCGCCAATCCCGTTCCGGAGCACTTTCCTCGCCCAACTTGACCCGATGCCGACCGGTGCGCCCGGGAACCCCGAAGCGGGCCGGTCGGACGCGGCTGCCGTACGACCGCGCCACAGGGCGGTGGATAGCGGCCGGTTCAGGGCGGAATCGGACAGGATGTACACCGGCCGGACGTACGCGAACGTACCGGTAGTCTCGACGGACGGTAGTGCGGCGAGCGCGGATTACGTATCCTGCCCAAGGCGCCCGAGCCGGCGTCCCGGCGGAAAACCGGGACGCCGCACGGTGACGGTGCTGCCCGGCCGTGCCGGAGCCCTTCCAGCCACCCTTCCGGGCGAGGTCCGATTGAACACCCGCGACTGGCCGATCCGCTCCAAGCTGACCGCCCTCGTCGTCGTGCCGGTGACCGCGCTGCTGGCACTGTGGATATTCGCGACCACGCTCACCTTCGGGCCGGCGCTCGATCTGCTGGCCGCCCGGACACTCCTGTACGACCTGGGTCGGCCCGGCGAGACGGTGGTGGCCGAGTTGCAGCGCGAGCGGCGGCTGTCGGTGGTGCAGCTCGCCTCGCCCCGCTCGGGCTGCGACCGACAGTCAACCGGCTGCGCGCTGCCGGCATTGCGGGAACAGCGGGCCCGCACCGACGCGGCAGTGGCGGAGCTGCGTCGCCGGGTTTCCGGCGAGAAGCTCAGGGACGCCGCTGGTGACCTGCTCGAAGCCCGACTGGACCGGTTGCTCGGTGAGCTGGAGGCGTTGCCGCCCGGCCGCGGGTCGATCGACCGCCGGGAACTGGACCGGGTTGGCGCCGTCGCGCTCTACAGCGAGATGGTCTCGGCCGCGTTCCACACCTTCGAGGCGCTGGCGAACCTTCCCGACCAGGATCTCAACCGGGAGGCGCGGGCGCTGACGGACCTCGGCCGGTCGCGGGAACTGCTCGGGCAGACCGATGCGCTGCTGGCCGGGGCGCTGACCGGTGGGGGGTTCGCCAAGGGCGAGCACACGATGCTCGTGCAGAACATCGGTAACCAGTGGTTTCTGGCCGAGACGGCGGTGGCCGACCTGCCCGAGCCCGACCAGGCGGCGTACCACCGGCTGACCGAGCAGGAGGGGTTCGAGCGCCTGCGGGCGATGCAGGACGACCTGATCGCCGCCGGCCCCTCGGCCCGGCCCACCGTCGATGCGGCGGCGTGGCAGGCCAGCTACGACACCGTGCAGCAGTCGTTGCGGGACTTCGAGCTGACCCAGGCCGACGGGCTGGCCGACCGGTCGGTGCCGATGGCGGTACGCACCCTGGCCCGGCTGGCCGGCGCCGGGTTGCTCGGGCTGGTCGCCGTCGTGGTGTCCCTGGTGGTGGCGCTGCGGGTCGGCCGGTCGCTGGCCCAGCGGCTCACCCTGATGCGCGGGACGCTGACGGAGACCGCCGAGAAGCGCCTGCCGGACGTGGTGGCTCGGCTGCGCCGGGGCGAGCAGGTGGACGTCGCCCGGGAGACGCCGGTGGCCGATCGGGGCGCCGACGAGATCGGTCAGGTCGCCCAGGCCTTCACCGAGGTGCAGAAGGTCGCCATCGAGGCCGCCCAGGTGGAGGTCACCCTGCGCCGTGGGCTCAACGAGGTCTTCCTGAACATCGCGCGCCGCAGCCAGGGCCTGGTACACCGTCAACTCGCCCTGCTCGACCGGTTGGAGCGTGACGCGGAGGATCCGGATCACCTGGCCGAGCTGTTCCAGGTCGACCATCTCGCCACTCGACTGCGCCGGCACGCGGAAGACCTGGTCATCCTCGCCGGGGCCACCTCCGGCCGAGGCTGGCGCGACCCGGTCGCCATGGTGGACCTGATCCGTGGCGCGATCTCCGAGGTCGAGTCGTACGACCGGGTCGAGATCACCAGCTTGCAGCCCGCCGGCACCGTCGGCCGAGTGGTCGGCGACATCATCCACCTGCTCGCCGAGCTGATCGAGAACGCCACCACGTTCTCTCCGCCGGACTCGCGGGTGGAGGTCTCCGGACAGCACGTCGCCAACGGGTACGCGCTGTCCGTCTCCGACCAGGGGCTCGGCATGACCGCGGCGGCGATCGAGGAGGCCAACCGCAAGCTGGCCGAGGCGCCCGAGTTCGACCCGGCGGAAACCGCCCGGCTCGGCCTGTTCGTGGTGGCGCGGCTCGCCGCCCGGCACGGCGTGCGGGTGCGACTGCGCCGGTCGGACGGATCCGGCATGACCGCGGTGGTGCTGATCCCCACCGACCTGATCACCGCCGAGCCCTCGCCGCTGCTCGCGCTGGAGGCGTCGGGAAGCGGGGACGACACCGCCCCGGAACAGCGGCGGCTGGTGCGGGCGACGCGACTGACGACCGTTCCTCGACCACGCACCCGTTCCGCAGGGCGTTCGGCGACCTCCGGCGGCCCGCAGCCGCCTGGCGGGTCTGCCGCGAAGCTGGGTGGCCCGCGTCAGTCCTCGACCGTCGAGCCCGCCGAGTCCGACGGGTTGCCCCGCCGGATCCGCCGGCGCCCGCCAGCCGGCTCCACCACCAACGCCGTGCCCACCTCGACCACCATGGCGCCCGGATTCACCGCTGGGCCCGGCTCCACCGCCGATCTGGCACGCGGATCGACTGCCGGCTCGGTACCTGGATCGACGGCCGATCCGGCGGGCGGATCCACCGCCGATCCGGCGTCCGGATCGCCGGCCGAACTGGCGCGCGGATCGGGCGGTGCGGTCGCGATCCCGGCCGACGCGGCGCCGGCGGGACGGACGGCCCAGCCGCCGGCCGGCCGCGATCGGCCCACTGTGGACACACCGACGGTCCGGCTGCCCGCGCTGACCAGCCGGCCAGCCGGATCGACGGGGATCGACGGGCCGACCCTGCGGCAGCCGGTGGTGACGCCCCGGCGCACCCCGGGACCGGTGGGTGAGCCGACGCCACGCAGCCCGGAGGAAGCCCGCCGGTTCATGTCGGCCCTACAGTCCGGCACCGCGCGGGGCCGCCTCGCCGCCGATACGCATGTGGCCGGTGGCCCGCCCCCGGCCGCCACGTCCCCGGCTGGTGCGGAGCTGGCCGGTGGCCCGCCCACGGCCGCCACCTCCGCCGGCCGGACGGGGCCGGCCGAGCAGTCCATCGACACCCCAGCGGGTGGGCCCGCCCCAGCGAACCAGGATCCGATCAACGAGCAGGCTGGACCGCCACCCGGCGGGCCGGCCACTGTGGAATCCCCGACCGCTACTGAGAGGGACGCCTGATGCAATCGACGAGGCAGAGTGCCAATCTCGACTGGTTGCTCGACGATCTGGTGGAGCGGGTGCCCGCCGCACGGCGGGCCGTGGTGCTCTCGGCGGATGGCCTGCTGCTCGGCTCCTCCGCCGAACTGGACCGTGCCGATGCCGAACATCTCTGTGCCCTGGCTTCCGGCCTCGCCAGCCTGGCCCGGGGCGCCAGCCGGCACCTGGCCGGCGGACCGGTCCGGCAGACGGTGGTGGAGATGGAGTCGGCGTACCTGTTCGTGACCGCGGCTGGGCAGGGCACCTGCCTGGCCGTGGCGAGTGACACGGATGCGGACATCGGCCTGGTGGCGTACGAGATGGCCATGCTGGTGACCCGGGTGGGTGAAAGCCTGCAAGTTCCGGTCCGCGCGTCGGTGGGTGCCACCGATGCGGACTGACTTACCCGGGGAGCGACACGAGTGGCTCGACGACGACGCCGGGCCGGTGGTGCGGCCGTACACCCTGACCGGTGGCCGGGTGCGATCCTGTGCGGACGGGTTCGACCTGGTCGCGTACGTGTTGGCCAAGCCGAACCCGGATCTCGCCGCGTACCCGGAACTGCATCCGGAACACCGGCTGCTGGTGGAACTGGCCGGCCGGGGTACGCCGGTGGTGGAACTCGCCGCCGATCTGGACCTGGCGGTGGGTGTGGTCCGGGTGCTACTTGGTGATCTGCTGTCCCGGGGGCTGGTCGCCGTGCAACAGCCCCCACGTGCCACGTACCTGCCCGACAACGACATCCTCAAGGCGGTGGTCGATGGACTCCGTGCGTTATGACGCCGACCGGCGGGGCCGTCGGGTCCCGATCGCGCTGAAGATCCTCATTGCCGGCGGATTCGGCGCCGGCAAGACGACTCTGGTGAGCGCGTTGAGCGAGGTGCGGCCGTTGCAGACGGAGGAGATCCTGACCGGTGCCGGCGTCGACACCGACGACATCTCCGGCGTGGAGACCAAGTCGACGACCACGGTGGCGATGGACTTCGGGCGCATCACCATCAACGACGACCTCCAGCTCTACCTGTTCGGTACGCCGGGCCAGGACCGGTTCTGGTTTCTCTGGGACGAGTTGGCCTTCGGGGCGTTGGGCGCCGTGGTGCTCGCCGACACCCGCCGGCTGGCCGACTGCTTCCCCTCGATCGACTACTTCGAGCAGCGTGGCGTTCCGTTCGTGGTCGGGGTGAACTGCTTCGACGGCTCGCAGCGCTTCAGCCTGGAGGCCGTACGCCAGGCGCTGGACCTCGACCCCGACGTGCCGATGGTGCTCTGCGACGCCCGGGACCGGCAGTCCGGCAAGTCCGTGCTGATTTCCCTGGTGGAGCACGTGGCCCGGCAGCGGGGCGAGGCGGTGTCGGCGGTCTGACCACCGAAGGCCGTGACTCGTAGGTCTAACCCGGCGGTGTCGGGGGAAGGCTTCTGGTGGGATCGACGCAGCGTCCAGCGGAGAGGTGGCAACGGGTGGCAGGTCGAGGCGAGATCGTGCACATCGGCGGGTACACGGCGCACAGCGCGGGGCGGGGCACCGGGATCGTCGCCGCCCGGCGCGACCCGGACACCGGCGAGTTGACCTCGTTGGGCACGGTCGCGGTGACCGCGTCGCCGTCCTTTCTCACCCGCCATCCCGCCCGGTCCGTGCTGTACGCGGTCAACGAACTGCCGACCGGGGAGATCAGTGCCTGGCGGGTGGGAGTCGACGGTGACCTGACCGCGATCGGCTCGTGGGCCACCGGCGGGGCGGAGCCGTGTCATCTCGCGGTCGCGCCGGACGGCCGACACCTGTTCGTGGCCAACTACGGCGGCGGAAGCGTGACCGTTTTCCCGCTCGACCCGGACGGGGTGCCGGGCGAGCGCACCGATCTGGTGGAACACGAAGGCCACGGGCCCGATCCCGAGCGTCAGGAGGCGGCGCACGCGCACATGGTGTCGCCCGGACCGGACCGTCAGCCGCTGCTCGCGGTCGACCTCGGCGTCGACTCGATCTACCGGTACGACCTCGACGTGGCCTCCGGGCGGCTGGTGCCCCGGGCGCCACGGGTGCGTACGCCCGCCGGAGTCGGCCCCCGGCACCTGGCCCGCCATCCGGACGGGCGGCGCTGCTATGTCTCGGGGGAACTGGACGCGTCGGTGCTGGTCTACGAGTTCACCGAGGACGGCGCGCTGCACCAGCGCGGCCGGGTCGACGCCAGCGACCAGGCGGGACACGTCCAACCATCGGAGATCGCCGTCGGCGCGGACGGGCGCTTCCTCTATCTGGCCAACCGGGGTGTCGGCACGATTTCCGTTTTCGCGCTCGGGCCGGGTCTTCCGGAACTGGTCGAGGAGGTGGCGACCGGCGGTGAGTGGCCCCGGCACTTCGTGGTGGTCGGGGAGCATCTCTACGTCGCCGACGAGCGGGCGGACATGGTCCGTACCTTCCGGATCGACCCGGAGACCGGGGTGCCGGTGGCGATCGGTGAGCCGCTGACGACTCCCAGTCCCACCTGCGTTCTGCCCTGATCGTGGGCGTTGAGGATTGATGTATCCACATTGCGCCGTTGATTGATCACTCAAAGTTACTGAATCGCGGTAAACTGTTTCTCCTCTGTAACTTTCGTCCGAACGGCCATGGCAGTCCCTCGGTCGGGTACGGAAGATGGTCTGCGTGTCAGTAGGCCGCCATCGCATGCGTTCAGGTATTCACGGTGCCGCCGCCGCAGCCGCGGTCGGTGTGCTCGTCGTCACTGCGGGCGGGTGGGTGGGCTATCGCCAGCTCGCCGGCCCGGACTGCTCTGGCAAGATCGAGCTGTCGGTCGCCGTCTCGACCGAACTCGCGCCGGCGGTCGACGAGGCGGCCACCGAGTGGGAGGAGAAGGGCGCCGCGGTCGACGGGACCTGCATCGACGTGACGGTCGCGGCCTCCGACGCGGTCGAGGTGGCCGCGGTGGTGGCGGCCAAGCACGGCGCCACTCTGGCCGGTGTCGGCCAGGCCAGCGGCACTGCGGTGAGCCCCGACGTCTGGATCCCGGACTCCTCCACCTGGTTGTTGCGGCTGCAGACCGGCGGGGCGGCGGCCTTCGCCCCGGGTAACGGCGCTTCCATCGCGAGCAGCCCGGTGGTCGTCGCCATGCCCGAGCCGATCGCCACCCGGTTGGGTTGGCCACAGAAGGAACTCGGCTGGACCGAACTGCTGGCCCGGGTGAACAGCGACCGGCCGCTGAAGACCGGCATCGTCGAACCGACCCGGGACGCCGCTGGGCTGTCCGGGCTGCTGTCGCTGATGACGGCCGCGGCGTCGTCCGGCGGCGCCACCGCCGAGCAGGACCGCATCGGCGCACTGCGGGCACTGGCCTCGGGTGCCTCGGCGTTACGCCAGGACCTGCTCGCCAAGTTCCCCACCGCGTCGGACGGCACCACGTTGGCCAGTGCCCTCGGCGCGGCGGCACTGTCCGAAGAGGACGTCATCCAGTACAACGCCAAGCAGCCGCCGGTGCCGCTGGCCGCGCTCTACCTGAAGCCGTCGCCGTTGCCGCTGGACTACCCGTACGCGGTGCTGCCGGGCATCGAACCGGCCAAGGCCTCCGCCGCGCGGGTGCTGTTCGAGGTGCTCACCACGCCCTCGTTCAGGGACAAGCTGGCCGCACAGTCGCTGCGTGGCCCGGACGGCAACTGGGGTAGCGGCTTCGAGCCGCCGCAGGGCGCGCCGAGCCCGGCCGGCGGTGACCCCTCTGCCGCGCCGCCACCCCAGGGCGGCATCGCCGCCGGTGGCCTGGCGCCGGACGCGGTGGAACGGGCGGTTTCCAGTTGGTCCATCGCCACCCTCTCCGGCCGGATGCTCTGCATCATCGACGTCTCCGGTTCGATGAAGAAGCCGGTGCCGACCGCCAACGGGGCGACCCGGCAGCAGGTCACCGCGGAGGCGGCCCGGCGTGGCCTGAACCTCTTCGACGACTCCTGGTCGATCGGTCTGTGGGTCTTCTCCACCAACCTGGACGGCCCGCGTGACTACCGTGAGGTGGTGCCGATCGGCCCGTTGTCCCGGCAGCGCAGCACGCTGGAGCGGAGCCTGGACACGGTCGTCTCGTCGAGCGGCGACACCGGTCTGTACGACACCCTGCTGGCGGCGTACAAGGACGTGCAGCAGAACTGGGAGCCGGGCAAGGTCAACTCGATCGTGCTCTTCACGGACGGCAAGAACGAGGACAACGACGGCGTCTCGCAGCGGCAGCTGCTCGCCGAGTTGGAGCGGATCAAGGACCCGGACCAGCCGATCCAGGTGATCATCATCGGTATCGGCACCGAGGTCAGCAAGGCGGAGCTGGACACCATCGCGGAGAGCGCCGGTGGTGGCGCGTTCATCGCCGCCGACCCCACCAAGATCAGCGACATCTTCCTCCGCGCGATCGCGCTGCGGAAGGCGCCGGCCTGAGCTGTGCGCCAGAAAGGGCCTGCGGTATCGGAGAAATCGGTACCACGGGCCCTTTTCGGCTGGTCCATCAGTAGGGAAAGTGACGGCAATACGTCCGAAGCAATTGGCCGTCATAGTTGTCAGGGCAGGATGTCGTCGTGCACCGGTAGCTCCGGCTTCCCACAGGAGCCGGACCCGGGCCGTCGGCGAGCGAAGTGGGAGGGCTGGTGACCTCGGCGACGCTGTTGACCCCCGCCAGATCTTCAACACGACCGGATGGCGCGTCGTCATCGAGCCACTCGATACGCGGCGACCAGCGGGCCTACGTACGGACCCTGGTGGTGCTGGACGCCACCATCCTGACCCTGGCGGTGCTCGTCGGCTACGCGGCCCGCTTCGGTGAGGCCGCGCCGCGCGGCACCCACGTGCCGTACGTCCTGGTCGCCCCCGGGCTCGTACTGGCCTGGTTGCTGTCGCTCAAGGCGATGCGCTGCTACGACGACCGGGTGATCGGCTACGGCGCGGACGAGTACCGGCGGGTGAGCATGGCCAGCCTCCGGTTGGCCGGTGCGATCGCCATCGCCGGTTACGTCGCCGACGTGGGCGTGTCCCGGGGCTTCCTGGCGATCTCGTTCGCCGTCGGCACCATCGGCCTTGAGATCGCCCGGTTCGCCGCGCGTAAACGCCTGCACCGGGCCCGGTCGCAGGGCACCGGCTGGTCCCGGCGGGTGCTGGTGGTCGGTGACACCGCGCACGTGCTGGAGTTGGTGCACACCCTGCGCCGCGAACCGTACGCCGGCTATCAGGTGGTGGGCGCGTGCATTCCGGACGCCCTGCTGGCGCCGGTGGCCCAGCGGCTCGGCGACGTGCCGGTGGTGGGCTCGTTCCGGGGCATCCCGGAGGCCGCCGCCGCGATCGGTGCGGACACCGTCGCCGTCACCGCCAGTGGTGAACTCACCGCCACCCGCCTGCGTCGGCTCGGCTGGCAGCTGGAGGGCACCGGCATCGACCTGGTGCTGGCCCCGGCGCTGACCGATGTCGCCGGCCCGCGCATCCACACCCGTCCGGTGGCCGGACTGCCGTTGATCCACGTGGAGGCACCGGAGTTCCGGGGCGTACGCAAGCTGGTGAAGGGCTTCGTCGACCGGTCGATCTCGTTCGTGGCGCTGGCCCTGCTGCTGCCGTTGCTGGTGATCATCTCGTTGGCCGTCAAGCTGGACAGCCGGGGCCCGGTGCTGTTCCGGCAGACCCGGGTCGGGCAGGGCGGCCGGGAGTTCGGGGTCTTCAAGTTCCGCACCATGGTGGTCAACGCGGACGTGCTCCTGGCCGAGCTGGCTGCCCGCAACGAGACCGACGGTCTGATGTTCAAGATGCGTGACGACCCCCGGGTGACCCGGGTCGGCCGGCTGCTGCGCAAGTGGTCGCTGGACGAGCTTCCGCAACTGGTGAACGTCCTGCTGGGGCAGATGAGTCTGGTCGGTCCCCGGCCACCGCTGCCCTCCGAGGTCGCCCGCTACGACGGTGACGTGGCCCGCCGGCTGCTGGTCAAACCGGGGATGACCGGCCTCTGGCAGGTCAGCGGTCGGTCCGACCTGAGCTGGGAGGACGGCATCCGGCTGGATCTCTACTACGTGGAGAACTGGTCGTTGGCGGCCGACCTGACGATTCTCTGGAAGACCTTCGGTGCGGTGGTCAACAGTCGGGGCGCCTACTGACCCGCCCGGCTACGGCTGCGGGCCGAACCAGTCCAGGCAGACCACCACCGCGTCGTCGGTGAGGTCACCGGCGACGAACGCCCGCAGGTCGCCCAGGAGGGAACGGACCGCGTCGAGCGGGCTCATCGGGGTGGTACGACGCAACATCCGATCCAGCGCGCTCTCCCCGTACCGGATGTTCTGCCCGGTCGCGTCGAGCACTCCGTCGCTGATCATGAAGAGTCGGTCGCCGGGCTGTAGTTGGATGTGCTGTTCGCGATAATGCGAACCGTCGAACATGCCGAGCGGGAACTGCGCCTCCAGCGGCTGCACACTGACCTCGCCGGAGCGGAGCAGGACGAGTCGGGGCGAGCCCGCGTCGACGGCGGTCAGCAGTCCGCTGCGCAGGTCGACCTCGATCAGCAACGTGGCCAGGTACTGCTCGCCCCGGTGCAGGGCGTAGATCGCCTGGTCGGCCAGCGCGGCCTGGTCGGCCAGCGAGATGCCGGCCCGTCGGGCGTTGCGCAGGGCGCAGGTGGCCAGGGTGGTGAGCATCGACGCGGCGACGCCCTCACCCATGCCGTTGATCGTGGCGGTCCACACCCGCTCACCGTCGTCGGACCAGTCGAAGCTGTCGCCGCGTACCGCGTACGCCGGCTCCAGTTGCCCGGCCAGGCTGAAGGACGGGCGGGTCCGGCTGCGTCCGGGCAGCTGCTCCCACTGCACCTCGGCGGCGAGCGTGAGGCGCTGGGTGCGCCGGGCGGTGCGGTAGACGTCGGTCCCGGGGTCGACCGCGGTCAACTCGTGCGCCAGCGCGGTGCCGATCTCGGCCAGGTCGGTCAGGAGGGCCTCGTCGGCGACCGGGGAGACCCGGAGCACGCCCCGACGTTCGCCGCGCATGTTGACCGGGAGGTACGCCGTGCCGTCGGTGTACACCGGGCTCTGGTGGTCGAAGCAGCGCCACGCGGGATGCCCGGGTGTCGTCACCGCCTCGCCGCCGCTCAGCGGAAGCAAGGCCGCCAGCCGGTAGTCGACCTGGAGGAGTTCGACGTCCCGGATGCCGAATTCCTGGTCGAGCTGCCGCCCGATCCGACTCACCAGGAGATCCGCGGGGGCCGCGGTGAGCGCGGTGCGGGTTCGCTCGACCGGCTCACTCATGAGTATCTCCTTGATCACAAGCCCATTGACCGACAGAATCGGAGTACGCTCGGGGCCACGATGGCGGAACAGTATGGTCCAGCAGGACCCGAGATGAGTATGGCTGCCGAGCTGGATGTCGCGGCGGGCGCCCTGCTGACTGTGTGGGACGGTGCCCGCGAGCGGACAGCGAACCGGATCTCCACCGCCCAGCTGCGCGCCGTCATGCTCGTGGAACGGCAGGACGGGATCAATCTGCGGAGGCTGGCTGCCGGCCTGGACATGTTGCTCTCCTCGGCCAGCCGGCTCTGTGACCGGCTCGTCGCGGCCGGCATGCTGGAGCGCGAGCCCGGCCGGGCGGACCGGCGGGAGATCTCACTGCACCTGACCGCCGAGGCCCGCAGGCTCCTCACCGAGCTGCGCGAGGACCGCCGCCAGCATCTGGCCGCGATCCTCGCCGACATGACACCCGAGGGACGCGCGGCGCTGCTGCGTGGCTTGCAGGAGTTCGACGAGGCGGCCCGGGCGCGGGTCGTCCGGCCGGTGTCGCCGCTGGTGCCGCAGCCCAACGGGCCCGACGCCGAGCAGCTGCCGGAGATCCGCACCGTTGTCGACCCGCAGCTGAACTGGTCGGCGGGGGACGCCGCCGTGTTCCGGACGGCCTGACGCCGACGGCCGACTCAGCCAACCCCGCGTGCGGCCACCGCCAACATCGCGACGTCGTCGTGCCGCTGCCCGCCACACCACTCGTCGAGCAGGCGGAGCACCCGGTCGACCAGCGCGGCCGGAGGCAGGCCGGCCCCCGAGGAGAGGGCCTGGTGCAGCCGCCGCTCACCGAACATCTCCGACCCGTGCGGCCCACCACGAGCATCGGTCACCCCGTCGGTGTGGGCGAGCAGCACCGCGTCGGGCGCGAGCCGTAGATCGGCCGCGGTGAACCGGGCGTTCGGCAGCGCACCGACCGGCATCCCGCCGACCCGTACCGGCCGCACCGTGCCGTCGCCGTCGACCACGAGGGGCGCCGGATGTCCACCACCGGCGACCTGGATCCGCAGGCCGCCGTCGGGCTCCCGGCGCAGCGTACCGAGTAGCAGGGTGGTGAACTGGCTGCGCCGGGCGGCGTCCGGCATGTCGAGCAGGGCCCGGTCGAGTAGCCGCAGCAGCTCCAGCGGCCGCTGCTCGACCAGCCGCAGGGTCTGCAACGACTGGCGTACCCGGCCGGTGAGCACGGCCGCGCCCACGCCCTTGCCGCAGACGTCGCCCAGCGCGAACAACGCGCCGCCGTCGGCCGGTAGGACGTCGTAGAAGTCGCCGCCGATCCGCAGCGTGTCCCCGGCGGCACGGTAGCCGCCGGCGATGTCCAGCCCGGCGATCCTGGGCAGCTCCGGCGGCAGCAGGCTGTGCTGTAGCACCCGGGCCAGGTGGGCCTGCTCGTCGTACAACTCGGCCATGGTGAGGGCGGCGCCTGCCCGGGCGGCGAACTCGCGGGCGAGGTCCACGTCGCGCGGGTCGAAGCCACCTCGTCGGGCGTGCCGCAGCAGCACCAGTGCTCCCGCCGTCCGTCCGGCGCCAGGCATCGGGCTGACCAGCAGCGTCGCGTCCGGGTCGAAGCCGGCCGGGACGATCGGGTCCAGCTCGTCGGCCGTGGTCGACCACGGCCGGGGCGCGCCGGCCTCGCCGTCGAGGGCCTCGTCGAGTCCGGGCACGGCCGCGGTGAGGGTCCAGTCGGCCTCCCCGACCACCGGGGCGGGTTGGTGCTCGGTGTGCCGGATCCAGTGCGGCCGTTCGGTGGGCACCGCCGGCAGGTGTACGACCAGGGCCAGGTCGGCCAGGTAGGGCACGGGCAGCGTGGCGGCGGCGCGCCGGGCCTGATCGCGGTGCAACGCCAACCCGAGCCGGCGGCCCGCGTCGGCCAGGAAGGCGGTACAGCGACGCTCGGCCAGCAGCGCCTCGGTGTGCGCGTGTTCGTCGGTGACGTCACGGACGTACCAGACGGACTGGCCACCGGCCAACGCACGCCGCACGCCGCGCAGCCGCCGGCAGCGGTGCTCGGCCTCGAAGCCGGCTGCCCCGGTGGCGGCTGCGGTCGCCAGCTCCGGTACCGCGCAGGTGACCAGGTCGGTGCCGGGTACGAGGTCCGGCAGCAACCGCACGGCGGCCGCGTTGACCAGCACGACCAGCCCACTGCCGTCGGTGGTCAGTACCGCGTCGGTGAGCCCGTCGAGAAGCTCACCCGCCAGCTCGGCGCGCTCGGGTGCGCTCGGGCGGGGAGGCCCGGCGCGGCCGGTCCCCCCACTGCCGGCAGGGCCGGTGACCCGGCCCTCTCGGGTGCTGGTCACCGGCGGTCGCCGTGCGTCCTGAACTGTCGACCTGCGCACATTCCGGTGGTGCACTCCTCCGGGTCACGGTGGCGGTTGGTTGCCTCTGGGCAAGGGTACCGAGGTGCTCCAACGGCATGCCGGGGAGGAAGGCTGGCGGTGCCCTACAACCGGGCCAACCAGCCGGCGGGCCGGGCGATGATCCGGCGTACCACCGATCCGGCCGCGCCCACCGCGGCGGCCGTCGCCCCGAGGGTCGCCACCCGGACGGTCACCGGCGCCCAGGCGGCGGTCAGCACCCGGCGATCGATCTCGGCGAGCATCGGTGGCCGCAGCCAGGGAGCCAGCGGGGCGTAGCCACCGCCGAGCACCACGGTGTCGAGGTCGAGCAGGTTGACCACGCTGGCCACGGTCACCCCGAGCGCGGCACCGGCCTCGTGCAGGGCGTTGAGCACGGTCGCGTCGCCAGCCTCGGCGAGCTCGGCCAACCGGTTCGGCGCGGTGTCGGCCGGCAGGTCCGCCCCGGTCAGGCCGACCGCCGAGAGGATCGCCTCCTGGCCGGCGTACTGCTCCAGGCAGCCACGACCGCCGCACCGGCAGGGCGGCCCGTCGGGGCGTACCGGGATGTGGCCGATCTCCCCGCTCCAGCCCCGGGTGCCCCGGTAGAGGGCGCCGTCGAGCACGATGCCGGCACCGATGCCCACCTCGCCGGAGATGTGCAGGAAGCTGCCCGGACCGTCGCCCGCGTGCAACTCGCCCAGCGCGGCGAGGTTGGCCTCGTTGTCCACCACCAGCGGCGGTACGCCGTCGACCGTCTCGGTCAGCGGGGGATGCCCGGCCAGCAGTTCGGGCACCGGTACGTCGCGCCAGCCGAGGTTCGGTGCGAGGCGGACCCGCCCGGCTTCGTCGACCAGGCCGGGCACCCCCAGGGCGGCGCCGGCCAGGGTGAGGCCCTGCGCGTCGGCGGCGGCGCGGGCACCGGCGGCGAGCCGCACCAGCTGGCCGAGCGCATCGGCGGGGGAGACCGGCCGCAGGTCGGCGCGGTGTACCGAGTGGTGTCGGACCTCGCCAGCGAGATCGACGACGCAGGCGGCCAGATAGTCGACGTTGATCTCCAGGCCGAGTCCGGCCGGACCGTCGCCGGCAAGCACCAGACCACGGGCCGGTCGACCGGCGCCGGCGCGCGGCTGCGGCTCCGCCTCGGTGACCAACCGACCGGCGACGAGGTCTTCCACCACCGCCGAAACCGTGGCCCGGGTGAGGCCGGTCTCGGCAGCCAGCGCGGCCCGTGACGGTGGGCGGGGCGCGGCGGCGATCCGGCCGAGCACGAGGGCGAGGTTCAACTCGCGGAGGCTGCCCTGCCGCACCGCGCCAGCGGGGGCTGCGCTTGGGTTCACCCCTTGACACTGCCACACCACGGTCATTTAATTCAACCACTGAACAAATAGCGGACGACACCACCGGAGGTCTGCCATGGCACCCCGTCCCACCCCCGCCGACAAGTTCTCCTTCGGTCTCTGGACGGTCGGCTGGCAGGGCCGAGACCCGTTCGGCCACGCCACCCGAGCCGCCATCGACCCGGTGGAGTCGGTGCACCGGCTCGCCGAACTGGGCGCGTACGGCGTGACGTTCCACGACGACGACCTGATCCCGTTCGGTTCGGACGTGACCACCCGCGACGCCCACATCGCCCGGTTCCGCAAGGCGCTCGACGAGACCGGCCTGGTGGTGCCGATGGTCACCACCGACCTCTTCCAGCAGCCCGTCTTCAAGGACGGCGGTTTCACCAGCAACGACCGGGACGTGCGGCGGTACGCGCTGCGCAAGGTGCTGCGCAACATCGACCTCGCCGCCGAGTTGGGCGCCCAGACCTTCGTCATGTGGGGCGGCCGGGAAGGCGCCGAATACGACGTCGCCAAGGACGTCCAGGCCGCGCTGGAGCGCTACCGCGAGGCGGTCGACCTGCTCTGCCAGTACGTCATCGACCGTGGCTACGACCTGCGCTTCGCCCTGGAGCCCAAGCCCAACGAGCCGCGTGGCGACATCCTGCTGCCCACCGTCGGGCACGCCCTGGCGTTCATCTCCACCCTCGCCCACCCGGAGCGCGTCGGGCTGAACCCGGAGGTCGGCCACGAGCAGATGGCCGGGCTCAACTTCGCCCACGGCATCGCCCAGGCGCTCTGGCAGGGCAAGCTGTTCCACATCGACCTCAACGGCCAGCGTGGCGTCAAGTACGACCAGGACCTGGTCTTCGGCCACGGTGACCTGCTCAACTCGTTCGCCCTGGTCGACCTGCTGGAGCACGGCGGTCCGGCCGGCGCGCCCGCCTACGACGGGCCCCGCCACTTCGACTACAAGCCGTCGCGCACCGAGGACATCGACGGGGTGTGGGTCTCGGCGGCCGCGAACATGCGCACCTATCTGCTGCTCAAGGAGCGGGCCGCGGCGTTCCGGGCCGACCCGGAGGTGGCCGAGGCGCTGGCCGCGAGCAAGGTCGCCGAACTCGGCGTGCCGACCGTGGGCGACGGCGAGGGCTACGCCGGGCTGCTCGCCGACACCACCGCGTTCGAGGAGTTCGACGTCGAGGCGGTCGCCGCCCGTGGGTTCGGATTCATCCGGCTCAACCAGCTCGCCGTCGAGCACGTGCTCGGCGCACGCTGAGGCGGACGGCATGCCGCTCGTCGCGGGGGTGGACTCCTCCACCCAGTCCTGCAAGGTGGTCGTTCGGGATGCGGAGACCGGCGCCCTGGTCCGCCAGGGGCGGGCGCCGCACCCCGACGGCACCGAGGTCGACCCGTCGGCCTGGTGGGCCGCCCTGGAAACGGCGATCGAGGCCGCCGGTGGGCTGGCCGACGTCGCCGCGGTCTCCGTCGCCGGCCAGCAGCACGGCATGGTCTGCCTGGACGAGGCGGGACAGGTGATCCGGCCGGCCCTGCTGTGGAACGACACCCGCTCGGCCGACGCCGCCGCCGAACTGGTGGCCGAGGCCGGCGGCGCGGGCTTCTGGGCCGAGGCGGTGGGCAGCGTACCGGTGGCCAGCTTCACCGTCACCAAGCTGCGCTGGCTGGCCCGGCACGAGCCGGCGAACGCCGACCGGGTGGCCGCGGTCTGCCTGCCGCACGACTGGCTGACCTGGCGGCTGGCCGGTGCGCCCGGACTGGACGCGCTGCGTACCGACCGCAGCGACGCCAGCGGCACCGGCTACTGGTCGCCGGCCACCGGCGAGTACCGCCCCGACCTGCTGGAACGGGCGCTCGGCCGGGCGGTACGGGTACCCACCGTGCTCGGTCCGGCCGAGGTCGCCGGTCACCTCGACCTGCCGGGCGGCGTCCCGGCGCTCCTCGGTCCCGGGGCCGGCGACAACGCCGCCGCCGGGTTCGGGGTCGGCGCGCGGCCGGGCGACGTGGTGGTCTCGATCGGCACGTCCGGCACCGTCTTCAGCGTCGCGGACACCCCGGCCGCCGACCCGAGCGGCATCGTCGCCGGCTTCGCCGACGTGACCGGCCGGTTCCTGCCACTGGTCTGCACGCTCAACGCGGCCCGGGTGCTCGACGCCGCCGCCGGGATGCTGGGGGTCGGGCTGGACGAGCTGGCCGACCTCGCGCTCTCCGCGCCGGCCGGCGCCGACGGTTTGGTCCTGGTGCCGTACCTGGAGGGCGAACGCACCCCGAACCGGCCGCTGGCCACCGGGGCGGTGCACGGGCTGACCCTGCGTACCTCGACCCCCGCGCACCTGGCCCGGGCGGCCGTGGAGGGCATGCTCTGCGCGCTCGCCGACGGTCTCGACGCGCTGGCTGCCCAGGGCGCGGAGGTCCGCCGGGTGATCCTGGTCGGCGGCGGGGCCCGCTCCGCCGCGGTACGCCGAATCGCCGCGCAGGTCTTCGGCTGCCCGGTCGTCGTCCCGCCACCCGGCGAGTACGTCGCCGACGGTGCCGCCCGCCAAGCCGCCTGGCTGGCGCTCGGCGAAGCGGAGCCGCCCTCCTGGACGCCGTCCGGCACCGAGGAGTACGCCGCCGAACCGGTCCCCACTATCCGGGAGCGCTACGCGCAGGCCCGCGAACGCCACCTGGACCGCCCCACCCAGGATTGATCCACCGCCCGATCCCGTGATCGAGTGGTCCCCGCGGGACTGCTCCATCACGGGATCAGGCGGGCGTAGGGTCGGGTGCGCTGCCGGGTCGGGTGCGGCGCCGGTCGCGGGCGGGGGCGGGGGTGGCCCGGTGATTGGTCCGTGGTCCGGTCCTGGTTGGCTGCCGGCATGAGCTTGACCGAGGGCGGGCCGAAGCGGGTGTGGGGTGGCAGCGCCGCGCACCGGCTCTACAGCGTCGTCGTTTTCGTGCTGCTCGCCTCGCTGGACAACGTGGCGATCGGCTTGGTACCGCCGCTGTACGGCGCGATCGCGGAGTCCTTCGCGGTGCCGCAGCGGCTGCTCGGTCTGGTCACCGCGGTCAGTTTCCTGGTCAGCGCGGTGGCGGCGGTCGGCTGGGCGTACGTCGGCGACCGCACCAACCGCAAACCGCTGCTCATGATCGGCACACTGATCTGGGCCGTCGGTACCGGCGGCAGTGGCCTGGCCGGGAACTACCCGACCTTCCTGGCCGCGCAGCTGCTCGCCGCGGTCGGGCTGGGCGCGGTCGGCTCGGTCGGCTTCTCGGTGGTCACCGACCTGATCTCGCCCCGTCGGCGGGGTCTGGTGATGAGCTTCTGGGGGCTGTCCCAGGGCGCCGGCACACTCGCCGGCACGCTGGTCGGCGGACTGCTCGGGGCGGCCGACTGGCGCCGGCCGTTCCTGCTGCTCACCGCCGTCGGCCTGGTCGCCACGGCGGCGTACCTGCTCACGTACGACATCCGGCGGGGGCAGAGCGAACCGCAACTGGCCGACGCGCTCGCGACCGGTGCCGACTACGACTACCGGATCAGCCGGGCCGACCTGCCGCTCATCCTGGGGCGGCGGACCAACCGCTGGCTCATCCTGCAGGGGCTCACCGCGCAGGCGGCCTTCGGGTCACTGGTCTGGCTGCCGGTGCTGTTCGCCGAGCGGGCCCAGGACCAGGGCTACTCGATGCAGACGGCGATCGTGGTCGGTAGCGTCTTCGCCACCCTGTTCCAACTCGGCGGCGTGCTCTCGATCGTCGGCGGGCTGATCGGCGACGCGCTGCAACGGCGTACGCCCTCCGGCCGGGCCATGGTCGCCGCGGTCGGCGTGCTCGCCGCGCTGCCGTTCTACCTGGTGCTCTTCTTCGTGCCGATCCGCATCGACGTGCCCGACGGCGCCGGCACCGGCACGGTGGTGCGGGCCGTACTGGGCAGCGTCTTCACCGAACCGACCGTCGGGCTGAGCCTGCTCACCGCGTTGCTCGCGCTGGCGCTGACCTCGGCGAACTCGCCGAACTGGTTCGCCCTGATCGCCGACACGAACCCGCCCGAGCACCGGGGCACCGTCTACAGCCTGGGCAACCTGGTCAACGGGGTGGGCCGGGCGGCCGGCAACGGGCTGGTCGGGGTGGCCTTCCACGCCCTGCGGGCGGCGTTCCCACCACCGCTGAACTTCGCGGTCGGGCTGGCCGCCTTCCAGCTCTTCTTCATTCCCACCGGCATCATGTACTGGCTGGCCGCCCGCACCTCACCCAAGGACATCGCCGACGTACGCGACCTCCTCCAGTCCCGCGCCGAGAAGCTGTAGGGATGTCGCGCCGAGAAGCTGTAGGGATGTAAGGAAGGGCACCTTATTAACGCCTGGTGCATAGGAAGGGCCCCCTGTTAACACGGCACCACGTTCGAACCCGTAGCGCGGTTAACAGGGGGCCCTTCCTATACCGGAGGCGTTAAGAAGGTGCCCTTCCTTACCCCTCGACCCAGACGGTGACGTCGGTGGGGACGCGGCCGGACTCGTCGAGCGGCCCGCTGCTGTGCAGCAGCTTTCCGGGGGGCACGTCGACGGCGGCAGCGCCGAAGTTGGTCAGCACCACCACGTCGCCGTTGCGGAAGGTCAGCACCTCGTCGCCGGAGGAGAGCCACTGCAACGTGCCGCGACCCAGCCCGTGCGTACGCCGCAGGCGCAGCGCCGTGCGGTACATCTCGTACGTCGAGCCGGGCACGTCACGCTGGCGGTCCAGCGCGTACTCGGCCCAGACCGGTGGCTGCGGCAGCCAGCTCGCGTCGGTCGGCCCGAATCCGTACGAGGGGGCGTCGGCCTCCCACGGGATCGGCACCCGGCAGCCGTCCCGACCACGCTGGGTGTGTCCGCTGCGCTCCCAGGTCGGGTCCTGACGGGCCTCGTCGGGCATCGTGGTGTGCTCCGGCAACCCGAGTTCCTCGCCCTGGTAGAGGTACGCGGAGCCGGGCAGGGCGAGCATCAGCAGGGTGGCGGCCCGGGCCCGGCGCAGGCCGGTCGCCGCGTCCGGTTGCTGGTCGCCGATACCGATGCCGATCGGGCGGGGGGTGCCGACCGGCAGCCCGAGCCGCGAGGCGTGCCGCACCACGTCGTGATTGGACAGTACCCAGGTGGTGGGGGCGCCGACCGCGTCGGTGGCCTGCAACGAGCGGGTGATCACGGCGTACTGGGCCGGGGCCGTCCAGGCGGCGAGCAGGTACTCGAAGTTGAACGCCTGGTGCATCTCGTCGGGGCGGACGTACCGGGCCAGCCGCTCGGCCGGCTCCACCCACGCCTCGGCCACCAGGATCCGTTCGCCGGGGTAGCTGTCCAGCAGCCGCCGCCAGTCGCGGTAGATCGTGTGTACGCCGTCCTGGTCCCACATCGGCGGGCGCGGCTTGTCCGCCTCCTGACCGGAGAGGATCTCCTGCGGCTCCTGCCAGTCGGCCAGGTCGGCCTGCTTGATCAGGCCGTGCGCCACGTCCACCCGGAAGCCGTCCACCCCACGGTCCAGCCAGAACCGCAGTACGTCCAGGAACTCCGTGCTGACCTGCGGGTTGTCCCAGTTCAGGTCGGGCTGGGCGGTGTCGAACAGGTGCAGGTACCACTGGCCGTCGGCGACCCGGGTCCAGGCCGGCCCGCCGAAGACGCTCTGCCAGTCGTTCGGCGGCTCGGCGCCGTCGGGCCCCCGGCCGTCGCGGAAGACGTAGCGCTGCCGCTCGGTGCTGCCCGGCCCGGCGGCCAGGGCGGCCTGGAACCACTGGTGGGCCGACGAGGTGTGGTTCGGCACCAGGTCGACGATCACCCGCAGCCCGCGGGTGTGCGCCTGCGCGATGAGTTGGTCGGCGTCGGCCAGCGTGCCGAACAGCGGCTCGACGCCCCGGTAGTCGGCCACGTCGTACCCGGCGTCGGCCTGCGGCGACGGGTAGAACGGGGAGAGCCAGATCGCGTCGACCCCGAGTTCCTTCAGGTGATCCAGGCGGGCGGTGATGCCCGGCAGGTCGCCGATCCCGTCGCCGTTCGAGTCGGCGAACGAGCGCGGGTAGATCTGGTAGATCGCCGCTTCGGTCCACCAGCCGGTGGCCGCGGCGGCGGGTGTGGTCTGGGGAATCGGGTTGTCGTTCAGGGCGTACTCCCATGGTCGGAGCGGGTGGGGCGGCGGACGCCGGTGACAGGTGGTTCAGTTTGCCCGCGGTGGTGCGGTCGAGTCCCGTACGACCAGCCGAGTGGGCAGGATCACCGGTGATCCCGCCGCGTTGATGGTGGACGCGCCAGCCGGCCCGCAGAGCGGGTCGAGCAGCATCTCGGCGGCCAGCCGACCCTGTTCGGTCGCCGGCTGGGCGATCGTGCTCAGGCCGAGCACACCGGAGAGCGCGTGGTCGTCGATGCCGATCAGGCTGACGTCCTGTGGCACGCGCAGGCCGGCGTCGCGCAGCGCGGTCAGCGCGCCCATCGCCATCTCGTCGCAGGCGGCGAAGATGGCCGTCGGCGGGTCACCCCGGCGCAGTAGTTCCTCGGTGGCCCGGGTGCCACCGGCGATGTCGAACCCGGACTCCACGTCGAGACCCGGGTCCGGCCGCAGCCCGGCCGCGCGCAGCGCCTCGTGGTAGCCGTGACGGCGGTCCAGGTGCGCGGTGAAGGCGAGTTCGTCGTCGGGGTCGCCGGAGATGTGCGCGATGCGCCGGTGGCCGAGGTCCAGCAGGTGCCGGGTGGCGGTGCGGGCCGCGGCCACGTCGTCGATGCGTACGCAGGGCCAGCCCGGCACGTCGGTGCCGGAGCTGACGGTCACCCCGGGCAGGTCCAGCGCGGCCAGGGTGGTCAGGTCGGCGGGGTGCAACGGGGTGGCGACCAGCATCACGGCGTCCACCCGCTTGTGCAGGTTGGCGGTGCGCAGCAGCCGCTGCCGGTTCTGCTCCCGCCCGCCCAGGTTGTGCAGCAGCAGGTCGTAGCCGGCCTGGTGGAGGAAGTCCTCGACCGCCTCCACGACGACCCCGAAGAACCACCGGGTGATCCGGGGGACCACCACGGCGACGGCCCCGGTACGGCCGCCGGCCAGGCGCGACGCGCTCGGCGAGACGGCGTACTGCAATTGTTCGGCGGCGGCCAGCACCCGCCGCCGGGTCTGCGCCGACACGGTCGGCAGTCCGCGTAGTGCCCGGGAGACGGTGGCCGTGGAGACTCCGGCCAGCCGGGCGACATCGTCGATCCTCGTCACGTCTAACCCCGCTCACGACCCGCGTGGTGCCGCCGCCCAGGGCGGCGGCACCACGGGCGGGTCAGCCCTTGACGCTGCCGGCGAGCAGCCCTCGAACGAAGTAGCGCTGCAACGACAGGAACACGATCAGCGGTACGACGATCGAGACGAACGCACCGGCGGTCAACCGTTGCCATTCGTTGCCGCGCGTCCCGGCCAGTTCGGCCAGGCGCACGGTGAGTGGCGCGGTGACGTCGCTTCCGCCCGCGAAGATGAGCGCGACCAGCAGATCGTTCCAGACCCAGAGGAACTGGAAGATGGCGAACGCGGCCAGGGCGGGTGCGACCAGCGGCAGGACGATGGTGCGGAAGATCTTGGGGTGGGTGGCCCCGTCGACCCGGGCCGCCTCCATCAGGTCCTTGGGCAGTTGCGAGATGAAGTTGTGCAACAGGAACACGGCGAACGGCAACGCGAAACAGGTGTGTGCGAACCACACCTGGGCGAAGTTCTGTGCGCCGTCGAGGTTCCAGGCGGGCAGCAGGGTGACGCCGCCCAGGTTGACTCCGCGCGAGAAGAAGCTGAGCAGCGGCACCAGGGCCATCTGCAACGGCACGATCTGGAGCGCGAAGATGGCGATGTAGAGCCAGTCCCGGCCGCGGAAGTTGATCCACGCGAGCGCGTACGCGGCCAGGGCCGCGAACGCGAGCGGGAACAACACCGACGGCAGGGTGATCACCAGCGAGTTGACGAAGTAGTTGGCGAGCTGCCCGGATGAGGCGGACTGCCCGAACAACACGTCCTGGTAGTTCTTCAGGGTGAACTGCGGATCCTGGAAGAAGGTCCACCAGCCGGTGGTCTTCAACAGGGGCTCCGGCCGGAACGAGGAGACGAACAGGCCGAAGGTGGGGATGGTCCAGACCACCGCGATGACGATCGCGACCAGTGTCGCGGTGCGGCTGTTCAGCCGCTTGCGTACCCGCGACGCTCGGGTGGTCCCGCCGTCGGTTTGCTGGGCGCCGACCGCGGCCGGGGGAGTGGTGGTGGTCATCTCAGCCCTCCCGTCGCTGCTGACGCAGGTTACGGATCTGGAAGATCACGATCGGTACCACCAGGACGAAGAGGAAGACCGCCAGTGCGGAGCCCTGCCCGTTCTGGCCGTACCGGAACGCCTGGTTGTACATCTCGTTGGCGATCACGCTGGTGTCGTAGTTGCCGTTGGTCGTGGTTCGCACGATGTCGAAGACCTTCAGCGTGGCGATCGAGATGGTGACCACCACCACGATCAGCGCGGGCCGGATGCTCGGCATGGTGATCTGCCAGAACATCTGCCACGGGCTGACCCCGTCGAGGCGGGCCGCCTCCACGATGTCCGCCGGGATGGACTTGATCGCCGCGGAGAGCACCACCATGGCGAAACCGGCCTGGATCCACACCATGATCACGATGAGCAGCAGCGTGTTCAGTGGTGAGTCGAGCAGCCACTGCCGGGGTTCGCCGCCGAGACTGACCACGATCTGGTTGAGCAGACCGATCTGCTCCTGGTCCTCGCCCCGGTAGGCGTACACGAACCGCCAGATGATGGCGGCACCGACGAACGAGATCGCCATCGGCATGAAGATCAGCGACTTGGCCACCGCTTCCAGCCGGGCCTTGTCCACCAGTACGGCGTAGATCAGGCCGATGGCGGTCGCCGCCAGCGGGACCAGGGTCACCCAGACCAGGGTGTTCAGTAGGACCCGGACGATCGCGTCCTCGGCGAACATCCAGCGGTAGTTGTCCAGGCCGACCCAGTTCTGGCTGCTGCCGTCCATGAACGACAGCAGGGTGGTCCGGATCGCCGGGACGACCAGACCGATCAGCAGCAGTAGGACCGTCGGCATCAGGAAGAACAACGCGAAGAAACCCTCACGCTGCTTCGGCCGCCGGGGCAGCGGAGCCCCGCTGGCGGACGCGGCGACGAGTTGCGCCTCGCGGCGCCGGGCGAAGAAGGACGGCACCGCGTCGAGCACGAAGAGCAGGCCGCCGACCACCACTGCGAAGGCGACCAGCCCCCACAGCAACATCATCAGTTTCGGCGCCTGGTCGGCGAAGTCGAAGTTCATCAACCCTCCCAGGGGTTCTCAACAGAGCCGGCAGGCCGGCCCGCGTCAGCGGACCGGCCCACCGCTGGAATTACTTCCAGCTGCTCTCGATGCCCTGGAGGACGGTGGCGGTGTCCCGCCCGTTGATCCAGTCGACCATGCCCTTCCAGAAGGTCCCTTGGCCGACGGCCGCGGGCATCAGGTCGGAACCGTCGAACCGGAAGACCGAGCTGTCGTCCTGGAGGATCTCCACGGAGAGCTTGTCGATCGGGTTGCTGACGTTGGCCAGGTCGAGCTTGTTGTTCGCCGAGACCCAGTCGCCGATCTTCGCGCGGCTGTTGGCGTGCTCACCAGAGGCCAGGTAGGTCTGCACCGCCTGCACCTCGGGGCGGTCGGCGAAGGCGACGACGAACTCGCCGCCACCCAGCACCGGCTTGCCCCGGGCCGGGTCGATGGCCGGGAAGTAGAAGGCGAAGACGTCGCCGTCCTCGGCCACCCGGGTGCCCTGCGGCCACTGGTTGGCGTAGAACGACGCCTGCCGGTGCATCGCGCACTTGCCGGCCGTGATCGGCACGCCGGCCTCCTGGAACGCGGTGGTGGCGATGCTGCGCACCCCGCCGAAGCCGCCGTTGACGTACTTCTCGTTCTTCAGGATGGTGCCGGCGCGGTCCAGCGCCTCGGCGACCCGCGGGTCGTTGAACGGGATCTCGTGCGTCGTCCACTGGTCGTAGACCTCGGGGGTCTGCGTACGCAGCATGACGTCTTCGATCCAGTCGGTGGCCGGCCAGCCGGTGGCCTCACCGGACTCGATGCCGGCGCACCACGGCTTGGTGCCGCTGTCCGCGATGGTGTCGCTGAGCTTGATCATCTCGTCCCAGGTGGTCGGGACGGTCCAACCCTTCTCCTGGAACATCTTCGGCGAGTACCAGACGAACGACTTGACGTTCGAGCCGAGCGGCGCACCGTAGAAGGTGCCACCGACGGTGCTGTACTTCAGCCAGTCGGCCGGGTAGTTCTGCTCGGCCATCGCCTTGGTGTCGGCGCTGGCGGCCTTGATCTGACCCCGCTCGGCGAACCGCTCGATCAGACCGGGCTGCGGGATGAACGCGATGTCGGGCGCGTTGCCACCGTCGGCGCGTACGGGCAGCTGCGCCTCGAACTCACCGCTGCCCTCGTGGTCGACGCTGATGCCGGTGCATTCTTCGAACTGCTTCCATGACTCGTCGAGGCGGTCGGCCTCGATCTCACGGATGGACGAGTAGATGCTCACCTTCTTGCCGCTGTGCCCCTGGTACTTCTCGTACGGGGCGCACTCGGCGGAATCTGCGTTGTTGTTGCCGCTGTCGTTGCTGCTTCCGGTGCCGCACGCGGTAGCGCTGAGCGCCAGTCCGACCGCGCCAACGATCGCGAGGGCCTGGCGTGGCCTGGCAAAGATCGCCATGCCCGTCCTCCTTCCTAGCCGGCGGGGGGCCGGGTCGCATCCGGTCACCTGACGCCGGTCCGATGGGCGTTTTCACATGTAAGCGCTTGCATCCGGCTGGGTCCACCCCTGGGCGGACACGACCAAGTAACAATCCCGAAACCAGGTAGCCGCTGGTGGGTGCGCTCCCACCCGCGCCGATCACCCCCGTCGATCGACTGGAGGGTTCGGCCGAGCTGGGCGCGTCCGATCGAAGAACTTCGACGTGGGCGGGAGGGTCAGCCGTTCAACCGCCAGATCGAGTAGTTGAGCGCGGCGGCGAAGGTGACCCAGGCCCAGTAGGGCAGCAACAGGGCCGCCGCCACGGCGTGGACGCGTCGGAACAGCAGGACGGTGGCGCCGATCGCCAGCCACAGGAGCACGATCTCGGCGAATGCCAGGCCGTACCGGCCGGCGCCGAAGAAGAGCGGGGTCCAGGCGGCGTTGAGCACGAGCTGCATCGCCCAGACGATCAGGGCCGGGGCGAAACCCACCCGACGCCAGACCAGCCAACCGGCCACCGCGATCATCGCGTAGAGCACGGTCCAGACCGGCCCGAACAGCCACGACGGTGGTGCCCAGCCGGGCCGGTCGAGGGTCGCGTATTCGGCCGCGGCACCGGACACGGCCAGGTTGCCGACGGCCGCCGCGGCGATCACGGCCACCGCGAAACCGGCCAACGCCCACCACCGCCGGGCGCCGCCGGTGGACCGCCGGGTCCGCGCCGTAGTCATCCGCATGGTGACAGCTTCTCCGGGCGACCGGGCCGGCAAACCCGCCGGCCGGCGTGGGTTCGCCGGGGTACGACGGACGACGCGGACAAGCACGCCGGGGTCGCCATGGCCGGTGGCTCCCGTCGGGAGGACGGAGTTCCGGTCACGACGACCCCGGCGGGTCCGGGTACGGGCGACGCCTGTGTCGCCACGTCAATTGAAGATACTGACACCACCCGGGCCGACCAGCAGCCCGACCACGATGAGGACGATGCCCCAGAGGATCTGCCGGCGGAACAGCGCGAGAATGCCGGAGACCACCAGTACGACTGCGAGAATCCAGAGAATCAGCTCCATGGTTGCTGAGTACCCCCTGCGCCGACTGAGGAAACCTGGGCCTGATCAAGGTGATCGCCCAGATAGAAGATGCTGTACGCCTGCTTGATCACGGGGTGGGCGACGTTGCGGACCCGGACCCCACCTGGCGTGACGCCCCGCTCCGAGCCGTGGTGCGCGTGGCCGTGCAGGGCAAGTGCGGTCGGCGCGGCGTCGATGGCCTGGCCCAACTGGTAACAGCCGAGGAAGGGGTAGATCTCCAACGGCTCACCGGCGAGGGTGTCCGGCACCGGCGCGTAGTGGGTCAGCGCCACCAGCATGTCGCAGTCCAGCGACCGCAGCGCCGCCGACAGCCGGTCGGCGCTCTCGGTCGTGGTGCGGACGAAGGCCTTCATCTCCGGCTCGCCGAAGTCGCTGGCACACCGACCGGCGAACCCGCCACCGAAGCCCTTGACGCCGGCCACGCCCAACCGCCCGCCAGCGCAGTCGAGCACCACGCCGTCGCCCTCCAGCACGGTGATCCCCGCCTCCTCCAGCGCCCCGACCACCTGCGGAACCTGGTCACACTGGTGATCGTGGTTGCCGAGCACGGCGATCACCGGAACGCCCAGGCCGCCGAACTCCCGGGCCACGCAGCGCGCCTCGGCCTCGGTGCCGTGCCGGGTCAGGTCACCGGCGAGCAGCAGTACGTCGGCCCGGCCGGGCAACTCCTCCAAGGCCGGCCGGAACCGGCCGACCACGTCCTCGTCCAGATGTACGTCGCCCACGGCGGCGATCCGGATAACCATCGAACCTCCCTCAGGGCAGTTGCTCGATCTCCGTGGGCGCCTGGGTACGGATCACCCCGATGTCGCTGGTGATCGGCAGGTCCGGAAAGCGTCCGGCCACCCGGCGCAGGATCTCGTCCCGCCGGTGCGCGCTCTCCACCTCGCCGTACAGGGTGAGGCCGCGCTCCGTACGGACCACGGTGATGCCCTGCTCGGCGACGGCCGGGTCCTCGGTGAGCAGCCGATGGATCTCCGCCTCGACATACTCGTCGGGTGGCCCGGCGCCGGGATCGAGGTGCGCGGTCACGGTGTTCCCCTCCCGTCGGCCGTGCCGGCGTACGGCACGACGTCCAGCCTGTCCAGCAGCACCAGGAAACTCTCCGCGTACGGCGAGTGCTGCGTGTCCTTACGTACCCGTTCCCAGTCGATCTGCTCCCGCAGTGACCTGGCCAGCGGCAGGCCACGGGCGAAATCGCAGTAGTGCTGGGAGAAGCTGAGCAACTTGTGCACCATCAACTGGGTCGCCGACAACACCGGCATGTGAATGGCGTCGACCGGCCGTACCACCGTGTCGGTGAAGGTCTCCTCGGTCACCGGCGTCTCGATCGGGCGGTGGATCAGGTCCACCATCCGTCCCCCGTCGTAGACCTTGACCAGCCAGTCCTCCGGCGGGCGCTCGGCGGTGAAGCCAGCGGCCACGAGCGCTTCCAGAGCGCCGTCGACGTCGGCCTCCCGGATCAGGAAATCGACGTCGTGCTCGCTGGAGTGCCCGCCGTGGGCGTACACGGCGAAGCTGCCGCCGAGGGCGAACGGAATGTCGGCCTGCTTGAGCACGGCGGCGACCTTCTTGAGGGTGTGTAGAAGGGTCTCGTCGTCGCGTTCGGCCATCTCGACACTCCGTTGGCTCGTCGGGTGCACCGTTGGGGTCCCCGATCCGTACCCGGCATTCCACTCATCCACACCTGCCCGGCTTGCGGAACGCCGTGAATGTCCCTTAACCGGCACAAAGTACGCGGGATTGCTGCGCCGATCGGATAATCTGTCGAGAGTGGTCAGATCGACGGAAGTCCCTAGCTTGGGGTGGTTGTCGGCCCCGACGTTCTCCAGACGACGCCCGCCCCGACTCCGCGCCGTAGCCCTGGTCGGCATCGACGGTTCCGGCAAGACCACCCAGGCGCAGTTACTCGCCGACACACTCGGCGCTGGCGGACATTCCGCCACCTATCATCGCAATGCGGGCGGCCGACGGTGGCTGGGTCGGGCGGCCCACCGGCTGGGTCGGCCCGATGCCCAACGGCTCCTCGGGCGCGACGGCATGCTCCTGGTGGAATCCGTGTTGCGCTGGCTGGCCATCGCGATGGCGCTGCTCGGCAGCCGACTGTCGGGCCGGATCGCGGTGATGGACCGCTATGCCGCCTGCCAGTACGCCAGCCTTCGGGCCCACGGTGGGCAGCGCTGGGAGCGTGTCGTCCGGGCCGCTTACCGGCTCTTTCCGCAGCCGCAGGTGACGTTCCTGCTGGCGGTGGAGCCGGCGGAGGCGTACCGCCGGATCGAGCGGCGCGGCACCGACCAGGAGAGCCTGACCTACCTGGCCGCCGCCGACCACGCCTATCGCACCCTGCCGGAGTACCCGACGTTCGTGGTCGTCGACGCGGCCCGGCCGGCGGACGAGGTGGCCCGGGAGATCCAGCGGCACCTGGCCGGATGGCTGGCGGCCGAGGACGGCACGGCGGCCGGCGCCGACCCGGTCTGGTGTGACGTGCGACCTGCCGGCCCGGCGGCGGGCGTCGTACCGCTTCAGGCTCGACCGTAGACCGGCACGGCCGCGCCACTTGTCGGCGCCGACTCGTCGGCGGCCAGAAAACGGATCACCGAGGCGATCTCGGCCGGCTCGACCCACCGGGAGTGGTCGGCGTCCGGCATGGCGGCCCGGTTGGTCGGGGTGTCGATGACGCTTGGCAGTACGGTGTTGCAGCGCACCCCGGCCGTCTTGTACTCCACCGCGACGGCCGAGGCGAAGGCGAGCACCGCGGCCTTCGCGGTCGCGTAGCCGGCCGCACCCGGGAAGGGGGCGAGCGCCGCGCGGGACGCCACACAGACCACCGCGCCGCCACCCGCGTCGATCAGATGCGGCAGGGCCGCCCGGGTCACCAGGTGGGTGGGGCGGAGGTTGAGGGTGAGCATCCGTTCGAACTCCTCGACCGGGGTCTCGTGCACCAGGCCGTTGCTGGCGTACCCGCCGACGAGGTTGACCACGGCCCGTAGCGGTGCCTCGGGATCACCGGCGGCCACCTCGGCGACTCTTGCCACATCCGACGCGTCGGTCAGGTCCGCGACCAGCCGTACCGGCGCGTTGCGGCCCGGGTCGGGGTCCGGCGTCGGCTCGCGGCGCTGCGGCGCCACCACCCGCCAGCCCGCCTCGACGAAACTCGCGGTCACCGCGGTACCGAGCCCGCCCGTGCCTCCGGTGATCAACACACTGCGATCCGCCATGGCCCCACGCTACTGTCGCCGGCCGGTCGGCGGGTCGACCGGCCCACCCGACCGGCCGGGCCCGGCCCGGCGGGGGAGGCGACGGGCGCGTACCGGGTGGCACGCTGTACCCGTGGTGACCGGCCTCGCCGGTACGTTCGTCCGCAGCGGGGTGGCGTGGTTGACGCTCCCAGCCCTTTGAAAGTAAGTTTCATCCGTGGCGAAGGCTCCGAAGATTTCTGCGAGTGGTGAGCCGGGCGGGCTGATCGTCCACATCAGCGGCCTGCTCCCGTCGCTGTCGCCGGCCGAGCAGCGGGTGGCCCGGCTGGTGGTCGCCGATCCCGCCGACGCGGCCCGGCGGACCATCACGGACCTCGCCACCGCCGCCGAGACCTCCGAGGCGACCGTGATCCGGTTCTGCCGGTCGGTGGGCATGGACGGCTACCCACAGCTGCGGATCCGCCTCGCGGCGGAAGCGGCCCGGCGGATCGAGCCACCGGACGCCCGGGTCGTCGGCGGCGACATCCCGCCCGGCGCCGATCTGGCGCAGATCATCGCGACCATCGCCTTCAACGACGCGCGTGCGGTGGAGGAGACCGCCGAGCAACTCGACCCGGCGATCTGCGAGCAGGTGGTGGACGCGATCGTCGGCGCCGGCCGGATCGACGTCTACGGCGCGGGCGCGAGCGGCTTCGTGGCCTCGGACTTCCAGCAGAAGCTGCACCGGATCGGCCGGATCGCCTTCTACTTCCCCGACGTGCACACCGCACTGACCTCGGCCGCCCTGCTCGGACGCGGTGACGTCGCGGTCGGCATCTCGCACACCGGCACCACCTCGGACGTGATCGAGGTGCTGGAGCAGGCGCGGGCCCGGGGAGCGACGACCGTGGTGCTGACCAACTTCCCGCGTTCGCCGATCACCGAGGTCGCCGACCACGTACTCACCACCGCGGCCCGCGAGACCACCTACCGTTCCGGGGCGATGGCCAGCCGGCTCGCCCAACTCACCGTGATCGACTGCCTGTTCGTCGGCGTCGCCGCCCGCAACCGTCCCCGGGCACGCAAGGCCCTGGAGGTCACCGCCGAGGCGGTCCGGTCCCGCCGGATCGGCACCGGCCGGAGACGGGCATGACCGCTGGTGCGGTGGAGCCCGACGAGGCGGCCGTGGCGCCGACCCGCCGTCCCGCCGTCCGGGTCGGCGCGCCGACCGAGCGACGCGACCCGCTCAGCGTCGACCTGGATCTGATGTCCACCCGCGAGGTCCTGTCGGTGATCAACGAGGGGGACCGCCGGGTGCCGGCCGCCGTGGCCGCCGTCCTGGACGAGGTGGCCGAGGCGGTCGACCTGGCGGTCGCCGCGCTGCGTGCTGGGCATCGGGTGCACTACTTCGGCGCCGGCACCTCCGGGCGACTGGGCGTGCTCGACGCCGCCGAGTTGCCGCCCACCTTCAACTCGCCGCGGCACTGGTTCTGCGCGCATCTCGCCGGTGGCCCGACGGCGGTGTGGCGGGCGGTCGAGGACGCCGAGGACGACGAGGGCCGGGGCGCGACCGAGGCGGCCGACTGCGTGCACGACGGCGACCTGGTGGTGGGACTCACGGCGAGCGGGCGCACCCCGTACGTCCTCGGGGCGCTCGCCGCGTCCCGGGCGAACGGCGCCTCGACGGTGCTGCTCTGCGCGAATCCGGAGGCGTCGGCCGCAAGCCCCGTCGACGTCTTCATCGGCCTGGACACCGGGCCGGAGGTGGTGGCCGGGTCGACCCGGATGAAGGCGGGCACCGCCCAGAAGTTGGTGCTGAACAGCCTCTCCACCGCGGTCATGGTGCGCCTGGGCCGGGTCTACTCGAACCTCATGATCGACGTTGTGGCGACCAACGCGAAACTCCGCGGACGAATGCTCTCGATCCTGGTCGAGGCGACCGGCTGCTCCGAGGAGGTCGCCCGGCGGGCGCTGGACGAGGCCGACGGTGAGCTGCGGGCGGCCCTGGTCAGTCTCGTCTCCGGGGTGGCGGTGACGGCCGCCCGAGCCGCGCTGGCGCGCTCCGCGGACCAGGTCCGCGGCGCCCTCGCCCTGCTGGCCACCTGATCGTTGTCAGCGCCAAACCCGGGCATAGAAACCGGCTGCGGATTGTTCATCAGGGCGTGGGGTATTACCACCGGCGTGGATGAACCAACCGGTCCGCGTACGCGTATCTGGCAGTGACCAGGATCGCAGCACGGTGGTGACCCGGGTCGCTGTACCCGGTGGTCAGGCAGTGTTGCCATGGACCGGTACGGTCAGCGATTCGTCGATCCGTCGACCTCACGGGGTGCCTGCCGATGGAACCACCGGCAGGGTGCTGACAGCAAACATGGACCGTGCTCTCAGCTGATTATCAGGCATTCGTGACACTTTCGACCCACGACATGGAATCCCCGACACGTCTCATCTGTTGTGTAGGTGTCAGCACCTGTGGGCACAGCAGAGGTTACGGGGGAGGGGCTGATGAGCGTGGGGATGGCAAGGAACCGGGCAACCGGCGCGATTGAGGGGACCGTGGGCAACGTGGACAAGAACATCGGGATGCGAACCGACGAGGTTGCCGAGGAGCGCGACCTGGTCGGAGTCTACCTGCACGAGATCTCCCGGACGCCACTGCTGGACGCCGCCAAGGAGGTCGACCTCTCCAAGGCTATCGAGGCGGGCCTCTACGCCGAGCACCTGCTCGGCGAGGACCGCGTACCCGACGGCGCCACCCGGGAGGAGTTGTCGCGGTTGGTCGCCGAGGGAGACCGGGCCAAGGACCTGTTCATCCGGGCCAACCTGCGCCTGGTGGTGTCGATCGCCCGTCGTTACGTCCGTTCGGGAATGCCCATGCTGGATCTGATCCAGGAGGGCAACACCGGTCTGGTCCGGGCGGTCGAGAAGTTCGACTACGAGCGTGGCTACAAGTTCTCCACCTACGCGACCTGGTGGATCCGCCAGGCGATCAGCCGGGCCATCGCCCAGCAGGAACGCACCGTGCGGCTGCCGGTGCACCTGGTGGAGGACGTCAACCGGATGCGCAACGTGGCCCGTCAGCTCACCCGTGAACTGGGCAGCGACCCGGAGCCGGAGCAGATCGCGGCGGCCCTCGGGGTTACCGTCGAGCGGGTCAACGAGCTGGTCCGCTGGTCACAGGACACCGTGTCGCTGGACACGCCGGTCGGCGACGACGGTGACACCAACCTCGGTGACCTGGTCGCCGACAGCGACGCCCCGTCGCCGGAGGAGATCGTGCTCACCGGTCTGGAGCGGCAGCGGATCGAGGGTCTGCTGAACCACCTGGACGACCGTTCCGCCGGCATCATGCGGGCCCGGTACGGGCTCGAAGACGGTCGGGAGCACTCGCTGACCGAGGTCGCGTCGCGGTTCTCGCTGTCCCGCGAGCGGATCCGGCAGCTGGAGATCCAGGCGCTCGGCCGGCTCCGTGAGCTGGCCCGCGCGGAGGGTCTACAGGCGGCCTGACCTGGTAGTAATGACGACAGACGGCCGGCGTCCGATAGGGGGACGCCGGCCGTTCGTCGTTTCGCGGTGGCCCATCCCGGCCACTGCTCGGCGGTACCGACCCGAGGTGGCCGGGCTCAGCGCACCCGGCCGTAGCCGTACGGCGGCATCAGGTCCACGCTGCGCTTCTCCACGTTCCGCCCGAAGGTCGGTGCGTGGATGACCTGCCCACCGCCCACGTAGATCGCCATGTGCCCGAGGTTGCGGTAGAAGACCAGGTCGCCGGGGCGCAGTTCGCTGCGGCTGATGTGTGCCACCACCCCCCACTGCATCCGGGTGTTGTGCGGCAGTGACTTGCCCGCCGCCCGCCACGCGGCCGAGGTCAGGCCGGAACAGTCGTAGCCGTTCGGTCCGTCCTGCCCCCAGGCGTACGGCTTGCCCAGCGCGCCGTAGGCGTACCGGACGGCGACGCCGGCCTGGCCGGAGACGGCTGGCGCGTCATCGGCGCTGTTCGCCCGGTTGGCCGGGCGGTCGGTGGCCCGGCCGTACGCCTGGCGGCGCAACTCGTACAACTTGGCCAGATCCCGCTCGATCCGTCGCTTCGCGGTGCTCAGCTCCCGCGATCGGGCCGCCTGCTGGGTCAGCGTCACATCCAGCCGGGTCTTCTCGTTGACCAGCCGCTGCTGGTCGGCGGTGTAGCTGGCGATGGTCGCCTGGCGTTGCCGGGTCAGGTGGTCCAGGGTGCCGAGCCGGTCGAACACCGACGCCGAGTCGCCACCGTGCAGCAGCGCGTCGACCGCGCCGAGGTTGCCGGTCTTGTACGCGGTGGTGGCCAACTCGGTGACGTCGGCGCGGCTCTGCGCGGCCTGCCGCTCCAGTGGGCCGATCCGTTCCTGTAGCCGGCCGACGGCGGCCTGGTTGTCCTTGATCTTCTCGCGCAGCTCGTTGTGCGCCTCCACCACGGTCTCCAACTCGGTGGACGCCTTGTCGATCCGCCGGGTCAGTTCGGCGGGGGACGGTTCGGCCCGGGCCACCGTGGCGGGCGCGATCAGCGCCAGTGCGAAGGCGGTGACGGTCAGGGCGCGCAGCGTGCGTATCAGGGGCGACAAGAGCTTGCGGCTCCTCTCCCAGGGCCGGCGCGGACCAGCTGACGCTCCGCGACGGCACCGGCCCGGTGCCGTCCGGTTGGACGGCGGCCGACCAGGCCGACCCGCCCAAGGTAGTACGGGACAGGAGTCAGCCGCAGAGAAAGTCGGGACCAATGATGACGCGGAGACTGAAACGCATTCCCGTTTCAGGGCAATAGTCTGGTATACCGGAGATGCCGGAGGGATCACTCTCGGCACATGACGCCGGTTCGCTGCGCGCTATATCCGATAAGCCGGACTTGGTGCACTCTTTCCGGCGTGCCCCTGCCGCTCCGAGGACGTGACCACGGGAAACAGGCAGGTCCGAGTGGCGAGAGCGGCACACAATGAGTCGCACAGCCGGGATTCCCGTCGATCTGCGTCGACCGGGCAGGCCGGCCGGCCGACCCGGCACCACCAGCCGTGGGAGGAGGGGGCCGTGGAGCGTGAAGGTGCGACGACGCGACCGCCGCGGTCACCGGGAGGTGCCGCGCGCGGGAAACCGACGCTGCTCTACGCCCGACCCGGAATCATCGTCACGGCCGACCGGTTCACCGTCGGCAGCACCAGTTGGCAGGTCGGCGAACTGACCCACCTGCACACCACCCGGGGGCCACACGACCGGGTGGCCACCCGGGCCGTGCTCGTCTCCGCCGCGGTGATCGGGGGCATCGGGCTGGCGCTCGGCTTCACCGGCGGCCTGCAACGGCTCACCGCCGGGGCGTACCTGCTGCTCGGCGCGGTGTTCCTGGTGCCGGTGCTGCTCGCGGCGGCCGGCGACCGGTGGCGGCCACCGGCGTACGAGCTGTGGGGCCAGCGCGCGGGCGTGGCGGAGCTGTTGTTCAGCAGCGACGACGAGCACCAGTTCGGCCAGGTGAGCCGAGCCCTGCGCCGAGCCCGCGAACTGCACGGCCCCGGCGACTGGGAGGACCCGCTCGCGTCCGCCGAACTATGGCGCCCCCACCGCTGACCCGGAAAGGAAGGGCCCCCTGTTAACGCCTGGCGTAGTAAAGGGGCCCCCGGTTAACCAACCCGCCGGCTAGCTGGCTACCGGCTCCGGGGTCGGCTCGGGCTGCTCGGCGAGGACGAGGGTGCTCACCCGGCGCTCGGCCCAGAAGGACAGGAACGGCACGGTGCCGGCCAGCATCACCAGGATCATCCGCTTGAGCGGCCAGTTGACCCGCCGGGACAGGTCGAACGTGGCGACCAGGTAGACCATGTAGAGGAAGCCGTGCGCCTGGCCCACGGTCTCCACCACGATCGGCTCGTCGAAGCCGTACTTCAAGGGCATGCCGATCACGACCAGCAGGATCAGCACCACACCGACGATCCAGGCGATCACGCGGTAGCGGGTGAGGGCAGCGCGCACTTCTCGTCCGTCCTTCCGAGCCGGCTCAGCCGGGATAGTCGCCGGGCTTCGCGCCCGGGTTGGCGTTCAACCATGACAGGTAGCGGTTGTAGGCGGCCAGCTCGGCGTCGTCCGTGCCGTCGCGGTCGGCGGCGCGGACGACCCGTACCGGCCGACGGATGCCGGGCCGTGGACGGGCGGCGACCGACCCGGCGGACCGGGCCGTCTCCCCGGCGCCGGGCAACCCGGCGGGTACGGCGTCGCCGTCGTCGGGCCCACCGCTCCCGCCGGTCGTGCTGGCGTCGGCCGCTGGCGCGGGCGGGTCGGTGGCCGACCGGTTGCCCCCCAGCGCGTGGCGGACCTCACGCCACCAGACGAAGACCACGAACCCCGCGAAGATCGGCCACTCCACCGCGTAGCCCCAACTGATGGCGTTGCCGGCGGCCGCGCGGCTGACCTGCCACCAGCCCAGTGCCAGGAAGGACGTCACCAGCACGACCATGGCCACGTGGCGGGCGATCCACGCCGGGGTCCAGAGCCGCTTCATGGCACGAGGGTACCGAAACCGACGCCGCTCTCCGACGCGGTGTCGTAGTGACGGCGTTGGTTTGGCCGCCCGGGCGGTGGGCAACCGTACAGACGCCAGCCCACGACGGACTAGGGGGCATGAGATGACGGCATCGGGACGACAGGACGGATTTCCCGCCGGTGGCACCGAGGTGAGCCCCGAGCAGCGGATCCCGGAATGGGGTGACGACCGTACCCCCGCCATGGCCTTCGACGCCGACCTGCCCGGCATCGACCCGGCGGAGCTGGCCGAGGAGGACCTGATCCGCGAGATGCAGAGCCTGCACCGGACCCGGCTGGACACCCTGCGGCACGCCACCGACTCGGCGCTGGCCAACCACCTGCGGCGGACCGCCGAACTGGAGACCGAGTACCTCGCGCGGCACCCCGGGCGGGAGGTCGACCCGAGCCGGCTGCGGGACCTGTGATGGCGTACGCGGAACGGGGCATGTCGGCGCCGCCCGAGGTGGTCTACAACACCGCGACCGACCCCGACCGGATCGCCGCCTGGCTGCCCGAGCCGCTGTTGTCCGCGCCGCGCGACGCCGACCCCGACGGACTGCGGGCCCGCTGGAGCGCCCGCGACACGGACTGGTCGGCGGAGCTGCGGGTGGAGCCGGAGGACACCGGCGGTGCCCGGGCCTGGCTCGACCTGGCCGGCGATGGTCAGGCCGACCGGCTGGCCGACGAGGCGCTGGACAACCTGGCCCGAGAGGTGGCCGACAACCTCCAGGCCGGCTGACCGGCCGAATCCCCCAGAGCACCGCGACGGCTCGCGGCGTGACCAGAAGGAGTCCGGGTGAGCTTGCTGAAGCAGAAGGTGACCAGGCTGCGTCAGGCGTACGCCCCACACGAGCACCGCCCACTCGGCGGGTACCTGGTGGCGATGGGCACCTACGCCGGGGTGGCGGGAGCCATCGCCGCCCTGGTCAAGGCGACCGGGCGTACGGTGCCGGAGCGGCCGGCCACCTCCGACGTGGTGCTCCTGTCGATCGCGACCCACAAGCTCAGCCGGCTGCTCTCCAAGGACGCCGTGACCAGCCCGCTGCGGGCGCCCTTCACGCGCTACGACCGCCCGATCGGCAGCGGCGAGGTGATGGAACAGGTACGTGACTCCGGTAGCCCCACCCGGCACGCGATCGGGGAACTGCTCAGCTGCCCGTTCTGCCTGGCGGTCTGGGTGGCGACCGGGCTGACCGGCGGTCTGGTGCTGGCACCGCGACTGACCCGGCTGGTCGCCACCGCGCTGACCGCGGTGGCCGCCTCCGACTTCCTCCAGATGGCGTACGCGATGGCCCAGCAGGGCGCGGACGGCCACCACGCCAAGGAGGACTGAACACCCGACGAAGCGCCGCCGGCCCGGTTCACCGGGCCGGCGGCGTCACGACAGCCTGCGGGCTCAGCGCTGCATGCCCGACCAGCCGCGCGGCGATTCCGGTTCCCGCTCGTCGGAGTCGGCACCGGTGAGGATGTCGTCGTCCACGGCGGTACGTTCGTGTTCGTCGGCGAAATCCGCCTCGGGCAGGGTGTCCGTGCCCTCCGAGGGCTGGGCGAGCGCGGGCACCCGCTCGTGCTGATCTTCCTTGGGTTGCTGCGACATCACGGTCCTCTCCTGGTCGCCGCCGAGCCGGCTGGTGCAGGGGGTCAGCCCACCGAGCCGCCCAGCAGGTCGGTCACCTCGTCCACCGCGTACTCGCCCTGGGGCAGCGCGTTCAGCCGGGCGAGTAGCTGCGCGGGCAGCTCCGCCGCGACCGCACGGCGGTAGATGTCGACCTGGCTGATCCGCTCCTGACCGTGGTAGAGGTCGTCGAGCAGCTCGTCCAACGGCCGGGTGTCCACCTCCTCGACCTGAATCTCGTCGGGTACGGCGGCGACCGTGCCCGGCAGGTCGGTGGTGGGTGGATCGATCGCGGCGGTGTCGACCACGGGCACGTCGGCCAGCACGGCCTCGGGCAGGCGGGCCTGCGTCGTGGGCGCGGTCGGTGCCCCGGTCACGGGTACGTCGTCGGTCACGTCCGTGAGCTACCCGCGCCCCCTGCACCCAAACGCCCACCCCGCCCACCCCGGACCCGCCCCAGCTCCGTCGGTCAGGAAGTTGTCGGCGGGGAAATGCGACTTCCCGGCGACAACTTCATGATCGACCCGAGCGGGGACGGGGATGGGGTTGCGGTCAGGCGGGGGTGGGGAGGGAGTGCGGGTCGGGGCTGGGGCGGGTGGCTCGGCGGCTGCGTACGGCGGCGGCGAGCTGGGTGAGCACCTCGTCGGTGGTGTCCCAGCCGATGCAGGCGTCGGTGATCGACTGGCCGTAGGTCAGCTCCCGGGTGGGGTCGAGGTCCTGTCGTCCGGCGACGAGGAAGCTCTCCAGCATGATCCCGACGATGCCCCGCTGCCCGGCGGCGATCTGCCCGGCCACGTCGGCGGCGACCGTGGGCTGGTTGCGGTGGTCCTTGCCGCTGTTGGCGTGGCTCGCGTCCACCACCAGCCGCTCGGGCAGGCCGGCGGCTCGCAGCAGTTCCAGGGCGGCGGCCACCGACGCGGCGTCGTAGTTCGGTCGCCCGCCGCCGCCGCGCAGCACCAGGTGGCCGTCGGCGTTGCCCCGGGTGTGCATGATCGCCGGGGTGCCGGAGACGTCGATGCCGGGGAAGACGTGCGGTACGCCAGCCGCTCGGATCGCGTCGGCGGCGGTGGCGATGCTGCCGTCCGGGCGGTTCTTCATGCCGATCGGCATGGACAGGCCGGAGGCGAGCTGGCGGTGCACCTGGCTCTCCACCGTGCGGGCACCGATCGCCCCCCAGGCCACCGTGTCCGCGATGTACTGCGGGGTGATCGGGTCGAGGAACTCACAGCCGACCGGCAGCCCGAGGCGCAGTACGTCGAGCAGCAGGGCCCGAGCCCTCCGCAGGCCGGCGTTGACGTCGCCGGAACCGTCCAGCCCCGGATCGTTGATCAGGCCCTTCCAGCCGACCGTGGAGCGCGGCTTCTCGAAGTAGACCCGCATCACCACCAGCAGGTCGTCGGCGACGCGGTCGGCCGCGTCGCGCAGTCGGTGGGCGTACTCCAGGGCGGCGGCGGGGTCGTGCACCGAGCACGGGCCGACCACCACGAGCAGCCGGTCGTCGATCCGGTCGAGGACCTGTGCGGCGGCACGCCGACCGGCGACCACGGCTGCTGCCAGGTCGTCGTCCAGGGGTAGCTCGTGGTGCAGCAGCGCCGGGGTGGTCAGCGGTACGACACGGTCGATCCGCTGATCGATGACGCGACGGTTGTCCGGGGTCGTCACGGTGGGCATCCTTTCGCCGACCGCACCCGGGGCCGGTGCCCGGGACGAGCCGGCTGCTCGTAGGCAAAAGGGCAGGAAGGTAACTCCTGCCCGGCCGGCTCGAAACGGTGACGTCAGATCATGGTGAGGTCACCGGCTTGCGAGCCGGCTGCCTAAACCATCGATACGACCGCGTCACGGCGACCAGCGTACCCGACGGTGGGCGAGCGCTCACCCCCTTGTCGGCAAAGCCTCGCCTCGTGTTCACCCCCATCGATGGAACCGCCGGTAGTTTCAGCGCCACCGAACGCCATGAACCGGAGGTATCCGATGGATCGTCGTACCGTCCTGCGCGCCACCGTCGCCGGTGGCGCCGCCGCGTTCTCCGGCAGCCTGTGGGCGGGCGCCGCCGTGGCCGCACCAGCTCAGCCCGGTCCCAGCCCGTACGGGGCGCTGCGGACCGCCGACGCCAACGGCATCCAGTTGCCCGCCGGTTTCACCAGTCGGGTGATCGCCCGGTCCCGCCAGGCGGTCGCCGGTACGTCGTACGCCTGGCACGACGCGCCCGACGGCGGTGCCTGCTTCGCGGCCGGAACCGGCTGGATCTACGTCTCGAATTCCGAGATCACCCCCGGCGGTGGCGCCTCGGCGGTCCGGTTCAACGCCGACGGCAGCATCGCCTCGGCGTACCGGATCCTCTCCGGCACCAACCAGAACTGCGCCGGCGGCGCCACGCCCTGGGGCACCTGGCTCTCCTGCGAGGAGGTCAGTCGGGGATACGTCTACGAGACCTACCCGCAGGGCGGCACCGCGGCGGTACGCCGGGACGCGATGGGGCGGTTCAAGCACGAGGCCGCGGCCTGCGACCCGGACCGCAGGGTGATCTACCTGACCGAGGACGAGACCAACGGCTGCCTGTACCGCTTCCGGCCGACCACCTGGGGCAATCTGGCCAGCGGCACGTTGGAGGTGCTGGTCGCGGGCACCGCCACCAGCGGCCCGGTGAGCTGGGCGCGGGTGCCCGACCCGGCGGCGGCGAGCGCCCTGACCCGCAGCCAGGTCTCCGGGGCCAAGCGCTTCAACGGTGGTGAGGGGTGCTGGTACGCCGACGGCACCTGCTGGTTCACCACCAAGGGCGACAACCGGGTCTGGGCGTACGACGCGGTCGACGAGCGCATCGACCTGGCGTACGACGCCGCGCGGATTTCCGGCAGCGCGCCGCTGACCGGCGTGGACAACATCACCGGCGCCCGCTCCGGCGACCTGTACGTGGCCGAGGACGGCGGCAACATGGAGATCTGCGTGATCACTCCGGACGAGATCGTCGCGCCCTTCCTCCGGATCACCGGGCAGTCGTCCTCCGAGATCTGTGGGCCGGCCTTCTCGCCGGACGGCACCCGGTTCTACTTCTCCTCGCAGCGCGGCACCTCGGGATCCTCGGCGGGCGGGATCACCTACGAGGTGCGCGGCCCGTTCCGCTCCTGACCGCCGGTGGGTGTTAATAGGGGGCCCTTTTACTACGCGAGGCGTTAACAGGGGGCCCTTCCTTTCACGCGTGGGGGGTGGGGAGTGGGGGTATGGGGGCATCCATGAGTGATGCCAAGAGCGATCAGGAACGGATCGAGTCCCGGGCCCACCTGCTGCCGGAGGAGGCGGCGGCCGGCAGCGAGGATCCCGAGGCCCAGGCCGACGCGATCCTGACCGAGTCGGACATCCGCGAGGCCGACCCGAACGCCGCGCCGGACACCCTGCTGGAACGGCGTACCTCCGAGCAGACGGTGACCCCGATCGAGCCGCCGGACTGACCCGACCCGGCGTGGCGGGCGCGGGATCAGCGGCGCGACCGGGCCGCCGCGCCCGGGTCCGTTCTTCCACCGTGCCCGCCACCTGCGGAAGTCGTGGTCCCCGCCGCGTCCGCGCCGCACCACGCGCGCGAGATCGGATAGCGTCGGTGTCATGCCCGAAAGCGGTTACCCCTGGCCCATCTCCACGACCCGACTCGACAACGGCCTGCGCGTGGTGGTCAGTGCGGACCGCACCGCACCCGCGGTCGCGGTCAACCTCTGGTACGACGTCGGATCCCGGCACGAGCCGGTGGGGCAGACCGGCTTCGCGCACCTGTTCGAGCACCTGATGTTCGAGGGCTCGGTGAACGTCGCGAAGACCGAGCACATGAAGCTGGTGCAGGGTGCGGGCGGTTCGCTCAACGCCACCACCAATCCGGATCGGACGAACTACTTCGAGACGGTTCCGGCGGAGCAGTTGGAGTTGGCGCTCTGGCTGGAGGCGGACCGGATGGGCGGTCTGGTACCGGCGCTGACCCAGGAGACGCTGGACAACCAGCGGGACGTGGTGAAGAACGAGCGCCGCCAACGCTACGAGAACGTGCCGTACGGCGACGCGTGGTTGCGGTTGCTGCCGCTGCTCTACCCGCCGGGCCATCCGTACCACCACGCCACCATCGGCTCGATGGCCGACCTCAACGCCGCGGATCTGGCCACCTTCCAGGCGTTCCACCAGACCTACTACGCGCCGAACAACGCGGTGCTCACCGTGGTCGGCGACACCAGCGTGGACGAGGTCGTCGCACTCGCCGAGAAGTACTTCGGGGCCATCGCGCCCCGGCCGGAGATCCCGCCGGCACCCGACGGTCGCACGGTGCCGGCCACCGGCGTACCGGCCGTGGAGACGGTGGTCACCGACGTGCCGGCACCCCGGGTGTACGTGGCACACCGGACCTACCCGTTCGGCACCCCGGGCTACGACGTGGTGACCGTGCTGGCCACGGTGCTCGGCAGCGGTCGGGGCAGCCGGCTCTACCAGCGGCTCGCCGACGGCGAACGGCTCGCGCAGCCGGACCTCGTCGGGGCGTACGGGGTGGACCTGGCACACGCGCCGGCACCGCTGATCGCCACCGCCACCGCCCGCCCCGGCGTCACCGGCGAGCGGCTGGCCGAAGGGCTGGCCGAGGTGGTCGACGAGTTGGCCACCGTGCCGGTGACCCCGACCGAGTTGGATCGGGCGAAGGCGCTGCTGACCACCGCCTGGTGGCGACAGATGTCCACGGTGGACGGCCGGGCGGACGCGCTGGGCCGGTACGCCACCCAGTTCGGCGACCCGGCCACCGTGGCCGAGCGGCTGCCGGCCTGGCTGGCGGTGACCGCCGAGCAGATCGCCGAGGTCGCCGCCGAGGTGCTCGCCGCCGACGACCGGGTGACCCTGACCTACCGCCCCGAGGAGCAGCCATGACTCTCGTCGCCGATCGTCCCGGACCGGGCGCGGCCCGTCCGTACCGGTTCCCGCAGGTGGTTCGCCGGACCGTGGCGGGTGGCCAGGTGGTCGCCGCGCACCTGCCCGGACAGAACCTCGCCGTCGCGTTGCTGCTGCTGGACGCGGGGGCGGGCCGGGAACCGGTGGGCAAGGAGGGCCTCGGTGGGGTGCTGGCCAAGGCCCTGGAGGAGGGCACCAGCCAGCGGGACGCCACCGCGTACGCCCTGGCCATCGAGGCGCTCGGCACCGAACTGGTGACCGGGCTGGACTGGGACACCTTCCAGGCCAGCGTGCAGGTGCCGGTGGACCGGTTGGGCGCGGCCGTGGCACTGCTCGCCGAGGCGGTGCGTACCCCGAAGCTGGACCCGGACGACGTACGGCGGGTCCGCGACGACGAGGCGACCGCGCTGCGGATGGACTGGGCCAACCCCGGCCCGCGTGCCGACGCGGCGCTGCGCGCCGACCTGTTCGGTGTCGACAACCGGTGGGGCCGCCCGATGTACGGCGACCCGGACTCGGTGGCCGCGCTGGACGTGGAGGATGTCACCGTCTTCCACTCCGAGTGGTTCATCCGGCCGGGGACCCTGGTGGTCGCCGGTGACCTGGACCGGATCGACCTGGACGGGCTCGCCGCGGCGGCCTTCGCCGGCACGGGTGGCGGGCCGGTGGACCGGGGTGGAGCGATCGACGTACCGCTGCGCACCGGTCGCCGGATCATCCTGGTGGACCGGCCCGGTTCGGTGCAGTCCACGTTACGTCTGGGCCATCCCGCGCCGCACCGCGCCCACCCGGACCACGTGCCGATCGCCCTGGCCGGCACCGTGCTCGGCGGCGCCTTCACCTCCCGGCTGAACCATCTCATCCGCGAGGTACGCGGCTACACGTACGGCATCCGGGGTGACTTCGCCTCGTCCCGCCGCTTCGGCCGGTTCGCCGTCAGTTCCGGGGTGCAGACCGCGGTCACCGCACCGGCCCTGGTGGAGTCGATCGGGGAGATCGCCCGTACCCAGGCCGGTGGGGTGACCGAGGACGAGTTGGCGGTGGCCCGGTCCTGGCGGGCCGGCCAGCTCTCGGTGGAGTTGCAGAGCCCTCGGGCGATCGCCGGGGCGCTGACCACCCTGGTGGTGCACGACCTGCCCGACGACTATCACGCCCGGCTGCGCGAGTCCCTGCTCGCCGCCGACGTGGCGCAGGTGTCGGCCGCCGCCGCCACCCACCTGCACCCGGAGTCGCTGACCCTGGTGGTGGAGGGCGACGCCGCGCTGATCCGGGACGAGTTGGTCGCCACCGGTCTCGGCGAGGTCGTCGACTACGCCCCAGCAGACTGATCGTCACCGCGCGGTGCGCGGGCTGATCGCCACCGGCCGCAGCGGCGCTGGGCGCTGCGGCCGGGCGGACTACCGCTGGGCGCTCGACCTGGGCCAGCGGGAGCCGACGGAGGCGAGCCCGGCCAGCGCGCCGACCGCGATCGCCGGGCGTCGCGCGCCCCAGCGCTGCCGCCGCATGTGATGTCGGTCGCCGTGGCGGCGGGGTGGGGCTGAGATGTTGCGGCGGGAGAAGGCCCGCTGGTGCCGATCTTCCGGGCTGACGGCCGATCAGGGCGCGGCTGTTGCGGGGCGGGGCGACCCGGCCGGGCCGGTCACCGCCCCGCGCGCTGGGAAAGCGTTCCCGCTCGACCCGCTGGGCTGGGTAGCCTCGCGGGCATGAGGATCGGCATTGTGGGGGCCACCGGCCAGGTCGGTGGCGTCATGCGGCAGGTGTTGGCGGACCGGGAGTTCCCGGCGGAGCAGGTACGGCTGTTCGCCTCGGCGCGTTCGGTCGGGCGTACGCTGCCGTGGCGCGGCGGGGAGGTCGCCGTCGAGGACGCGGCCAGCGCCGACTACTCGGGGCTGGACATCGTGCTCTTCTCCGCTGGTAAGGGCACCGCGAAGGAGTTGGCGCCCCGGGTCGCCGCCGCCGGTGCGGTGGTCATCGACAACTCCTCGGCCTTCCGGATGGACCCGGAGGTGCCGCTGGTCGTCGCCGAGGTCAACCCGCACGCCGCCGGTCGTCGCCCCAAGGGCATCATCGCCAACCCCAACTGCACCACGATGGCCGCGATGCCGGTGTTGCGCCCGCTGCACGCCGAGGCGGAACTGGTCAGCCTGGTCGTCTCGACCTACCAGGCGGTCTCCGGTGCCGGCCTGTCCGGCGTCGCCGAGCTGGACGAGCAGGTCCGCAAGGTGGCCGAGGGCGCGTCCGGCCTCGCCTTCGACGGTGCCGCGGTGGAATTCCCCGCGCCCCGCTCGTTCGTCCGGCCGATCGCGTTCAACGTGCTGCCGCTCGCCGGCTCGATCGTCGACGACGGGTCGGCGGAGACCGACGAGGAGCAGAAGCTGCGCAACGAGAGCCGCAAGATCCTGGAGATCCCGGGCCTGAAGGTCTCCGGCACCTGCGTCCGGGTGCCGGTCTTCACCGGGCACTCGTTGCAGATCAACGCCCGGTTCGCCCGGCCGATCAGCCCGCAGCGCGCCGTCGAACTGCTCGATGGTGCGCCTGGTGTGGCGTTGAGTGACGTGCCGACGCCGTTGCAGGCCGCCGGACAGGATCCGACCTACGTGGGGCGGATCCGCGCCGACGAGACCGTCGAGCACGGGTTGGCGCTGTTCTGTTCGAACGACAACCTGCGCAAGGGGGCCGCACTCAACGCGGTGCAGATCGCCGAGCTGGTGGCCGCCGGGAGCTGACCTTCGGGCGCGTTACTGGTCGGGGCCCCCGGGTAGACCCATGGTTGCCCTACACCGAGAGGGAGGCACCATGACAACGGTCGGAGAGTTCATGACGACCCGGTTGGTGACCATGGACGGCAACGACACGCTCGTCGCGGCGGCCCGGGAGATGCGTGACTCCGCGATCGGCGACGTGGTGGTGACCGATGGCGACAACGTGGTCGGCATCATCACGGACCGGGACATCACGGTCCGCGGGGTGGCGGAGAACCTGGACCCGGACACCACCCGGCTCAACCAGCTCACCACCAAGGACGTGATCACGGTCAGCCAGTACGACGACGCGGTGTCCGCCGCCGACCTGATGCGGACGTACGCCGTACGGCGGCTGCCGGTGGTCGAGGACGGCCGGCTGATCGGTCTCGTGTCAATGGGTGACCTGGCCGTCGAGCGGGAACCGCAGTCGGTACTCGCCGACATCAGCGCCGACGACCCGAACAACTGACCCGCGTGCCCGCGAGGGCCGGCGCCCCGACCCCGGGGAGCCGGCCCTCGTCGTTTCCACCTCGGGCCTCACCCGATCCGGGCGAGGTTGACCTCGTACCGGGCGGGGACCCTGCTTCGAGGCGAAGGGCCGGTCGGTGTGCGGGCGCACGGCGCACCGGCCGGGGCCGGAGGCGACGGGGAGGGGAGGCCCGATGGCGGACGCGACCGTTCGGTTCTTCGAGGATCTCGACCACCGGGGATACGACCCCCTGCTGGCGAAGATCTCCGGGACTGTGCGTTTCGACCTGCACGAGGGGCCACAGAGCATGCACTGGCTGGTCCGGATCGAGCGGGGCGAGGTCCAGGTCAGCCGGGAGGACATGGAGGCGGACACGGTCGTCGGCACCAGCCCGGCACTGTTCGAGGACCTGATCACCGGGCGGGAGAACGGGCTGGCGGCGCTGCTGCGGGGCGACATGACGGTGACCGGTGACGCCCGCCTGATCGTGCAGTTGGAACGGATCTTTCCCGGCCCGCCGCACAGCGAGGGACCGCATCGCTACCGGAAGGAGATGCGCTGATGGCGCCGAGCCACACCGTGCGGATCCTGGACGGCAACACCTTCGTCGTCTCGGAGGCCACCGGGGACATCGAGGCGACGCCGACCGAGCCGACCGGGTTGTTCTCCATCGACACCCGCTTCCTGTCGAAGTGGGTGCTGACGGTCAACGGTGAGCGGCTCAACGCCCTCTCGTACGACGACCTCCAGTACTACGAGTCGCGCTTCTTCCTGGTGCCGGGCCTGGCCACGCACTACGTCGACGCCAAGCTGTCGATCATCCGTGAGCGGGCCGTCGGGGGCAGCTTCCGGGAGAGCATCACCATCCTCAACCACGACGAGAAGGCGGTCGAGCTGGAGATCCGGATGGACGCCGGCTCCGACTTCGCCGACCTGTTCGAGGTCAAGGACGAGATCCTGAACAAGAAGGGCGAGACGTACGCCGAAGTGGAGCCGGACCGGCTACGCCTGGGCTACCGGCGGGGCAACTTCCGGCGCGAGACGATCATCTCGTCCTCCGAGCCGGCGCGCTACGACCGTAACGGCTTCTCCTACACCGTCCGCCTCGAACCCAACGAGCAGTGGGACACCAACATCGACGTACACACGCAGGCGCTCGGCCCGGGTGGCCGGGACCTGCGCATCGGGCTGCGGATCCATGGCACCGAGCGGCTCGCGTTGCAGCACGACCTGGAGGAGTGGATCGCCAAGGCGCCCAAGGTGAACAGCGAACACGGTCAGGTCGCCGCGACGTACCAGCGGTGCATGGTGGACCTGGCCGCGTTGCGTTTCGCGCCGCTGTCGCTCGGCGGTCAGACGCTGCCCGCCGCCGGCCTGCCCTGGTTCATGACCATGTTCGGTCGGGACAGCATCCTGACCTGCTTGCAGACGTTGCCGTTCACGCCCGATCTGAGCGCGACCACGCTGCGGATCCTGGGTGCGCTTCAGGGCACCCGGTTCGACGACTTCCGTGAGGAGGACCCGGGCCGGATCCTGCACGAGATGCGCTACGGCGAGAGCGCGGCCTTCGAGGAACAGCCGCACTCGCCGTACTACGGCTCGGTGGATGCCACCCCGCTGTTCGTGGTGCTGCTCGACGAGTACGAGCGGTGGAGCGGCGACGTCGCGCTGGTCAAGGAGTTGGAGCAGGAGTGCCGTCGGGCCCTGCGCTGGATCGACGACTATGCCGACCTGGTCGGCAACGGCTACATCTGGTACGAGCGGCGCAACACCGACAACGGCCTGGAGAACCAGTGCTGGAAGGACTCCTGGGACTCCATCTCGTACGCCGACGGCACACTGCCGCCGTTTCCCCGGGCCACCTGCGAGGTGCAGGGGTACGCGTACGACGCGAAGATGCGCGCCGCCCGGATGGCCCGCGAGTTCTGGGGCGACCCGGCGTACGCGGAGGAGTTGGAGCGGGACGCGGCCGAGCTGAAGGAGCGTTTCAACCGGGACTGGTGGGTCGCCGACCGGGGCTACTACGCGCTCGGGCTCGACCCCGACGGGCGGCAGTGCGACGTGCTCAGCTCGAACATCGGCCACCTGCTGTGGAGCGGGATCGTCACCGACGACCGGGCCGAGCAGGTCGCCCAGCACCTGGTCGGCGATCGACTGTTCTCCGGCTGGGGGGTGCGGACGCTGGCCGAGGGGGAGGTCCGCTACAACCCCATCGGCTACCACAACGGCACGGTCTGGCCCTTCGACACCTCCTTCTGTGCCTGGGGGCTGCGTCGCTACGGCTTCGCCGAGGAGGCCGCCACGGTCGCCAACGGGATCCTGGACGCCGCGCGGTACTTCGACGGCCGGTTGCCGGAGGCGTTCGGCGGCTACCCGCGTGAGCAGACGAAGTTCCCGGTGGAGTATCCGACGGCGTGCAGCCCGCAGGCGTGGTCGACCGGGGCACCGCTGCTGCTGCTGCGCACGATGCTCGGCCTGGAGCCGCACGAGGGGCACCTGGCGGTGGAGCCGTGCCTGCCGGTGGGCATGGGCCGGATCGAGGTGCTGGACATCCCGGGCCGTTGGGGTCGCGTGGACGCCTTCGCCCGTGGCCGTCTCGACCTGCACAAACTCGCCGACTGACGAGACCGCCGACGGTGGCCGGGCGGCCGGTCGGCGGCCCGGGCCACCGTCCCTACCAGCGCGTAACCTACTCGGGGTAAAGTTGTCGGATGCCGGAACTCGTGTATCCGCCCGTGATCGCCGCTGCCAAGACCATGTTCCGGGTGCTCGACCTGAAGCTCACCGTGGACGGCGCCCACCACGTACCCCGGACCGGCGGGGCGGTGATGGCCAGCAACCACGTCAGCTACCTGGACTTCATCTTCTGCGGACTGGGTGCGCTGGAGTCGAGGCGACTGGTCCGGTTCATGGCGAAGGACTCGGTGTTCCGGCACCGGGTGTCGGGGCCGCTGATGCGCGGCATGCGGCACATCCCGGTGGACCGGCGGGCCGGCGCCGAGTCGTACGCCGCCGCACTGGCCGCCCTGCGCTCCGGTGAGGTCGTCGGCGTCTTTCCGGAGGCGACGATCAGTCGATCGTTCACCGTCAAGGACCTCAAGAGCGGCGCCACCCGGATGGCCGGCGAGGCGGCCGTCCCGGTGCTGCCGGTGGCGCTCTGGGGTACCCAGCGACTGTGGACCAAGGGCCGTCCACGCACGCTCACCCGGCGACACACCCCGATCACCATTCTGGTCGGCGAGCCGATGGACCCGGCCGCCTATCCGGACGCCGGTGCGATGAGCGTCGAGCTGAAGACGCGCTTGCGGGCGCTGGTCGACCGGGCCCAGCGGCAGTACCCGGACCGGCCCGCCGACGAGGCGGACCGGTGGTGGCTGCCGGCGCACCTCGGCGGCACCGCGCCGACGCCGGAGCAGGCCGCCGCGCTCGACGCCGAGGACCGCCAGGCCCGTACCGGCTGATCTACCGCTGGCCCGAGGCCGCGCCGTACGGCATCTGGTCGGCGTTGCGCGGCCGGTAGTAGTCGTCGCGGGAGTGGAACTCGACCGGCAACGATCCGGGCAGGATCACCCGCCCCTGGCCGGGTCGCGGTGAGACGAGGGTGAGCCGCGACAGCGCGTCCCGTTCCGGTGGGGACAGATCCACCAGCTCGGGCCGGGTCAGCCGGAACGTCGCCACCGCCCGGCGGATCTCCTGGCTCAACCGCTCGACCTGGGCGTCCGGGCCGACCATCGCCAGCGCCGGCTGTTGGATGGTACGCAGCGCGTCGCAGACCACCAGCAGCCGCGCGGGACCGCCCGCAGCGGACGGCAGCGACTCCAGCCGGGACGGCCACTGCCAGCGCACCTGGCCGCTGACAAGTGCCGAGCGCCGGGCGCCCCGGCGGTGCCGGGCACCGACCATGGCGAGTTGCGAGCCGGCGCCGACGTACACCAACCGGTGGTCGGTGATGGTCAGCGTGACCGGACCGGGCTGCGTCCAGGTGTGCCGGGCCTCGGTGGGACCGAGCAGGTAGCCGGCCACGTCCAGCTGGTGCTGGCCGAGTATCCGCTCGCCGCCGTCCGGCACCAGTTCGTGCCGCCGATCCAGGATCGGGCCGCTGTCGTCGTCCACCGCGTCGAAGCGATGCGGCGCGATGAAAAACGGGGACGCGTCCTCGTGCATCGTCACGAACCTCCGGTGCAGACGGCATCTGCGCACGAGCCTTGTCCAGCCGGAGTGCGGTGTCATGACGCCCGTTAGGGGGTCGGCCAATCGGACGCCGCCTGCGACCGGTAGATGCCGATTTCCTCCGGTCGGATGAGACCGTCCTCGATCGCCCGGGCCAGCAGGGCCGCCTTCGTGGCCGCCGGCCTGCCCGCCCGGCTGTATTTGATCCGCGCCCGGTCGACGTACTGCTTGACGGTGTGCTCGCTGATCCGCATCCGTCGAGCTACCGACGCCTTGGACATCGACTGGAACCACAGCAGCAGCGCCTCGCGCTCCTTGTCGGACAGCATCGGCCGGTCCGGCCGGGAGTCGCCGACCATCGCACCGGCCAGCGTGGGAGCCACGTACGGGCGGTCACTCGCCGCGTCCAGCACCGTCGCCACGCAGTGTTCCCGCCCCTCGTGCTTGGCGAGGAAGGCCACCGCCCCGGCGTCCAGCGCGGCGAGCATCGTCTGCGGATCCGAGTGTTCCGAGTAGACCACCACACGTCTGCCGGCGGCACTCAGCTCGGCCAGTTTGTCCAGCATCACCCGGCCATGCAACCGCAGGTCGAGCAGGACGACGTCGGCCCCGGGCGCGGCCCGCAGTACCTCGTCGGGATCGTCACCGGTGGCCAGTACGGTCAGCCGGGGCTCGCTGGCCAGCCAGGCCCGCACCCCGTCGATCACCACCGGGTGGTCGTCCACGATCGCCACGCCGACAGGCCGCCCCGGCGTCATCGACGCCAGCGCGTCTGCGTCCATCTGATCTCCCCGTCCCGTTCGTAGAGGTGCTCCACCTGCTCCTCGCCCTGCTCTGTCGGCGGCCCGATGGCGTCCGGACCGGCCCGGTCCGGGGTGACCAGGCTGACCACCACCTCGTCGGGACCGGCGACGATGGTCAGCCGGGCCCAGTCCCGCGCGTCGGCGAGCGTGGCGGTGAGCGGATCGGCCAGGCTGCGGCGGATCTGCACCGGCAGCGGTGGCGGTGTACCAATTGTGACAAGGTCAATCGGCAGCCCGTTACGCTCGGCCAGATCGGCCGCGGCCCGCAGTTCGTGCAGGAGTGGATGGGGCACGTCGTCGGATTCGGCGATCAGCCGCCGTAGCCGCCCCGCGGCCCGTACGCACCGGCGCTGCACGTCCGGATCGGACGGATCGGCCCGCCCCTGCGCCAACTCGGTCAGCACCTCGGTCGCGGCGTCGCTGGCCAGGGCCAGCCGCCCCCGCCGCTCGCCGCGCGCCCGCTCGGCGGCCTCGCGTTCGGCCGACATCGCGTTGGCCGCCGCGGCGTTGGCCGCCCGGTCACGGGAGAGCATCGCGAGCGTCAGCGCTCCGGCGAAGACCGCCACCGGCAGCGACGAGGTGCCGTAGAGCGCCATCGCGGCGCGGGCCAGATCCGCCGCCCCGGTGGCGCCGTACAGCGCGACGGCGGTCAGCGCGGTGGCCGCGTGCGCGGCCAGCAGCGCGAGCAGCCACCTGACGGGCCGGCCCCAGAGCACCACCAGGAAGAACCAGGCGAGCGTGCCCCAGACCCAGTTGGCCGGGCTGAACAGGTGCGTGCGACCCACCGCCGCGAAGACCGCCACGTCGACCGCGAGCAGCAGCCCGGCCAGCGGAGGCGCCGGCAGTGGGGTGTCCCGCAGCAGCCGGACCCCGGCGAGCACCCCGACGGCCGCCACCAGCACCCAGCCGCCGACCACCACCTGCGGTACGGCCAACTCGGTGCGGGCGCCCAGCACCGCCGGCAACCCGATCGCCAGGTGCCACACCAGCGCGATGGTGACCGCCACGATCCGGGCACCCCGGTCGGAGATGCGCGCCACCGCAGCCGCCGCCTGCCCGACGCCGACCTTCACGGCCGTGGTCGCCGCGCTGCCGTCGTACGCGGCCGGCATCGCCGCCGGTGGCAGGCGGACGGCGTCGGGTTCAGCCGACATCCGACCACTCCAGCCGGATCCGGGTGCCCGCTCCGGGCGCGGAGTCCACCTCGGCCCGTCCGCCGATCGTCGCCATCCGGCCCAGGATCGACTCGCGTAGGCCGTACCGGTGGGCGGGGACAGTGGCCGGGTCGAAGCCCGGACCCTCGTCGCGTACCTCGACCAGCACCGTGCCGCCACCGGTGCGCAGGCGCAGCGTGGTGGCCGCGCCCGGCGCGTGCCGGGCCACGTTGGACAGCGCCGCGTGCGCGCTCTCCGCGATCACCTCGGCGACGGGGGCGGGCACGGTGTACGGCGGCAGGTCGGCGTTGACCGGCAGGCCCGGTAGCCGGGCGAGCACCTCCCGCAGCCGTTCGTCCAACCGCCGGGTGGCATCCGCCGGCACCGACCGGGCCTCGGCCAGGGTGACGAGGGTACGCAGGTCAGCATCGCACCGCTCGCGCAGCGCCGCCGACGGGCCGCCGATCACACCCTGCCCGACCATGGTCAGCGTGGCCAGCACGGTGTCGTGCAGGTCCCGGTTCTGCTGGCGCTCCGCCTCCCGGGCGGTCCGGGCGACAAGTGCCGCCCGGGAGGCCCGCTGGTTGGCCACGAAGTCGGCGTCGGCCCGCGCCATGCGGCGGCGCATCACCGCGGTCAGCATCGCCGTGCAGGCGGTCTGTGCCAGCAGGGTGGCCGCGTGGGCACTCGCCTCGACGGTGTTGCCGGCGGCGTGCGCGCCCGTCGCGTACGCGGCGGCGACCAGCAGTCCCGCCGGGACGGACCAGCGTACCGGGGCGGTGGCCTGGGCATTGATCACGGTGGTGCTGGCCAGTACGGCGATCCAGCTCGCCTCGCCGGGCAGCACCTCCGGTGCGACCAGCACCGGGATCGCCAGGCAGGCGGCGACAGTGAGGGCCAGGTCCCCGGTGACCAGCGGCGCGCTGATGCCGTGGTGCCAGGCGCGGATGGCGTACCAGATCGACCAGGCGGTCAGCACGACCACCGCCGGCACGAGCAGCTCGGTGCGCACCGGCGGGGTACGCACGGCGAGCGCCACCACCGCGCAGACCAGACCGCAGGACAACCGCAGCAGCGCCGGCAACCGGGTGAAGATGAACGAGAACGCCCCGCCAGCCGGCGGTTCGACCGTGGCGGGCGACGCGGTCAGGGTGGCCAGGGCCGGCATCGGGGGAGCGTCCTTTGCGACAAACGACCCGATCCGGGTGCGCGCTGAGAGATCGACGCCGGAGAATAACATAAGGCGGCGGCGCTGGTGACGTTCGGTGTCGGGCGTGTCGCCGCTCGTACCCTCGGATTCTTCAGTGGACGTCGGTCGGGGTCGGCGCTGGTCCACGCGAAACCTCGAATGGTCGGTCGAATGTGGCCCCCCGTGGCGGCCATCGCCGCGCGCCGCGCGCTGGTCGCCTCACCCCCAGTCTGTGGGCTTCGCTGTGGCGCTCGCAAATTGCCTGAACATAGCGTAATATATATCGATCAATGTCGATTTAAGAGGGGGTTGCATGAAGATCCGACTCGCGGTCGGAACCGCACTCACTGCCGGCCTGGTCGCCGGCAGCGTCGGCCTCAGCGGGCTTGCCGGCGCGGTCCCGACCGCCGAACGTCCATCCGGTGCCGTCGCGGACGCGGCACCCGGACTGCTCGCCGTCGGCGACTTCGACTTCACCCGACCGCAAACCGTCGCCACCGGCCTCCAGGTGCCGTGGGGAATGGACTTCCTGCCCGACGGCAGCGCACTGGTGGCCCAGCGCCCCACCGGCCAGGTCGTCCGGGTCCGGCCGGGCCAGCAGCCCGAATCCATCGTCCAGATCTCCGGCGTGACCCCCACCAGCGAAGGTGGCCTGCTCGGCCTCGCCGTATCCCCGACCTACGCCCAGGACGGCTGGATCTACGTCTACTTCACCACCGCGACCGACAACCGGATCGCCCGCTTCCGGCTCACCGCCCCACAGACCCAGCAGCCGATCCTCACCGGGCTGACCAGAGCGGCGATCCACAACGGCGGCCGGATCGCCTTCGGACCGGACGGCCTGCTCTACGTCGGAGTTGGTGACGCCGGACAGACCGCCACCGCACAGAACCCGCAGAGCCGAAACGGCAAGATCCTGAGGATCCGACCGGACGGCTCGGTGCCGCCGGACAACCCGATCGCGGGCTCACCGGTCTACAGCCTCGGCCACCGACACGTGCAAGGGTTGGCCTGGGACGCCCAAGGCCGACTATATGCCACCGAGTTCGGCCAGAACACCTGGGACGAGGTCAACCTGATCGTCGCGGGCGGCAACTACGGCTGGCCCACCGTCGAGGGCCGGGCCGGCGACCCGCGCTTCCGCGACCCGCTGATCACCTGGACCCCAGGTGAGGCGTCACCGAGCGGCGCCACCATCGCCGGCAACCGGCTCTTCGTGGCCAGCCTGCGCGGCAACCGTCTGTGGAACGTGCCGCTGACCGGCACCGGGGGAGTGGGCACCCCGACCACGGAACTGCTCGGCACGTACGGCCGACTGCGCACCGTGGAGTACGGCCCCGACGGCTGGCTCTGGGTCACCACCAGCAACCGCGACGGCCGGGGCACGCCCGCCGCCAACGACGACCGCATCCTGCGCTTCCCGCCCCGCGACGGCACCACCCCGCCGCCCACCACGCCCCCGCCGACCACCCCGCCACCCACGTCCGGGCCGGCAGACTGCACGGTCAGTTGGACGGCCAACCAGTGGAACAACGGCTTCACCGCCGAGGTACGCGTCACCAACCGGGGCGCCGCCCTGAACAGCTGGGCCCTGACCTGGTCGTTCACCGGAAACCAGCAGATCACCGGCGGTTGGAACGCCCAGGTCACCCAGTCCGGCCAGAACGTGACCGCCCGCAACGTCTCCTGGAACGGCGCCCTACCGACCAACGGCACGGCCAGCTTCGGCTTCCAGGCCACCTACTCCGGCACCAACAACCGCCCCACCGACTTCCGCCTCAACAACACCCCCTGCCAACCCGCCTGACCCAGCCCGCCCCACCCCGTGAGCAACTGCGGCCCGACCGTCCCGCTGCCGGTGCCGCCGCCACTCCAATCTTGGACAGTTTCCGTTAGTCGCTAACGGAAACTGTCCAAGATTGGCTTGGTGCTACGACCTGCGGCAGCCCACGGGGCTGATCGGGGGCGCTTGGCTACGTCGGTCCGGCCAGGGTGCCGGTCGGGAAGACGTGCAGGTACCCGCAACTCCGGATCACGCCCGGCGCCATCCCGACCGGCCGGGTTTCAAACCCGGCGCGGGCGAAAGCAGCGGCGGGATCGTCGTCTCGGCCAAGCGACGCGATCAGGAGAGGGAAGTGGCTGTGCGCCCGGCAGGATTCGAACCTGCGGCCTTGGGATTAGAAGTGGTATTCACGTCTTAGTCCCAAGCTTCCCAAGCTTCGCTAGCTGCAAAAACTCTTGCGTCGAGTCGCTCGAATTTCACTGGCATCCTGTACTTCGCACCACGAATAGCTCCACGGGCGGCCAGGAAAATGGGCCGTAGGTGGCCCGTAGTTTGGTGACCGCCTGTAATCCCTGCCCGAAGAGATGCCTACGTGGTTCGCGCCTTCTGTACGTCCTTCAAGGCGGCCCGCTTCGCAGGCCACTCGCGCCGCCGAACCAGGGCCGGGCCTGCCGGCCCGCCGCCGCGCCTCTGGTCTTCGGCCGCCAGCGCGTCGGTTCCAGCCCGCCAGCGGCGCGACATACGACGAAGCCCCGGGCCGCCATGGTCGATGGCAGATCCGGGGCTTTGTGTCGAGCAGTCACAAGAGCAGTGCCTCCGGCGGGGTCCTCGGGCACTCCGGGATGGTTGGGGCCATCCCGACAACCTCCGTCCGAGCAGAGCCGGAAAAGCAATCTCCGTAGTCAATTGCCAGCTTTTGCCGCTATGAGGGTTCCGAGGATTCCCAAGACGCCGCCGATGAATGCGCCCAGGATCGCGATGGTAACGCTTGCCCTTGTGTTGCCGGATCGTGCGCGCCGCTCGTCGCGCGAGAGGGGAACGATTTTCACTCCTCCTCTTGATCGCGCGTTTCTCGGAGTTTCGTATAGCCACCATCCGATCATTGCTGCCGCTAGGCCAACTCCGATCAGTCCTGTCTCACTGTTGCCGATGGCGAAAGCGGATACGGCGAGAAGCGTGAGTAGAGAGACAACGATTAGTAGGCTGATCGCTGGAATTGGCGGGTAGATCACGGAATATCGGGTGCGGCAGCCGTTGATCAGCTCGGCGGCGTCCTCCACGAGGCGGGTCGTTGCGGCGTCATCGGTCTGTGACCAGACGCGCCCGACGTCGGGGGTTAGGAACGCCTGAACCATCGGCGAGGCCGTGGTGACTTTGATTCGCATCAAGTCTTTGTCTGAGGCCTGCCGAAAGTCGGTCGGGTCGTCGGCTTCGTACCGACCAACCTGGATGGACACAACGCCGGAGGTCCGATCAACCAACAGTTGGTGGAGATCCCGTAGGTCATCCAAATCCATTGCGACCGGACCGGCCGGCCGCGTAACAAGCCGTGGGTTGTCGGCGGTCATGGGGCGCAGCGCCATTTGTGCTCCGGCAGGTTCGAAGGGCAAGTACCAACCGAGCCGTTGCCCAGATGCGTGGGCTCGGCGGCTCGCGCTTTAGATTTTCAGGCCGCATCGTTCATGGATTGGGTGTTGCAGCAGAAGCGTACAGCGAGGGCGCGCCGCCAGGGATGGCCGTCGAGGCTGTGATGTGGTTCTGCGCCCAGCCCCTCACATCCACGACGGCCATAGCAAGATCATCGGGTACAGATCGGGTGCAACCGAGAGCAACCAACGGCGACAGGCGTTGGCAAGCGTCGGCAGATCCTGCGCTGGTCGGAGCGTCGATCGGTCTGATTGATGATGTTCGCTCGCTACCGTGGGTGCAAGGGGTTCGGATCCCCTCGGTCCCCGGCGGATTGCCCCACCAAGATCATGCCGCCGCCAGGCCGTGCGAGGTGAACCAGCGGCGACCAATGCTGACCGATGATGACTGCCCGCGTCCGAGGTAGCGCGGCGTGGCGTCCGCTTTGATCGCCGATGCCTGCCAACGAGATCAATACAACGCCAAGTGGTCCGGCTCGTCTCGTTCAGGTCGATCGCGGCTGCTTGCTAGGTCCGTCCGGTCGTGTGTCGCCTGCTAACCCTTGGCGGCCTTAGGCTCCCTCCGCTCAGCCCATCATCGGAGGCTCCGAACATGACATCGCAACCTGACAAAGGCCGGACCCGAGGTGGCTCTGACAAGGTGCCAGTAGCTGGCCACCCGCGCTGGTGGCTGTGCGCGGGTGGCGGTGGCGCCTTGCTGCTCGTGGCCGGCCTCATCGGTTTCCTAACAGGACAGGGACTCGAACGTGCCGACAAGTACGCAAGTATCATCGCGACCTTCGTTGGACTTGCTTCGCTTATCGTAGGCGGCCTTAGTCGGCTGCACTTGCGTCCCGCCTCTGCTGGTAAATCGCCATGGGGTACGGAGGACGCCGACGTTATCAACGAAGCCTGCGCCCCGTCTGCGTTGCCTGCATGGCCGGATCACCTCGACGGATACAGACTCCTACGCGAGGAGAGCGGTAGCGTTCGGGTGTTTGCCGGGCAGGGTCTAGCGACAGTTGTCGACTTCCCGGCGACCATGAACGGATGTGCTCATCAGCGCTTCTGTATCCGCTGGCGTACCCTGGGTGGTCAGTCTGTCGCTGCGTCTCTCGTCTCAATGCCAGACCTGATTACCATCGAACCGGCTGCCTACGGGCACAGCGGCTGGATGGCATCGCATGGCTGCGGGCAGCCCGCTTGGGAGCTTGTACAGGAAGACAACTCGCTGGTGGACGTCCAGATCGCCTGGCAGGTCTGGGTTCCCTCAGCATGACCTTGAGCCGATCACCCTGGTAGAGACTGCCTTACAGCACACTCTGCTACTTCGTTTGAGCAGGCAGCCGTAGCGAGTCGATGCGCGGGTGCTGGCCAAAATGGCGGGAATGGCAGAAACCCCGACTCAGCGGGGTTTCTGCCATTGCGGCCATTTAGACCAGCGGGTTACGCGGGTCTGCGGCCAGCCGTTGCGGGTAGGGCGTGGACGGTGCCGGTGGTCTGGTGGACGTCGGGGTGGACGAGGAATGCGGGCGAGGGTGGCCGTCCGGCACCCGTACGGGCTGGTGGGTCGAGTTGGCGCACGTAGCCGTGAATCTCCAGTAGTGACAGGACGGGGTCGAGGTCGGCGGCGGTGGGTATCTGACTGCGGACGGCCCGGTACAGCTCCTTCTTGGTGAACGTGGTCGAGCCGGTGCGTTCGATCCAGGCGAGCACGAGCCGGGCGTACCGGGTGCTCTTGTCGGTGCCCATGTCGTCGAACGCGGCCAGGGCGTGAGCGGCGAAGTAATCGCCGAGCAGTGCTGCCCGCTCCACCGTCTCGGCAGTGACCGGCTTGCCCCAGCCGTCGCGCAGATGTTCGGCGAGGTGGATCAGCCCGGCGATGCGGACCACTGCGCCGGTGTACTTGCTGCCCCAGTCCACGACGTGTCCCCACGCGCCGCCGGGGGCGAGGCGTGGCTCTACGGCGCGTTCGATGTCCAACACTCGTTCGTTGGCTTCCGGGGTGAGCGGAAGTACGGCGGGATCGGTCCATTCTGCGAGGGTGGCGACCAGTGCGCCGAGGTTCGCGGCGTAGGCGGTGGCGACGGCTTCGGGTACCGGGTCAGCTCCGACCTTTCGGCGGCCAACGGTGTTCACGGGCAGGCTGAACAGGATGCGGGCGAGGAGTCCTTTGCCTCGGAAGCCGGGCATGTCGGCGATGTCGCGGAGCACGTCGGGTTGTACGGCCAGGCCGAGGGTGAGCGCGGGGTGCTCGACGTGTTCGGGAGCGCGGGAGCGACGGTTGACGCGCAGCATGTCTCCGGCGTGGCCTTTGAGGAACACTTCGAGGTTGGGGGTGCCGGAGTAGCGGCCGGCGATGGTGGCGAATATGCCGCCTTCGGGGGAGAGGACGGCGAGGCGTCCGCCCTGCTCGGCGAGCAGGGATGCGGCTTCCTCGCTGGTGACGTCGTCGGCGATCAGTTGCGGCAGGACAGGCACGCTGACTGCGTCCGCGTTCATGGCGGCGGCGGTCGCTTCGGCGAGGAGGGTGTCTCGGCCGGACGCGTCGGCGTTCGCGGCGGCGATAGCGGCTTTCTCGGCCGCCTTACCGGCGACTCGGGCGGCGAGTTCGGCTTCCACGATCGCCGGTTTGACGCGCTCGACAAGGGTCTTCTCTGCGGCGAGCAGCGGCCCGGTCATGGCGGCGAACACGGCGGACTTGCGGGAGCCGGGCGGTAGGACGACGACGGTGAACAGGTTGGTCGGTTCGCGCCAGGAGCCGCGTACTTCTACTTCGGCGCGGCCTCCGGCGGCGGTCGAGAGGGCGGCGAGGGCGATGCAGCCGGCAAGGTCGACGGGGGTTTGGGTGAACTCGGCGACGGCGTAGATGTGTTCGGCGACCCAGTCGGGTAGCACGTAGGCGGGGAATTCGGGGAGGTGTCGGCGGTCGCCGAGCGGGATCAGGGGTGCCCATTGGCTGCCGGTGGCGGCGTGGTCGAGCATGGCGCGGCCGGTGGCGAGGATGTCGGCGACGTCGGTGCCCTGGTCGGCTTTCTCAGCGAAGTAGGTACCGAGGTCGGCGACCTGGCGGCGGCGGGCGTGGTCGGCGACGATCCGCGCGTAGTGCCCAGCGTTCGCTGTGGTGGGCACAGCGGCAATGAGGGTGTGCAGGTACGGAGCACCGCCGACCTTGGCCAGGTCGCCCGTCGCGGCGAGGTGGGCGGCCAGGGCGATCGGGTCGACGGGTTCGCCGGTGGCGTGCATGGCGCAGAGCGTTTCCCACAGTCGGCCGTGTGCGGGTCGGTGGAAGTCGGCCGGGGCGAGCATCGGCGCGAGGTCGGCGACGACGGTCGGGTTGAGCAGGGCAGCGCCGATCACGGCCTGCTCGGCGGCGTGGTCGTGCGCGGGCGGTCGGGTCACGATGGGGTGCTCCTGTCGTGAGTTGGGGAGGGCAAGTCAGGCGGCGGCGCGGCCAGGGCGCGGCCGGCGGGTCACGGCGGCGCGGGTCACCACATCGCGCAGTCCGGCGAGCAGGGTGCCGAGCTGGCGGCGGGCGACCGGGTCGATGTCGGCCAGGGCGACGCGTACGCGGATCTCGGCGTGTTCGCGGCCGTCGCTGGCCCGTACGCGAACGAGAACAGCGCGGGCGCGGCCGGGCAGGTCGACCAGGATCTCTGCCGAGCGGTGTTCGGCGAGGTTGCAGCGGTGGTCGCGGGCGCACCACCCGGTGTGCCCGTGTCGGGCGGTCACTGGCTGCCCGCGCGGTACTCGGTGCGGATGTAGTCGAGGAGTCGGCGGCCGATGCGGACGCGGATGCCGGTGCCGTCGCAGCGGGGGCAGTCGCGTCGGGTGCCGATGGCGGTGCGGTGGGAGCGGGCACCGTGGCAACGGCGGCAACGTTCCCATGGGGACACTGAGCACAGGATCAGGTACCACGCTGCGTAACCGAGGGTGGCGAGGCTAGCGAGCAGCAGGATGGTGGTCACGAAGTGCCTCCACAGGCCGGATCGGGGGCATAGAGGGCTCTCGCCGCTAGTTGTTAGGGCGCTGGCCAGGTATCGGGTGTGGCGCTAGCAGGGGCGCTAGGTCTAGCGGGGGGTGCCGCTAGACCTAGCACCCGAATGCTGTCCGGGTTAGGCGGCTTTGTCGCCCCGCCGCCTGTTACGCTCCGCTACCGCATCGGCGATGTGTTGACGTTCGATGCCGCGCCGGTTGGCACCCTTGCCGGTGGTGGGGTCGGTTCCCCATACCTGCCCGGTGGTGATCCCGTAGGGCTTGAGGGCGGCGGTCAACTGGTCGCGGGTGAGGTCTGCGTACGCGTCGGCGTTCAGCTCGGCCAGACGCTCGGTCAGCGTCTCGGCCCACACCTTCGGCTCCGTGGCCGGGACCACCGTGAGGATGTCGTCAAGCAGGGTGTCTCGGCGGGCAGCCGGGGTCGGCGTGGCCTGCCCGGCCGCATGACCGGTAAGCGTCCCGGCCGCTTCCCGCAGGGCGCGCGCCCGGTCGATGACCTTCTCGGCGGTGGGGCCGTCGACGTAGAAGGTGCGGACGATCTGCGCGTCGTCGGCCGCGCCCACGAGGTAGCCGACACCCTTGTCCTTCTTGGCGAACATGGTCGCCCGGATGCCGTTCTTGTAAGCGCTGGTGCCGAGGATCATGTCGTTCTCAATCTGACCCATGACCCGCAGGCAGAACCGCGTACCAGCGTTCGCGGACACCCCGGTCGGCAGACTCTTCGCGTCCGGCCGCTGGGTGGCCACCACGAGGATCACGCCCAAGGCGCGACCCAGCTTGATGATCTTCTCGGCCAGATCTCCGGCTTCCTTGCCGAACTCCGCGTGGGAGAACAGTTCCTGTACCTCGTCCAGGGCCACCACGAGCCAGTGAAGGCCGAGCTTCTTGCGCCGGGCCAGTTCGGGGGTGACCTTGTTGTCCGGGCACACCGCCTTGGGCAGGCCCTTGATGACGGCGGCGCGGCGCTGGCATTCCTTGCGCAACTCGCGCAGCGCCATCAGGCCGGATTCGGCGGTGTCGTCGTCCTGCCCGGACGCGTACCGCGCCGACACCTTCTCCAGGGGGTCAAGGCCGCCGGTGCCCTTGAAGTCGAAGCACCACAGCTCGGCGTACGGGTCGAGAGCGGCAGCGAGCATCGGCACCTGCGTCGCGGCGGTTTTGCCGTAGCCGGGAATCGACCCGATGAGCAGGTTCGTGTACGGGAGGTCGAAGGTGATGACCCGTCCGCGTGGGTCGGTGCCGAACGGCACCGGTCGGCCCAGATCGAACGCCCCGGCCGCTTTGAGTAGTGGCCACGGCTTCGGCGGGGTCGCGGCCATGTCCTGATCGCCCACCCACAGCAGCAGTCGGCCGGGGTGCACCTCCGGCTGCCCTTCCGGCCACACGCAGCCGAGCGGACGAGTGAGGCCGGCGGCGAGCCGGTCACGCCGTTCGATCACGTCCCCCGCCGTCACACCGGGCGGCAGGTCGATGTCGGCCCGCCAGCCGGGGCCGTCACGGGTGATCGGCGCGGTGAACGCGATCGCCCGCTGTCCCTGCTTGGCGATCGCCTGGCTGATACCGGAGATGCCCAGCACGGCCAGGGCGCGCACCACCACATCCGAGGTCAGCCTGGCCACGCGGGGAATGACCACAGCGGTGTCGAGCAGCGGCTTGTCGGCCGGCTGACCGAGCATCCCGCACAACGTGACCAGTAGCGCCAGCACGGCCCACCGCGCCCACTCTGGGGCCAGGGCCACCGCCACCCCACCAACCAGCGTGACGGCGAGCGTGAACGTGACGACGATGCCCCGCCACCGCACCCTGCGGTCACGCTGCTTCGACAACTTGAGGTACAGGTCCCCGTCGCGGGTCTGCGACGTCGACTGGCGCATCTGCTCGCCTTCCCAGTCGAACAGCCACCGGGCTCCACCGGACACGAGCCGGATCGCGCCGGCCGGGGCGCGCAGCACCAGCCGACCGGCGTACTTCGGGAGCCTCACCGAGTGGTAGGCAGTGGTGTGCGACAGGTGCCCGACCGCCCACCGCATCGTGTCGCGCAGCTCGGCGCGGGAGCACAGCCAGGCCGGCAGGATCGGGCGCCGCTGCCCGGCGCGTACGCCGTCGAGGGTGAACCGCGGAGTGCGCTGCGCGGCCGGGGAGTCGACCAGCATCGGACCGTCATCGTCGAAGTCGGTGGTGGTGCGGGCGGCGCGGGCCGCGTCCAGGTCGACCACGTTGGTGTCGGGGGCATCGTTGGTCAGGTCGCGTTCGGCGGCTCGCCAGTCGAACCGGTCGTCATCTTGTGGGGACGTCATGATGAGTGTTCCTCCGTATGAGGGTTGTGGCGATGGGTGAGGGCCGGCGGCGCGGCGCAGGTCGGTAGCCAGGTGGCCGCGCCGCCGGATAGGCAGTCAGCTCTTGACGGAGATGCGGTTGCCGCAGTCGCCGCAGGTGACCTGCGTGCGCTGGCTGGTCGCGGTGATGTCGCGCCAGTTCGTCTCGTTGCCGCAGGCCGGGCACCACAACTGCGTGTTGCCGCTGGTGACGCGTCCGGCGCTGCCGATCGAGATGCTTGCCATCAGTAGGGCTCCTTCGGTGGCGGGTGGTCAGGCGGCGAACAGGGCGGCGATGAACAGCCAGCCGATGTGCCAGGACTGGTCAAGGGCGTAGGCGCCGGTGCCCAAGCTCGGGTTGTCGTCGCGACCCGGCCGGGGAGCGCCGAGGGCGTAGAAGCGTGCCGAGCCGAGTGCGGCGGCGATGCGCTGAAGCGGGGTACGCCGGTCGGCGATGTAGTGGGTAATCGCCGAGATGGTCAACCCGACCGCCACACCGGACGAGTCGAGACGTAGGCCAGTGCCAGCGATCAGGAACACCAGGGCCAGACCAGCAGTGAACGTGTAGGTGGCGACGTGAGCCGCGCAGGCGACACGGCCCGCCCAGCCGGGACGGCCCTTGCAGTCGGCCTGGTGCTGGGTCTGCACCCAGTGATCGGCCACCTGATGAGCGACGTACAGGGCGACGAACACGGCAGCGAACGTGGCAGCGTGGATGCCGGTGGAATCTGCGAACATGGGTGTCTCTCCCGAGGTCGTTGGCTGAGGGGTGCAGGGCCGGCGGCGCGGCGCAGGTTGGTAGCCAGGTGGCCGCGCCGCCGGGCGGAACTAGTCGTGCGTGCGAACCAGGTGCGCCAGAGCGGCACCCATGCCGAGCACCGCCACGGGAAGGCAGGCCACGGCGGTGGTGATCCACCACGGGGCCGACGTGACGCCGGCTGCTTCCAACAGGTGGTAGGCGACCTGACCGGCCGCGCCAACCAGCAGCGACGCGATGGCGGACCACTTGGCGAACAGCCGGGCGCGGTCCGGCACCCGGCCGGACAGCCACACGTACAGGGCGTACGCGCCGTACGTCTCGACGCCGATCGGCAGGGTGATGGCCGAGTTAATGGAGAAGCTGTCCCAGATGCCCGGCAACGGGTGCACCACCCCGAACCCGGTCAGCTCACCGAGTCCCACCCACCCGGACCAGATCGCCACGAACGCCGGCAGGGCGAGCAGCACCACCGGCCACACCACCGCCCGCCGGTCATCCGCCGGGGCGGTCCGAACCGCCTCGCTCGTGATGTTGGTGCCCAGGTCTGCGACGGGTGCTGCCTGCTCCGACACGACCGGCGGCGTGTCGTCGGCGGCCGGCGGCAGATCCGCCACCGGGTCCGGGTCGCCAAGCAGGTCCGGAGCGGTGCCGGCCGGGTCCGGAGCGGGTTCGGTGGTGGCAGGCGGGGTGTCGGTGCGGGTCAGCGCGGCGAGGATCGCGTCTGCCTTCGGACCGCCCACCCGCAGTTCCTTCTTGAGACGGTTGCGCGACGGGATCTCGCCGAGTTGGTCGGCCAGGTCGCGGGCGGCAGGGATCAGGTCTTCGATCGGCCGGGGGAAGGCCGACAGCGTGGGGGCGGTCATGACAGGTGTCCCTCCGATACGTCGGTGCCGTAGATGAGCGAAAACAAGGCTTGTTGCAGGTTCACTAGGTCCGCCCCGCACCGTCGTACGGCTCGTCGATCGACGGGTAGCCGTGCGCGGCGAGCACCTGGGCTACGTCCAGCGCCAGACCGAACGTGAAGCGGGGGTCGTCAGCGGGGCGGGGGATCGGGTAACGACGGCTCATGGCGCTATCCGCCTACGCGGCCCGGCCGTCGGCCGAGCGAACGGCGAGCAGGGCACGCGCCTCACGCAGCACCCGACGCTGCGCCCGACGAAGCCGCTGCCAGTCCAACTCGGTCGGGCCGGCGTCGCCGGTCAGCACGACGATCTGCGCGTCGAGCAGCAACACCTCAGCTTCGATCAGCGGCAACTCCTGCTCGATCTGCGCCAGCTCGGCGGCGCTCGGCCCGAACTCGGGCGAGTGATTCGACTCAGTCACTTCGTGTCCCTTCTGGCTGTTCTGGCGCCCCTAGATGTGCGCCCTTGTTGCGCAACAAGGTAGCGATACGCGGGTCTGTTGCGCAAGGGGGTAGCGGTATGTTGGTCCGATGAGTGATGCGCGAGACGAACTGTCAGCAGCTACGAAGCGGTACCGGCGTACCGAAGCTGCTCATGAAGCGGCACGCCAAGTGGTGGTTGCTGCGGTGGTTGCGGCGCTCCGTGACGGCGTCGGCCCGGCTGAGGTTGAGCGGCTGTCGCCGTTCAGTGGTGCCTACGTCCGGAAGCTTGCTCGGGAGCACAGCGTCCCGCCTGCCCCTCCGGGGCCGAAGCGCGCGGCCCGGTAGCGGTCACCCGGCGGGCCGCAGCGTGTGGTTGCTGGCGTCGACCAGGCCGTACGTCAGCGCGGACGCCTCCATGTCGTCGATGGCACGCGCCGGGATCACGAAGCGTCCACGGACCTTGATCGCGGGGAACTGGCCGGCGTGAATCGCCCGGTAGAGGGTCACCTCCGACATGCCGAGGATTGCTGCGGTGTCCGCGACGGACCGGAACCGGGGGCGATCGTTCTTGGCAGCGAGGGGTTCAGCCACGGGAGTCTCCTCAGTAGTCTGTGGTCAGTGTTCCGTTCGGCTTGCTGAGACCAAGTGAAGTCGATAAAGCGCGGAGCGCCCATGCAAACCCAGTGCAACGCACGGCAATCCGATGCAATCTGCAAGCTCGGGAGACCACGGTGGCGACGGTAAACCGGTGGACAGGAAATCTCGCCTGCTCGCTGCAAGCCGCCGCCGGGATGACCAACGAGGGGTTCGCGGGGTGGCTCGGGATCGCGACAAGGACCGTCGCGTATTGGCATAGTCGACCCGATACCGTTCCTGGGAATGCCAATCAAGACGTGCTGAATGCCGCCTTGGATCGTGTATCGGATTCGGTTCGTTCCCGGTTCCTCGAAACGCTCAGCGGAGTGCGTCGGGAGGGAAATGCAGGTGGCGGTGGCAGCGTTGTTACTGTTGTGAGTGATGCTGCCGAATCGGTCGCCAATGATTCCCTGCTGATAAGCCTTGCTCTGCCGAACGACTCTATCGAGTCCTTGCAGGAAGACGTGACGTTGCTCGCCCGATCGGGAGGCATGGCAGCCTTCGACGTGTTCAGCAGTGCTCGCCGGCTGCGGGACGAGGCAAGGGCTTTGGTCGAGCGCACCCGTCGACCCGTCGAGCTGGCCGACCTCTACGTGGTCATCGGCCAGAGTGCTGCCCTGATGGCCTCCACCGCCTTCGACCTCGGGCACTGGAACGAGTCGGCGGCCCTGGCCAGAGCATCAACGCAGTACGCCGACCTAGCCGGACACGCGTCGTTGAAGGCATGGACCTACGGCCTGCAAATGACCCTCGCCAACTGGCGCAATGAGCCTGATTCCGCCCTGACTTACTTCGCTCGCGCCATGCGGACGGCACCGGAGGGCGAGCCGAGACTGAGGCTCCGCTATGTCGCTGCCCGCTCTCACGCCCTGCTCGCAGACTCCGATTCAGTCGCGGCTGTCCTGGAAGCGGCCCAGCGAGACAGGGAAGCGGCAGCGTACCGACCCGACGAACTTGCCACCGTTACCGGTGGGGAGTTCGCATTCGGCGAGGCGCGGGCGGCGGCATGTGCGGCGGCGGCATGGCTCGACCTCCGCAACGGCGAGCAGGCCGCGAGGTACGCCCGAGAGGCGTTGCAGGTGTACGAGGCGTTGCCGTCGCCCAGGCGGCCGTACTCGCAGATCAACGGGACGCAGATCGACGTTGCCGCTGCGCACCTCCACATGCGAGACAAGGACGGTGCGGCCGACGCGCTGCGTACCGTCCTGGACCTGCCGCCGCAGAAGCGCAACGTCTCGCTGACCGGTCGGCTGTCGCGGATCGAGCACATGCTGAGCCAGTCGCCGTGGGATCGCGACGCCGACGCGCGCCAGCTCGCCGAGCGCATCGCGGCGTGGCTGTCGGAGACCTCAGCCCGTCCGCTCACCTGACCGGTGCCAGGCGGCCAACACCTGCGCTTCCTTCTCCGGGCTGATGCCGATCTCGGTGGCCCGATCGTGGTTGCTGACCTCGCCGCTCTCCACCATCCACCGCCAGGTGTCGCGGACGGTCAGGGAGAGCGGCCGGCAGCGCAGGCCGGCTGCCTGCGCCTTGGTGGTGTCGACGCGCCACACGCCGTCGAATGTGCGCCAGAGCGGCAGCTCGGACCACTGCCGGACGCCTTGGCTGAGCAACACCTCATCGGGCACCCAGTCGAAGGAGGCATCGGCCTGGGTCGCGTGGGCGCAATCCGCCAGTAGTCCGCCGAAGGTCGCGCCGCCCGTCGGGGCGCAGACGTTGAATGCGCCGGAGGAACCTTCGGTGATGGTGTGGAGTGCGAACGCGGCTAGGTCGCGTACGTCGACCGGCTGAATGGTGCGGGTGGGGGAGCCGGGGGCCAGGACTTGCCCACCGGCAGCCACGCGGCGTAGCCACCACGGCAGGCGGCCGACGTACTCACGCGGGCCGAGCACGACACCGGGGCGCAGGATCGTGGTCCGGTCGGCTCCGAACGCGGCGACGGCTGCTGCCTCGCAGCCGGCTTTCTGGTAGCCGTATCGGGTCGGCCCATCCTCCGTATCGGTGCCGTATTCGGGGCCGGCGTCCGGCGGGCAGTAGAGCACCTCGGACTGCTCGCTGAGGGGCTTGAGCGGCCACTCCTGGTAGACGCTCAGCGTGGAGATGAAGACGTAGCGATCGGCGACGGGAGCGAGCGCGCGAGCCACGTCGAGAACGTTCCTAGGCACGTAGCCCGAGGTGTCGATGACGGCATCCCAGGGACCAGCGGCAGCGAGGGCGGCGACGTTATCAGGCTGGGTTCGGTCGCCTCGAAGGGGCCGTACCGCTTCCAGGAAGGGGTCTGAGGTACCCCGGTTGAAGGTCGTCACCTCCCAGCCGGCATCGATCGCAGTCGTGACGATCGCGTGTCCTACGAACCAAGTTCCGCCGAGCACCAGCAAACGCATGCGCCCTATCATGCCGATCTGGCGAGCAGCTGCCGAATCGGCTTTGCTCTCGGCCAAGGCGGCGCTCGTGCCCTCCAACGCCAAGACGTCGCCTTGGAGCCAGCCAGTCGCTATCAGGCCGGGGTCTGCAAGCGGAGCTCCCTTGCGGGTCCCTTGAGGTAATTTGTGGACTGTTTAGGAGCGGGTAGGCCGTCGCTCGATGAGATGCTGGCGTGATCTTGGCGGGGTATAGGAATTTGCGGAGCTACCCCTGTCTCATCAGCGGCTTGGTCTAGAAGGAATCTAATCAGCCAAGGTGTTGTATTTCCACCCCGCCGAAGTGGCGCGCGAAGTATTCGGCCACAAGGCGGCGGTGGCAATTCTGAGGCTTCTCTTCACTGCAAAGGAAGCAGTCGCCGTCGCGCAACTCGTCAGCCCAGCTCGCTTCTACGCGTCTTCCTTGAATCAACTCTCCAAAACGTGCTTCGTACTCACTCCAGGTGCCTGCACCCTTCTTGTAGGCATCTAGCATTTCCTGGGTAGGCGCAAGATCTAGAGCGTGCGTGTAGCGAATAGATCCGATTTTCCTGAGAAAGTATTCCAGGTCGTTTTTTTTGGCGAACCCGGCTAGCTGGGAGACATTGTTTAGCCGGACATCGACAACCCTGTTGACTTGTGCGTCGCATAGAGTGTCGAAAAACTGCGAGGCGGATTTTCGCGTGAAGCCGATAGTGTAAATTTTCATGACGAAATGCTCTCATGAATTTCGGCCCTTGGTGCGACATAGGCTATGCGCTCCTCTTGGCGCTGGTAAGCCTCTTGAATTATCTCTCTTCTGGTTCTGAATATCTCCGGCTGATGGAGGCCGGTAATGCGCAGAAGTCTATCCTCTGCATCGCGGTGGAGTTCGAAGTTGCCGTCGGAGTGGATGTGCGTTACTTCCATGCCGTCTTCGACTAAGTATCGGCTGATCAGGATTGCGCGATGGCAATTCAGTGGCTCGCCTTCGGTGCACATGATTGCAATCGGCATGCGTTGGGTTCCTTCTCGTAGCCGCTTAAGCCCTTCGCGAAAAATATCCAAACTTGCAATTCTTTCGTAACAGACGCGACCATGCTGATTTCTGACGGATGGTCCAACGCCACGTCCGCCTAACTCGCGTCCAAGGAAAGCGTAGGACATCTCAGCGCTTTTCAGTGAAGATCTCAACGCTTCGCGATTGAAATGAGGCTGGTGTCTGCTGTAGGGAGCTGACCGGACGTCGGCTATAGCGGATATCCCTGCCTTCCGCAAGATATCTATGAAGCTGGTAAGTGAGTGTGTGGAATGTCCAATGGTAAAGATTTGTATTTTATGTGCAGGCATCCTATGCTCCAATGATGGCGGCGACGAACTTGTGGCAGCGCTCGTCTGCGAATCTCTCACCAAGGCTAATCGTTAAGTAGCTAGCGCCGAGCGCATATTCGCCGATTGCTCGATCTCGGTACGCGCCTTCGATTATTGGATCCGTGACCGTAATATTATACTGCACGCCGCCGAAGTGAAAGTCGGCCTGAACTCGCCGCCTTGGATTGCCGAAATTCTCGCCGATTACGAAAACGCGCAGGTTTAGCCCGTGTCCTAAGTGGATGAGCTTTAGAGAGCCATCTGCGGCATCGGCCCTTTCTGCGGGGAGGCAATCATGTAGGCCGTTATGGGTATGCCAACCGTTCTTCCAGAGTGGGCCGGAAATGGCGGCCAGTGCTGAAATTTGACTGGGGGTAACACTTCCGGCCTTCACCCAACGGGAACTGGAATCGAGTACCCAATTCTCCTGCTGGTGTCCTCGTGGTTGAGGATAAAGTAGAGGGATATCGATAATGTCCAGCACCTGCGGTTCGCTGCCGTCTTCGTATTTCCGCTCGTCGTATGATACCGCCTCGTGGGTTCGGCTGCTTATCGGTCGGATCCATCCTGTGGCTCTAGCTCCATCTAGTTCCAGTCCTGCGATGCATCGCCCGTCCGGCTTGCGAGAATTTGCAAGGCACAAGATTCGCTTGACCGTCGTCAACTTTGCTCCCACAAGCTCGATGAGCGGGTAGAACCATGGACGTACCAAGTCTGCCCTATTTGATGTCTCTGGGGTACCGACGGGCCGTCCCTCTTGGTCTCTTAATAGCAAACTGTGCGAGCCGCAACTTAGGGCAAATTAGCAGCTCATGCACACGCGACGGTCGCTCGACGGCCCCGGGAGACACTGACCAACCCCTCTGCTGTCAGGAGGGCGACAGCACGGTGAGCGGTGCCAACGGAGACGCCATAGGCTTCCGCCAGCTCAGCAACCGCAGGAAGTTGATCCCCGACCCGGAGCATCGCGGTCGCGATTTGCTCGCGAAGCTCGGCCGCTATTGCCTGGTATGGGCTGTCTTCCGTTGTTCGCGGTGTCGGTGCGGCCGGTCGCGGCGGCATGCGGGCGGCCAACGTTCCGGCCGCGCGCTGGTCCGACTCCGACAGCCACGCCGCATAAACTCTGAGGGTGGTTGTCCCGCCGCCACCGTGACCGAGCCGGCCGGCGACGGTCCGCACGTCGACACCGGCATTAATCAGCTCAGTCGCCGAGTAGTGGCGCAGGGCGTGAATGTGGCTGGTGATGCCGAGCCGGACGGCGAGCCGGCCGTACCGCTGGGTGATGGTGTCGGGTCGGTAGCCACGGCTGTTGTCCGGCTCGGGGGAGAAGACGTGATCGGCAGGGTCGGCCTCCACGTCGAGCTGCGCCAGACGGTCGACGTACCGGCCGTGAAGCTCCCGCAGCACTTCGATCGTCTCCGGGTCGAGCGCTACCCGCCGCTGCTGGTGCGTCTTGGTGTCCTTCTCTTGCAGCTCGCCGTGTTCGTCCAGGTAGGCGCTGCGCCGCAGCGTCAGCACACCGGCAGCGAGGTCGAGATGCTGCCAGCGCAACGCGCACAGCTCACCGCGTCGGGCACCCGTCGTCATGGCGAGCCACACCAACGCGCCCCAGTCCGGATCGCGCCACGACTCGTTGATGATGCGCGCGGCGTCGGCCGGGTTCGGCGGCTGCGGATCAGGGTGCGGCGGTGCGGGTGGCTCGGCCTGTCCGGCGGGGTTGACGGCGATCCAACGCCACCGGACGGCGCGACTGAGGGCACCACTGAGAATCCAGTGGATCTGGCGCACTGACGACGCGCTGAGCGGCTTGCAGACGTGCGGCCGACACTTCGCCGTGCAGGTGTGCTCACCGTCTATGCGGTGCTTCACGTACGCCTTGCCGCCGCACCAGTCGCGGCAGCGGCGCAGGCTCGCGTAGAACGACTCCAACGTCTCAGGGTCGAGCCGGCCGACCGGCAGTTTGCCCAGCACCGGCCGTACGTGCTTGTTGAGCTTGTTCACGTACCCCATACGGGTGGTGGCCTCGATGTCGGCCACCTCAAGCCATCGGTCTAGGAACTGGTCGAGCGTGGCCCGGGTGCGCGGGTTGCGCCGCTCGTCCACCTGGGCCAGCAACCGGGTGCGCGCCTTCTCGGCTTCCTTGGCGGCGGTGCGGCCGGCGGGGATGACCTCGGTCAGGTAGTGCCGCTTCCCGCTGATCGGGTCGACACCCGCATAGACCTTCACGCGCAGTGACCCGCTGGGGAGGGTTTCGATCTCGCCGCGCTGGCGCTTGCTGCGTCCGTTCGAGGCTGCCACGGGGCCACCGTAGCGCGCTCGCACCACGAATAGCCCCACGCGAGCTGGTCAGAAGGCGAAAGTACCTGTGCGCCCGGCAGGATTCGAACCTGCGGCCTTGGGATTAGAAGTCCCCTGCTCTATCCGCTGAGCTACGGGCGCGCCGTGGTATCGCGCGAGAAGGGTACCGCCGTCCCGGCCCGGCGCGGCGGAATGGGTGGCCGGGTCAGGGTCGCACGCGTCGCGCTGCCGCGCACTTGGTTACTCGGGGCTGTCGGCCGTGCTCAGGCGGTTGCCTCCGCCGCCTCGGGGTCGGCCACCACGTCGCCGCCGGGCCCGCCGCCGGACCCGCCGTCGGCGGTCGGGCGGCGGGGGTCGGGCACGGACGGGTGGGTGGTTGTCGGTCCGGCGTCGAGGAAGGCGTCGGCCCAGCGTCCGACCTCGGTGAAGACCTTCTCGCGTACGGCGGGACCGGAGAGGGTCAGGTCGTGCAGGCCGCCGTCGAAGCGGGCCAGGGTGACGTGCTGGCCGAGGCGGGGGGCCCAGCGGACCATGTGTTCGACGTCGAGTACGGCGTCGGCGAGGGTGGCCGACTCGTGCCATCTGGTGCCCCGGAACGAGCGGGTCGAGCAGGCGAGCAGCACCGGCACCGGGATGTCGAGGCCGGAGCGTAGGCGCCGCTGGCCGGTGCGGATGGCGTCGAGCCAGCCGGCCCGCACGGGGAAGCCGGCGAGCGGCTTCCAGGCCAGGTCGTACGTCCATTCGCCGCGATGGTCGGCGTGGATGCTTTCGCCGTACACGGTGCCCAGGCCGAACGGCAGGATGCGCTGCGGCGCCCGGCGGCCCAGGCGGGCGACGGCGGCCGCGAGGGGTCGGCGCACGAACCAGGGGGCGTTGAGGTCGAAGAAGGGGCTGTTGAGGAAGATGCCGTCGACCAGGCCGGCGTCACGGCGGGCGTGCGCCCAGAGCGAGACGATCAGTCCGCCGGTGGAGTGGCCCATGGCCAGCAGGGTGTCGTGCCGGTCCTCGGCGCGGATGATCTGCGCGGCGGCGTCCAACTCGGGGAAGTAGTCACCGAGGTCGCGGCAGAAGTTGGGGGTCTGGTGCGGTAGCAGGCTGCGGCCGTACTTGCGCAGGTCGAGTGCGTAGAAGTCCCAGCCCCGGGCGACGAAGAAGTCCGCCACGTGGGTCTGGAAGAAGTAGTCGACGAAGCCGTGCACGTACAGCACGGCCCGCCGGCTCGGGCGCTCGGCCCGGCGGCGGACCAGGGTGGCGACCACCGGGCCCTCGTTGTCGCTGCCCAGGTCGATGGTGTGCCGCTCGTACGGTGAGCCCAGCAGGTCCGGTTCCACGATGCCGACGGTACGCCGACCCAGCTACCGGGTGGTAGCCCCGCCGGCCGGCACCTGGCCGGCGGGGCCGTCGACGCGCGGCCGGTTGGCTCCGGCCGGCGTGGTCACCGCTCGTCGGTCGTCGTCCCGGCCGCTGCCAGGTCCTCGGCCGACAGCTCGGCTGGCGGGCTCTGGCCGGGCGGGGTGGTGACCCGTAGGTGCTTGTTGTTGCGCGGCTCCTGCCGGGTCTTCGCGTCGTTGAGCTTGCGGCGCAGGTCGTCCCGGGCGTCGTTGAGCGCGGCGCGCAGATCCTCCTCGGACGAGGTGGTGACGATCTTCTGCCGGCCGGCGATCCAGCACTCCAGGGTGACCCGCTGGCCACGGGCCTCCCGGTCCTTGACCGAGAGTTCGAGTTCGGTGGCGTCGGCGTCGAAGGTGGCCAGGCGGGCGTCGAGCGTGGCGAACTGGGCGACGAGCCAGTCCCGGTCGGCCTGCGAGAAGCCGGCGCCGAGCCGGAGGCACTTCGCCACGGTGGCCGGGTTGGTGCTCATCGCCGCACCTCACCAGAGACGCGGGCGGAACGGCGGAGGGTCATCTTCATGATGGCTGACCTTTCGTCGACGTCGTGTCACAGGTGCGGTTGACAGATCCCTACCCCGCCGGGGTCCGTCCGGAACGTTGGTATGTCTCGATCATTGGCTGTCGGCCCGGCAGCGGGCAGGGCCGGCTGGCCTACCACACCGGGACCTTGATCAGGTTGTTGTCCACAGGCGCTCGCGCTGTCCACAGATCTTCGGCGCGGGGATGCCCGAGGGCGGACGCCGGCGCAGGCTCGGTGGCGAGTCGGCTCGCGCAGGTGAGCCCCGGAGACCCCGCTGGAGGGGCGATGTTCGATACCTATGTGACGGTGGTCGGTAACGTGCTCACCGCGCCGGAATGGCGCCGTACCACCCAGAGCAACACCCTGGTGGCCAACTTCAAGGTCGCCTCGACGGCGCGGCGCCTCGACCGGGACAGCGGCCGCTGGGTCGACGGCAACAGCCTGCGGGTACGCGTGAACTGCTGGCGCAAGCTCGCCGAGGGGGTGGCCGCCTCGGTGATGGTCGGCGATCCGGTGGTCGTCTGCGGGCGGCTCTACACCCGCGACTGGACCGACGAGGCCGGCAACCACCGCACCCTCTACGAGCTGGAGGCCGTCGCGGTCGGTCATGACCTGTCCCGGGGGCGTGGACGCTTCCTGCGCAACCGGCCGAGCCTGAGCACCAGCGCCGTCTCCGATGCCGAAGCAGAGCAGCGGGTGCACGGCGAGCCGACCGAGCCGGTGCCGGATGGCGAGGCACCCGCCCGACCCGACCATGGTGGGCTCGACGACGACTTCGAGCTGTCCGACCTGGGTTCGGACGACTACGGCGCCACCCCGGTCGACGGCACCGGAGCCACCACCGGCGTCGGGGCGTACCGGCAGGTGGGTGAGGACGAGCTGCTGCCGTCCGATCCGTTCGACGGCCAGGACGTGGCGGAAGCGGCCTCGGACGAGCTGGCCCCGGTGGGCGCCGAGGTCGCCGGGGCCGAGGTCGAGTCGCGGGGGCTGGCGGAGGAGGTGGGGTCGCTGGGGCGTCCGGAGGAATCGGGGGCGGGCGCCGAGGTGACCGGGCGCGGCCGACGCGGCCGTGGGCGACAGCCCCAGCCGGCCTGACCCAGCCGCGCTGCCGCCACCTCGGCGGCTGCTGGCCCGGCCGGTGCGGCCTCGGCTGCCGGCCTGGCCCGCCGCCTCGGCCGGTGCCGCAGCACTGACGCGAGCACGGCACGGGTGACCTGTCATCGCGGCGGTCGACGTGCCGGGCTGGGCTAGGCTGCCGGCCGGAGGTGGTGTGGTGCGGCACGCGGGTGCGGTGGCGAACGCGGCGGGACTCGTCGCCGGGTACGCCCTGGATGCACTGATCGGCGATCCGCGACGCGGGCATCCGGTCGCCGGCTTCGGTCGCGCCGCCGCCGCCCTGGAGCGTCGGCTCTACCGGCCCGACCGGCTGGCCGGTGGCGCCTTCACCGCGCTTGCCGTCGGTGGACCGGTGCTGCTCGGGGCGGCCGCCGCGTTCGCCACCCGGCGTCGGCCGGTGACCCGCGCGGCGTTGGTCGCCGCCGGCACCTGGGCGGTGCTCGGCGGACGCAGTCTGCGCCACGAAGCACAGGCGATGGGTCGGGCGCTGCGTCACGGTGACGTGCCGGCCGCCCGGCACCGGCTCGGGAACCTGTGCGGGCGTGACCCGTCGGCGCTCGACGAGCCCGAGCTGGCCCGGGCCACCGTCGAGTCGGTCGCGGAGAACACCTCGGACGCCGTGGTGGCCCCGCTGGTCTGGGGCGCGGTGGCCGGGCTGCCGGGGCTGCTCGGCTACCGGGCGGCGAACACGCTGGACGCGATGGTCGGTCACCGGTCGGCCCGCTATGCCCGGTTCGGCACGCCGGCCGCCCGCCTCGACGACCTGCTCAACCTGGTGCCAGCACGGCTGACCGGCCTGCTGACCGTCGCCCTGGCGCCGGTCGGGCGCGGTGACCGGGAGCAGGCCTGGCGGGTGTGGCGCCGGGACCGTGCCGACCACCCCAGTCCCAACGCCGGGCAGTGCGAGTCGGCGATGGCCGGGGCGCTGGGCGTACGGCTGGGCGGGCGCAATGTCTACTTCGGCCGCTCGGAGGTGCGCCCGTTCCTCGGTGACGGGCCACGTCCCGAGGCACGCCACCTGTCCCGGGCCGCCCGGATCTCCGGCGCGGTGGGGCTGGCGGCACTCGGTCTCGCGGCGGTCTACCCACTGACCGCCGGCCGGCTGACCGCAGCCGTCACCCGCCGGGCCACCCGGCTCGGGCGTGACCGGTCGGCTGCCCTAGGGTGGGGTGGTGCCGGCGCGGTGGGCGGGCGATGACCGGGGGCCTGCTGGTCGCCGGGACGACCTCGGATGCCGGCAAGAGCGTGCTGACCGCCGGCATCTGCCGGTGGCTGCACCGTCAGGGCGTGAAGGTGGCGCCGTTCAAGGCCCAGAACATGTCCAACAACTCCGCCGTCGTTGTCGGGCCGGACGGCCGGGGTGGCGAGATCGGTCGGGCGCAGGCGATGCAGGCAGCCGCTTGTGGGCTGGCCCCGGATCTGCGGTTCAATCCGGTGCTGCTCAAGCCGGGCAGCGACCTGGCCAGTCAGGTCGTGCTGCTGGGCGAGGCCATTGACACGATGACCGCCGCCACGTTCCGGTCGCTGCGGCCACGGCTGGCCGAGACGGCCTACACCGCGCTGGCGGAGCTGCGGGCGGCGTACGACGTGGTGATCTGCGAAGGAGCCGGTAGCCCCACCGAGATCAACCTGCGCGACGGCGACTACGTCAACATGGGCCTGGCCCGGCAGGCCAACCTGCCGACCATCGTGGTCGGCGACATCGACCGGGGTGGCGTGTTCGCCGCCATGTTCGGCACCCTGGCCCTGCTCGACCCCGCCGACCAGGCGCTGATCGCCGGATTCGTGGTCAACAAGTTCCGTGGCGATCGTGGCCCGCTCGAACCGGGACTGGCGATGCTGGGCCAGCTCACCGGGCGCCCCACGTACGGCGTACTGCCCTGGGCGGTGGACCTGTGGCTGGACGCGGAGGATTCGCTCGCCTACGGCCGGGTGCTCGGTCGGCCCGCCGCCCCGTACGGCACGCAGTGGCTTGACGTCGCCGTGGTGCGGTTGCCCCGGATCAGCAACGCCACCGATGTCGAGGCGTTGGCCACCGAGCCCGGGGTGCGGGTGCGGCTGACCGTCGAGCCCGCCGAACTGGCCGCCGCCGATCTGGTCGTGTTGCCCGGCTCCAAGTCGACCGTGGCGGACCTGGCCTGGCTGCGGGAAACCGGCCTCGCCGACGCGGTCGCCGCGCACGTGGCGGCGGGTCGGCCGCTGCTGGGCATCTGCGGTGGCTTCCAGATGCTCGCCCGAGCCATCCACGACCCGGTGGAGAGCCGGCACGGCAGCGTGCCCGGGCTCGGCCTGCTTCCCGTCGAGATCACGTTCGACCCGCAGAAGACAGTCCGACCGGCGGCCGGCACGGTCGCCGGTGACCTGCCGGTGCGCGGGTACGAGATCCACCACGGCTACGTCTCGGCCGCCGATCCGCAGTTGTCCCCGCTACTGCGCTACCTCGACGGCGTCGGGGAGGGGGCGGTGCACGGCACCGTGCACGGCACCCACTGGCACGGCGCCTTCGAGTCCGACGAGTTCCGCCGGTGGTTCCTCGCCCGGGTGGCCCGCCTCGCCGGGCGTACCGGGTTCCGGGTCGCCCCGCACACGTCCTTCGCCGCCGCCCGGGAACGCACCCTCGACCTGCTCGGCGACCTGGTCGAGGAGCATCTGGACACGGCCGCCCTGTGGCGACTCATCGAGGCCGGCCCACCCGCCGACCTGCCCTTCGTCCCACCCGGCGCCCCGCTCTGAAGCTCACCGGCGCTCTACTCTGACAGTCGCTGGCGCTCTGCTCTAAAGCTCACCGGGCGTCCCGCTCGGAGGCTTGCCGGGCTTATCCGTACCGGGCCGCCGTGACAGGATCTTGGCGTGACGTTTCCCCGCCGGCGACGGCGTGCCGTTGTGCTGCCGTCCGTGCTGTTTGGCGCCTTGCTGGCCGGTTGCGCCAGCACCCCGTCCGAACCGTCCGGACCGGCCTCCCCGCAGCCCTCGAACACCTATCAGTTGGTGGACGAGCTGTGCGCGGCGCTCGACCCGCAGCCGTTGATCGATCTGGATGGCGGCACCACGGCGACGCGGGAGTGGCCGCCGCGGCCGGACCGGCCGTCGCGCAAGTGCACGCTCAGTGTCAGCCAGCGGGATCCGGTCGCGGGGCACGTCCTCACCGTCACCGCGTTGCTCGCCGAATCCCCGGAGCTCGCCCGGGAAGCCGTGCCTCGGCAACCGAAACCGCAGTCCCTCGGCACCTGGTACGAACTGCCGCAACTCGGTGACGGTGCCTGGGTGTGGATCATGCCGGTCGAGAAGGGGATGGAGGTCCCCGACGTTGACGCCCCGGTGGCGTTCCGCAGGGCGATGGTGCACGTGGCGCGCGGTGACGCGTACGTCATGCTCGACCTCACGTCGATGGGGGCCAAGGTGCCCGATGATGCCGACACGGAGGCGCTGCTGGTCGCCTACACGGAGGAGACGTTGACGCTGATGACGGCCTGAGCAGGCCCGCCCGACGCCGGGGCGCCCGGACACCGGACCGGTCAGAGGCGCACGTCCGCCGGCTGATCGGAGAAGGGCAGGCCCGCCGAGCGCCAGGCATCCACTCCACCGATCATGTCGGTCGCCCGGTGCAGGCCGAGAGCGCGCAGGCTGGCCGCGGCGAGGCTCGAGCTGTAGCCCTGGCGGCACACCACGACGATGTCGATGTCGTACCCGGTGGCTTCGGGGATGCGCCAGTCACTGGCCGGGTCGAGCCGCCACTCCAGCACCGTCCGGTCGATCACGATGACGCCGGGCAGGTGGCCCTGCTCCCGTCGCTGCGCGTCGGTGCGGGTGTCGATCACGAGCGCGCCACGGGTAGCGGCCTGCACCGTCTCCTGCGGGGTCAGCCGGGTCATGCCCGCGCGGGCCTGCTCCAGCAACGCCTCGACGCCGGGACTCATCACGGAATGGGACACGGCCCGATCATCCCGCCTGGCCCGGTTGGCCACGGCCGGAAGCGGTGCGGGACAACACGATCGGTAACGTCGGTGCCCGTGGTTGCGGTCTTTGCGGCGTACGCCGAGTTGGCGCACCGGGTGTTGGCCCGGCCGGCGCGGTTGGGGCGTACCCGGCTGGTGGCGGTCGACGGGCCCAGCGGCGCCGGCAAGACGGCCTTCGCCGCGCGGCTGGCCGATGCCTTCGCCGCCAGCGGCGCGGGCCGGCCGCCGGTGGTGCACACCGACGATCTGCTCGACGGGTGGGACGACCAGTTCACCTTCTGGAGTCGCCTGGAATCGTCGGTGCTGGCGCCGGTCCGCGCCGGCCAGGCCGGTGCCCACCAGCGCTACAGCTGGGTACGACGTGGTTTCCTGCCCGACCCGGTGCCGGTGCCGGCGGCGCCGGTGCTGATCGTGGAGGGGGTCAGCGCGGCGCGGGCCGAGGCGGGCCCGGACCTGACGTTGGCGGTCTTCGTCACCGCCCCGCAGCCGCTGCGGCTGACCAGAGCGGTGGCCCGCGACGGTCCGGCGATCCTGCCGGAGCTGCGCCGCTGGCACCTCGCCGAGCAGGAACACTTCAGCGCCGACGGCACCGAGGCCCGCGCCGACCTGGTGGTCGACGGGGCACCCGCACTGCCGCACGACGCCACCCGCTACTACCTGCGAGTGCCGGCCGGGTGTGGTGATCCGGGCGTCGCCGCTGGGTAAGGCCGGAATACGATTCCGGTCATGACCACACCGATCATGACCGAGGCCGAGCTGCGGGCCGCCGTACAGCGGGAGCTGCCTGGTGTCCGGGCCGACCTGGAGCGCCTGGTCCGGATTCCCGGCATCGCCTTCGAGGGCTTCGAGCACGCGCACGTGGAACGCTCCGCCGAGGCGGTGGCCGAACTGCTGCGCGGCTGCGGCCTCGACGTGGAGATCGTGCGGGCCGGTGGGCAGCCGGCGGTGATCGGCCGGAAGGCGGCGCCGCCCGGTGCGCCCACGGTCATGCTCTACGCCCACCACGACGTGCAACCGGTCGGCGACCGGACGTTGTGGGAGTCCGACCCCTTCGAGCCGGTCGAGCGCAACGGCCGGCTGTACGGACGCGGTGCCGCCGACGACAAGGCCGGCATCATGGCGCACGTCGCCGCGCTGCGCGCGTTCGGTGACCAACTGCCGGTCGGCGTGGTGCTGTTCATCGAGGGCGAGGAGGAGTACGGCTCCGACTCGCTGGAACAACTGCTCGCCGAGCACCGCCAGGCGATCGCCTCGGACGTCATCGTGATCGCCGACTCGGCCAACTGGGACGTCGGCGTACCGGCGCTGACCACCTCGCTGCGCGGCATCGTCAACTGCTTCGTCGAGGTGCGCACCCTGGACCACGCCGTGCACAGCGGCATGTTCGGCGGTGCCGTGCCGGACGCGCTGACCACCCTGGTCCGGCTGCTGGCCACGCTGCACGACGACGCGGGCAACGTGGCGGTGGAGGGCCTGGTCGGCGGGGAGCCGGCCAGCGTCGACTACCCCGAGGGCCGGTTCCGCGCCGAGGCCGGTCTGGTCGAGGGCGTGCAGCTGATCGGTACCGGCCAGATCACCGACCGGCTCTGGACCAAGCCGGCGCTCGCCGTGCTCGGCATCGACGCCCCGGCCACCGCCGAGGCACCGAACGCGCTGGTCCCGGCCGCCAAGGCCAAGTTGAGCGTACGGCTGGCGCCGGGCGACGAGCCGAACAAGGCGTACGCGGCACTGCGCGAGCACCTCCAGCGGCACGCCCCGTGGGGCGCCCAGGTCGAGATCACCTTCGAACACGACGGCGCCCCGTGCGTCATCGACGCGACCGGCCCGGTGTTCGACGCGGCCCGGTCGGCCTTCCGGACGGCCTGGGACGGCACCGAGCCGGTGGACATCGGCGTCGGCGGCTCGATCCCGTTCATCGCCACCTTCCAGGAGATGTTCCCGCAGGCGGCGATCCTGGTGACCGGAGTGGAGGACCCGCACGCCCGGGCGCACGGGCCGAACGAGAGCCTGCACCTCGGCGAGTTCGCCCGGGTCTGCCTGGCCGAGGCGTTGTTGCTGGCCAAGGTGGCCGAGGTGGGTCGCGGCTGAACCCGTAACTTCGCGCGAATGGTGGCCGTTTCCGGTGTGTCGGACGCGGGGCTGTTGTAGCCTCTCGAACATGCGTACGAACGAGGAGATGGCCCGCCTGGAGGCCGCCGTCAGCGCTCTGGGAGACATCGACGTCTCCGCGTGGCCCGAGGACACGCTCAAGGAACAGCTCGCCGAGCTTTCCGCCGCCCTGGTCGCCCTGGACATGTCGCTGTCCCGCATCGCCGAGGGGGTCCGCGCCCGCGGCCTGCGCGTCGAGGAGCCGGTCCCGGCCTGACGCCGCGATCGGCGTGCGTTGTCGGAGGTGGCTGGCAGGATCGGGGTGTGCGATTCCTCGACCTGGCGGCCACCTCGGCGGCCGTCGGCGCCACCAGCGGCCGGCGGGCCAAGGTCGAGCTGCTCGCCGACGCGCTGCGCCAGCTCGACCCGGTCGAGGTCCCGGCGGGTGCCGGCTGGCTCGCCGGTGAGCTGCGCCAGCGGCAGACCGGTGTCGGCTGGGCCAGCCTGCGTGACCTGCCCCCGCCGGCAGCGGAGCCGACCCTGACCGTCGGCTCCGTCGACGCGGCGATCGACGAGATCGCCGCGGTCCGTGGCGCCGGGTCGCAGGCGCGTCGTCGGGCCCTGGTGCACGGCCTCTACGCCGCCGCGACCGCTGACGAGCAACGTCTGCTGACCGGGCTGTTCCTCGGCGAGCTGCGCCACGGCGCCCAGGCGGGGCTGCTCGGCGACGCCATCGCCCGGGCCGCCGGGGTGCCGGTCGCCACCGTACGCCGGGCGTTGCTGCTCGCCGGCGACCTGCGGGAGGTGGCGGTGGCCGCGCTCGCCGGTGGGGCCGCCGCGCTGGCCGCCTTCGGGCTACGGGTCGGCCGGCCACTGGCCCCGATGCTGGCCCAGAGCGCGTCGTCGGTCGACGAGGCGCTCACCGCCACCGGCACCCCCGCCGTGGTCGACGTCAAGCTCGACGGCATCCGCATCCAGGTGCACCGCAGCGGGCCGGACATCGCCGTGTTCACCCGCAGCCTGGACGACATCACCGCCCGGGTGCCCGAGGTGGTCGCCGCGGTGCGTGCCCTGCCGGCCCGGGAGCTGGTCCTCGACGGGGAGGCCATCGGGCTGGACGAGACCGGCCGGCCGCTGCCCTTCCAGCAGACCTCCAGCGCCGCCGCCCGCCGCGCCGGATCCACCTCCGCCCGGTCGGCTGAGGGCGGTCCGCCGGTCGCCCCGGCGGTACGCGCCGCCGCCGCGCACACCGGCGCGACGGTGCTCACGCCGTACTTCTTCGATCTGCTGCATCTGGACGGCACGGATCTGATCGATCTGCCCGGGCGCGAGCGGTGGGCGGCGCTCGCTGGCACCGTCGACGCCTCGCTCCTGGTCGGGCGGATGGAGGTGGACGGCGCGGAGCAGGCCGGTGTGGCGTTCGCCGCCGCGCTCGACGCCGGCCAGGAGGGCGTCGTGGTGAAGGCACCCGACGCGCCGTACGAAGCGGGCCGGCGCGGCGCGGCATGGGTCAAGGTGAAGCCCCGGCACACTCTCGACCTGGTGGTGCTCGCCGTCGAGTGGGGCACCGGCCGGCGCACCGGCTGGCTGTCCAACCTGCACCTGGGGGCGCGTGATCCGGCCACCGGCGGCTTCGTGATGCTCGGCAAGACCTTCAAGGGGCTCACCGACGAGCTGTTGCGCTGGCAGACCGAACGCTTCCTCGGCCTGGCGGTGGAGCGGGGGGACTGGGTGGTCCGGGTTCGTCCCGAGCAGGTGGTGGAGATCGCCTTCGACGGCGTGCAGACCAGCTCGCGTTATCCGGGCGGGGTGGCGCTGCGCTTCGCGCGGGTGGTGCGTTACCGCGCGGACAAGTCCGCCGCCGAGGCCGACACCATCGACGCGGTTCGCGCCATCCACGCCGGCCGCCCGCCCGCTGCGTCGTCGCAGTAACGGGTGGCGACGTCAGCGGCAGATCAGGCGGGGGAGGGGTCGGCGGCGCGGTCGCGGGGCCGGTCGTCGGTCACCCCGGCCAACCGGCGGGCCTCCCGGCGGGCGACCCAACCGAACCCGAACAGGGTCATCGCCCCGAAGATCCACCACTGTACGACGTAGCCCAGGTTCTGCCAGTTGTTGGCGTGCCCCACCGGCACCGCCTTGAACACCGGGTCGGCGGCCGGGGTCTGCTCGTCGAGCAGCACGTACGCCCCGTGCACCGGGTACGGCAGCTCCGGGGCGAGTTGGGGCAGCGAGACCCGGCGGCTCTCCAGCCGACCCTCGCGGCGGGACACCTTGGCGTCGCCGCTCTCGCTCGCGTGCACCCGGCCCTCGACGGTCACCTCGCCAGTCGGGGTGGCCGGCACCTCCGGCTGGGCGAACGCGCCACCGGGCGCGGGCGGAATCCAACCCCGGTCCACCAGTACGGCCGTGCCGTCGGCCAGCACCAGCGGGGTGACCACCTCGAAACCGACCTTGCTCTCGACCGTGCGGCCCCGGACCAGCACGATGTTGTCGGTGTCGTACCGGCCGGTCAGGGTGACCCGGGTGAAGGTCCGGTCCTCCGCCGGCGGCGGCCCGACCGTGCCGGGGCCGCCGCTCGGCGCGGGCAACGCGTCACGTAGCGGCACCGGCGCCATCCGCAGGCCGGCGTCGATCCGTTCGTTGACCGCGGTGCGGCCGTGGTAGCGATCCAGCTGCCAGTTGCCCAGCAGCACCATCACCATGGCGGCGATCACGGTCAGCGCGAAGATGCCCAGCCAGCGTGGCGTCAGCAGGAACCGGTACACGCCACGAGGCTACCCGGTGGACCATCACCACTGCGCCGCGCCGTCGGGCGGGCGGTGGCGCAGCGTACTCGCGGTATGGGCGCCGGGTGTGAGTCGGCCGGACGCCGGAACGGGAGGGGTACCGGTCGGTGCGTGCCAGTAGTCCGGTTCGGCTATCGTCACGCGGGCGGAGCGCGCCGACGGTCGGCACGCCGCCCGTTCGCGAGGAGTCGATGATGACCGTCGTGCCGCGTCTGGTGCTCAGCGCTCCCTCGTCCGGCCACGGCAAGAACGCGTTGGCCATCGGCCTGCTCGCCGCGTTCGCCGACCGGGGACTCGACGTGGCCGGGTTCAAGATCGGCCCGGATCAGGTCGACGCGGCGTACCTCGGCCTGGCCGCCGGCCGTCCCGGGCGCAACCTCGACCCGCGACTGGTCGGCACCGAACGTCTCGCGCCGCTGCTGCTGCACGGCGCCGCCGGCGCCGGCCTCGCGGTCGTGCAGGGCAGCATGGGCCTGTACGACAGCCTCACCGGCCGCTGCGAGACCGAGTCGAGCGCCGCGGTCGCCACCGCGCTGCGCAGCCCGGTCGTGTTGGTGGTCGACGTCGCCGCGATGGGGCAGTCGGTGGCGGCCCTGGTGCACGGCTTCCGGGCGTACGACGAGCAGCTGTGGATCGGTGGCGTGATCCTCAACCGGGTCGCCTCCTCCCGGCACGAGGCGCTGCTGCGCGAGGCGCTCGACGACATCGGTGTGCCGGTCTACGGTGCGCTGCGACGGCAGGATCTGCCCGCCGTGCTGCCGTCCCGGCGGCACGGGGTGGTGCCGGTGCTCACCGGTGCCGGCGAGGCCACCCGGGCGGTCCGCCGGCTGGGCGAGGCGGTGGCCGCCACCGTCGACCTGGAGCGGCTGCTCGGGCTGGCCCGCTCCGCCCCGGCGCTGGGCGTGCCGCCCTGGTCACCGCAGCCGGCGGGTGCCGACGGCGGGGCGGCGTCGCCGTCCGGGGCGCCACGACCGGTGGTCGCGGTGGCCGGTGGGCCCGGCGGCACCTTCAGCCACGTCGAGACGGTCGAGTTGCTGCGGGCGGCCGGGGCCGAGGTGGTGACGGTCAACCCGCTCACCGACGAGTCACTGCCGGCCGGTACGGGGGCGCTGGTGGTCGGTGGCGGCCTGCCCGAGTCGTACGTCGAGCAGCTCTCCGCCAACCGGCGGCTCTGCATCGCGGTCGCCGAACTGGCCCGCACCGGTCGGCCGGTGGTTGCCGAGGGCGCCGGCCTGCTCTGGCTGGCCCGGGAGGTGGACGGGCTGCCGATGTGCGGCGTGCTCGACGCCATCGGCAGCCTCCGCGACGGGATGGTCGTCGGGTACCGGGAGGCGACGGCCCAGAGCGACAGCGTGATCGCGGCCCGCGGCGAGGTGGTCGTCGGGCACAAGGAGCACCGCGGGGTGCTCGCCCCTCGGGGCGGGCCGCGACCGGCCTGGAGTTGGCCGGGCGGCGCCCCGGAGGGTTTCGTCTGGCGCGGGGTGCACGCCTCCCAGCTCGTGTCGCACTGGGCCGCGTACCCGCACATCGCGGCCCGGTTGGTGGCCGCCGCCGCGGCCGGTCCCGACGCCGTCGCGGGTGCGCCGGCCGCCGTCCCGGTGACACCGGCTCCCGTTGCGGGTGGGCCAACCTCCGTTGCGGGTGGGCCGGCTGTTGCGGTGGGACCGGCGGCTGTGCCGGGCGGGTCCGCCGCCGGCCCGGACAGCTCGGTGCCGGGCGGGCCGAACGGTGCGGGTTCGGGTCGGGAGCCGGTCGCCGACGTGCCGGCGGCCGGACCGACCGGAGGTCCGCTCAGCTGAGCGGACCTCCAGTTCACCGACGCGTCGGCACCCACCACCAGGTCGTACCCGTCGGCGCGGCGGGCGTCAGCCGACTATCCGGTCCGATGGTGGGACGAAGTCCCGCACGGGTTTGCCCTTGAGGGCGTCGCGCAGGGTGTTCGCGACCGCCGCGATCGGGATCTGCGACTGGCCGTCGCCGACCGCGTTGAACGGGTTGTCCGGGTCGGAGATGAAGCTGGCCGCCGCCAGTTCCGGGGTGTAGCCGACGAACCAGGCCGACCGGGTGCTGTCCGTGGTACCGGTCTTGCCGGCCACCGGTCGACCCACCGTGCCCCGCACACTGTCCGCCGTCGACCAGCCGCCGCAGCCGCCCTTGGCCGGGTTGTCACCGGTCGGGCAGCGGGCGGCGTCGGTGGCGGCCCGAGCGGCGTCGGCGTTGACCACCTGGCGGCAGCGTGGCTTGGCGACCTCCCGCTCGATGCCCCCGGCGGTCTTGAAGGTCGCCGGCGTCCCGTCCCGGTTGTAGATCGCGGAGACCGGAATCGCCTCGCAGTAGCGGCCGTCGGCGGCGACGGCGGCGTACGCGTTCGCCATCTCCAGCGGGGTGGCGTCGGAGACGCCCAGGGTGAACGCGCCCCACTTGTTGGCCTTGGCCGGTGAGGCGTGGTCCCGGTCCACGTCGGTACGCCAGCGCAGCCCCAACTGCTCGGCGAGCCGGACGGCCCGCTCCGCCCCGACCTGTTCCTCCAGCCACACGAAGTAGGTGTTCACCGACTTGCCGAAGCCGGACCACATGGTCTGGGTGCCGCTCATCGCGCCGCTGGCGTTGGTCGGTGCCCAACCGTCGTAGATCTGCGACTGGTACCGGTGCGGTGCGTTGAACGTCGTGTTCAGGGTCATGCCGGCGTCCAGCGCGGCCAGCATCGGGAACATCTTGAACGTCGAGCCAGCCTGGTAGCCCGGCAGGTCACCACCGCCCATCAGCGGCGCCACCGTGTTCGGGTAGTTGGCCCGTACGTTGGGTCCGGCCTCCGGGTTGGAGCTGAGCGGGTTCTCGTCCACCTGTAGCGAGTACGTCCGGTTCACCGCCATCGCCTTCACCCGTCCGGTGCCCGGTTCGGCGACCACGATGCCGTTGGCGAACGGACTGCCGGTGTTCCCCTTGGTGCCGACGTTCTCCTCGGCCGCCGCCTGGATCTTCGGATCCATGCTGAGCACGATCCGGTAGCCGCCCCGCCGCAGCTTGTCCAGCCGTTCCAGGCGGTTGTCCCCGAAGGCCGGCTGGGCGCTCCACCAGTTCTTCAGGTAGTCGCAGAGGAAGCCCCAGCTGTTCCACTTCTCCGGCACCGAGGCGCAGTCGTTCGACGGATAGGTCAGCCGGAGCCGGATCGGCTCGGTCTTCGCCGCCTGGACCGAGTCCGGTGACAGATAGCCGAGCCGGGCCATGTTGTCCAGCACGTAGTTGCGCCGTGCGGTGGCCTCCTTCTGGTCGGAGCTGGCCGGGTCGTACTGGGAGGGAGATTTCACCAGCCCGGCGAGGGTGGCCGCCTCGACCGGGGTGAGTTCCTTCGGGGTCTTGGAGAAGAAGATCTCGCTGGCGGCGTAGATGCCGTACGCCCGGTGCCCGAAGTACGCCGAGTTCAGGTAGCGCTCCAGGATCTCCTCCTTGCTCAGCTCCTTCTCCAGGTCGACCGACATGCGCATCTCCTTGACCTTGCGGATCGGGGTCTGCGCGGTGGCCTCCTGCACCTCCTTCGGGGTGACGGCGCTGTCCCGTAGGGCCATCCGGACGTACTGCATGGTCAGGGTGGAGGCGCCCTGGGAGACGCCGCTGGAGCGGGCGTTGGCCACGAAGGCGCGGGCGACGCCCTTCGGGTCGACGCCGTGGTGCTGGTAGAAGCGGTTGTCCTCGGCGGACACGATCGCCTGCTGCATGTGCGGCGAGATGTCCGACAGCTTGGTGTACTGCCGGTACTCCTCGAAGAACATGGTCAGCACGGTCTTGCCGTCGGGCGCGTAGAGGTAGGAGGTCTCGGCGGGCAGGGCGGTGGTCAGCAGCCGGGTCTTGCTCTCCACGGCGTGCGCGGTGGCCTTGGCGCCGACGCCGGTCAGGGCGACCACGGGGTACGCCACGGCGGCGACGACGATGCCGGCGATCAGTCCGGCGCGAAGGAGAGGAACGAGACGACCAGCGGCGGCAAGGGGTCGGTTGCTCACACCATTAAGTTATGACATTTCCGAATCATCCATGAGAAATACTCATGAAGTGATCGGTGGTGATGCGGCCCACCCTGCGGGTTGCTGTCCACCGTGCCGGCTTCCCGGCAGGATCGCGGTCATGCATGCTCCGCTGACCCCGGCGACGCACCGGTGGCACCCGCCGGCCGGCACCCCGGCCGAGCCGGATCTCACCCATCACGGTGACGCGGAGGTGGGTGTGGGGCTGGTCGACCTCGCCGTCAACGTACGGCGTGCCCCGATGCCGAGCTGGCTGGCCGAACCGATCACGGCGTCGCTGGCCGACCTGGCGGCGTACCCGGACCCAGGGCCGGCGCGGGCCGCCGTCGCCGCCCGGCACGGCCGGCCACCGGCCGAGGTGCTGCTGACCGCCGGTGCCGCCGAAGGGTTCGTGCTGCTCGCCCAGGCGCTGCGCGGCATCCACCGGCCGGTGGTGGTCCACCCGCAGTTCACCGAGCCGGAGGCCGCGCTGCGGGCGGCCGGGCACCAGGTGCGGCGGGTACTGCTCGACCCGGCGGACGGCTTCCGACTGCACCCGGAGCGGATCCCCGCCGACGCCGACCTGGTCATGATCGGCAACCCGACCAACCCCACGTCGGTGCTGCATCCCGCCGCCGACCTGGCCGCGCTGGCCCGGCCGGGTCGCGTGCTGGTGATCGACGAGGCGTTCGCCGACACCACCGCCGCGCCCGGCCGGCCCGGTGAGCCCGAGTCCCTCGCGGCCCGCCGGGACCTGCCCGGACTGCTCGTCGTGCGCAGCCTCACCAAGACCTGGGGGCTGGCCGGACTGCGGATCGGCTACCTGCTCGGCGAGGCGGCGCTCCTGCAACGGTTGGCGGCAGTGCAGCCCCTCTGGGCGGTCTCCACGCCGGCCCTGGCCGCCGCGACCGCATGCGCCGCTCCCACGGCGGTCCGGGCCGAGCGCGCCATCGCCGCGCAGCTCACCGCCGACCGCGAACACCTGGTCACCCGCCTGTCGGCCCTACCCGGGGTACGCGTCGCCGGACGCCCGGCCAGCGCGTTCGTCCTGATCCACCGGCCGGGTGCCGAGCGGATCCGCGCCGAACTGCGCGAGCGCGGCTGGGCGGTACGCCGAGGGGACACCTTTCCCGGGCTCGGCCCGGACTGGCTGCGAATCGCGGTCCGAGACCGGGCCTGCACCGACGCGTTCACCGAGGTACTGGCGGAGATCCTGGAGGCATGATGCTGGAGACCACGATCGCGGCGATCGGCCCGCTCGACGAGCCGGCGATGACCGCGGCGCGGCAGTTGCAGGCCCGGTTGACCAAACCGGCCGGCTCGCTCGGCACCCTGGAGGAACTCTCCGTACGCCTCGCCGGCCTGGCCCGCAGCTGTCCGCCGCCGCTGCCCGACCCGGCCGCCGTGGCCATCTTCGCCGGTGACCACGGCGTGCACGCCCAGCGGGTGACCCCCTGGCCGCAGGAGGTCACCGCCCAGATGGTCGGCAACTTCCTGGCCGGCGGCGCCGTGGTCAACGCGTTCGCCCGGCAGGCCGGCGCCACGGTCACCGTGATCGACGTCGGCGTGGCCAACCCGCTGGACACCGCACCCGACCCGAGCGGCCCAGCCGGTTCGGCGGGCTCGGACCGCGACGATGTGCCCCGGCTGGTCAGCGCCACCGTTCGGCGGGGCACCCGGGACATGACCGTCACCGCCGCGTTGACCCGCGACGAGGCGCGGGCCGCCGTCGAGGTCGGCATCCGGATCGCCGGGGAACTGATCGACGCCGGGGCGGCGATCCTGGTCACCGGCGACATGGGGATCGCCAACACCACCCCGGCCGCCGCGCTGATCGCCGCGTTCACCGGGGCCGACGCCGCCGAGGCGACCGGCCGGGGTACCGGCGTCGACGACCCGACCTACCAGCACAAGATCGAGGTGGTGGGGGCGGCACTGCGCCGGCACACCCCCGACCCGACGGATCCGCTGGGGGTGCTGGCCGCTGTGGGCGGGCTGGAGCACGCGGCACTGACCGGGCTGATCCTCGGCGCCGCCGCGCGTCGCGTACCGGTGCTGCTCGACGGGGTGATCGCGGTCTCCGCCGCGCTGGCCGCCGTGGCCTTCGCCCCGGACGCGGTCGGCGCGATGGTCGCCGGGCACCGCTCCGCCGAACCGGGCGCCACCGTCGCGCTGCGGCGACTCGGCCTCACCCCGCTGATCGACCTCGGCCTGCGGCTCGGCGAAGGCACCGGCGCGTTGCTCGCCCTGCCCGTGGTCACCGGCGCCGTCCGGGTGCTGCACGAGGTGGCCACCTTCGACTCGGCCGGGGTGGCCGAGAAGTGACCAGTCCGTACCCTCTCGGGCTCCGGCTGGCCGGCCGCCGGGTCGTCGTGGTGGGCGGGGGAGCCGTCGCCACCCGGCGCGTGCCGGCGCTGCTCGACGCGGGCGCCGACCTGCTGCTGGTGTCCCCAGAGATCACCCCGGCGCTGCGGGCCCACGCCGACGCCGGCCGGCTGCGCTGGGTTCCGCGCCGGTTCAGCCCCGACGACCTGGACGGCGCCTGGCTCGTGCACGTCGCGATCGACGACCCGGACGCCGCAGCCACCGTCAGCGCCGAAGCCGCCGCGCGCCGCATCTTCTGCGTACGCGCCGACGACCGGGAGGCGGCGACCGCCTGGACTCCGGCGGTGACCCGACACGGCCCGGTCACCGTGGCGGTCCTCGGCGGTGGCGACCCCCGCCGCGCAATGACCGTCCGCGACGCCATCCGCACCCTCCTGCATGCAAGGAAGGGCCCCCTGTTAACGGATTCGGTAGAGCAGGGGACCCCTGTTAACACCTCGACGGCTAAGCCCGGCCGAGTCGCCCTGGTGGGTGCCGGCCCGGGCGACCCGGAGCTGATCACGGTCCGGGGATGGCGGCTGCTCACCGAGGCCGACGTGGTGGTCGCCGACCGTCTGGTGCCCGGTCTGCTCCTGGACGAACTGCGCACCGGCGTGGAACTGGTGGACGCCTCGAAGATCCCGTACGGCCCGGCCCGCGCCCAGGAGGAGATCAACCGGATCCTGGTCGACCGGGCGTTGGCCGGTGCCGCCGTGGTCCGCCTCAAAGGCGGTGACCCGTACGTCTTCGGCCGCGGCGGCGAGGAACTGCTGGCCTGCGCGGCAGCGGGCGTACCGGTGACCGTGGTGCCCGGCGTGACCAGCTCCATCGCCGCCCCCGCAGCAGCCGGGATCCCCGTCACCCATCGTTCGGTGGCCCACGAGTTCACCGTGGTCTCCGGGCACGTCGCGCCCGACTCCCCGGCGTCCCTCGTACGCTGGGAGGCGCTGGCCGCGCTGCGCGGCACACTGGTGATCCTGATGGGGCTGAAGAACCTCCCGGCGATCACCGCCACCCTGCTGGAACACGGCCGGCCGGCGGACACCCCGGCGGCTGTCGTCCAAGAGGCGACCACCGGTGCGCAGCGGACCATCCGGTCGACGCTCGGCGCGGTGGCCGTAGACGTGGCGGCTGCGGGATTGCGTCCACCGGCGGTTGTCGTGGTGGGGGATGTGGTGGGGGTGCTCGGCTCGGGCTGAGCCTTCGTCGCTCTTCGTTTCGTTGCGGTGGAGGGCTGGGGGTGACCGTGCCCGGCTTCGGGCGGTCAGGCTTGATCCCTACGCCGGGCACGGTCGCCCTCAGCCCGACCTGGTTCACCTTCGCCGAGACGGTGCGGTGATCGGTGGGGGGTGATGCAAGGAAGGGCACCTTATTAACGCCTGAGGTAGAGGAAGGGGCCCCTATTAACGCCCCGGCTCGGGATCGCACGGAGCCGCGTAAGGCGCAGGGCCGCGTAAGGCGCAGGGCCGCGTGAGGCGCAAGGCAGTGCAGGCAGGGCGGCGCAGGGCAGAGCGTGGCCGCGCAGGGCTGGACTAGGTTCCGTCTCGCGGATCTTGTGTGGGGGCCTGCACGTCGGGCAGGTGCAGAGACGGGGACGGCGGGTCGGCCGATCGAAGTTCGGCGAGTCGAGCGAGGTGTGGAAGTGGGTACTGGGCATGTCGTACCTGGCCGCTTGGTCGCGTCGGTGCTTGCGCCGTTGAGGCCGCGTTCGACCTGGCTGCGTTGCTCGTCGGCGGCGCGGTCCAACATCGCTGGTCGGCCTCCCGGTCCTAGCCGCGGATCTTGGTATGGAACGGTCCCCGTGGGGGTCGTTTCGTACCAAGATCCGCGAGACAGAACCTAGGCGGAGCCGAGCCAGGGCAGGCTGGGGTGCTGGGTGGAGACGGCGTTGGCCGGCACCCGGGTTCGGGTGCCGGCCAATCGCTTCTTACTCCCCCTTGTAGAGGAAAGTTTGTGCGGGTCAGCTGTTCCAGTGCTGGGTGACCAGGTCGGCGGCCTGCTGCTCCCACTGGGCGTAGTGGTCGGGGTACGCCGACACCTGCACGGTCTGGGCGGCCTCGGTCAGCGGCATGTCCTGCCAGCCGTCGACCTGCTTGAGGCCCTTGAGGAACGCGGTGGTGGAGTACTCGGGGTCGGTGATCTGCTCGACCGTGCCCCAACCGCTGGAGGGGCGCTGCTGGAACAGGCCCTGCGAGTCGTGGTCGTTGCGGTCACCGAGGTGGCCGAGGTTCTCCAGCTTCGACTCCTGCAGGGAGGTGGCGATCGCGACCACGGCGGCACGCTCGTCCATACCGGCCTTCTTCGTCGCCGCGATGATCGCCTTCACACTCGCGACCTGCTCACCGTCGAGGTCGATACGGGACTGGGCGCCCTGCACACCATGCGGAATCAGCTTGCTCGTGTCGGGCTTGTCGGCCTGCACCGCCACAGCGGTGGTACCGGCCACCGGGGTCACGTCGGCGTGGGCGGCGACCGGGCCGGCGAACACGCCACCGGCGAACGCGACACCAGCGATACCCAGAACAGTCTTACGCAGCATCGAAGTCATGATCAAAGCTCCATTCGGGGGTAGACGCCACCCGCCACAAGGGGACGGCAAGCAACGCAAACGCCGTCAGGCGCTAAAAAGACAAGGGGAAAGAAGTCCGGCCAGCTCACGGGGCGGGGGGCCTCGCGGCGCCGGGACCATGTGTAACGACCGGCCGGGCCAGGTCATTCCCGGGGCGGGCGATCGTGGCCCGGGCCCTGGGGGCTCTTGCTTGGTCGGTCGGAGGGTATAACGCCCCGACCCCGGAGCGGATTCCATCGCTGGGCGGCCAACCGGCACCTCGGAACCGGACATCTGGTGGGTCAGGGGACAAGCCGCGCGGGAAGCCACCCTTCGCCGATGATATGTCCGGTCTATCCGGGCCAGGCCCAGTGCCCCAGCCCAGCCCAGCCCAGCCCGGCTCGGCCCAGCCCAGCTCGGCCCGGCTCGGCTCGACCCAGCCCGGCCCAGCTCGGCCCGGCCCCGCTCGGCCGGGCTGGCCGCCATGGGCTCGTTCGTCCTTGCAATCCCCATCTGGGTCGAAGGCGCCATGTCGTACCGATGGGTATGTCTGGGGGACAAAGGCCGCTTGTCCGGAAGGAGCGATATCGGCGGCGGCCGGAGACAACTGTCTCCGGCCGCCCGAGTTGCGTGGGTGGGTGTGGTGGCTACTGCTTGAGCATGTTGTCCAGCAGCAGCGCGCACCGGATCACGCCGAGGTGGCTGTACGCCTGCGGGTGGTTGCCCAGGCCGCGCTCGGCCAGCGGGTCGTACTGCTCGGGCAGCAGGCCGGTCGGACCGGCCGTGTCGACCATCTGGAGGAAGAGTTCCTCGGCATCGGTACGCCGGCCGGTGCGCAGGTACGCCTCGATCAGCCAGGACGTGCAGATGTGGAAGCCGCCCTCCCGGCCGGGCAGGCCGTCGTCCCAGTGGTAGCGGTAGACGACCGGGCCGCTGCGCAGATCCGCCTCGATCTTCAGCACGGTGGACAGGAAGCGCGGGTCGTCCCCGGGCAGCAGGCCGGACAGGCCGATCCAGAGCGAGGAGGCGTCCATGTCCTCGTCGCCGTACGCGACGCTGTACGCCTCGGCGTGCTCGTGCCAGCCGTACTCCAGCACGTTGGCGCCGATCCGGTCGCGCAGTTCCACCCACTCGGGGCGGTCCTCGCCGCCGTGCTGACGGACCACGTGCAGCGCGCGATCGACGGTCATCCAGCACATCACCTTGGAGAAGATGTGGTGCCGGGGTGGCAGGCGGGCTTCCCAGATGCCGTGGTCGGGTTCGTGCCAGCGGCGACGGACCGCCTCGACCATGTTCTCCAGCACCCGCCATTCCTCGGCGCGCACCGAGCCGCGTACGTCGGCGGTGGCCGCGATCAGGTCGGCGATCGGGCCGAAGACGTCCAACTGGAGTTGGTGGTTGGCGAGGTTGCCGACCCGTACCGGGCGGGAACCGGCGTACCCGGGCAGGGTGTCGATGACCGCTTCGGCACCCAGTTCGTAGCCGTCCACCGTGTAGAGCGGGTGCAGCCGTTCGGGGTGCCCGCCGGTGCGTTCGACGCACCCGTCGACCCAGCGTAGGAACGCCTCGGCCTCGGTGATCGAACCGAGGTCGACCAGGGCGCGAGCGGTCATCGCGGCGTCGCGCAGCCAGCAGTAGCGGTAGTCCCAGTTGCGGACGCCGCCGAGTTCCTCGGGAAGCGAGGTGGTCGCCGCGGCGAGGATCGAACCGGTCGCCTCGTGGCAGAGTCCGCGCAGCGTCAACGCGCTGCGGGCGACCAGGTCCCGGGCGGTGGTCGGCAGCCGCAGCGAGGCCACCCAGTCCTTCCAGGGGCGTTCGGCTGCGGCCTGCCGCTCGTGGATGGGCAGCCGGTGGTGTTCCAGGCTGTGCGTGCCGAAGCGCAGCTCCAGCACCACCTGCCCGCCGAGCGCGGCCAGGTCCACCACCGCCTTGGCGCTCTCGTAGCCGCCGTCGTTGCCGACCTCCCACTGCACGCCGGGGGAGTAGAGCGCGACCGGCTCGTTGGAGCCGAGCACCAGCAGACCGTCGGCGAGCGGCTGGAGCTGCACGGCGACCTGCGCGAACTCCGGCCGGGGGGCGAACTCCAGCCGGGCCCGACCGGTGCCGGTGAGCACCCGGATCAGGGTGGAGTCGCCGGAGATGATCGCCGGGCCGTCGGGGGTGGTCTTCGGGTCGGGCTTGTCGAGCCAGTCGGTGACCGTCAGCCCCGACCAGCGGGTCTCCACCGTCATGGTGCCCGAGCGGTAGCGCTGCCCCAGCGGAATGCCACCGCGTTCCGGGGCGACGCTGAAGTGCCCGGCCGGGCTGCCGCCGACCAGGTCGGCGAAGATCGCCGCCGAGTCGGGCTTGGGGTTGCACAGCCAGGTCACCTTGGCGTCGGGCGTGAGCAGTGCGACCGTACGCCCGTTGGCCAGCATCGAGTGCCGTTCGATCGGCACCGCGCGCTCGCCGAACAGCCAGTGTCGGCGGGTCTCCAGCAGTAGCCCGAGCGCCCGGGCCGCCTCGATCGGCTCGGCCACCCGGTAGTCGGCCCGGGTCTCACCGGGGCCGATCTTGATGCCGAGGTCCGGGCCGTGCAGGTTGCCGAAGGCGTTCTCGTCGGTGACGTCGTCGCCGATGAACAGCACCGCGCTGGCCGAGAGCTGGGTGCGCAGCTGGTCGACCGCGGTGCCCTTGTGGGTGGCCACCACGGACAGCTCGATGACTTCCTTGCCCTGGGTGACGGTGACGTCCGGCCAGGTGGCGGGGCCGCTGCGGACCGCCTCGATGGCCGCGGCGGCGATCTCGGGATCGACCCCACGGGTGTGTACGGCGACACTCGCCGGCTTGCGTTCGAGGCGTACGCCCGGATGGCTCGTGGCGATCTCGCGCAGCGCGTCGCGCAGTCGGGTCCGCACCGCGATCAGCTCGGGGGAGAGTCGCTCGACGAAGCCGATGTCGAACTCGGAGCCGTGGCTGCCGACCAGGTGGACCTCGCTGGGCAGCCGGGAGAGCGCGGCCAGGTCACGCAGCGCCCGGCCGGAGACCACCGCCACGGTGGTCTGCGGCAGCGCGGCCAGGGCGCGCACCGCGGCGACCGACTCCGGCAGGGGTACGGCCTTGCTGGGGTCTTCCACGATCGGCGCCAGGGTGCCGTCGTAGTCGCAGGCGACCAGCAGCTGGGGCACCCGGGCGATGCGCCCGATGGCGGACCGCAGCTCCGGGTCCATGCTGCCCGCCGTGGGCACGATGATCTCGTTGGAGGTGGCGCTCACGCCGCCTCCATGTCGGGCACACCGAGTTCGGTGAGGAAGGACTTTGCCCAGTGCCCCACGTCATGGGTGCGCAAATGGCGTTGCATTGTCCGCATACGGCGACGAGCCTCCGGCTTCTCCACATGCACGGCCCGTAGCAGAGCGTCCTTGACCGCGTCGGGGTCGTGCGGGTTGCACAGGAACGCCTGACGCAGCTCGGTGGCCGCGCCGGCGAACTCACTGAGTACGAGTGCGCCCCCGTGGTCCGCCCGGGACGCGACGTACTCCTTGGCCACCAGGTTCATACCGTCTCGCAGCGGGGTCACCATCATCACGTCGGCGGCGGCGTACATCGCAGCCAGTTCGGTCCGACTGTACGACTGATGCAGATAATGCACGGCCGGGACGCCGACCCGGCCGAATTCGCCATTAATCCGACCGACCTCGCGCTCGACCTTGACGCGAAGTGCCTGGTAGTGCTCGACGCGTTCGCGGCTCGGCGTGGCTACCTGCACCATAACAGCGTCGGGCACTGTCAACTTTCCGTCAGCCAGCAATTCGCGGAAGGCCTTGAGTCGCAACTCGATGCCCTTGGTGTAGTCGAGGCGGTCCACGCCCAGGATGATGGTGCGCGGGTTGCCCAGCTCCTCGCGGATCTCCTTGGCCCGGGCCTGGATCGCCGGGTCGGCGGCCAGCCGCTCCATCTCCTTGGTGTCGATCGAGATGGGGAAGGCGCCGGCCTTCACCTGGCGGCCGTCCACCTGGATCATCTGTCCCTCGTACCGCAGGCCGAGCAGGTGGCGGGCCAGCCGGACGAAGTTCTGCGCGGCCAGCCGCTGCTGGAACCCGACCAGGTCGGCGCCGAGCAGTCCGCGCAGGATCTCGGTGCGGAACGGCATCTGCATGAACAGTTCGATCGGCGGGAACGGGATGTGCAGGAAGAAGCCGATCCGCAGGTCGGGGCGCAGCTCGCGGAGCATCGCCGGCACCAGTTGGAGCTGGTAGTCCTGGACCCACACCGTGGCACCCTCGGCCGCGACCTCCGCCGCCGCCTCCGCGAACCGGGCGTTGACCAGCCGGTACGCCTCACGCCAGCGGCGCTTGTAGGCGGGCGTCTCGACGGCGTCGTGGTAGAGCGGCCAGATGGTGGCGTTGGACTGGCCCTCGTAGTAGCGCTCCAGTTCCTCGGCGCTCAACGGCACCGGGTGCAGCCGGATGCCCTCCAGGTCGAACGGCTCGGGCGCGGCACCGGTGCCGCCGGCCCAGCCGACCCAGGTGCCCCGGTGCTCGGCGAGTACGGGGTGCAGGGCGGTGACCAGCCCGCCGGGGCTGCGTCGCCACTGCCGTCCCTCGGGTGTGCTCACCTCGTCGACCGGTAGGCGGTTCGCCACAACGACAAAGGAGCTACGGACGGTCACGATCGGCCACCTCCGGGTTGCTGACGGGTCCACCGCGATGAGCGTACTGAGCGTAGCTGCGGCGTCTGTTGCTCAGTGCCGGAGTCACGTACCCGTCCCAGACCGACCGAACCTCGCACGTGATCATGCTGACAGGTCGCCGGCCCGGCGTCCGGGCAACCCCGCCAGCGGGCGGGGCGATGTGGGCATGGCCCGGTGGACCTGTCAGGATTGACGATGGCGTGCGCGCGGCCGGCTCCCGGTCGCGGCGGCGGGTGACGAAACGCCCCGCGCCCCGCACCACGCAAATCAGCGAACGAGTACCGACGGAGGTAGCCCGCACCGTGGCCCAGTTCATCTACGTCCTGGAAAAGGCGCGCAAGGCGCACGGCGACAAGGTCGTGCTCGACAACGTGACGCTGAACTTCCTGCCGGGGGCCAAGATCGGTGTGGTCGGCCCGAACGGTGCTGGTAAGTCCAGCCTTCTCAAGATCATGGCAGGCTGGGACCAGCCGAGCAACGGCGAGGCCCGGCTGATGCCCGGCTTCACCGTCGGCATGCTGGCCCAGGAGCCGCCGCTCAACGACGCCAAGACCGTCCTCGGCAACGTCGAGGAGGCGGTGGCGGAGACCAAGGCCAAGCTGGAGCGGTTCAACAAGATCGCCGAGCAGATGGCCACCGACTACTCCGACGAGTTGATGGAGGAGATGGGCAAGCTCCAGGAGGAGCTGGACCACGCCGACGCCTGGGACATCGACTCCAAGCTCGAACTGGCCATGGACGCCCTGCGCTGCCCGCCGCCGGACGCCGACGTCACCCAGCTCTCCGGTGGTGAGCGTCGCCGGGTCGCGCTGTGCAAGCTGCTGCTGGAGGCGCCCGACCTGCTGCTGCTCGACGAGCCCACCAACCACCTGGACGCGGAGAGTGTGCACTGGCTGGAGCAGCACCTGGCCAAGTACGCCGGCACCGTCGTCGCCATCACCCACGACCGGTACTTCCTGGACAACGTGGCCAACTGGATCCTCGAACTGGACCGGGGCCGGACCTACCCGTACGAGGGCAACTACTCCACCTACCTGGAGAAGAAGGCCGCCCGGCTGGCCGTCGAGGGGCGCCGGGACGCCAAGATGAAGAAGCGGCTGACCGAGGAGCTGGAGTGGGTCCGCTCCAACGCCAAGGCCCGGCAGACCAAGTCCAAGGCCCGCCTGGACCGGTACGACGAGATGGCCGCCGAGGCGGAGAAGACCCGCAAGCTGGACTTCGAGGAGATCCAGATCCCGCCGGGCCCGCGCCTGGGCAACACCGTCATCGAGGCGCACAACCTGACCAAGGGCTTCGGCGACCGGGTGCTGATCGACAACCTGTCGTTCTCGCTGCCGCGCAACGGCATCGTCGGCATCATCGGCCCCAACGGGGTCGGCAAGACCACCCTGTTCAAGACCATCGTCGGGCTGGAGGAGCCGACCAGCGGCTCGGTCCGGGTCGGTGAGACCGTCTCGCTGTCCTACGTCGACCAGAACCGGCAGGGTCTGGACGGCGACAAGACCGTGTGGGAGGTCGTCTCCGACGGGTTGGACCACCTCATGGTCGGCAAGGTCGAGATGCCGTCGCGGGCGTACATCGCCGCGTTCGGGTTCAAGGGCCCCGACCAGCAGAAGCCGACCAAGGTGCTCTCCGGCGGCGAGCGCAACCGGCTCAACCTGGCGCTCACGCTCAAGATCGGCGGGAACGTGATCCTGCTCGACGAGCCGACCAACGACCTGGACGTGGAGACCCTGTCCAGCCTGGAGAACGCGCTGCTGGAGTTCCCCGGCTGCGCCGTGGTGATCTCCCACGACCGGATGTTCCTGGACCGGGTCGCCACGCACATCCTGGCCTGGGAGGGCGACGACGAGGACCCGGCCAAGTGGTTCTGGTTCGAGGGCAACTTCGAGGCGTACGAGAAGAACAAGATCGACCGGCTCGGCGCCGAAGCGGCCCGGCCGCACCGGGTGACGTACCGCAAGCTGACCCGCGACTGATCGGCGGCCGATCGTCGTGGCTGACCGGTTTGTCTACCACTGCACCCTGCGGTGGTCCGACCTGGACGCGTACGGCCACGTCAACAACGCCCGCTTCCTCACCCTGTACGAGGAGGCCCGGGTGGCGTTGATGTTCGTCGGTGCCCGCGCACAGGGCGTCGACTCGTTCGCCGACGGAGTGGTGATCCGTCGGCACGAGGTCGACTACCTGCGCCCGGTCGACTACGCCCTGGGCCGGGCCACCGCCGAGGCGGCCCCCACCGTACGGATCGAACTCTGGGTGGAGCAGGTCCGCGCCGCCTCCTTCGCCATCGGTTACGAGATGTACGACGGCGAGCTGCTGGTGAGTCGGGCGCGCTCGGTCCTCGTCCCGTTCGACCTGGCCCAGCAGCTGCCCCGGCGACTCAGCGACCAGGAGCGCTCGTTCCTGCTCGGGTACGCCCCGGACGGCGGCGCGGCATGAGCGCGGGCGACGCTGCCGGCCAGCCGGATCCGGGCGCCCCGGGACACGGGATCGAGGGCATCGCCGACGCCGGGGCCTTCCTGGCCCGGCTGGTCCGGCTGGAGCCGGCCGCCCTGGTGCGGCTGCGCCCGGCCGGTGCGCCGGGGCGTACCGCCCTCTGGGCCCGGCTGCCCTGGGCGGTGCTGGCCGTGCGTACCGTCGCCGGGCCGGGAGCCGGGGACGTCACCGTCACGGCCGGAGAGTTGCTCGCCGAGCTGTCGGCGGGCCGGGCCCGGCTGCCCGCCGCGCGGGATGCCCAGTGGCGCTGGCCGCTGCCGCCGACGGCCAGCCGGCCGGTGGAGATCCTGCCGGGCGGGGAGCTGCGCCGGCTCGCCGACGCTGCCGCCGGCACCCTGCGGGAGGCCGCGACGCACGGCGTCGCCGGCCGGGCGGTGGGGCAGCGGGCGCTGCGCGACGCGCTGCTGGACCACGTCGCGGTGGTGGTCACGCCGGACGACGTGCCTGACCGTCCGGTGGAGGTGACCCAGCGGATGGTGCAGGGATTGGTCAGGATGGGGTTCCTCGGTCCCCCGGAGGGTTCGTCGGGCACCGACGAGGTGCGGGTACGGACGGCTGGTCGTTGGGTCGGGCTGGTGGGACCGTACGGAGCCGTCTGGTCGCAGAAGGCCACGGATCTTGTCGTACGGCCGTTTGCTGCTCGGCCGAAAGTATGACTACCTATCAACCTTCTGGTTTGGGGCTGGCGTTGGGGGGATGCTTCGTTCCGGCTGTCCGGGTACCGTCCATCCTCGGATCCAACCCACCGTAGGCGACTGGATCCGCTGGGGAGTGAGGTGCGCGAGCGATGCCGTGGTGGTCATGGCGCCCCGGTCCCGCCAGTGGCGGCGACCCGGGAACTCGAAGCAGGGTCACGGTGGAGGACGCCGTCCGAGTCGGGCCGCCGACGCCCCGCCAACCCGGGGACGACTGTCCGGGCGGGGAGCATCCGTTGATCGCCGACATGCCGGCGACCGTCGAACCGGTCACCCTGCGCCGCATCTGCGACGCGCTCGACCTGCTCGACGTCCGCTACCTCGCCGACGGGGACGGCAACCTGCTGGCCATGTGGGAGCGGCACGCCGTGCTGGTCACCCTGGAGGGCCCCGAGGACGAGATCCTGGTGCTCCGCGCCCGCCCGCACGCGACCGTGCCGCCGGACTGGGCCGACCGGGCCTACCGGGTGGTCAACGAGTGGAACCACACCCGGCGCTTCTGCAAGGCGTACGTGGGCGACGCCACCGAGCGGGGACAGCTGCCGATCTACGCCGAGTTGCAGGTGCCGCTCGCCGCGGGTACCCACGACGCGCTCCTGGTCGAGTTGCTGGACTGTGGAGCGGCCGTCGCCACGAGCTTCGTCGACTGGTTGCACGACGAGGGCGCCCTGCTCTGACGGGCGCCCCGGTGTACCGGGTCGTGGCCGACCCCGAGGCTGTCGGGTGGTCCGTGCGGCTACCCCGAGACGGCCGGGTCCTCCATCGCGTTCACCATGAAGTATGCCGCCCGCTCCAGGTAGTTCCAGAGTTCGGTGGCGGTCGCCGCCGGCAGGTCGAGGCTGTCGACCGCGCGGCGCATGTGGCGCAGCCAGGCGTCACGTTCGGCCCCGCCGATCCGGAACGGTGCGTGCCGCATCCGCAGCCGGGGGTGCCCCCGTTGCGCGGAGTACGTGTTCGGGCCGCCCCAGTACTGCATGAGGAACAGCCGCATCCGGTCGGCGGCCGGCCCCAGATCCTCGGGATACATCGGGCGCAGCAGCGGGTCGGTGGCGATGCCGGCGTAGAACTCGTCGACCAGCTTGCGGAACGTGGGCTCGCCGCCGACGGCGTCGTACAGCGTCACCGCCTCGCCGCGGGATTCGGACTCACCTGCGGGATTCACGCTCCCATCCTGCCAGGCGCGGCCGACCGGTGACCGGGCCGGGACGTGCCGGGCCCGGTGGTTCAGGTCACCGCGTGCCGGGGCCGGTGGTTCAGGTCACCGCGTGCCGCGGCCGGCCCCCACCGATGTTCCCCGGGCCCGGATCGTCCGGCGGAGCCGGCGGCGTGGCCGCACCCGCAGGGCTCAACTGGGCTGCTCGGACGGTGGCATCCACCGTCTGCGGGTCGGGCCAGCGTCGGGCGACGATCGCCATCAGCACCACCCCGGCGGCGCTCCACAGCCCCACCACCAGCGGGATCGGGTAGCGCTCGGCGAGCAGGCCGGTCGTCAGTACCGCCGCACCCTGGATGACCTGGATGCCGGTGGCCATCACGCCGAAGGCCCGGGCCCGGAAGCCGTGCGGCAGCGCCCGGATGAAGAGGCCGTTCGCCACCGGCAGGATGCCGGCGACCGCGAACCCGCAGGCGGCGGCGAGCAACGCCACCACCGCTGGCGGCGGATCGAGCAGCGCGGGCACCAGGACCAGCGGCGCGAGCACCGCCAGGGGACGTAGCAGGGCGAGCCGCCGGGCCGGCGCGACCGCCCGCCCCATCAGCAGCCCGCCGAGAATGAACCCCACCGGGTTGGACGCCATGATCAGGGCCTGGGCCATGCCCGCGTGCATCCCGGCGTCGGCGCGCTCGTTCGCCCAGGCCGCCGCCAGCCCTTCGGGGACGATGGAGAACAGCATGGCGCCGAAGACGAGTACCGCGATCGCCCGCAGTACCGGGGTACGGAAGACCAACCGGAACCCGTCGGCGGTCTCCCGAAGCAGATGACTGCGGTGCCCGCTGGTCATCGCCGGCGCCCGGTTACGGGTCCCGAAGCGGACGAGTACCGCCGAGACGGCGAAGGCAGCCGCGTTCATCAGCAGCGCGGCGGTGGTGTTGACGGTCGCCACCGCGGCGCCGAGCAGGTAACCGACCACCTGGGCGGCCTGCCCGACGCTGGCGTTGATCGAGAGCCCGACGACGAGTCGGTCGCCGGGCAGGATCAGCGGCATCAGCGCGGATCGCGCCGCCTGGCTCGGTGGGTTCGCCAGGGTGGTGGCGAACAGGAGGGCCAGGATCACCGGCACCGGCATCCCCGGGATGGCGATGAGCAGCATCAGCGCCATCCGGATGAGATCGCAGACCACCATGACCTGGCGGTAGCGGTGCCGTTCGGCGATCGTGGCCAGCAGTGGCCCGCCGATCAGCCAGGGCAGGTAGCTCACCGCGAAGGCAGCGGCCGAGAGCGCGACGGATTCGGTCTCCCGGTAGACGAGCAGAGTGACCGCTGCCTTGGCGACGTAGTCGCCGATCCAGGTCAACGTGTTGGCCAGGAAGATGGCTCGGTACTCACCCTGGGCGAAGACCTCACGGAAGGTGGCCGGACCTTCCGGAGGAGGCCGCTCCTCCGACACCATCGCCTCCATCGTCCGGTGGCAGGCCACTCGTGATGGCCGCCCCGAGACCATCGTCAGATCTACGAATCAGCGAGGACGTGACCACGCTCGGGGAGCGCGTGCACCGGATTCTGCCCGATCGTCTGACAACTGGCTAGGGCGAACGGTTGGATCGTCGCATCTCCGACTGAACGAACGGACGATACCCGAGGGGCTGCACGGCCGCGACCCCCCACCGTTCTGCTCAGGTGGCGCCACCCTGACCGGTCTCGTTGTCGTCCCGGTTGTACGCACCCGGCAGGACCCGACCGGCCGCGATCCGGGCGGTGATCCCCGAGTTCTCCAGCGCCTCGGCGAGCCGGCGGCGCAACTCGCGGGACACCGCGGACTGCCCGTCGGCGGTGGTCTTGGCCACCGTACGGATCACCGTGCCGTCCACCGTTATCTGCTCCACACCCAGCACCTCGGGCGGCTCGACGATCGACGGCGCCAACTCCGGATCCACCGCGACCGAGGTGGCGGCGGTACGCAGCACCGCCGTGGCCTCCTCGGTGCTGGCGAAGCCGATCGGCAGGTCGACCACCACCAGGGCCCAACCCTGGCTCTTGTTGCCCACCCGGACGACCTCGCCGTTGCGGATGTACCAGAGCACCCCCCGCCCGTCACGGACGGTGGTGACCCGTAGGCCGACCGCCTCGACCACGCCGCTCGCCTCGCCGAGGTCGACGTTGTCGCCGACCCCGTACTGGTCCTCGATCAACATGAACAACCCGGCGATCAGGTCCTTGACCAGGCTCTGCGCCCCGAAGCCGAGCGCCACACCGGCGATGCCGGCGCTGGCCAGCAGCGGTGCCAGGTCGAAACTGAACTCCTTGAGCACCATCAGTACGGCGATACCGAAGACGAACGCGGTGCTCAGGCTGCGCAGTACCGAACCGATCGCCTCGGCGCGTTGCCGGCGTCGCTCCGGAATGAACTCGCCGGGCTCGGTGGCCGCGCTCGGGATGCGTTCGCGCAGCGGGCGGAGCATGGTCGGCACGCCCGCGTCGGTGGTGGTGCGCACCAGCCGGCGGATCGTGCGTTGCACCAGCCACCGGGCGGCGATCGCCAGCAGCAGGATCAGGGTGATCCGCAGCGGCTTGATCAGAATCCAGTAGCTGCCCTCGGCGAACCACACCGAACCGGTCAGGTCGTACGCCCACTCGCAGAGGCTCAGGCTCTCTTCGATGCACTCCGGGCTGGGGGTGTCCTCCGGGCCTGGCGGGGGCGTGGCAGGGGCGGGGCTGAGCATGCTGACGGTCACCCTGTTTTCGTACCGCAACCCTCCGGTCGCCCGGCGACCGACCCACCGGCGGGTGACGGCGGCGGCCCGGCGCCGATCGCTCGCGAAAGCTTCGCCAGGTACCCAGGATTAGTGCGTGCATTCGCCGGTCCGATCAGGGACGATTGGCGCAACGGACGTCGGTGATCCGGCCGGCGTCGACGTGGTGTACGGCCGTGGCCGGCACCGGTCGGCGGTGGCGAGTGTGATAGCCGCTTGACCGGGAGGGTGACGCGATGCCTGACATACGACCCACGGTGGGCTCCGGCGCGCTGGTCCTCAACGCCACCTATGAGCCGCTGTGTGTCGTGTCGGTGCGTCGCGCCGCGATCCTCGTGCTCTCCGCGAAGGCGGTCTGTGTCGCCGACGGCGAAGGCATCCTGCACAGCGCCCGAAACGCGCTGCCGGTGCCCTCGGTCGTCCGGCTCACCCGGTTCGTCCGGGTGCCGTACCGTACCCACGTTGGTTTGTCCCGTCGGGCGATCTTCGCCCGGGACGGCTGGCGGTGCGCCTACTGTCGGGGTCCGGCCGAGACGATCGACCACGTCTTCCCGCGCAGCCGGGGCGGTCCGCACGCCTGGGAGAACGTGGTCGCCGCCTGCGCCAGGTGCAACCACACCAAAGGCGACAAGACCCCGGCCGAGCTGGGTTGGCGGCTGCACTCGCTGCCCGCCGCGCCGAAGGGAATCGCCTGGCGGGTCCTCGGCCACCGGGCACCCGACCCCCGCTGGGCCGACTGGCTCGACCTCCGCGAACCCGAAGCCGCCTGACCGCCCGGAGCGGATCGGGCTACCCGCGACCAGATCACCGAGCCTCCACCAACGAGGCGAAGACGATCACGTTGTCCGCGTAGCCGGTCTCACCCCCCACCCAACGCCCACCGCAGGTGATCAGCCGTAGCTGGGGGCGGGTGAAGTCGCCGAAGACCTCGTCGGCGGGCAGCGCCTCCTTGTCGTACCGGCCAGCGCGGTCGACCTCGAAGACCGCCACCGAGCCGTCCGAGCGGGCCACCTCGACCCGGTCGCCGGCGCGCAGCTGCCGCAGGTTCTGGAAGACCGCCGGGCCGGTGCTGGTGTCGACGTGGCCGACGATGACGGCGGGACCGTACTGCCCCGGGGTCGGGCCCTGGTCGTACCAGCCGGCCTCCTGGGCGCGTTCCGCGGTGGGCGCGGCGATGCTGCCGTCCGGGGCGACGCCCACGTTGTGCACGGGTGCGGCCAGTCGGATCTTGTTGATCTCGATGCCGACCGGTTGGCTCGCCGGCAGCACCGGAAACTTCTTCGGTGGCGGCGCCAACCCGGCGATGAAGCGGTCCGGCAGCAGACCGATCCCGGTCATCCGCTCGACCCCGAGCATCGTGATGATCAGCAGCATCAGCGTGCCGATCACCAGCACGGGCAGCCCAGGGCCGGCGCGGATGCCGTGTCGGGCCGCTGCCGACCAGGCGTGGCGCGGGCGTGGCGGCAGCGGCGCGACCGACGGGTCGGGCGTGGCGACGCTGGCCGAACCCATCTGTACGGTGATCCGGCCCAGCCGGCCCGCCGCGGCGGTCACCCTCCGCCAGACACGCGAGGTCCGGCGGGTGGCAGTCCGAGGCGGGGCCGGACGCGGCTCGGGCACCGGTACGCGGTGGCCGATCATGGCATCCGCTGGGTCAGGAGTTGGTCCGGCGTCGGCTGGTGATCAGCCCGAAGACCACCGCTGCGGCCACCACCGACGCGCCACCGAGCAGCAGCGTCGAGCCCGTGCTCCGCCCGGCGGTGCCACCGCCACCGGTCGCCGGACCCTTGGTGGGCTGCTGCATGTTCAGTACGGTCAGCGTGGTGCTGGCCGTCTGGCCGTTGTTGCAGCGCAGGTGCACCGGATAGTCCCCGGCCGCCTTGTCCCCGGGGACCGTGACGTCGCCGGTGAGGAAGCCGTTGTCCGGCCGGAGGAAGACCCGGTTGAACGCGTCCGAGTCGACCTCGGCCTGTCGGTTGTTGGCGTTGTCACAACTGGCCCGCAGGTGCACCCGGGATCCGGCCTGCACGCTGTTCGGCGTCACTTCGATGAAGGTGTTCTCGCCGGCTCGGGCGGGTGCCGCGCCGACCAGGACGAACGCCCCGATCAGTGCGAATACGCCGAGCAGTCGGACGATGGTCGAAGGCGCGTGGAGTACGCCTCCGTACGGTCGCAGACCCCGCATGATCCTCCCTCCCGGCACCGGTGCACCGGTCCTGCTGGGGCGACCCGCGGTGCTTTCCCCCTGCTCCCGCCGCTAACCCGGCGCGGCCTCCTGGCGCCGCTCGCCGTGCTCGCGCGCCGTGCTCGCCGTGCTCGCGCGCCGTGCTCGCCGTGCTCGCGCGCCGTGCGTGCCGTGGTCGCTGTGCGAGGAGCGGGTGTTAAGAAGGGGCCCTTCCTCTACCGGAGGCGTTAACAGGGGGCCCTTCCTTCACCCGCGTCAGCGGGTGCCAGGCGAGCGGGGTGGAGAGCACCATCGTGCTCGACGGCTGGCCGTACGGGGCGAGTCGGTCGATCACCCCCTCGAACTCCCCGATCGAGCCGGCCGCGACCTTCAGCACACTGCACGCGTCACCGGTGATCCGGTGGATCTCCAGGATCTCCGGCCAGTTGGCGATCTCCGGGTCGTGCAGGATGCACCGGGGGCCATAGCAGGACATCCGGATCAGCGCGACCACCGTGCGGCCCGCCCGGGTCAGGTCGACGTGAGCGTGGTAGCCGGTGATCACCCCGGTCTCCTCCAGCCGGCGTACCCGCTCGGCCACCGCAGGTGGGGAGAGGTGCACCCGGCGGGAGAGCTCGCTGAACGACAACCGTGCGTCGGCCTGCAACTCGCGGAGCAGGGCCCAATCCATCTCGTCCACCCGCCGACCTTACGTCTGACAGGGCGAACGCGGCCAGCGCCTTACGTTCGGCAGGTCAACCCCGCCGAGCCCCGTTGAAGAGGCATTCCATCCGGGGCTGACGCCGAGAGATCATGAGTCAATCGCCAGCCAGGAAGGAGTGGACGGATGGAGCAGACCGAGCTGCGCCCGGGAAACCGGACGGCGGTACGTCCGATCACCGGCCGGCAGCGCGCGGCCCGAGCCGCCCGTAACGGCGGCGAGCCGACGCTGGAGTTCGCCGAGCGGGTGCCGTACGACGCCTATGTGCAGGCCAGCACGCTGCACCGGCTGCAAACGCCGCTGAGCAGCGATCCGGGCGAGATGTCCTTCCTGATGGTCAGCCAGATCATGGAGCTGTACTTCGGGCTGACCTGCCACGAGCTGCGCGAGACGTCCCGGCTGCTGCGCGACGACCGGATCTGGGATGCGCTGGCCCCGCTGCGCCGGGCCGCGCTGCACCTGGAGGGCCTCAACGCCGCCTGGCGGGGACTGCGCTGGATGACCCCGGCCGACTTCAACCGCTTCCGCAACCTGCTCGGCGAGGGCTCCGGCTTCCAGTCGGCAATGTACCGCCACCTGGAGTTCCGGCTCGGGCTGCGGGACCCGGCGCTGATCCGGCCGTTCCGCCGGCAGACCGAGGTGCACGCCGAACTGACCGCGGCCCTGGCCACCCCGAGCGTCTGGGACGAAGTGCTCGCCCTGCTCGCCCGGCACGGGCACGACCTCCCCGCCGAACTGCTCGACCGGGACGTGACCAGCGAACACGAGCCGCACCCGGCGGTCGAGGCGGCCTGGGTACGGATCTACGGCGACCCCGGGCCGGACAACCACCTGCGGCTGCTCGGCGAGGCGTTGACCGAGGTGGCCGAGCAGTTCGGCGACTGGCGGCACCACCACATCAAGGCGGTGCAGCGCACCATGGGTGCCAAGGTCGGCAGTGGTGGTTCGGCCGGCCTGGCCTGGCTACAGCGCAGCATGGCCCGGGTGGTCTTCCCCGAGCTGTGGTCGGCCCGGACAGCGATGTGAGGTGACAATGAACGCCACGGAGCATGAGGCCCACCGCCTGGACGCCGCCGACGCCGGTCACCGGCACCTGTTCCACGTGCCGCCGGCCGACGGCGGGCGCTATCCCGAAACCGCTTACCTGGCGGGCAACTCGCTCGGCCTGCAACCGAAGGCCACCCGCACCGAGTTGCTGGCCGACCTGGACGCCTGGAGCCGACTCGGCGTCGAGGGGCACCTGGAGGCGGAACGCCCCTGGTTGCCGTACCACGAGCTGTTGACGGCGCCGGCCGCCCGACTGGTCGGCGCCCGGCCCACCGAGACCGTGGTGATGAACTCGCTGACGGTCAACCTGCACCTGCTGATGGTCAGCTTCTACCGGCCGACCGGCGCGCGGACCCGGATCGTCATCGAGGACAGCGCCTTCCCGTCGGACAGCTACGCGGTGCGCAGCCAGGCCCGGTTCCACGGGCTGGACCCCGACACCACCGTGGTCCGGCTGACCCCACGGGCCGGCGAGGAGAACCTGCGCACCGAGGACGTCACCGCGTTCCTGGCGGCGGAGGGACACACCGTCGCGCTGGTCCTGCTCGGCGGGGTCAACTACCTCACCGGCGAGCTGATGGACATCCCGACGATCACCGCCGCCGGCCGGGCCGCCGGGGCCGTCGTCGGCTGGGACCTGGCGCACGCGGCGGGCAACGTGCCGCTGTCGCTGCACGACTGGGACGTCGACTTCGCGGCCTGGTGCTCGTACAAGTACCTCAACTCCGGGCCCGGCGCGCTGGCCGGGGTCTTCGTGCACGAACGGCATCACGGCGACCCCACGCTGCCCCGGTTCGAGGGCTGGTGGAGCACGGCGGCGGCCACCCGGTTCGAGATGACCCCGATGAGCCGGCCGCCGGCCACCGTCGAGGCGTGGCAGATCTCCAACCCACCGATCTACGCGATGGGCCCGGTCCGTACCTCGCTGGAACTGTTCGACTCGGTCGGGATGCCGGCGCTGCGCGAGCGCAGTCTGCGGCTCACCGGCTACCTGGAACGGCTGCTCGACGTGGTGACCGCCGACCGGCCGTTGACCGTGGTCACCCCGCGCGATCCGCACCGGCGGGGCTGCCAGCTGTCGGTACGCATCGGCGCGGGCAGCGCCAACGAGCTGACCAAGCGGCTGCGGTACGAGCACGGGGTGATCGCCGACGCCCGGGAGCCGGACGTCGTCCGGTTCGCCCCGGTGCCGCTCTACTCGACGTACCACGACTGCTGGCGAGTCGCCGACGCGCTGGCCGCCACCGTGGAGCGGCAGGCGTGAGCGCGAGGAGTGCAGCGCAGCGGAGCCCCGCAGTCGCGAACGAAAGGCTTGTTCCGATGAGCGCGAGGCGGGCCGCACAGCCCCGACCGGAAGGCAGGCAGCGCTGATGGAGACCCGGCACGACGAGATCGCGGTGGTGGGCGCCGGCCTGGCCGGCTGTCTGCTGGCCTGCTTCCTGGCCCGGCGGGGTCATCCGGTGGCGCTCTACGAGCGGCGACCCGATCCGCGTACCGGAACCGCCGAGCGGGGCCGCTCGATCAACCTGGCGCTCTCCGAGCGGGGCCTGGACGCGCTGCGCCGCATCGGGCTCGACGAGCAGGTGATGGCCGACGCGCTGCCGATGCGCGGCCGGATGGTGCACCCGGTGGTGGGCGAGCCGGGCTTCCAGCCGTACAGCGTGGACGGTGACCGGGCGATCAACTCGATCAGCCGGGGCGCGCTGAACAACGCCCTGCTGGAGGCCGCCGCCAAGCTGCCGCAGGTGCGGATCGCCTTCGACCACCGGCTGGTCGGGCTCGACCCGGACACCGGGGCGATGACCTTCGAGACCCCGCAGGGCACGGTCACCGCGAACGCCAAGGTCGTGCTCGGCACCGACGGCGCCGGCTCGGCGGTACGCGGACAACTGCTCGCCCACGGCCTGCTCACCGAGAGCGTCGACTTCCTCGACTACGGCTACAAGGAACTCACCATCCCGCCGCTGGGTGGGGAATTCGCCCTCGACCCGGGCGCACTGCACATCTGGCCGCGCGGCACCTCGATGATGATCGCCCTGCCCAACCCCGACCGCTCCTTCACCTGCACGTTGTTCTGGCCCACCCACGGCACTGCCAGCTTCGCGTCGCTGGGCAGTGCGGCGGCGATCGAGCAGCACTTCGCCCAGCACTACCCGGACCTGCCGCCGCTGGCCCCGAACCTGGTCGACGACTACCAGCACAACCCGGTCGGCGTACTCGGCACGGTGCGGTGTGACCCGTGGCAGGTCGACGGGCGGGTGGGCCTGCTCGGCGACGCCGCGCACGCCATCGTGCCCTTCTACGGTCAGGGCGCGAACTGCGCCTTCGAGGACGTGGTCGAGCTGGACCGCTGCCTGGACGAGTGCGCCGACGACTGGGCGATGGCGCTGCCGCTGTTCCAACGACGCCGGCAGGACAATGCCGAGGCGATCGCCCAGATGGCGTTGGCCAACTTCGTGGAGATGCGCGACAAGGTCGCCTCGCCGGTGTTCCGGACCCGCAAGAAGATCGAGCACGCGCTGGAGCGGGCCCTGCCCGGCCACTACGTCTCCCAGTACGAGTTGGTCTCCTTCTCCACCGTCCCGTACGCGCAGGTGCGGCGCCGGGTCCGCCGGCAGTACCAGGTACTCGGGGCGGTGGCGGCCGGCGCGGCGGCGGTGCTGGCCGGTGCGGTGCTGGCGTTCGGACGTGGGAGGCGAGGATGACGCTCTGGGATCCCCGGCTGATGACCGGCCACGCGCCGGACGGCCCCGGGCTGCTGCGCAACTTCGTGGGCGGCGAGTTCCACGACGCCGGCAGCCGGTTCACCAAGCGCAGCCCGGTGACCGGCGAACCGGTCTTCGAGGTGGTCGAGGCGAGCTGGTCCACGGTGGACGACGCGGTGGCCGCCGCCCGCGCGGCACTGCGCGGGCCGTGGGGCCGGATGGGGGAGCGGGAGCGCGCCGAGGTGCTGCGGCGGGTCGCCGACGAGCTGGAACGCCGTTTCGACGACCTGGTGGCCGCCGAGGTCGCCGACACCGGCAAGGCCATCTCGCAGGCCCGCACCCTGGACATCCCGCGTGGCGCCGCCAACTTCCGGGCCTTCGCCGAGATCGTGGCGACCGCGCCGACCGAGTCGTTCACCACGGTCACCCCGACCGGCGGCCGGGCGCTCAACTACGCGGTCCGCAAACCGGTCGGCGTGGTAGCCGTCATCGTGCCGTGGAACCTGCCGCTGCTGCTGCTCACCTGGAAGGTCGCCCCCGCCCTGGCCTGCGGCAACGCGGTGGTGGTCAAGCCCAGCGAGGAGACCCCCGCCTCGGCCACGCTGCTCGCCGAGGTGATGGCCGCGGCCGGCGTACCCGACGGCGTGTTCAACCTGGTGCACGGCTTCGGCCCGGACTCGGCCGGGGAGTTCCTCACCCGGCATCCGGGTGTCGACGCGATCACCTTCACCGGTGAGTCCGCCACCGGCGGGGCCATCATGCGGGCCGCCGCCGACGGGGTGAAGGCGGTCAGCTTCGAACTGGGCGGCAAGAACGCCGGTCTGGTCTTCGCCGACGCCGACCTGGACGCGGCGGTCGCCGGCTCGGTGCGGTCCAGCTTCACCAACGGCGGCCAGGTGTGCCTCTGCACCGAGCGGATCTACGTGCAGCGGCCGGTGTTCGAGGAGTTCACCGCCCGGCTGGCCAAGCGGGCCGACGAGTTGGCGTACGGCTGGCCGGCCGACGAGGCGACGGTGAACATGCCGCTGATCTCGCACGCCCACCGGGACAAGGTGCTCGGTCACTACGAACTGGCCCGGACCGAGGGCGCGCAGGTGCTCGCCGGTGGTGGGACGCCCCGCTTCGGTGACGCCCGCGACGGCGGCGCGTACGTGCAGCCGACCGTGCTGACCGGGCTCGGACCGGAGGCCCGGACGAACACCGAGGAGATCTTCGGCCCGGTGGTGCACGTCGCGCCGTTCGACACCGAAGACGAGGCGTACGCGCTGGCCAACGGCACCGAGTACGGCCTGGCGGCGACGGTCTGGACCCGGGACGTGGGCCGGGCGCACCGGGCCGGACTGCGGCTGGACGCCGGCATCGTCTGGGTCAACACCTGGTTCCTGCGCGACCTGCGTACCCCGTTCGGCGGGGTGAAGGCCTCCGGCATCGGCCGCGAGGGCGGCGTGCACTCGCTCGACTTCTACTCCGAACTCACAAACGTCTGCGTGGACCTGACATGACTGACATCGCGTCGGCGGCCCAGGAACTGGCTGCGGCCCGGGAGCACGGCAAACCCTGTCCACCGTTGCGCGGGCGGCTGCTACCGGAGGGGGACGTCGAGTCCGCGTACCGGGTGCAGCAGCTCCAGGTACGCGAGTGGCTGGCCGCCGGACAGCGCCGGGTGGGCGCGAAGATCGGGCTGACCTCCCGGGCGGTGCAGGAGAACCTCGGCGTGTACGAGCCGGACTTCGGCGTACTCACCGACACGATGGCGGCGCCCGACGGCGCCGAGGTGGCGATCGACCGGCTGTTGCAGCCGCGCGTCGAGGCGGAGGTGGCGTTCGTGCTCAGCGCCGACCTGCCCGACGATCGGGTCACCACGGTCGACCTGCTGCGCGCCGTCGATCACCTGCTGCCGGCCATCGAGATCGTCGACTCGCGGGTCGCCGGCTGGGACATCTCCATCGTGGACACCGTGGCGGACAACGCCTCCAGCGGGCTGTTCGTGCTCGGTACCACGCCGCGCCGGATCGCCGACGTGGACCTGCGGCTGTGCGGGATGGTCCTGGAGCACGCCGGCGAGCCGGTGTCGGTCGGTGCCGGGGCGGCCTGCCTGGGCAACCCGTTGCACGCGCTGGCCTGGCTGGCCGGCACTATGGCCCGCGCCGGTGACCCGCTGCGCGCCGGTGACGTGGTGCTCTCCGGCGCACTGGGCCCGATGGTGCCGGTGACGCCCGGCGCGGCGTACGAGGCCCGGATCTCCGGCCTCGGCTCGGTGCGGACCTGTTTCTCCCGGGAGGCTTCATGAGCGTCGGTGTGGCGGTGATCGGGTCGGGCAACATCGGCACCGACCTGATGATCAAGGTGCTGCGGCTCAGTGAGCGGCTGCGGATGGTGGCGATGGCGGGCATCGACCCGGCCTCCGACGGCCTGGCCCGGGCCCACCGGCTCGGCGTGGCGACCACCGCGAAGGGAGTCGACGGGCTGGTGGCGATGCCCGAGTTCGCCGACGTCGAGCTGGTCTTCGACGCCACCTCGGCCGGTGCGCACCGGCACCACGACGCCGTGCTGCGCGCCCACGGTCGCCGGGTGGTCGACCTGACCCCGGCCGCCGTCGGCCCGTACGTGGTGCCACCGGTCAACCTGGACGAGCACCTGGCCGAGCCGAACGTCAACATGGTCACCTGCGGCGGCCAGGCGACCGTGCCGATCGTCGCCGCGGTCCGCCGGATCACCCCGGTGGCGTACGGCGAGATCGTCGCCTCGATCGCCTCCCGCTCGGCCGGTCCGGGCACCCGCGCCAACATCGACGAGTTCACCGAGACCACGGCCCGGGCGATCGAGGTGGTCGGCGGCGCCGACCGGGGCAAGGCCATCATCGTGCTCAACCCGGCCGAGCCGCCGCTGCTGATGCGCGACACCGTCTACTGCCTCTGCCCCGACCCGGACGCCGACCGGGCCGCCATCGCCGCCTCGGTCGCCGAGATGGTGGCCGCCGTGCAGGCGTACGTCCCGGGTTACCGGCTCAAGCAGGACGTGCAGTTCGACCGGGTGGACACGTACCTGCCGAGCCTGGGCCGGCAGCTGACCGGCCTCCAGGTCTCGGTCTTCCTGGAGGTCGCCGGCGCCGGGCACTACCTGCCCGCGTACGCCGGGAACCTGGACATCATGACCTCGGCCGCGCTGCGTACCGCGGAGCGGCTGGTTTCGGTGGGGAGGCAGCGATGACGGAGCTGTACATCCAGGACGTGACGCTGCGCGACGGCATGCACGCCATCGCCCACCGCTACACCGTCGACCAGGTCCGCACCATCGCCGCCGCGCTGGACGCCGCCGGGGTGGCCGCCATCGAGGTGGCGCACGGCGACGGCCTGGCCGGATCCAGCGTCAACTACGGCCACGGCGCGGCCAGCGACGCCGAATGGATCGCGGCGGCGGCCGAGGTGCTGACGGACGCGAAGCTGACCACCCTGCTGCTGCCCGGCATCGGCACCATCGCCGACCTGAAGGCGGCCAAGGCGCTCGGCGTGACCAGCGTCCGGATCGCCACCCACTGCACCGAGGCGGACATCTCCGCCCAGCACATCTCCTGGGCCCGGGAGAACGGCATGGACGTGGCCGGCTTCCTGATGATGTCGCACATGAACGACCCGGCCGGGCTGGCCGCGCAGGCCAAGCTGATGGAGTCGTACGGAGCACACTGCGTCTACGTCACCGACTCCGGTGGCCGGCTGCTGATGTCCGACGTGGCGCAGCGGGTCGACGCGTACCGGCAGGTGTTGGAACCGGGCACGCAGATCGGCATCCACGCCCACCACAACCTGTCCCTCGGCGTGGCCAACAGCGTGGTCGCCGTAGAACACGGCCGCATCGCCGGTGCCGGGCCGGTCGGTTCGCCGTCCGGGCGTACCGTCCGGGTGGACGCCTCACTGGCCGGGATGGGCGCCGGGGCCGGTAACGCGCCGCTGGAGGTCTTCGTCGCGGTCGCCGAACTGCACGGCTGGAAGCACGGCTGCGACGTGTTCGCGCTGATGGACGCCGCCGACGACATCGTCCGCCCGCTCCAGGACCGGCCGGTCCAGGTCGACCGGGAAACCCTCTCCCTGGGCTACGCCGGGGTCTATTCGAGCTTCCTGCGGCACGCCGAGCGTGCCTCGGCCCGGTACGGCGTGGACGTCCGCTCGATCCTGGTCGAGTTGGGTCGGCGGCGGATGGTCGGCGGCCAGGAGGACATGATCGTCGACGTGGCGCTGGACCTGGCCGGTGCCGGTGAGCCGACCGCCACCCCACGAACCGAGGAGAAGTCATGACCGGCCCAGATCTCGCGGGCCTCGCCGAGCAGTTGGGCCGGGCCGCCGACGATGTCACCGCGATCCCGCAGCTCGCCGCCGAGACCGGCCTCGACGTCGACGCCGCGTACGCGGTGCAGGCCGCGCTCGTGCAGCGTCGACTGGGCCGCGGCGAGCGGCTGGTCGGCCTGAAGATGGGGCTGACCAGCAAGGCGAAGATGGCGCAGGTCGGCGTGGACGAGGTGATCTGGGGTCGGCTCACCGACCTGATGCGGGTGCCCGACGGCGGCACGGTCGACGTGTCGCGCTTCATCCACCCCCGGGTCGAGCCCGAGGTGGCGTTCCTGCTGGACCGGCTGCCCGAGCCCGGCGAGCCGGTCGGCGACTTCACCGACGCGGTACGCGCGGTCGCCCCGGCGATCGAGCTGATCGACTCCCGGTACGCGAACTTCCGCTTCTCGCTGCCCGACGTGATCGCCGACAACACCTCGGCCGGCGCGTTCGTGGTCGGGCCGTGGTCGCCGGTGCCGGACGGGCTGGAGAACCTCGGCGTGCTGCTGGAGGTCGACGGCCGGGTGGCGCAGGTCGGCTCGACGGCGGCCATCCTCGGCGATCCGCGCCGGGCGCTGGACGAGGGCATCCGGCTGGCCGGGCGGCACGGGGTGCGGTTGCGCGAGGGCTGGGTGTTCCTGGCCGGCGCCGCCACGGCCGCGGTGCCGCTGCGTGCGGGTGCTCAGGTGCGGGCGGTCGTGGAGAAGCTGGGCAGCGCTTCGCTTCGGGCGTCGTCGTGATGGCGCGGGTCGCGGTGGTGGGGGGCGCGGTGGTGGAGGGCGCGGCGGTGGGGGTTCCGGGCAGCCCACCCGGCTCCGGGCGGTCAGGCTTGATCCCTGCGCCGGGTGGGCTGCCCGGAACCCTTGACGTGGTCGGCATCGGCGCTTCGCTGCCGGGTGGGTGGGGGTCTGATGTGGTCGGGGTCCGGGTCTGGCTGCCGGGGGTGTTGTGGCATGGGCGTTGAGGGGGCGCGGGTGGTGGCGGGGAAGGCCGTTCCTCGGGGGGCGTTCCCGCACGTCAAGGTCGCGGGCGGCTTCGTCTTCGTGTCCGGTACGTCGTCGCGGCGGCCGGACAACAGCTTCGCCGGTGTGTCGGTGGACGAGTTCGGTACGACGGACCTGGACATCCGGGTGCAGACCCGCGCGGTGATCGAGAACATCGGCGATCTGCTGCGCTCGGTCGGCGCCGAGCTGTCCGACCTGGTGCAGGTGACGTCGTACCTGGTCAACATGAACGATTTTGGTGGATACAACGAGGTGTGGGCGGAGTTCTTCGACGCCACCGGGCCGACCCGGACGACCGTGGCCGTGCACCAGTTGCCGCACCCGCACCTGCTGATCGAGATGCAGGCCGTGGCCCTGCTGTCCAGAGGAGGTCAGTCGTGAGTGAGATCGCCGAGCCGTTCAGCTTCCCGGGCTGGATCGCCGAGAACCAGCACCTGCTCAAGCCCCCGGTGGGCAACAAGGAGATGTTCCCCGGCTCCGACGACTTCATCGTGATGGTGGTCGGCGGGCCCAACCAGCGCACCGACTTCCACGTCGACCCGTACGAGGAGTTCTTCTACCAGGTCAAGGGCAACATGCACATCAACCTGATGACCCCGGAGGGTCCGCGTACGGTGCACGTACGCGAGGGACAGATGTGGATGCTGCCGCGCAACGTCCCGCACTCGCCGCAGCGGCCGGAGCCCGGCTCGATCGGCGTGGTGGTCGAGCGGGTCCGTCCGGAGGGGACGCTGGAGAAGTTCCAGTGGTACTGCCCCGAGTGCGGGCACCGGGTGCACGAGGTCGAGTTGCAGGTGCGCGACATCGCCGCCGACCTGCCCCCGGTCTTCGGCGCGTTCTACGCCGACGAGGCGGCCCGCACCTGCGACAACTGCGGCACGCTGCACCCGGGCAAGGGCTGATGGCCCAGCCGTTGCCGAGTCCCGTGGTGGACGTGCACACGCACGTCGTACCGAAGGGGTGGCCGGACCTGGCCGTCGCGTGCGGCGGGTCCGGCTGGCCCTGGCTGCGGGTCGACTCGGAGCGCGCCGCCATGATCATGGTTGGCGAGACCGAGTTCCGGCCGGTCGGCGCGCAGTGCTGGGACGCGCCGACCCGGCTGGCCGACATGGCCGCCGACGGTGTCGACGTGCAGTTGGTCTCGCCCACCCCGGTCTTCTTCGGCTACGACCGCCCAGCCGACCAGGCGGTGAAGGTGGCCCGCATCTTCAACGACCTGACCCTGGAGGTCACCGCGGCCGGCGGTGACCGGCTGCTGCCGTTCTGCCAGGTGCCGTTGCAGGACCCGGAGGCGGCCTGCGCCGAACTGGACCGCTGCCTGGCGGCCGGTCACGTCGGCGTCGAAATCGGCAACCACGTCGGCGACCGGGATCTGGACGACGCGGGCATCGTGACGTTCCTGACCCACTGCGCGCAGGTCGGCGCCCCGGTCTTCGTCCACCCGTGGGACATGCCCGGCGGCCCCCGGCTGGACCGGTGGATGGCCCGCTGGCTCACCGGAATGCCCGCCGAGACCCACCTGTCGGTGCTGTCGATGATCCTCGGTGGCGTCTTCGACCGGGTGCCCCCGACGCTGCGGATCTGCTTCGCCCACGGCGGCGGCAGCTTTCCGTTCTGGCTGGGGCGCGCCGACAACGCCTGGCACCGCCGCGGCGACCTGGTACGCGGCGCCTCCACCGCACCGCCCAGCTCCTACGTCGACCGCTTCTACGTCGACTCGGTGGTCTTCTCGCCGCCCGCGCTGCGCCTGCTGGTCGACACCATGGGCGCGGACCAGGTGCTGCTCGGCAGCGACTACCCGTACCCGCTGGGCGAGCGCCCGGTCGGCCAGGTCGTCCACGACGCCGACTTCCTCACCGACACCCAACGCACCGCCCTGCTCTCCGCCAACGCCCTGCGCTTCCTGCACGGCTGACCCCCCTACCCCAACGCCGCCCGCGCCACCCGCCCGCGCCACCCGCCCGCGCCACCCGCCCGCGCCACCCGCCCGCGCCACCCGCCCGCGCCACCCGCCCGCGCCACCCGCCCGCGCCACCCGCCCGCGCCACCCGCCCGCGCCACCCGCCCGCGTCACCCGCCCGCGTCACCCGCCCGCGTCACCCGCCCGCGTCACCCGCCCGCGTCACCCGCCCGCGTCACCCGCCCGCGTCACCCGCCCGCGTCACCCGCCCGCGTCACCCGCCCGCG